>CAWFCT010000022.1:0-347832 GCA_963814345.1 uncultured Gemmatimonadaceae bacterium | reverse complement strand
TCGCTCACCAGCAGGGGCATGCCGGTAAGATAATCCGGCATGTCCCCCGCCCGCCGTTACATGGTGGCCCGAAATCCGACGAGCACGGTTCGTCCGGGGGCCAGGAAGTTGAAGACGGACTGGTAGCGGATGCCGGTGGCGTTCTGGACCCGCAGGGTGAGCACCGTCCCGCGGCCGGACGGGTCCGTGGTGATCGGGTACGTGCCACCGGCGTCGACGCGGAGGTAGCCGGGCATCGTGACGGGCACGGCCGGGTACGCTCGGAAGTCCCGGTCCGCCCGACGGCCGACGTAGGTAAGCCGCAGGTCGACCCCACCGTGGGAGCGCGACGTGGCGGCCAGCGCGGCATTCCAACTCGTGGCCGGACGGCGAATCAGCTGCTGGCCCAGGTGGTACAGCCCGTTGCCGGTGGTGTCGAATCCGCTGGTGAGGACGCGCGTGTCCAGATGGGTGAGTCCGAGGCTCGCGGAGAGAAACCGCGTCGGCGCCGCGGTGGCCTCGTATTCGATTCCGGCGGCGCGCGCCCGAGCCACGTTGCAGTAGCTGTAGCCGCACGCGGTGGTGCCGCCGGTGTAGTCGATCATGTCACGGAACGTCTGCGAGAACAGCGTCACGCCGAGGGTGGCGCGCCCACCGAGCAGGGACTGCTCCGCGCCCGCCTCCCAACTCAACGCATGCTCCGGCCGAAGGTCCGGATTCCCCGTGACGTATCCCGTGGAGAAGTTCTCGTAGAAGGTGGGGGCGCGGAACGCCGTCCCGACGCTCGCCCGCAACCGGGTACCCGCCCGGGTCACGTAGTTCACGCCCCCCCGGTAGGTCCCGAACGCCCCGAAGGCCTGATTGTCGTCGAGGCGCGCGCCGGCGACGGCGGTGAACCGCGGCACCCCGGTCCAGAGGGCCTGCACGTACGCGGCCTGATTCCGGCGCGACGCGCCGAACGTGGACGTATAGGCGTACCCGCTCGCCAGCCCCTGCGCCTGCGAGTTCTGGTCGGCGGCGGAGAGCGCCGCACCGACGGTGATCACCCCGCGACCCGCCGGATCGCGCAGGTCGAGACGCGCGTCCACCCCGTGGCGGCGCACGTTGTCGAGCGACAGGTACCGGTCGCCGCCGGTCGTATCGGGTTGGTCGGTCGTACCGCCGGTGGTCTCATCCGACGACAGCAGCACGTGGACCGACGCCACGTGCGACAACACGCGCCCGTAGCGGGCACCGAGCACTACTCGGTCGCGCGGCGTTGAACGCGTTGTGGTCCACCACGTCGCCGGCGCTGTTGGTCGGGTAGTGATAGCGCGAGTCCGTGTACCGGACGGTGAGCGCGAACGTGTCCCGGGCATCGGGTACGAAGTCGGCCCGGCCGCTGACGACGCTCTCGGCGAACCGGTTGTTGAACGCGTAGATGCCGTCCGTCTGGTGGCGGGCCACCGAGAGCGAATAGTCGGCGCTCGTGCCATCAGGGCGTGCCAGTCCGCCGCGCAGCGCGGCGGAGGCGTCGCCGCTGTGGTAGGTGCCGCCCCGTGCTTCGACGCTCAGCCGCGACCGCGTGCCCCCCCCGCGCGTCACGATGGAGATGACGCCGGTCACCGCATCGGCTCCGTACAGCACGCTCGCCGGACCGCGCAGGATCTCGATGTGGTCCACGTTGTCGGTGGTGAGCGTGGAGAGATCGAGCGCGCCGCCGGGATCGTTCACGGGCACGCCGTCCACCAGTACCTTCACGTACTTGCTCTCCCCGCCGCGCAGGAAGAGCGAGGTGACGCCGCCCGCCGACCCGCTCTGCGTGACCATGGCGCTCGGCGTACCGGCGAGCGCGTCGGCAACGGTGGCGACCCCCAGCGCGCGGAGCTGGGCGCCGGAGATCACGGTCACCGACGCGGGCACGTCCTGCTGCGAGATCGGGATCCGCGTGGCGGTGGTGACGACGGGGGCTACGTGTGCCGTGTCGCGCGTCTGCGCCGCGAGCGACGCAGGGGTGGCCAGCGCAACGACCAGCGGCGCGAGCGCGCGGGAGCATCGAGTCATGGGTTCCGGGGTGGCAGGGTGGACGGCGGAGCGGTGCGCGCACGCGCGCGCAACGGGACGAGCGCCGGTGCGCCCACGGCGGGATCGCGCGTCACGACGAGTGGCCACCCGTACACGCGCTCGAGCACTTCGCCCCGCATGACGTCATCCGGCGTCCCGGATGCCGCCACGCGCCCGCCGTGCAGCAACACCAGTTGATCGGCAAATCGGGCCACCAGGTTCAACTGGTGACTCACCAGCAGCACGGCCATCCCGTCGCGGGCCAGCTGCGCGAGCAGTTCGAACGCCTCCATTTCGTGCGCGACGTCGAGATACGTGGTCGGCTCGTCGAGCACCATGCCGTCCCCGCCCTGCACGAGCGCCCGCGCGATGCGTACGCGCTGCCACTCCCCACCCGACAGGGTGTCCACGGTGCGGTCGAGCAACGACGCGATCCCCGCCAGGGACACGGCGCGCGCCATCGCCTCCCGATCGGCGGCCATCGTGCCACGCCACGCGCCGCGGTGCGGGAAGCGCCCCAGCGCCAGGTAGTCGCGCACGGGCGTCGGGAACGCCAGGTCCTCGCGTTGCGTGACCACCGCTACGCGGCGCGCCACGTCGGTGCGCGAGAGCGTGCGGAGATCGGCGCCGTCGATCGTGATGCGTCCCGAGACGAGTGGTTGGCGACCCAACAGCGCGCGCACCAGAGTGCTCTTGCCGCTGCCGTTGGGCCCGACGATGGCGGTCATGCGGCCCCGCAGGGCCGTGAAGCTCACGTCGTGCACGGCGTCCTGGGGCGCTCCCGCATAGCGGACGATCACGCGGTCGAAGTCGATCACCGGAGCCGCCGGAGCTGCAGCAGGAAGAAGGGCACGCCGATGACGGCCGTGACGGCGCCGAGGGGGAGTTCCGCCGGCGGCAGCGCGGTCCGCGCGATGAGATCGGATGCCACGACCAGGATCGCCCCGATGAGCGCGCTCCCGAGGATCACCCCCCGATGCGCGCCCGCTCCCAGACGCCGCGCAATGTGCGGCACGACGAGCCCCACGAACCCCACGAGACCGGCGGCGGCGACGGTGGCCGCGGCCACCAGCGAGGCGACGAGGTACACGCGGCGGGCCGCACGATCGGCCTCGAGACCCAGTCCGGCCGCCGCATCCTCGCCCAGCGACAGGATGTCGATCTGGCGCGCCCACGCGACGAGCAACCCGCCGCCCACGAGCACGTACCCTGCCAACCACGCCGCCTGGGTCCACGTGGCGCCACCCACCGAACCCATCATCCACCACAGCGCCCCGCGCATGGTGCTGGGATCGCTGTTGGCCAGCAACAGCATGATGGCGGCGTTGGCGAACGCCCCGACGATCACGCCGGCCATGAGGAGGACCCGGGCATCGCCGCGGCCCGGCGACGCGTGGGCAACCAGGAACGCCACGGTCACGGCGAGGATGGCCCCGACGAATGCCGCGACCGGGACCAGCCCGACGGCCGCGCCGAGCGAGACCGCGATCACCGCACCCACCGCCGCGCCACCCGACACGCCCAGCAGGTACGGCTCGGCGAGCGGGTTCCGCATCACACCTTGCAGGGAGGCGCCGCTCATCCCGAGACCCGCTCCCAGCAGGATGGCGAGCACGACGCGCGGCAGGCGCAGCACGCGCACGATGGTCACCGCGGTCGTGTCGCCGCGACCGAACAGCGCATCGACGACCGTGCTCGGCGAGAGGCGGACGCTGCCCAGCCCCACGGCGAGGAGCGACAGCGCCAGCAGGACGATCGCCGCCGCCAGCCAGCGCCCCGCCCGGCGGGTCACGGCACTACTCCGGGGTGCAACAGGCGGGCGAGGGACACCGCGGCCTGCCCCAGCACGACGGACGGCCGGCCGACCACCGTGGTGTCGAACGCGAGCACGCGGCCCGTGCGAACGGCGCGTAGCGCCTGCCATCGGGGGTCGGACAGCAATCGGGTACGGGTTTCGGGACTCGCGAGCACGACGTCCGGATCCCGCTTCACGACGTCCTCGAGGCTCACGGTGGGCGACGGCGCCGCGATGTCGGCATACACGTTGCGACCACCGGCAATGTCGATGAGTTCGTTCATGAAGCTGCCGCCGCCGATCGCGATCACGGGGTTCTCCCAGGTGGGCATGAACACGCTGGGCCTTGGCAGATCGCGCGTCGCCGCTCGCACACGGGCCAGTGTCGCATCGACCGAGTCCACCACCGCCTCGGCGCGGGCCGAATCGCCGAGCAGGGCTCCGATGTCGCGCGTGGCGCGGCGGAAGTCCTCGATGCGGTCGATGCGCAGGGCCGCCACCCGAATGCCGGCGGCGCGCAACCGCGTGGCGGCCGGCTCGTCGTCGGCGCTGGCGTAGAGCAGCACGAGATCGGGATGCGCGGCGAGTGCGGTCTCGACGTTCGGTCGCACCGCGGGCCCGAGGTCTGGCACGCGCCGCGCGGAATCGGGCCAACTGTCCCAATGCGAGCGCCCGACGAGGCGTGCGCCGGCTCCCACGGCGAAAACGATCTCGGTGGTGGTCGGATTGAGCGACACGACGCGCTGCGGTGGACGCGCGGGAACGCGCAGGGTGTCGCCGAAATCGTCCACGTCGATCACGCGTCCTGGTGGCGCGAACCGATCACGCGCCGGCGGGGCGCAGGCGACGAGCAGCAGGGCCAACGTAACCGATGGGGCGAAACGCAAAACGGACATCCCTGGTTCGAGGCAGGATGTCCGCAGACCCGGTCGATTCGCGCAACGCGCGACCGGAACCGCCACGAGTCCTCCCCCGAGAACCGTTGATCGTGGCGCGAATGCCGGTCGTCTCCTGGCTCCGGGCCGCCGCACCCGCCTTCCCGACTCGCGTCAGTGGCATCCTGGGTGGACGTATCGCCCGTTACAGTGGCGGGGCCGCACCGGCATTACACCGGTTTCCGTATCCCGCACTCGCGTGCTTCAGTTGTCTTCCGCGAATCTACGGCGCCCGCTCCTCCTCGGCAAGCGCCCGCGCGATGCGGTCCTTGAGGGCGGCTCGCTCGGCCTCGTGTTGCGCCGCACGCTCCCTGGTCGCGCCCGGGTCCCGCGCGAAGGCCGCGTCGAGCTGCGCCAACTGGAACAGCAGCGATTCGGACGGCTTCGCGTTGACGAGGACCGGGGGAACCGCCGGCCGGGTGGGGTCGGCGGCCACCCGGGGCGCGCGGCGCCGGATGGCGAACGTGAGCGCCACCGCCATCAGAATCGCCATCGCGAACGCGATACCGGCGAAGAGTCGGGTGCGCGATCCACCGCCGGCGGCGCCAGCCTCGATGCGGAGCACCGTGCCGTCGGGCACGTCCTGCGCCAGGTACCGCTTGAACGTGCGCCCCTGGGTGGTGACCGACTGGCGCTGGGCCAGTCCGGGCATGTTCGGCGTGGCCGACGACTCCTCGAGCATCACCTCGAGCACCCCCGTTCCTCCGGTCATTGGCAGGGAGAGCGGGAACGCGGAGGCCGGAAGCGAGAACCCGATGGCGAGCTGCCGCATACCGGGGCTCACCGGCGCGAACAGCTGGACCTCCGTTCCCTTGAACGCGACGGCCCCGGGCGCGATGTCGCCGCCACTCACGGCCGGCGAAACGGCCGCGGCCGGCAACTGCGCCGTCCACAGCGGCGTGAGCGTGTCGCGGGCGACGAGCGTCTTCGTGCCGTCGTTCCCGAGGTCGAACACCTCGGCGACCTCGCGCATCCCCTTGGCGCTGGGGGCGCCGACCACGATGTGCCGCCCGAGCACCTTGAGCGTGATACCATGGCTCGTGGTATCGAACACCATGATGTCGGCGTCCGGGCTGGTGACGGTGACCGCCTGGAGCGGCCCGGTGAAATAGGCAATGCCATGGTAGATCGCCGACGCGACGTATACGGCGTCGGGCGAACCCGAGGTCTTGTAGTTGAACCGGTAGGCGCCCCTGGCGTCGGTGAACGTGGAGTCGATCGGTCCGGCGGCGTCCTGCCCCACGCGGTGCAGGACGACGCGCTGGTGCGCCACCGGGACCGGCACGCTGTCGGCGCCGGGATGCTGGACGAGGCCGCTCACCGACCGAGGCTGTCCCAGCGGCACGGCGCCCGGTGTCTGGGCGTGCAGGGATCCGGCGAGCAACGCCAGGCAGGCGGCGCGCGCCAGCGAGCGGCCGATCAGCGATCGGAGGGGCATGGGTGACGGATCCCGTTCAGGGATTGAATCTGCCGAAGTCCTCGGGCCGCAGACGCTCGAGGTACGCCTTGAGCTTCTCGGCGGAGAGGTCCGGCGACTCGGGGCCTGCGCCCGGGTCGCCGCCGTCCCATTCGTCGCCGCCATCCGCGAGCAGGGATTCAGCGGCAAAGATGGGCGCGTCCAGGCGGAGCGCGATGGCGATGCTATCGGACGGGCGCGCATCGACGGTCAGCCGCTCACCGGCATGCACGAGGTGGATTTCGGCATAGAACGTCCGCTCCTCGATGCGGGTGATGTCGATGCGCTCGAGTTGGGCCCCGAGCGTCCGGATGAGCGTGCGGCAGAGATCATGCGTGAGCGGGCGCGAGTGCGCGATCTGGTGCATCTCCACGATGATCGACTCCGCCTCGGGCTGCCCGATCCAGATCGGCAGGACCCGCTCGCCGTCCTTCTCCTGCAGGATGACGACGTAATTCCGCGTCGACGCGTCGACGGCGAGTTTGGCGACCACCATCTCGATCATGCGACCTCCCGCTACATCACCGCACGGCGCGCTTGAGGGCCGACGCGCGATCGGTGCGTTCCCACGTGAACGTCGTGCTGGCATGCCTGCCCCGGCCCACCCGCTCCGGTTCGCGCCCGAAGTGGCCGTAGGCGGCCGTGGGCGAGAAGATGGGCTTGCGGAGAGACAGCGCCTGGATGATGGCACGCGGCGTGAGGTCGAACACCTCACGGACCGCCTGCCGGATGACGCGATCCGGCACGGCGCCCGTTCCGAACGAATCGACCATCACCGAGACCGGCTCGGCCACGCCGATCGCGTAGGCGAGTTGCACCTCGCAACGTGTGGCCAGCTTGGCCGCGACGATGTTCTTCGCCACCCAGCGCGCTGCGTACGAACCCGAGCGGTCGACCTTGGACGGATCCTTGCCGCTGAACGCGCCGCCGCCGTGGCGTCCCATGCCTCCGTAGGTATCGACGATGATCTTGCGCCCGGTGAGCCCGGCATCGCCCTGTGGGCCGCCGACCACGAATCGGCCGGTGGGGTTGATATGGTACTTGGGGCGTTTGGTCACGAGTTCGGCGGGCAGCACCGGCTCGATGATTCGCTCGATGACTTCGCTGCGAATCCGGCGGTTGGAGACGCCGGGCGCGTGCTGCGTGGAGATGACCACGGTGTCGATGGCCACCGGGCGGTGATCCTCGTAGATGACCGTGACCTGTGACTTGCCGTCAGGCCGGAGCCATGGCATGGCGCCGCTCTTTCGCTGATCGGCAAGGGCCCGCGTCAGCTGGTGGGCGAGCATGATCGGCATCGGCATCAACGCATCGGTCTCGTCCGAGGCGTACCCGAACATCATGCCCTGGTCGCCCGCGCCGCCGGTGTCGACGCCCATCGCGATGTCCGACGACTGGCGGTCGATGGTGCTGAGCACGGAGCACGTGTGCGAGTCGAATCCGTACCCGGCGTCCGTGTACCCGATGTCGCGGATGGTGTTGCGGACGATGTCCGGGATGTGCACGTACGTGTTGGTGGTGATCTCGCCGGCCACACACGCCATCCCGGTCGTGACGAGCGTCTCGCACGCCACGCGCGCGTTCGCGTCATCGGCGAGAATGGCATCGAGCACGGCATCGGAGATCGCGTCGGCGACCTTGTCGGGGTGGCCTTCGGTGACGGATTCGGATGTGAACGGATGACGGTCGCGCACTGGGGACTCGGTGAAGGTGAGTGGAACGGCATCGGCGCGCCGAAGCGCGCCGCGTCTGAGGGAGAATAAGGGGGGCGAGGACGGTCGGGCAACCCGCCGTCAGTGCAGGGCGAGATCGCCGATCGCGTCGTGCAGGCGCCGGAGCAACTCCGCTTCGGCGTCGGCCGCCGTCGCCGCGTGCAACGCGGCGGTGGCCGCCACTTCGGCGTCCCGCACGCTGACACTGCGAACGATGCGCTTGACGACCGGCAGCGACCGCGGGGCCACGCTGAGTTGACGCACCCCGAGCCCGAGGAGCGCGTACGCCATCAGCGGCTGGGAAGCCATCTCCCCACATACCCCGACTTCCAGCTTGGCCTGTTCCCCCACATCCACGATTCGGCGGATCAGTCGCAGGACAGCGGGATGCAGCGGTGTGTACCGGTTGGCCAGGTTCGCATTGCCGCGATCGACGGCCAGCGTGTACTGCACCAGATCGTTGGTCCCGATGCTCAGGAAGGCGACCTCTCCGGTGAAGGTGTCGGCGGCCACGGCCGCGGCCGGCGTCTCGACCATGATGCCGAGCGACAGGTCACGCCGGAACTCCACGCCCCGTGCTTCCAACTCCTCCGCGGCCTCGGCCATCAGTTCCCGTGACTGGCGGACTTCGGCCACCGACACGACGAGCGGCAGCATGATGCGGAGATCTCCGTGCACGCCGGCACGCATCAGGGCGCGCAACTGCGTTCGGAAGATGGCCGGCTGGTCGAGGCACATCCGGATGGCGCGCCAGCCGAGGAAGGGATTCGGCTCGGTGGGGAATCCACCCACCGGCAGCTTGTCACCGCCGATGTCGAAGGTGCGGATCACCACCGGCTTGCCGGCGAACGCCTCGACCACGCGCCGGTAGCTCCGGTACTGTTCTTCCTCGTCGGGCATCGTCGCGCGGCCGACGACCAGGAACTCCGTACGCATGAGCCCGACGCCGTCGGCGCCGCTCGCACGAGCCGCCTCGGCCTCCTCGGGCAGGTCCACGTTGGCACGCAGCGTGACGGGAATTCCATCGAGGCTCACGCTTGCCAGATCGGAGAGCCGGCTGAGTTCGGCCTCGACCACCTCCTCCTGACGCGCGCGCTCCCGATATTCATCGATCTCGGTATCGGTGGGGTTGATGGTGAGGCTGCCGTTGGTGCCGTCGAGAATGGCGCGCTCCCCACCGGCCAACGAATGCGCGGCGTTGCGCAGCCCGACGACCGCCGGCAGGTGCAGCGACCGGGCGAGAATCGCCACGTGCGACGTGCGGGTGCCGGCGTCGGTGGCGATGCCGACGATGGCCTCGCGATCCAGTTGGACGGTGAGCCCCGGCGTCAGATCATGCGTGACCAGAATCGCCCGCTCGCCCCGCGCCAGGCCCACGGGGTCGTGGTCCGGCAGATCGAGGAGCAGGGAGAGCACGCGGATGTGGACATCGGTCAGGTCGCTCACCCGCTCGCGGAGCATCGCCACGGAATGGCGGGCGAAGCGCTGGCGCCATTCGAGCATCACGAGATCGAACGCCTTCTCCGCGGCCAGCTTCTGGCGGATGAACTCCTCGACGCCCGCCAGCAGGTCCGTGTCTTCGAGAATCGAATGCTGGACGTCGAAGATCGCGGCTTCCTCGCGACCCGCGGCCGCCTCGACACGCGCCCGCACCTGATTCAGCCGATCCTTGGCCCGGTCCACCGCAGCGTGGAAGCGCCGCAGTTCGGCCGGTACCTGGTCTTCCGGGATCAGCCGGTGCGGAACATCGGGCACCTCCCACCGCAGGAGGTGGATGCTGCCGACGGCGATGCCCGCCGACGCGGGAATTCCGGTGAGCACGCGATCCATCAGGGTTCTCCGAAGCCGTCGGCGATGAGTTGGGCGAGGGCGTCGAGGGCCGCCTCGGCGTCCGGCCCATCGGCCCGCAGCAGGAGGTCCGTGCCGCGCTCGGCGGCGAGCATCATGACGCCCATGATGCTCTTCCCGTTCACTTCGAGGTCGTCGCGGCTGATCGTGATGTCGCTCTTGAACCGCGACGCCAGCTTCACGATCTGGGCGGCCGGCCGGGCATGCAGCCCGACCTTGTTGACGATCGTCACCGTGCGTTCAGCCATCAACGGATCACCGAGAAGAGGACGAAAGCCGAGACCATCAGCAGCGCGAACCGCCATCCTTCCAGTCGCGACTGCGCTTTGACGACGACGATGGCGCCGACGAGTGTGGCCAGCAGAATCTCGCCGAGGAGCGTGCGCCCCTCGCCCACGACGCGGGTGAACGCGAGGGGAATGGCGACGCCGGCGGCCAACGCCGCCGTGCGGGCCATGAACGCCGGTCCGCGCCGCAGCACGGGGTGTCCGAGTCCCGCGGCCACGCGCAGGCCCTGGTTCCACCCGGTCCGCATGCCCCACAGCAGCAGTGCCACGTGGCCGGCGTTGTAGACGGCAAGGAAGGCGATGACGACGACCGCCGCCGAGCTGCCGAGCCCGAACAGCGCCAGGGCGAGAAACGAGGAGAGCGGGAGCCACCCCGCCCAGACCAGGCGGTCGCCGACGCTCCCCAACGGGCCGCACAACGCCGTGCGGAACCGCTCGATACGTTCGGGCGGTTCCCCGTCGAGTTCGGCGCGGGCCAGCGCGCCGACCGCGAACGCCGCCAGGTAGGGGTGGGCGTTGAAGTATCGACTCTGACGCGCGATGGCCGCCTTGAACGCCGGCGTGTGTACCCCGCCGGGTAGCCGGCGCAACGCCGGCTCGAGACAGAACGCGATCCCATTCCCCATCAGCGTCTCGTAGTTCCACGAGCCCTGGATGGCGAGGAGGCGCAGGAGCACGGCGGCGCGCACCCGGAGCGCGGGCGGCGGCGGCGGGACGATCGATGCCTCTCTCATCGCATCGCCAGCACGAGCAGGCCGATGCCGAGCCCGCCCAGAAAGAACCAGCGCGCGCCACTCGTCGAATGAAAGAGCTTCCACGCAGAGCCCAGCGCCACGCTCGCGGCAGTCGCGACCAGGAGGGCCCGCGACCAGTGTTCGCCCAGCGTCCAGCGTTGGAGCACGACGTGCTCGGCGGGGACGAGCACGAGGTACGCCGCCGCGCTGACGAGCACCGCCCGGACGAAGTCCCCGGTGAGACCCGCCAACTGCACGTCGACCACGGCGCCGCGCGAGCCGGCTTCGAGGGCCACCCGGCGGCTGCGCGCGACGACGGCGTTGTGCTGCCGCAGGGTGACCATGGACCAGCCGCCCAGCCAGGCGAACAGCAGCGCGCCGAGCACGGCGACGATGAGCGCGCCCACGGTTCCGGGCGCGGCCCCGCCATAGATCGCCCCCGCCACGACCGACGCGGAACCCCATTCCGGATACCGTGACGCTCCCACCGGCATCGTCTCCAGTGCGATCAGTTCGAGCACGACCCCGATGAGCAGGCCGGCCGCCGGCGCCCCCACGAGCGCGCCGCCCAGCGTCGCCGCCACCAGCGGCCGGGAAATCATCGCCTGCGGAAAGCTGACCGTATCCAGCCCGGCCACGCCTCCGAGGAGCGCGATCGGCACCACGTCCACGATGTTCACGGGGCGTGGTGGGTCGCGAGCACTTCGTCCAGCGGCACGGGCCGCGCCGAGGGGACGTCCTGCGCGGTGACCGGGACGCCGCGCGCGACGATCGCGCGTAGCGCCTGCTCCTCTGCCGGCGACAGGAACACGTAGCGGAGCCGTTGCGTCCGATCGCCGCGATGGTGGATGCCGCCCACGTTCACGGCGGGCACCACGCCCATGTCGACGAGGGCCCGCATGGTCTCGACGTCGGCGGTGAGCAGAATGCCCGGGCGCGGATCGTCGCGATACCGTTGCAGCGCGGCCGGGCACTCGTCGGTGGTGTGGAAATACACCTCCGTGCCGGGCGGAACCGCCATCTGGTACAACTCACGCTCCCACTCGCTGAGCGCCACGGCGTCATCGACCAGTACGATGAATCCGGCGTCGAGCGGCTGCCCCCACCCCAACACCACCTGGCCGTGGATCAGCCGGTCGTCGATGCGGTAGAGCGCGAGGGTCACGGCGTGCCCTCCACCGCCGTGATCGCGGCCCGTCCGCGGTCGGCCGCGTGACGCGCCGCTGTGACCGCCGGCTTCGATTCCGCGAACGCGAAGTCGAGCAGCGCCGGGAGATTCGCGCCCGAGACGAGCACCGCGTCCGGCATACCGCGCAGAATGCGCCGCGCCGCCATGGTACAGCTCCCGGCGTGCAGGTCGGTGAACAGCACGCGCGCACCGGTCTGCTCCATCGTCTCGCGCAACAGCGTCTCGATGTCGGCCGCGCTCAGCTCGGGCACCGCCACCGGGTGGAACAGGCCGCCCCGCCCGGTGATCACCTCCACCGCCGAGACGAGCCCGGCCGCGAAGTCGCCGTGCCCGGCGACGATGGCGCGCGGCCCGCTATTCGTCATCTTGCTGGAGATACCGTTTCACGTCGGCAGCCTCGCGCATGCGGCCGATGAGCCGGGCGTTGAACCGCTCGGCTGGATCGAACCCGCTGTACTTGAGCAGATGGTTCATCGCGATCACCTCCGCCACGACCGTGATGTTCTTGCCCGGATTCAGAGGGACCGTGATCTTCGGCAGGTCCACGTCGAGGATCGTGGCCGTCTGTCCGTCGAGTCCCGTACGCTCGATGTACGTATCCTGGTGCCACTCCTCCAACTGCACCACCACCTCGATGCGCTTCTGCTGGCGGACCGCACGCACCCCGAAGATGGCCGGGACATCCACCAGCCCGATGCCGCGGATCTCCATGCAGTGGCGTTGCATCTCGTGGCCGGTGCCGATGAGCACGTCGGTCCCGCGTCGCTTGGCGAACACGAGGTCGTCCGCCACCAGCCGATGGCCGCGCTCCACGAGATCGAGTACGCATTCCGACTTGCCGATCCCGCTCCGCCCGACGAACAGCAGTCCGACCCCGAACACGTCGGCCAGCGAGCCGTGCAGACTCGTGGTGGGCGCGAACTCGTCCTCGAGCCACGGCTTGATCCGCGTGTAGAACTCGTTGGTCTTCAACGTCGAGGTGAGAATCGGAACCCGGGCGTCGGCCGCCGCCGTCACCATATCCGCCGGCGGCTGGAGCCCCTTGGTCACGAAGACGCACGGAATGGCGTGCGAGAAGAACAGCTGCAGCACGTGCGCCCGTTCCGCCGCCTCGCGCGTCGAGAGATACGTGATCTCCGTCTCACCGAACACCTGCAGCCGGTGCCCCGGAAACCGTTCGGTGTAGCCGGCGAGCACGAGTCCCGGACTGGAGATGTTCGGACTCGTGATCTCGCGCTCCAGCGTGCCGGTCCCATCCACGTGCGCCAGCTGGAGCGTGTCGCGCATGCGCTCCAGCAGGCTGCCAGCCGTGAGTAGCGGCTTCTTCACGCGTGCGCCTTGCGGCGGGCCAACCGCTTGCGCCGCTGCGTGTCCACCTGCGTCTCGAGGCGACCGAGCGCCTCACCAAGCGCCACGCCGGCGTAGCGTCCGCTGGCGGTGGCGACGAGCGGCTTTCGACGCGGCGCGTGCAGCATGATCTCGACGCGCCGGGCCGGCCCGTCATCTTCGAATCGGATGACGGCGTCCACCGGGCGGCCGAGCCGCTCGGCGAGCTTGGAAACGCCGAGCCGCGCGCGGCGACGCATGCGGTCGGAAATCGGGGCGTGGTGGGCGTGGAAAATGACTTTCATCCAGCGGTATCCTCCGGCGCGTGAACGCGGGCAAGGTGCTCTTCGGTCTGGTCGGCGGCACGGTCCCAAGTGAAGGTCTCGGCGAACCGGCGCGCCTGCCCCCCCAGGCGCTCCACCAGGGCGGCGTCCCCGGCCAGCCGGTCCATCACCTCGGCCATGGCGCGCGTGTCGCCGTGCGGGACCAGAAAGCCCGTCTCACCATCCTTCACGGACTCCCGGATACCCGGCGAGTTGGAGGCGACGACGGGCGTGGCACACGCCGCGGCTTCCAGGTTCGTGATCCCCCACCCCTCCTTGGGTGACGCGAACGCCAACCCCCACGACCGGCGCAACAGCGCCAGCTTCTCCTGCTCGCTGATACGCCCAAGAAACCGCACCCGCGTGCCGAGGTCAAGCGAAGCGGCAAGTCGTTCCAACGTTGGACGATAGTCGCCCGCACCTGCAATCTCCAATACCGCCTCGCGGTGCCGCATCGCCGCAAAGGCCTGGATGACCAGATGCACGCCCTTGTAGTGTTTGAGCCGGCCCAGGTAGGAGAAGGTCGGCACCGCTGCCCGCGTGCCCGCGGCGGGGGTGTACGACTCGGCATCGATCCCGGGATAGATCACTTCAATGTGCGCGCGTGGAATCCCGCGGTGCACCAGGTCGTCGGCGGTGCTCTGGCTGATGGCCTCGAACGGCGTCCCGCGATACACGCGTCCGAGCGGCCGCTCGGCGAGCCACACCGCGGCGGCAAGGGGCGCCGCAAATTCCTGGAACGCCGTGGCACCGAACAGGTGGGGTACCAGAGTCATCGCGCGCGGGGCGCCCCAGCGCGGGGTGTACAGGGGAATCTTGTTCACGTCCTCGACGAGCACGTCGCAGGTGCCGGCGAGATGGCGGGCATAATACCGGCGGGCCACGAACGGAAACGAGTGCCGGGTTCCCACGCGATGCACCTGGATGCCATCCAATTCGGCGCGGGGAGGCGCATCGGGCCAGCCACCGCAGAGCAGCGTGACCCGGTGCCCACGCGACGCCAGCCGGCCGAAGATCTCGTGGAGGTGAATTTCGGCGCCCCCAGCCAGCGGATTCTCCCGATCCTGCCAGTTGACGACGAGGAGGCGCATCAGAGGCGGCCCATGCGACGCGCCAGCGCGTCGAGCACGCCGTTCACGAACCGCGCGCTCTGCTCGCTGCCATACCGCTCGGCCAGTCGCAGCGCCTCCTGAATCACCACGCGTGCCGGCGTTTCGCCACGCCGGAGCTCCGCCGCGGCCACGCGCAGCACACTCCGTTCGATCACGCCCAACCGCTCGAGCCGCCAATTCGTGGTCACGTCGGCCAACTCGCGGTCGATCTCCCGGCCGTGCTGCTGCATCTCGCGGACGAGCAAGCCCGCCAGACGGCGCTCCTCCGGCGCGATGCCCAGATCGTCCCAGATCATGGTGGCCACACGCTCGAGGTCGGGCTCGCCGCGGAGGTCCCACGCGTAGAGCGCCTGCAGCGCCCGGGCGCGGGCCCGGGTCTCAACCCTCATGCGATGCGTCCAGGCGGTCGAAGAGGTCGGCCATCTCGAGCGCCGCCAGCGCGGCGTCCCACCCCTTGTTGCCGTGCGCGCCGCCGGCGCGGGCCTCGGCCTGATCCATCGTGTCGCAGGTCAGCACCCCGAAGCCAATCGGGACGTCGAACTCGGCGGACGCCCTGGCCAGTCCTCTGGCCGACTCGCCGGCCACGAAGTCGAAGTGCGGAGTTTCCCCCCGGATCACCGCGCCCAGTGCGACGACGGCATCGTACCGCTCGCTGTCCATGAGCCGGCGCACCGCGGCCGGCAACTCCCACGCGCCCGGCACCCAGACCACGTCGATGTTGTCGGCCGCCACGTCGTGGCGCACGAGAGCGTCCGTGGCCCCGTCCACCAGCTTGCTCGTGATTGTGTCGTTGAACCGGCTCGCCACGACCGCCACCCGCCGGCCCCGGCCCGAAGGCGATCCCGAAAATTCTGCCATTTAGGAGACGAGGAGGTGGCCGAGCTTCTCGCGCTTGGTCTTCATGTACCCGGCGTTCTCTTCCTGCGCCGGCTGGACGATGGGCACCCGCTCTTCGACCCGCAGCCCATACCCTTCGAGACCGACCATCTTCCGCGGATTGTTGGTGATGGGCCGGATCGACTTGAGCCCGATGTCGAGCAGGATCTGCGCGCCGATCCCGTAGTTGCGGAGGTCCGGCTTGAAGCCCAGCCGCTCGTTGGCTTCGACGGTATCGATGCCGGTATCCTGGAGTTCGTAGGCCTTGAGCTTGTTCAACAATCCGATGCCCCGCCCTTCCTGATCCAGGTACACGATCACCCCGCGCCCTTCGTCGGCGATCATCCGCATCGCGGTATCCAGCTGCCAGCCGCAATCGCAGCGCTTGGAGTGAAACACGTCGCCGGTGAGGCACTTGGAGTGCATGCGGACCAACACCTTCTCCCCATCGGCCACGTCGCCGTACACCAACGCCACGTGCTCGTGGGGGTCGACGTCGTTCTTGTACCCGAGAATCTGCCACGTCCCGAACTCGGTGGGCAGCCGGGCCTCGGCCACCCGGTGCACCAGGCGCTCGTTCTTGAGCCGGTGCGCAACGAGTTGGGCCACGGTGATGAACGTCAGGCCGTGCCGCTCGGCGAAGGTTTCGAGATTGCCGCGGCGCGCGGCACTGCCGTCCTCGTTCAGGATCTCGCAGATGACGCCGGCGGGGTACAGCCCGGCCAGCCGCGCGAGATCGATCGCTGCCTCGGTGTGTCCCACCCGCTGCAACACCCCGCCCTCGCGGGCCCGGAGCGGGAACACGTGCCCGCCGTGCCGGAGATCGGACGGCGCGGTGGCGGGATCGACTGCCACGCGGATCGTCGTCGCACGATCCTGCGCGCTGATCCCCGTGGTCACGCCGAACCGCGCCACGGCGTCGATGCTCACCGTGTAGGCGGTGCGGTATTCGTCGGGGTTGGTCTCGCTCATCGGCGCGAGGTCGAGCTGCTCCACGCGCTCCGCGGTGAGCGCGAGGCAGACGAGGCCGCCGGCCTGGCGGATCATGAAGTTGATCCCGTCGGCCGTCATGAGCTGCGCGGCGCCGATCAGATCGCCTTCGTTCTCGCGATCCTCGTCGTCGGCCACGATGACGAGCTTGCCGGCCTTGATGTCGGCAATGGCTTGGTCTACGGATCCGAAAGTCATATCACTCGCGTCCTGTTGGACGTCATGAGTCGTTGCACGTATTTGCCGATCACGTCCGCCTCCACCTGAACCTCCGATCCCTCAGCCAGCGCGCCGAGGGTGGTGTGGCGAAGCGTGTACTCGATCAGGGACAGCTGAACTGCATCCGGCGCCGGAAGCGCGTTGACGGTGAGGCTCACGCCGTCCACCGTCAGCGACCCATGCGGTACCATAAGCTCCGCCAGATCGGGCGGGAGGGCAAGGTCGACCAGTCGGGCGTCGCCCCGCTGCTCGAGGCCGGTGACGCGCCCCACGCCGTCCACGTGCCCGAGCACCAGGTGCCCGCCGAGCCGGTCGGCGGCGCGGAGCGCGCGCTCGAGATTCACCTCGCGCCCCGCGGTCCATGACCCGATGGTGGTGCGGTCGAGCGTGGTGGCGACGGCAGCGACCGTGAACCAGCCAGGGCCGTGCTCGCGCACGGTGAGGCAGGCCCCGTTGACGGCAATGCTCTCGCCGTCGGCGAGGTCGTCGTACCGGCTGGCGATGCGGAACTCGCGTCCCGCCGCCGTTCCGGCCACGTGCTCGATGGTGCCGACGCTGTCAACCAGCCCGCTGAACACTAAGACGCTCCCAGCGCATAGGTCGTCATGACGTCGTCGCCCAGCACCCGGCGTTCGAGTACCCGCAGGCGTGCAAGGCGTGCGACGTCCGCCGGCGGCGCAAACGCGAAGGCATTGAGGGCGCCATGCCCCAGCACCACCGGCGCTTGAAAGATAATCAAGCGATCCACGGCGGCGCGCTCGAGGAAGCTGCCCGCCAGGCGGGCTCCCCCCTCGACGAGCAGGGACCCGACGCCACGCTGCGCCAGCGCCTGCAGGGCCTCGGGCAGCCCGGAAGCGACCACCACGTCGACCCCCGACGCCTCGAGGGTGCGCGCCCGCTGTGGTTGCGGCTCCCGGGCCACGACGATGACCGGCGTCTGGCGGGCGGTTCGAACGAGCCCGGAATCGGGCGGTATACGCAGCGTGGAATCGAACACGACCCGGCGCAGCGGGACACGCGGTGGCTCCCAATCGCGCACCGTCAGCGCCGGATCGTCGCCCAGCACCGTCCCGATGCCGACGGCGATCGCATCGTGGCCCGCCCGCAGGCGGTGGACTTCGCGCCGCGACTCGGCCCCGGTGAGGTGCGTGGTGGTGCTCCGGTCGGCGGCGGCGATCGCGCCGTCGATGGACACCGCCAGCTTGAGTGTCACGAACGGACGTTCGGGGTGGGCGAACCGGTGAAAGAACGGCGCGTTCAAGTCGCGCGCGGCGGCCTCGCCCTCTCCCAACTCCACGGCAATCCCGGCGTCCCGCAGCCGTTCGGCGCCGCCCGCCGCCGCCGGATTGGGATCGCCGACGGCAATCACCACGCGCCGCACCCCCGCCGCGGCGATCGCCTCGGTGCACGGGGGCGTCTTTCCCTGGTGCGCGCACGGTTCGAGCGTCACGTACAGCGTCGCGCCCCGGGCGCGCTCTCCGGCGGCTCGCAGCGCCGCCACCTCGGCATGCGCCTCGCCGAAGCGGGCATGATATCCCTCGCCCACCACCACGCCGTCGCGGACGAGGACGGCGCCGACCATGGGGTTCGGCGCCGTCTTGCCCCAGCCCTCGAGGGCCAGGTCCAGGGCCCGGCGCATGAACGCCGAGCCGCCGGGATCAGTCACGCGCTACCATGCGAAGCGAAGCCCCACGGAACCGTAGAGGCGCGACGCGTTCGCATCCTTGTTCGCGAACGAGTTGTACGTGGCCACCGAGCCGCCGGACACCTGGCCCACTTCGCCGACGAGTTTGAGGATCGGGAGATTGAGCGAGAGATCGGCGAACATGTTGGTCCGCGTCATGTCCTGGGACAACGAAACCTGCGCCGACTGCTGCCCCATCGCGCTTCCCTGAACGGTTGCGCTGGTGCTGTACTTGTCCTGGCCGACACCGGCGGCAAGCCCGAATAGGATGAAGTGCTTGCTGGCCACCAGACGCCACGCGGTGGTTCCGATATCCATGTTCGACACGTTGAAGGAGGCCCCGTTCGACGTGCCATCGAGCGTCACCGTGGGCAGATCGCGCTTCAGATACGTGAGCGCGACCCCGGGCACGACGATCGACTCCTTGAGAATCCCCAGCCGCGCCCCGTATCCGAACTTGAGCGACCCGTTGGGGGTGTTCACGTTGAGGCTATTCTGATTCACGTTCGGGATGTACGAGACGTTCACGAGGAAGTCCAGCCCGAGCACGTTGGTGACGCCCAGGGGCATCCCGTTCCAGAGGCCGATGGCCGCATCGACGACCGGCATGGGCAGCGGTTGATTGGTCTTCGTGGGCAGCGTCTGCGCGGGGCTCGCACCGGTGATCCGGGTGTTGAACTGATCCACCTGCGGGAGCGTGCCCGCCACGACGTTGGCCCGGATGCCGAGCGAGAAGTGGCCGAACCCGCCAAGGATCCCGCCCTGTCCGAGCGTCGCGTTGCCGCCGGCGATCGCCGTGCCGAGCTGCGGCGCCATGTATTGGAACACGTCGACCGCCTGCTGGCAGGCATCCTGCGTTACCTGCGCAGAACTCCCGAGCGCACCGCCCGGACAAGACGTCGACTGCGCCAGGGCCGCCGATGCCGTCAGCAGCAGTGCGCCGACCGCACCGAACATGCCTCTTGCCTTCATAACTCCTCCGCGTGGTAAATGTTTGGGCGACCCGAACCGCGAACCACACGGCCCACCTGCCACCCCTCGCATCCGGTAGCGGCGACGGAGGCCAGAACGGCCTCGGCGTCGGAAGGCGCGACGATCACGACCATCCCGATCCCCATGTTGAACGATCGGTACATGTCGGACGTCGGCACACCTCCAGCCCGCTGCAATTGGACGAACAAGTTCGGCACGCGCCACGCACGCGCATCGACGTCCGCATCCAATGTGTCGGGGATCACTCTTCCCAGATTTCCGGGCAGCCCGCCGCCCGTAATGTGAGCCAGCGCACGGATCCGGCCGAGCACCGGACGCAGAGCCCCCAGATACGACCGGTGGATCCGGAGCAGCACGTCCGCCACCGTGCCGTCCTCCCCCGGGAATACGTCGTTCATCCCGAGTCGCATGCGCTCCGCCACGATGCGCCGGGCCAGCGAATACCCGTTGGTGTGGAGGCCGCTGCTGGCCAGGCCAAGCAGCACGTCGCCATCGCGCACGCGATCGGCCGAGAGGATCGCGTCTTCCTCCACATAGCCGACGATGAACCCCGCCAGGTCGAAGTCCGGCGGCGTATAGAGGCCGGGCATCTCGGCGGTCTCGCCACCGACGAGCGCACACCCGTTGTCACGGCATCCCGCGGCCACGCCGGTCACGATCGCCTCGACGACCGCGGGCACGAGCACACCGAACGCCACGTAGTCGAGGAAGAAGAGCGGCGATGCGCCCTGCACCAGGATGTCGTTCACACAGTGGTTCACCAGATCGTGCCCCACCGTGTCATAGCGGCCCGATTCGACGGCGACCTTGATCTTGGTGCCCACGCCGTCGGCGCTGGACACGAGCACGGGCTGCTTCGCGTCTTGCGGGAGGCGGAACATCCCGCCAAACCCGCCGAAGCTGCCCCGCGCGCCGGCGGTGAACGTCGATTCGACCAGGCGCTTGATGCGCTGCTTGGCGTCGTCCGCGGCATCGATGTCCACGCCGGACGATCGATAGTCGAGAGGGGCCTCGCTCATCCAAGCATCTCCGCTTCGAACGACACCAGGCGGTGGAACTCCCGCACGCGGCGGTCGACGTCACTCGGCTCGATCTCGAGCAGGCGCTCGACCGAGAACTTCTCGACGGCGAACGACCCCATGGCGCTGCCGTAGATGACGGCGCGGCGCAGATTCTCCTCGGACACGTCGCCGGTATGGGCCAGGTAGCCCATGAACCCGCCGGCGAACGAGTCGCCGGCCCCCGTCGGATCGAAGACTTCCTCCAGCGGATAGGCGGGCGCGAAGAACACGGAGGTCGGCGTGAACATGAACGCCCCATGTTCGCCCTTCTTGATGATCACGAGCTTTGGCCCGCGATCCATGATCCACTTGGCGGCCTTCACCAGGTTGAACTGTTCGGTGAGTTGCCGGGCCTCGCCGTCGTTGAGCGTGATCGCGTCCACGCGCTCCAGCAGCGACAGCAGTTCAGGGCGCCGGCTCTCGATCCAGAAGTTCATCGTATCGCAGGCGACGAGCGTCGGCTCGCGCACCTGGTCGAGCACGTCGAGCTGGAGGCGCGGATCGATGTTTCCGAGGAACACGAACGGCGAGTCGCTGAACTGCTCGGGAATTTTCGGGTGGAAGTTGGAGAATACCCCGAGGTGGGTCTCGAGCGTCTCGGCGACGTTGAGGTCGTGGCGGTAGCGGCCACGCCAGCGGAACGACGGCCCATCTGCGGTTTCGACGCCGGCGAAATCGACGCCGCGCCGGATGAGCGGCTCCAGCCGGTTCATCGGGTAGTCGTTGCCGACCACGCCCACCACGCGCACGCGCGCGAGGTGGCTGGCCGAGGCGGAGAAGAAGTTGGCCGATCCGCCGATCACGTTGTCCGCCTTGCCGAACGGCGTTTCCACGGAATCGAGGGCGACCGAGCCGACCACCAGCACGGTCTGCTTCACATGCGCTCCGGGGCTGAGATGCCGAGTAGGGTGAGTCCGTTGTACAACACGATCTGCGAGGCGCGGGCGAGGGCGAGCCGGGCGTTCATGACCGGCTCGGGTTCGTTGAGCACGTGGGCCGAGTGGTACCACAGGTGGACCTTGCCCGCGAGATCGTGCAGGTAGTTGGCCACCCGGTGAGGTTCCAACGCGGCGGCTGCTCCGGCAACGAGCGCCGGATAATCCAGCAGCGCCTTGATCAGCTCTCCCTCCTCGGGCCGGGCGAGTTGGGTGAAGTCGACACCCTCGCCCGTGACCGACGCCGCGTCGATCTCGCCCACGCGGAAGATCCCCGACATCCGGGCGTGCGCCATCTGGATGTAGTAGACCGGATTCTCCTCCGACTGGGAGCGCGCGAGGTCGACATCGAACTGCAACTGCGAGTCGCCTTTGCGCATGAGGAAGAAGTAGCGGACCGCGTCGCGTCCCACCTCGTCGATCAGGTCGCGCACGGTGACGTAGCTGCCGGCACGCTTCGAGATCTTCACTTCCTCGCCGCCCTTCATCACCGTCACCATCTGATGCAGCACGTACTCGGGGTATCCCTCGGGGATCCCGATATCGAGCGCCTGAAGCCCGATGCGCACTCGGGTGACCGTGCTGTGATGGTCCGATCCCTGCACGTTGATGGCGCGCTTGAACCCACGTTCCCATTTGGTGACATGGTACGCGACGTCGGGCACGAAGTAGGTGGGCTCGCCCCCCTTCTCCGCGCTCCGGCGCATGACGCGGTCCTTGTCGTCGCCGAAGTCGGTGGTCTTGAGCCAGAGGGCGCCGTCCTTCTCGTACGTATGGCCGGCCGCCACCAGTCGATCGATCGTTTCGCCCACCTTCCCGTCGGCATACAGCGACGACTCCAGGAAGTACACGTCGAACTTCACCCCGAACGCCTGCAGGTCGCGGTCCTGCTCGCGGCGCAACTCCTGCACCGCGAAGCGCCGCACCGCGTCGAGATCGGCGCCGTCCGGATCGCCGGGGTGCCCATCCAGGTACCGTTGGGCAATCTCCCGGATGTACTCGCCGTGGTAGCCGCCCTCCGGAATCTCGACCGACCGGCCGTGCAGCTGCGCGATCCGCGCCCGCACGCTGATGGCGAGATTCATGATCTGCGCCCCGGCGTCGTTGTAGTAGAACTCGCGCGTGACCGCCCATCCGGTGGCTTCGAGCAGGGACGAGATGGCGTCGCCGAGCGCGGCCTGGCGCCCGTGCCCCACGTGCAGCGGCCCGGTGGGGTTGGCCGACACGAACTCGACGTTCACGGCCTGCCCGGCCGCCAAATGGTCGCGGCCGTATGCGCGCCCCGCCTGGACCAGCGCCAGCAACCCGTGGGCGAGGGTGTCGGTGGCCACACGGAAATTGATGAATCCGGGACCCGCGATCTCCGCGGAACGAACCCCGCCGCGCGCGAGATCCATGGCGTCGATGAGCTGTTGCGCCAGGTCACGCGGCTTCCGGCCGAGCGGCTTGGCCAGCGTCATGGCCAGGTTCGTGGCCCAATCGCCGAACGCCGGATCGCGCGGACGTTCGAGGAGGGGCGTCACATCGTCGGGCGCGCCCAGAGCCCGCGCCGCCCGCGTGAGCTCGGCGCGCAGGAGTTCGTCACCGGCCATCAATCGCCTTTCTTGGGTGTGCTCTTGTCGGCGCCGGAAGTGACGCCCGTGCTCGTCTTCGCGTCCGATCCGCCGGAGGACGAACCCTTGCCGGCCTCGCCTCCGGAACCACCACCCGCCGCCCCTTCGCCGCTGGGCTTGGCGCCCTCGCCCGTCGGGCGCGCCGCCTTGGCGTCACCGCGCGTGGCATGGGCGTTCTTGCCGTAGTCCGTCAGGTAGAACCCCGAACCCTTGAACAGCAGGCCGGCGCCGGCCGACAGCTGCCGGACTCCGACGGCACCGCATTCCGGGCAGGGGACTTCCGACTGGGACGCGCTGATCGTCCGGTAGAACTTCTCGAAGTCGTGGCCGTTGGGGCAGCGGTACTCGTAAGTAGGCATTTCGCGGGGACTTAAGACAGCGAAAGCTACCCGCCGCGTGAGGGCCGTTCAAGGGCACGTGCCACGCTCGCCGTGGCGTCAGCCGGGCCGGTACTCGCCCCAACGGCCGCGCAGAACGTCCGCAATCTCGCCCACGGACGCGCGCGCGCGCACCGCGTCGATGATCAGGGGCATGAGCGGCACCCGATCGGCAATCGTCGCCCCATCGGCGTAGCCGACGGCAGCGGCACCGAGCGCGTCGAGCGTTCGCGCCAACGCGGCGGCGGCGCGACCGGCCTTGGCGGCCTTCACGCGCGCCACCTGCCCGCGCTCCAATTCGGAGTAATCGGGCGTGGGGATGACCGGCGGCGCGTCCTGGTCGGCGAACTTGTTCACGCCCACCACCACCGTGTCGCCGCGCTCGACGCTCAATTGGTACTCGTACGCGCTCCGCGCGATCTCCTCCTGGAAGAACCGGCCGTCGATCGCGCGCGCCGCGCCGCCCAGTTCGTCGACGCGCGCGAGCAATGCGGTCGCGGCGCGTTCCAACTCGTCGGTCAGCCGCTCCACGTGATAGCTGCCGGCCAGCGGATCGGCGGTCATCGCGGCCCCCGACTCGTAGCCGATCACCTGCTGCGTGCGAAGGGCCAACGTGGCCGCCTGTTCGGTGGGCAACGCGAGGGCCTCGTCGTAGCCGTTGGTGTGCAGCGACTGGGTGCCGCCGAGCACCGAGGCGAGGGCCTGCACGGTGACGCGGACGACGTTGTTGAGCGGCTGCTGGGCCTGCAGCGTGACGCCACCCGTCTGGGTGTGGAACCGCAGCCGGCAGCTCCGGTCGTCGGCGCCGAACCGCGCGCGCATCAACCGGGCGTACATCCGTCGCGCGGCGCGGAACTTGGCGACCTCCTCGAACAGATCGTTGTGCGCGGCGAAGAAGAACGACAACCGTGGGGCGAACGCATTGACGTCGAGCCCCGCGGTGATGGCGCGCTCGACGTACTCCACGGCATTGGCGAACGTGAAGGCCAGCTCCTGCACGGCCGTCGCTCCCGCCTCGCGCATGTGGTAGCCGGAGATCGAGATCGGGTTCCAGCTCGGCACCTCGGCCGCGCAGAACCGGAACACCTCCGCGATCAGCGCCAACGACGGCTCGGGCGGGAAGATGTACGTGCCGCGGGCCACGTACTCCTTGAGGATGTCGTTCTGGATCGTGCCGCTCAGCTTGTCGCGCGCGATGCCCCGCTCCTCGGCCACCACGATGTACATGGCGAGCAGCGTGCTGGCGGTGGCGTTGATGGTCATCGACGTGGACACGCGATCGAGCGGCAGATCCGCCAGCAGCGTGTGCATGTCGTCCACGGTGTCGATGGCCACACCCACGCGGCCCACCTCCCCCAGCGCGCGCGGCGAGTCGGAATCGATCCCCATCTGCGTCGGCAGGTCGAACGCCACCGAGAGTCCCGTCTGCCCGGCCTCGAGGAGCATGCGGAACCGGGCATTGGTTTCCGCCGCCGTGCCGAATCCCGCGTACTGGCGCATGGTCCACAGCCGGCCGCGGTACATGTCGGGTTGGATCCCGCGGGTGTAGGGGTACTGCCCGGGGTCGCCGAGATCGGTGGCATAGTCGACGGGGGCGTCGGACGGGCGAACGACGGGGGGAATCGAAAGCCCAGAAGGAGAAGACTTGGCAGATGAGGTCATATAACTGAGAAGAGGCGGAACCGAGAAACGACGCAGGGCCGATACTACGCAGGGCCGAAACTACGCAGGGCCGAAACTACGCAGGGCATGAACAGCGCAGGGCATGAACAGCGCAGGGCATGAACAGCGCAGGGCCGATACTACGGGGATGCGGAGGAGTTGAAACAGCGGATTGGGGAAAGTACGAAACAGCGGATTGGGGAAGTTACGAAACAGAAAGATACGGCGTGGGGTGGATTGTAGCCGCAAGCAGGATATCCGGGATGCATCGTGCCGTCATGAACACGGCGACCAACGTGCGGGATCTGAAGGTCTGGGACGCGGCGCGGATGCTGGCCCGTGAAGTGCGCCGGGCAGCGGAGGCCGCGCGGGGCGAGGGTTCGGGCGACGTGTGGGCTCAGGCGAAGCGCGCCGCCGATTCGGTTGGGGCGAACATCGCCGAAGGGTGCGGGCGCCCGACGACGGCCGACCGGCGTCGGTTCTTCTCGATCGCGGTCGGTTCCCTTCGCGAAACCCAACATCATCTGCGTAGCTGCCACGACTACGGCCTGCTCGAAGAACGAGAGTACCTGCGACTGGCAGGCCTGGCGAGTGTCACACGGCGCATGCTCGAATCCCTGTCGGCACGGCTGCGCTGAACATCGGACGCACGGACGGCTGGAAGCTAGAATGGCGAAGCGCGGCTCCGCTTTGCCGATCGCGGTTGACCGCCGCTGATCGCGGTTGATCGCGGTTGCACGCCGTTCCTCGTCGTTTCACGGCGTTTCAACCCGCCTCTGGAGTGCTTCCGCTTCCCCGCAGTTTCGGTCCTGCGCCGTACCGGCCCTGCGTCGTTTCGGTCCTGCGTGGTATCGGCCCTGCGTTGTTTCTCGGTTTCGCCGTTTCTCGGTTCGTCGTTACGCCGTGGCCAACTCCCCTTTCAACATCCTCTCCGCCAACTGGACGTCATCCCGGCTGCCGATGTACAACGGCGTCCGCTGGTGCAATTCCGTGGGCTGCACGTCGAGCACGCGGTTCGTGCCGTCGCTCGCCAGCCCGCCCGCCTGTTCCACGATGAACGCCAGGGGATTGGCTTCGTACAGCAGGCGGAGCTTGCCGTCGGGCGATTTCGTGTTGCGCGGATAGGCGAAGATTCCGCCGCCGAGCAGATTGCGGTGGAAGTCGGCAACCAGCGATCCGACGTAGCGAATGCTGAGCGGCTTGCGGTCGCCCTCCAGCCCGCGGTAGCGACGCATCAGCAACCGCACCTCGTCGCTCCACAGTTGCTGGTACGAGTCATTGACCGACAGGTACCGTCCGACGGGCGGAATCTGAATGTTGGGATGCGAGAGCAGGAACTCGCCGATCGACGGATCGAGGGTGAATCCGTGGGCGCCCTGCCCCGTGGTGTACACCAGCATCGTGCTCGATCCATAGATGACGTAGCCCGCCGCCACCTGGCGCCGACCCGGCTGCAGCATGTCCTCCATGACGCCGTCGCGGCCGCGCGTGATCTTGGGGACCACCGAGAAGATGGTGCCCACCGGCACGTTCACGTCGATGTTCGACGACCCGTCGAGCGGATCGAAGAGCAGCGCGTACTTGCCGGTCTTGAACTCGCGCGGAATGGGGACGATCCCCTCTTCCTCTTCCGAGGCCATGGCGCAGAGGCGCCCCGTGTGGTCCATCGCCTTGACGATCGTCTCGTTGGCGAAGATGTCGAGTTTCTGCTGAATCTCGCCCTGGACGTTCTCGTGGTTGGCCGAACCGAGAATGTCCACCAACCCCGCGCTCCGCACCTTGTTGGTGATGAGCTTGGCGGCCAGCGCGAGATCGTACAGGATGTTCGACAGATCCCCGCTGGCGTCGGGATGCAGTCGTTCCTGCTCGATGATGAAGCGCTCGATCGTGACGACGGACGTCGAGGAGTGATTGACCACGGATGGTCCTCGTTGGGGGGAGGAGAATGGGAAAGTGGACGGGAGTCGCGGCGGGGGCAAGTCCGGTGCGGTCAGGCGTGCGCCGCCGGCCGGACGTGATCGAAAATCAGCTCGGTTTCGATGTGGCCGACCTCGGGCCGGGACAGGAAGCGGTCGAGCGCCAGGTCGCGGAGGTGTTGCGCGTCCTGCGCCACGACGTGCACGAGAAAATCGATCTCGCCGCTCACGTGATACACATCGACCACCTCCGGAATGGTGATCACGTAGTCGCGGAATGCATCGAAGTTCTGCCGGGAGTGCTGGGGCAGGCGCACGGCAATCATCGCCTCGATGCCGTAGCCGAGCGCGGCGGGATTGACGACGGCGTGAAAGCCGAGAATCGCGCCACTCTGGACCAGGCGCCGGACCCGCTCGTGACAGCTCGACGGCGCGAGCCCCACCCGAGCGGCCAGTTCCTTGTTCGACAACCGCGCATTGTTCGCGAGCGCCGCCAGTATTTCGCGATCCGTTTGGTCTAGAGGTCGATTTTCCACTGATATTCCGAAATATGTTCGTTGGACAGAACGCGGGACCGAACAGTATTCTACATATATGGAATACACCGAGGCAACCTCCATGACACCAGTCAGCATTGAAACGGCCGGCGTCCATGCCGGTCGCGAAGATTTCCGCGAACTGGGGGTCCATGCGGCCCCGCTCGATCTCTCCACCACCTACCCGATCGGCGAGCTCTCCGACGCCATCCGCGACATCGACGCGATGGTCAGTGGCGGCCGACCCGAGGCGAATGAGATCTACGCCCGCCTGGCCAACCGGACCGTCGATCGGTTTGAACGCGCCTTCGCGCAGCTGGAGCGCGCCGACGACTCGGTGGCCTTCGGCTCGGGCATGGCGGCCGTCACCGCGGCACTGCTCGTGGCCCGCCAGCGCGGGTCGCATGTGGTGGCCGTCCGGCCGCTCTATGGCGGCACGGACCACCTGCTCGAATCGCGCCTCCTGGCGCTGGACGTCACCTGGGCCACGGCCGACGGCGTGGCGGCCGCGATCCGGCCCGAGACCGCCCTCGTCGTGATCGAGAGCCCGGCCAACCCGACGCTCGCCCTCGTCGACATTGCCGACATCGTCCGTCAGGCGGGACGCGTGCCGGTGCTCGTCGATTCCACCTTCGCGACGCCGGTGCTCCAGCGCCCACTCGAGCTGGGCGCGACGCTGTCGTTGCACAGCGGCACAAAGTATCTGGGCGGGCACGGCGACGTGATGGCCGGCGTGATCGCGGCCAACGACGACTGGGCCCGCGCACTCCGGCAGGTGCGCATTCTCACCGGCGCCGTGCTACACCCGATGGGCGCATACATGCTGCATCGCGGCCTCCAGACGCTCGCCGTCCGCGTGAAGACGGCCCAGGCGGGCGCGATCACGATTGCCGAGCGGCTGCTGGCGAGCCCGGCCGTGGAGCGCGTCTACTTCCCGGGACTGCCCGGCGGCGATCCCCGCGGACTCATCGGCCGCCAGATGAGCGGGCCGGGGGCGATGATCAGCTTCGACGTGGCGGGTGGGTTCGAAGCCGCGGCGACGGTCCTTCGGGAAGTGCGACTGCTCATTCCCGCGGTGAGTCTCGGATCCACCGACTCGCTGATCCAACACCCGGCCGGTCTCACGCATCGGGTGATCGGCGAGGCGGCGCGGCAGGAGGAAGGCCTGAACCCCGGCATGCTTCGGGTGAGCATCGGGCTCGAGTCGCCCGACGACATCTGGGCCGACCTCGAGCATGCGCTCACGGTGGCGACCATGGCGGAGCGGGAGGCGCTGGCGACCGTCTGACCGGCACGGCCCAGGCGTCGCCGTCGACCGCGACGCGCAGGGAGTTGCCGTCGGTGCTGACCACGACCGTCGACTGGAGGTCGGTGCGGAGCACGCGCGCGCCCGCCGCCGCCAGCCGTCGCACCAGCATTGGCCCGGGTTGGCCATACCGGTTGCCCGCGCCCACCGACACCAGCGCCACGCGCGGTGCGACGGCGGCGAGCAGCGCGGGCGGCGTGTCGGCATCGCGGCCGTGGTTCCCGACCTTGAGGACATCCGCGGCCAGCACCCCGGGTTCGTGGACGAGAAGCCACCGCACGGCGGCACGGTTCGCATCTCCGATCAGCAGCATGCGCACGGCGCCCACGCGGATGCGGATAATCAGGCCCCCGCCGCCCGCGCCGCGGCGGGTTCCCACCCGTGCGGAGTCCGGGCCGAGAAAGGTGAGCGTCGCCTCGTCCAGGACCAGCGAGTCGCCCGCCTCCGCTCGGCGCCAGATGACTCCTGCGGCCCGTGCGGCCAACAGCGACGCGCGGTAGGCGTCGCCTCCTCGTGTGGCGGTATTGTCAAGGAAGTATTTCGGCCGGAGTGCCTGAAGCACACTCGCGGCGCCGCCGGCATGATCGGCGGCCGGACTGGTGAGCACGAAGGCCACGAGGCGACCGCCTCGCCGAGCGAGATACGGCACCACGGTCGACCGGCCGGCATCGCCAGCCCGCCAGCGGGGACCGGCGTCCACGAGCACCCAATGCCCGCGCGCGGTGCGCAGGGCAATCGCGTCACCCTGCCCCACGTCGATCATGTGCAGCTCGGTTCGCCCGCTGCCGGCCGGCGCCACCGGAGCCCAGACGAGCATCGCCAATGCCGTCGCGGCGAGCACGAGCGCGCGTCCGGGGAAGCGATTCACGCACGCCGCGACCAGCGCCGCCGCGAACACTCCACCGAGCATCGCGGCGGCGGCCGAGGGTGCAACGGCGATCGACGCACCCGGCACCGACGCCGCCGTCGTGGCCACGAAGCTGAACGCGCCGAGCAACGGGTGCGCCGCGTCGGCGAACCACCGGGCCACGACGCCGACCGGCGACAGCGCGAGCGCCAGGAACATGATCGGTTGGGCCACGGCCATGATCGGAGCGGCAAACACATTTGTGATGGGCCCGATGAGACTGAGTCGCCCGAAGTACCAGGCGACGAGCGGCGCGGTAACCACTGCGGCCGCCGTGGAGGCCAGGGCCGTGCCGGCCACGCCGCGCTTCACGCCACGGAGTCGCGCCATCCAGGGCCACCGTCCCGCGAGGCGTGCGGCGCCGATGAGCGCCGCCACGCCAGCGACGCTCAACTGGTACCCGACCGCAGTCACGGCGCGGGGATCGACGAGCGGCATGGCCGCGCCGATGGCCAGCACTGCCCATGGCGACGTGGGGCGCTGCCACCATCGGGCGAGGGTCCAGACCCCGAGCATCACGGCGGCCCGCAGCGCCGGCGGGGGGGCGCCGAGCATGGCCACGTAGGCCCCGATCACGACGAGCGTCGCGGTATCCGCCCGGCGGCGCGACATCCGCAGGAGTTGGAAGACCAGATTCATCGCCACGGCGATGAGGGCCACGTGCAATCCGGAGATCGAGAGCATGTGCGACAGGCCGGCGGCCGCGTACCGGTCGCGCAATTCGGCCGGCAGTCCGCGTCGATCGGCCACCAGGAGGGCGCGCGCGAGCGGGGCGTCGGCGCCGAAGAGCGAGTCCACCCGGCGTCCCGCCGCGGCACGCCAGCGCGTGAGTACGGGCCCGGGGCGGACGTCGCGCAGAACCGCATCCTGGATCAGCAGTCCGCGGGGCGAGGGGACCACGCGGCCCGACGCGACCGCGGCGAACCCAGGGCCGACACTTCCCCTGGCGACCGCCAACGAGACCGCCACCGGACACGCCGCCGCACGGGCGCGGGCAAATGCACCGGGCGACGCCGCGGTCTCCAGCACGACCGACACGCGGCGCTGCGCCGCCAGCGTCCGGCGGCAGGCCGCGTCGGATCGCGACGTGGCGTCGGCGAGCAGCGCGGCGCCGAACACGAGGAGTCCCAGCGCCGCCGGGATCGCCCGCTGGGTATGCACGCTCCAGAGTACGCCGGCGGTGGCGACGAGGGCCGGTATCGCCACATGGCCGTTGAAGCCGAGCAGCAGACCGGCAACGTAGGTGACGACTCCGAGAGTTGAGAGCGGCATGGCGCGGCGAGACCGGGGAGTGCCGCCGCGGGCCGGAGCGAACTAGGGCGCGGGCATCCCCTCAGGCGGCGGGTCGTGCCGTGGCGAGGCCGCGACGCGACGCATCGCGTCCATGACCTGCACGGCCAGATCCGTGCGTCCCTGATCGCTGCGCAACGCCAGGTTGGCCAGCGCCCAGCCCTGGGCGGTGTTGGCGTATCGAGGACGAAGCTGGTTCAGCACGTACGTCGCAACGTCATCGGCGCATTGCGCGCAGGTACAATACGGCCCACCCCGCTGGAGCAACTCGGCGTGGATCTCGCGCACGACCTCCTCCACGAGGTTCTTCATCCGGCCATGGGGAGCGGCGCGCGCTCGGGTACGATGGTTCCGGTGAACGTCGATCCGGTGGTGCCGGTGAGTTCGACCGTGAAGTACTGCCCCAGCTGCCGCTCGTCACCGGGCACGAGGACGGTCTTGAAATCCCGCGTCCGCGCCTGCACCAGCCCCTCGCCGCGCCGCGCTTCCTTCTCCACCAGCACCTCCACGCGCCGGCCCAGCGAGCCGAGGTTCTGCAGGCGGGAGCCGCCGCGCACGGTATCGACCAGCCGGGCCAGCCGCTCGGCCGCCACGTCGTCGCTCACCGTATCGGCGCTCGGCATGCGCGTGGCGGGCGTTCCCTCTCGAGGCGAGAACTTGAACGTGAACGCGTCGGCGAACCCGATCTCGCGCACGGCGCTGAGCGTCTCCTCGAAATCGGCGTCGGTCTCGCCGGGGAACCCGACGATGATGTCGGTGGTGAGGCTGAGCCCGGGAATCGCGGCTCGCAGCCGTGACACGCACTCGAAGTATCCCTCCCGCGTGTACCGTCGGAGCATTCGCTTGAGCACCTGCGAACTTCCCGACTGCATGGGAAGATGGACGTGCTCGCAAACCGTGGGGACGTCCGCCATCGCCTCGATCACCCGATCCGTGAAATCGTTCGGGTGCGGGCTCGTGAAGCGGACGCGCCGGATCCCGGGCACGGCGCCAACGGCCCGGAGCAGATCCGCGAAGTCGTGCGTGCCGTCGTGGTACGAATTCACCGTCTGGCCGAGCAGAACCACCTCGGTCATGCCGTCAGCCGCGACGTCAGCCGTCTCGCGGACCACGTCGGCCAACGCGCGGCTGCGCTCGGACCCGCGGGTCGTCGGCACGATGCAGTAGGTGCACCGGTAGTCACAGCCACGCTGCACGGGGATCCACGCCTTGACCTTGTCGAATCGCCGGGGCGTGAAGTCCTCGTAGTGCTCTTCGAGGTCGAAGCTCGTGGCGACGGCCCGTTCACCACGCCGCGCCCCGTCCACCAGCGCCGGCAGGGCGCGGTAGCCGTCGGGACCGATGACGAAGCTCACGTGGCGCGCCGAATCGAGCAGCCGGGGACCGAGGCGCTGCGCCATGCAGCCGGTGACGCCCACCACCGAGCCCGGCTTCATGTCACGCTTGAGTTCCCCCAGGCGGCCGATCACCCGCTGCTCCGCATGATCGCGGATGGCACAGGTATTCACGAGAATCACGTCGGCGCTCCGAGGATCGGGCGCCAGCGCGTACCCGCGCGCCATGAGCGATCCCAGCATGAGCTCGGAATCGCTCACGTTCATCTGGCACCCGTAGGTCTCGATGTAGACGGTCGGTCGCGTGGTGGCGGTCATGATTCCTGGCCGGGGTACACGACAAGATAGCGCCGTCACGCGGCGATGAGCGACCCGTCGGCGGCCGCCCGCAACTGGCCGACGAACCGGAGGCCGCGCGGCAACGCCGGATCGGCCAGACCGACGGTCAGGTAGTCCTCGGTCAGCCCGTGTCGGTTCGATCCGCGCCCGACGACCACCACATCGGCGTGCGACCCGGCGCGCGTCGCCGCGTAGGCGTCTGCCTTCCGGGCGGCCAGCGCACGCAACTCGGCGGCCCGCGCCCCGGCCAGACCGGGGCGCACGGGTTCCGGGAGATGTTCGGCCGGCGTGCCGGGGCGCGGGGAGAACGGAAAGACGTGCAGGTAGGTGAACGGCAGTTGCTCGCAGAGTGACACCGTGTCGGCATGATCACGATCGGTCTCGCCGGGAAACCCGGCGATGACGTCCGCCCCGAGCCCGAACGCCGCGCATCGGGAGGCGATCCGCTCCACGGCGCGCGCATAGCCGGACGGGGTGTACCAGTGGCGCCCCATCCGCCGCAACAGCCGCGCGGACCCCGATTGCAGCGGCGCGTGGAGGAACGGCGTGAGCCGCCCGTCGCCCGCCGTGAGCAGCTCGGCCAGCCGGTCGTCCACCTCGGTGGCCTCCACCGAGGAAAGTCGGAGTCGCGCGCCCGAGACCTCCCGCGCGAGGCGTTCCACGAGCTGGCCGAGCGACGACCCGATGTCGGCGCCATAGCTGCCGATGTGGATGCCGGTGAGCACGATCTCGGGATGATGCTCGGCCAGTGCGATGGCCTCCCGCACGATCTCCTCCTCGGAGCGGCTTCGATTGCCGCCGCGAGCCAGCCGGGTCGTGCAGAAGGTGCAGTGCTCGTCGCACCCATCCTGGATGCGGAGCAGAGCGCGCGTACCCTGCTGCCGCGGGAGCGCCGGTGCGACGGAATCGATCCCGAGCGCCCGCGCCACGCCCGCCACGTCACCGCCCGCCACGACGTGCGCCACCGACGGGAGCGCGCGCAAGGCCGCCTCGCGATCCGCGAGCCCGGCCACGCACCCCATCACGACACTCCGCAATCCAGGGGCGCGACGGGCCGCGCGCCGCACCGCGCCGCGCAGATCCGCCTCGGCGTTGGCCGTGACGGCGCAGGAGTTGAACACTGCGCAGTCCGCGAGATCCGCCGATCGAACGACGCGGTGTCCCGCCGCCGTGATCGCCGCGTGCAGTGCCTCGCTATCGGCATGGTTCGCGCGACAGCCGAAGGTGCGCAGATAGACGTTCACGCCGTCACACCCGGCGCGGCCGTCGGCGGCGTGTTGCGCGGCGGCGGCTTGAGCGGGATGATGAAATGGAAGGCGCTCCCCTGCCCCGCGCCGGCACTCTGCACCCAGATGCGTCCGCCGTGCGCCCCCACGACCAGCTTGCAGAACGCCAGGCCGAGCCCCGACCCGCGCAGCCGCGGGGCATTGGGCGTGTGCACCTGCTCGAACTTCCGGAAGATGACCTCCTGATACTCCGGCGGGATACCCGGGCCGTTGTCGGCCACCGTGAACAGCAGGCGGTCCCCGTCGCGCCGGACGCTCAGCTGGATGGCCACGGGCTGCGACGAATGGGAGATCGCGTTCTGGAGGAGATTGCCGAGCACGCGACGCAGCAGTGCCTTGTCGCCCTCGAAGATGGGCGAATCATCCGCCACGTCGACGACGGCCGTCGATTCGGCCTGCTGCAGGCGCGTGCTCCACTCGTACACCACCTCGTTGAGCAGCGCGGCGGGCGCGATGGGCTCGAGCTTGAGCGCCACCGTGGTTTCCTCGATCCGCCGGATCTCGAGCAGATCCTCGATCAGGCTGAGCAGGTCCTCCGCCTTCCCTTCCGACTCGAGCAGGGCACGGCGCTGGGCCTCGGTGAGCGGCCCGAAGTCCTCGTCGAGCAGCATTTCGAGGTTGGCGAGTACGCCGGTCAGCGGCGACTTGAGGTCGTGGACGATCATCTTCATGAGATCGTCGCGCAGCTTTTCCAGCTCGCGCATCTTGCGCGAACTCAACTCGAGCGCATCCATCGCGCCCTTGAGTCGCAGCAGGCTGCGCACCCGCGCGCCGAGGACGAGCCGGTTGTGCGGCTTGGTGAGGAAGTCGTCGCCGCCCGCCTCGATCGCCTTCACGCGGTCGGTGGTGTCGCTGAGCGCGGTGACGAAGATGACGGGAACGCGCGCCGTGCGCGGATCGCGTTTGATGCGCCGGCAGACCTCGAACCCGGTGCTGCGATCGTCACACCCGAGATCGCCGGCCGGCATCGCGACATCCAGGATGCAGAGGTCCGGACGGTGATCGAAGGCCGCCTGGACGGTGGTGGGACCGTCGGTGGCGGCGATGGCCCGGAACCCCAGCACATGCAACTGGTCGAACAGCAGTTCGACGTTGGCCTCGACGTCGTCGGCGACGAGGATCAGCGGCGCTTCGGCGGAGGAGGTTCTCGTCTCCACGGCGCGCCGTTACGGACGAATGGTGAGGCCCATACTCAGGGTCCACGCTTGTTCGGAGATCCCGATGCCGGCAGTGCGCGATGCGTGCACACCCGCGATGTCGAACAGCGCATGCCCCGCGGCGAGCGTGATGCCCAGGCCGCCGGTGAACGAGGCCTCGTGCACCTGATGGCCATCGGCCGGAAAGGGCAGGTTCCGCAGCCGCGTGCCGAGGCGAAGCGCGAGCGGATATCCGCCCACCCGGGGCCCCCCGAATTCGGCGCCGAACGAAGTGTCCCAGGAATTTCTGGCCGAGCCGGACGCCGAATCCATGTTGCCGAGCGCCGACCAGCGGTCGTACGCCGTGCGGAAGGCCAGCGTGGTACCGCTGAACCCGTTGAAGGCGACGCCAAGGCCGAAGCGATCGGGCACGTGCGCCGACTCGAGGAGCGTGTCGCCGACGCTCTGGGTGAGCGTGCCGCCGCGCCGATACGAAAGCGCAATGCCGCCCAGGGACGGTTCGAGGACCTCGATTCCGGCGGAAAGCGCTTTCCCCGAGTAGGTGTTGGAGACGGTCTCGATCGTGTTGCCGTATCGCACGGTGTCCTGAAACGTCCGCCGGAGCTGCACCACGTCACGGCCGTTCACGGCGTGCACGGCCACGCCGGCGCGGAGCCAGGGGCGGAACTCATAGGCCACCGTGAACGCGAGGTCGTTCACCGAGCCGTCGCTCTTGGTGGTCGAGTTGAACGCCACGCTGTCCCCACGAATCACCTGGTCCTGGGGCGTCGTCGTCTCCCAACTGCGGTCGAGCAGCGTGGCCGAGGACGCGCCGACCATCAGGTGGTCGCCGAAGGGCAGCGCCGCGACGAACACCGGGAAGCGCTGCGTGCTCGAGTTGGCGGACTTTCCGTTCTGGGTAACCTTCCGGAATTCGGGCTCCAACTGCATGGAGAGCGCCGGGGCGCCGAACTCGATGATGGCCGCCGGATTGAGCGCCGACGTGGGGTCCATCTCTCCCAGCGCGCCTCCGGCCCCCAGCGACCGCGCGCTCAGCGCGCCGGGCGGATAGCCGAGGCCCTGGACGCTCAGATTGCCCTGGGCAAGAACCGCCGTCGGGAGGAGCAGCGCGAGCAGCGCCGCCGCCGCAAGGCGGGGCGCGAGGAGACGCGCGGTCATGGGGTGCCTCCCTTCGCGGTCGGGGGCGCGTAAGTGATCCGGATCTTCGGCCGCAACGCCGCCGGTCCGCTCGACGGCGTGAACCAGAAGAGCTGGCCCGACGCACCTTCGAACTGCGTGCGGAGGGCGAGCGCGCGGGGGTCGGTGACCGAAAGGTTCGCGCTCCAGGCACGCACCAACTGCACCATCTCGAACTGTCGGAGTCCGCTGTCGGCGGGCGTGAATCGCTCCAGCGTGTCGAGGCCCACTCCGCCGACGGGCGCGAGCAGCGTCAGTGCGCGCGACAGGTCGGTGACGGCCGACGAGGCCAGAACCGCCTGCGGCCAGACGGACGCCGTATCGTGCGCGTCCGGCGACACCGGATTCGGAATCTGATTCAACACCAGCGTCGCGCGAACGACCGTCGCGGAATCGACGATGCTCGGCGGCAGATCGAACCGCAGATACACCCGGTGGCCCGGCAGCCCGCCGACGCTGAGCACGGAGGCCGTCGGATTGGACGTTCCACGGACGACGAGCAGGTAGTCCTGCAATTGGTTGATCAGGGGATTGCCCACGGGCGTGAGCGACAGGGGCAGCACGTACAGCGGCGACACGCCCGACGTATCGCCGGGCGGCGCCGGCATGAACACGACCTCGGCCGGCGTGTAGTTGAAGCTGGTCCCGATGCGCAACTGCGCCCGGTTCGAACCCGTCACCTGCACGCCCACACGCAGCCGGCGCTTGCCCGTGATATAGGCGAGCAGCGAATCGCGCGAGATCGGCACCCGCAGGCTGTCGGTGATGGCGGCCGGATCGAGCGTCCGGGAGCCGAGCAACCGGTCGGCGCTGAACAGCGGCGCCAGTTCGGCCACCGCGGTGTCGGTCGCGGTGCTGTCCGGGTTGCCGGTATCCACGTCGTAAACGCTGATCGTGATCGGCGCGCCGGGGCGCTTGGCGCTGGTGTCCACGCGAAGCATCAGATACGCGCTGTCCACTCCGATGATCGTGGTATCGACGGCCGAATTGCTCCGCGTGAACGTCGTGGGCAGCGAGTCGAAGCGGAAGATGGCTCGGGTGTCGATGGTGTCGCCGCGGGTGGAGATGAGCAGGTAAGGCTCCTGTCCGATCGACGGGAATCCCGACACCGACGAATCGACCACGACCGCGTCGAGCGTGGTGTCGCGCAACGTGACCTCCTGCCCCGGACAGAGGACCGGGCAGGCGACGTTGGATTCGAGGTTGTCGCTGCAGGCCACCGCGGCTGCGACCCCCAGGGCCGCGACCACGAGCGCGATGCTTCGACTACGAGGCAGGAACACGAACACCGTCCACGGGTGGCTAGTGACGACTGTGATCGAGCGAATGGGGCGTGAAGGCGTTGGGCAGCAGGTCGCTCAACGACCAGCGCGCCTCCTGTCCTTCACGCGTGACGCTCAACACCACCAGATCTGGGGAGAATTCCACGAGCGCCTGCCGGCAGACCCCGCAGGGCGGCGTCGGCACTTGGGCCTCGGTGGCGATGGCGATGGCGAGGAACTGCCGATGCCCCTGCGCAACGGCCGCGCCGAGCGCGACGCGTTCGGCACAGACCCCGGCGGGATACGAGGCGTTCTCCACGTTGCAGCCCACGGCAATCGAACCGTCTGCCGCGAGGAGCGCGGCTCCGACTCGAAACCCCGAATACGGCGCATACGCAGCGTTCATGGCGCCCGCCGCGCGCTCGCGCAGCGCGACGAGCGCCTCGACGGCGAGTGCGGTCGGGTCCTGCGGCATCGCGGCGCGAGCACTCATTGCGCCACCAGGGCCGGCAGGAATGAAGTCCCGCGCCCGCGGAATGCGAGCCCGAGCCATTCGGCAACCGTCGCACCGAGATCGGAAAACGTGGTGCGACGCCCGAGGTCACGTGCGAGAACGCGGGGGCCACCGGCGAGCAACGGCACGCACTCGCGCGCGTGGTCGGTCGAAGCCGTAGTGGGGTCGTTCCCGTGGTCAGCCGTGATGAACAGCAGGTCGTCCTCGCGGAGGGCAGACAATAACAGCGGCAGCGCCGCGTCGAACTGACGCAGCGCCCCATAGAACCCCGGAACGTCGTTCCGGTGCCCGAATTGCTGGTCGAAATCTAGTAGGTTGGCGAACAGGAACCCACCGGCAGCGGGCTGCAGCCATTCGCGGATCGCCACCAGCCCTTCGGCGTTGTCGGCGAAGTGTCGCGAGGTGATGCCACGCCCGGCGAACAGGTCGTCCACCTTGCCCACCCCGGCCACCGGCACGCCGGCCGCCGCGAGCGCGTCGAGCAGGGTCTCGCCCGGCGGCTCGAGCGAGAAGTCCCGCCGATTCTTCGTCCGCGTGTAGCGTCCCGGCTCGCCTAGGAAGGGCCGGGCGATCACGCGCGAAACGTCGTTTGGCGGAACCAGCAAATGGCGCGCCGTCTCGCACCCGCGATACAACTCGTCGAGCGGGACCACCGCCTCGTGTGCCGCGATCTGGAAGACGGAATCCGCCGACGTGTAAAGAATCCATTGACCGGTTCGCTGGTGCTCGGGGCCGAAGCGGTCGATGATCTCCGTCCCGCTGCCCACGACGTTTCCGATCACGCCGCGCCCGGTGCGCCGCGCGAACTCGTCCACCACGGCGTCGGGGAATCCGTGGGGATACGTGGGAAAGGGACGGGCGAGGTGCAGCCCGGCCAGCTCCCAGTGACCCGTGGTGCTGTCCTTCCCCGCCGATTTCGGTTCCAGGAGTCCCCACGCACATGTCGCATGGTCCGTGGGTTGGACACCGGCGAGCGGCGCGATGTTGCCGAGCCCCGCCGACTGGAGATTGGGCAGGTCGAAGCCGCCGGCAATGGCACGGGACAGATTGCCCAGGGTGTCGCTCCCGGTGTCCCCGTAGGCGGCGGCGTCGGGGGCCGCCCCGATCCCGACGCCGTCCAACACGACGATCGCGGCCCGCCTGGTCACGCGGGATCTCCGTACAACCGCGGCAGGCGCGAATGGAGTTCGGTGAGCAGTTCGTAGGGCGATAGATGGCCGAACCGGGCCACGTCCTGGACGGTCAGGAGGTCGTCGCCGTCGCGGCCGATGAGCGTCACCACATCCCCCACGGCGCACGGCACCTCAGTCACGTCGAGCATCGTCATGTCCATCGTCACGGCGCCGGCCACCGGCACGCGGCGCCCGTGCAGCAGGGCCCATCCCCGGTTGCCGAGCGCACGGCGGTAGCCGTCGGCGTAGCCGAGCGGAAGCGTGGCGATGCGACGCGGCCAGTCTTCGGGATGCGAGCCCGGCGCCGGATACGTCGCGCCGTAGCTCACCGTGTCGCCGTCGCGGATCGCGCGCATCTCCACGACGCGGGCCCGCACGGCCACCACCGGCTCCGGATCCAACCCGCCGGCGGTCCCCACGCCATAGAGGAAGATGCCCGGGCGCACGAGGTCCCATGGCGACGGACCCTCCGCATGTTCGATGGCGGCCGAGGATTCGGCGTGCAGCAAGGGCGGGCGTTGGGGCAGCGCAGCCAGCGCGTCGCGGAAGCGCTGGGTTTGCCGGGCGACCGACGCGCGGTCCTTCAGCACGGAGTGGTAGTGCGTGAATGCCCCCTCGGGCGGATGCGCCGCCAGCAGGTCGCGCAGGCTCGCGATCTCGCGCCACGGCACGCCGGCCCGGTTCATCCCCGTATCGATCGACAGGTGCCAGGGGGCGCCGCTCGGGCCCCACTCGGCGATCGCGTCTCGATCGCCGAGCGCGGGCCGGAGATCGGCGGCGCGAGCGGCCGCGAAGGTCTCGGGAAGAATCGGCGTGAGCACGAGGATGGGGCGAGCGATACCCGCAGCGCGCAACTCCTCGCCCTCTTCGATGGTACCGACGCCGTAGCCCCAGGGATCGGTGGATTCGAGCGCGCGCGCCACACCCACGGCGCCCAGTCCGTAGGCGTCGGCCTTGATCATCGGCAGCAGCGGCACCCGGGCCGCATCGGTGATTCTGGCGGCGTTGCGCGTCAGCGCGCCGAGGTCGATCTCGACCCAAGCGCGCGTCATGGCCCTTATCATTGAGCTATCATTTGCAGGGCGGGTAGTATATCGGACGCGTGGAGGCGAGGCAAGTGAAACGGCCGCTTGAAGATACGCTGGAATTGATGCGCGACCTGCGGAAGCGTTGCGAATGGGATGCGGCGCAGACGCACGAGTCGTTGCGTCCCTATCTCCTCGAGGAAGCTCACGAGGTGGACGAGGCGATCACCGCGCGAGATGATCGCCAGTTGCGCGAGGAACTCGGCGACCTGCTCTTCCAGGTGCTGTTTCATTCCGTCGTCGCCGAAGAGCGGGGCGCGTTCACGATCGACGACGTGGCGGAGACGTTCATCGCCAAGATGAAGGCACGCCATCCGCATCTGTACGGCAACGGGGCACGTACGCCCTGGGAGCAGCAGAAGGCGAAGAAGCGGGAGCGACTGGCGGACGGCCTGCCGGCGGGCCTGCCGAGCCTGCATCGCGCGTACCGGCTGCAGGACCGGGCGGCCGGCGTGGGATTCGACTGGCCCGACCTGGCGGGGCCACTGGACAAAGTGGAGGAGGAACTGGGGGAGGTGCGAGCCGAACTGGCCGCGATGCCGCCGCGCGAGGGCCACGGGCCGGTGTACGACGCCGCCCACGAGAAGCTGGAAGCCGAACTCGGCGACCTGTTGTTCGCGGTGGTGAACGTGTGCCGGAAGGCGGGCGTGCATCCCGCACTGGCGTTGGACAGGGCGAACGGAAAGTTCGTGCGGCGGTTTCAGCAGATCGAGGAGAAGGCGAAGCAGCGCGGGGTGGAGGTACGGACAGCCGGGTTGGAGGTGTTGGACCGGCTGTGGGACGAAGTGAAGGGGGAGGAGGCGGCGGGCTGACACTGCTGAGGGCCGCGAGCCCGGGCCTCAGCGCCCGCCACGGGTGGAATCGGCCGCAACCGATCCCGCGGCCTATTCCCGCGGTGCGTTCGGATCCGCATGCACCGTGATGGCTCCAGATACCTGCGCCTCGCCCAGACGGACCTCCACGGCGTACCGGCCCGCGGGTGCATCGTCCAACGCTCCGTGCGCGTCCCGCGCCTGGAGATCCCAGACGATCGTGTTCACGCCGGGCACCAGGTCGACGCGCCAGGTTCGCACCACTCGGCCGCTCGAGTCGCGCACGGCGACCGACGCGCGCCCCGCGGCATACGACGCCACCTGCATCGGCGCCACGTTGCGCCCTCGCCGCTCGCCGGGCACCGTCTCCCAGGGGAACCAGTCGACGACCGCGTCCCGGATGCGATAGAGGTACAGCGGACGCGCGGCGGACGCCGTCGTCCGATCGCGGATCGGATCCAGGTCGAGAATCCACGCCCCGCGCCCGTAGCTGGCGGCCACCAGGTCGTGCGCGCGCCGTTGCACGGTGAGATCCATCACCGGCGTCGAGGGGAGCGTACCGTTGAGCGATTCCCAGCGCTGACCGCCGTCACGCGACACGTACACTCCCAGGTCGGTGCCGGCGTAGAGCACCTGCGCGTCGTCGGGATCATCCTTGATCACGTTCACCGCCTCGAGCGGCAGGTTGCCCGCGATCGAGTGCCAGGTGCGCCCGGTGTCGGCGGACGCGAACACGTAGGGGCGCGCATCGTCCTCCCGGAATCCCGTGAAGCTCACGTAGATCGTGCCGGCGTCGTGCGACGACAGAGTGACGCGACTCACCCAGTGGCGCGGCAGGCCGGCATCGATGCGCCGCCACGAACCGCCGTCGTTCATCGTGAGCCACACGCGTCCCCCCTCGGTGCCCCCGGCCAGCATCCCGGGCGCGAGCGGTGACTCGGTGAGCATGGTGAACGCGCCCGTGGGGACCAGCGCGCGATCGCCCCCGGGTGGATCGCCAAGATCGGGACTGATCACGTGCCAGTGGTCGCCGCGATCGGTGGACTTCAGCACCTGGTTGCCGCCGGCGTAGAGCGTTCGTGGATCGAACGGCGAGATGAAGAAGGGCGTGTACCAACTGAAGCGGATGCGGGGCGCGCCGAGCGGCGCGCGCGGCGCGATGTCGACCGCCGACGGTCCTCCCGTGAGCACGGAAGTGCCGGTGATGTCCATCCGTCGTATGTCGCCGTTCTGATGCTCGTAGTACACGATGTGGTCGTCGGTGGGATCGGGCAGCGTGACGAAGCTGTCGCCTCCCGTCCACCGATCGAGGTACACGCTGTGCCACATGGCGGGTTCCGCGTCGTCCAGCGACGCATTGCTCGGCCCGTAGACGGCGGCATCGTCCTGCGTGCCGGCGAAGATGCGGTAGGGCGTGTGGTCATCGGTGGCGACGAAGTACATCTGAGCGACGGGGATGTCATTGAGGTGCAGCCAGCTCTCGCCGGCGTCGTACGACATGAACAGCCCGCCGTCGTTGCCGAGCAGCAGTCGGTCGGGATTGGCGGGGTCGATCACCAGTTCGTGCTGGTCGAGGTGCATGGCCCGCCCGTCCGTGTGGTGCACGCGCAGGATCCGGTCGCCAAGCCGGCGCCAGGTGGCGCCCCCGTCGAACGATTGGTAGGCGCGATTCCCCAGGATGTACACATGATCGGCGTTGCGCGGATCGACATGCACGTCGGCGAACTTCCAGCCGAACACCCCGAACACGTCGTAGAGGTCCTGGGTGTTCGCCTTGCGCCAGTGCTCCCCCCGGTCGTCGGACCGGTAGACTTCCCCGCCCACGTACGGGCGGTTCTTCACGGTCGTCGGTCCGCGGTTGTCGACGAACAGATACAGGACATTCCGATTGCCGGGCGCAACGTCGATGTTGGCACGTCCGAGCAGCCCGTCGGGCAGGCCGGCGGTGACGTGCCGCCAGCGGTCGCCCCCGTCGGTGGACTTGAACAGCCCGCCATGCCGCCCCTGCTCGATCTGCCACGCCCACGCGTACAGCGTCCGTGGATCCGCCGGATCCATGGCAAGGTCGATCACCCCGGTGGAATCGTCGATGAACAGCACCTTCTGCCAGTGCGTGCCGCCGTCGCGCGTCCGGAAGACTCCGCGCTCGGCGTTGGGGGTCCACTGGTGCCCCATCGCGGCGACGTACACGATGTCGGAATTGGTCGGATCGATGAGCACCTTGCCGATGTGCTGCGTTTCGGCCAGTCCCATCGGGGTCCACGTATCACCGCCGTTCACCGATTTGAACACGCCGGTACCGGGATACGCGTAGCCGGCGAAGCGCGGTTGCGCCTCTCCCGTGCCCACCCAGACGATGTTCGGGTTGCTGCGCGCCACCGCAACGTCGCCGATGGCAAAGGCGCTCTGGTGGTCGAAGATCGGGCGCCACGTGAGACCGTTGTTGACCGTCTTCCAGAGATTGCCGGTGCCGACGCCCACGTAGACGGTGCCCGTGTTGCCGGGTGGGATGGCGATGGCTTCCACGCGGGCCCCCGTCTTCACCGGACCGTCGGCACGCCACGCAAGGCCGCGAAAGTACGAGGCACGCACCATCGCCTGGTGCGTGTTCCAGGACGCGGAGCGCTCGGCGGCGGTCGTCGGGCGCTGGGCGGCCGCCGCATGGGGCACCGTGACGGCAACCGCCGAGATGCAGAAGGCACGCAAGGGGATCGTTCGCATGGTGAACAATCCTGCGTGCCTACCGCGTGGTGCGCCAGCCGGCGTCAGGGACGCAGACGGTACATCATCCGCGGGAATGCGATCACTTCGCGGATGTGCTGCAGCCCGCAGATCCATGCCACGGTCCGCTCCAGCCCGAGACCGAATCCGGAGTGCGTGAACGTCCCGTACTTCCGCAGTTCCAGGTACCAGCCGTACGCTTCCATCGGAAGCCCTTCGTCCTTGATGCGCTGCGTCAGACGATCGTAGTCGTCCTCGCGCTGCGAGCCGCCGATGATCTCCCCGTATCCCTCCGGCGCCAGACAGTCATCGCACAGCACCGTGCGCGGATCGTCCGGGTTCTCTTTCATGTAGAACGCCTTGGCTTCCTTGGGATAATTGATCACGAACACGGGCCGGTCGTAATCCTCGACGAGCAACGCCTCGTCCTCGGCGCCCAGATCGTCGCCCCACTTCACCTTGCTGCCCTTCCGCTGCAGCGTCGCCACCGCGTCACTGTAGTTGATGCGCGGGAACGGCGCCTTCACCGTCTCCAACTTCGAGACGTCGCGCTCGAGTTCCTTCAACTCCGCCTGCCGGCGCTCCAGGCAGCGGGCGACGAGGAACGACACGAAGTCCTCCTGCAACTGCATGTTGTCCTCGGAATCGTTCCACGCTACCTCGGGTTCGATCATCCAGAACTCGGTGAGGTGCCGCCGCGTCTTCGACTTCTCGGCCCGGAACGTGGGACCGAAGGTGTAGATCTTGCCGAACGCCGCGGCCGCGGCCTCGCCATACAGTTGGCCCGTCTGCGCCAGATACGCGGTGCCCTCCTCGAAATATTCGGTGGAGAAGAGCCCGCTCCGCTCCCCGATAGCCGCCGTGAGAATGGGCGTATCGACGCGCAGGAACCCACGCGCATAGAAGAAGTCGTGGATCGCCTGTTCCAGTTCGTGGCGGACGGCGGCGATGGCCCGTTGCCGCGGACTGCGGAGCCACAGGTGCCGGTGATCGAGCAGGAAATCGATGCCGTGCTCTTTCGGCTGGATCGGATAGTCGGTGGGGCTCGCGCCGATGATTCGAGGCCAGTGACCCCGAGTTCGTACCCGCCAGGCGCCCGCGGCTCGGCCCGGACCCCGCCGGTGACCGCCACCGACGTCTCAAGAGTGAGTTCGGCGAATCGCTCCCATACGTCGGGGGCAACCTGGCTCTTCACGAATACCGCCTGCGCGGTTCCCGTGCCGTCCCGGATCACGGCAAACGCAATCTTGCCCGACGACCGCAGGTGGGTCACCCAGCCGCGCACGGTGACGGACTGGCCCACGTGGGCCGCGAGCTCGGAAATGCGAGGAGTCATGGGGGAGAACGGTATCGAACGCCGAGAGGGAAGTGAACCCCCGCCGGTGCCTCCGGGCTTCATCGCATGCCGGGCTCGACGCCACCCCTCCCCGACGGGCCCCACTGGCCTCCCGGACCTGCCGGCCGCACATTTCCGAGTGGAGGTTCGGAGAGGAGGCTCCATGAAGAAGCGTCGCACGCAGGTACCTGATTTCTCCCACAAGCGCGTGGCGCGGCCCGACGCGGACGCGCAGAAGGCGCACCCCCACTCGCCCGCGCCACCGCAACCGCCCGCCCCGCCGGTGAAGCCGCACGCCACGTCGGCCAAGTCAGGGCGCCGAGGACAGTAGCGGCCGCCGAATATTGCCCGGGTGCTGGTCGAACCGCCCTGAAGCGGGCAGATTGTCGATGTGCCCCTGCCGGGCAAGCGGGGAGTCGTGGTGTCCACGTCCGGCCGTCGGCCGGTGCGGCAGGATCGGTCTCTCGCGGTGCACGTTCCGCCGCGAGGGGTGCATCTCTTTCATGCGCTGAACGGACGGAGGACCGCGTGACGGCCGAATCCAACCCCCTGGCCGGCGCCATTGAAGCGGCGCCGACCGAACGTCCCCGCGATCACCAACTCGATCTGTACGGCATGACGCACGCCGGTCGGGTCCGGCCGGAGAACCAGGACCATTTCCTGCTCGGCACGGTGCATCCGCAGGTGGTCATCCACGGAACCAGCCTGCCGCATCCGGAGCAACTGCCGACCCGCGGGCAGCGGATGGCGACGATCATGCTGGTGGCGGACGGTGTGGGGGGTGGGAGCGAGGGCGGTCAGGCCAGCCGGCTCGCCGTCGAAGCGATCATGGACTACGTGTCGTCCACCATGGAGTGCTGTCACGCCGTGGTGTCGGGGCGCGAGGAAGAACTGATGGCGGCGCTTCGGACAGCGGCCGCGCAGGCACATGCGGCCGTGCAGGGCAAGGCCGCGTCGCTCGCCCTGCCCCAGGTGATGGCGACGACGCTCACGCTCGCCGTCGCGGTCTGGCCATGGGCGTACGTCGTGCAAGTGGGGGACAGCCGCTGCTACCACTTCTCACACGGCGAACTCCACCAGGTGACCCGCGATCAGACCGTGGCCCAGGACCTGGTGGACATGGGCGTGCTCGCCCCCGATCGCGCCGCGGCCTCGCCGTACCGCAACGTGCTGGCGCGAGCCATCGGGGCCGCCGAGGCGACGCCCGAGGTCAACCGCCTCGACATCCGCGAGCGCGGGTGCGTGATCTTTCTGTGCAGCGACGGCCTCACCAAGCACGTTTCCGACGCCGAGATCGCCGAGCATCTGCGCACCATGAGGTCGGCCGAGCAGGTCTGCCATGCCCTGGTGGAGCTGGCGCTGGAGCGCGGCGGCTCCGACAACGTGACGGTGATCGCCGGGCGGGCGGTCGGACCAGACTGACCGGCGCCACAGGCATAAGAGAAGCGGCGCCGGCGAACGTACTCGCCGGCGCCGCTTCGGCCTTCGACCGGAGGTCCGATCAGAGGGTGCCGCCACCGCCGCCGGTACGATGCGCCGTGCGGCCGGAGGAGGAAGACCCGCTGCTGTGTCCGACAGACGCGCTGCCGGCGCTCGAGGAACCGGACGACGCGCCGGCGGAACGCGCGGGCATCCGCTGACCCGAACTGCCGGACGAAGGCGGTGGGCTGCCCTGCACGTATCCGCGCCCCTTCACCACCCGGCCGTGGGAGCCGGTCTGGCTGCCGTTCTTCACCACCACGACCACTGGCTGCCCACCATACCAGCCACCGTAGCCAAAGCCGTAGTAGTTGTACCCCGAATACCCGTAATACGGACCGTACCCGTAGTACGGACCATATGGCGAATAGTAGCCATAGGGCGAGAAGCCATAGGTCCAGGGCGAGTACACGCAGCTTCGGCCGTAGTCCCACCCGTACGCGGAGTACGGACAGATCGTGCGCGTGGTGTCGGCGTTCGAAGATCCCACCACGCCGTTGAGCCGGTTCGGAGCGACCGCATCACCGTACTGGCCGGTGGTACCGCCGAGCGCCGGATTCACGGCGAACTTCTGCGGATTCGCCAGCGCGACCATGACGTCGATGACGCCACCCGGCACGCCACCATTGGCCAGCGCTTCCAACTCCTTGGCATTCACGGCCATCGGGTCGCCCCGATTGGCGAGCCAGGCCTCGACGACCGGCGCATCCAGGTGCGACGACGCCTCGATCACGTTGTCGGTGCTCAGCGGCGCTGCCGCCGCCACCCGAGCCGCGTCAACCGCCATGGTCCGCCCGCCGATCGCCGCGGCGATGTCCGCCGGCAGCGGCCCCGGGTCCGTGGCTTCGCGATACTGGGTGGCCCGCACCCCGGTGTTCTTCCCGGCGGCAAGACCCTGCACGTCCATGAGGTCTCCGTCGGCGGACATCGCGATCAGCGCCGTGGACCGCTGGCGCATTGCGCCGCACATGAAATCGGCGTGCAGATACACGCGTTCATCGTCGCGCGACCACTCGGCGCTCTCCCACCCCTTGCATCCGTCGCGGGTGGCGGCCACGTGCTCTCCCGTGGCCTCGATGTGTTCCCGCGCCACTTCCTTGCCGTCGGTGACGGTCACCAGGTCCACGGCCGAGGTGCCCTGGGCCGGCACGACGCAGAGCAATGAGGCCCTGACCCCGGACGGGGCGCCCGCCGGCTCCCAGCACCCGAGGTACGCGTTCCACCGCCCGTCGGCGTTCGTCGTCTGGGCGGACGCCCGGACCGTCGGCACGAGAAGCAATCCGCCGGCGAAGACGGCGGCCACCACGGCGATCCGCCTCGAGATACCCATGCGATTCTTCATATGCCGTTCTCCTCAATACCTGAAGGTAATGCCCGCCGTCACCGCCAGGCCAGACAGGTCGAGACGATGGAATCCGGAATAGTCACCGCCCACCGGCCCCTGCGCCCAAGAATAGCGCGCCTCGCCGGTCAGGGCCATCGCGGAATTGATGTTCAAATCCCCACCCACGAAGGCGTCGGCCATCGGGGTCCATGCCGAAGTGCTGTACGCGTCGGAATAGACGTTGGTGGTGTTGAAATCGATGAAGTCGCCACCCTGCCGGAACTTGTACCACATGGTGCCGACCCCGATCCCGACGTACGGCGCGAAGTGCGCCGGAATCCACGCGTAGCGCCCAATCGCGCGTCCCCGCGGCGTCAGATACGCCTTGAGGTTTACCGTCAGCGGCACGCGGGTGAATTCGTTCGTCTGGTTGATCGGCAGGTTGTTGTTGTCCAGCCAGTTGCGGAATTGCGACTCTACCGCAGAATGGGAGTACGCGATCCCCACCACGGCGTCCACGCGCGGACTCAACCGGAATCCGAAATCCGTGGCGATCGTGGGACTTGAGAAGTCGCTGTGATTCACCGTGAGTTCGCTTCGGACGAACGAGAACAGGTCGCTGTTCGCGAACGCCATGTCGTACCCCGTCCGGATCGTGACCGTCCCACTCGGGACGCCGAACAGGTATCCGCCTCCCCGAGCACCGCGTGCCTGCGCCTGAGCGGGCGAAGCGGCCACCAGCAGCGCCGCGGCGATCGCGCCGAGCCCGAGGAACAACCGATTCCGTTCCCGCCCCCGCGTCACCGCATCGTGAACCGCGTCATCGAACCTCATACACCCCTCCACACCGATGTTTTGACGACCGTCACTCCATACAGCTATCATTGTATACAGTCGAGTATACCGCGTAGTTCCGTTGCGATCAAGCGGCAATCTTCCCCTACGGGCCAGGCTGTCACCAACCTTTCACGCATGATTACGGTTCCCGACATGCCATTTCCACTTCGCGCTGCCATAGGCTCCATCGTCCTTGCCGGTCTCACGCTCGCCGCGCCGGCCCGAGCCCAGATCACCCAACACGAATACACCGCCCGCCGCGATTCGCTGGCCGCGCGCATCGACAGCGGGGTGGTCGTGGCCTTCGGCGGCCGGACACCGGTCACCGACTTCGGCCCCTTCTTTCAACTGCCGGCCTTCCACTACCTGACCGGTTTCGACGAACCGGATGCGGCCTTCGTGTTGGTGGTACACCACGGCCGCGCGATCGGTACGCTGTTCCTCACGCCCATCAATCCGCGAACGGCGCTGTACTATGGCCGCCGGCCCGACACCGCCACGGTCCGGCAGTCCACCGGACTGTCCGGTCGCTCGTTCGGCGCATTGCGGGGGGTGCTCGACTCGCTTGCCGGGCACGGGCTTCCGTTCTACACGCTGGCAGACTTCGCCGACGCCGACTTCGCCCACGCCGATTCCCTGACGCGGGGCCAGCGGTTCATGCGCGAGTTCGCGCAGGCGCATCCCGGGCTGGACCTCCGCGACGCACATCCGATGGTCGATCAACTCCGAGCCCGCAAGAGCCCCGCGGAGATCGCGCTTCTGCGCAGAGCGGCCGAGATCAGCTCGGCTGGCCACCGGGCCGCCATGCTGGTGCCGAATCCCCGGCACGAGTACGAACTGCGGGCGGCGCTGGAAGACGCCTTCACCCGGCTTGGCGCCGAGCGCGTGGCGTACGGGTCGATCGTGGGCGCCGGGGCGAACGGCACGCAGCTCCACTATATGAAGGACACGGCCGCGGCCCGGCCGGGGGACATCGTGGTGATGGATGCGGCGGGCCAATATCAGGGATACGCGGCCGACATCACGCGATCCATTCCCGTGAGCGGCACGTTCACCCCCGATCAGCGCCGCATCTACCAACTGGTCCGCGATGCACAGTCGATCGCCGAGCGGTATTCGCGCGCCGGCGTGCCAGAGCACATCGCACAGGATTCGTCGTTCGCCGTGCGGGCCCGCGGGCTCGCGCAACTCGGCCTCGTCGAGAGCGCCGACGCAACCTTCGACCCGCCGTGGGCCGCCGACTGCACGCACCAACCCGACGCCTGCAAGCAGGCCAACCTCTGGATGATCCACGGCATCAGCCATGGCCTGGGCCTCGCCGTCCACGATCCGGCGCAGTTCTACTACGGCGACCGGACGTACCAGGTCGGCGACGCATTCACTATCGAGCCGGGCATCTACATCAGCCGTGCCTCGCTCGATGTGCTGCCCGACACCCCGAAGAACCGGGCGTTCATCGCCCACGTGCGTGAGGCGGTGGCCCGCTATCAGAACACCGGCGTTCGCATCGAGGACGATTACGTCATTACCGACAAGGGATTGGAGCGTTTGAGTACGGCGCCGCGAGAGATCGGCGAGATCGAGGCCCTCATGAAGCAGCGACGACAGGTGGTGCCGTGACGCCGGGCGACCGTGATTGCTATTCGCCGGTCGCCTCGACCGCGACAGCATCCGACACACCTTCGTGACCACACCGGGCGCGCCCCAGTGGCAGGTGTGGCGGCCCGCGCAACGTGATCGCATCGACGCGGTTGGCGTTCACCCACCGACGTCGGTCGCGGCCTCCGTCTCACACAGAATCCGGTCGAGGGTCTCGACGAGCAGGTCGGCATCCGCCGTGTCGAATGGCATCGGGGGGCGGATCTTGATCACGTTGTGCGCCGGTCCGTCGGTGCCGAGCAGGATCCCCTGTTCGCGCATCCGGTTGGCGACGTAGGCGGCCGCCGCGCCCGCCGGTTCGAGGCTCACCCGGTCGCGCACTAGTTCCACGCCGAGGAAGAGGCCCGTACCGCGGACGTCGCCCACCAGTTCGTGCCGGTCGACCATCGGCCGGAGGCCGGCCAGGAGCCGCCCGCCCACGGCGAGCGCGTGTGTCTGCAACCGTTCGTCGCGCATCACGTCGAGCACCGCGAGCCCGATGGCGCACGACACGGTGTTCCCGCCGAAGGTGCTGAAGTACTCCATGCCGTTGTCGAATGCATCGGCTATCGCCCGCGTGGTCACCACAGCCGCCAGCGGGTGCCCGTTGCCCAGCGGCTTGCCCATCACGACGATGTCGGGCACCACGCCGTGCGCCTCGAACGCCCAATAGTGGGTGCCGAGGCGGCCGAGCCCCGTCTGAACCTCGTCGGCGATGCAGACGCCGCCCGCCTCGCGCACATGGCGGTACGCCTCCGCCAGGTAGCCGGGCGGCAGGATGATCTGCCCGCCAACGCTCGGACAGGTCTCGGCGATGAAGCCGCACAACCGGCGACCCGATGCGCGGACCGCTTCGGCCAGTTCCGCCACGTGCTCGGCGTACTTCGGCCCCGCCTCGGGATCGTCCCGCCGGTACGGGCCGCGGAAGTCGTCGGGAAGCGGCGCCACGTGCACCCAATCCGGGGCGCCGCGTCCGCCGGGGCCGGCATGCTTGTACGGACTGATGTCGATGAGCGTGGTCGTGTTGCCGTGATAGGCCGCCTCGAGGACGATGAGGTCGCGCGCGTTCGTGTAGGCGCGGGCCAGTCGCAGCGCCAGCTCGTTGGCCTCGCTCGCCGAATTCGTGAAGTAGCAGACGCGCAGCGGTTCGGGCAGCGTTGCGGTGATACGCTCGGCGTATGCCGCCGGCAGGTCGTTGAGATAGCGCGTGTTAGTGTTGAGCACGCGCATCTGGTCGGCGCCCGCGCGCACCACCCGTGGGTGCGCGTGCCCAACATGCGGAACGTTGTTGTAGGCGTCGATGAATTGGCGGCCCGTCTCGTCGAACAGGTACTGCTTCCACCCGCGCACCACCTTCACCGGCTCCCGGTAGGCCACGCTGAGATTGCCGCCGAAGCGCGCGCGACGTTCGGCCAGCGTGTGCGCGGCCGTCGGCGCGGAGGGCGGAAAGCGATCGGCGGGGATGCCGACGAGCAGGTTGGGATCGGGGCAGATCGCCGTCCAGGCGGTGCGCTGGCTCGGCGCGACGACGCCGGGGAAGTCGAGCCCCAGCCCCAGCAGATCGACCATTACCTGCAGATGCAGGTGCGGCGTCCATCCGCCGTTCACGTCGGCCGCGCCCAACGTGGCAATGCGCGCGCCCCGCGCGACGGACTGTCCAACGCGCACCCCATCGAGCGACTCGCGGCTCAGGTGTCCGTAGAGCGTGAAGAACGGAATGTCATCCTCCGTCTCGTGTCGAAGGATGATGACGGGACCGTAGTCCAGCGCACTCGCATTGTCGTGGGCGGCGTGCACCGTACCGGCCAGCGGCGCATGCACGGGCGTTCCGGCGTCGGCGAACAGGTCGAGCCCGATGTGGATGGTCCGGCGTTCATCCGTCACGCGCGGCCCGCCGGAGAAGAGCGGCGTCACGTACAGCAACCGCGCCTCGTCGTAGCGCCCCACCCCCACGCGGACCCCGGCCTCGCGCATCGCGTCGAACACGAGTGGAGTCAGATGCGGCTCGTCGCGTTCCGCGGGATCGCCGCTCACCAGCGGGCTCGGCACGCTCAGATCGAACACCAGCGACGGCTCGGTGCGCAGATCGACGCCGAGCACGGGCGCGAACTCCCGCGTCCGGGCGCCGAGCCAGGCCCGCACCCGCTCGGCATTCGGGACCGGGCTCAGCCCGCACGCGTCGCGCAGCACTGCTTCAGCAACGGGAAACGCGATGGACGCCACGCGGGGAAGCGCGGCGCGTATCCGGGCCTGACTGATGCCCAGGTAGTCGTTGTCGGGGCGAAGCCGCATCTGTTCGGCGGCGATGCACGCGCTGACGCACAGCCGCATGGCCGCGAGTCCGAACAGCGCGCGCAACTCGGCGTCGGCCAGCGGGCGCTCGGCGTGATACGCCGCCACCATCGGCGCGGCCGCGGCGATCGGATCGGGGGCGTCGAGGATGGCGTACGCCACGGCGATCGCGAGATCCGCCACGGCATAGCTCTCCACCATGTCGCCGAAGTCGACGATCCCGCTCACGTGGAGCCCCGCGTCCGGCCCGTCGTCCCACGCCACGAGCACGTTGTAGTCATTGAGATCGCCGTGGATCACCGCCCGATCCAGGATCGGGAGCGCGGCCGCGGCGTGCGCGTCGAAGTCCGCGCAGACGGCATCGATGGCAGCGCCGAGCCCGGGGTCGGTGATCGCGCCGCGCCGCTCGTCCACCACCTGGCGCGCGTCGGCCAGGTCCCACGCGAACCGGCGGTGCACGGCGGGGTGGTCGAAGCCGGCAAGCGCGGTATCGAGCCGGGCCACGGCGCGCCCGAGGCCCTGGAGCAGCGCCCGGGACGGCAGGCGTACGTCGGCCAGGGGCCGGCCCGGCAGGCGTGTGATGGCCCATGCCAGATGCTCGCGGCCGTCGGGACTCACCACCCGCGTGAGTCGCTCGCCGGCCGCAGCCGGCACCACGCGCGGCGTGAGCGACGTCCGGGGAGCCAGGTGATCGAGCGCCGCCTGCTGCGCCTCCAGGATCTCGCGCTCCTCGCGGGCATTCGCGATCTTGAGCACCGCGCCGCCGCCGTGCCCGTCTCCCGGCTGCACCAGAAAGTTCTGGTCGCGTTCGCTGAACAGCGAGCGCACGGTTCCGCGAAGGCCGAACCGTTCGTGGGCGAGGCGGGCAGCGAACGCCTCGTCGAAGCGCGGAGCCGAATCGAGCATGAGAAACGCTACACCGGCGCGCCCGGGGCGTCCATTGGCCGCCCCCATTTTGCCCCGTTGGTACAATTAGGCATGACCAACAACACTCCCGTTCCCCTGTTCGAACCGCTGACGATGCGCGGCGTCGAATTCCGGAATCGCATTTTCGTGTCGCCCATGTGCGAATATTCCAGCGTGGACGGCCTCCCCAACGACTGGCATCTGGTGCACCTCGGCAGCCGGGCCGTTGGCGGGGCCGGGCTGGTGCTGACCGAGGCGACCGCGGTGAGCCCCGAGGGGCGCATCTCGCCGGCCGACACCGGCATCTGGAGCAGCGCCCATGCGACCGCGTTTGCCCGGATCGCGGCGTTCATCCGGGCGCACGGCGCCGTGCCCGGCATCCAGTTGGCCCACGCGGGGCGCAAGGCGTCGACGGCGGTGCCCTGGGAAGGCGGTGGGCCACTCGCACCGGCTCAGGGCGCCTGGCCCACGGTGGGGCCGAGCGCGATTCCGTTCGACGCCGGCTACCACACGCCACACGCGTTGTCCGTCGCCGAGTTGGACGACGTGCTCAACCAGTGGGTGGCGGCGACGCGGTTGTCGCTGGATGCCGGGTTCGACGTGATCGAAGTGCACATGGCACACGGCTACCTGCTGCATCAGTTCCTGTCGCCGCTGAGCAATCGTCGCGACGACGCCTATGGGGGCAGCCTGGAGAACCGGATGCGCTTTCCGCTCCGGGTGGCCGCGGCGGTGCGCGAGGTATGGCCCGAGCGGCTCCCGCTGTTCGTGCGCATCTCCGCCTCCGATTGGGCGGCGGGTGGCTGGGACATCGACCAGTCCGTGCAGCTTGCCGCCAAGCTTCGCGAACTCGGCGTGGATCTCGTCGACTGTTCGAGCGGCGGCAACGTGGCCCACGTGAAGATTCCCGTGGGTCCCGGGTATCAGGTGCCGTTTGCCGAGCGGATCCGGCAGGAGGCGAAGATCGCCACGGGCGCGGTGGGCCTGATCACGGAACCGCAGCAGGCGAACGAGATCCTCACGTCGGGCCGGGCGGACGCCGTGATCATGGCGCGCGAGCTCCTGCGCGATCCGTACTGGCCGCTGCACGCCGCCAAGGCGCTGGGCGTGGAGGTGCCGTGGCCCAATCAGTATCTACGGGCGAAACGGTGACCGAGGACGGGTGAACGGGCCCCGCGGAATCCGGAAGCTGCCGATCCGCCGCGTATTGCCGTTCACCCCTGTCCTTTCACGTCCAATACGATCTTCCCCACGTGCTTCCCCCGCTCCAATTCGGCGTGGGCGGCGGCGGCGTCCGTGATCGGGAACACCGCGTGGACGACGGGCTTGATCGTGCCATTCTCCAACAGGGGCCAGATCTTCTCGCGCAGTTGCGTCGCGATGGCGCCCTTGAACTCCGGTGACCGGTTGCGCAGCGTCGAGCCGGTGATCGTGAGGCGCCGCGCCATGACCTGTCGGATGTTGAATTCCGATTTGGCGCCGCCGAGCGTGGCAATGAACACGAGCCGGCCGTCCTCGGCGAGGAGCGAGAGTTCGCGGGGGACGTAGTCGCCGCCCACCATGTCGAGAATGACATCGGCGCCGCGATCGTGCGTCGCGCCCTTGATCACCGCCACGAAGTCCTCGGTCTTGTAGTCGATGGCGCGCTCGGCTCCCAGGCCTTCACACGCATCGCACTTGTTGGCGCTGCCCGCGGTGGCGAACACGCGCGCCCCCATGGCGCGCGCCATCTGGATGGCGGCCACCCCGATGCCACTCGCCCCGCCCTGCACCAGGAACACCTCGCCCGGCGCCAGCCGCCCGCGATCGAACACGTTGCTCCAGACCGTGAAGAAGGTTTCGGGCAGCGAAGCCGCCTCGACCATGGAGAGGCCGCGCGGAATGGGGAGACACTGCTCGGCGGGTGCCAGGCAGTACTCGGCGTAACCGCCGCCGGCGACGAGCGCGCAGACTTCGTCCCCCACCTTCCATTCCGTCACGTTCGCGCCCAGACCGACGATGGTGCCCGCGACCTCGAGCCCCGGGATATCGCTGGCACCCGCCGGCGGAGGATACGCGCCCTTGCGCTGAAGGATGTCGGGACGGTTCACACCGGCGGCCGCCACCTCGATCAGCACTTCATTCAGGATCGGCCCCGGCCGCGACCGCTCTCCCACGGTCAGCACTTCGGGGCCACCCGGCGCCGGGATCTCGACGACGCGCATCGGATTGAAGTTCAGAACTCTAGCATTGCCCACGAGGTCCGGACTCCCGCCTCTTGAGATACGTGATGTCTAGCGCTTCCGGCGGCGCCCGGCTAGTGGACCCGGTCGGGCGCCCTACACCGTGTGACCGCGGACACCATGCGGGCGGTACGGCGCATCGAGGGCCTCGCGGTCTTCCGCCGAAAGCACCAGATCCACCGCGCGAAGCGCCGCATCCAGGTGGGCCATCTTCGTGGCGCCGACGATCGGGGCCACCACACCGGGGCGCGAGAGCAGCCAGGCGAGCGCGACCTCGGCCATGCCGACGCCGCGCGCCTTGGCCACCCGTGCCACCGCATCCACCACGTCCCAGTCGCCCGGCGTGTCGTAGAGCCGCGACGAGAAGTCGTCGGAGCCGGCACGCGTCGTGCCGCCGCTGGCCACCTTCGCATCGGCGGGGCGGGGTCGCGCCAGCACGCCGCGGGCCAGCGGGCTCCACGGAATCAGGCCCACCCCCTCGTGCAGACAGAGCGGGATCATCTCCCGTTCCTCCTCACGGTAGAGGAGGTTGTAGTGGTTCTGCATCGAGACGAAGCGCGCCCAGCCGTTGCGTTCCGAGGTACTGAGGGCCTGCGCCATGCGCCACGCCGACCCCGAGCTGGCCCCGATGTACCGCACCTTGCCCGCGCGCACGAGGTCGTTGAGCGCCTCGAGCGTTTCCTCGATCGGCACCGCGGCGTCGAACCGATGGATCTGATAGAGATCGATGGCGTCGACTCCCAGGCGTCTCAGACTGGCCTCGCACGCCTGGAGAACATGCTTTCGCGACAGGCCGCCCATATTGGGGCCGCGGCTCATCGCGAAGTTCACCTTGGTGGCGATCACGATCTCGTCGCGGTCCGCCATCGCGCGCAATGCCCGGCCGGTGACTTCCTCGCTGATACCGAGCGAGTACATGTCGGCCGTATCGAAGAAGTTGATGCCCGCTTCGACGGCGCGGGCGAAGAACGGCTTCGCGGCCGCCTCATCCAGCACCCAGGGACGCCAGTCGGGGGTGCCGTAGCTCATGCAGCCCAGTGCGAGCCGCGAAACCTGCAGGCCGGTGTGGCCAAGTCGAACGTACTGCATCTCAGAACCTCGAATGCCAGCTGTTGTTGGACCGATCGATGTCGGGCAGCACGTGGCGCGGGTCCACCTCGGCGCCGACGACCGCCTTGTGCTCGGGGACGCGGTAGACGAACACCTGCCCCAGGTTCCACATCTCGATGGGAAGCTTCACGGTGGCCGTCGTGCGGTCCGCAAAGGTGAGCGACAGTTCGACGGGCATGATCATCGTGCCGCGGCTGGCGATGTACACCCGGGCGCCGTCGGGACCGTTCGCCACCGAGTCGACGGCCTGGTCGAGCCGCGCGGTAGTATAGACCCATTCCCGCCAGTACCAGTCGAGGTCCATACCGGATTCGTCGCGCATGATCCGAAAGAAGTCGGCCGGCGTGGGATGCTTGAACGCCCAGGCCTTGATGTAGGCGCGAAAGGCGTCGTCGAACCGCCGCTGCCCCAACACCTCGAAGCGCAGGGTGCGCATCATCAACGCGGGCTTCTGGTATCCCGACCAGAAGAGGTCGCGCACCTCGGTGGGATTCTCGATCAGCGGTTGCTCGTTTCCGGGCACGCCGTGCTCCGCGTACAGGTGCAGCGGGTGCGATTCGATGGTGTCGCCGTAGGCCGTCCCCTTGAAGTACAGCGCCGCATTGTGGAGGTCGATGAAGGTGTTGAACCCCTCGTCCATCCACGGATACAGCCGTTCGTTGCTGCCCACGATCATCGGGAACCACTCGTGTCCGAATTCGTGGGCGAGCGCCCACTGCTGGTCCTCGCGCGTGGGGCTGTTGGGCACGAAGGTGATCATCGGGTATTCCATGCCCTGGATCGGGCCCTCGATGGTCGTGGCGTGCGACCAGGGATAGTGGTACCACTGCTCGCTGAAGTACTTGATGGTCGCGCGCGCCATGCGGTTGGCCTCGGGCCACTTGTCGGCCGAGCGGCGGTAGAGCGTCTCGATGAGAATGTGGTCCCACCCGCTGGCGTCCCAGAGGAAGTCCGGGCCGGCCGCCCACGCGAAGTCCCGCGTGTCGTGCGACGTGAAGTGCCAGGTGAGGGTGCCGCTGGTCTTGGGACGGATGGCCGCGAAGTCCATCAGCTCTCGACTGTTGATGACGTGAACCGTGGTGTCGGAGGTGCGTGCCCGCGCGAGCCGGTCGATCTCCGTGGCGGTGAGCACGGCGCGCGGGTTCTGCAGTTCGCCGGTGGCGCGCACGATGTAACTGAACGGCACGGTGAGCGACACGTCGAAGTCCCCGTACTCGAGGTAGAACTCCCCGGCACCGATGTACGGCTCATGGTTCCACCCGTGCACGTCGTCGTAGACGGCCACGCGCGGATACCACTGAGCCACCTCGTACAGCGGCCCGTCGTGTCCCATGCGCCCCCCGCCCTGCTCCGGCACCGCGAAGCTCCACTTGGCCTCGAGGTCGATCGACGCCCCCGGCGCCAGCGGTCTGGCGAGATCCACGCGCATCGTCGTGCCGTAGACGGCGTGTGCCGCATCGCGTCCGCCCACACGGATGTAGTCGAGCGTCAACCCGCCCTTGAATCCCTGGCAGGAGAAATCGAACTCGCTGTCGAGGAACTTGAGCGGCGGCTGGTTGAGCGTGTTGGTGATGCTGGTGGGCGCGCACAGGTTCTGCTCCAGGAAGATCCACACGTAGGGGAGCGAGTCGGGCGAATTGTTCCGGTAGTGGATGGTCTCCCGGCCGGCGATCCGATTGCGGGCGGGATCGAGCGTGGCGGCGATGGTGTAGTCCACCTTCTGCTGCCAGTAATGGGCGCCCGGACGGCCGCTGGCCGTGCGCACGCCGTTCGGCGTCGGGAGCACGAGTGGGCGGAAGGGCGACGAGTCGGCGACGGCGAGTTCCGCCGCCGACTGGGCCGCCAGAATCGCGGGAAGCAGGGCAACGCCGGCGAGAGCGAGGAGCAGTTTGCGCACGATGGAGTCCGGTTCGGTGAGCAGTCGGAACGCACGGTGAATCCTGAATCGTAGCATCGCGTTCCCCGGCGGACGGCGCAATGCCGCGGACCCCGGCGCACCGCACACACGTCGGCCCCTGGACGCTCGCGCCTCCAGGCCGGCATCTTGCACCATGCTAGAACCCACACTCGCCGAACTCGCCGATCGGCTGGACGCCTCGCCCGACTACCACGTGCTGCGGCGGTTCGATCCGCCGCGGACGTACGCCGCGCCCAGCGCCGGAGCACAATTGCGCACGGCGGCGGCGCTCGACGTCGAGACCACGGGCATGGACCGGCGCGCCGACGCGATCATCCAACTCTCGATGGTCCCCTTCACGTACGATGCCGCATCGGGAAGCGTCATCGACGTCGGCGAGACGCTCACCTACTTCGACGACCCGGGGCGTCCCATCCCGCCGGAGATCGTGGAGCTCACCGGCATCACGGATGCCGACGTGGCCGGCCAACATATCGACGAAGCCGCGGTGCGCACCTTTCTCGAGCCGGTGTCGCTCGTCATCGCACACAACGCGGAGTTCGACCGTCCGTTCGCCGAACGCCGGCTCGCCGATTTCCGCGACAAGGCGTGGGCCTGCTCGGTACGCGACGTCCACTGGCGCCGCCACGGCCTCTCGTCGTCGTCGCTCGAATACCTGCTGATGAAGCGCTGCCGGTGCTTCTACGGCGCCCACCGTGCCGACCAGGACGCGCTGGCCGTGGTGCACCTGCTGGCCACGCCCTTCGACGACGGCACCCTGCCCATGGGGCTGCTGCTGGACAACGCCCGCCGCGGCACGGTGCGCATCTGGGCCGAAGGGTCACCGATCGAGACCAAGGATCTGCTCAAGGCCCGCCACTACCGGTGGAACCCGGGAACCGATGGGCGGCCGAAGGCCTGGCATCGCGAGCTGCCGGTCGAGCAGCAGGACGAGGAACTGGAGTGGCTGTTCGCCAACGTGTACGGAGGCGCGCGGCGGACACTGCGCATCGACGCCCTCGACGCGCGCCAGCGGTACTCGGCGCGTGGCTGAGCGCGCCCCACTTCCGGAAACCCCGGGCACGGCCGCATCGTATGGGACGCAGACGCCCCCACGCCCTTCCACTTGAGGACTGCCGTGACCGAAATGATGCTCACGGATGTACTGGTGTTCGCCGGACTGATGGCGCTACTGGGCACGATCGCCAAGATTGCGCTCGCCGTCATCAACCGCCGCCGGGGCGGACTCCCGGCCGCGGACCCCAAGCTGCTGGACGAGATCAACGCACGGCTGGCGCATCTGGAACAGGTCACCGACTCGACGGCGGTGGAGATCGAACGCATCGGTGAGGGGCAACGATTCACCACCAAGTTGCTGAGCGACCGCGGCCAGCCCAAGTAGGCCGGCACGTCACCCTTTGCCGGGGCGCAGGTGGGCCGCTAGAATGCGCCAGCCCTGGAGGAACCATCGGATGCGCGTTGCGATCGTCGGAGGTCCCGGCATCGGGAAGAGCACGCTCGTGCGCCAACTCGCCGATCTGTATCACAACGGCGCCTACGGCGAGGGCGAGAAGGGGGTCTGGGACCCCCGCGTGCTGGCCGACATCGAAGCGGGCCGCAACTCCGTGGGCGTCACGGCCTACTTCGGCCGGCTGTACGACGCCAACTACCGCGACGCGATGGAGCACGACCGGCCGGGCCGCGTGATCTTCTTCGAGGGCGCGAGGATCACCCTCGAAGCGCACCTGGCCGAGTACCCGGCCGAGGATCACGCGGAACTGCGGAAGGTCCTGTCCATCGGCGACTGGTGGAATCCGGACCGCGTGATCTGTCTGACGTCGAGCACCGACACCATCGAGAAGCACATCAAGCTGCGGAACCGGCCGCACGAGAGTGTCGAGATGATGGTGCACCGGTTCCGCCTCATCGACTCTGAGTTTCGACGGCTCGCGGCCGCCGACGAGAACACGGTGGTGATCAACCGCGACAACATGGAATTCCATGAGCGCGATGACCTGGTGCGGATCGTCGAGGCGGCGGGGCTTCCGATGTTCGACGCCATTCCGTACGAACGGATCGAGCACTTCCGCGCCTAGCAGGCAGCGTCATCCTCGCCAGGCCCGGCGACGGGTGATATACTCGGAGGGATTGCCTTCGGTCCTCCCCGTGACTCGCCCCGACCGACCCTCTGGATATGCGCTCCCTCTCCGTTCGCTCCCCGGCGCGCGCCATCGCCGCCGCCACGTTGCTCGCCGTCGCGCCGCCGGTTCTCGGCGCACAGGCTCCCTCGCCCGGCCCCACCGGCGCCGCAACCTTCGATTCCACGCACTTCGGCGGGTTGCATTGGCGCAGCATCGGCCCGTATCGGGGCGGTCGCGTCACCACGGTGACGGGCGTCCCGTCGGAACCGCTCACCTTCTACATGGGCGCCACGGGCGGTGGCATCTGGAAGACCGACGACGCCGGCGAGACGTGGCGCAACGTCTCGGACGGCCAGATTCGCCGCGGCTCGATCGGATCGCTGGCCGTGGCGCCGAGCGATCCGAACGTGGTCTACGCCGGCATGGGGGAGCGCGAGCCGCGCGGCCAGTCGTCCACCTGGGGCGACGGCGTCTACCGTTCCACCGACGCCGGCAAGACGTGGACATACACCGGGCTCGAGGCCACCAAGTCGATCGCCCAGATCCGCGTCGATCCGCGGAACGCCGACGTCGTGTACGCCGCCGCCGAGGGCAGCCGGTGGACGTTCGGCCCGGACCGCGGCATCTACAAGAGCACCGACGGCGGCGCCCACTGGACGCTGCTGCTCCACCCGAGCGACAGCGTCTCGGCCATCGACCTCGCCATCAACCCGGCCAACCCGCGCGAGCTGTTCGCGGCGTTCTGGGACTTCCAGCGACTGCCCTGGCAGATCCGCAGCGGCGGGCCCGGCAGCGCCATCTACCGGAGCACCGACGCCGGCGCCACGTGGAAGCGCATCGCCGGCCACGGATGGCCCGCCGCACTCATCGGCCGGATCGGGGTCTCGGTGTCCGAGGCCAACCCGCACCGGGTCTACGCGATCATCGAAGCCAGGGGCGACACCGGCGGCGTCTACCGGTCGGATGACGACGGCGACAGCTGGACGCACCTGAGCGACCAACGGCTGATCCGGTCGCGGTCGTGGTACTACACGCGCATCATGGCCGACCCGCAGGACGAGAACGTGGTCTACGTCATGAACGCGCAGATCCTGAAGTCGATCGACGGTGGCAAGAGCTTTCAGGTGCTGCGCGGCCTGCACGGCGACAACCACGACCTGTGGATCAACCCGCGCAACCACGACGACATGATCAACGGCAACGATGGCGGCGCCACGGTCACGCTTGACGGCGGCAAGTCGTGGTCCACGCAGGACAATCAGCCCACCGGGCAGATCTACCGCGTGAATACCGACAACCAGTACCCGTACTGGGTGTACGGAGCGCAGCAGGACAACACCTCGATCGCCATTCCCAGCGCCTGGCCGGGCGGGATTCGCGCCGGCGACTGGTACTCGGTGGCCGGGTGCGAGAGTTCACATCTGGTGTTCGACCCCGATGATCCACGGTACATCTACGGCGACTGCTATCAGGGGATCCTGGAGGAGTTCGATCGCACGACGCGCATGACGCGGGGCGTGATGGCGTATCCGCAGCTCAACCTCAACATGCCGTCGGACTCCATCAAGTACCGGTTCAACTGGAGTTCGCCGCTCGCCGTCTCCCCGCAGGATCCCCACGTGTTGTACGACGGCGCGCAGGTGCTGTTCAGGTCGAACGACCGCGGCCAGACGTGGACGCCGATCAGCCCCGACCTCACACGCAACGAGAAGGCGCATCAGGGCTGGGGCGGCGCGCCGATCACGAACGAGGGCGCCGGCGGCGAGGTCTACAACACCATCTACTACATCATGCCGTCGCCGCACGACTCGAACACCATCTGGGTGGGCACCGACGATGGGCTCGTGCAGTTGACGCGGGACGGCGGGAAGACCTGGAACAACGTCACGCCCAAGGGCGTCGGCCCGGGCTTCGTCAACGCCATCGAGGTGTCGCCGTGGGAGGCCGGCACCGCGTACATCACGTACGACGGCTACAAGTGGAGCGACTGGGCGCCGCACATCTACGTGACCACGGACTACGGCCGCTCGTGGAAGCAGATCGTCACCGGCATCCGCGACGGCGATCAGGTGCGCGTGGTCCGGGCCGACAAGGTACGCCGTGGGCTGCTCTACGCGGGCACCGAAACCGGCGCCTACGTCTCGTTCGACGACGGAGCGCGCTGGCAGAGCCTACAGGCGAATCTGCCGCCGGTGCCGGTGACGGACCTCCAACTCCGCGATGGCGACCTGGTGGCGTCCACGGAAGGGCGCGCGTTCTGGATTCTGGACGACGTGAGCCCGCTCGAGCAGGGCGCCGAGCAGGTGGCCGCCTCGACGACGAAGCTGTTCGCACCCCGCCCCGCCTACCTCACCGAATGGGGCGGCGGATTCGGCGGCGAGCTGGGCAGCAGTCCTGCCGGCGCCAATCCGCCGAGCGGGGCCATCATCTACTACCACCTCGCCGCCGGCACCGACTCCACGAAGGTGAAGCTGGAGATCCTCGACGCCGGCAACCAGGTGATCCGCACGTACGAGAGCAAGGCGAAGCCGGGAACCCGGCCGGTGCCCGGCACCCCGGGCATGCACCGCACCGTCTGGGATCTGCGCACCGCGCCGCTCGACGCGCCACACGGCGTGAACTTCTTCGGCTCCACGGACGGCCACCTCGTGGCACCCGGCGCGTACACGGTCCGGCTCACCGTCGCCGGACGGAGCGAGACCGCGCCGCTCACCGTGAAGCAGGACCCGCGCGTGCATCTGACGCCGGCCCAGGTGGCCGAGGAACAGCGCGTGATCACCACCATCGAAGCGCGCGCCAACGCCATCTTCCACGACGCCAAGCGGCTGAACGACGTACGCGATCAGGTGAAGGCCATCGTCGCGCATGCCAAGGACCTGCCGAAGAGCGACAGCGTGTCGTCGATGGGCAAGACGCTCGCCGGCCGGCTGGATTCGCTGAGTGTCGCGCTCGTGCAGCCCAAACACACCAACGGGCAGGACATCATCAACTTTCCGAACGGCGTCGTGGATCAGTACGCCTACCTCGCCAGCCAGGTGGACGGGTCGTACATGCCGGTGACCAACGGCGTGAAGACGCGCCTCGCCGATCTGCAGGCGCAGTGGCCGGCCGTTCAGGCCAAGATCGACGCCCTGCTCGGCGACCAGGTGGCCTCGTTCAACACGCTGCTCAACGGCAAGGCCGTGGTCATCGTGCCCGCGCCCTCCGTGAAACCGATTCCGTGAGTCACGCCATGACCAGATACCGTATTCCCGCGCGCCGCCTCGCCGTGGCGGCGCTGCTGGCCCTGACCCCGATGGCGTTGCAGGCGCAGCGGCGCGGCCGCCCCCGGACCGCACAGCCGCGCCAGGCCGAGGATCCGCGCAACTCCCAGACGGAAAAGCCCCCGCTGATGGCCAAGCACTGGCTCGCCATCACCGGAAAGCCGCTCTCGGCCACGGCCGGCGCACTGATCTTCGCCGAGGGCGGCAACGCCGTCGATGCCGCGGCGGCGATGCTCGCCGCCGGCTGCACGATGTGGGACACGCTCTCGTGTGGCGGCGAAACGCAGGCCCTCATCTACAATCCCCACACGCACAAGGTGATCGGCATCGACGCGCTGGGCGTGGCGCCCAGCGGGGCGACCGCCGCGTACTATCACAGCAAGGGATATCGCTTCCCGCCGCAGTACGGTCCGCTGGCCGCCGTCACTCCGGGCACGGTGGGCGGGCTGCTCACGATGGAGGCCGAATACGGCACGCTGTCGCTGAAGCAGATTCTGGCGCCCGCCATTCAAATGGCCGACGGGTACGCCATCGAAGCACAGATCTGCAACACGATCCAGTTCTACAAGGACACGCTCGCGCAGTGGAAGTACTCGCGCGAAGTGATGTTCACGCATCCCGGCACCGATCACCCGGGCCCCTATGCCGGCGAGATCTTCCGCCAACCCGACCTCGCCGCCACCTGGCGCAAGCTGGTGGACGCCGAGCAGCGGGCGCTCAAGGCCGGCAAGACCCGCAAGCAGGCGATCTATGCCGCCTACGACCGGTTCTACAAGGGCGACATCGCCCGCGAGATCGTCCGCGGCATGCGTGAGGAGGGCGGCCTGTTCACGATGGCCGACCTCGCGAACTGGAAGGTGCACATCGAGCAGCCGCTGAGCACCGACTACAAGGGCATCGAGGTCTACAAGCTCCCGATCTGGCAGCAGGGCCCGGTGATGCTGCAGATGTTGAACATGCTCGCCGACACCAACGTGAAGGCGATGGGCTACAACTCCCCGCAGTACATCCACACGCTCTACCAGGTGATGAACCTGGCGTATGCCGACCGCGACTTCTACTACGGCGATCCGTACTTTCCGCCCGCCGAGCCCGTGAAGGGACTGCTGTCCAAGGCCTACGCCCGCCATCGATTCAACGAGATCGACTGGACGCACAACGACTCGACGGTGAAGCCGGGAAACCCGTATCCGTTCCAGGGCGGCACGAACCCCTTCACGTCGCTGCTCGCGCAGTGGAATCCGCTCAACTTCGAGCCGGGCAAGCAGGGTCCGGTCGGCGGCGAGCAGGACCTGGTGCGCCCCGTGAAGCGCGACACGAATGTCGTGGGCCGCATGTCGGGACCGCTGGAGTTCCTGCCCAACCACGCGAGCCGTGCCGACTCGTCGTTCACCACCGCCTTCTACGACGGCACGACCTCCATCGTCTCCGCCGACTCGGCGGGATGGGTCGTGTCGGTGACGCCGAGCGGCGGCTGGGTGCCGGCGGTGATCGCGGGCCACAGCGGCATCGGGCTCAGCGAGCGGGCGCAGAGCTTCGTGACGTACGCGAGTGACGGCCCCTACAATGTGATCCAGCCGGGCCAACGCCCGCGCGTGACACTCACGCCGACTCTCGCCCTGAAAGACGGGAAGCCCTTCCTTGCCTTCGCCGTGCAGGGCGGCGACTCGCAGGATCAGAACCTGCTGCAGTTCTTTCTGAACGTGGTCGAGTTCGGCATGACGCCGCAGGAAGCCGCCGAGGCGCCGAACTTCAACAGCTACCAGATGCGGTCGTCGTTCGGGTTGCACGAGAACGAGCCCGGACGGATGCTGGTGGCCACCTCGCTGCCGGACTCCACGCGGCGCGCGCTGGAACTCCTGGGCTACACGCTCCGGTTCGCCGGACGCACGTCGGGCCCGATCAACGCGATCATGTTCGACACCAAGCACCACACCATGTGGGGCGCGTCGAGCAACCACGGCGAGGACTACGGGATCGCATGGTGACGGCGGCGGGTGGCCGCCACCGGCGTCAGTAGCCCTTCCCCTCTTCCGCCGCCACCGCCTTGCCCCGGTGGAGGCGGAAGAGGATCGCGAAGTACACGATGGCGATGGGGAAGCCCACCACCCACCAGCCCAGCGCGGTATGCAACCCCGCCGCCGAGTTGCCGGACTCGCTCGCGGTGATCGAATACGCGGCGTCGGGGACCGCGCGCAGCATCACCGGATAGAGACATGCCGCGGTGGCCACGAGCATGCCCGTGAGCCAGGCAGACGACCCGAGAAATGCCGTGAGCAGCCGCGCGCGAGCCAGCCCCACGAACACCGCCACGAGGCCGCCGATGGCCACCAGCAGTCCGAGCCAGGCCAGCGGACGCCCTGGAAGCGCCGGCAGCAGCGTCGGATTCACGACGTTCGTGGCCAGCGTGACGAGCGGCCACAGCACGGCGAGGAGCACGAACACGCGGAACCCCACCCGTCGCGCCCGGTCGTACACGGGGCCGTCGGTACGCCAGGCCAGGAACAGGCTGCCGTGGCCCACCAGCGCCACGAGCGCGAAGACGCCGGTGAGCACCGTGTACCAGTCCAGAATGCCCACCGGCGCCCTGGCGCTGAAATCGGTGAACAGCGGAAGCGCGAACCACCCGTTGGCGCCGAGCGGCAATCCGCGGATCACGTTGCCGATGGCGGCGCCCCAGAGAATCGCCAGCAGCGCGCTCGCGATCGTGAACATCGCGTCCCAGAAGGCACGCCAGAGTGCGTCGGTCACGTGGCTCCGGAACTCGATGGCCACCGCGCGCAGGATCAGCATCCAGATCACGAGGAAGATGGCCAGATAGAAGCCCGAGAGCCCCACGGCGAGCACGCGCGGGAACCCCACGAAGAGCGCGCCGCCGGCCGCCAGCAGCCACACCTCGTTGGCGTCCCAGAACGGGCCCACGGCGGCCAGCACCTGCCGCCGCTCGTCCCCGGTGCGCGCCACGAACAGGTGCAGCGCGCCGGCACCGAGGTCATAGCCGTCGAGCACCACGTAGCCGGTGAACATCACCGCGACGATCGCAAACCAGACCTCAAACATGGGACGCCTCCGCCGCCGGCTGCGGCCCGTGCGCGATCTCGCGCGCGATCAGGAAGAAGAAGAGCAGGCCGAGCACGAGGTACAGCCCCGCGAAGCCGATCGTGGTGAACAGCACCGTGCCCGCATGCACCATCGGACTCGCTCCGGCGTCGGTGCGCAGCATTCCGAACACCAGCCACGGCTGTCGCCCCAGCTCGGCGGTCAGCCAGCCGGCCGTGTTGGCGATATACGGAAAGGGAAAGGCAAGCATCAGCATCCACAGCAGCCATCGCGTGTCGTGCAGCTTCCCGCGTGCGAGGCGAAGCGCGGCGGCGGCCATGAGCAGAATGAACAACGTGCCGAGCCCGACCATGATGTGGAACGCGTAGTACAACAACTCGATGTTGGTGGGCCACTGGTCGGTGGGGAAGGCGCTGAGGCCCGGCACGTTGCTGTGCCAGGCCCCGAACGCCAGCACACTCAGGATGCCGCCCACCTGGACCGGGTTATCCAGCCGGCGTTGCCGCACGTCGGGCTGGCCGATGAGCGTGATCGCGGCGTAGGGGCCGCTCTCGAACCGGCCCTCCATGGCGGCCAGCGAGACCGGTTGCCACCGGGCCACCGCCTTCGCCTCCCGATCGCCGGTGGGGAAAGCGACGATCACGCTCGCCACCAGCCCCGCAATCACACCGATCTTCAGGAAGTCGCGGGCCGACTCGATATGGATACCGCGGAGCATGTAATACGCGCCGACGGCCGCGACGACGAACGCCGCGGTGACCACGGCGGCATCCATCGTGTGCAGATACTGGAGCACGGCCCAGGGATTCAGCACGAAGCGCCAGAAGCCGTCGATCTGCAGCGTCCCGTTGGCCGCGAGCTGGGCCCCCACCGGATGCTGCATGAACGCGTTGGTGGCAACGATGAAGTAGCCCGACAGCCAACTGCCAACGAACAGCGCCAGCGACGCCAGCCAGTGACCGACACGACCGACCCGGCCCTCGCCCCAGACGAGGAGCGCCAGGAAGCTCGATTCCAGGAAGAACGCGAACAGCCCTTCCATGCCGAGCGTGTTGCCGATGACACTACCCGCATAGGCGGAGAAGCCTGCCCAGTTCGTTCCGAATTGGAACTCCATCGGGATGCCGGTCACCACGCCGACGGCGAAGTTGATCCCGAAGATGCGGATCCAGAAGCGCGCCGCCGTGTTCCAGCGCTCGCCGTCCGGGCGAAGGCCAAGCGTCTTCATCACGAGGATGAGCAACGCCAGCCCCATCGTCAGTTGCGGGAACAGATAGTGGAACGTCGCCGTGAAGGCGAATTGGAATCGATGCCAGAATACAGGATCCACGAGACCCTCCGGCCCCAAGTGCGTGCAGCGGGCAACGCCCTCGCAATATCGACGCGCGACGCGCAACTGGCAACGCCGCCCCGGGCGGCGCGGCTGACGAACGGTGTCGCTCAGGGAATACACGAACGCCGAGACGGCGAGCCCCTGCGCCGTCGACAGCTTCACACCGCCGTCGGACGGCATCGGCGCCGCCGCGTGTACGGACTTCGGCAGGCCGTTGCTGACGGATATGGGCGCGGCGCGCGCCCACCCATCGGGACTCGCCGTACGTCGTGTCAGGCATTCTCCGCGCTCGCACCGCAGGCCGACGCCGGAATCCATCGTGGCGCCGGCCCGACTCGCCCGCGACCGCGCCCCTATTTGGCGTTCCGCAACGAGTAGACGTAGGCCGCCACGGCCTGCACCTGATGCGGGGTCAGCTTCGCGCCACCCTTCGGCAGCATCGGAGCCGCCACCGCTCCCTTGGGCTTGGGCACGCCAGCGGTCACCACCTTCACGATGAAGTCGTAGCTCCCGTCGCCGTGCAGCCACGTCGCGTCGGTCAGATCGGGGGCCAACCCCGGCGTGCCCTTCCCGGTCGGTCCATGACAGGTATAGCAGATGCCGCCGCCGACGCGCCCGTGGAAGATGCTGTCGCCCAGCGCAATCATGGTCGGAGACAACGCCGTGTCCGCCGCGGCGGCGGACGGTACCGCCGCCGCGGGATAGGCGTTCCGGAGGTCCGTTGCGCCCAGCACCAGCACGGCCGGCATCATCGCCACGAGCGCCAACGTCCAGTGTTTCATCTCACACCTCCTCCGTCAGAACGCGAGTACGGTGCCGGCGATGAGTCGCGCCTGCTCGCGCTGGAAGTCGTAACCCAGTTCTCCCATCAGCCGCACGTTCCGCCGGAACCAGTAGTGCGCGCCGCCGCTCACCGCGTTGTACTTGGACATATAGCCGGGCGCCGAGGCCTGCTCGCCCAGGCGCAGCGAGATCACGGGGCGGCTGGAATACACCCAGTTGTAGCTCGAGGTGAAGTACAGGCGGCTCGTGGGCCCGTTCGGCCAGAACGTGGCCTCGGCGAATGCCGCGTCCACCGTCGTGCTGTACGGAAGGGTCGCGTTGCCCGGGCAGGGAACCGCCGACGTGCAGGACCCGTAGAAGGGGTCGCTGTCGAGCCGGCGCAGGAACTGTGCATTGAGCGTGCCGATCGAGCCCAGCTCGATGGTGGCGTCGGGGCCGTACACGGCGATCGTGTTGGTGTAGCCGCTCGAGCGCTCGTCGCCATGATAGCCGAGACCTCCCACGCGGACCGGCCCCCACCGCTGCGAGAGGCGCAGCACCACGTTCTTCGGCGTGTTGCGATCGAACTGGCGATTGACGTCGGCGGTATTGAGCCCGTGCCCATTGATCACCTGCACCGATACGTCTCCGCCTTCCCAGGGCGACATCATGGCCATGACTCCGCGATCGTAGGTCAGGTCGGGCGACGCCTCACCCACGCGCACGCGGAACTGCTGGTAATCCTCGTAGCTCAACCGGAGTTCGCGCTTGAAGATCGGGTCGGATACCTGGAACTGGCCGACGATGACACTCACGCCCGTATTGGCCACGTCGGTGAACTGGACGTACGCGTCCTCGAGTCCCGCCACCTCACCGCGCTCGGTGAGCAGGAAGTACGCGTAGTAGCTGATCTTGTCCGCCACCTGCCCACCGCTGAGGAGCTTGATCACCCAGGGCGTCTGGAGATCCGCGGCACTCTGCCCCGGCCTGGTGTGCGAATATGCCGCCGCATACATGTCCATCCGGATAGCGAGCGGAAGCGTGTTCTGCAAACGCAGGAGCGGGTCGCCGGTGTTGATCGTATCCCGCGGCGGCTCCCCGGGAAGCATCTCGAACCCGTTGGCGGCGAACTTCTCGCCGAACGCCGTGAGACGCGGCACCGGAGCATGGCAGAGGGCGCAACTCACGCCGTACTTCCGCGCGAACGCGGGAATGTTCTTGGCCGTCGCCAACTCCGGCATCGCGAGTATGGCGACGGCAGCGAGTCCGGCGATACGCGAAACGTTGAGCATCCGAATCTCCGTGCTTGGGGGGGCAGACGAAGATCTCGCTTGGGAGACCCTACTAAGGGACGGATACGGCCATCGCGCGCGACCGCCCATCGGGCCGTCCCGGACGGCGTGTCGGACTTTCTCCCCGCCGGAGGGCGCGCGGTCAGCGGGCGCCAACGCGCCCTAGCTGCCGTCGGGCGTCGTCGTGCGGTTGGCCCACGTGAAGAACAGCCCGGTCATCACGCCGAACGTGATGAGCAGGCCGCCGATCTCCATGATTCCGCCGGCGACGCGCAGATCGTCCAACGACGTGAGCCCGTTCATGGGCGGCGCGAGTTGGTAGATACTGTAGATCGGGAACTCGGCGAACAGCATCACCGTCGCGATTCCCGAATGCACCAGCGTGGCCAGGAACAGATACAGGATCTTGAAGAGTACGGGGAACTCGCGGGCCGGCACGCTCATCACCACGGGCCACCAGAGCACGAACCCCGCCACCAGCCACGACAGATCGAGTACGAACGAGCCGAACTGCGATACCATGAGGCCGTCGACGACCGCGGGCACGTGGGTCGCGGCCGCGATCACGTTGAAGACGATCGCCGCCATCAGCGGCGCGGTGGCGATCCGGAGCATGCGCCACGCGACGCCGGTGGGCGCCGGGCGCGAGGCCAGTCCGGGTTCGACGCCCACCAGGATCAGCGGCGCGACGACCATGGTGAGCGACAGAAACTGCACGGCGTGCGCGCTGGCCAGATAGCCGGCTGCGAGCGGTCCCAACGGCCAGTCGAGCGACGCCCACGCCAGGACCACGCCGACCCACCCGATGAGCCGCCGGCGGCGCGCCGCCGGCGTGTCGGGTCCGCCCCGGACGGCGGCCCAGTACGCGCCGGCGATGCCGAGCGCCATGAGCCAGATGCCCGGATACGGACGCCATTTCCACGTCCACGCCACGCCCTGCGCCGAGCACCACCACTGTACGGGTTGGGTCACCATGAATCTGTTGTCGCCGGAATCGGATGGTCAGCGAGCGCCGCGAAGCAGTTCGGGAAGATCGTGCGCCCAATCCTGCTGGAGCGTGCCGAAGGGATAGGCGCGGTGCGCGCTGTCGTCGGGGGTGAAGGCGTACACCTGTGCGGCATGTCCCACCGTGTAGTTCGTGTCGCCCGGTGCGCTCGCCTGCCGTGTGGCCAGCGCGACGCCGACGGCGTGCTCCGCCTTCACGATCTCGGCCTCGGTGCCCCGCAACCCGATGAACGCCGGGTTGAACCCATCGAGCCAGCTCCGCAGTCGCTGCGCGGAGTCGCGCGGCGGATCGGTGGTGATGAACACCACGCGGATGCGCTGCTGGTCGGCCCTCGGGAGCCGGCGCATGGCCGCGGCGATGTTGGCCATCTGCACCGGGCATACGTCGGGACAATGCGTGTAGCCAAACGCCAGCAGGGTGAGTTGGCCCCGGGTCTCCTTCTGAAAATCGAAGGGTTGGCCGTGCGTATCGGTGAGCGTGAACTCCGGGCGGGCAATCGGCTGGGGGAGCCTGGCGCCGTGGAGAGCCTGTGAGTCGCGCGCCGGGCCGCCGCAGGCAGCCACGATCATCACGGCGAGCGGCCAGACACGATTTCTTCGCGTGATCTTCAATGCAGTGATTCCCCCTGCCTCCCAACGTAATGCCCGCGGGACACGGCTGGTAGCCGCGCCCGCGGGCATCGGGGGTCGTCCGAGGGAGGCGCGAACGCTACAACTCGGCCTCCCGGGGATCGGGCTTCATGTCGAACGTCTGTTCGTACGTCTTGCCGTTCACCGTCAGGCGGGCCGTGAACGTGCCGGTGGTCTGCGGCGGCGGACCCGCCGGCGTGGGGCGGCCTCGGCGGCCGCCGCCGAAGCCACGCCGTCCGCCAGCGATGGGGCTGAACACCACCCGGTGCATTCCGGCGGACGTCTGGAACGGTTCGGGCGTGGGCTGCCAGAGCGGTGACACGTTCGGAATGCCGCCGCGCCCGCCGCGGCCTCCGCGGCCGCCGCGCCCCCCACCCTGCTCGGCTCCCGTCTGGCTGTCGTACGTGGCACGCACCGTGCCCGCGAGATCCAGGACTTCGAGCTTCACCGGGCCGGACACGTTCGCACCGAGGTAGTAGTCGATGAACGCCCCCACCGGGCGATTGGGGGTCTGCGGTTCGTCCTTCTGCAACGGCGTGCCGTTGTCGCCGCCCTGCATGTAGTTGTAGGCGTCGGCCGGCTTGAACAGATACGCGTCGGACGCCGCGACGGCGTCGTTGATCTGCCGGAGCGAACTGATGTCGTCGACCGCCCAGATGCCGCGCCCATGCGTGCCCACCAGCAGGTCGCCCGAATAGACCTGGAAGTCGCGCACCGAGGTCACGGGCAGGTTGAGTTGCAGCGGCTGCCAGTGATCGCCGTCGTCGAACGAGATGTACGCGCCCCGCTCGGTGCCCGCGAACAGCATGCCCTGCCGCTCCGGGTCCTCGCGCACGGTGTGCACGTACGCGCCCTTCGGCAACCCGGTCGCGATCCGCGTCCACGTCCGCCCCTGATCGCGGGTCCGGTAGATGTAGGGGTCGAAGTCCTGCAGCTGGTGGCGGTCGACACTGGCGTAGGCGGTATTGAAATCGAAGTGCGACGCCTCGATCATCGTCACGCGGCTCCAGGGCGTGAGCGCGGGCGGCGTCACGTCCTTCCACGACCTGCCGTCGTCGACGGTGAGCTTGATGAGCCCGTCGTCGGTGCCGGCCCAGAGCATGGGCACGAGCAGCGGCGATGGCGCGAGGGTATACACCACGCCGCCACGTCCGCGGTTGGGATCGAAGTCGGCCGCCGACGCGGCGTCGAGATTGGGCGGGATCTCCGGACTCGGCCGCGTCAGATCGTCGCTGATGCGCGTCCAGGTCTTGGCCATGTCGGACGACTTGAAGACGTACTGGTTCGCGTAATAGAGCGCGCGCGGATCGGCCGGCGACAGCACGAGCGGCTGCGTCCAGTCGGTGCGCACCTTCACGTCGTCCGGCACCTGTGGCGACGTGGTGCCGGGGACGTTGTGGTTGAGTGGCAGGTCGAACCGGCTTCCGGTGCCGCCGTAGATGATGCCCGGGTGCAGCGGATCGCCGGCCGTGTATCCGCTCTCGCCGCCGGCGCCGATGGGCTCCCAGTCGCGTGTGGAGATCTCGCCGAACCGGCCGCGAATGCACACCGCCACCGCGCCGCTGTCCTGCTGGGCGCCGGTCACCCAGTACGGGAACCGGTAGTCGACCGAGATGTGGTACATCTGCGCGGTCGGCTGGTTGAGCCAGGAGCTCCAGGTCACGTCGCGCGGATCCCTGGTGCGCGCGTTCCGCGTGACGATGCAGCCCTGGTCGCTGGCCACGATCATCGTGTTCGGCTCATCCGGCGAGACCCATGCCTGATGGTAGTCATCGCCGCCCGGCGAGCCGCGCAGCGCGACCCACGTCTTGCCCCCGTCCTCGGTGCGCGAGACCGCGACGTTGGAGACGTAGACGATGTCCGGGTTCTGCGGATCGCACACCACGTGCTCGAAGTACCAGCCCCGGCCCCAGAGGGCGGGGTCGCCGGACATCTTGGTCCAGTGCTCGCCGCCGTCGTCGGAACGGAAGAACCCGCCCTGCCCCGAAGCGCCCTCGCCGTACGCGCCGGTGGTGGCCGGCGGCTTCGCGCCCGGCGGCAGTTCCAGGTTGTCGATGGCCGCGTACACGCGGTTCGGGTGGCTGGCCGAGATGGCGATGCCGCTCTTGCCCATGCCCTTGGTGGGGAGCCCGTTGGTGAGTTCCTTCCACGTGTCGCCGCCGTCGGTGCTCTTGTAGATGCCGCCGCCCGGTCCATTGCTGGGCGCGTACACGAACCAGGGGGGACGACGCGTGTTCCAGAGCCCCGCGAACACGACGTTCGGGTTCTTCGGATCGATCTGGACTTCGATGGCGCCCACGTCGTCGTTCTTGAACAACACCTTCTTCCACGTCTTGCCGCCGTCCTTCGTACGGAAGATGCCGCGGTCGGGGTTGCCGGCGTAGAAGTGCCCGATGGCCGCCACGTACGCGATGTTCGGATTGTGCGGATGCACGGCGATCTTGCCGATGTGCTGCGTCTCTTCGAGTCCGAGGTGCGTCCACGACTTGCCGCCGTCCGTGGACCTGTACACGCCGTTGCCGTAGCCGGTGGAATCGCGCAGCGTGCACTCGCCGGTGCCGACGTACACCGTGTCGGGCGCCGAGGGCGCCACGGCCACCGCGCCGATGGACGCCACCGGTTGCCCGTCGAAGACCGGCTCCCAGACCCGTCCGGCGTCGATGGATTTCCAGAGGCCGCCGTTCACCGAGCCGAAGTAGAACTCATTGGGCCGTCCGGGCACGCCGGTGACGGCGTCGACGCGCCCGCCACGGAAGGGCCCGAGCAGACGCCACTCCAGCCCGGAGAACAGCGAGGGATTCACCGGCGCGGTCGTGGTCGTATGGAGGATGCCGTCGCGGAGCGCCTCGGGCGGCGCCAGGGGCGCGGAACGAGCACCGGCGGTGCGCACGGCCCGTGGCCAGAGCGACGTCCCGATGAACGGGCCGGCCAGCGAGGCGGCGATGCCGTAGCGGCCGGCCCGCATGAGGAAGTCGCGCCGCGAGAAGTGGGCGTCGTGGGAGGAGGCGGACCCGTCGGGGTCGCGCGGATGCTCAGGGCCGACCGGGTCGGCGTTCGGAGGCTGCTTGGCCACAGAGGACTCCCGATGCGTGCCGGGCACGCGTCACGAGAAAGACCGAGGTTCGCGGAAGCTGGCGACGGCGGGGGAGACCGCGCGCAACGGAGGTGAATTACTCCGCGGCACGGAACGCGTCAAGCGACCTCCGCCGCCCTCCAAGCCCGTGCCCTCGAGACCTGGCACCGGGCCGGCGTCGCTACTCGATGTCCTTGCCGATGATCGATTCGATCTGCGCCTTGGCGGTGCGGGCGTCGAGACGCGCCTGAATCAGTTCCTGGCGTGCCGTGGCCAGTGCCGATTGCGCCGTCAGCACATCGACGAGCGAGACGGCGCCGGCACGGTACTGCGCATCCTTTGCCGCGACGTTCTCCGTGGCGGCTTCGATCTGCAAACGCTGGAGATCGATGGTCTGCGTGGCCGTCCGGAACTGTGCCAGGTACTGGGTGAGATTCTCGCGGGCCGCCAATCGCGCATCGCGGAGCTCCGCCCGCGCGTTGTCCGCATTCGCGTCGGCGGTCACCACGCTCGCTTCCCGTCGAAAGTTGTCGAAGAGGGAGTAGCTGGCCGAGTAGTAGAGGCTATGGCTGTTCACCAACGACCCCCCGCCTACGATGAAGTGCGGGCTCGAGTAGAACCGGCTGTAGCCGTAGCTCACGGAGAGGGTCGGCAGATACCGCGCCAGCGCGACCCATCGGCTGGAGTGGTTGGCGTGCGACTGCTCTTCCGCCTGGCGGACCGCCGGGCCCTCGAGCGCGAGGCGCGCGAGCGCCGCGCTGTCCAACGAGATCGTCGGCACGATCGCCGTGTCCGTGGGCACCGCCGTGAGTTCTTCGCCGCCGCCGACGAGTCTGGTCAGCGCCGAGTTCGCCGTCGTCAGGCTGCCCTCGGCCTTGATGACCGCCAGCTTCGCCTGGCCAACGATCACGGCACTGTTGAGCGAGTCCGCGCGCGATGCCGAGCCGCCCGCGACCTTGGCCTGGGTAATCGCCATCTGCGTCTCGGCTTCCTTGAGTTGCTGACCCGCGGCGGCCTCCGCCTCGCGGGCCGCCAGGACGGCGAAGTACTGCTGTTTCACGCTCAGGGCCACGGCATACCGCTGGATGACCTCGTTCTGGTCGGCAGCCGACAGGCTGGCCCGCGCGGCTCGGTAGCTCAGGATCCGCGCCCCGCCGTCGAACAGCGTCAGACCAAGGGAGTATCCCTTGCTATAACTCCAGTCGGATGACGTCGGGATCAGTGAGCCCTGGAAGAAGTTGGCGCCACCCAAGTGGTACGCCGACTGCCCGAGGTTTACCGCGGGAAGAAATGCGGCCACGGCGCTCTTCCAGTTCGCGTCGGCGATCCGGGCGCTGCTGTGTGCCTGCACCGCGATCGGAGAGTTTGCCTGCGCCTGGGCCACGGCGTCGTCGAGCGAGATCGGGCGCGGTCCCGGACCGGCGGATTGTTGAGCGAGGGCTACGGCCGGCGACGCGATTGCGACGACAAGTGTCCGGACAGCGCGGATGGATAGACGCACGGAATCCTCCAGGGGTGATATCTGGGCGCTAGTGCAAGCGTCGTGCCGCCGGTGCCATCATGCAACTCCACACCGCGCATGATGTTGCCGTCGCACGAGCGGCGGCGACGCCGACGCAGGTGGTCGGATGTGGGACTGGCCGTCCCAGGATCGGACACCGCGAGATGCCCGAGGGATTGCTTCCAGCCGTTGCGACGCGGCTAGGCCGGGTTCGGCGCGTCCAGCGCGCGGCGCACGGCCAGTGCCAGCTCGTCGATGGAGAACGGCTTGGCGATGAAGGAGTAGGGCGCCGTCATCGCGCTTGCCTCGGCGCCGTCACCCGCCGACGAACCGCTCGCGAACACCACCTTCAGTTCCGGCCGATCCGCACGCAGACGGTCGATCAGCTCCCGGCCGTGCATGCCCGGCATGTGGATGTCGCTCAGGACGAGATCGATGCTGCCGTCGAAGGTCTGCGCCACGCGCAGCGCTTCGCCCCCGTGCGCCGCGTCGAGCACGCGGTAGCCGCACCGCTGCAGAATGCGGGTCAGCGTGCCGCGCAGCGCGTCCTCATCCTCCACCACCAATACCGTCTCGCCTTCGCGCGCCACCGCCGGCGCCTCCGCCGGCCGCGCGGCGTGACGCAGCTCTGGCCGCCCCCGAGGGAGTTCAGCCGGGAGATACACGTGGAACGTGGTGCCCTCTCCCAGCCGGCTCTCCACCCGCACGTACCCCCCGGCATCGCGGACGATTCCGTAGACGGTCGACAACCCCAGCCCCGTGCCCTTCCCCTGCGGCTTGGTGGTGAAGAACGGATCGAAGATGCGCTGGAGCGTCTCCTCGTCGATCCCGGTGCCGTTGTCGCGTATGGTCATCGCCACATAGTCGCCCGCCCGGAGTCCGACGTGACGGGCCGCCTCGTCCTCGGTCACCGTGGTATTCGATGCCTCGATCGAGATCCGCCCCCCCGCCGGTGTGGCGTCGACGGCATTGATGACCAGATTCATGAGGATCTGCTCGAGGTGCATCGGATCGAGTTGGACGATCCCCAGCGGATCGTCCAGCCGGAATTCGAGCCCCACCGTCTCACCGGTGACGCGCCGGAGCATCGACGCGATCTCGCCCACGGCTTCGCCGACATCCAGCGCGCGGGGCAGAACCACCTGCTTGCGGCTGAGGGCAAGCATCTGGCGCGCCAGCGCCGCGGCGCGCTCCCCCGCGGACCGGATCTCGCCGATCTCCTCACGCCCGGGCGCGCCGTCGGGGATTTCGAGCAGCGCCAGGTCGCAGTAGCTGCGAATGACCGTGAGCAGGTTGTTGAAATCGTGCGCCACACCGGCCGCCAGCCGGCCCACGGCCTCGAGCTTCTGCGCGTGGTGGAACTGGGCGAGGAGCGCCCGCTGCTCGGTCGTGTCGACGGCGGCGACGCCGAGCCCCAGCAATTCGCCGTCCGGCGTCTTCACCGGGTACACGTTCAACAGCAGATGCCGCGGGCCGCCGGCTGCGTCGGTGGCGCGTGCCATCTCCAGATTTCTGAGCGGCACGTCGGTTTCCAGCACCCGGCGAAGGGCCGCCTCGACGTCCGGGTCCAGCTGCGGATTCACCTCGCGCAACGTGCGACCCAGGTGATCGGCGGGGGCGAGGCCGGTGATACGGGCGATGGCGTCGTTCACCCGAACGTAGCGCAGGTCACGATCGAGCAGCGACAGCCCGATCGGAGAGCTCGTCATTGCCGCGTCGAGCAGGGCCGCGTTCCGGCGACGTTCGTGCTCCTCATGCTCCGCCCGGTCCCGCGCCGCCCGTTCGGCCGCCGCCGTCGACGCCAACTCCGAATTGGCGCTTTCGAGCTCCTGAACCTGCTGCTCCAGCTCGACGGCCTGTTCCTCCAATTGGTTCTGCTGGTCCTGCAGCTGTTCACCCTGCCCCGCAAACCGGCGGCCCGACGCCAGCACGAGCCACGCCAGCGCCGCGCCGGGCACCAGCATGGCAGCCAGCGCCGCCAGCCCCAGCGCGAGGTTGTACGTGCGACGATTGTCGTACAGGACGTCTTCGGCGGTGAGAAACTCCGCAAAGGTCGTTCGCAGGGGTCCGAACGCGGCGGCCGACGTGTGTGGTGCGTCGCGGACCGAAAGCGAGCCGGCCAGCACCGGAGCGACGAACTGCGCGTTCCAGGCGCGCATGGCGGCGGCGATCGCCGCCACCCGATCATGCTGACTGGCGTTGTCGGCGGTGAGCGCCGCCAGCGCATCGAGCGAGGAATCCAGCCGCCCACGGTCGGCACGCACGGCCGTCAATTCCTGCCGGGCCCCGGTCACGACGTACTCGTAGGTCGCCGCGTTGGCGTCGAGCGCGAGGGCGAACGCGTCTCGCGCGAGTTTCCCCACGTGCCGGCTGTGGTCCTGCCAGCCCTGCACCATGCGCTGGCCCACGAACAGCGCCACCTCGGCGATCCCCAGCGCGACCAGGGCGAGCGCGAAGACGACGCTGTAGCGTCGAAGGCCCGCGATCCCTCCACGTTCGATTTTTCGGCGACGCAGCGGTCCGGAGGACGCCATCCGCTCCTCTTCCAGGAGTTAGCAGATCGATTAGGCTGGTACCATTGCCCGTGGATCCAGATCACGCAAGGGCCGGGACCACAGAAATTTCCGGGCCATTAGGATTTCTTTGCAGGCGCGACCTGCGCCCGCATCGGGGCGTCCAAAAAGCACGGACCCGCCCGTGCGCGAGCCGGAACTTTATCGGGGCCGGGCCGCTATCACACGAAGGCCGGCTCCGTGCCGGTACCACGCGTTCTCCCACGCACCACCTCCCACGAGTCCCGCCATGCCGACGTCGTCCACGCCCCGCGTCTCTCTGTCGTCCCACGGTCCCGGTGTTCGCCCGGTGGTCGTCCAACTGCTGGCCGGCCTGGCGGCCGTGTTCGCCGTGGCGTGCGGCAGTTCCACCCCAGCGGGCCCGACGCTCCCGCCGACGTCGTTCAAGGTCAATCCGTGCTCGGTGAGCGGCACCCTGCAGCTGGCGGTGGCCCAGGCCGCGCGCGTGGACTGCAGCAATGGTGGCACCACGGTCACCGTGGCCGGCAACGGCGCGAGCTACCTGATCGTGCCGGAGTTCGCCACCGATCAAGCGGTGAACACACCGGTGACCTACAACCTGGCTGCCGGGGACGCGGCCGCGGCGTCGCTGGTGCCGGCGCCATCGCTCGCGCCGCCCACGAGCGGCCCGAGCGCCGGCACCGTTCCGAAGCCGCACCCCAACCGCCGGCAGATGGCGTTCGACGCCACGCTGCGCGCGCGCGCCGCCCGCATGGCCGCCGCCGGCACCTTCCGGAAGACCAGCGCGCAGGCGCGTGCGTCGTTTTCCATTGCCGCGGCCACCGTGCCCGCCGTCGGGAGCGTGCGCAGCTTCCACGTGCTGTCGAGCTATCAGAACAACACGTACCAGTGGAAGGCGGTGGACGCCAAACTGGCATATGCCGGCAACGACATCCTGCTGTATGTGGACACGCTGGCGCCGGCCGGAGGGTTCACCAACACGCAACTGCAGCAGTTCGGCCAGTACTTCGATCAGACGCTGTACCCCATCGACACGGCGAATTTCGGCCCGCCGTCGGACATCGACGGCAACGGACATGTGATCATGCTCATGTCGCCGGTGGTGAACGGGCTGAGCCCGAGCGCGCAGTGCCAGACGCAGGGCTACATCGCCGGATTCTTCAACTCCGAAGACTTCGCTCCGGTATCGAGCGACGCCAACTCCAACGAGGGCGAGATCTTCTACTCCATCGTCCCCGATCCGAACGGGACGGCGAGTTGCACCCATACGGTGAGCCAGGTGGAGTTCGACATCCCGGCCACCTTCCTGCATGAGTTGCAGCACCTGGTGAACTTCTCGCAGCACGTCGTGCTGCACGGCGGATCGCCGGAACAGGGGTGGCTGGACGAGGGGCTGAGCCTGGTGGCCGAGGAGGAGGGGGCCGTGCACTACGAGCAACTGTACCCGCCCCCAACGGGTCGCACCGATCCGTCGCAGCTCTTCCCCGACTCCGCGGAGAGCTTCGTGCAGGGGTTCCTGTACGACTCGTACCAGTACGCGTTGTTGCCGGACACATCGAGCGTCACCCTGCACTCGGACTCCGACAACGGGTTCTCGTGGCGGGGCGGCGACTGGCTGCTTCTGCGCTGGTTGGGCGATCAGACCAACAACGGCGTGTACCGGAAGCTCGAGGACACGTACGCCACGGGCGTGGCGAACATCGAGAACGCGATGGGTCAGCCATTCCCGGCCCTGTTCGCCGACTTCGGGCTGGCCCTCTACACCGACAGCCTCCCCGGACTTCCGCGCAACACGGCGCCGGCCGCCGATCGGTTCGTGACCCGCAACGTGTCCCAGCTCTGGGCACGGCTGTTCGCCACCGCGGGTCCGGCCACCGACATCCCGTACGCCCGGCCCCTGCAACTCTTCCCGATCACGACCGACACCGCCAGCTCGATCATGTCACCGGGGACGACGTCGTTCTACCGCCTGGACACGCCGCAGGGCGCTGCAACCGTCACCATTCAGTTCGCAGCGCCGGGGGCGCACGCCCTGGCCACGGCGCTACAACCGCAACTCGCGATCTTCCGGCTGCCCCCCGGGCAGTAGCCGCCGTCACTCCTCGGGCGGAGTCCCGCCCGAGGGGTGCTTGGCCCGCGCGATCAGCGCCTGCACGGCGCGTTTCGTGTCGGCGTGAGCGATGGAGGACGCCGCACGCTCGATCTGCGCCAACGCCGCGGCGTGGTCCGGTCGCGATACGGCGATCCCCAAGCCCTGCACCACGAACCGGCGGACGCCGGCCCGCTCATCGTTCACGTGGTGCAGCAGAGCATCGAGCGCGTTCGTGTCGCCCCGCGCCGCGAAGACGCCCAGCACCTGGGCCGGCAACCCGTCGAGGGCCAGCATCCGCTCGACGTCCGGCACGCGGGCCGTGTCGTTCTGCTGCGCGATGGCCTGAAGGGCCGCATGCCGGATCACCTCGCGGTACGACGGCAGCCGCAACGCCTCCCCGAGGATCGCGTCGGCGTGGGCTGAGTCGGCATCCACCATCGCCGCCACCGCCGCCGCCCGTACGTGAGCGCTGGAGTCGTGCGCGAACGCGTCGCGGATACGCGCCACGGCCCGCGCGCCGCCCTGCGAGCCCAGTGACGTGACGGCCGCGGTGCGCACGGCGGCCGACGTATCGTGCGACGCCGCGAGCACGGCGTCGAGGGCCGCCGGGGCGGTCAGGTTGCCCAGGGCATCGACCGCCTGTTGGCGCGTGAGATAGTAGTCGGCGTGCGCCGCCGCGTTCGGCGAGCGCGGCGATGGCAACCGTATCCGTCGCGCGCTGCGCGAGCTGGCCGATCACCCATTCGCGGTTCCAGAGGTTCGCATCGCGCGTGAGTTGGGTGGCCAGCCACGCCGTGGGCTCGTGAAAGGTCAGCTGCTTGAGCACGTGGTTGCCGTCGTCGAAGATGACCATGGTCGGCGCGCTCCGGACACCGGGCACCGTGATCGTCTGGTGACGCGCGTCGAGCGTCGCGTGGGTAACGACGTCGCCATTCGCCGTGCCCACCCGGATGGTGAACGGCATGTGGAACACCTCCGGAACGTCGAACTTCACACCATCGGACCCGGCGTGCAGCGTGTCGAGCTGCGTCTGCCGGACGTCGAGGTGCAGGGCGTGCGCCGTGGTGTCGTAGGTAGCGCTGACGTCCAGCTTCGGGTAGCCGGCCGAGTACACCCACTCGCTCCAGAACCAGTCGAGGTTCTCGCCGGTCGCCTGGAGCACCGCCTGGCGCAGGTCGTCCGACGTGGCGTTGCCGAACGCGTGGCGGGTGAGATAGGTGTGCAGCGAAGCCCAGAAGCGCGTGGGGCCCAGATAGTTCTCCAACATCCGGAGCACCAACGCGCCCTTGGGATAGATGTTGTTGGATCCCTCGGACGCCAGCGCCATCGGGCGACGCGCGTCGATGGCCACGTATTGGTGGTACTCGTCGTCGTAGTAGTCTTCGGCCGCGTGCTCGCCGCGCGCGTGGATCCAGTACTGGCCCGGCATGAACTCGGCGAACCCCTCGTTGAGCCAGAGATTGGCCCAGTCCTCCGTGGTCACGTAGTCCCCGAACCATTGATGGGCGAGCTCGTGCGGGATGAGCAACTCCAGATACCACGGCCGGTCCTGGTAGTCGTGCGGGCCCGGCAGCCAGTCCACCAGCGTGGTGGCGCTCACGTTCTCCATGCCGCCGAAGAAGTCGGCCACCGTCGTCTGGGCGTACTTGGCCCACGGATACTGCACGCCGGTGAGCCGCGAGTACGTGTCGATCATGTCGGGCGTATGGTGGAAGAGGCGCCAGGCGTTGGCGCTGTCGGCATGGTACACGTAGTAGTCCACCGGGACGCCCTTCCACGAGTCGTGGATCCTGGCGAACGGGCCGATCACCATCGACACGAGATACGTGGCCGACGGACGATCCTCGCGCCAGGTCACGGTGTGCCGGTCGCCGTGCCGCACGTCGGACACCAACCGGCCGTTGGACACGACCACGTCCCCCCGATCCACCGTGGCGCTCAGTTCCCACGACTCCTTGTCGTTGGGGAAGTCGTACGTGGGGAACCAGAGGTGGTTGTTCATCGCCTCGCCCTGGCTCCAGAGCTGGCGCGGCCGGTGGGCCAGCCCGTCCGGGCTGATGAAGGTGAGGCCTCGGCCGTTGGCCACCCGGCCGTCGTACGTCACCGTGAACCGCAGCGTGTCGCCGAACGCGACCGGCGCCGCCGGGAACACCACCAGGGTGTCGCCATGCCGCGCCGTGCGGATCAGTCGACCATGGGGCCCGGTCACCCTGGTGTTGTGCAGCAGGGCGCCCTCGTCGAGCACCAGCGAATCGAGCCCCGCGCGTCGCGAAACCACGGTGGTCGTCACCGCGCCCCGGAACGACGTCGAATCCCAGTTGAAGTCGGCGAGCGCAATGCGCTGGTGGATCAGATCGTAGTCGTGCGAGCGCGTGTATTCGCCGTTCACGACCCGCACGGCGTTGGACTGGGCGGCAGCGGCCGTGGCGACGAGGCACAGGCCGAGCACGGGAAGGGTCAGACGCATGTCGACGAACCTGGAGAAATGGAGTCCGGCCGGGGGATGGTCGGAGTAGAGCAAACGCCGGGCCGGATCGCAAGTGCCCGGCAATGCAGATTCCGCTAACGCGCCGCGCCCGAGACGCTCCGAGCGCGGCGCGCCGCCGCTACCAGATCTTCGGGACGAGCGCGCGTGGCCGCACCATCGGGTCGCCGGGCTTGCACCCGAACGCCTTGGCGAAGGCTTCCATGTCGGACAGCGGGCCGTTCACCCGCCACCGGTCCGGCGAATGCGGATCGACCTTCACCAGCAGCCGCTCGCGTTCGGGACGCGAATGCGCGCGGAAGCTCTGCGCCCACGAGATGAAGAAGCGCTGCTCCGGCGTGTAGCCGTCGATCAACCCGGGCCGGCCGTCGCGCTTCAGCGCCGCCTCGAGGGCATCGTAGCCGGTGAGGGCGCCGCCATAGTCGGCGATATTCTCCCCGAGTGTGAGCTGCCCGTTCACGTGGAAGGTGTCCACCGCGATATAGCCGTCGTACTGCTTGGCATCGAGTTCGGCCTGGGCATTGAACGCCTTGGAATCGGCCGCGGTCCACCAATCGGTCAGGTTCCCCTGCGCGTCGTAGTGTCGGCCCTCGTCATCGAACCCGTGTGTGAGCTCGTGCCCCGCCCAGCTCGCCCCGAGGGAGCCGTAGTTGGCCCCGTCGTCGGCATGCGGATCGAAGGTCTGCGGCACCAGCGCCCCCGCGGGGAACACCATCTCGTTCTTGCTCGGATCGTAGTACGCGTTGACGGTGGGCACGGTCATGTCCCACTCGCTCCGGTCCACCGCCTGCCCGGGCCGGTTGACCGTGCGATTCCACTCGAAGCGGTCGGCCGCGGCCACGTTGAGCACGAAGGGACCGGGGGTCACCTGCAACTTGGAATAGTCGCGCCAGTGATCGGGATAGCCGACCTTCTCGCCCATGCGCGCCAGCTTGTCGAGCGCGTGCGCGCGCGTGGCTTCGGACATCCAGGTGAGCTGGAGCAGCCGTTCTTTGAACGCTGCCCGTACGTCGTCGATCACCCGCTTCGCCCGGGCCTTGGCCTCGGGCGGGAAGGTGCGGGCCACGTAGGCCTGCCCCAGCGCCTCGCCGATCTCGCCGTCGGTGGCGCGCAGGCACCGTTTCCAGCGCGGGAGCAGCTGCTTGGCCCCGGAGAATCGCTGATTGAACGCGAAGTCTTCCTGCACGAACGCGGAGTCGAGCCAGGGCGCGGCATTCGAGAGCGTGTGATAGCGCAGGTACGCCCGCCAGTCCTCCAACGGACGGCTGGCCACCAACGCGCTCACCGTGCGCATGTACGCCGGCTCGTCCACGTTCACCTTGGCGAGCGGAGTACTGATGCCGATGTCGTGAAAGTACGACGCCCACTGCACGTTGGGCGCGATCCGCTGCAACCCGGCCACCGGCATCTGGTGGTCACTCGCCTTGGGATCGCGCCGCGCCACGCGGGTGAGCTGCGCCCGGGCGAGTTCGGTCTCCAGCGACAACACGCGCGCGGCGTCCCGGCCGGCGCTGACGCTGTCCTGACCGGCCAGTTGCAGCATCCGCGCGACGTGGGCCACGTAGGCGCGCCGCGTGGAATCGGCCGACGGCGTCTTGTCCAGATAGTAGTCGCGGTCGGGGAGCCCCAGCCCGCCCCGGTCGAGGTCGGCGACGTAGTGCGCCGCGTCGTGCGCATCCACACTGGGATAGTACCGGAACAGCACGTTGGCGCCACTCACCTGCAGCCGCGCCACCGCGGGGATGAGCGCCGAGCGCTGCGTTACCGAATCGATGGCCGCCAGCGTCGGCTTCAGCGGTGTGAGTCCGGCGGACTCGATGGCCGTCGAATCCATGCAGCTGGCGTAGAACGTGCCGAGCTTGTGCTCGGTGCTCGTATCGGGAAGTGAGGGCGCTTTGGCCATCGCGTCCTCGAGCACCGACTTCACCACCAACTCGTTGCGGTCGGCCATGTCCTTGAACACGCCCGACGACGAATACGCCGCCGGAATCGTGTCGGTCCTGAGCCACGTGCCATCGGCGAACTCGAAGAAGTCGTTGCACGCCTTGACCGTGGTGTCCATGTAGGCGACGTCCACCACCTTGAGCGGCTTGAGCGCGGTGGTGTCGGCGGCCGGCGGCAGTTCGGCGATCTTGCAGGCGGTACCGAGGACGGCGAGAAGGGCAACGGGCGCGAAGCGCCGGAAGTTCGTGGGGGTGCGGGTCATTCGAATTCGCTCCGGAGACGGCGGGAACGTGGGCATGGCCGGGCGGCACTCCGCCCGGCCCGAGGGGTCATCTAGCCGGCCCGGGCATGCCAGGCCTCGAGTGCGGCCGCTTCCTGCGCCGCCGTGATGGAGAACTTCGGGTGATCGCGGCGGGCCGCGGGCAGCGTCCGCCACCAGGCCAGCGTATCGCGCACCGTCTCGCCGACCGGGCGGAAGGCGAGCCCCGCAGCCACCGCGTGGGCGTTGCGAATCGACATCATGCCGTAGTCGTTCCCGGCCAGATAGGCCCAGGGAATGGCTTCGACGATGCCGTGCTCCTTGAGGAAGGCGTAGTCGTCCACGCGGACCAGCGTGACGGCTGCGTGCAGCGCCTCGACGGCCAGGCGATAGAATGCGGGCGCCGTCATCGACGTGGCCGGACCGGCGGCATCGTAGGTGCCGCGCCGGCCCGACTCGACCAGGTGAATCATGAACGCCGCCAGATCGCGCACGTCGATGAACTGCACGGGGTCGTCGTCCCTGCCCGGCGCCAGCACCTCCCCGCCCCGCGCGAGCCGCTGCGGCCAATACGGAAACCGGTCGGTGGTATCGCCGGGGCCCACGATATACGTGGGCCGCACGACGATGGCCCGGTCGCCGAACGCGGCGTCGAGCACGCGCTCGCAGCGCGCCTTCGCCACGCCGAACGCCGCCGATCCGTCCTTGGGATCCGCGGCCTCGTACAGCGGTGGATCGGACTCGTCGAGTCCGCGCTTCAGATACGGATAGTGCACGCCGGTGGACGACGTGAAGAGGTAGCTGCCGGCGGCACCGCGCAGGAGTTGCGTCGACTGGCGCACCCAATCGGGGTTGGTGGCCGAGTCGTCGATCACGGCATCCCAGCGCTTGCCCTCGAGCGCCTGCAGCTTGCCGTTGCGGTCGCCGATCAATCGGATCACCGAGTCCGGCAGATCGGCGTGGTGCTTGCCGCGGGTGAAGATGGTCACGCGGTGGCCCCGCGCCACGGCCCGCCGCACCAGATGCGGGCCGATGAAACCGGTACCACCGAGGATGAGAATGTCCATGGCCCCACCGGGCGCCGGCTCCGCGAGCAGGGCGCCAAGGCGCCCCACTCCCGGTACCAGCCCACCCAGCAGCGCGCCGCCCGCGACCGTGGCGCGGGTGAGAAACTCGCGTCGTGTCGTCATCGTGAGCGGCCCATGGCTGCGGCTACCAGATGGCCACTCGGGCCGTGCCCGAACGCACCATCGGGTCGCCATCCTTGCAGGAGAACGCCTTCGCGAATTCCGGCATGTCCGACGGGGGGCCGTCGGCGCGGAATTTGCCCGGCGAATGGGGATTCGTGTTGAGACTCACCAGCTGCGCCTTCTCGCGCATCGAACCGCGCCACACGCGGGCCCAGCTCATGAAGAAGCGCTGGTCCTGGGTATAGCCGTCGATCTTCTCGGCGGCTTCCTTGGGATTGTTCTTGAGGGCGGTCTGCAGCGCGTCGTAGGCCACGTTCAGCCCGCCCAGGTCGGCGATGTTCTCGCCCAGCGTGAGCTGCCCGTTCACGTGCTTGTCGGGTTGGTCGGCCAGCGGCGCATATCCGTCGTACTGTTTGACGAGCTTTGCCGTGCGCGCGTCGAACCGTTCGCGGTCGGCCTTCGTCCACCAGTTGGAGTTGTTGCCGTCACCGTCGAACTGGCTGCCCTGGTCGTCGAAGCCGTGGCTCGACTCGTGGCCGATCACGGCGCCGATGGCGCCGTAATTGATGGCGTCATCACCGTTGGCATAGAAGAAGGGCGGCTGCAGGATGGCGGCCGGGAAGTTGATCGTGTTCTGCGACGGGCTGTAGTACGCATTCACCGTCTGCGGCGTCATCCCCCACTCGTAGCGGTCGGTGGGCTGGCCGATCTTGTTGATATCGTACTCGTAGTTGAACTTCGCGGCCGCCTGGACGTTGGCGTAGTAGTGGTCGGGGCTGACCGTGAGGCCGCTCCAGTCGCGCCAATGGTCGGGGTAGCCGATCTTGGGCAGGAACTTCTGCCACTTGTCGAGCGCCTGTTTCTTGGTCGTCTCGCTCATCCAGCTCAGATTCTGGATGCGCGCCTTGAGGGCGCCGCGCACGTTCTTCACCAGCTCCTCGGCACGCTGCTTGGCTTCGGGCGGGAAATACTTGGCCACGTAGAGCTGCCCCAGGGCCTGCCCCATGGACCGGTTCACGCTGCCCAACACGCGTTCCCACCGCGGGGACTGCTGCGGCTGCCCCTGCAGCGTCGTGCCGTTGAACGCGAAGTCCTCGGCCTCGAACGGGGGCGATAGGAACGGCGCGGCGCCTTCGATCGTGTGGAACGCCAGGTAGGCCTTCCAGGCCCCGATCGGCGCGTGGGCGAGCAGGCTGTCCATGCCGGCAAAGAAGGTCGGCTGAGAGAGCGAGAAGCCCTTGCCCGGTGCCACGCCCTGCACCTTGAAGAACGTGCCCCAGTCGAAGTGCGGGGTCACGGCGTTGGCCTGGGCGATGGTCACGAAGTGGTACTGGTTCTTCGGATTGCGGAGCGCCACGCGTGACAGCGAGTGCTTGGCGAGGCTCGTCTCGATCGCCATCGCGGCGTCGGCCCGTTGGCTCGCCTCGGCGGCGGGCACCCCGGTGAGTTCGAACAGCTTGGCGATGTGCTTCACGTAGGCGTCGCGGAGATCCTTGTACTCCGCCTTCGTATAGTAGTCCGGCGTCGGCAGGCCGAGCCCGCCCTGCGATGCGGAGCCGATCTGCATCTTGGCGTTGTGGTAGTCGGCGCGGGAGCCGAAGCGGAAGAGCTGCCCGTTGCCGGACGCAAAGGCGCCGTCGAGCCACGCGACCACGTCCTTCGGCGTTTTGAGGGCGTCGATGGCGTCGAGTTCCGGCTTGATCGGCTGGTATCCGGCGCGGGCGATCGCCGCCGTGTCCATGCCTGAGTGGTACAGCCACCCGATCTTCTGCTCGATCGATCCGGCCTTGGCGTTCGCGGCCTGCTGGTCGGCCTGCTCGACGATCTGGTGTTGCTCGTCGAGGCTTTTCTGTGAGAGCGCGGCGAAGGTATTCCAGGCGGTCTTGTCCGGTGGAATCGGATTGGCCTTGATCCACTTGTCGTTGACGAACGCGTTGAGGTCGGTGCACGCGGACACCGCGGTGTCCAGCAGCGCGACGTCGAACACGGGTCCGGTGTCGGCCACCGCCGCCTCCGGCGGCGTCTGCTGACCAGTCGACTCCGCCCCCTTGCTGCAGGCGGCAATGACGGCGACGAGCGCCGCGGCCGCGGCGATGGATCCCAGGGGTTTCCCTATCATGGCTTGTCTCCGGGTGACGCGCCCTTGCCGCCGGTACCGACGTCGCGGGTCGTGACGTAGAAGTTCTCGTCCACCTTGAAATCAGCGGGGGCCGGCAGCGACGTCGCCGTCGCCTGCCACTGCTCGGTGGGATGAATGAACGAGTAGCGATCGGGAGCCAGGGTCACCTTGACCGGCATGTCGAAGCCGGGCACCACATGCGCCCAGCGGTAGGACAACGTACGCCCGTCGAACCGATACTCGAGTTGGGGGATCATGGTCGTCGTCAGGTATTCCTGAAACACTTTGCTCAGGTCGACGCCCGCCTGGGCGCTCATGTACCGCTCCACCTGGGCCGAGCTCACGGTCTGATGGCGGAAGGTCTGCTGGAGCCCCCGCAGAATGCCGCGCCACTTGGCGTCGTCGTTCACGATCTGCCGGATCGTGTTCAACATGTTCCCGCCCTTGTAGTACATGTCTCCCGATCCCTCGGCGTTGACGCCGTAGGCCGGGATGATCGGCCGGTCGTTCTGGATGTTCGCGCGTGTGCCGATCACGTACCGCTCCCCCGCCTCCTTCCCCTCCTGGCACTCCTCGTAGAGGCTCTCGGCATAGTTGGCGAAGCTCTCGTGGATCCACATGTCGGCGTGGTCCTTGCCGCTGATGCTGTTCCCCCACCATTCGTGCGCGCTCTCGTGCACGATGATGAAGTCCCAGGCCAGTCCGAGCCCCGTATGCGAGAGGTCGCGTCCCAGATACCCGTTCTCGAAGTGGTTGCCGTATGCCACGCCGCTCTGATGCTCCATGCCCAGGTGTGGCGCTTCGATGAGCTTGTATCCGTCGGCGTACCAGGGATAGGGGCCGAACCAGTGTTCGAAGCACTTCATCATGGACGTCGCCTGCGCCCATTGCCGCCTGGCGGCATCCAGGTGGTACGCCAACGGCCAGAAGTCCATGGTGAGCGTGCCGTCCTCCCCATGGTAGATGGTGCTGAAGTGGGTGTAGTCGCCGGCGTTCACTTCGACGTCGTAATTGTTGATCGGCTGGGTGACGAACCATTCGTACGTCGTCGTGCCGTCGCCGTTGGGCGTCACCGAGCGGAGGCGGCCATTGGAGACGTCGATCATCGGATCGGGCACGGTGATGGCGATGCGCTGGCTGTCCGGCTCATCCGACAGGATGTCCTTGAGGGGCCACCATACGCTCGCACCCAATCCCTCGTTCGCCGTGGCCACCCACTCGTGTCCCAGGCTGTCGTGTTGCCAGATATACCCGCCGTCCCACGGGGGGCGCCGGGCCGCGCGCGGCTTGCCGTGGTAGTACACCGTCACCGTCCGGTGCTCTCCCGCAGGCTGCGGTGCGACGAGCGTGACGAAGAAGGCGTTACCGTCGCGCCGCGCGTCCAGACGCCGCCCGTCCTGCACGAAGCTGTCGGCGACCATCGGCTGCTGCAGGTCGATCTGCATCTCGCGCGCGGGCTCGAGCACCCGGTACGTGATGGCGTTGTAGCCCCTGATGCTGCTGTCGGCCGGCTGCACCCGCACGTGCAGATCATAGAACGTGGCATCCCACCAGGCCCTGGCAGGACCATTGGTTCCCCGAAGGGTATCGGCGTGCGTGAACACGGCCGAGGCGCGTTGGGCCCCGCTGGTGCCGAGGGGCGCGAGGACGAGGGCGAGAACGACGAGAGTGCGACGCATGTGGAAAATGGGCTCCTGATTGGGCTCGGGCTCCCCCATCTTACTCCGCGGAACGCCGGCTGTCATCGCGGGGCGGCAGCGCCCGGGGTCAGAACAGGTGGTCGAGGTTCTTGATGACGTCCGCCTTGGCGCACGCGTTGGCCCGGTCCGACTCACTCGGCCTCGACGCGGCGTCGATCACGAATTGGAACGACAATAGGGTGGCCAGCACGAGGCGCGACCCCGCCCACCGCGGGAGTTGCCCCCAGCGTCGCCCCGCCCACCAGCCGGCCGACACGACCGCCGCTTCGAGCGCCAGGTCCACCACCGGCCACCGATAAAGGTTGAGTCCGAACACGGGCCCGCCGACCCACAGTGCCTTGGTCCCGGTCAGGTAGTCCGCCAGCAGGTGCGAGACCACGAGAGCGCCGATGACGAGCGCGGTGCGCCGGCGGCCCGAACGCCAGAACGCGGCGGCCCCCAGCGCCAGCGCCGTGGCGGCGACGGCAGCCAGTGAGTGCGTGTATCCGCCGTCGGGGTTGCAGATGCCCAGCGCGGCCAGACCGAAGTCAGCGATGTCGGGCGCCATCGCAGCAACGATGAGCCAGGTGAGCGGCGCCTCGGGATCGACGGCCCGCGCGCCGAGCGCGAGCCCCAGGTGGCCGGTGATCAAAGCGTGGTGAGCGGAATGGCGTCGGACATCGTTCCCAGAATGTAACCGGCGCGACGGGGCGCCGGGGGCTCGGTCGGTAGGTCGGCAGTTGCCCCACACGTCTTGCGAATCGGACCGATCACATCCATCGTTGGCGCATCCACCCACGCGTCCCTGCTCCCGGCTCCCACACCTCAGCGCCTTCTCGATGACGGCCACGACACTTCTTCGGGGAATTTCCCTGTTCGCCCAACTCCGCGAATCGGAGTTGGAGAGGATTGGACAGCTCGCGCACCTCCGCGATTATGCCAAGAACAGCGTGATCGTTTCCGGGACCGCGCCCGGCGACACCCTCTACATCATCATCGCGGGCAAGGTGAAGTCGATGCTGATCGCCGAGGACGGGCGCGAGGTGATCCTCTCCATGCTGGGCGCGGGCGAGTTCTTCGGCGAGATGGCGCTGTTCGACGACGATCCGGGCACGTCGACGGTGATCGCCACCGAGGAATCGCAACTCCTGCTGCTCCGCCGCGACGATCTGTACCGCCAGGTCATGGAAATGCCGGGGGTGGCCATTGGCCTGTTGCGCTCACTCAGCCGCCGACTCAAGGAGGCCGATCACAAGATCGGCGGGCTCATCCTGCTGGACGTCCCGGGCCGCGTATCGCATTTGTTGCTGCAACTGGCCGCGCCTCACGACGGGCGGCGCATCCCGAAGCCGCCCACCCACCAGGTCATGGCGCAGATGGTGGGTTCGAGCCGCGAAACGGTGTCCCGCGTGCTCAGCGATTTTTCATCGCACGGCATCATCTCGACGCCCAAGGGCGCAATCATCCTCGAGAATCGGGAGGCGCTGGAGGCGGCTACCGGCCACCTGCGCCGGCTGTGGGCCCCCCGGCCCACGTACGACGGCCAGCACGAGCGGCGCCGGCTGGTCTGACTCCGCTCAGGCGGCCTGGGTCCGGGCGCGCCCCGGCGCAGTCGCGGCGGAGGGCGCGCGTGCGGACAGGGCCGACATGGCTGCCGCGTAGACGCGGGGGGACCACCAATGCCGGCAGCGCTCGATCTCGCCCAGCGCCACGTGGGGGGCGAGCGCCCCGCGATACGAGCGGGTAGTCGTGAGGGCGTCGAACACGTCCGCCACGCCCACGATCTGCGCCGACAGCGGGATCTCATCGCCCAACAGGCGATCGGGATAGCCGGTGCCGTCGTACTTCTCGTGGTGTGAGCGGATGATCGGCTTGATGGCCCACGGGAACTCGACATCGGCGAGCAGCTCCACGCCCCACACCGGATGCATGCGGATGATGTCCATCTCGGCGTCGGTCAGCCGCCCGGGCTTGTTGAGCACTTCGTGGGGCACGCGGACTTTGCCGACGTCGTGGAGGTAGGCCCCCAAACGAATCGTGAGCACCTCCGCGTCGTCCAGACCGAGGGCTACGGCCACGGCAGCCGCGTTCTCGGCCACCCGCTCGCAATGGCCGAAGGTGTAGCTGTCGCTCGACTCGATGGACTGGCCCCAGTCGCGGACCACCGCGAGATACGTCGCCTGCAGGGCCTGTACCTTGCCGTCCACGTTGACCAGGTCGACCCGGGCGTCGAGCCGGTGGAACAACCGGTGGGCCGCGTTCAGGAGCGAGAGTGCCTCCTGATTCCGCCCCAGGGTCTGGTAGAGCATGGCCAGCTCGCGCGACGCCTCGGCCTCGGCGAGCACGGAGCCGGTGGCAACCGCGGTATCGATGGCCGAACGCAGGCGCGACTCGGCAAGCACCGGGCGGCCCGTGTCGCGATAGACCATGCCGATCACCCGGTATGCCTCGGACTTGGGGGCACGGGCGCCGATCCGCTCGAAGACGCGGAGCGCGTCATCGGCGCTCCTGAGGGCCTCGTCATATCGCTGCCGCGCGGCGTGCACCTCGGCGTGGTTGGCATGCGCCAGGCCGAGCAGATGCTGGTCGCCGGTGCGCTCGGCCAGCACCCGACTCTCTTGGAAGTACCGCCCCGCCTCGTCGTACAGCCCGCGATCGGCGCTCGCCATGCCGAGGTTGTTGTACGCGATCGCGCATCCGTTCTCGTCGTGCACGGACCGGTATTCTTCGAGTGACCGCCCATACCACGCCAGCGCCTCGTCGATCGCCCCCTGGATGTTGGCGAGGATGCCAAGGTTCTGCTCTACACGAGCTCGCAGGGAACGTTGGGGACCACCGAGGTCGAGGGCCTGAAGAAACGCCTCTCGTGCTTGGGCGAGAGACCCCATCGCAATGTGAACGCAGCCGAGTGTGTTCAGGGCCTCGCCAGCCGCGAGCCCATCCCCCGCGGCGCGGGCGACGTCGTGACTCTGCTGGCAGAGATTTCGCGCCGCCTCACCTTCTCCCCGTCGCGACCGATGCGCGGCGAGGCGGCGGAGCGCCTCGCACTTCACCCGATGATCCGCGATCGCGCCGGCAGCCGCGACGACGCGCTCGTAGCTGGCGATGGCCAGCGCCACGGCGCCATCCCGCTCCTGGCTCCGCGCCAACGACAACCACTCGGCGGCATCGAGGTCGGATCGCTCCGCCTCCCGCCCCCCATCCCGCATCGGGCGCGCTGAACTCAAGGGAAGCACGCGGTCAATACGCCAGTGCGTAACCCGAGAAGTGCCCGATCCGGGCCGTCGCCGTCTTGCGAAACAGATTGTCCAGCGCTGGCAACAGTTCCAGGATCTGAAGCGCGTCGTTCGTATAGGCGATGTGGCGCGGGAGCAACCACCCGAGGAGGCCACAGTTCGCGTAGCTCATCGTGAGCACGGCCGGCCGCGAGAACCGCAGGCCCTGCGGCTGGAACTGGACCAGGTTGACCTTGCCGCTCGGCGTCACGGCCGTGATCGAAACGTTTCGCTCGAGCGCGCCGGCCGGCACGTAGAACCAGTTCGTCCCAACCTTGAGGGAGCCGCCGCGCGGACCGATCACCTTCGTGACCGAATCGTACGGTTGCGGTGCGCAGGCCAGGAGTCCGGTGGAGCCCAGCACGTCGCCGATCAGCGATGCCTGGGGTTGCGCGGTCGGCGCCGCGGGCGCGACCGGGGTCGAATCGTTACAACTGACGCTGACGAGGGTGAGCGCGGCAGCGAAGGCCGCGATCAATACACGGGGTGTCTTCATCGGCACCACTCCGATAGGGTTGACGGAATGGCACCAGTCTATCCGGGGGTGGGGCGTTTCGCTGTGACGCCGATCAGTGACCGGGCTCACCGTCCGCCTGCGCCGTGACGGTGCGCCGGATCACACGCTCGTCAAATATGCTGGAAGCTGAATCCGATCGTGGCGCCGCCGCCCGGGTTCGGCGCGATCGACGCATGCCCCAGGACGCGGTTCAGCCAGTCGTTCGGGTGCGCATGTTCGTACTGCACGGTCTTGATGCCGGAAAAGATGCCGATCCCGGCGCCGAAGATGATGTCGCTCACCCAGTGCGCATTGTTGTAGAGCCGCGAGACCCCAGACGCCGTAGCCGCGCCGTACGTGAGCACCCCGATCAGGCGCGCGTGCGCCGGCCAGCGGTCGTACGCCTCGGCGGTCACGGCCGACGCGATGGAAAACGCCGCCAGCGTATGACCCGACGGGAACGCCTGCCAGTTGCCGTCCACGCGAATGCCCCGGCCGAATCGATAGCTGTCGGCATCGGCGTTTGCCTGCCGCGGCAACGGGCGCCCTACCGCTCCCTTGAGTAGGAATCCGGCGGCCGAGGCGACCACAAGGGCTTCGCTCGCGTGCAGCCCCATGTCGGTGAGCGTCGTATTCCCGAACAGGCGGCCCGCCAGATACATCCCGCTGCCGATGTACACGGTACCCGGATCGGCCAGGTCGCGAAACACCGTCGAGGCGCGCACAAGCCCCGGCTCCTTCTGGTTCTGCGGCAGCTGAAGATTGTGCGCTACCAGCTGATCCAGGGGGAGCGCGGCCACGGTGGCGGCGGTGAAGCCGACGGCCACCCACGCGTCACGCCGCGAGAAGAGTGAGTGGGACGCGACCGATGCGGGCGACGCGGCCAACGTCGAGTCGCGCCGCAACACCGCCGGCGGGGACACGTGGGGCGCAGGCCCCTGGGCCTCGAGGGGGCGCGGGCCGACGGTCGTCACGCCGACCAGTGTCGCCACGCACCACGCGAACCCGCGTACGCATCGCCCGCGCCAGAACGTCATTGAATTCGTCTCCGCTTCACTGGGTGAGGTGGTGATACAACGCCCCGGCCGCAAGCGCCGTCATTGGGACCCCGTTGACCCCCGCCTGGTTCCCGTCGCAGCGGGGAGGGGCCGCCGCGGCAGCATCGAATCCCGCTGCGCCGTGAGATACGCCAGCGCCGCGACCACGGTCGCCGCCTGTTTCAACTGATCCGGCTGCACGCGATCCACGACGTCCATGTTGGTGTGGTGGGTGCGCGCGGCGTATTCCAACCGTTCCTGTACGAATTGAAACGAGGGAAGCCCGAAGCCCTCGGAAAAGGTCTGGTGATCGGTGGAGCGCACCGGACGGGGGCTGAACAGGTCGACACCCAGGTCCCTGAATGGCGCGAGGAATGCCTTGAAGATCGGCGCCACACGCGGATTGTCCTCCATCCAGATGCCGCGGATCTTCCCGCTCCCGTTGTCGAGGTTGTAGTAGGCGTCGAAGGTCCGGAAGCCGGGTTTGAGCTTCCCGGTGGCGGCATCGCCGATGTGCGCCCGGGCATAGGCTTTGGAGCCGAGCAGTCCTTCCTCCTCCCCGCCCCACAACGCAATACGGATCGTGCGTCGCGGCCTGGCTCCGACCTGCTCGAGGATCCGCATGGCTTCCATCATCGCGGCGTCGCCCGCGCCGTTGTCGGTGGCGCCGGTACCCCCGTGCCACGAATCGAAATGGGCGCCGATCATCACGATCTGATCTTTCAATTTGGGATCGGTGCCCGGGATGTCGCCGATGATGTTGAAGCCGCGCGGCGTGGTCTCGTCGAAGAACTTCGTTTCCACGTCGAGGCGCATCTTCACCGGGACGCCCTTGGCGAGGATGCGCACCATGCGGTTGTAGTGCTCCACCGCGAGCGTGATCTCGGGCAGACCGCTTCCGGCCGTCGCGTCGCGCGGGCCACCCGCCATGACCATGAAGGTGCCGCCATCGGTGTGCTGCGCGTACCAGGTCAGGTCGCTCCCCCCGGTTACCGTGTCGGCGTCCATCCCCCGGTCGAGCAGAGCCACGACGCCCTCACGTTCGTAGAACTGCAACAGCTCCCGTCGGAACGCCTGCGCCGCGGTCGGGCGGCGCGCCGGCGGCTTCCACCCCGTCGGAAGTGGAGTCATCATCTCATCGATCATCTTCGGCGTGTACGTGAGGATGATCTTGCCCGTGAGCATGCGCACCATGCGCGCCGGCTGGGTGAGGACGATCTTGCCGCGCAGCGTGCCGTGGTACTTCGCGAAGTCCGCCGCGCTCTCGATGTCGGGACGCACGACCTCGGCTTCCACGGGCCCATTGGTGCCGGGCGTCCATGCTTTGGGCATGGCGATGATCGGCTGCTCCTGCGGCGCGACCATCTCGGCGTAGAAGTGCTGCAGTTCCCACCCCTTGCCGAAGGGAAAGCGCTCCTCGTGCACGTTCTGGAGTCCCCACGATTCGAGCGTCTTCATCGCCCACTGCCCGGCCTTCTCCGTGGCCGGGCTGCCCTCGAGGCGCGGCCCATAGATGTCGGCCAACCAGATCATGTGGTCCATGACCTGCGACTGGTGCAGCCCGACATCGCGGATCTTCGCGACCATCGCGGTGTCGACGGGCTCGCGCTGTGCGCGAAGGGGACCGGCGAACGCAGCCAGGGCGGCGCTTGCGGCGAGCATCGGGGCAGACCGCACGAGTCGATGCATGGGGTCGGGATCCACCGGGTGGGTGACGGGCCAAAGTACCATCCACGCCCAACCGCGTCGAGAGCACGACACTTCCCTCGCAACCTCTTAGCGGCCGGTGGCGCGCGGGCTTCGACGGGCGCGCCATTGACGTCGGGTCCCGGAGCGCGCATCGTACCGCGCCAAGTCCCGCTCCCCTTCGTCACCTCCACAATTGAGGTCAGCCCCATGCGTGCCCGCATCACGTACGTGGCGGTCGTCGGCGCCCTCGCCGCCGTCGCCGCCTGCAGCGGCCAGGAGAAGCCCGCATCCGCCACGCAGCCTACCTCGCCCGCCGTGGTCACCATCCATGCCAAGGGCTTCGCGTACGTGGCGCCCGACACGGTGCCGGCGGGCTTCGTCACCTTCACCCTGATCAACGATGGGCCTGGCTTCCATCACGCGACGATCTTCCGCCTCGACAGCGGCAAGACGATGAGCGATCTGGAGGCGTCCCTCAAGAACCCCGGCCCTCCGCCCGCGTGGGCCGTTGCGATCGGAGGCCCCAACGCGGCCGACCCGGGCAGCAGCACGAATGCCACGCTGAACCTCACGCCGGGGAACTATGCCATGCTCTGCATGGTCGACGTCCCGGGCGGCGTGCCGCACTTCATGAAGGGCATGATGCATGCGTTCACGGCGGTAGCAAGCAGCGGCGCAGCCGCGGATACGTCCGTCGCCCCCAAAGCGGATGTCGACGTCGCGTTGGCGGACTATTCGTTCACCTACTCCACGCCGGTCACCGCGGGCCACCACGTGTTCGCCGTCACGAACCACGGGCCGCAGATGCACGAGATCGAGATCGTCAAACTCGATTCCGGCAAAACGGCGAACGACTTCGCCACGTGGATCATGAATCCGCAGGGGCCGCCGCCGGCGCACGCCGTCGGTGGGATCGCGCCCGAGGCGCCGGGCCGGACCGCCTATTTCTCGGCCGACTTCACGGCCGGAAATTACGTCGCGATGTGCTTCATCCCGGACGCCAAGGACGGCAAACCGCACTTCGTGCACGGCATGGCCACGAATTTCAAGGTCGACTGACGCAGCGGCTATGCGCCGCCCCGAGCAACGCCGTCCGGCCCCGATGCGGGACCGGGCGGCGTTGCTCGGATCCGATGACGGATCGGGCGCGTTACATTTCTGTACCCGGCACGCTCCACGCTGCGGGCGTCGGTCAGCGACTCGGTTCCGACGACCGGTCCCCGGTCGGCATGCCTCCCAATCCCGATCCCCGATGATCTCATCACGCCGCACCTGGACTCTCGTCTTCGTTGCCCTGGCGACGGTGGGCTGTGCGCCCAACCCTGCGGAATCGTACGTCCGGGGCCGCGGGTTGAAGGTGGCCGACCTGCCGCTCCGCGATCGGGTCGCCATCTACCAGGAGGCCGTCGGCGGCGCCTTCCAGGTGGGAGACCCGTCGCTGTACCTCCTGCTGGACCCAAGACTGCTCCCGCGCACGGGCGGCTATGACGCGGGCACCGAGACGATGACCAGCGGGCTGCGGAACAGCCTCCTCGAGAGCCACATCGTGCAGGGCACCTGCGAGCCCACCAGCCAGGGCGGCAAGCTCGCCCACTGCAACGCCCCGATGGCCGGCTACGTGGTCCGCTTCTCGGAAGTGTTCCAGATGCCGGCCGATACGGCGAGCGTGAATCTGTATGTGCAGCGCTATTCGACGCCGACCAGCGTCGGCGTGGGCCCGCTCCGGTTCGAGCGCATCTATAAGCTGGTGCATCGACCCACGGGATGGACGGCGGTGGTCGAGGGGCGGGTTCAGGTCGAGAACCCCTGAACCGGCCGCCGCAGCCCACCGGCCGCCTCCCGCCCCGTAAGCCGTGGGATGGCGAAACTCCGGACGCCGGTGTACTCGTAAGGCAGCCATACCTCCTGCCCGGAGTCGTGCCCCATGATTGCCGCCCTGGTTCGTCTGTTCGCGCTGCGCCCCTTTCTGACGATGGCGATTCTCGGTATCCCGGTGATCATCCTCATCGCGGTGGGGCTGTTCACGATCGTGGCGTTCAAGTTTCTGGTCTTCATCGTCCTCCCCATTGCGCTCCTCGTCTGGGTGATGCGCCGTGTGACGCGTCCGCACCGGGGTACCGCTTCGTAATACGAGTTCTGGTCTGGCGCGGCGGGAGGCGGCGGTGCAGTTTGGGGGGCGTCGACCGTCCATCGGCGGCCGGCGCGGCCCGATCATGAATGCCCACGCCTTGGAAGCTCGGTATGCCCCCTGCCCTCCACTCCCCGTTGCGACGGTTTGTGGCGCTCCCGATGGTCGCGACGGCCGTGGGGTGTGCCACACGCCCCACCCCTGCCCCGGCACCCGCCGCTGAGGCAGCGGTGTCACGCGACGTCTTCGTGCCGGTGAACCCGCGCACGGCCGCGGGAAGCATCGCCGACTTTGCCGTCCCGCCCTGGCACTACGACCGGTTCGAATGCCGACCCGTACGCACGACACCGAGCGGCGCCGTGATCGAGACGGTCGACTACCCGTCCCGCGATGCCCCCGCGGTCGCGGTCACGGTAACGCTCGACTCCGCGGGTCGCCTGGTGCGCTCGTCCGAGAATCATGGGGTATTCCGCCTTCACGCACCCGCCGCCGGCACGACCCGCGTCGCGCTCGACAGCGCGTTGCGCGCACAAGCCGCCGCGGAGCGATCCACCGTCATCTCGCTCGACTATGTCGTCGATCCCGGACTGCTGATGACGGGCAGGGGCGGCCGCATCCTGCAGACGCTCGCCGTCTCGACCCGGGCCGTGGCCGATCTTGCGCTGCTCGACCGGCCGGGCCGGCACGCGCGCGAGGCGATGCGCGACTGCCACGTGGGACGGGTCGACGTGGACACGGCGAGACCGGAGCCGGCCGAGGCTCCAGATGACGTCGCGCGGGCGTTCTTCCGGGCGATCGGCGACGAGAAGTGGTCTACCGCAGCCGCCTATTTCGACCCGACGACGCTACGCGCTTTCCGGGATCACGGCATCCGGAATCTTCTGGGATGGGCCAAGGCAGGGGCACCCACCGCGGCGAATCGGCGGCCGGGTCAGTCGGCCGCGATCGGATGGAGTTCCGACGGCGACACAGCCGATCTCGCCAAGTACGACACCGTGCCGGTCGTAACCCAGGGCGGCGCCACCACGATCGGCGCGCTGGCGCGACTGAGCCCCGTGGCGTTCGCGGCCCGCACGCTCGAGGCCGCATACGCACGAGGCGCCGGTCGAACCAACTTCACCGTGCTCGGGGACGTGCGCGAAGGGACCACCCTGGCTCACGTCGTCTATCGCGTGGACGACGCCGGCGTGACGTACTTCACTCCCAACATGTACCGGCCGGAGCTCCACCTTCGGCGCGAGGCGGGTGCGTGGAAGATCATCGCCGACCTGGCCACGCTCGGTCCCGCCAACATCGTGAATGCGGCCGTGAACTACCGCCCGCCGGCACCGAAGCCGGTTCGCTAGGCGGGCGTCTGCCCTACCCCGTCGCGCGTTTCCGCCGGCTGATCTCGTCGCCGATCACCGCCAATACGATCACCACACCCAGCGCGATCTTCTGCACGTAGGGATCGACGTTCGCCAGGTTGAGGCCATTGGTCAGCACGCCAATGAACACGGTGCCCCAGAGCGTGCCGGCTATCGTCCCGCGGCCGCCGAACAGCGAGGCGCCGCCCACGACCACCGCCGCGATCACGTCCAATTCGTACTGTTGCCCCGCGTTCGGCACGCCCGCGCCGAGTCGCGAAGCCAGCGTCAGACCGCCGATGCCCGCCAGCGCGCCGTTGAGCACGTAGACCCACCAGATCACCCGCTTGGTGTTCACGCCGGCCAGCCACGCCGCCTCGGTGTTGCCACCGATGGCGTAGATGTGACGGCCGAACACGGTACGGCGGAGCACGAACCCGCCCGCCAGCATCACCGCCGCCATCACGAGCACCGGCGCCGGGATGCCGAACAGCACCGACCGTCCGAGCGCGCCGAACGACGACGGCAGGTCGCCGATGCTGCGCCCGCCGGACACGATGAAGGCCAGCCCCCGCGCGATGGTGAGCATGGCCAGCGTGGACACGAACGCCGGCACCTGCAGATAGGCGGTCAGCGTCCCGTTCACCACGCCGGTGGCCGTCCCGACGAGCACGGCGACGATGAGCGCCATCGTGGCGGGCATGAAGCCGTGCGACGCGGCCATCGCGCCGGTGACACCGGTGAGCGCCACCACCGATCCCACCGACAGGTCGATGCCCGCCGTGAGGATCACCGCCGTCATGCCGACGGCGAGGATGCCCGTGACGGCCACGCTGAGCAGCACGTTCACCGCGTTGGCGAGCGAGAAGAACCCGGGGGCGATGCCGGCGAACACCGCCGCCTCCACCACCGTCGCCACCACGAGCATGTAGTCGGCAATGCGCTGCCACCGCGCCGGCGAGGACGTCATGCCGCCGCGCTCTCGCCGAGGATGAGCGTCGCGACGCGGTCCTGCGTCGCCTCGTCACGCGTCAGTTGCCCCACGATGCGTCCGTTGCGCATCGCGATCAGCCGGTCGGCCATGCCGAGTGCCTCGGGAAGGTCGGAGGATATCATGAGAATGGCCGCGCCGTCTTCGGCCAGCCGCCGCATGAGCGCGTAGATCTCGGCTTTGGCCCCCACGTCGATGCCCCGCGTGGGTTCGTCGAACAGCAACACGCGGGAGTGGCGCAGCATCCAGCGGGCCAGCACCACCTTCTGCTGATTGCCGCCAGAGAGCTGCTGCGCGGGCCGATCGAGCGACGGCGTGCGAATGCCCAGCGCCTCGATCCACTTCTCGACGCCGGCGCGCTCCCGGGCCCGGTCCACCACACCGCGGGGCGCCAGCGTCGGGAGGGACGGCAGCGAAACGTTCTCTCGGATGGCGCCCATGAGCACGAGGCCCTGCCGCTTGCGGTCTTCCGGCAGCAGCGCCACGCCGGCGTCGATGGCCTCGCGCGGCGACCGGGGCCGGAAGGGCGCGCCCTCCAGCAGCATCTGCCCTGCTCGCATCGGCGTCGCGCCGAAGATGGCCTGTGCCAGCTCGGTACGACCGGCGCCGATGAGCCCCACCAGTCCGACGATCTCGCCGCGGCGCAGCGCGAACGACGCGTCGTGAACCGGCCCCGCACTGACGCCGTCCAGGCGCAGCACCTCGGCGCCCGGTTCCGCGGTTCGGGGCGGATAGCCGGTGGCGAGTTCCCTCCCCACCATCAACCGCACGATCTCGCCGCGCGAGACTTCGGACAGCGGCGCCGTCGTCACCCGCTGTCCGTCGCGAAGCACGGTGACCCGGTTTGCCACGCGGAAGATCTCGTCCAGCCGGTGCGAGATGTACACCACCGCCACGCCCTCGTCGCGCAGCTGCGCGATGACCCGGAACAGCACGTCCGTCTCGGCCTGCGCCAGGATGGCGGTGGGCTCGTCCATGATCAGCACCCGGGCCCGGGCCGCGACCGCCTTGGCGATCTCGGTCATCTGGCGCGCCGCCAGCGGGAGATCGGCCACGCGCGCACCCGGGTCGAGCTGCGTCTGCCCCAGGCGATCGAGCACCGCGCGCGCGTCGCGCGTCTGCCGGTGGCGGTCCACGATCCCGTGATGTCGCGGCTCGGCGCCCAGGAAGATGTTCTCGGCCACCGACAGCTCCGGCACGAGACTCAGCTCCTGATGGATCATCCGGATGCCGGTAGCATGCGCGTGGTGCGGGGTCTCGAAGCGGACGAGCTGGCCGTCGACGGTCAGCGTGCCGGCGTCGGGATGCACGGCGCCGGAAAGGATCTTCATCAGGGTGGATTTGCCGGCCCCGTTCTCCCCCGCCACGGCGTGGACTTCACCGCCGCGCACGACGATGCTCACGCCGTCCAGCGCGAGCACCCCGGGATACCGTTTGACCAACGCGTCGGCGGCGAGTTCCACGCGGCTACTTGCCGGACGCCACCGCCGTCATCGCCTTCACCGAGTCGGCGTCGACGATGCGCACCGGCACGGCAATCCGCGCCGGGGGCGTCTTGCCCGCCAGGTAGTCGGCAATGGCGTTGATCGTCTCCTCGCCGATCTTCATCGGCTGCTGCGCCACGTCCGCGCGGAGCGGCGTCCCCCCGGCAATCGCCCTCTGCGCCTCGGCGCCGGCGTCGTATCCCACGATCACCAACCGGGCGTCGTGGTGGGACTGGGCGCTGGAAAGTGCGCCGAGCGCCGACTCGTCGTTGATGGCGAAGATCGCGTTGAGCTTCGGGTGCGCCTGCAGCATGTCGTCGGCGGCCTTGAGCGCGTGGTCGCGCGTCCCGTATCCGTTGAGGTTGGCCACGAGGTGGATGTTCGGATAGGCCTTCAGGCCCTCCTTGAATCCGGCTTCGCGGTCGATCGTGGATTGCACGTCCGGCTCGCCGATCAGGCCCACGTCACCCTTGCCCCCGATCGCCTTGGCGATGTACTCGGCAGCCAGCTTCCCCCCCGCCACGTTGTCGGACGCGACGTGCGACACCACCTTTCCGCCGTCGGCGCCGATATCGGCCGTGAAGACGGGAATCTTGGCCGCGTTCGCCCGCTGGATGGCGGGCCCAATCCCCTTCGAGTCCACCGGGCAGACGACGATGGCGTCCACGTGCTGGACGATGAAGTCGTCGATCTGCGACTGCTGCTTGGCGAGGTCGCGGTCGCCGGAGTTGAGTACGAGGGCGTAGCCGTGCGCCTTGGCCGCCTGGCGCAAGCCCGCCTCGAGTTGGCGATAGAACTCGTCCTCGCGGGTGAGCAGCGAGACGCCGATGGTCTTGGTGGTCTTGGCCGAGCCCTGCTCGGCACCGCGGCCGCACGCTGCCGGCCCGACCGCCACCAGGAGAACTGTGAACGCGCCCGCCAGCCGGCGGCCCAACCCGAATGCTCGCATCTGGAATGTCACCGATAGTAGGAAGAACTGCCGGGAAAGCTCCCACCAGCGCCGTCAAACTTCAAGTTCGGCCCCGGCGAGCCGTGGCGGCGCTCCGGGCGGCCCCGATGGCCCGGCGGTCTCGGTCCGGTCCGGCCGGCCGGCGCTCGCCGTTGTCCACAAGATTAGTACTTCAGGAACTCTTCGTTACGAGTTCATTAATCGGGATGCGTCTCCGCACACGGCTCCCCATATTGGCGCGGTTTCGGCACCGCCAGGGTCGCGTTCGGACGGCGCCCGGTATGGAGGGGCGCTCGCGAGCAACCGTCCGGCCGTTCATGGTGTCGAACCGACGATGTCGCGCATTGGATGCCGGGTGCGCCCCCGTGGAGCCGCGCCCGCATGGCTGGTCATCGCTCGTTGACTCCGGTGGAGGCGTCATGGCGTTCGTCCGTTCGCGCTGGTTCCGCGTCGCAGTCGTGGTCGTGCTGCTCGGCATCCCCGCCACCTGGCTGTTCGCCCACAACGATGCGGTGCCCGATACCGCGCTGGTCACCACCGTGAAGCACGGCGATTTCAGCGTGCTGGTCACGACCTCCGGCGAGCTTCGTGCCCGCAAGTCGGTGCAGATCACGGTGCCGCAGGGGGCGATGCAGGCACAGATCTATCAGATGAAGATCGCCACCCTCGTGCCCGAGGGCACGCTGGTGAAGACCGGGGACGTGGTGGCGACGCTCGATCGGGCCACACTGGCGCCCAAACTGGCCGAGGTGACGCTGGGCGTGCAGAAGGCGCAGGCGGAGTACGAGCAGGCCATGCTGGACTCGGCGCTCAACCTCTCCAAGGCACGCGAGAATATCCGGTCCCTCGAACTGGCGCTCGAACAGAAGAAGATCGTGAAGGAGCAGTCGATCTACGAGGCACCGAGCATCCAGCAGCAGACCGACATCGAGTACCAGCAGGCCCAACGCGCGGTGACGCAGGCGAAGGCGGATTACAAAACGCAGGTCTTGCAGGCCAAGGCCAAGATGAGCGAGCAGAGCGCCGATCTGAGCCGTCAGAAGAACCAGTTGCAGATGGTGCAGTCGGTGATGGCGGGATTCACGATTCGGGCCCCGTCCCCCGGCATGGTGATCTACCAGCGGGAGTACAATGGGCAGAAGCGCACGGCGGGCTCCCAGGTCAACAGCTTCGATGGCGTGGTGGCCACACTGCCCGATCTCACCAAGATGGAGTCGGTGACCTACGTGAACGAAATCGATGTTCGCAAGGTGGCCGTCGGCCAGCACGTGGCCATCTCGCTCGACGCGGATCCCGGCAAGAAGCTGACCGGGGTGGTCACCAACGTGGCCAACGTCGGCGAGCAGCGTCCGAATTCCGACGCCAAGGTGTTCGAGGTACACATCAACATCGAGAAGCCCGATACGACGCTCCGCCCCGGCATGACGACCGGAAACGCCATCACCACGTTCACCGCCAAGGACGTCAACTACATCCCCATCGAAGCGGTGAGCACCGACAGCGGACTGCCCGTGGTCTACGTCCAGTCCGGCTCCCACGTGGTCAAGCAGGAAGTGGAGACGGCGCAGATGAACGACGACGACGTGATCGTCACGCGGGGGCTCAAGCCGGGTGACCGCATTCTGATGGCGGCACCCGCGGATCACGACCGTCTGGCGATCGTACATCTGCCGGGGTCCCACAACGTGGTTCCCGTGCCGAATGGCGACACCGCCCTCCCGGTGCGGCCGGCGCCTTCGAAGAAGGACACGCCGGGAGCGAAGGGCGCCGCGCCGGCCCCGTCCGCGGACAGCACGCATCACGTGCTTTCGCCGGCCTGAGCGGCATGCCGACGCTCAACGAGACGGTCGCGACCCTGCGGCGACAGATCATCGCGCACGTTCTGTTCAGTCTCCGCACGGCCTTCGAGGCCGTGGGGCACAACAAGATGCGCGCCGGCCTCACCTCCCTCGGCATTCTGTTCGGCGTCGCGTCGGTGATCGCCATGCTCGCCATCGGGCGCGGCGCCGAGCTGGAGATCATCCAGGAGATGAAGCTCCTGGGTTCGAACAACGTGATCGTCACGCCGATCGTGCAGCAGAAGGAGGAGAAGGCCGCCGATCAGCAGCCCGGGGAGCGACAGGTCGTGCGCTACACCCCCGGGCTCACCTACCGGGACGCCAGCGCCATTGCTTCCGTCGTGCCGCATGTGGTGGCCGCGAGTGGGGAGATCGTGCTCAACACGACGCTCACCCGCGAGGGCCTGCGGCGATCGGGCAAGGTCGTTGGGGTGGATCCGGATTACTTCCGGCTGCTCAATCTGCGCATCGCGCGCGGCACCGACTGGGCGCCCACCCAGGTGCGCGATGGCAGCGCGGTAGCGATCATCGGCTGGGGCGTCCGCACGCGCTTCTTCACGACGGAGGATCCCATCGGCAAGGCCCTCAAGGTGGGGAATGTGTGGCTCACGGTGGTGGGCGTGCTCGCCGACCGCCCGGTGAGCGCCCAGACGTCGCAGCAGCTCGGCATCCGCGACGCCAACATGGACGTCTACGTCCCCACCCAGACCATGCTCGTGCGCTACCGGAATCGCGCGCTGCTCACGCAGCAGGAGATCCAGCGGGCGGCCCGGCAGTACACCGTCACGCTGGCCGGTGACACGACCGACTCGCAGACGCGGGCCGAGCGCGCCAATCACAACCAGCTCGACCGGATCATCGTTCGGGTGGACGACAGCAAGTACATGTCCGCGGTGGCGGACGTCATGCGGCGGATGCTCAAGCGCCGGCACAACGACGTGGTGGACTTCGAGATTACCGTGCCCGAGCTGCTGTTGCGTCAGGAGCAGCGGACGCGATCCATCTTCAACATCGTCCTCGGCGCCATCGCGTCGATCTCGCTGCTCGTGGGCGGGATCGGCATCATGAATATCATGCTTGCGTCGGTGCTGGAGCGAATCCGGGAGATCGGAGTTCGCCGGGCCACCGGGGCGACCCAGAAGGACATCCTCTTCCAGTTCCTGAGCGAGGCCATGCTGATCAGCGTGGCGGGCGGCGTGGCGGGCATCATCGTGGGGGCGGTGATCAGCGGCGGCATTCAGCACTTCGCCGGCATCACCACCGCGGTGTCCTCGCTCTCCGTTCTCCTGGCCTTCGGCGTCTCGTTCACGGTGGGCCTCGTGTTCGGGATCGTTCCCGCGTGGCGCGCCGCCCAGCAGGATCCCGTCGTCTGCCTCCGCTACGAATAGGTCATCCCATGCTGCGATCCCTTCTAGCCGGGGCGCTCCTCGCCGCCCTCGGCCCCCTCGCACCGACCGCAGGCGCCCAGGACTCCCTGACGCTCCAACAATCCATCGCGCTGGCGCAGAAGCAGGGCCTGCAGGCACGCGCCGCCCGCGACGCGCTGGCGGCCGCCATGGCCCGGGATCACGCCTACGGGGCGCGGCTCCTTCCGCAGATCAGCCTCGGCGGCACCGTCCCGAACTACAGCCGGGCGATCGTGCCGGTCGTTCAACCCGACGGCTCCCAACTGTTCACCCCGCTCCGGCAGACCACCTCGCAACTCGGACTCACCATCTCCCAGAAGCTGCCGTTCACGGGGGGCGACCTCAGCGTGTCGTCCTCGCTGCAGCGCTTCCAGATGAGCGGCGCCCAGCAGGTGCGCACCTGGTCGTCGGCGCCGATGACGGTGACGCTCTCGCAGCCCATCCTGCGCCCCAACACCATCAAGTGGGACACACGGGAGCAGGATCTCCGGACCGAGATCGCCGAGCGACAATACCTCGAAGCGCGCGAGTCGGTGGCGGCGGCGACGGCGAGCGCGTTCTTCGATCTCTACTCGGCTCGGTCCTCGCTTCAGAACGCGACGCACAACGCCGCGGTCAATGACACCCTGTACACGCTCAACAAGGGCCGCTACCAGGTGGGGAAGATCGGCGAGAACGACCTGTTGCAGAGCGAGCTTGCCCTGCTCCGCGCCCGGACCTCGGTGGATGGCGCCAAGCTGGACTACGACCGGGCGCTGTCCGCGTTTCGGCTGGCGATCAACGTTCCGGCGGACGCGAACGTGAGCATCATCGTCACCTCCGACGTGCCGGTGGTACCGCTCGACACGTCGCGCGCGGTCACCGAAGCGCTGCACAACAGCTCCGCCATCACGACGCTCGCGTTGCAGGACGTGCAGGCCCGCCGCGCGGTTGCGCAGGCCCGGCTGGGCACCGGCATCGGCGCCACGCTGCAAGCCAGCTACGGGTTCAACGCCAGCGGGTCGGGGGCGAGCGCCGCCTACAGCAATCTGCTGCAGGCGCAGCAGCTATCGCTTGGCGTGCAGGTGCCGCTCGTGCAGTGGGGGGCACACTCGGCCGACGTCCAGGCCGCGACGGCCGATCAGGAACGTGAGGCCGCCACCTCGGAGGCGACGCGCGAGCAGACCATTCAGAACGCGCGATTCGCCGCGCTGCAGCTCGCCCAGGCGGGACGCAATCTCACGGTGTCCGCCAAGGCTGATACCGTGGCGTCCAAGCGCTTCACGGTGGCCTACGAACGATACGTGATCGGCAAGATCAGCATCGACAACCTGTACCTCGCGCAGAACGACAAGGACCAGGCCCTCCTGCAATTCGTGCAGGCGTTGCGCGGCTACTGGACGGCGTACTACCAGCTGCGGCAGCTGACGTTGTACGACTTCGTGAACGGCCGCCGCATCGTGCCGTAAGGCCGATCGGGCGCGCGGCGGGGGTGAAACCCGCCTTCCCGGCTGCCACGCGGCCAGGATTATACGGATACTGCCATTTCAACGGATTGCGACGGACATCCGTAGCGAATAGTGGAAATCGCGCACAAACCTGGATGCAACAGCCGATGCCGGCGCGCGTGCCGATTCCGCATCCCGATTCCAGGAGGTGTCCATATGCCGAACCGCACCACCGTGATTGCCGCGCTGCTGACCGCGACCATACTGGCCGTACCCGCGGCGGCTCAGACCACAGGCTCGGGCGGTTCTGCCCCCGTCGCGGGATTGGCGAACATCGCCCTCACCGCCGGAGTGAACTCGCAGTCGGGAACCTCGACCTTCTTGAACCTCGGACTCGGGTACGCGCCCTTCGTCAACGACCATTTGCAGGTGGGCGGGGGACTGTCGTACTCCGGGTCCAGTGCCAGCCAAGCGAGCCAGAGCATCGGGGCGGCGGCCAATGTCCGCTATCTGCTGGGTGACAACCCCCGCTCGTCGCCGTTCGTGGCAGCCCAGATCGGCGAAACGGGCGGCCAGCACCGCTTCGGCATCTTCACCGCATCGGCGGCGCTCGGATGGCTCCGCTTCCTGACGCCGCTGACGGCGGTGGACGCGCGCTTCCAGATCGTCGCCAACTCGGCGCCCGGGAGCAAGGTCGGAACCAGCTTCGCCGCCTCGCCGCAGGCCTTCGTCTCCGGCGTGTTCGGCGACGGATCGGTCGCCCCCCAGAAGCGCGGCGCCTTCGATTGGAACGCCTCGGTCAACATTCCGTTCTCGCCCCACTACGGGGGATCGGTGAATGCGGACTACGATCCCTTCCTCGCCTCCTGGTTCCAGGTGGGGATCGGGGGCGGCGCGTCGCTCACGCCGGCCCAGGACGGCCTGGCCCAGGTCACGATCTACTCGGGTAACGCGCTCGCACGTGCGTACTTCCCGGCGGACTTGCCCGTGCAGCCGTTCGTCGACGTCTTCGGAGAGGCCTCGACCGATCGGACTCCGAATCAGTTCGACACGCGCACACACGGCGCCTCGGTCGGCGTTCGGCACTATCTCTCGCCGGAGCTCGCCCTCGACGTTCGCGTGCTCCTTCAGACTGTCGACAATATCGTGACGTTCCCGCTCGCGGGCGTTCCGACCCGCTTCACGTCGCACACCAATTCGGCGCGGCTGGCTGTCGGGCTCACGCTGCACCAGCCCGGTCACTGACCGGCGTCAGCGGCGGGCGACGTTCCACCGCCGCCCCCGCTACGGCGCCCGACGATTCGCCCACCCGCCGCCGAGCGCCTTGTACAACTGCACGGCGGCGGTGAGTTGTTGCAATTGCGACCGACTCAGCGCCAGTTGCGCCGCGAACAGGCTCCGCTGTGCATCGAGGAGATCCAGGTAGCTGGACAGCCCGGACTGATAGCGGAGTTGTGCCAGGTCGAGCGCGCCACGGAGCGCCTCGACCTGCGTCGCCTGGGCCACTTCCTCGTCCCGCGCCGAATGCACCGCCACCAGCGCGTCATTCGCGTCGCGGAGCGCGTTCAGCGCTGCCTGCTGGTACTGGAGTTTCGCCTGCTCCACGCGCGCCCGCGCCGCCGCCGACTGATCGGCCAGTCGCCCGCCATCGAAGATCGGAATCGACACGCCGGCCTGGAGCTGATAGATGCGTGTGTTCGAGCCGAACAGGTCGCCCGGTTTGGCCGCCTGGCTCCCGTACGATCCCGTGACCATGATGGTCGGCATCCGCGCCGCATCGGCCATGCCTAGCCGGGCGGTGGCGGCAGCGTACTGCCGCTCGGCCTGCTGCAGGTCGGGTCGCCGACTGAGCAGCGTGGCCGGTACCGAGTCCGGCACCACGAGCGCCTTGACCGCCGCGGCCAGCGTTCCGCCGCGCGGAATCTGCGCCGTGGCCTCGCCGAGCAGCACATTGAGCGCGTGCGCGGTCTGCGCCCGCTCGCGCTCCGTCTGGGCCAGCGTCACGGCCGGCGCCGCCACCTGGGCTTCGAACTGTTTCACGTCCAGTTCCGAAATCAGCCCCTGCGCGTACCGCTGCCGGGCGATGGCGAGCGTGGCCCGCCGCGACGCGAGTGTCTGTTCCGCGATCGCGTGTTCCTGATCGAGTTCCAGGAGCTGCAGATACGACGTCGCCACGTCGCTCACCAGCGACAGCACGGCGCCGCGCTCGGCTGCCACCTGAACGCCCACGTCGGCGTTGGCGGCATCGAGGCCGTGCCGGATGCGCCCCCAGAAGTCCAACTCCCACGCCACGTCGCCGGTGACGCGCGTCGCCCGGTACGACACCGGCGGAATGAACCCGAGCGCGATCTGGTTGCTGGAGACGGACCCGTTGGCGGAGACGCTGGGGAACAGCGGGGCCCGCGCCGCGCCGGCGTCCGCGCGATACTCCTGAATGCGCGCCACGGCGGTCTGCAGGTTCCGGTTCTGGCGCAGCGCGGTGTTCACGAGCTTCACGAGCGTCGTGTCGCGCAGGATGTCGAGCCACGCCACGCCGGCCATCGAGTCCTGTACGACCAGTCGCTGCATCACCGGCGTCGCCGCGGTGGCGATGCTGTCGCGGCGGCGGGCGGCGGCCAGCGAATCGAAGAACGCGCGCGTCGAGTCGGGGATCGGCCGGCCTCGTGATCGCGGTCCCCGCCGGTACCGGCGCCGGCGCGTGGTACGACGGACCGATCATGCAGGCGGCCATCGGCGCGGCGGCCAGCAGGGCCAGCGAGCGGCGCTTCATCGTGTCCCTCCCGCGGCGTCCCCGGCCGCCGCCCGTGCTCGCCCGCCCTCGGCGAGTTGCCGGATCACTTCGAAGAACAGCGGAATGAAGAAGATGCCCACGGTCGTCGCGATGAGCATGCCCGCGAACACCCCCGTGCCGATCGAGTGGCGGCTCGCCGAGCCCGCGCCGGTGGCGATGGCCAGCGGCAGTACCCCGAGAATGAACGCGAACGAGGTCATGAGAATGGGGCGCAACCGTTCGCGTGCCGCCTCGTGCGCGGCCTCGCGGATCGACATGCCCTGCCCGCGCAGTTCCGTGGCGAATTCCACGATCAGAATCGCGTTCTTGGCCGCCAACCCCACCACGGCGATCACCCCCACCTGGAAATAGATGTCGTTGGCCTGGCCGCGCAGCCAGATGCCGAGCAGCGCCCCGAGCACGCCGAACGGCAGGCCGAGCAGCACCGCGAACGGGACCGACCAACTCTCGTACTGCGCCGCGAGCACCAGGAACACGATCAGCAATCCGATGCCGAATACGAGCGCCGCATCACCGCTCGAGGCCCGCTCCTGGTACGACTGCCCGGAGTACGCGACGCCGACCCCCGACGAGGCGAACCGCGCCCTGACGAGCGAGTCGATCTGGTTGAGCAACTGGCCGGAACTCCACCCCGGCTTGGGCGTGCCCGTGAACAGCGCCGACGGGAATCCGTTGAAGCGCGGAATGACCGTCGGGCCGCTCCGGAACTCGGTCGTGGTGAGCGCCGACACGGGGATCATGGCATCGCCGCTGCCCCGCACGTACAGGTGGCCGATGTCGGCCGGCGACTGCCGGAACTGCGGCTCGGCCTCCGCCTGCACGCGGAACGTCTTGCCGTGCAGGTTGAAATCGTTGATGTACACCGACGACAGGAACGTCTGCAGCGTACCGAACAGGTCACTGAGGTTCACGCCACGCGCCTTGGCGGCCGTGCGATCGACGGTGACGTACAATTGCGGGACGCTGGCGCGGAACTGGGTGGTGACGTTCTGCGCGGCCGGCAACTCGTTCACGTCCGCCTGGAACGCCTGCACCTGCTGCGCGAAGGCGCGGATGTCCTCCCCACTGCGGTTCTGCAGGTTGAGCTCGATGCCGGCCGACGTGCCGAGGCCCGGCACCTCGGGCAGATTGAACGCGAATGCCGTGGCGCCCTTGAGGGCGAACAACGCGCCGTTCACCCGCGCCGCGATGGCGTCGGCCGACTGCCCCGGCCCTCGCTCGCCCCACGGTTTGAACTGCGCGAACACCGTCGCGGCATTGGTCTGCGACGAGAACCCGAGGATGCTGAACCCCGCCAGCGCCACGAAGTGCGCCACCCCGGGCTGCTGCCGGAGAATCCCCTCGACCTGCTGCACCACGTCCACCGTGCGCTGCAGCGAGGCGGCGTCCGGGAGCTGCACCGCGATTGCCATGTATCCCTTGTCCTCCGTGGGGAGGAACGCCGTCGGGATCCGGCGCCAGAGCAGCCCCGTGAGGGCGACGATCACGAGGAAGAACGCGAGCCAGACGCGCGGATGGTCGAGCACGCTCCCGGTGATCCCGGTGTACCGGCGGCGGCCGCGTTCGAAGGTGCGGTTGAACCAACCGAAGAAGCCGGTGGTGTTCGCCTCGTTCGACTCCTTGAGCAGCAGCGAACAGAGCGCCGGCGTGAGACTGAGCGCCACGATCCCGGACAGGACGACCGCGACGACGATCGTGATGGCGAACTGCCGGAAGAGCGCGCCCGTCACCCCGCCGATGAACGCCACCGGGATGAACACGGCGCAGAGCGACAGCACGATGGCCACCAGGGCACTCGCCACCTGCGTGATGGCCCGGTCGGCGGCCTCGCGCGCGGACAGCTTCTCGCTGGCCATGATGCGCTCGACGTTCTCGATCACGACGATCGCGTCGTCCACCACGATCCCGATGGCCAGCACGAGGCCGAACAGCGTGAGCACGTTGATCGACATGTGCAGCACCAGCAGCCCGCCGAACGTGCCGATCACGCTCACCGGCACGGCGAGCATCGGGATCAGCGTGGCCCGCCAGCTCTGCAGGAACAGGAACACCACCAGCGTCACCAGGATCAGCGCCTCGATGAGCGTGATCGAGACCTCGCGAATCGATGCGGTGACGAAGGGCGTGGTGTCGAACGGGATCTCGTACTTCACGCCCCGCGGGAAGCTCGCCGACAGTTCGTCCATCCGCTTCGCGATCGCATCCTTCACGGCGAGCGCGTTGGCCCCCGGCCGCGCGTAGAGCAGCACCACCGCGGTCGGCCGGCCGTCCAGCCGCCCCTGCAGGTCGTAGCTCTGGGCCCCGAGCACCGCGCGCCCGATGTCGCGGATGCGCACGACCGCGCCGTCGGCCTGGGCCCGGACGATGATGTCGTCGAACTGCTGCGTGGTCTGCAGCCGTCCCTGCGCCGTGACCGGGATCGTCAACTCCGTGCCCGGCGGCGACGGCTCCCGCCCCAGCCGGCCGGCCGGGTTGGTGGCGTTCTGCTCGCGCACCGCGCTCGTCACGTCGCCGACGGTGATCCCCAACCGCGCCATCTTCTCGGGATCGAGCTGGATCCGCATCGCGTAGTTGAGCCCCGCAAAGGCCGTGGCATCACCCACGCCCGGTACGCGCTTCAGCTCGTCGAGCACGTACAGGTTCAGATAGTTGGTGAGATACGACGCGTCGTACTTGGGGTCGTCGGACGTCAGCGCCACCAGCGCCAGGATGTTGGTGTTCGCCTTGACGATCGTGATGCCGTTGGTGAGCACCGACTGTGGAAGCTGCGGCTCGGCGAGTTTGATGGCGTTCTGCACGTCGACCGCCGCGAGATCCTGATCGCGCGATACGTCGAACGTGATCGTCAGCATCATCGTTCCGTCGCTCGAGTTCGCCGACGAGTAGTACAGGAGGCCCTGCAAGCCGGCCAGCTGCTCTTCGATCGGCGCCGCCACGGCCTGTTCCACGTCCTCGGCGGATGCCCCCGGATAAACCGCCGTGACCCGGATGGCCGGCGGCGTGATGTTCGGGTACTGCGCGACGGGCAGCACGAAGATCGCCAGCAGCCCGAGCAGCGTAATGACGATGGACAGCACCGACGCCAACACCGGGCGCCGGATGAAGAAGTAGCGCGCTTCCGGGGGACGCCCACTCCGGGACGGCCCGCCGCTTCCTCCCTCGCCGGACGGCACGACGCCGCTCACGGCTTGGCGCCGCCCGGGCGCGCCGTCGGGGCGGCGGCACCGGCACTCGAATCGGTCGCCGGCACGGGCTTCACCACCCGCCCCGGTCCCACCTTCTGCACCCCATCCACGATCACCCGGTCGCCTGCGACGAGCCCGCTGTCGATCACCCAGTCATGACCCGTCCACCGGCCGGGCACGATATCGCGCGTCGAGACCGTATCGCCCGGTCCCACGACATACACGAACTGCCGCCCGAGTCCCTGCTGGACCGCCCGCTGCGGCACCGTGATCGCGTGCGGATCCACGAACCCGTCGAGCCGGACGTGCACGAACTCGCCCGGCACGAGCGTCCCGTCGCGGTTGCCGAAGCGCGCGCGATATTCCTGCGTGCCGGTGGCGGAGTCGATCACCGGCGATACGTAGTCGAGCCGGCCCACGGCCGGCAGCTCCGAGCCGTCCTCGAACACCACGTGAACCACCAGCTTGCTGCCCGGCCGGATCAGCGCGCGATCCGACGCGCTGCGATGCCAGGCCGCGATCTGGTCGGACGGTGGCCGGAAGCCCACGTAGATGGGATCGAGCTGATCGATGGTCGTCAACAGGTCCGCCGGCCCGGTGACGCGAGCCCCGACCTGAAACCGCGTGCGCGCGATGCGCCCGTCGATTCCGGCGCGGATCTGCGTATCGTGCAGGTCCTTGCGGGCCTGGTCGAGCGCGGCCTTCGCGGCCTCGACGGCCGTCTGGGCGTTGTCCACGTCCTGCTGAGCCACCGCGTGGCGCGGAAGCAGCGGCTGCAACCGGGCAAGCGTTCGCGTGGCGTTGTCGTACGTCGCAAGGGCGCCTTCGTACGCCGCCGAGTAGCGGACCGTGTCGAGCTGATACAGCAAGGCGCCGCGCCGGACCAGCGATCCATCCGTGAACGGCCGGGCTTCGATCACGCCTTCCACGCGCGAGCGCACTTCGACGCGCCGGAACGCTTCGACCTGCCCGGCGAATTCGTAGGGCGTCGCCACCACGTGGGGATTCACGGTCACCACCGCCACCTGCGCCGGCGGCATCGTGAAACCGCCGGGTCCCCCGGACTGCGGCTTGCCCCCGCACGCCGCCCCACCCACCACCACGGCCGAGGCGGCTACCCGCATCCACCGCCCTCGGCGCCCAACACGCCCGACACCCATCGCTGCTCCTCCGGACTTTTCGGATTCCGCAAACTATCGGGGCGGTATGCGGTTTATCTACTGTCCGGGAATTCGCGGAGCCGTCCGGCGGAGGAAGGCGAAGCGGCCCGCACCACCCGGTGCGGGCCGCTTCACCACCTTCATGTAACGAACGCGCAGCGGCTACCGGCCGCCCCCCCGCCGTCCGCCGCGACCCGACCGGCCTGGCCCGTTGCCGGACTGCTCGCCGGCGCTCAGGTCGTTCCAGTTCAGGATCGCGTTGAAGCCGAGGATGAACGTGCCCTGCGTCTGCCACCGCCAGAAGGGCCGGATGGCGAACATGACCACGTGCCCCTTGCCGATCGGATCGTCCACGAGTTGGGCGCGTCCATCGAGCGCGCTCCCGCCGGCGAGCACGCCCGACAACAACATCTGCGTGGTATCCGTGGGGAAGCGCATCACGACACGCGGGCGCTCTTCGGAAACCGCGCCCCCGCGACCGCCGCGTCCGCCCCGGCCGAAGCCTCGTCCACCAGCTCGACCGGCCTCGGCCGCCTGCGTTCTGGGATTCAGTTCGTCGGGCAGCGGCGGCGCGCCACCCGGGAGCAGTACCGAGATGTCCTTGATCGGAGTGGCCATGGGCTGCGTGTTCTGGCTGTACCCTGCGCCGCCCCGGTTGAACGCGAACCCGCCGCCACCGGCGGCGACGTTGAGCACCGGCCCCTGGCTGAAGTACACGGGCATCTGCGCATCGGCCAGGCCGTACACGAGTGGGCTGTTCATGTCGGCAATCACGCCGCGCATCACCGAGCCGCGCGCGAACAGCTCGGCCGGCGCCTCGACGCTGACCCCCGGCGTGAGGTTGTACTCGGGGAACAGGATCGACGTGTTGCCTTCGGTGATCAGCGTGCCGCCGTCCTGCACGAACCGGTACAGGTTCATGAGGCCTTCCACTCCCATGCCGCCGCGAATGTCGGGACTGGAGTCGGGCGTGCCCAAGCTCGGGTACTTGGCGCTCTTCTCGTACGGCAGCGGCATCGTGCCCGTTTTCGCGATCCCGGCCACGATCGAGGCCGCCGTGCCGCCCACGTGCGGGAACACGACCACGTCGTAGTGCGCCCGCAGGTCGGGCATCGCGGCGATTTCCTTGTCGCCCATGTAGGTGTACGGCACTCCGTAAGTATCGAGCGCGGCCCGCACCCACCCTTCGTCCTGCGTGCGCGACCAGCTGTGCAGGTACAGAATGCGCGGGATGTCGAGGTCGTGCGTCTTCACGTTCGGCGCCGACGCCATGGCATAGCCCGACAGGCCGAGTTGCTTGAGCACCGGTTCGATCTGGCCGCGGTTGGCGTTGTCGATGACGATGGCGCCGGCGCGGAAGTGGTGGCCGTCGGCGTCGAAGTCCTGCTCGGCGGCCCGCATCGGCACGTCCTTCAGCGTGTAACGGAAGGTGACGATGTTGTTGTCGCCGGTATGCTCGACGACCACCGTGCTGCCGCTGCCGGCAATCGATCCCGCCGCCTGCACGTGCCCCGTCACCGGTGCCATCGGCTCCGACAGGAGCTGCTTGTCGGTGCACGGCGCGATGATGATGTCGCGCATGTACTGGAAGGTCCATCCGGTGTCGTCGTAGGGCGACGGGTTGCCGATGGCGTAGTTCTGGACGGCGAAGTAGATGTCGGCCAAGGTGCGGAAGGGCTGGTCGCCGCGGACGATGTAGTCGCCCGGCTTCACCTCGATGTTCCCGGCCTTGAATGCGCGCGTGGCGCGGTGGAACTCCAGCCCCTGATCCATCAGCTCGTTGACCGCGGCGGCCGCGTCGGCCTTGCGCCGCTGGTCGGCCGGAATCACCCAGCCGAAGACGGGGCCCGTCTTCCCCTTGTTCACGGCGTTGTTGTTCTTCACCCAGTAGTCGTCGAGCCAGAGGTCCTTGTCCCGAGCCACCCGGTGCAGGGCGAACATGATCGCCGATTCCTGGATGTTCGTGTTGGCGCGCGGCCCCCAGAGAATCTCCTTGGGCGCCGGGTTGGGCCGGAACCACTCCCGGCTCTGGTTGAAGTGGTAGCGCGTGGTGTCGGGACCGTAGCTCTGCACCTCGTAGAACCGGCCCGTCGCGTTGTGCGCGTGCACCACGTAGAACATGTAGTTCGGCACCCAGCCGTCGTAGAACCCGTAGGTCCAGACGCCCGGCACCCCGCGTTTGGTCATCTCCAGCACGTCGTTCTCGGCCAGCGTCCACCATTCGTCGATCGTGATCGGATCGAGCTGCTCGTTGTACGGGCCCGTGCCCGTGGACGCATAGAGCAGCGTCTGCGCCTCGTGCAGATCGTGCAGGACCGTGGGGTGCCACTCGAGCCCCCACTTCTCGATGTTCTTGGTGAGATCGAGGAACTGCCCCATGCCGTCGCGGTTGTTGTCGTGCTGCACGTACTTGCCCCAGTACATCAGAGGCAGGCGCGCCTCACCCTCCGGGCGGTCCTTGTTGAAGTAGTAGGTGTCCACATCCTTGTCGCGCCCATCCATCTCCACCACCGGCGTGATCATGGTGATCACGTTGTCGCGGATCTCCTTCACGAACGGCGACTCGTCCACCACCAGCCGGTAGGCCAGTTCCATCAGCATCTCGGGGCCGCCGCGCTCCGGGGAATGCATGCCGCTGGTGATCCAGTACACCGGCTTGGCGACTTTCTCGATCTCCTTGGCCCTGGCTGCGGTCGTCTTGCGCGGATCGGTGAGGTCGGACAGATAGCCCTTGTACCGGTCGAGGTTCCGGATCGTCTCCTCGTTCCCGATGATGAGGACCGCCATGTCGCGCCCCTCTTCCGACTTCCCGATGGTGACGTAGCGGGCACGAGCCGGCGCCGACTGTGCGATGACCTGCAGGTAGTGGTTCAGGTCCTCGGCGTGATCGATGATGCCCGGCGCGCCGATGATGTGGCCCAGCACCTTGAGCGGCGTGGGCACCGTTGCAGAGGCCGGCAGGTGATCGACCAGTTCGGTCGAGATCCGTGGATCGGTGAGATCCTTCCTGATCAGCGCGGTGTATTCCGGATCGTTCTTCTGCTGCGCGATGGCGCGCGTCGCCGGCCAGAGCATGGCGGCGGCGACGAGGGCCCAGGGAAACGCGCGCAGTCGTCCTCTGCTGCTGGACATCCTGCCTCCTGATGCGATGGTCGTATGGGGGAACGGGGGGGGAATCGCGGGGGAGATGGGCCGGAGGGAGCCGGCCGTTTGGGGGGTCGACGGGCCAATGAATACGGCGGGGACCGCGAATCCGCGAGGGGGCGCACCCGGCCCCCGCCAGCGGCGGCCCGCGTTCGCCGCGTGCCCGCCCCCACCCGTCAGTGCGACAGGTCGATCACGTCCCAGTAGCTCTTGATCCGGCCGTCCCGGAACGCCGAGAGAATGCGGTCGATGGGCACCACCAGCATCTCGCCGCGCCGCACGCCGTACCCGCGGCCGTAGCCGTACCCGCCGAACACCGCCCGGATGAACAGGCTGCTGCTGTCGTGGGGCACGCTGGCGACGTTCTCGTAGAAGTGGCGCCAGGCATCGTCCTCGCGGAACAGGTACTGCTCCACGTTCGACGTATAGAAGGTGGTCACGGTGGCGTCGTGCGCGCGCACGTATGCGCCCACCGCACGGAGCGCCTTCGGCCCGCCGAAGTCGCCCACCACCGGCACCAGCAGATTCGCCGCTTCGAAGTTCCTGATCGCGCGGTAGCGGGCCTCGCTCCCCAGATAGCTCCGGTTCGTGCCGGCGCTGTCGGTCTGCAGCATCATTTCGGCGTAGCCGGGCATCCACCAGCCGCCGCGCCCACGGCGCGGATCGCCCGAGTAGCTGATGTCGGGACCGATGGTGAAGAACGCGTCGTACACGTAGGCCAGCCCGCTCAGGTCGTCGGCGGACAGCGTGAAGCCGTGCCGGTGCACCAGCCGGTCGTCGATCTCGCCCAGGTTGGCGGAGTAGCGCGCCGAATCCGGAAGCGCCGCGGCGACCGCCTGAAAGAGCGCCGCCGGCGAGGCATTGGTATCGAGTCCCGCGGGGAGGCGCCGCGAGAACAGATGCGCGAGGAAGGCCGCCCGCGTGGGCGACATCTCGAACAGCGCCTTGTACATCAACTGCTGCAACATCGCCTGGCGGCGGATGTCGACGATGAACGCCATGCGGGGATGGAGCGCCACGATGTACGTGAAGTTCTGATCGGGCCCGACGCCCAGGTACACACCGCCGGACGGCGTGGCCGCCTGCAACCGGTCGAGGATGTGCTGATAGTTGACCTCGTTCGAAACGAAGTTGTCGGAGCGGAAGAAACCCCCCGGCTCCGACATCGTGGTCACCAGGCGCCAGTAGGTGCTGTCGGCCAGGCGGTCGGGTAGCGGCTGCCGGGAACGCTGCGGGGCCGGCGCCGCCAGCACGGCCAGCGCCAGCAACGACGCGAACAGCGTTTGTGGATGGACGACGAACGGACGATGCGCCGCGGAATGCATGGTGGGACCTCCATCTCCGGGTGCCGGCCCGGTGCCCCTACTATGCACCCCGGCACGCGGAGACGGAACGGTCCCCGGCGGCTAGAAGGCCGCCTTCCCCGGCAGCTGTGGATGGGCCACGTACTCCACCGGAATCTCGCCGGTCAGCGACCGGAGCCAGGCGTGGATATCGCCCACCTGCGCGTCGGTCAGCGTGAGCCCCAACTGGTGCCGGGCCATCAACATGATCGCACTGTCGAGCGATCCCACCGACCCGTCGCTGAAGTACGGCCCCGTCATCTCGACGTTGCGCAGGGTCGGCACCTTGAACACGTGCAGGTCGGCCGGCGCGTGCGTCACCGCGATGCGGCCACTGTCCGCCAACTGCGGCCACGGCTCCACCAGCCCCGCCTTCTGGAACACCTGCCCGCCGACGTAGGTACCGGCATGGCACGCCACGCAGCCGGCCGCGACGAAGGTGCGCGCCCCGCGTTGCTCCTGCTCGGTGAGCGCCGCGGTATCGCCCTTCAGGAACCGGTCCCACCGCGACGGCGTCACCAGGCCGCGCTCGAACGCGCCGATGGCCCGGCCGACGTTGTCGTACGTGATGGGTTTGGATTCATTGGGGAACGCCGCCGCGAACTCGGCGCGATATTTGGGCGACGACGTCAGGTGCTCCAGCACGGCTCCCGTGCCCGACATCCCCATCTCCGCGGGGTTGAGAATCGGTCCCTTGGCCTGTTCCTCGACCGTCGGCGCGCGCCCGTCCCAGAACTGCGCCACCTGGGCCGCCGCGTTGTACACGGTGGGCGCGTTGCGGCTTCCCATCTGGCCCTTGTGGCCGAAGCTCACCCGCCGCCCGTCGGCGCCGTAGCCGTTGAGCGCATGACAGGAGTTGCACGATACGTCGTGCCCTTCCGACAACACCGTCTCGTAGTACAGGCCGCGGCCGAGGGCCACCTGGGCCTCGGTCGCCGGCTGCCCGGGCAGGTCCATGCGCGCCGGCAGCGGGCCGAACATCGCGCGTTCCGACGGTGTGAGGGCCGCGGTCTCCACGGCCGGCAGGGTCTTGCCCGTCACCGCCGCCTGGTTCTGTTGGTTGGAACTCGTGCCGCCGGTGCACGCCGCCGCCATCAGGGCGACGCCAATGGCCGTCAAGGATTTGCCGCGCATGATCGCCTCCCGCCTCTGGAAATCGTTGGTAGACACCAAACGATAGACCAGCCCGTGACGGCGCCAAGTCGGGCGAATGCCGCGGGGCTGTGGGGCAGTCGCCGCCCCCCGGCGGGACAAGAACACGACGGGCGGCGACACCCGCCGCCGCCAGCGCCAGTCCAGACAGGAGTCGAATTTCTCATCCCTTGGGGAGGAGAAGGTGCCGTCCGGCCGGCGGACCGACGGCATCGACCAACCCTGAATCGATGCCGGCTATCTGGCGATATGGAACTCGAATGGCTCCTGGGCCATCTGCGGGACGGGACATCCACCGATTGTGGCCGGTTTGAAGTGTGCCTCCTTCAACCAGTTGTGCACGGCCGAGACGAACTCGTCCCAATAGTTGCTCTCGTCCCCGGTAAGTCTTGAAACGCCGTGGGGCCACACGTCACGGATGGACGACGGCACGGCGCGCCCATTCGTATCGACGAGAAACCGCTCGATGACCCTCCCGTCCACGTACGACAGCGTGGAGTCCTTGGGAAACTGGGGCGGCACGAAGTCCATCGGTCCGTCCACCTGCGTGGACGATGGGAAGCGCGTTGCGAACAAGGGCACCGCGGCCCCCTCGTATGCCATTGGGAACGAGTACCCCTCGACGCCCGTGGCGGCGTGCCCTGTGAGGATGTGAAAGTGGGCCCGATCGGGAGGCGGCGTGCCGTCCGGGTTCACGACCAGCGGGCCGTTCTCATGAGCGACAGCCGAGTCGATGGCCAACTCGATGAAGCGCTCCGCGGCGGTGGTAGAACCGTTCGAGTAAGTATGGTAGGTGACGCGCCCGTCGCGGGACGCCTCCACGTAGACGTCGGCCTTTGAGGCGTACCACGGGATCGTTGAGTCGGAAATCGGAAGTACTCCCGGTTTGACGCCCAGCAGCCGCGCCATGCCGTCGGCCACGGGTTGCAGGAGGTTCTCAGCCGCGAGCCGCACCGACGCGGCCTGCTCCTGCGTCGGGTCCACGTGCGTGTATGCATACACGACCACCGGAGCGCCCGCGCGTTCTGGATGCGCTCGCATGCAAGCGATGACGGAAGCGAAGCGGGCGCTATCGCCCTGTCCAAACAGCGGTGAGGCGCCGAAGGCCAGCCAGCAGGTCGCAAACAGAATCGTCTGCACCTTCATATTGCACCCACTCCACGTTCGGATCCCGCTTCAACGCCAGCTTCGTCTCGAATTACCGAGAGCCCGGTGATCGACCGGATTCTGGCGCACCTCCGCCAGTCCCGCGGCGCCGCACGGGGGCCCCCACGCGACCGCAGGGCCGCGCTTGCCGCACGGCTTCCATCCCGGCATCGCCATTACACAAGGGAATCGAATTTCCTATCCCTCTCAATGCAGCAGCACGGGCACCCAACCGGCGTGCGGGAACAGCATGCCCGCCACCGCACCGCCGATCACGCTCAGTCCGATGAAGACGTCATGATCGTTGTGCGACGTGATCGGGTAGAGCGCCGCCCCGACGAGAATGCCGATCCCGGTGCCGACGAGGATGCTCTTGGCATATTCCGGCCGCTCCTGGTCCACGCGCGTGATGCGCGAGACGGCGATGCTCCGGACCATCGTATTGTCGCCGCGCGGCCGTACCCACACCGAATCGATCGACTGCTCATACAGCACGCCGATGATGTTCGAGCCGGGCCCATTGATGCGAAGGGTCACGCCCGACGGCAGCGGGGCGATGGACGATTGTGCCGACGCCGGCGCGGCAACGGCCGCCAATCCGCCAATAACGATCAGGAACGCGAAGAAACGACGCATTATCGAGGTCCTTGGGAGTCCTTGAATCGAGTTGAACACACTGTGAGAACTACGCATCGGCGCGCGGAACGTTGGAAATGCGGCGGCTCCGCGGCTGTGGAACCCTCACGGGCCGCCCCCTTCCGGTCAACCCCCACCCGGGGCCGGGCGGCGCCTCAGCCGACGTGGAAGAGTTCGACGGCGCGCGCGTACCGGGCGCCGAGCACCCGGCGCAGGGGGGTATCCTCTCGCGACCGCAACTCGGGATCGCTGGCCAGCAGCGTAGCCGCCGCTTCCCGCGCATGGTCGCTCAGGGCGGCGTCGCGCATCGGATCGGCCACTTTGAACGTCGGCACCCCGCTCTGCCGCTCCCCGAACAGGTCGCCCATGCCCCGCATGCGCAGATCGGCCTCGGCGATCCGGAACCCGTCTTCCGTCTCCACGAAGATCTGCAGACGCTGCCGTGACTCCCGCCCCATGTCGCCGAGCAGAATGCAGTAGCTCTGCTCCCCGCCGCGTCCCACGCGGCCGCGCAGCTGGTGCAGCTGCGACAGGCCGAAGCGCTCGGGATGTTCGATGACCATCACCGTGGCATTGGGTACGTCGATGCCGACCTCGATCACCGTGGTCGCCACGAGAATGTCGATGGCGCCATCCCGAAACCGGCGCATGATGTCGTCGCGCTCGTCGTTGGGGATGCGCCCGTGGAGCAGCGCCACACGGCGGTGCGCGAACGGCCCGGCGCGCAGTTCCTCGTAGCTCGTCGTCGCCGCCTTGAGATCGAGCTTCTCCGATTCCTCGATCACCGGATAGACGATGTACGCCTGGCGTCCCTTTTCCACCTCGCGGTCGACGAACGCCATCAGCCGGTCGCGCGACGCGTTCGATCGCAGCGTGGTCGTGATCGGCCGCCGCCCGGGGGGCCGCTCGTCGAGGAAGCTGACGTCGAGGTCGCCGTAGACCGTGAGCGCCAGCGACCGGGGGATGGGCGTGGCGCTCATCAGCAGCACGTCGGGCATCTCGCCCTTGGCGGCCAGCGCCTTGCGCTGCTCCACGCCGAACCGGTGCTGCTCGTCGATGGCCACGAACCCGAGGCGGGCGAACTCCGTGGCCGCCTGGACCAGCGCGTGCGTACCGATCACGAGTTCCGGCCATTCCTGCGCCAGCGACGGCTCGGCCTGCGACAGCCGCCCCGCCACCTCCCGGCGGGCCTTGGTGGACAGGCTGCCCGTGAGCAGCAACGGGGCCACGCCGAGCGGGGCCAGGAGTCCGGTGATGGTCCGGTGGTGCTGCTCGGCCAGCAATTCGGTGGGGACCATGATCGCGGCCTGGAACCCGTTCTCCAACGCGAGCAGCGCCGCGAACAGCGCGACGATCGTCTTGCCGCTTCCCACGTCGCCCTGCAACAGGCGATGCATGCGCCGGTCGCTGCACATGTCGTCCACGATCTCACGCAGGGCGCGTACCTGGGCGTTGGTGAGCGTGTAAGGCAGCGACTCGCGCAGTTGCGTCGTGAGACGGCGCTTGTTCTCGAACCGGATGCCGCGTCGCGTTTCGCGCGCCAGCGCCTTGACCCGCTGGTGCAGCAGATGCACGAAGAACAGTTCCTCGAACGCCAGCCGGTCGCGGCCCGCCATCGCCTCGGCCATCGTCTGCGGGCGGTGCACCATGCGAAGCGCGTCGGTGATGCCGGCCACGCCGGCCCCCCGGACGATCGCCGGCGGGAAGTACTCCTTCACCTGGGGCAGGAGCACATCCAGATGGGCGTCCACGATGTTCCGGATGACCTTGAACGACAGTCCTTCGGTGGCCGGATACACGGCGAGCACCCGTCCCCGTTCCGTGCCCTCGTCGTCGGGGCCGAGGTTCACGAACTCGCGCGGGGCCAGCTGGCGTCCGTGATAGAAGCGCACCGTGCCCGACGCGAGCAACACGTCGCCCTTGTTGATGCTGCGGTCGAGGAAGGGCTGTCCCGGCCACGCGGCTTCGATCATGCCGCTGTCGTCCTGCAGCACCGCCTGGAAGATCCGCAGGCCCCGGCGCGTGGGCAGCACACCCTTGGAGATCACGCGGCCGATCACGGTGGCGTCGGCGCCCGTCCGGAGCGACGCGATGCGCGACACCGTACTCGCATCCTCGTAGCGATGCGGAATGAGCCACAGCAGGTCGCCGGCGGTCGTGACGTTCAGCTTCTCGAACGCCGCGGCGCGCCGCGGGCCGACGCCCTTGAGGTACGTGATCGGCGTGTCCAGCGTGACCCGCGGATTCGCCGACGGCATGCTACTCGTCGCTCAACAGCTCCCGCGCGAACTCCGCAGGATCGAACGGCTCGAGATCCTCGGCCGCTTCGCCCACACCGAGGAACTTCACCGGCACGTCGATGGCTTCGTGCACCGCCACCACCACCCCGCCCCGCGCCGTGCCATCGAGCTTCGTGACCACCAACCCCGTCACCGGCACCGCGGCCGTGAACGTGCGCGCCTGGGCCACCGCGTTCTGCCCGATCGTTCCGTCGAGCACGAGCAGCGTTTCGTGCGGCGCCCCCTCCAACCGCTTGCCGATGACGCGCGCCACCTTGCGCAGCTCGTCCATCAGGCCGCCGCTCGTGTGCAGCCGCCCCGCCGTATCGACGATCAGCACGTCCACGCCGCGTGCCACGGCAGCGTCGATCGCGTCGAACGCCACCGCGGCGGGATCGGCCCCCGGCTGCGCTCCCACGAACTCCGCCCCCGTGCGATCGGCCCACACGCGGAGCTGATCGATGGCGCCGGCCCGGAAGGTGTCCCCCGCCGCCACCATCACGCGCTTGCCCTCCCCGCGCAGCTTCGCCGCCAGCTTGCCGATGAACGTCGTCTTGCCGGCGCCGTTCACCCCGATGATCAGCACGACGGCCGGCCGCGCGCCGGGCAGCGCGAGCGCCGGATCGCTGTTCCCCGCCCGCAGCGCGCCCTCCACGCCCTCGGCAAGGGCCAGCCGGAATTCCTCTTCGGTCTTCACCTGGCCGCGCTTGGCCCGGTCCTCGACCGCCGCCACGAGCCGCAGGGTCACCGGTACGCCGAAGTCGGCCTCGAGCAGCAATTCCTCGAGCTGCTCCAGCGATCCCTGCTTGACCCCGCCCCGCACCATGACGCCCACGTCCCGGAGGGCCACGTCCTTGACGCGCTGCCAGAACGTGCGCCGGGGGGTATCGCCGGATTTTCGGAGGAGGCGGGGCATGGCAGAGAATCTAACGGTGGCGGTCCCGACGCATCATCGCATTCCCGCGCGGCGGCGCAACAGCCACTCCGCGCACAGGAGCAGCACGAGCAGCGCATAGATCCAGCCCGTGTCACGCGCCCCGGGCGCCGCTCCGCGCGGCGGCGTCCCGCCGATGCGCCCCGACCGGATGCCCGGCGCGCGCGGCACGAGTTCGTCGGCCGCATTCACCACCAGCACGGCGCTGCCGCCGGCCATACGCGCCGTGTATCGCCCCGGCGGCAGCGGCGCCGAGCGCACCACCGCGGCTCCGGCCGGAAAGCGCAACCGGAGGGTGTCCGCACCTCGACTCTCCGGCCGCTGGAGTGCGACGGCCACGTCGCTGTCGCCCGACGCGCCGCGCCGCCACGTGACGGCGTCCCCGGCGCGCAGCACGCCCGCATCGGGCACGGCAGCCCGCCGGTCGGCGCGCTGCGACGCGAGATAGTCGAAGATGCTCCCCCAGAGCGCGGTGAACGCGTCGGCCGACGGGCCGCCGCGGAACTCCCATCGCCACAGGTCGGAGGCGGCCACCACCACCACGCGCCGCGGAGAGTCGTCACCGGCGACGATCGTCCGCGTGAGCGCCTCGCGTCCGCGCCGGGCGTCGAGCGCGCGCCACTGGCCCTTGGGCTCCGGTCCGCCCCCCACGAGCAGGGGCGGCAGCGAATCCCAGGGCAGGCCGGCGAGTGCTGCACTGAGCGGTGATACCGGAGCCGCGTTCACGTACCACTCGTGCCCGTCCCCCGCCGACGGCACGATGAGCGCCAGCGGCGCCCGCGTGGCCTGGCGCGGCGGACCGAACACCGCCGTGTCACCGTGGAGGATCGCCACCGGCGCATCGCGGAACGCGGCGCGCACCTGGGCTTCGGTGATCGGCGCGTAGCTGCCATCCACCCGCCAGTTCCCGGGCGACAGGTGGTAGAAGGCGCGGGTGGGAAGCGCCAGCGCCCCTCGCAGGACCGCCAGCGCATAGCGTGCGTCGTAATCGGGCGACGTGGACACGAACACTGCGCCCGGCTGTCGCGACAGGTCGATTCCCATGCCGAGGGAGTCGTTGCGCGGCTCCGCATCCGCCGCGGCCACCACCACGGCGCGCAACTCCGCCGGCCCCTCGGGCGCCACGATCGCCGTTCGGAGCGTGACATCCTGCTCGGCGAACGCGCCGAGGGAATCGAAGCGCCCCGTGCCGAGCGCACGCCCGTCGAGGAAGAAGCGCACGGTGCCGGCCCCGGCCCCGCCGGCGCCGGCACCCACCGTGAGCCGGATCTCCGTGGTGTCGCCCGACACCAAGGCCCGCGGGGCGTCCAGGTTCACCGCCGCGGCGTCGGGCGCCCGGACGTGCGGCACCACGATCACGCGCGACCCCGCGGGAAGCTGGCGGAGTTCGGCGGCCTGTGGCAGCTCGCCGTCGGTCACGACGATCACGCGGCGGCCCGTGGCGAGCGCCCGTTGCACCACGGCGTCAACGTTCGAGTGCAGATCGGCAGGCTGCGCGGGTGGGTTGGCCGCGCGCAGCGAGTCGCCGAACAGGAAGATCGAGTCGGCGTGGACCGCGCGTGCGGAGTCGATCGCGGCGGGCCACACCGCCGGATCGCTGCCCCGCGACATGCTCAGGGACGCGTCCAACGCCACCCACGGCGGGGCGACGCGCGACCGCCCCGCCGGCGCATTCAGCAGCAGGGCCACCACCACGGCGAACGCGGCGGCGCGCAGCAGCGCGGGCAGTGGCGTGGCGGCGGCCTGCTTGAACCCGCTCCGCCTCCCCCACCCCGCCCAGCCGTACTGCAGGAGCGCGCCGGCGAGGCCGGCAAGCAGCGAGATCAGCCAGAGCATCGTGGGCCCTCGCCCCGTGGTGGGCGCCGCCGGGGCGCGCCGAGACTACTGACCGACCGCGACGGTCGTCACTCGTCCCGTGCTGGCCACCATGGCGCCGATCAGCCGGTTGCGCAGCGAATCGAACGACGCCATGAGCGCCTTGGGGATCGGGTCGCCACCCACGTTCCGGAGCGCGACGCGCGGATTGCGCTGCACGCCGTGCACCAGGAACTCGAAATGCAGGTGCGGCCCGGTGGCCAGCCCCGTCATGCCGACGTAGCCGATGGTCTGGCCGATGTCCACATGAGCGCCGGCGTGGATACCCCGGGCGAAGGCGCGCAGGTGTCCGTAGCGCGACGAGAAGCCGTTGGCATGCCGGATCTCGATGAGATTGCCATAGCCGCTCGCCACACCGGCCCGCACCACCACGCCGGCACCGATGGCGCGCACCGGAGTTCCCGCATTGGCCGCGTAGTCGATGCCCTTGTGCTCGCGCCAGCGCTTGAGGATCGGATGGAATCGCTCGCCGAACCCGCTGGTGATGTACTTGAACTTGAGCGGCACGCGCAGGAACGCGGCCTTGAGCGAGCGGCCGTTCTGATCGAAGTAATTGCCGGCCAGTTTGTCGTCGGTGAAGTGCACGGCGTCGATCTCGGTGCCCGACAGATTCAGCTGCGCCGCCACGACGTCACCGATCTTCACGACGCCGTTGGGGAGCGTGCTCCGCTCGGCCATCACGCGGAAGGTGTCGCCGTCCTGCAGATCGCGGCTCATGTCCACCCGATACTCGTACACGTCGTCCGCGAGCTTCACCACGAGCGCGTTCTGCGCGTCGCGGGGCAGCGCGCTGTCCGCCGCCGCGTACATCGCCTGGTAGAGATTCGTGTGGATCGTGCCCTGGATGGCGATCGTGTCGGTCTTCCACGGCAGGCGCTCGTCGCGCTCCGTCCATCCGCTGGAATCGCGGGTCAGATGGAGGTAGTGGTCGGTGGCCAATTCCACCACCACCTCAACCGGCTGCGAATCGGTGGGGGCCGCGTGGAGAACCGCCACCGGCAGCCCCACGGGAATCCGCCGCGGATCGATGGCGGGGATGGCCGCCCGCACCACGCTCCCCGCCGCCGTGTCGCTCAGCCCGCCGCGCACGAGGGCATTGACGAGCGTCTCACCGCGCGCCACGCTGTCGTACGAGAGATCCCAGCTGGGCGTCGGCAGCGTATCCCGCGGCACCACCTGGCCGCCGGCCGAGGCCACCGGGGTCGTCACGCGGATGGCGACGAAAGCAAGAAGGGCCACCACCAGATAGGTGATGACGCGCGCGCCGCGAACCGTCAATCCATCTGCCTCCGGATGAAGGTCGGGATCTCCATGTCGCTGAGATCGCCCGGCCCCTTCTCCTTGTCGTCCGGCTCCGCGGGCCTGGCCTGACGCGACTGATCGGCCGGCGCGCTCCCCGTGCTGCGCATCGGCACCGCGCCGGCACGCCCGGGCCGTACTCTCGGGAACGGAATGACCGGCGCGCCCTTGAGGTCGTGTGCCGGCGTGAGTCCGGTGGCCACCGTCTTGTCGAACCCGGTGGCGATGACGGTCACCCGCAGTTCACCCTGCATGGCGGGCTCGTGCACCGCACCGAAGATGATCTCGGCGTCGTCACCCGCCGCGTCGTGGACGATGTCACTGATCTGGGTCACCTCACCCAGCGTGAGATCGCCGCCGCCGGTGATGTTGAGCAGCACGCCGCGCGACCCGGAGATCGACACGTTGTCGAGCAGCGGGCTCGAGATCGCCTGCTGCGCCGCTTCCATGGAGCGGTTCTCGCCGCGGCCCACGCCCGTTCCCATGAGCGCCGACCCGCCCTCGCGCATCACGGTGCGCACATCGGCGAAGTCCACGTTCACCAGGCCCGGCTTGGTGATCAGCGTGCTGATGCCCTGCGTAGCGTGCAGCAGCACCTCGTCGGCCTTCTTCAGTGCATCCTGGAACGGAATCCCCTTGCCCACCACGGCCAGCAGCCGCTCGTTGGGGACCACGATCATGGTATCCACGTTCTTGCGCATCTCGGCGATGCCCTGCTCGGCCTGCCGCATCCGCTTCCGCCCCTCGAACAGGAAGGGCTTGGTCACGATGCCCACGGTCAGGGCGCCCGCCGCACGCGCCAGCTCGGCCACCACCGGTGCCGCGCCGGTACCCGTGCCGCCACCCATGCCGCAGGTGATGAACACCAGGTCCGCGCCCTGCAGCGTCGCGGCCACCTCTTCCCGATTCTCCTCGATCGCCTGGCGTCCGATCTCCGGACGAGCCCCTGCGCCCAGCCCACGCGTCAGCTTCTTGCCGATCTGGACCTTCATGTCCGACTTCGAGTTCAGCAGGGCCTGATTGTCGGTATTGACCGAGATGAACTCGACATACTCGAGGCGTTCCTCGATCATGCGATTGACGGCGTTGCCACCGCCGCCGCCAACGCCCACGACCTTCATCCGGGCGTGTTGAGTCGCGTTTTCCTCGAACTCGAAGACCATGCGAGTGGAACTCCCGCACTTGCGAGGTGGGAACGGTCGGCGTTCACCTTGCCGATCGCCGGACGGGACCGGGAACCGGGCGTGTCGGAATGTCGCACGCCACAGTGGTGTAATCAGTTGCGGCAATATAATGCTTTTACCGCTTGCGACTACCCCCGCATGTAGGACGAGGGACGCGGTGAAAGAGTACGCGTTTCTTATCCACAGACGGTGATGCGATAGCAGGTTTTTGATGTGGATTTTTCACGCCGTACGCCCCTACCTTCCCAGGCACGATGCACTTCGTCACCATGCCCAGCCCGGTCGGCGAGTTGACGCTCGCGGCCAGCGAACGCGGGCTCGCCGCCGTCTACTTCGCGCGACACCGACACGGCCCCGCGGCAACGGCGCGCGCCGTCTGGGCGCGTGATGACGGCCGCAACCCGGCATCCGGCATCTTGGCGCGCACCCGCGAGCAGTTGACCGCCTATTTCAGCGGTGAATGCACGCAGTTCGATCTCCCGTTGGACCCGGTCGGCACGCACTTTCAGCATCGGGTGTGGGCGGAACTCCGGCGCATCCCGTTCGGGCAGCTCACGTCATACGGGGAGCTCGCCCACCGACTGGGCAGCCCCGGTGCCGCCCGCGCCGTGGGCGCGGCCAATGGCCGGAATCCGATCTCGATCGTGGTACCCTGTCACCGGGTCGTGGGCGCCAACGGCTCGCTCACGGGGTTCGGGGGCGGAATCGAGCGCAAGCGGTGGCTCCTGGAGCACGAACAGCGGGTCCTGGGCCGCGCCGCCCCGTCACTGTTCGACCGTCCGGGAGGCTGACGGTCCGACCGGCGAACTGCCGGGAAGAATCAGAAGAAGTCCTGAAGCCAGTATTTGAGCCGCTGGACCCATTTCTCCACCCCGGCCCCTCCCACCGACATGCGCCGCGCCGTGGACGACGCCCCGAGTGCGAGCCGGGTGGCGCCGAACTGGGCGAGCCCGACCACCGTCGCGAACCGCGGCGCTTCCACCGAATCGCTCAGGCCGCCGAGGTTCTCCGCCGGTGACGCCACGCGCACCCCGGTACCGAACACGTCGGCCGCCAGCTCGCCGGACCCCTCCATGGCGGCTGCGCCCCCGGTGAGCACGATGCCGGCACTCAGACGGTTGGCGTATCCCGCTCCGGCAATGTCGTGTTGCACCAGGTCGAAGATCTCGTCCATGCGCTGGTGGATGATGTGCGCCAGCAGTTCGCGGGGGATCTGCCGTTCGCCCTGGGCCACGGTGCTCGGGAGCTGGATGATGTCCTGCGGATCGACCAGCGGCTCGTAGGCGCTGCCGTAGCGCTCCTTGAGCCGCTCGGCGTCCGACTGGGTCACGCCCAGCCCGTGCACGATGTCGTTGGTGACGTTGTTCCCGCCGAAGGGCACGGTGCCCAGATGCCGGATCTTGCCCTCGTGGAACAGCGCGATGTCCGTGGTGCCGGCGCCCATCTCCACGAGCCCGACGCCCAGTTCCTTCTCGTCCTCCGTGAGCACGGCGAGCGCGCTCGCGAGCGGCTCCAGCACCAGGTCGCGCACCTTGTAGCCGGCCCGCTCCACGCTCTTGCGGAGATTGACGGCCGGCGAGCTGCCGATGGTCACCAGGTACATCTCGACTTCCAGCCGCATCCCGCTCATGCCGACGGGATCGCGGATGCCGGTGTTCTTGTCCACCGTGTATTCCTGCGGGATGGCGTGCAGCAGCTCGCGGTCCTGCGGAATGGCCTGGGCCCGCGCGACCTCGTTGGCGCGCTCCACGTCGGCGCGCGTGATCTCGTCGCCCGACACGGCGACGATGCCCTTGCTGGTCATCGCCTGCACGTGTTCGCCGGCGATCCCCGCGTACACCTCCTGCACCTGGACGCCGGCCATCCGTTCGGCGTCCTGGAGGGCTTTGCGGATCGATCGCGTCGTCTCCTCGATGTCGGACACGACCCCGCGCCGCATGCCGGTGGTGCGGGTCTGCCCCACCCCGAGCACCTTGATGGAGGGATGCCGCGGCAGGTCGCCGACGACTTCGGCGATGATCGCGGTGGTCTTGGCGGAGCCGATGTCGAGACCGGCGACGAGATTGTCTGCGTTCATTTGAGTCGGGCGATCACTTGGTCACGGTAGCGGAGATCCAGCTCGGCAACGGAGAGCCGGCGGTTGGCGAGGTCTCGCGCCACCGGTTCCACGTCTTCCAGACGGCGAACGGTCACATCGGCCATCGCGCGAACGAGGAACGAACTGAGCGAGAGATCCAACTCGTCTCCCACCCGCCGCACTTCGCTCACGCGCTGGTACAACTCCGGCGCCTGCCGCCGCAGGGCGCCCAACAGGCGCAGGGCCGCCGAGTCGCGCGGCGTCACGATCGGCACGTCCACGTGCGAGCGCGACGGATCGATCGGCAGCGGCATCCCCGCCGCATCGTACGGTCGAAGTCCCTGCGGCGTCGGCACCAGCGCCACCGGCACCCGTTCGGTAACGGCGACGACGAGCGTCCCCGGAAGCTTACGCCGAATCACGGCCCGGCGCACCTCCGGCAACTGCTCCACCCGCTTCTCCAGGGGACCCGGCTCGACCCACACCGACACCGTGGTATCGACGTGCAGCTGACGGAGAATGTCACGCGGCGACGTGTAGCGCGCTCCCACCACTTCCACACGACGCACGCGGAAGAAGGCCAGATGCGACAGCAGCGGCGGTCCCCACCAGGGCGACGCCAGCACACAGAGCGCGAGCACGACGTACCCGATCCGCTTCCAGCGCCGGCGGCGGCCGGACGTCTCGCCCCCGGCGTGCGGGGACTCCACGCCCGCCCCATCGGCGCGCCCCGCGCTCACCGGCCGCCCAACCGTTCCACGAGGGCCGGCCCGACCCGGGTCACGTCGCCGGCGCCCATCGTGAGCACCACGTCGCCATCGCGCACCGAGGCCGCGAGCGCCTCCGCCATGTCCGTCCGCCCGCCGCGCCATTGCAGGCGGTTGCGCGCCGCGCCGAACTGGTCCGCGATCAGGTCCGCCGACACACCGGGCATCGGTTGCTCGCGCGCCGGATAGATGTCGGCCAGGAAGATGACGTCGGCCCCGGCGAGCGCCGCGGCGAATGCCGGTGCGAAGTCGCGTGTGCGCGAGTAAAGGTGCGGCTGGAACGCCACGACGAGGCGGCGCCCCGGGAATGCTTCGCGCGCCGCGGCGATCGTGGCCGCGATCTCCGTGGGGTGGTGGGCGTAGTCGTCCACCACCGCAACCCCGGCCGCGTCGCCCACGCGCTGGAAGCGGCGCTCCACGCCGCCGAACGCTTCGAGCCCGGGCGCCATCTCGACCACCGTGCGCCCTTCGGCCAGTCCGGCGCCGAGCGCGGCAAGGGCATTGAGCACGTTGTGCGTGCCCGGTACCCGCAGGTGAACCTGCCCCACGCGCGTCCCGTCGAACCGCACGTCGAACCGGGTGCCTCCGTCCCCCGCCCGCACTTCGGCGGCGCGGAGTCGCGCCTTCGTGGAGCGGATGCCGAATCGCACCACGTCGGCCGACGCCGGAAGCGGCAGCCTGTTGGCCACCTCGTCGTCGGCGGAGACGACCACCGCGCGCGCCCCCGACGCGAACTGGGCGAACGCGCCGCGGATGTCGTCCAGGTCGCGATAGATGTCCAGGTGGTCGGCTTCGATGTTCGTGATCACGGCAACGGTGGGCGACAGGGCGAGGAACGACCGGTCGTACTCGTCGGCCTCCACCACGTACAACCTGGTGCCGCCGGGGCGGAGGTTGCCGCGCCAACCGGTCACGCGCGCGCCGACGAGCGCCGTCGGATCGAGCCCCGCCGCGGCCAGCGCTTCCGTTGCCATGACCGTGGTCGTGGACTTGCCGTGGGTCCCGGCCACCGCCACGAGTTCCGCCCCGGCGGTGGCCTCGCCCAGTGCTTCGGCCCGCCGGATCACCGGGCACCCGACCGAGCGCGCCCGCTCCAATTCCGGATGCGCCGGCGGCATCGCGGAGGTAACCACGAGGGCGCGCGCGCCCTCCACGTGCGATGGGTCGTGCCCGGTCAACACCTCGATACCGGCGGCGCGCAGATCGCCCACGTCGTCGGCGACGGCGTCGCAACCGGTGACCCGCACCCCGCGTCTGCTGAGCAGTTCGGCCAGTGCGCGCATGCCGGCGCCGGCGATGCCCACGAAGTGGACGGGGCGCGGGTCACTGGAATCGATGAGGGACATGGAAGGCGCGGGCAATATAGGCGCCGCGCGCCCCGCGACTCAAGCCTTCACCGGCGGCCGATCGACGAGCGCGATGATGTGTTCCGCGATATCCTCGGCGGCGCGCGGGCGCGCGCGGCGCGCCGCACCCTCTGAAACTCGCGCCAGCCGTGCCGGATCGGCCAGCAATCCGCCGATCAGTTCGTGCAGCTTGGGGCCCGTCAACTGGTGCTGGGGGAGGTGAATCGCGGCGCCGGCGTGCTCCAGCGTCGCCGCATTCGTGGTCTGATGCTGCGCCGCCGCCGTCGGGAGCGGAACGAGGATCGCCGGAATCTTCCACGCGAACAGTTCGCTGGTGGTCATCGAGCCGGCGCGCGCCACGGCGAGATCCGCGGCGGCATACGCGTCGGCAATGGGTGACAGGTACTCGCGCACCCGCACCCGATCGCTCTCGTACGTCGCGAACTCGCCGTACGTCGCCTTCCCCGTCATCCAGATGAGGTACACGTCGTCCGGCAACCCCAGGTTGAGCCAGCCGGCCACCGCGCGGTTGATGGCCTGCGACCCCTGGCTGCCGCCATACACCAGCACCACGTGGCCGCCCTCCCGCGGGAATCCCCACTTGGCGCGCGCGGTGCCGCGCGACAGGCTCATCGAGGTCGGGGGATCGATGGGTGCCCCGGTGTCGATGAGCACCGCCTTCGATCGGACGCGCAGATAGCGCGCCGCTTCGGGAAAGGTCAGGTAGACCTCCACGCAGTCCCGCGAGTACCGCCGCGCCGTGATGCCGGGAAAGCTGTCCCCCACCTGCTCCACGATGGGAATCCGGCGACGGCGGGCGTACTCGAGCATGAGCCCCGACGCGTAGCCTCCCGTGCCCACCACGAGCGCCGGCCGCTGCTCCTTCACCAGCTTGCCGATCTTCCGCCACACGGTCACCGCGCTCACCACGGTGCGCCAGTTCTTCCACGGCGAGCGCCGGTGCAGCGGGTGCAGGTCGAGCAGCTGATACGGAAATTCCGCTTTCGGCAGCACCTCGCGCTCGATGCCACGGAGCGCCCCCACGAAGAACGGTTCGATATCGGGACGCAGGCGCACCAGCGCGCGGGCGATCGCCAACCCCGGGTACAGGTGCCCACCGGTGCCGCCGCCCGCGAAGATCACCCGCACGCCGCTACTCCCCCAGCGGGTTGGTGGCGTTCGCGCCGTACACGCGTTCCTTGGTGCTGCCGATGTTCACCAGTACCCCGGTCGTGAACAGCGTGAGCACGAGATTCGAGCGGCCGTACGACACGAACGGCAGTGTGAGACCCGTCGTCGGCAGCAGGCCCACCACGACGCCCACGTGCAACAGGGCGGTGAGCACGGTGACGAAGGTCAGCCCCACGGCCACCAGCTGCAGGAAGGGCGATCGCGCCTGGCGCGCGATGCGGAATCCGAACAGCCCGAACGCCGCGAACGCCAGCGTGATCGCCGCCAGCCCCAGGAACCCCCACTCCTCCCCGATGTTGCTGGCGATGAAGTCGCTATACGGGAAGGGAAGGAATCCGTACTGCTGCCGCCCCTGGCCGAACCCCACGCCGAACAGCCGGCCCGATCCCACCGCCACCAGCGACTGCTGCAACTGGTAGCTCACCGTAGCCGGCGCGGAGCCGGGGTCGAAGAAGCTCGTGAGTCGCAGAATGGCGTATTGCAGCTTCTCGACGCGCGACCAGAGGAGCGGCGTCGCCACCACGCCGATGGCCACGAAGTGGCCGATCCGCGCACCGCCGGCGTACAGGATCACCGCCATGAGGAGCGTGTACAGCATGGCCACCGACAGATCGGGCTCGAGCACCGCCAGCACGTCGAGCAGCCCGATCACGAGCAGGAAGGGGAGGATCCCCTTGGTGAGGTGCCGCAGTTGATCGCCCTTCTTGACCGTCAGCATCGCCACCCAGACGATCACGGCGAACTTGCCCAGTTCGGACGGCTGCAGCGACTGTCCGAACAGGAAGCGGCGCGAGCCGTGGATGCGCGGAGAGAACAGGGCCAGCGTCATCGCCGCGATCGCGAGCCACATCAGCGGCCAGGCCCACTTCTCCCATTTCTGCGCGTCCATCTTGGCGGCGATGGCGAACGCCACCACGCCCACCGCCGTTCCCTCCAACTGCCGGATCAGGAAGTAGGCACTCGACCGGTTCTCGTTCATGGCCACGATGGCGCTGGCGCTGTACAGCACGGCGAGCCCGAATGCGAGCACGGCCGCGGTAATGAACACCAGCGCCTTGGCTTCCGGCCCCATGCGCCAGCGTTCCCGCACGTCCGCGCCGCTCGTCATCGCCGCCCGGCGCGCCGGCGTGGCGTCCGGTCCGCCGGCGAACCCGTCGGGGCCGGAGTATTCCATCACCGGCCGGCCGCGAGCCGCTTGAACTCGGCCCCACGTTGTTCGTAGTTGTCGAACATGTCGTAGCTGGAGCAGGCCGGCGACAGCAGCACCGCATTGCCGGGCCTGGCCGCCGCCCGCGCGGCCTGCACCACGCGTTCGAACGAGGTGCCGGGAGGCAAGCGCTCCACCGGGACTGCCTTCCGGAGATCCTTCTCGATGAGCGGCGCCGATTCGCCGTAGGCGATCACCCGCTTGACCGTCCGGCGGAGTTCGGGCGCCAGCGGCGTGTACGGTTCCCCCTTGTGTCGCCCCCCGAGCAGCAGCACGGTCGGCCGGTCCATGCCGCGGAGCGCGACCAGCGTCGACGCCACGTTGGTGGATTTCGAATCGTTGATCCACTGCACGCCGTCGATGTCCGCCACCGGCTCGATGCGGTGCTCCAGCGCCCGGAAGTCGCGCAACCCCTGCGCCAGTTGCGACACGGCCGGCCGGGCGCGGTGACTCCGCTCGGCCAGCATGACGGCCAGCGTGGCCGCCAGCGCGTTGGCCACGTTGTGGTCACCCACCAGGTGCAGCTCGTGGCGCGCGAGCAGCGGTTCGCCGAGCACCACCAACTGGTTCGCCGCGCGATCGTAGTGGGCGTCGGCCGGTTGCAGGGTCGAGAACTCCGTGCGCAACCCCGCCACGTCCCACGTCATGGCCTGCGCGGCGACGTCGTCGCCGTTGACCACCCACGTGGCGCGCGGCGTCGCGTTCTGGAACAGCAGCGCCTTGTCGGCATAGTACGCCTCCACGCTGGCGTACCGGTCCAGGTGATTGCCCGACAGATTGGTGAGCACCCCCACGTCGGGAGCGATCCCCGGCGTGTCGTGCAGTTGGAACGACGACAGCTCCAGCGCCACCCAGGGCGCCGGATCGGGGGAGAGCGCCAACTCGCTGAGCGGACGCCCGATGTTCCCGGCCGCCTCCGCCCGGAGCCCCATCGATCGCAAGAGGTGCGCGACGAGCGAGGTGGTGGTGGTCTTGCCGTTGGTGCCGGTGACGGCGATGTAGCGGAGCGCGGGCAGGAACCGCAGGCCGATCTCCACCTCGCTCACCACCGGAACCCCTTCCCGGCGCGCGCGCGCGATGGGAGGCGCGTCGGGCGGCACACCGGGGCTGGTCACCACGAGCGACGCGCCGGCGATGCGCTCGAGGTCGTGGCCGCCGACGTCCACCGCCACGCCCTCGGCCCGCAGCGATTGCGCGGCCTCGTGGATGGCCCGGGCCTCCCCCGCGTCCGAGGCGTAGACCGTTCCGCCCTGCCGGGCGAGCAGGCGGCTCACGGCCACGCCGCTCCGCGCCAGCCCGACCACCGCGACTTCGCCGCGCAGCCATCCGAACTCCGCAGCCACTCCAACGCTCCGCGTCATGAACGGCTCACCGCACCTTGAGCGTTGCCAGCGCCAGGAACGTGCACAGCAGGCCGAGAATCCAGAACCGCACCACCACCTGCGTCTCCGGCCAGCCCTTCAACTCGAAATGATGATGGATGGGCGCGCGCAGAAAGACCCGGTGCGTCCTCGCGTATTCCACACCGTATCGACGGCGCCGGTACTTGAACACGCTCCGCTGGATCATCACCGACAGCGTCTCGCACATGAACACCCCGCCGATGAACACCAGCAGGAACTCCGACTTGAGCAGAATGGCAACGGCGCCGAGCCCGCCGCCCAGCGCCAACGACCCGGTGTCGCCCATGAAGATCTCGGCGGGATGCGTATTGAACCAGAGAAAGGCCAGCAGCGCGCCCGCCATCGCCGTACAAAACACCGTCAGCTCGCCGGAGTCGGCAAGATAGAACAATCCGAGATAGTGGCTCCAGTCCACGCGCCCGATGGCGTACGCGAACACGGCGAACGACGAGAACGCGATCGCCGAGAGACCCGCCGCCAGCCCATCGAGACCGTCCGTGAGGTTGACCGCGTTACTCACCCCGGTGAGCACGAACGTGGTGAACACCACGTACAGCCACGCGAAACCCGCCGAGATCGGCACCACCAGGACGTACTTGAAGAAGGGGAGTGTCGTGGAGGCACCCGGAAGGTCGGGAGCGAGCGGGAACTGCCACACGTACAGCCCCAACAGCAGCCCGATGGTCACCTGCCCCGCCAGCTTGTACCGCTCCACCAGACCCAGATTCTTCTTGCCGGCGCGCTTCTGGTGCAGCTTGAGCACGTCGTCCAGCAGCCCGATGCCTCCCATGGCCGCGGTGACGGCGAGCGCCAGCCAGATATACCGGCTGCTCAGGCGAGCCCAGAGCAGCGTCGACGTGATGGCCGAGAACAGGATGATCAGCCCGCCCATCGTCGGCGTGCTGCCCTTGCCGGCGTGCGAGTCCGGCGTGCCTTCGCGCACCGTCTGGGTCACCTCGCGGCGGCGCAGCCGGCCAATGATCATCGGTCCCACGATGAACGCCAGCACGAGCGCCGTCACCGCCGCGCCGGCCGCGCGGAACGTGATGTAGGTGAACAGGTTCAGGACTCTGAACCGGTGGATGAGCGGAACCAGGAAGTGGTAGAGCACGTGTTCGCGTGAGATCGCGGTGATGAAACGGTGAACTGGTCGGCGCGGGTGCGTGGCTGCGGCGGCACCGACCCACCAACCTACTGACCTGCCGCCCTACTGTCGTTGATGCTCCGCCGCCCACCCGGCAACCAAGGGCGCCATCCGCTCCAGCCGCCCCCCTCGCGATCCCTTGAGCAGGATGGCGGCGTCGGGTTGGAGCCGGGGCGCCAGCGCCGTCCACGCCGAAGGCACGTCCGACGCAGTGATGACGCGCGAGGGGGGCGCTCCGGCACGATCGAAGGCGGCGGCGAACTCGCCGATGCCGACGAGTAGCTCCACCGGTGAGTCGAGCGCCGCCCGCGCCACGGTGTCGTGTACCCGGACCGAATGCGCGCCCATCTCGAGCATCGAGCCCAGCACGGCGACGCGCTGGCGTCCCTGCCCCACGCGGGACAGCAACTCGAGCCCCGCCAGCACGGACGCCGGATTGGCGTTGTAGGCGTCGTTCACGAGCAGCGCGCCCCCGACTCGCTCGACGGTTCCGCGCATGGCGGGCATGCGGGCCCCGGCCAGCCCACGCGCCGCGTCCTCGGCGGACACGCCGCAGGCGTCGGCCGCCGCCAGCGCCAGCATCGCGTTGCGCAGGTGGTGCGCCCCCCGCGCCGGAGGGGTCACCTCCACCGCGCCCACCCGGGCCCGCCCGAATCCGTCCGCATCGAGGCTCCACTCATCGGCCCGCCAGTCGCCCGCCTCCAGTCCGGCCGACGCCGTGCTGGCCGCCCTACGCCGAGCCTCCGCCACGACGTCGGGCTGCGAGGCGGGCACGACGGCCAGCGGCACGCCGTCGCAGGCCGAAAGCTCCTCGCGCATCACGCCGTCCAGATCCCCGAGTCCTTCCAGGTGCTCCTCGGCCACCGACGTCACGACGACGATGTCCGGCTCGGCGATCATCCGCAGCGTGGCGATCTCCCCCGGATAATTGGTGCCCATCTCGACCACGGCCACGTCGGCGTGGTCGGGGAGGGCCAGCAGCGTGAGCGGCACGCCGATGAGGTTGTTGAAGTTGGCGGCCGACGCATGCACGTCGAGCCGCGACTCGAGCGCGGCCTGCAGCAGCGCCCGGGTGCTGGTCTTCCCGTTGGAGCCGACCACGCCGACAACCGGTCCGCTCCAGACGCGGCGTCGGAACCGCGCCAGCGCGCCGAGCGCCTGCGTGGTATCGGCCACCACGTACACCGGCACTCCGAGATTCGCCCCGCGCCTGGCGTCCGAGACCACGACGCCCCCGGCGCCGGCGTCCACCGCTGCCCGCAGGAAGTCGTGTCCGTCGAAGTTCGGGCCCCGCAGCGCTACGAAGAGATCGGCCCGCTGCACCGTGCGCGTATCGGTCCAGACGCGGTTGAAGCGGCCGTCGCCCCCCGGCCCCTGCCCGAGCGCGGCCGCCACGCGGTCCCGCGTCCAGAACACCGGCGCCGACGCGGGCGGTTCCCGCCGTTCGGGCGCCCGCACATCGATGCTCATGCCGCCGAGCCCAGCAGTTCGTGCACGATCGCTTTCTCGTCGAAGGGAACGTTGGTGGTGCCGATGACCTGATAGGTCTCGTGCCCCTTGCCGGCCAGGAGCACCACGTCGCCGGCACGGGCCTCCGAGAGCGCATGCGCGATGGCCTCGCGCCGGTCCGCGAAGCGAACGTAGTCGCTGCGCGCGATTCCGGCCACGACCTCGTCGATGATGCGTTCGGGATCCTCGGTGCGCGGGTTGTCGCTCGTCACCACCACGACGTCGGCACCCCGGTCCACCACCGCGCCCATGAGTGGTCGCTTGCCCCGGTCGCGATCACCCCCCGCGCCGAAGACGCAGATCAGCCGCCCCGCCGTGAACGGGCGCAGCGCCGCCAGGGCCCGCATGAGCGAGTCGGGCGTGTGGCTGTAGTCCCGGAGCACGAGTGGCCGCTCGGCGAGCAGTTCCAACCGGCCGGGCACCTGGGGCATCGACGACAGGCGCTCGGCGATAGCGGAGGGCCGCTCGCCGAGTGCCCATGCGGCCGCCGCCGCCCCTGCGGCGTTGGCCACGTTGAAGTCGCCGATGAGCGGGAGTTCCACACGGTGCTGCTCGGCGCCGATGGCGAGCACGAACCCGCTGCCCCGCGGACCCGCTTCGATGTCCATCGCCCGCACTTCGGCCACCGCGCCGGCCGCAGAGAAGCGGACCAGCCGCCCCGGCGGCCGCAGCGCCTGCCACGCCGGATCGTCGGCGTTGACGACCACCACCCCGTCGGCCGCGACCTGATCGGCGAGCAGGGCCTTCGCCTGGAAGTACGCCTCCATGGTGCCGTGGTAGTCCAGATGGTCGCGCGTGAGGTTCGTGAACACCGCGCCGGCGAACGTAATGCCCTCGGCCCGGTGCTGGTCGAGCGCGTGCGACGACATCTCCATCGCCACCGTGCGCACGCCCGCGTCCGCGAGCGACCGGCAGACCCGCTGCAGCTCCACGGGTCCCGGCGTCGTGAGGCCCGATCCGCCGTCGAGCGGCTCGCCGGCGCTGCCGACGCGGACCCCGAGCGTGCCGATCGAGGCGCTGCGGGCGGCGGCTTCATCCAGCAGGTGGCGCAGCATGTGCACCGTGGTCGTCTTGCCGTTGGTCCCGGTGACGCCGACGAACCGCAGGCCGCGCGCCGGCCAGTCGTATGCGGCGGCGGCGGCCACGGCAGCGGCCCGCCGCCCCATCCCCTCGCGCACGATGATCGCGGGCAACTCGGTGCGCGTGGGATCCTCGACCAGCGCGGCGGAGGCACCGGCCTCGCGCGCCGCGTCCAGGAAGTCGTGCCCGTCGCGAAGCGATCCCCGCACCGCCAGGAACAGACCCTGGCGAGGCACGCGGCGACTGTCGTCGGTGATCCCGGCGAAGCTTTCCGGCAGGTGGCCGCGGGTGCCGGCCAGGAGTCCCGCCTCGCGCAGGACGCGCACGATGGTTTCGGAGGCGACCGGCATCAGAAGTCGTATCTCAGGACGACCGTCGACCCCGCCCCCGCCATGGCTCCGGCCGCCGGCACCGTCGCCATCGGCGCGCCGCGCACGAGCCGGACGCGGAAGCCTGCGTCGTGCAGCGTGCGTACGGCATCGCGCAACGGCATGCCGGCCACGGCGGGCACGGCGCGCGGTGGCCGCGCCGGTGCCGCCGGGGGCGGTGTGGGCGAGGCGGGCAGCGTGAACGTGACGGGAGGCGGCTCCGCGGCAAGATCGGCCGCGGCGGCCGCCCGTGCGGCAGCCGCTTCGGCCCGCACCACGGCCGCCGTCGAGTCCGCCTCCGGCCGATCCAGCGCCAGCCGCGCACCGGGGCCGCCGGTCGCCGGTGCTCGGCTGACGACGTCGTTCATGAGTTGCCGGCGATTCAGGGCCGCGTCGCGCGCCGCCAGCGCCGCCTGGAGAATCGTCTTCGTGAGCGGCGCCGCCGTGCTCGCGCTGTAGTACTCGGCCTGCGGGTTGTCGAGTTTGACCACGATCACGAACTGTGGTGCGTTCCCCGGAAAGAGCCCCACGAAATTCGGGGTGTACGCATGCGGCGCGTAGCGCCCGTTCACGGTGCGACGCGGCGTTCCGGTCTTGCCACCCAGCAGGTAGTCGGCGAGGTCGGCCTTGACGGCCGTCCCGTTCTCCACCACGCCCAGCAGCATCTGACGCACCTCGGCCGCGACGGCCGGCGGAATCACGCGGCGCACCACGCGCCGATGATGCTCGTAGAGCACCCGGCCGTCGGGGGAACGGATCTCCTTGACGATGGCCGGTTGAAGCAGTTCCCCGCCGTTGGCGATGGCGGCGTATGCGGTGGCCAACTGCAGCGGTGTGACGGCGATCTCGTAGCCCATGGCCATTGAATTCGGCGACTCCGACGTCCACTGCGAGGGCGTCCGCAGAATGCCGTTGCTCTCGGCAGGATAGGCGATCTCGGTCGGCGTGCCGAACCCGAAGTCGCGCAGCGCCTGATACTCCTGGGCGGGGGTGAGCCGTTCGGCGAACTGCACGATGCCGACATTGCTCGACCGCCGGATCACGTCGGCCAGTGAGAGGTGCGTCGGCTCCGGCCCTTCCTCCCGATCGTCGTGGATGGTGCGCCCGTTGATGGTGAGCTCGCCGCCGAAGGTCGCCACCGAGTCGCTGGGCGTCACCAGCCCGCGGGCGAGCAACGCCGCGGCGATCAGCGGCTTCATCGTGGATCCCGGCTCGTACGGCTCGGTGAGCGCCGTGGCCGAGGTAGACCGGGGATTCTGCCGGTGGCTCGCCATGGCGAGCACGTCGCCGTCCGCCGGATCGAGAATCACGATGTCCCCGCCGTCCGCTCCCAGCTTGGCCACCGCCTCGTCCAACGCCTGCTCGGCGATCTGCTGCAGATCGGAATTGAGCGTGAGCACCACCGTATTGCCCTCGCGCGGTGGCGTGCCCGGCAGTGTCGGGGAGTTGAAGCTGTGGCCGGTGCCGTCGCGCACCATTCCCGCGACGCCGGCCCGGCCGCGGAGCAGGCTGTCGAGCGCGAGCTCGATGCCATCCACCGGCTGCCCCTCGGCGTTCACACGGCCCACGATGCGGCGGGTGGCTTCGGATCCCGGATACACCCGGTCGGACACGGGATCGGTGTAGACGCCCCGCAGCGCCGTTACCGGCGCCACGTCGGTGGCGCGGAAGTGCCCGGGAATGGCGACCCACTTGCGCGAGGTGTCGGTGGCCCGTCCGATCCACTTGCGATCGATGCCGGCGTGGGCCAGCACGGTGGCCAGGCGGCGGCGGTCGAGCACTTCCCGCGGCGCCACCGCGAGCTGCACCATGATCCGGCTCTCGGCGAGCGTGCGACCCGTCGCGTCGAGAATGTCGCCGCGCGGTGCCGGCACGGTGCGGCTGGTGAAGTGCTGGTTGTGCGCCTGCGCCGCCCACGTCCGTCCCTGCACCAGCTGCACCTGCCCCGCCTTCGCGATCACGGCCAGGGCGAGCGCGGCAAGCGACAGGTGCACGAGTCCGATCCGGCTATTCCGGATCATGCGGGCGCGACCGCGGCAGGGTGATGACGGTGCTGTCGGCGGGGACGTGCATGTTCATGCGTTGCAGAATGGGCGCCAAACGCGCCAGGCTCGATGAATCGCGGATCTCGCCCGTCAGCCGGACGCGCTCGGCCTCCAGCGCATCGCGCTGCCGCTCCAGTTGGCGCAGGGCCCGTTGCTGCCGGATGCCGAGACTCCTCCGCCAGATGACGCCCGTAGCCACCAGAACGAAACCCAGCAATACGAGAGCGACCACGGCGCGCGGGTTCCACCCGCGCTTTACGCGGCGCGCCATGCCCGGAGTCTCGCGCTGCGCGCGCGGGGGTTGGCATCCACTTCGGCCGGCGTGGCCTGGACGGCCCGGCGCGTGACGAGCGCGCCAAGAGCCGTTCCGCCGCACGTGCACACCGGCTGCCGCGGCGGGCAGGTGCAGGCCGTGCTCCAGTCGCGGAACGCGTGCTTGACGATGCGGTCCTCACCCGAGTGGTACGAGATGACCGCGAACACACCGTGCGGCTGCAGGCGTTCGCGGAGATCGGGCAGCGCGCGCTCCAGGCCGAGCAGTTCCTCGTTGATCGCGATGCGCACTGCCTGGAACAGGCGCGCGAAATCCCCCGGCCCGCTCCGCGGCCCGAGGGCGGCCCGGATGGCGCCCACGAAATCGTCGCTGGTGGCGAAGGGACGGGTGGCACGGCGGTGCACCACCGAGCGGGCCAGCCGGATGGCGCGGCGCTCGTCGCCGTACTCGCGGAACACCCACGCCAACTCCCCTTCGTCCGCCGTGTTCAGGAACGTGGCCGCATCCTGCGCGGCATCGGGGCCCATGCGCATGTCCAGCGGGGCACCCTCACGAAAGCTGAATCCGCGCGCGGCATCGTCGATCTGATGGGACGAGATGCCGAGGTCGAGCAGGATGCCGTCGAATCGCTCGCCGGCGATCGGCGTGCGGTCGAGCTGCGCGTAGTTGCCGGGCACCAGCCGCAGCGTCCGCTCCCGCACGTAGCGCGCGAGCCGGGCGCCCGCCGCCGCGATGGCGTCCGGGTCGCGGTCGACGGCGGTCACGCGGGCACCGGCGGCGAGCAGCGCCGCCGTGTGGCCCCCGCCGCCCAACGTGCCGTCGAGCACGTCGCGTGCGCCCGCCATGAGGCGCACCACGTCGTCGGCCAGCACCGGCGCGTGGTATGCGCTGGCCCAGGCGAGGGACGGCGCCGCGTCGGCGGCAGGTTCGGCGGGCTGATGAACGTCGGAGATCACGGAGAGAAAGCAATAGGGAGAGGGCATCCCCCACAAGCGACGAAGCCCGCCGACAAGAGCGGCGGGCTTCGCGAACGACCTCGAGGTGCGCCTAGTGCTTCTTCTTCGTCGTGCAGTAGGCCTTCACCATCTTGTCGGCGTTCGGGGCGTACTGGGTGACCGCGTTCATCACCGCGCCGGCCGTCTGCGCGTCCACCGAGCCACCCTGCGGCATGTGCAACTGCGACTGGGTGAAGTAGTTCTGGGCTTCCTTCGCAGCCGTGCAGGCGTCCTCCATGTGCTTATCCTGCGCGGCCGTCTGCGACCGGCGCATCGCATCGACGGCCAACTGGATCGACGTCACGCCGATGAAGAAGTGCCCGGTGGCCGACGGGGCCAGGCTGTCCGCGTGCATCGACAACTGATAGGCGCGCAGGTAGTACTGGGTCGCGTTGGCGGTATCGGTCTTGGTCTTCTCCAGCAGGTCCTGCACCGGCGCGAGCAGCATCGGCCCCCACACGCTCTTGTCGCCGCCGTCGGCGATGGCCGCATCAGCGATCTTCAGCACGCTATCCGGCTGGTTGAGGTCGGAATACGTCTGCGCAAGATAGAGGCGTGCGTTGTTGTTCGAGGAGTCGGCGGCAAGCGCGGTGCGGAACGACGTGGCGGCCTGATCGAACTGCTTCAGATTCCGTAACGCCACCCCGCCGAGAAACGCGAGTTGCCCGTCCTTGGGGAACTTCTGCTCCCCCTGCTGCGCGTACTGCGCGACCTTCGCCCAGTTGCTGTCCTGCGAGGCCATGGCGATCTGACGATGGAAGTACGCGCTGTCGGCCAGTGTCGAATCCGACTGCACCATCTCATCGCCGGTGGCGAGGGCCTGTGGGAACATGTTCAGCTTGGCCTGGAGCTTCCACAACTGCTGCAGGTAGCTCGGGTCGCCCGGATTCTTCTTGAGCAGACTCTCCAGGATCGGCAGCGCCTTGGACGGATCGGGGGACGCGGCGAGCGCGTCGACGATCTGCGTGGCCAACGTCTGGTTCTGCGGCTCGAGCTTGAACAGCCGCTGCTCCGCGTCGATCTCGGCCGCCTGGTCGCCCTTCTGGCTGTAGGCGCCGATCGCGATGCGGAGTGCGAACGAGTTCTGCGGATCGATCTTGAGGATCTGGTCGGTGATCGCCAGCACGGAGTCCGGCGGATAGTTCATCCGCTTGTCGGCATACACCGACGCCAGACAGAGCCGGGCGAGCGTTGCCTGCGGGTACTGACGGATCGCATCCATCGCGTCCTTCGCGGCATCCTGCAACTTGCCGTCCAGCAGTTCGTTGCGGCACTTGTTGTAGCCGTCGAGCTGTTTGCGCGCCGCCGTGTGCTCGCGCTCCACTACCTTGGCCGCGTCGCCGAAGTTCTTGGCGTCGACGGGGGGCAGCGGCTGGGTCTTCGTGACGTCGCTGGCCAGCAGCATACGCGCGGTCAGTTGGACGCCGTCCGAGGTCTGCGACGCGTCGCAGTCCAGGATCTCGTCGGCGTGCACGAGCTTGCCGAGCGCCCCGAGGTCGCTGATGCTCAGCGCGGAATCCGGCGCGTAGCCGGACGCCGTAAGCGCCGTGTTCACGTCCTTGTTGGGAATGACGTACAGGTCGCGCGGGTTGTTCTCGATCTGGATGCGATCGCGGAGTTCCTTGGCGGCGTCGACCCCGATCTGGCGCGGCGTGCTGTGGCACGTGCCCACCAGCAGGTGGGGCGTATCGGCCGTCGGGCCGCGCGGACGGTTGTACCCGTACTGCGCTTCGGCCATCGACGGCATACCCGCCACCACGGCGATCGCGAGACCCACCACCATCCGGCGCTGCAATACCTTCACGGTCGGCTCCTCCGCACTATGTAAATCGTACCCAAGACAACGGAACGTAGTTCCCCCTTTACCCCTAGTGGGCGAAGAGGGACTCGAACCCCCGACTTCCTGCGTGTAAGGCAGGCGCTCTAACCAGCTGAGCTATTCGCCCTCAGAACGCCGACACCCCGGGAGATTACTTCAGAATTGCGAGTGGAACGAGAACACAGTAACCGACGACGAGGAGGATCGGTGCAATCGTGTCGCCACCCCGAGCGAGGTCGGCGTACCCGGCGAAGATCGTCGCGAGAGCCAGGCCCCACCAGCCCAGGCGGCGAGAGCGGGATGAGATGTCGGTTTCTGCCATAAACCACAAGACTATGGACCGCCAAAGTTAGTGTCAAGGCAACCCCAGTCGCTACGGGCGGTTACGGCAGCTACACATCGCCCGGTTCTCGGCCCGTTTCGCCCGCCGGCGGCCACGGTCCCAGCAGCTCGGCCAGCGCGCTTTCACGCTCCAACGCCTCGGCGGCCGCGTCGGCCGCCTTCAAGGCCTCCATCCGGGAGCGATCACGCCGGCGCCGCGCAATCCAGAGCGGCAGCACGAACACCAGGAACAGGATCCCGAGCAGGGTCAGATCTTCCATGAGGGCCAGCGCCCCGTAGCGCCGGCGCGCCTGCTTTCGCCAGTCCGCTTCGAAGCCGTCCAGCGTCATTCCGTCGGACCGGCGCAGCGCCCGATCGAGGGATCCGGTCTCCCGCCAGGCCGCAAACACATGAGTCAGGCCATGCCGGGGATCCAGCGCGGCCATATCGGCTACGGCGCTCGCCGCCAGCGCGTACCCGGCGCGCGCCGTCGTTGCCCCCTGCGAGAAGTACCCCTCCAACTGGCGCAGGGTGGGCACCCCTTCGAGCGCCAGCGCGAGATTGGCCGCAAGCGCATCGTCGCGCGAGAGTTCGTGGGCCGAGTAACTGGCATAGCCCTCGTCGAACCAGCGCGGCGGCAGGCCGCCCAGATACTCGTGGAGCGCCAGGTGGGCCAGTTCGTGGCGCACGACCTCGACGGGGTTCCCGGCGTCGGCGCCCGACCGACTGCCCTGCAGCACGATCCGTCGCGTATCGGGAAAGGCGAGCGCCGCGCCCCATTCGGGCGCGTCGGGGCCGGCCCATTCGCGGAATCGCGCGTAGTCGGGAGCGATGGCGATCAGCACGTGCTCCCGCGGGCGCGGCAGCCATGGAAAGGTGTCGTGCACCAGCGCGGTCTGGAGAATGGTCCGCGCCAGCCGCGCGTCCTCCGGATAGGCGACCACCGTGAACCGCCCGCGGTCGAAGCGAAGCGGGGCGGCCGCCTGGCTCCACGCCACCGCCGGCACGACGAGCGCCACCGCGCACGCGAGCAGCATGGCGCGCACGGCCGGTCGGGCGCGCCGTCCGGCTATGGCTCCCCGCCCGCCTCCACCGTCTTCAGGACTTCGGCGCACCGCTTTCCCCATGGATTGAACTTGTTCATGGCGAATCCGTCGCGCCACGTCTGCATCGCCTCGTCACGCTGGCCATTGAACCAGTACGCGCGTCCCAGCTCGTAATAGGCCTCGATCAGGTTCGGTCCCAGCGCGATGGTCTTCTGGAAAAAGGTCTGGGCGTCCTCGAACATATCGCGCTCCAGATACACCAGCCCCAGGTAGAAGTGCGCGTACAGCGTCGCCTTCTTGTCGTTGTCCAGCCGGATGGCCTTGGACAGGTGTTCGATGGACTCGCCGAAGATCCGCTTCTTGAGACAGATATAGCCGACGTTGATGCGCGCCAGAGCGTTCATCGGCTCGCGGATGAGCACCTGCTGGAAGGTCAGCAGCGCGTCGTCGTACTTCTCCTGAAGCATCAGCGCCCAGCCGAGCAGCGCTTCGGATTGCGGATCGTTGGGCGAGAGTTCGATGGCCTTGCGCAGGGCCGCTTCGGCGGCCTCGTACTCGCCCAGCGACAGCCGGCTCCAACCCTTCTCGATGAACGTGGAGGCCCCGATGTGGTCGGCGTGAACCACCGGCCGCGCCGCGTCGAACTGCGGGACGAGCGATGGCGCGGCCAGCGTCTTCCACTTGTCGACGAGCGTCTTGATCTCGTCGCGCAGCTTCGTGAGTTCGACGACGTCCCGCTCCACCTCTCGGAAGAACGCCACGATCTCGGCTTTCAGCGCGTCGCGCTCGGCGCCGGCGCTCGGCGCGTCGAGCCGCGAGTCCAGCGCCGCGTACTGTGCCCGGTACCCGCCGAGCGGGCCGTCAGCCATTCGGCAGCGCCTCCCCGGTCGCACGCTCCAGGGCCAGCCGGTCGTCGGACGACAGCAGACGGTCGACGTCGAGATAGATCAGCAGGCGGTCGTCCAGGCGGACGATGCCCCGCAGGTATTCACCGGCGAGCCCCCGGAAGAGCGGCGGCGGGGGCGACAGCAACGCTTCATCGAAGCTGGCGACTTCGAGCACGGCGTCGACCACCACCCCCACCCACTCATCGCCCGACTTGAGGACCAGCACGCGGGTCTCGGGCGTGGCCGGCACGGCGGGGAGCTGGAACCGGCGGCGCAGGCTCACCACCGGGACCACCCGCCCCTGATACTCGATCACCCCTTCGATCCATTCGGGCACGTTGGGCACCGTGGTCGGCGGCTGGTAGCGCAGCACACGCTCCACCGAAAAGATGTCGGCCGCGAAGTAGTCCGAACCAAGGCGGAACCAGACGATCTTGGCAATACGAGGCTTGGTCATGCGGTCTCCAGCACCGGTTCGGCGCGACAGGCGGCGATGAGCGCGTCGGCATCGAGCACGCCGATGAGGTCCGCGCCACGACGGGTGACGCCCGACAGCAGGCCGTCGGTGAAATCCAGCGGCGGGCGCTGCACGTCGTCGCCGGCGATCTCCAGCACGTCGTCCACATCATCCACGGCGAGGGCCACCGTCCCTCTCGCCCGAACGAAGACGAGTGCCGCCCGATGGTCGCTATCGGGCACGCCCAGCGGAATCGACGGCGCGTACAGCGGCACGGTGGCGCCGCGCAACGTGAGCACCCCCAACATCGTGCGGCTCATCTCCGGAATGCGCTGGATGCGGTCGATGTCGAACACTTCCTCGACGACGTCGAGTGGCAGCGCGAACAACTCGCGCCCCACCCGGAACACCAGATGCTCCACCGCGTTCGCCGCAGACGCCGCCGCGGGCACCGGCGCCGGCGCAGCCTCGGGCCGCGGCCTGGTGGGAGCGGCCACCTCCGCCGGCGCGGCGCGGTGTGCGTCCGGCTCCCCGGCCGGAGGCGCGGGCGCTTCGGGAGACGGCTGCCCGGGCTCGACCACCGGCGCGACCGACGCCGGCGGCGTCGGCGTCCGGTGGAGCCATTCGCGGTAGCTGATGGTGGGTGTCTTCATTGCCGATCGTCCGCCACGTCGTGTATCAGTCGCTCGTCGACGCGCGGCAGTCCGCGCATCGCCCCAACGAACAGCGCCTGCATGGCCAGGTTGTTCACGACGCGCGGAACACCACCGCTCCGCGCCGCCAGGGCGACAAGCGCCTCGGCCGTGAAGATCTCGTGCATCGCCCCCGCCACCCGCAGCCGATGCCGGACGTACGCCTGCACGTCATCGGCGTCGAGCGGATCGAGATGGAACCGCAGGCTCACGCGCTGGTCGATCTGCGGACGCTTCACGACGCGGTCGCGCAACTCCGGCTGCCCCAGCAGCACCACGTGGAGGTGCTTGTCGGTTCGGTCCTCGAAGTTGGTGAGTAACCGCAGTTCCTCGAGCAGGCTCGGGCTCGCCAACTGTGCCTCGTCCACGATCAACACGGGACGCCGTCCCGCGGCATGCAGCTCGGCCAGCCGGCCCCGCAGCGCCCCCACCAGGGCGGGCTTGTTCTTGGGCGGGGTGGACAGCGCGGCCGCTCCGGCGACGAACTGCAGCAACTGGGCGCCGGTGAGGCGCGGATATTCCACGACCCAGGGCTCGTAGGCGGTGCCGCCGAGCCGGGCGCGCAGTGCCTCCACGAGCATTGTCTTGCCGCAGCCGATCTCGCCCGTGACCAGCGACAGGCCCCCTCGCAGATCCGTGACGTCGTACAGCAGGCGGGCGAATCCCTCGTCGAACACCGGGGAGTGGTACACGAAGGCCGGATCAGGCGTGTTCGCGAACGGTTTGCGTAGCAGGCCCCAGTGCTCGTCGATCATGCCGGCTCACCCACCGTGGCGAGCAGCGCGACGACAGCGGCCGCGACGCTCGCCAGCGGCGCCACGCGGTCGGCGCCCGCTGCCTCCAGCGCGGCGTGCGGCATGCCGTAGATGATCGAGCTGTCCCGGTCCTGCACGACGCGGCGGCCCCCCGCATCGCGGATGGCCCGCAGCCCGTCGGCGCCGTCGCGTCCCATGCCGGTGAGCACCACGCCTACACACCGGTCGCCGAACACGGCGGCCACCGACCGGAAGAGGGGATCGGCGGCCGGTCGCACGCCCCACACGGGCGGCGTCTCGTCGAGCACGATCACCGGTTGGGCGTCGTCGGCCACGCGCATGTGCTTGCCGCCGGGCGCCACGTATACATGCCCGCTGCGGACGACCTGGCCCGCCTCGGCCTCGTGCACGGGCAGCGGCCCCATCGCGTCGAGCCGCTGCGCCAGGCTGCGCGTGAATCCAGCGGGCATGTGTTGCACCACGAACACCGCGGCGTCGAGCGCAGCCGGCAGCCCCGGCAGGACCTGCGTGAGGGCGCGCGGGCCGCCGGTCGAGGCCGCGATCGCCACGGCGCGCGTGGGGCGGGACGCCGCCGGCCGGCCTGGCCCACGGCGGGGCGCCCCGGGGCTTCGCACCGGCGTCTGCAGGCCGCGCAGGTTCGCCTGCGCGGCGGCTCGGAGCGCGCCGCGCAACCGCTCGCCCACGACGGCGAGGTCCAGACTGATCGGGCCCGACGGCTTGCGCACGAAGTCCACGGCGCCGAGTTCGAGCGCGCGTAGCGCGGCGTCGCGCCCATCCATGGTCTCGGCCCCGCTCAGCATCACCACCGGGCGGGGGGCATCGCGCATGATCTGCGCCAGCGCCTGCAGCCCGTCCATCTCCGGCATCTCGATGTCGAGTGTCACGAGGTCGGGGTTGAGCGCCTGCACGCGCGCAATCGCCTCCCGCCCGTTGCGCGCCACGCCGACCACGGTGAACTCCTCCGATTCGGTGACCAGCTCTGCGATCACGCGCCGCATGAGCGCGCTATCGTCCACCACCAGGACGGAGGGCTTAGAGGACACGACTCCCTCGCGCGAGCGAGCGCACTTCGACCTGGCCGTCGGCGATGTGCAGGTAGACGCTGCGCCCATGCTCCATGCCCACGTCCTCGCCCGCGATCGTGATGCCGGCTCGCTGCAGCGCCTGCCGCGAGGCATCCACGTTTCGCCCGCCGATCGTCGGCGCGCCGCGGGGCAGCAGGCTGGAGAACATGCTGGCCCCGCCGACGAGGCGGGCCGTCATCCGGGCCGGGTCGGCGCCGAGCTCCCGCATCCGCGCGACGAGGGCGGGCACGGCGGTCTCCGGGAAGCGCGCCGGGTTGTCGTGCAGGCGCGACATGGCCGGTTCGGGCAACAGGACGTGCGCCAGCCCGCCCACCCGCACCACCGCGTCGTAGAGCACGATCGCGACGCAGGAGCCGAGCCCGAGCGTGCAGAGCGTTCCCTCCCCCGCGGCGACCGCGAGATCGGCGATCCCGACCCGTTGTTCGCTCATGCGGGGCGCACGAAGATCCGTTCGCGGGCGTCTACGGGGCGGAACAACTGCCGCGCACGACCGAAAAGCGTTTCCACCTTACCGAGTACCAGGAACCCTCCGGGGGCCAACGCCGAGTAGAAGGATTCGAACAGCCGCTCCTGCGACGCCCGATCGAAGTAGATGATCGCATTTCGGCACACGATCAAGTCGTGCCCGCCCTGCGGCGGGGGCTCGCGCAACAGATCATGTTGCCGGAACTTCACCAGCCGGCGCAACTCGGGGACCACCGTGAACGGCGCCGCGGGCGCGAAATAGGCCGACCGCCAGGCCTCGGGTGTCTCGCTGAAATCGCGCTCCTCGAACTCGCCGCGCTCGGCCGCCACGAGACTGCGACGGTCGATGTCGGTGCCCAGAATCTCCACGCGCGGCAGGCGGTGGAGTTCGCCCCGCGCCGCCGCGTGCAGGTGGAACAGGGCGGCCAGCGAATACGGCTCCTCGCCCGACGCGCACCCGGCGCTCCACACGCGAATGCGGGACGGGGCCGCTGCCCACACCGCGGGGACCACGTCGCGCAGCATGGCGTGGTACACCTCGGGGTTCCGGAACAGCTTCGTGACGTTGATCGTCAACGCATCGAGCAGCAGGTCGTATTCCCCCAGGTCGGCGTCGAGCAGACCCGCGTAATCCACGTAGCGGTGCAGCCCGCGTGCCCGCATGCGCACCCCGACCCGGCGGCGCAGGCAGGTCGCCTTGTAGCTGGCGCAGTGGAAGCCGCGATCGCGCGAGATCTTGTCGAGCAGCGCCTGAAACTCCTCGTCCTGCGGCTCGGCGATCGTCATCAGAGCGCCTGCCGCACGGCGTCGAGGTTGGTACGCACGATGGCGTTGGTCGGATCGAGTTCGAGCGCGCGCTGCCAGAGCCGCAGCGCCTCCTCCTTCTGCTGTTGGCGGAACTTGATGTTGCCGAGCTTGAGGTAGACGTCGTCCCCGAGATCCGGCTTCGCTTTGACGGCGCGCTGGTACGACTCGAGCGCCTCGTCGAACCGCCCGGCGCGGTAGGCCACGTCGCCGAGGTTCTTGTGCACCTGCGGCACGGAGGGATCCTCCGACAGCGCCCGGTCGAGCGCCGCCGCCGCCGCCTCACCGGCGTTCTGGCGTTCGCGCACCACGGCAAGATTGTTGTAGAGCACGGCGCTGTGCGGATGCGCGCCCACGGCTTCGTCGAGAATGGTCTGCGCCCGCGCGAGGTCGCCGAGCAGGGCCGCCGTGAGTGCCGCGTAGTGATACCAGGCCGATGACGGTGCCCGGGACCACAACGGGCGCGCGGCCGTCAGCGCCTCATCGGCCGCCGCCAGGTCGCCGGAGCGTAGGGCGACGATGCCGATCGAGGTTTCGATCTGCGGGCTCGCCCCGTGGCTGCGGGCCGACGCCTCCTGCAGCGCCCGCTGCGCCTCGGCCAGGCGCCCCAACCGTTCGAGCGCGTACGCGAGGTTGTGATACACCGCAGCGGTGGCGCCGGGGCGCGCTACCGCGGCCTCGAACGTCGCCAGCGCATCGTGCCACCGTTCCTGGCGCAGCTGCACGAGCCCGAGGTAGAACTGCGCCGAGGGATCGTTGGGCTTGAGGTCCATCACGCGCCGGAACTCGCGCACCGCTTCGTCGAACATCCCCGTCTTGTAGAACGCGACGCCGAGGTTGTAATGCTCCTGTACCCGGGCTTCCGACACCTGGGCGTCGCCCGCCTTCGACGTGCCGATGCGGTGCAGAAATCCGGTGGTGGCGAGGCCGTACAGCACCTTCCCCACTTCGAACTCGCCCATGCCCGAGGCGTCGATGATCTGCTGCACGTCGCGCCGGCCGTCGACCAGCTCCAGCAGCCCCCGCTGCTCCGGCGTCAGATCGAGGTCGCTGGCCAGGATCTTCGGCCGGTCGACCTCGAACACGATGTCGAACGTGGGGATCTTCTTCTCGACGAGCGTCCACTCGTCCACGCGTCGCGCGCCCTCGAGCAGCAGCGACTCGGGATTGATCGACACCAGGAATTCCTGCTCGTCCGGCTGGACGTCGGCCTCGAAGTTGAACGAGCCCTGATTCCAGGTGAACAGGAAGTACACCGCCTCCTCGATCTGCTCGCGGATGTGCTGGCGCAGCGCGTCGCGCGACAGGAAGCCCATCTCCACCAGCAGCTCGCCGATGCGCCGCTCGCGCTCCTGATCCTGCGCCTCGATGGCCGACTTGAGCTGCTCGGCGGAGATGATGCCGTTCTTCACCAGCATGTCGCCCAAGCGGTCGCGCCGGTTCACGATCGACGCGTACGAGATGCGCCCCTTGTCGAAATAGATGTAGCCGAAATTCGTCCGGTGGTTGACGCTCAGGCATCCGGTCTTCCGGCCCATCGCCAGGAGTTGGAGCACGTCGGGGAGGCTGGCCTCCTTCAAGCTGCCCTTGATGGCCATGCTAGCCCAGCTCCTCGACCACGCGCGACGCGACGTCGCGCAACTCCCAGACCACTTTCTCGTCGTCGAGGAAGAACATGTCACTGGCCGCCCGCACCACCGGGGCGGCGCTCGCCGGCGTCGGCATCGGGGCGGCCACGGGCTCCGGCCCCTCGAGTTCCCGCCGCGCCACGTCCAACGACAGCGGCGCCCCCACCGCATCGGCCGATACGGACAGGCGATGGATCGTGTCGATGATGTCGGGCACGCCCGCGGCGGGCCGGGACGCGAGATAGCGCGCCAGCGGGTCGAGTTGATCGGCCGCCACCCCGTCCAGGAACCGCCGGTACAACTGCTCGCGCATCGCGACGTCCGGCGGCGCCAACTCCACCACGAGCCCACCCTCGAACCGCACGCGGAGCCGCTCGTCGAGGCCGGTCATGTCCCGGGGCAACTGCGCCGCGGTGCACGCGATCTGCTTGCCGGCGTCGAGCAGGTCACCGAACAGTTCGAACACCTCGTCCTGGGTGCGCTCCTTGCCGGCCACCGCCTGGAGGTCGTCCATCAGCAGCGCGTCCACGCGCCGGTACCGCCGGCGCCACTGGTTGAGCGTCCCGTCGCGCAGGGCGGCGATGAACTCGTCGGCGAACTGCTGGCCGGTCACGCACGCCACCACGGTCGCGCCTCCACTGGCGTTCACCAGTTCGTGCCCCAGCGCGTTGAGCAGGTGCGTCTTTCCCGTCCCCTCGGGACCGATGATGACGAGGGGGTTGTACCGGCTGCCCGGTTCGGCCGCCACGGCGTCGGCCGCACGCACGGCCGCCTGATTCGACTTGCCGACCTCCAACCCGGCGCGCGAGAACTCCACCGAGGGGCCGGGCAGGTCCACGGCGCCCGCCCGCGCACGCTGCACCATGGCCTCGGCTTCGCGCATGCGCTCGGGGTCGCGGAACACGTCGTGGCCGGCCACCGACGGATCGGCCTCGACGGCTTCGGACTCCAGCTCCTTGAGCCGGCGAACCGTGGCGCCGAAGCCGCGCAGCACGGCCTCGTAGTTGGGCGGGGGCGACGGTTCGTCCAACAACCGCTCCAGCGCCTTGGTGCGGTACCCCGCCGACTGCCACCCCGCCACGGCCTCGGCCACGTGCGACTTCCACCCTTCGACGTGCGCCGTCACGGCGCTCGCGATGTCGGTGAGGAAGCTCTCGAAATCGAGGGCACCCGTGGCCGCGGACGGCGCCGAGTCGCCCGCTGCCGCCCGCGCTTCGGGCGCGTGGTCGAGCAGAGTCAGCACGTCGTCGGCGTGCACCGGCTCGTCGCCCAGCGACTGGAAGTCGACGATGCGATGGAGCAGTCCGTGCAGCTCGCGCACGTTGCCGGTCTCGATGCGCCCGATCTCCTCCACCACGCCCGGCTCCAGGATCACGTCCCGCTCCCGGCACCGCGCCCGGAGAATCGCCACGCGCGTCGCGGCGTCGGGCGCGCCGATCTCCACGATCCGGCCGCCGGCGATCCGCGAGACCAGGGCGGGATCGAACCCGGCGATCTCGGCCGGCGGACGATCGCAGGTCATCACCACCTGGCGCTCCATGCTCTGCATCGCCTCGAGTAGCCGCAGCAGTTCCGACTGCGCCTCACGCTGGTCGGCGAGCCCCTGAATGTCATCCAGCAGCAGGACGTCCACCCGCGCCCATCCCCGGATGTACTCGTCGGTCTGGCTGGCGGCGACGGCGGCGTGGAGCTGCTTCGCGAATTCGTCCGCCGTCTGATACTCCACGCGCAGCGCCGGCTGGGCCTCCACCACGGCATGGCCGATGGCCTGCATCAGATGCGTCTTGCCGACTCCCGTTACCCCGAAGAAGGTGAGCGGGTTGTGCTTCTGCCCCGGCGATCGGGCGACGGCGCGCCCCGCGGACACGGCCTCGTGATTGGCCGCGCCCGCCTCGAAGTGCTCGAACCGCATCCGGGTGTCCAACGACACGCGCTACCTCGCCGCACGTGAGGGAGAACTCAGCCGCTTCAGCACGAGTTCGGAGATGCCACGCAGGGTCTCGAACACGCCCGGGCCGTGCAGGGCATCGGCCGGAAAATCGGGAACGCCGCGAAAGTTGATCGCGTCCCGCAGCTCCTCGGTGGCCATGATCAGATCGCGCGGCAGATCCTGCTTGTTGTACTGGAGCACGAGGGGCACCGCGCGCACGTCGACGCCCTGATCCGCCAGGTTGGCGTGCAGGTCCTGAAAGCTCTCGATGTTCTCGTCGAGCTGGCGCGTCTGGCTGTCCGCCACGAACACCACGCCGTCCGCCCCCTGCAGCACCAGCTTCCGCGTGGACTGGTAGTACACCTGCCCCGGCACCGTGTAGAGCTGGAACTTGGTGGTGAACCCCGAAATGGTGCCGAGGTCGAGCGGCAGGAAATCGAAGAACAGGGTGCGGTCGGTCTGCGTCGCCAGCGACACCATCTTCCCCTTCCGGTCTTCCGGCACCTGCCCGTAGATGTGATGCAAGTTGGTCGTCTTTCCGGACCGGCCGGGTCCGTAATAGACGATCTTGCAGGTGATCTCGCGGGTGGCGTAGTTGACGAGCGGCACGGAGCGATGGGAGGTGGAGGTCAGCCCCGACCGAACAACGCGGCCAGGTTGCGGTTGAGATCCCGCTCGAAGGTGTCGGCGAGAACGGTGTCGGAGGAGGCGCCGCCGCCTTCGGGGGCCGCGGCACTCAGGTTCGCCACGAATTCGTCAAAATACAGCCGAACGAGCCCGAGTGAGCTTTCCTGATCGAAGACGGTCAGGAAAATGTACGTACCCCGCGGCGTCCGCGCCTCGCCCAGGAAGATCTGGCGGTCCTGGCCCGCATGGTGCAGCCCACTGAAGGGCCGGCCGTCGAGCATCCGGCCCAGTTCGCCCCCCGACGCGTGGATGGCGGCCGCGAGCGCGCAGGCCGCGGCGACGTCGAGCGACCGGGTGAACCCGTGCTCCGCGAGCACCTGACCGCTCGGCAGCAACAACAGGGCGATGGTCACGCGAGCATCGTCCACGAATCGCTTCAGCGGCGCTTCGACCCAGGGTTCGACGACGCGGATGGTCATGGCAGCGTCTGCACGGCTTTGAGCGTCTCCACCCGCACCAGACCGATGTTCGCGGTGGGTGCCGCCACGACCACCAGCACCATCGTGCCGCGCCCGGCCGCGCAGATCCGCCCGCCCGCCGCATCGAGTTGCATGTACGAGACGCCGCCCATCCCCGCCGCCTCGGCCGACTTGCGCGCCTTGCGGTGGAGCGACGCGGCGAGGGCCGCCACGCGGTCGCCGTCCTGACCGACCTGCAGAATCGAATCGATGATCATGCCCTCGTGCTCGTCCACGAGCATGGTGGCCAACACTCCACGCAGTCGCATGAGCGAATGCAGCATCTCCCGAAACGGCGAACTCATGCGCCGTCCCCTGGCCGCGCGGCGCCGGGCCCGCCCGCGTCGTGCCACGCCATCCATCGGCGCGCCTGCTCGGCGCACCGGTCGAGCAGCCGCCGCAGCAACCCCAGCGGCGTCGCGCGCGACGCGGCGAGCACGAGCAGCCCGCCCTCCGCCGCCGGGGCCATGGCCACCACCGCGGCCTCCGTCTCGAACACGATCGACGTCCACTCACCGATACCGAGATGCCGCGTCGCACGGTCCGCTTCCTCCGACACGCCGCTCAGTTGCGCGCCCACCTCCGCCGCGACGTCGTCACCGTCGGGTGTCAGGTAGGCGCCGGCGAGCACCAATCCCGATCCGTCGAGCAGGAGCGCCGTCCGGTCTTCCGTCTCGAGGATGCGCGCGAACACCAATTGGGGATCCGCATCGGCCTCCGCATCCACCGCCGGCTCGAGCTCCGGTGCGTCGACCGTCGTCGAGTTGCGCCGCACGGTGTCCAGGGCGGCGCGGATGCCGGAATCCGGCGCGTCGCCCAGCGCCGCACGACGCAGGTAGTCTTCGGCTTCCTCGAACTGCTGCCGCTGGAAGCAGACGAACGCCATCCCCTTGAGCGCTCCCGGATGCTCGGGCGTCATGCGGAGCGTCATCTCCCACTCCTCCGCCGCCCGGTCCACCTGCCCCTGGTCGGCGTAGATGCGGGCCAGGAGGTCGTGCGCGTCGGCGTGGTGCGGATGCCGCTTGAGCCCGTGAACGGCAACACGCTGCGCCGTCTCCAGGTCGCCCTGGCGGCGCAGTGCCTCCCCGAGCAGCAGAAACGCCAGGCTGCCCGGGTCGCGCGCCAGTTCCTCGCTCCAGCGCCGGATGTCGTCAGCCATCGGCGTGCGCCTCCAGCAGATTCATGAGTCGGGTCAGCGCGTCCAGGGCCGAGCGGGCGCGGGCGGCGTCGGCTCCACCGGAGGCCAATCGCAGGAAGTGCTCCCAACTCGCGCGCGCCGTGGCGAACTCTCCCGTGCTCACGGCGGCGAATCCGAGATCGAGATGTACGCGTGGCGTGAGCGGATCGGCGTACACGGCCCGCCGGAGTTCCTCGGCGGCATCGGCATGGCGCTCCAATTTCACGAGGGCGCGCGCCGTCACCAGCCGCGCCTCGGTGCCCTGCGTCTCGATCGCGGACCGGCCCGCCTCGAGCGCCGCCGCGTACTCGCCGCAGGCCAGCGACTCGCGCGCGCGGCGGAGCGCCTCGGCGCCGGCCTCGCGGCTCGCCTCGGTCTCGCGCGGCATCGCCGTCGGGGGCTCCAGCGCCACCACCCCGGTGGTGATCAGCCCGTAGGCGATCTTGGCGACCTCGAATTCGCTCCGCCCCAGCCCGCCGGCAATCCCCCGCAGGTCGCGCGTTCCATCGATCATCGTCAGCACTTCCCACTCGTGCGGCAGCAGATCGAGCTGCGCGCCCTGACCATCATCGGCCGTCGCGAACACGGGCACCATCTGGAGGTTGGGCACCGTGTCCGCGATTCGCGACCACTCGTCGATGCGCCGCGCCCCCTCCATGAGCAGGGATTCCGTCGAAACGCTGATCCGGCTGTCCACGGGCAGGTCGGGCGCGGCCACCTCTTCGAACGAGAAGAATCCCTCGCGCCACGAGATCAGTTCGAAGACGACGGACTCGATCTGCCGCCGCACCTGCCGTTCCACTTCGCGCTGCGACACCGCCCCGTTCGACACGAGGGCGTCCGCGAGCTGGGCCGGCGTTCCCCGGGGCCCCACCAGCTCCCGCGCCGCCTGGACGTCGGCCTCGCTCACGCGGCCCGCCGACACGAGGATGCCTTCCAGCGAGGTCGGCAGACTGCGAATGCCGGCGTGCACCACGCGGCCGTTGGCGAAGTGCACCACCCCCTCGTCATCCCGCAGCTCCGACCGCACGCGAAGCGTGCCCGTCTTCCGGCTCAGATCGAGCAGTTGGAAGACGTCGTGAATGCCGAGTTCGCGAAGTGGGCCTTCGATCGCCATGGTCAGGTGGTTGCGCGTTCAGCGAAGATGCGTTGCAGGTCGGTGGCCGAGCGGATCTCGCGGCGGGCCCGGCGGGCGTATTCGGTGGCCGGCGCCAACGTGCGCACCTGCTCCCACCGGTCGATGGCTTCTCGAAAGTGACGGCGTTCGGCGAACAGGACGCCTTCGTGGTAGAGCGCGCCCACATGGTGGGGATCGAAGCGGAGCACGCGGGCGAACGCGGTGACCGCGTCCTCCTTGCGCCCGAGCGCGAGGAGCGTCTCCCCGAGGGCGATCAGGGCGTCGAAGTGGTACGGGTCGCGCTGCAGGAGTTCGATGAGCAGCGGCAGCGCCGATTCGGCCCGCCCGGTCATACGGCGCAGCCGGGCCAACTCCAGCGTGGCCTGCGCATACGTGGGCACCGTCTCCAGGGCGGAGAGCAACTCGTACTCCGCCGCCGCCAGCTGTCGCTTCTCGATCAGCAGATGCGCCAGTTCGTAGCGCACGCCGGCGAACTGCGGATCGAGCGCCAGGGCGTTGCGATAGTTGATGATCGCGCCTTCCAGGTCGCCCAGCCGCCGCGCGATGTCGCCCATCTCACGATGCACGTCGGCCCGCATCGGCGCCACGCGGCGGGCCGCGTCGAGCGTGGCCAGCGCGGCGGCGGGATCGCCCGCCGCGGCGCGGACGCCGGCCGCGAGCATCAGCGTGTCGATGTCCTCCGAGGCATGCAGCACCAGTTTCTCGACGAGGGGCAGCGCCGCCGCGCCCTGTCCCAGGTTGAGCAGACAGCGCGCCTCGCCGTGCATCGCCATCGGGTGGTCGGGCGCCGCGCGGCGGGCTTCGCGGAAACGCTCCAGTGCCTCCCCGTACACCCCCTGTCGCATGAACGTCTGGCCGAGCAGCACATTACCGGCCACGCAGTCGGCGCCCTGGGCCAGCGCCCGCCGCACCTCCATCTGGGCCCGTTCGACGAGCCCCTTGGACAGGAAGTCGGCCGCCATCTTGTACGGGTCCGTCTCCACCGGCGGCAGCGGCCCCGGCGCCGGCGCCAGCTGCGTGAACACGGAGTCCAGCAGGCCGGCGTCGAAGTCGAACGCCTCGATCGCCTCCGCGGTATGGGCCTCACCGCCCAGATCGGGCTGGATGGAAAGATCCGGGTCCTCGTACTGCAGGTCGATGGCGAGCTCGAACTTCTGCCCCATGTAGTACGGCTCCATCTCCAGCGCCAGTTTGGTCTCGCGCAGCGCGCCCTCGAAATCGCCCAGATTCGAGAGACAGAAGCTCAGGTTGTAGTGCGCCTCCGCGTACTGCGGCCGGGCCTGGATGGCCCGCGCAAAGGCGTTCCGCGCATCCTCGAACTTGTGAAAATCGGCGAGCACCACGCCGGCGCCGTTCCAGGCCGCCGGGTGTTCCGGCTCGGTGGCCAGCACCTGGCGATATGCCTCGAGCGCCATCGGCAGCCGCTTGGCCTTGTAGAGCAGCAGCGCGAGGTTCAGCCGCGCCTTCACGAGGTCGGGACGCGCATCCAGGGCGGCGCGGAACTCGGCGAGCGCGGCATCCCCGTCCCCCGACTGGCCGAGCGCGACTCCCAGGTTGTTGTGGGCCAGCGCGTAGCGCCGGTCGGCGGCGATGGCCCGCCGATAGCTCTCCTCCGCCTCGGCCGCGCGCCCGTCCTGGTGCAGCGCCACGCCGCGCTCGTTCCAGAGCTTGGGGCTCGCGGGCATGCGCTCGAGGAGCCGGTCGTAGAGCGCCAGCGCCCCGCTCACGTCGCCACTCACCAGGTGGACTTCGGCCATCGCCTGCCGCACGAGGTCCTCGTCCTCGCCGCGGTCGAGGGCGAGCCGGTATTCGCGCAGCGCCTCGGGGTAGTACCCCTTCTGCCGGAAAGCGAGCCCGAGGTTGTAGTGCGCCAACTGGCCGTCGGGGGACACCTCCATGCGATGCGACCGGCGCCCGCCGACCAACGCCTCGTAGCGCTCCGGCTTGTTCTGGTCGATGGAGAGATTCGCCTGCGCGCGCGACAGCGTGGGATTGAGCTTGATGGCACGGTTGGTCAGCGCGCGGGCCTCCTCCTGCCGCCCCATGTCGCCGAGCACGAATCCCATCAGGTAGAGGGCGTCGTAGTTGTCGGGATTGAGGGCCAGTGCCATTTCCAGCGACGCCAGGGCGTCGTCGTTGAGCCCGCGATTGTAGGCCACCTCGCCGAGATAGAAGTGGACCAGCGAACTGTCGGGGTCGAGGTCCCGCGCCCGCTCCAGCCACTGCTGCGCCCGCTCGGTGTGGCCGAGCGCGCGTTCGGCAAGCCCCAACTGCAGGATCGCGCCCACGTCGTCCGGCGTGTGGGCGAGCAGCGCCGAGAATTCGTCCACGGCCTGCTGATGCTCGCCGAGCAGGGCGTACGTGCGGGCCAACTCCCACCGCGCGTCCCGGTCCGCCGGCTCGCGGCGTACCCGATCCTGCAGCTCGGGCACGCGCCGGTCGTAGTAGCCGGTGTTGAAATAGGCGATCTCGAGGTTGCGTTGGGCCACTTCCATGCGGGGATCGAGTTCCAGCGCCCGCATGAAGGCCTGCACCGCTTCCTCGTGCAGCCCCTTGTTGAAGTACAACACCCCCAGGTTGTTGTGCGCGCCGGCGTCCGACGGATCGATGCGTCGGGCAAACGACCTCAGAATCTCGCGGTCGTGGGCGGAACCAGGGGACGAAGCGGCCATGTCACGTCACGCGAATGGCGCGCAGAATGGCCTGCAGCGATGCCGGGTCGGGCAGCAGCAGGAAGAAGCCGCGCAGGCGGTCCGCCTCGCCCTGGAGCATGAAGTCGCTCTCCACGCAGAACACGTAATCCCGGCTCGTGCCGAACTGCAGATAGGCCGTGGTGAGGACCGCGGCCGACATGTCCACCGCCAGCGCCGGCGGCGACGGCAGCAGGAGCATGCCCATGAATTCGCTGAGCGCGTTCATGTACGCGCTGCTGAGAATGTTGCCGGCTTCCTTGATCGCCGACTGCTCCAGTTCCCCGAGCTCCGTCGACGACCCGCTCGGCCGGTGCAGCATCACCTCGGCCAACTGGAGCGCCGCCGCCTTCGGGAACACGAGGAGCGTCCGGCCCGACAGGTCGCCCAGAATGTGCAGCAGCACCGCCGCGACCGGCTCGTCGGGGGCCGCCACCATCGGCGCAATGGCGTCGAGTCGCTGGATGTTGATGCGCGGCACGCTGATCATGATCGTGCCCCCGACCATCTGTGAGAGAGCCGTTGCCGCGTGCCCGGCGCCGATGTTGGCCACCTCGCGCAGGGCATCCAGCTGCAACGCCTTCAGGGAATGAAGCTCTTCCATGCAAATGCTCCCTCAGGAGAGACTGCCCACGTCGAGGATCAGCGCCGGGGCGCCGTCCCCGAGAATCGTCGCGCCGCTGAACGCCTGCACCTGTGTCCGCACCGGATCGTACTGCTTGACTACGATCTCCTGCTGCCCCGCCAGCCCATCCACGACCAGCCCGGCCCGCCGGTCCGCCAACTCCAGCACGATGACGTGCTCTCGCGCATCCTCCTCGCGCCGGGGCAGGCCCACGATGTCACGGAGCCGCAGGAGCGGCAACACGTCGTCTCGCACCGTGAACACCTCGCGGCCGCGCAGCGTCCGGAGCCGTTCGGCCGCCAGTTCCACCGTCTCGCACACGTGCGCCATCGGCACCGCGTAGACCTCGTCCGCCACCCGCGACATCAGGGCGCGGAGAATGGCCAGCGTGAGGGGCAGCCGGAGGGTGACCGTGGTCCCGAGCCCCGTCTGCGTCTTGATGTCCACCGAACCACCCAGCGCCCTGACGCGGGAGATCACCGCGTCCACTCCCACGCCCCGCCCCGACAGCCCGGTCACCTGGTCGGCCGTCGAGAACCCCGGGCGCGCGACCAGCCGCACCAGTTCCTCGTCACTGAGGTCGGTCCGGCTCGCGTCCACGACCCCCGTCGCCTTCGCCTTCTCCAGCACACGCGCCCGGTCGATGCCCCGCCCGTCGTCGCTCACCTTGATGACGACCGCCGATCGATCGCGCACCGCCGAGAGCACGAGCCGCCCCGCCCGCGGCTTGCCCAGCCGTTCGCGATCGTCCGGGGCCTCAACGCCGTGGTCCACGGCGTTCCGGAGCAGGTGCACGATCGGATCGCCGATCTCGTCGAGCATCGACCGGTCGAGTTCGATGTCCTTGCCCTCGATGGAGAAATCGATCTCCTTGTCCAACCCGCGGGCGGCGTCGCGCACCAGCCGCGGAAACCGGTCGAACACCTGCCAGACGGGCACCATGCGGCTCGTCACGATCTCGTCGCGCAAATCGGCGATCAATCGCGATGCCTGCGCCAGCGTCTCGTCGAGCGCGGGATCGGCCAGCCGTCCGCCGATCTGCAGCAGGCGGCCGCGAGCGATCACCAGTTCGCCGATCAGGTTCATCAGGGCATCCAGGCGGCGCTGATCCACCCGGACGTGGCGGGGTGCCCGGATCGGCGCCGCCGGCGGCGCCGGCGCGTCGCCGTTCGCCGGTGGCTCCTCGGCGTCCGCACTCTCGACGGCGGCGAGCAGCCCCGAGGGGCGATCCTCCGGCGTCGTCGGCGCGGCCCCGAACCCGGGCGCGCCCTCGACGGCCACCAGCATCACGTCGCCGGCGGCCCGTACGACGCGCTCGATCTCCTGCGCCGCCACCCTGGTCTGCACGCGCACCGCGAAATCGAACTCGAACCGGTCACCCTGCAGTGCCTCGAGCGATGGCGACACCCCGGTGACCGCGCCGAGCGCCCCGAGTTCCTGCACGATGAGGAACGCCCGCACGCCGCGCAGCGGCGCTTCGCGGACCAGGCGTACGCGCACCACCGTGCCCTGGCCGTCCGGGGCCGGCACCGTCCACAGGTGCTCGTCCATCGGCAGCCTGGCGATCGCGGCCGACGCGCGCGGCGTGGCGCGCCCCATGGCCCGCAGCCGATCGAGCACCCCCTCGGGATGCACGTCGTCCAGCCGTCCGGCCACCGACGCCTCCACGGCTTGTTCGAGCACGTCAGCGGCGCGAAACAGCACGTCCATCACCTCCGGCGTGATCTCCATGGTCCGGTGCCGGACCCGATCGAGCAGGGTCTCCATCTCGTGCGACAATTCCGCCACGACGGCGTAGCCCATCGTGGCACTCATCCCCTTCACCGTGTGCACCGCGCGGAAGAGCTCGCGGACCGGCTCGTCCCCACCGGCGCCGCGCTCCAACTCCAACAGCCAGTGATTCACCGCCGAAACGTGTTCGCGGCTTTCGGTGAGAAATAGCTCGGCGTACGGTGAGGTATCCAACGCTCCGACTATCTCAGAACGCGCTGCACGGCTTCGAGCACGCGGCTAGGCTGGAACGGCTTGACGACGAAGTCCTTGGCCCCGGCCTGGATGGCCTCGACCACCAGTGCCTGCTGCCCCATCGCGCTGCACATGAGAATCTTCGCCTGCGAATCGAACTGCATGATCTCTCGCACGGCGTCGATGCCGCCCATGTCGGGCATCACGATGTCCATCGTCACGAGGTCGGGGCGCAGCTGCTTGTACTTCTCCACCGCCTGCAGCCCCGTCTCGGCCTCTCCCACGATCTCGAACCCGGCCGACTGCAGGATGTCTCCCACCATCGTCCGCATGAAGATCGCATCGTCGCAAATCAACACCGTGTGGCTCACGTGTCTCTCCTGTCTGGACCAAGCTGTCGCGGGCCCCAATGCGCCCGTTGGGTCTTGCCGAGACCCCGGTGGTGTGTCCGTGGGTCGACCCGTCGGGATGCGCGGCGGACATGCCGCCGACCTACCGACCTACCGACCTACCGAAAGTCAAAGCAACACCTGCCCCACCAACACCGGGATATCAACTATTATGACGACTGTGTCGCCCAGATGTCCCAGCCCCCGCACCACGTCGTCGCGCCGGTCCTCGGGGGGTGGGTCGACCCGCATCAGCGTCACATCCATGACGTCGCCGACCACCAGGCCCAGGTGGCGCCCCCCGACCTGGACGATGATCACCGAGCCCTCCTCGTCAGACGACCGGCGGCCCTCCATCCGCGCCCCCAGGTCGATCACCGTGAGAATGGTCCCCCGCAGGTTGATCAGCCCGTCCACGTAGGGAGGCGTTCCCGGCAACCGGGTGGCCGCGCGGACCGGGACGATCTCGCGGACGGCGGCGATGTCGCAGCCGTACACGACGGTCCCCACACGGAACAGCAGCGTCCGTAGCTCGGCAGACTCAGTCATCAACGCGGAAGAAGCCGAAATATTCCAGCGGGTCAACGTCTCCGAAGGTGGCGTCACGGCCGGCGGCGGCCACGACCGCCGTCCGCAGATCGTCGGGCAGAGGCGAGCGCAACTCGACCGGCGCCCCGGTCACCGGATGCCGGAAGGCCAACCAGGCTGCGTGGAGAAAATGCCGTTTGGGCGGCAGGGAAACCAGACGCCGCCCTCCCCCGCCCCCGTAGGTGTCGTCGCCCACCACGGGATGCCCGATCGAGGCCAGGTGGACGCGGATCTGATGCGTGCGCCCCGTGAAGAGGTGGGCGCGCAGCAGGTCGACGGCGTCGAATCGCGCCAGGCGGTAGAACAGGGTCCTGGCCTCGCGCCCGTCGGCGACCACCGCCATCCGTTTGCGGTCGTTGGGATCGCGCGCCACCGGCTTGTCCACCTCCACCCGTTCCGCCGACAGATGGCCCCAGCACAGCGCCGCGTACCGCCTCGTGATCTCCCGCCGCTGGAGCGCGGCGCCGAGCACGCGATGCGCGCGGTCGGTCTTGGCCACGAGCAGGAGTCCCGACGTTTCCTTGTCCAGCCGGTGCACGATTCCCGCCCGCTCGGCGTCTCCCCCGTCCGCCAGCTCCCCCCGCGCCCCTTGAGCGCGTTCACGAGGGTGCCCGTCCAGTTGCCCGGCGCCGGATGCACGACCATGCCGGCCGGCTTGTCGATCACCAGCACGTCGTCGTCTTCGTAGGCGACGGTCAGGGGAATCTGCTCCGCCAGCACGTCGCGCGACGGTGGCGCGGGCACCGTGACCTCGACCCACATGCCGGGGTCGGCGCGGAAGCTGGCCTTCTGCCGCCGTCCCTGCACGAGCACGTGGCCCTCCGCAATCAGCGTGGCGGCCTGGTTGCGGGAGATGTCGAGTTGGCTGGCGACCAGCAGGTCCAGGCGCGGCGCCCCCGGGGCTGCCTCGAAGCGTTCGTGGCGCGGGGCGCGCTCACTCACGCGATTGCAGCCGGTGCCGCTCTTCCATCCAGAGCGCGATGGCCAGCATGCAGGCGCCGATCGTGACCCCGGAGTCGGCCACGTTGAACGTCCAGAACCGAACCGAGCCGACGCCGAGGTCGATGAAGTCCACCACGCCGCGGGGGGAACGAATCCGGTCGATGAGGTTGCCGGCGGCGCCGCCCCAGGCCAGGCCGAGCCCGATCACCTTCAGGCGTTCGCCCGGCTTCGCGTCGCGGTGCATCCACCACAGCACCACCAGGGCCAGTGCCGCGAAGGTGCCGAACGCCACGCGCGAATACGCGCCGAGGGACATGCTGAAGGCCGCGCCCCGATTGTAGGCGAGCGTGAGGCGGCCGAACGAGCCGAACACGTCGCGCGCGACGTAGGGCGTCAGGTACTTCACGGCCAGCGTCTTGGTGATCACGTCGAGCACCACGACGCTCACGGCGGCGGTCCAGAACAGGCGGCCGTTGGAAGATTCGCTGGTCATGAGCCGGGAGTCAGGAGATCTCGCCCGCGGAGGGCTCGCGGAGGGGAGACGGGACCCGGCGTGCCGCCGCGACGGCATCGCGGTCCTCGCCCCAGAGCACGACCGCCAGCAGCACCGCGCCGACGCTCACCGCCAGGTCGGCGACGTTGAACGTGGGCCAGCGCGCGCTGCGCAGCCCGATGTCGATGAAGTCGACCACCCCCATGGGCGACCACACGCGGTCCATGAGGTTGCCGAGCGCTCCTCCGCAGACGAGCGCGAGGGCCAGCGTGCGGGGGACGTTGCCGTGCCGCGTGCCGGCGTACAGCCGCGCCAGGATCACCAGGGCGACGATGGTCAGCGCCATGAAGATCCAGCGGGAATAGCCGCCGAAGGTGATGCCGAACGCCGCGCCCGGGTTGTACACCAGCGTGAACCGCACGGTGTTCCCGAGCACCTCGTGCGGCAGATCCGGCAGGGGCAGCCAGCGCTGGGCCAGCGCCTTGGTGGCGGCATCGCTCACCGTCACCGCGAACAGCACCGGCCAGAACAGCAGGGCCTTATTTCTTGCCATCTTCCTCACGCTGTTTGCATTCGATGCAGTAGCGCGCGTGCGGCAGTGCATCGAGGCGCTCGAAGCCGATCAGGTTGCCGCAGGAATGACAGTGGCCGTAGCTCTCCGGCGCGCGGTACAGCCGCCGGATCGCTTCGTCGATGTGCCACAGGAACCGCCCTTCCTGGCTCGCGAACAGGAATGCCTTCTCGCGCTCCATGGCGTCGGTCCCCTGATCCGCCATGTGGAACGAATAGCTGCTCAGTCCGCCGTCCGCCGACTGCTGCGTGGCGCCGAAGGCCTCGTCGTACTGTCCCAGTTCCTTCAGGACACGCCGGCGCTCCTCGAGGAGACGCTTCTCGAAGTGCTGGAGCTGCTTCTTGGTCATCCCCTTCGCCTTCTTCACGCTCTTGGTGGCCATGCTACTCCGCCTTGGTTATGGCGATCCGTGCCGTGGTCTCGTCGATTTCCACGGTCGGCATCGTCGCCTGATCGTCGGTCATGCCGTCGTCGCGCCACACCACACGCGTCGCCAGCACCTCACTGCCAATCCATCCACTGTGCGCCTGGACCGCGGCTTGAACCTCCGCATCGCCGCCGACATACAAGACGATGCGATCGCTCACCGCAAGCCCCGACTCCTTCCGCAGCCGCTGGATGCGGCTCACCAGCTCCCGGGCCAGTCCCTCCAGCCGGAGGGCCGGCGGGACCGATGGGTCGAGCGCCGCAAAGAAACCGGCTTCCTCCTGCACCACAAGTTCGCCCGAGGCGCGTCGCACGATCGTGACGTCCTCGGCCTCCAACTGGTGCGACTCCCCGCCGGCCGACACCGCCAGCGGCGAGCCCGCCAGGAAATCTCGCAACGCGTCGTTCGTGAACGCCTGAATCGCCTGCGCGGCCAGCGGCGTCTGCTTGCCGAATTTCTTGCCCAGGCTGCGGAAGTTCGGCTTCGCCTCCAACGTGACCAGCGCGTCGCTGGTGCGCGCGAAGTCTACTCGTTTGACGTTCAGTTCGTTGGCCAGCAACGGCACCAACGGCGCCAACGCCGCATCGGGGACGTCGGGCGCCACACATACCATCCGCGTCAGCGGCTGCCGCACCTTGACCCCGGCCGCCTCGCGCGCCGCACGGCCAAGCTTGGCCAGCATCCGCACCGCGCTCATCGCCCGTTCCAGGTCCTGATCGCGCGGGGCCGGCTCGGCCCGCACGTAGGGCGCCAGGTGCACCGACCCCTCGGTGAGCTCGCGGTGCATCCAGTCGCTCAGGAACGGGGCCAGCGGCGCCAGCAGCCGGCAGGTGGTGACGAGGACGTCGTGCAGCGTGGCGAACGCGGCCCGGTTGTCCTCGCCGTCCACGTCGTAGAATCGGGCGCGGCTCAACCGCACGTACCAGTTGGCCAGGTCGTCGTCCACGAACCGGATGAGCAGCCGCGCGGCGGCCGTCGCGTCGTAGCGTTCGAGCGCGCCGTCCACCTGCTGCTCCACCTCGGCCAGCCGCGACAGCATCCACCGGTCCATCGGCGGCCGCGCGGCGAGGGGCGGGTCGGCCGGCGACGGTTCCCACCCGTAGTTGGCGTACTGCGCGAACATGCCGCTGTAGACGTTCCTGAGCGTGAGCAGGAATCGCACCGCCTGTTCGCGAATCGCGCGCTCGTCGAACTTGCGTGGCACCGAAACGTCGGACGATGCCACGAGGAAGAGGCGCACGGCGTCGGCGCCGTATTCGGCGATCACCGACCACGGGTCGACCACGTTTCCCTTGCTCTTCGACATCTTCTGGCCGTCGGCGTCGAGCACGAGGTCGTTGACCACGACGTGGCCGTAGGGCGCCGGCGTTGCACCCGGGGCGCGCGTCGAGGCGCCCGCATTGTTGGGGAGCGCGTCGTCGAGGCCGGTGGCGATGGCGAGCAGCGAGTAGAACCAGCCGCGCGTCTGGTCGACACCCTCGGCGATGAAGTCGGCTGGATACTGCCGCGCCAGGTCTTCCCGGCTGCCGGGTCGGTGCGGATAGCCCCACTGCGCGAACGACATCGAGCCCGAGTCGAACCACGTATCGATCACTTCCGGCACGCGGCGCATGGTACCGGCGCAGCCGGACTGCGGGCACGCCCAGGCGTAGCCGTCCACGTGTGGTTTGTGCGGGTCGAAGTCGCCGGGCAGCGTGGCGCCGGAGCGCCGCGCCAGTTCGGCGAAGCCGCCCACGACGTCGACGTGCGAATCGTCGGCGTCGCACACCCAGACGGGCAACGGCGTGCCCCAGTACCGGTCGCGCGAGATCGCCCAGTCGATGTTGTTCTTGAGCCACTCGCCGAACCGCCCCTCCCCCACCTCGGGCGGATGCCAATCGACGCGGGCGTTGCGCGCCAGCATCTGGTCGCGATACGCCGTGGTCTTCACGAACCACGACGTCCGGGCGTAGTACAGCAGGGGCGTGCCACACCGCCAGCAGTGGGGATAGGCGTGCGTGATCTTGCCCGCCTTCCACAGCACGCCGCGGCGCTTCAATTCCTCGATGAGCAGCGGATCGGCGTCCTTCACGAACTTCCCGCCGACGAGCGGAAGCTCGGCCGGAAACTCGCCCTGCGCGTTGACCGGCTGGAGGAAGGCGAGGCCGTGGCGCTGCCCGGCCGCGTAGTCGTCGGCGCCGAAGGCCGGCGACATGTGCACCACGCCGGTGCCGTCCTCTGCCGATACGAAGTCCTCACCCACGATCACTTCATGCTCGCCCGGCGGATAGGGCAGCCAGTCGATCGGACGGCGGTAGCGCAGCCCCACCAGTTCGGCGCCGCGCAGCAACCGGACGAGCTTCCATCGCGTGGCGAAGTCCTCGCCCAACACCGCCTTGACCCGCGACTCCGCCAGGATCACGGAGCGCCGGTCGTCGCCTTCCTGGCGCACGAGTTCGATGTACGCGAGGTCGGGATGCACGGCGAGCGCGGTGTTCGACACCAGCGTCCACGGCGTGGTGGTCCAGACGAGAATACGGCGACCGTCCGCCCCCGGCGCGGCCCCGTCGGCGACCAGGTCCAGCGCCACGTACACGCTCGGGTCGTCCACGTCCTCGTACCCCTGCGCCACCTCGTGGCTCGACAGCGCCGTGCCGCAGCGCGGGCAGTAGGGCAGAATCTTGTGCCCGCGGTACAGGTAGCCCTTGCCGTGCAGCGTCTTCAGCGCCCACCACACGCTCTCCACGTACTCGTTGTGGTAGGTCACGTATGGGTGCGCGTAGTCCAGCCAGTACCCGATGCGGGCGCTGAGCTTCTCCCAGTCGGCGCGGTAGGTGAACACGCTCTCCCGGCTCAGCCGGTTGAACTCGGCCACCCCCAGCGCCTCGATCTGCTGCTTGCCGCTGATGCCGAGTCGCTTCTCCACCTCGATTTCCACCGGCAGCCCGTGCGTGTCCCACCCCGCCTTGCGCTCCACCCGGAACCCCTTCATCGCGCGGTGGCGGCAGAAGAGGTCCTTGATCGTGCGCGAGAAGACGTGATGGATCCCGGGGCGTCCGTTCGCCGTGGGCGGTCCTTCGAAGAACACGAACGAAGGCCGGCCCTCGGCCACGGCCAGGGTGCGCGCGAAGAGATCCTCGGCCTCCCAGCGCGCCAGCACCTCGCGCTCGAGGTCGTCCGCCGCCTGATCGGCGGCCAGCATGGCGAACCGCGCCGTTTCGGGAGCGCTCGTCACATCCGCTCCAGCACGCCGTGCACCAGCCGGCCAAGTTTGGGTTCCGCCGCACCCGCCACCGCGATCACGTCGGCCAGGCTGGTGGGCGTCAGCGTTTCGGGAATGCAGTCGTCGGTGATGATCGAAAGGCCGAGCACGCGCATGCCCTCGTGCACGGCGACGATCACCTCCGGCACGGTGGACATGCCCACCGCGTCGGCACCCAGTCGCCGCAGCATCCGGTACTCGGCGCGCGTCTCGAGATTCGGCCCCATCACCGACACGTACACCCCTTCGCGCAACGTCAGCCCCTCGGCGCGCGCGACCTCACGCGCCAGCGCCTGCAGTGCCGGATCGTATGGGGCCGACATGTCGGGGAATCGCGGGCCCAACGCGTCGTCGTTCGGCCCGACCAGCGGGTTGTCGCCGAGCAGGTTGATGTGGTCGGTGATCAGCATCAGGTCGCCCGGCGCCCAGGCCGGATTCATTCCGCCGCAGGCATTCGATACGACGAGTGCCGGCGCGCCCAGCGCGTGCAGCACCCGCACCGGCAGCGTGACCTGCTGCAGCGAGTACCCCTCGTAGCGGTGGAACCGTCCCTGCATGGCGACCACGGTCTTTCCGGCCAGCGTGCCGCAGAGCAGGCGTCCGCGGTGCGCCTCCACCGTCGGCACCGGAAAGCCGGGGATCTCCGCATACGGGATGACGGCCTCCAGCGTGATCTCCTCCGCCAGGCGCCCCAGCCCGGTGCCGAGGATGATCGCGGCGTGCGGCCGCGCCGGGAACCGACCGTGGATGACGGCGGCGGCAGCCCGGATCTGCGCGGCCAGCGGCTGGTCGATGGTCGGCGAAGCGTGCGTCGTCATACGATCGGTCGTCAGACGTCCCCGTTCGAGCCCGGCGCTACGTCGGTCTCACTGGGCTCGAGGGCGGCGGAGAGATCGGCCATTTGCCGGTCGATCAGCGCGCGGAACTGCGCGATGTACGCCCGCCGGGTGCGTTGCAGGTTGTCCAGTTGGTGCTCCAACTGGCGGAGATCGGAACGGGCCTGATCGAGCAGGCGGTCGCCTTCGGCCCGCGCCTCGCGGATCACCAACTGTCCCTCGCGTTCGGCCTGCTCCGCGATTTCGGAACGCAGTTGCTGCGCCGACACCAGCGCATCGTTCAACGCTTTGTCGCGCTCGCGGAAGGCGCGAAGCTGCTCGTGAAATCCCTTGGCCTTGGCTTCCAATTCCTGGTTGAGGCGGGTCAGCCGCTCCAGTTCCTCGGCCACCTGCTCGCGGAATTGATCGACGCGTTCGGGGTCGTACCCACGCAGCGCCCGGCCGAAGTCGTAGCGCCGTACGTCGAGTGGCGTCAGATGAAAGGTTTCATCGATCATGCGCTCTGGCTCCGAAGAGGACCGTGCCCAGGCGAACGCAGGTGGCGCCCTCCTCCACCGCGATCTCGTAATCGTTCGACATCCCCATCGACAACATCCCCGCGTCGTGCCCCGCGGCCCGCAGTACCTCGCGTGCCCGCCGGGCGCCGGCGAACACCGATCGGAGCGTCGTCTCGCCCGCTTCGAGCGGTGCCATCGTCATCACGCCCCGCACCCGCAAGCCACTCATGCCGCGCAACCGTTCCGCGGCCTCCGCCCAGTCGGCGGGCGCGTATCCGCCCTTACTCCCTTCGCCGGATACGTTCACCTGCACCAGCACGTCGAACATCCGGTCCATCGACCGTCCCAATGCATCGACCGCCTCGGCCAACGAGGGCCGGTCCAGCGAATGCAGCAATACGAACCGCGCCAGCGCCTTCACCTTGTTTCGCTGCAGATGCCCGATCAGGTGCCAGCGCGCGTCCACCGACACCGCGTCCATCTTCGGCAACGCTTCCTGCACGCGATTCTCGCCCACGTCGGGCACCCCGGCCGCCACGGCAGCGGCCACCGCGTCCGGCCCATGCGTCTTCGTGACCGCCACCAGCGTTACTGCCTGGCCGTGTCCACCCCTCGCCGCGGCCGCCGCGATCCGGCCACGCACCTCCGCCACCCGTTCAGGCAGGTCCGAAAATGGCATAACACACGAATTTACCGGAAGTTACATAGTGAATCAAGGGACTGGGAAACCGCCCCGCGAGTCCTGGCCACGAGGTATCCGGGGCACCGCGTCAACGACTGAAAATATTGGGCGGCCGGGTCCGTCGAGGCCCGCACCTGGCGGGCCACGACCGGGCGCGCCACGCCGGCGAGCCGGGCCGCCCACGCCGTGTCGGGCTCGATGACCTCCCGCCCCGCCCCTGCGGCGGCGGTGTCGAGCACGAACGTCATCCCGTTGGCGCGCCACGCCCTGCCGATCGCGTCGCGGTCCGAGCGATCCACGTACACCGATACGGCCACGGGACGCCCCTCGGCCTCGGCGCGACGCGCGATCTCCATGGCCGCCGACACGTCGTCGGCGTCCCATTCGGCCACCGCCGACGCCGGCAGCAGACTGCCACGACGGTGCAGCTCGGCCCGGTACCAGGCCGCCGGCAGCAACGGCAGGGTCACCACGCGCACGTCGCGCCGATATCCCTGCACCTCCTGCAGATACCAGACGGGATAGGTATCGTTGTCGCCCGCCGCGATCAGCACGCCGCGCGCCGGCGTGGCGTCGAGCAGCATCCGGGCCCACGTCGCGGGAAGCTTCGCCTCCGGTTCCGCGCGGCGCGACACCGCCGGCCAATTCAGGGCCACGGGCAGCGCCGCCGTGGCGAGGCCGGCCATCACGGGGAGCCGCCACCGCCGGGCCAGGGCCACCACTCCGTACCCGATCCACAGTCCCCACGCCAGGAACGCAAAGGTGAAGAAGTAGTCGCGCTCGCGGGCTTCGTGCGGCGCCGAGGGCGGAAGCACGCCGGCCCCGATGGATGGCCCGGCCTTCAGGTTCAGGTACGCCGCGACGCCGATCGATCCACAGATGAGGAGCGTGAGCACCGCTCTCCACATCCGGGCATCGTCCAGCCGGTGGCGCGCGGCGCCGTACACGCCAAGCCCGAGAAACGCGACGGTGGCCAGCGTGCGGCCCAGGCTCGGGAGCACGGTGGGTCCGAGGCCGAGCGCCACCTGCCAGTCCGCGTACTGCGCCACGTTCGCCAGCTGCAGCCACACGGGCGCCTGGCGCGGCCAGAGCGCCGCGACGTCGTACTGCCGCCGGGCGACGACGTCGAGCAGCGCCGCCCAGTTGGACGGGTTGCCCTGATTGATGAACGGATCGAACCGTGCCCGCACGAGCATGAACAGCACGGCGGAGAGCGCGAGCGCGGAGACGCCCAGCAACGCACCGCCCACCGCGCCCCCGCGCCGCGCCCCGTTCCGCCACGCCCACGCGACGCACGCCGCCCCCAGCACGATGAGGGCCGCCCCCATGACCGGCACGCTCACCCGCCCGGCGCCGACGGCCAGCAGCCACACACCGCCGAGGAGCAGGCCGCGTTCCCAGTCCACGCCTTCCTCGCGTTGCGCGGCGAGCACCACGGCCGCCGGCGTGACGACGAGCGCGCTCAGGTGCAGCGGAACCGCGAGCACCACCAGATACGCCGTGAGCGCCAACCAGCGCATCCCCCGCTCGCGCGACGCCCGGTCGGCGGCCACCAGCGTGAGCACCGCCAGCAGGAGCGCCGCGGCATACACCTCCGTCTCCGTGGCATTCAGCCAGATGGTGGACATGCCACCGGCGCCCAGGGCCGCGGCGCACGCCGTGGCGCCGGCGTCGGTCGTGCGACCGCGCGCCACGAGCCAACCCGCCATCCCCGCCGCCGCCGCCGTGCAACAGGCGGAGAACAGGTTGGTGGCGGTGGCGTACGGCATCATCCCCCCGAGTGCGGACGCCCACACGTGCAGCGCGAGCACGAACAGCGGCGTTCCCGGCGGATGGGGAATCCCCAGCGAGTGCGCCGCGGCGATGAACTCCCCGGCGTCCCAGAACGTGACGCCGGGGGCGAGGGTCGCGGCGTAGACCGCGAGTAGAGCGGCCGCGGCGAGCGCGGCCGCGCGGCGGGCACTCACACGGCCGGTTCCGGCAGGCCGGCGTCGAACCCGTCTTCCACCGCCACGCCGGACAGCCGATCGCGCACGTAGCGCGGCGTCACGTCGCGCCAGAGGCGCCCCTGCACCGCCACCGCAATCTGCGCGGTTTCCTCGGACACCACGATCACCACGGCGTCCGTCTCGTCAGCGATCCCCATCGCCGCGCGATGCCGCGTGCCGAGTGAGCGGTCCTGCAGCGCGTGCTGGGTGAGCGGCAGGATGCACGCCGCGCCGACGATCGAGTCACGGCGGATCACCACGGCCCCGTCGTGCAGCGGCGAATGCGGGGTGAAGATCGTCACCAGCAAGTCGGCCGACACCCGCGCCTTCATCTTGGAGCCGGTGTCGACGTAGTCATCGAGCGGCACCTTCCGTTCGACCACGATGATGGCGCCCAGCCGCGCCTGGCTCAGGCGTTCCACGGCCTCGGCGATCTCGTCGGCGGCGCTGGTGGTCTCGAGGCGCGGAAGGAAGCGCGCCATCGGTGTGCGCCCCAGATGGGCCAGGGCCGCCCGCAGTTCGGGCTGGAACACCACGAGCGCGGCGAACACACCGTACGAGAACAGCAACTGCAACAACTCGACGATCATCCCGAGCTTGAGCAGCCACGCCACCGCGTACGCCGCGAACAGCAGCAGCACGCCGAACATGATCTGCACGCCCCGCGTGCGCTGGAAGAGCAGCAGGATGCGATAGACGACCACGGCGACGATCAGGATCTCGATGACGTCCCGCCACCCAGGGTGCAACAGTCGCAGATCCTCGAGCACGGTCACGCCGGCACCCCCTCGGCGGCGCGGCGCGCCACCCCCGTATGGCCTGCGGCAAGCACGGCCCACGCCACATCGAGCGACTCGCGGGCCGCGCGCACGTCGTGCACCCGGAACAGCGCCGCCCCACGCATCAGCGCCGCCACGTGCGCGCCCACCGTGCCGAATACGCGTTCGGCGGGCGTCGCCACCCCGGTCAGCTCACCCACGAACCGCTTGCGCGACGCGCCGACCATGATCGGGAAGCCGGCCTCCGCCAACCGCGGAATGCCCGCCAGCACGGCGAGCGAATCGGCGCTTCGCTTGGAGAAGCCGATCCCGGGGTCGAGCACGATGCACTCCGACGCGACGCCGGCGGCGTGCGCCGCGCTCACCCGGGTTTCCAGCTCCGCGAGCACCTCGGTCACCACGTCGTCGTACGTCGCGTGGGCAAAGGTGGCCATATCGCGGACCGAACCGCGCGAATGCATGAGCACGAATCCGGCGCCGTGCCGAGCGCAGGTCTCCGGCATGGCGGGGTCGAGTCGCCCCCCCGAGACGTCGTTCACGATGTGCGCGCCCTCGCTGAGGGCGGCGTGCGCCACCTCCGCCTTCACCGTATCCACCGAGATGAGCGTGTCGGGCAGGCGGCGGGCCAGTTCGCGCACCACCGGGAGCACGCGGGTCAGCTCCTCGCCGGCGGACACCGGCTCGGCGCCCTGCGGACGCGTGCTCTCGCCGCCCACGTCGATCACGTCCGCTCCCTCGGCGGCGAGCCGTTCGCCGCGCGCCACGGCCGCGTCGCGCAAGAAGAAGTCACCCCCGTCGCTGAAACTGTCGGGAGTGACGTTGAGGATGCCGAGCAGGCGCGGGGTGTCGAGGGCGAGCGTCGCCCCACGAACCCGCCACGCGCGGCCGGAGCCGGGCGTGGGGGGCAGGCCCGCGCCGGTCACGCCGGCGAGGGTTCCGGACCACCGAGCAGCGGCGGCTTCTTGGGCCGCGGCTCGGCCGCAACGGGTGGCGGTGACGTCGGGATGACCAGCGCCGGCGGCGGGGACATGGGCGGCAGCTTCTCGCCGCGCATCAGCACCGCGATGTCTTCGCGGGTGAGGGTCTCACGCTCCAGCAACGCGGCCGCGACGGTGTGCAGCAGTTCGAGGTTCTCCTGCAGCGTCTCCCGCGCCCGCTCGTACGCGCGGTTGATCACCCGCTTCACCTCGGCGTCCACCAACTGCGCCGTCTGCTCGGAGACCTCGCGCCGATGCTGGATCTCGCGCCCCAGAAACAGGTCGTGCTCATTGTCGCCCACCAGAATCGGTCCGATGGCGTCCGAGAGACCCCACTGCGTGACGTAGCGCCGCGCAATGGATGTGGCCCGCTGGATGTCGCTGGAGGCACCGGTGGTCACGTGCTCGTGACCGAAGATCAACTCCTCCGACACGCGCCCGCCGAACGCCATCACGAGCCCCGCTTCGATCTGCTGGCGGGTGATCGACACGCGGTCGTCTTCGGGAAGCGTGAACGCCAGCCCCAGCGCCCGCCCACGTGGCACGATCGTCACCTTGTGCAGCGGATCGTTGCCGGGCGTCTTGATGCCGCAGATGGCGTGCCCCGCCTCGTGATAGGCGGTGAGCCGACGTTCGTCCTCCTTCATGACCATGCTCTTGCGCTCGGCGCCGAGCATCACCTTGTCCTTGGCTTCCTCGAAGTCGCTCATGAAGATCTTGTCATGTCCGCGACGCACGGCGAGCAGAGCGGCCTCGTTGACCAGGTTGGCCAGATCGGCGCCGGCCATGCCCGGTGTGCCGCGGGCCAGCGTCGTCACGTTCACGTCGGGGGCCATGGGCTTGTTGCGCATGTGCACCTTGAGGATCCCTTCGCGTCCCTTCAGGTCGGGCGCGTCGACCACGATCTGGCGGTCGAAGCGGCCCGGGCGCAGCAGCGCCGGGTCGAGCACGTCCGGCCGGTTCGTGGCCGCGATGAGAATCACGCCGTCGTTCGACTCGAAGCCGTCCATCTCGACGAGCAGCTGATTGAGCGTCTGCTCACGCTCGTCGTGGCCGCCGCCAAGTCCGGCGCCGCGATGCCGTCCCACCGCATCGATCTCGTCGATGAAGATGATGCACGGCGCGTGCGCCTTGCCCTGCTCGAACAGGTCGCGCACCCGGGACGCGCCGACGCCCACGAACATCTCGACGAAGTCTGACCCCGACATCGAGAAGAAGGGCCGGCCGGCCTCACCGGCCACGGCCCGGGCGAGCAGCGTCTTGCCCGTACCCGGCGGCCCCACGAGCAGCGCTCCCTTGGGCAGTCGTCCGCCGAGCTTGGTGAACTTCTGCGGGTCGCGCAGGAACTCGATGATCTCCTGCAGCTCCTCCTTCGCTTCGTCGGCCCCCGCCACGTCGGCAAACGTCACCTTGGGCGTATCGCCGGTGAGCAGTTTGGCCTTCGATTTGCCGAACGAGAACGCCTTGGCGCCCCCGGCCTGCATCTGGCGGAAGAAGAAGATGTAGATGCCCAGGAACAGGAGCCACGGCAGGAACGTCACGATCATCGACAGGATCGACGGCTTCTCGTCCTGGGCGCGGATCACGACGTTCTTGTCGTTCAACTTCTGGACCTCGGCCTCGGAATTCATGGCCGGGTAGTAGACGCTGAACTTGGTGACCTGCTGGCCCTTGACCGTCACCGGTTGGACGAAGTCGCCGACCCCCGTCTTCCCGGCGGTGATCGTGATGTCCTTGATGTTCCCGCTGGCGAGCTCGTGGTTGTACTGTGTGTACGAAATCTCCGTCGCCTGATCGCCGCGGCCGCCCGACAACTCGATGAGCGCCACGGGAACGAGGAGAACGAGGATCCAGAACGAGATCGTCTTGGAAAGGCGGCCCCAATTGTTGCCGTCCTTCTGCGGTTTGTTCGGAGGCGTGGCTGGTGGCATCTACTGCAGACTCGCGATATACGGGATGTGCCGGAAGTTTTCCGCGTGATCCAAGCCATACCCCACGAGGAATTCGTTCGGCGCGTCGAAGCCGATGAACCGCGTGGGATGCCGCAGTTCTTCGGCGATGTGTTTGTGGAGCAGCGCGCAGATCTCCAGCGACTTCGGTCCCCGCTGGCTCAGCAGGTCCATCAATCGCCGCAGCGTGCGCCCCGTGTCCACGATGTCTTCGACCAACAAGATGTGCTTCCCTTCCAGCGTCGTCTCCGGATCGTACAGCAGGCGCACCGTGCCGCTCGACACCGTGCCGTCCCCGTAACTGGCGGCCACGAGGAAGTCCACCTGCAACGATCGCCGGATCTGCCGGACGAGGTCACTCAGAAATATAAAGCTTCCCTTGAGCAGGCCGAGCACGAGCAGCTCGCCGTCGGGATAGGCCGCCGTGATCTCCTCGCCGAGTTCATGCACGCGGTGTGCGATCTCGGCTTCGCTAAACACGATCCGCTTGACGGATCGCCCCATCAGGCGCGGGTCAGCCACGGGCGTCGAATTCACATTCATAAGATACTTCCGACCGACCGGGCCGGGCGGTTGCCGCATCACTGCGGCGGACCCCAGGAATCCACACCACCACTCCATTCGACACCACCACCGGCCACTGTGACCGATGCGGGCCCGTGATCCGCGCCTCGCTCAGAAAGCGCTTCACCCGTCTCGGACTCCGCGCGCCTGCCGCAACCATCCGATCACCGGGCCGCCACGACCGCACCACGCTCTCCGCGCCCGCGGGCAACGCCGCCGTCCACGGGTCGTCGCCCCGCACGCGCCCGCGCCTGAACCGCCACGCCCCGAACCGGACCGGCCCCGCCTCCCCCAACGGCTTCGCCTCCGTCGTCGGTGGCGGGGGCCGACGAAGCTCCAACTGGTCGTGCGCCCGGTGGAGCTCCCACCCGCCGGACACCTGCACCCGTGCCCCGACCTGCCCCTCTATGGTAAACGCGGCGAGCCTTTCGGTTCCCCTTCGGTCCAGCGCCACGCCCACCCTGGCCGCGAGCGCCGGCCAGAGCGACGCGAGCGATTCCCGAGAATACCCGGCGAGTTGCGCCGTCGCAACAGCCAGACGGCCCGGCCGATCGGCGGTCGAGATCTCCCTGGCCACGGCGTCGAGGCCGCGGCGGACCTCCGCCGCGCGCTGAGACAGATCGAGCAGCAGGCGGTCGATCTCCGGCCGCACACCCCGCAGTGCGGGCAGGAGGTCCAGCCGGATCCGGTTCCGGAGGTACCGCCGCGACTGGTTCGTGGGATCGTCCTGAAATGCGACGCCGGCCTCCGCGGCCCAGGCGCGGATGGTCCGGCGGTCCAGCGCGAGCAGCGGACGCACGATGTCGCTGTCCGCGAGCAACCCGGCCAGGCCACGCGCCCCACTCCCACGGAGCACGCGCATGAGCACCGTCTCGATGTGATCATCGCGGGTGTGGGCGGTGGCCACGTGCGCGCCGCGTGCGGCGGCGACGTCGCGCAGAAACGCCCAGCGGGCGGCGCGCCACCGCGCTTCGGTGGTCCCCACCGGGCGCCCCCCACCGGCGACCACGGGGAACCCGAGCCGGCGGCCTTCCGCGCGGACCAACTCCACGGCCCGCCGCGCGGGCTCGCCCGTCCCGTGGTCGAAAGTCGCCACCGCCGCCACGCGATCGGGCGCCAGACGGCTCACGGCGTGGAGCAGTACCATGGAGTCGGCTCCACCGGAGACGGCGAGCACCAGCGGCCCCTGGGGCAGCGTCAGCCGGCGCCCGATCTCGCGGAGCACCTGGAGTTCCAACGCGGAGGGTGGCACGCGAGGAAAGGTAGCGCCGGCGGAACACGGAGCCAGCGCCCTCTGGAACCCCGGCCCGTCACGTGGTATCTTGCCGCTCGATCTTTCGAACCGAGGAGCTTTCGTGAACACCCAGGGCCCACTCGCCACCCTATACGTCGGCATTGCGCTGTGCGCGTTTTACATCGCGCTCGTGTGGATCAACACGCTGCTGCCGATGTTCCTGCAGCCGCTGTTCGTCATCCCCACCACCTGGCTGCTCGAGATCGTGCAGGGCAAGAGGCCCGGCGGCGGGGGCCAGGACTGAAACCAGTCTCGTGGCCCGTCGCGGGTTCCCGGGGATCAGAGGGGTGAGGCGTCGCGCCTCGCCCCTTTCGTATATCCGCGCACTGACCGCGGCCCTCGTCCTGTGCGCCGCGCCGGCCCGGGCTCACGCGCAGGGCCCCGTGGATCCGTACGGTGACTGGCAGACGCTGGAGACGGCGCACTTCCGATTTCACTATCCCGCCGCACTCGCCCGCTGGACGCACCAGACGGCATCTCACATGGAAGCCGTGGACTCGGCCGTGCGCGCGCTCGTGGGCTTCGCGCCCACGCACCGGGTGGACGTCGTGGTGGACAATCCCTACGACCAGCCCAACGGGTCGGCACTGCCGTTCATCCGCTCGCCCGTGCTGACGTTCTGGCCCGTACCGCCCACGCCGCGCGACGACATCGGCAATTGGCGCACGTGGGGCGAGATCCTCTCGGTGCACGAGTTCGCCCACCTGGCGCACCTGACCCGCCCGTCGCGCAATCCGCTCGACGCGCTGGTCTGGCGACTGTTGCCGGCCGACCTCGGTCCGCTCCCGCGTAAGGTGCCCCGCTGGGCCATCGAGGGCTACGCGACGTACGTCGAGGGGCGGGTCACCGGGAGTGGGCGGCCCAACGGCGCCTGGCGCGCCGCTGTGCTCCGGCAGTGGGCGCTCGAGGGCCATCTGCCCACCTACGATCAGATGAGTTCGTGGGGGGCCTTCGACGGGGGCGACTTCGCGTATCTGGCCGGTTCGGCGTTTCTCGAGTGGCTGGTCGCGCAGCAGGGCGACTCCAGTCTCGTCCACGTGTGGCGACGGGCGTCGGCGCGGGTGGAACGCACGTTCGACGACGCGTTCGCCGGCGTGTACGGCGACTCGCCGCGCGTGCTGTACGGCCGGTTCACCGCCCAGCTGACGGCGGAGGCCACCGACGCTGCCGGCGCGCTCTCGCGAGCCGGGATCGTTGAGGGAACGCTCATACAGCACCTGGCCTGGCAGACGGGCGATCCGGCGCTCTCACCCGACGGCCGCCGGGTGGCGATCGTGCTGCGGTCGGGGGCCGCCCCGTCCCGCCTGGTGGTGTGGTCCACGGCGACGCCGCCGCCCGACACGGTGGCCGAGCGGCTGACGCGCGAGATGCTCGCGCGCGATCCCGAAGACGTGGCGGCCAAACGGTTCTATCCCCGGCCGCGGCAGGCGCTGGCCACGCTCGAGGCGGTGGGTGGGCGCGGGTTCGTGCAGCCGCGCTTCCTCCCGGGAAACCGGGTGCTGGTGAACCGCCTGACCCGGCAGGCCGACGGGACGCTGCGCCCCGACCTCTACGTCTGGAGCATCGCCTCCGGCGGAGTCTATCGGGTCACCGTGGACGGCGGCGTGCGCGATGCCGATCCGTCGCCCGACGGCCGCGATGCGCTGGGCACCCGCTGCGTGGGCGGTTCCTGCAACGTGGTGCGCGTGGATCTGGGGACCGGTGCGGTGACCACGGTGCTGCGCGGCGACCCGTCGCGGTCGTACTACCGGCCGCGGTATGCGCCCGGCGCCACCCAGTTCGTCGTGAGTGCGTCGGGGGGCGGCCGCTGGCGGCTGGGCATCGCGCGGGTGGACGGCACCGGCTTCCACTTCGTCGATCCCGACGACGGGGCCAACCGCTTCGACGCCAGCTTCCGCCCCGGGGGCGACACGCTGGTGTACGCCACCGATCGTGGCGGCGTGATCGACCTGGCGCAGTTCGATCTGGCCACCCGGCGGGAGAGCGCCCTGACGCGCGTCACGGGCGCCGCCGTGGCGCCGGCCGTCGACCCCGCCGATGGTTCGGTGTGGTTCCTGGCGCTGCACGCCCGCGGCTACGACGTGCGCCGGCTGAACGCGGATGTCACGGCGGGGCACGTGGTGAGCCTCGTGGGTGCGTACGGCGCCGCGGCACCGCCCGCCCCGGTGGTCCGCGATACGATGCCGACCAACCCCGTGAGCCAACCGCGGCCGTACGGGCTCGGGGCGCGCCACGGTCGCTGGCTCCCGGGCGAGAGCTACGGCCCCGATGGCTTGGTGGGCGCGGTGTACCTCACGAACATCGACGTGATCGGACGGCTCGACGCGCTGGCCGGCGCAGCGTTCGGCGCGCGCACGCAGTGGCGGGGCGGCACGTTCGGACTGGCCTGGCGCGGGTCGCGCCTGGAACTCGACGCCGCCCTCCACGCGGCGCGCCGGCAGCCAGGCTACGGATCGGTGGCGGGCACCACCGGCGCCCGCTACGACGCCACACGACGCGGGGGCCTGGTGGCCGCGGCGTGGACCGCGATGGGTGACCAGTGGGACTGGCGGCTCCGCGGCGGCTTCGGCTACGAACGCCTCGCGTTGGGGGCCCCGGAAATTCGGCAGTCGCGCTCCCTACTGTTCGGCGAATGGAGCGGAACTCTGCGGCAGTCGAGCGGGCAGCGCGGCGCCTTCGAGCAGCTTGCCATCCACGGGGACGCCGGGAACACGGGCCCGGACGGCGTCTCTCGCATCGTGGTGCGTGGCGCATTCGGCGTGTCCGGCATCGGTCCGTTCCCGCTGGTCGCGCGGGGAACGTGGGGACAGATGAATGGGAGCGGCTTGGCGTTCGAGCGTTTCGCCGCGGGCGGGATGCCCTCCCCGCTCGTGGACTCGAGTCTGACGGCGGCGCGCTACGCCATTCCCGGTCTTCCCAACGGCGCCGTGGTACCGACCGGTCCGGGGCGCGGCAGCGCGCTCCTGGCGTACAAGGTGAGCGTACCGATGGGGATGCTGACCCCCTACTACGAGGGAGTGAGCGTGAGCGCGGGCTCCTCACCGAACCGCTGGCACCGGGTCGCGGGCGTGGAGATGGCGCTGCGCAGCGGCACGATTCCGGCCGCGTATCTCCCGGGGTTCGCCCTGCTGGTCGGCGCCGCCCGGTCGCTGGACGCGCCGTACCGCCACCGGACGACGGTGTATTCCGAGGTCCGCCTGACCCCTTGATGGGACGAGCGGGCACCTGGGCACCGCCGAACCCGGGAAATCCGATGAACCCCATCAGAGTTTACGGGAATTGCCCCCTCTACCTTCGCGGCAATACCTAGTACACTTTTGTTCCAAATGGCGAGCCGCAGTGCCCGCACCAGACTCAGGTCGAGTCACGATTATCGGCGCCCCGCGGCGGCGCACATTGAGTGTTCGCAGTCTTCCCGATGTGCTCGTGCGCGTCGTGCGAGCGCAGAATCATTAGGAGGATGGAGATGAGTGTGCACCGTTTCACGCGGCATTGCCTGGCCGCGGCGCTTCTGGCGCTACCGGCAACGGCGTTCGCGCAAGGATTCGGTCTGAACGAAATTGGCAGCTGCGCCGTCGGGCGCGGATATGCGGTTACCGGCGCTCCCTGCCAGGACGCGTCCACCATCTACTGGAATCCGGCCTACGCCGCCGCACTGTCCGGTAACTCGCTGGTCGTCGGCGGCGCATCGATTGCCGTCACCGGTGCGTTCAGGCGGGACAGCTCACTCGGCCGCTATCCAGGCGACGTTCCGACCTCGTATGCACCCCACCTGTTCTTCACGCATCGGCAGAACGATCGCCTCTCGTGGGGGCTCGGCGTCTACGTGCCCTACGGCCTGACGTCGCAGTGGCACGACGATTTTCCGGGAAGGTTCCTGGCGCTGAAGGCATCCATCAAGACCCTCTACTTCCAACCGAACATCGCCTGGAAGATCAACGACAACTGGATGATCGGCGGCGGGCCCATCATCGGTCACTCGAACGTTGAACTGATCCAGTCGGTGGATCTCTCGACGCAGGTCGCCGCCGCGGGCCCGACGGGCCCGATCACCTTCGGGCAGCTCGGCATCGCGCAGGGCACCGAATTCGCGCGTGGCACGCTCAAAGGCAGCGCCTATTCCTACGGCGTGACGGTGGGATTCTTCGGCCACCTCAACGACCACTGGACGATCGGCGGGCGATACCTGTCGTCGCTGAACTTCAACTACAAGAACGGCAAGGCCACGTTCAAGCAGGTCCCGACGGGGCTCACGCTCGCCAGCGGCAACGCGCTTGGGGCCCCTGCTGGCACCCCCGTGGACGGCCTCGTGGCCAGTCAGTTCACCAGCGGTGCGCTCGTGTCCCAGGGCGGCACCACGGAACTCGTGCACCCGGACCAGGCCGAGGTTGGCGTGTCGTACGACGGCTTCAACCGGTGGCTGCTGAGCGCCGACTACGCCTGGATCGGCTGGAAGCGGTTCCATCAGCTCGACATCCACTTCGCCAATCCGGCGCTCGGCACGCGCACCCAGTTCGAGGATTACAACAACTCGTCGGCCATCCGCCTCGGTGCCCAGTACACCGCCGGCAACAAGTGGCAGTATCGGTTCGGCTACGCGGGCGTGGCCACGCCGGCTCCCGACGTGACGGTCACGCCGATCCTCCCCGACCAGGATCGCGCCAACTACACCGTGGGCCTGGGCATCCCGCTCACGCACGCCCTGACGCTCGACGCGGCGTACGCCTACGTCTGGACGCCTGGCCGCCGCGGCCGGATCGTCGACCGCACCTCGCGCAGCCAGACCGCCGCTCAACTCAACGACGGTGTGTTCACCCTGGCCGCGAATATCCTTTCCCTCAGCCTCAAGGCCTCGTTCTAAGACCACCCACCTGGAGAATACGAGATGTCTCGCACCATGAATCTCCTTCGCGGTGTCGCGGTCGCCGGGCTCTTCGGGGCCCTGGCCAGCTGTGACATGCCGCATTCGACCGTCGGGCCGTCGTACGCCGGCGGAAGCATCTTCAAGAGCTACGTGGCCCTTGGGAACAGCCTCACCGCCGGGTATCAGTCCGGTGGCATCAACGACTCCACGCAGAGTCGCGCGTATCCGGTGCTGCTGGCCCAGCAGTTCGGCACCCGGTTCGCCTATCCGGCGCTGCAGAACCCGGGGTGCCCGCCGCCGATCGACAACTTCCAGACGCAGACGCGGGTGACCCCCGCCGGTTACCCGGCCAGCACCGGGACCAGCTGCTACCTGCGGACGCAGGCGTCGATCACCGACGTGCTCAACAACGTGGCGGTGCCGGGCGCCAACGTGGCGGACCTGACATCCCCCGCCGGCACGAGCGGGCCCAACCCGTTGACCACCTTCGTGTTGGGTGGGCTGACCCAGGCCCAGCGGGCGCTGGTCGCCAAGCCGACCTTCGCCACCATCTGGATCGGCAATAATGACGTCCTCGCCCCCGCCCTCACCGGGCAGCCGGACGGGGCGACTCCGCTGGCCACCTTCACGGCGGCCTATGATGCGATGATCAGCCAACTGACGGCCGGGGCGCCGAACCTCAAGGGCGTCCTGATCGGCGTTGTCCAGGTAGCGGCCGCTCCGCAGCTCTTTCCGGCCGCGGCGCTTCAGAACCCGCAGTTCGTGGCCGGACTGGACCAGGCGGCCGGTACCACCATCACCATCCATCCAGACTGCTTCACCGCGCCGGGCAACCAGTCGCTCATCAACATCCAGATCGTGGGTGCCATCAAGGCGGGCCTCCATCCGCCCATCATCGCCTGCGTGAAGGGAGACGTGACCGCCCCCGTGGGCGACTACCTGGTGCTGGACGCCGCCGAACAGCTCCAGGTGTTCAACCTGATCAACTCCTATAACGCCTACATCCAGAGCAAGGCGGACGCGATCGGGTTTGCATACTGGGACCCGAACGTGGCGCTCGCCCAGTTGGCCCAGACCCCTGGGGCGATCGATTATCCGCCGAATCTGGCCAGCCCGACGCAGCCCTTCGGCACCGCGTTCTCGCTGGACGGGGTCCACCCGAGCAGCTCGACCCACGTCACGATCGCCAACGACCTCATCGACGTGATCAATTCAAAGTACGGGACCTCGGTGCGGCACGTGCCGTGAGCCAGTCATGATCTGAAGGATCCGATCACGGAGGGGGGCGGCCAGTCTGGCCGCCCCCCTTTTCTTTCCCCACGCATCGGGACGCCCCCGTCCATGGCACGCCGTTGCCAGCATCGCGGTGGCGCATCGGGCCGAACGGAGCCTCAATACACGCCGTGACGATATGGCAGCCGCACCGCGGTTGAACGCCTGCGCCTATTCTCCGGACCAGGCCCATGCGCTAACGCGGCCCGCCGGCGATTCGACGTCCGATGGCGATATCTGGCCACCCCTCCGGCGGCCTCTGCCCGAGACCGCAGGCGAACTCAGGGGATGCTTGCCTGCCAGAGGCCGAGATCGAACTGCGCTATCGATTCGTGTTGATAATTCGATGCGATGTGATATCAGGGCATCTGGGCGATGGCAGACCACGCGTCGCAAAGCCGGGTATCCCGTGACCGCTGAACAGGCCTTGTACCGGACACGATGACCGCCGTTCACGATCTTCGAATATTTGTGATACTGCTAATAACAGCATAAATATCAATCGATTATGTATCACATGATAACGTACTTGATATTATCGCTATCAACAGGCTCAAATTCCTGATATTCGCCTAGTCTGACGTGCGATTCCGCCACAGATCCGCTCAAATCCAGGTCGAATCGCAGCCTGCTTTGGCGTGCACCCTGTGGCCCGATAGCCACTCGACTCCGCTGCCTATGCGGCGGCTCAGGCAAGTCGTGGCAATCGGCCATCCGACCCGCTCGCTCTCCCCGGCCGTGCCGTTCGGGAACGGCAGCATCCCCTGCTCCATCTGCTGCGATCGGGTCGAGCCCGCACATTCGCCCGCCGAGGTCCTATCAAGTCGTACGCGTCATATTGGCGCATACAGGACGATCCAGGACCGGTACGGCCACCAGTACCGGGGCATGGCGTTCTCGGCATTCGGTCCGGCCGCCACGCATCCTTGCCCACCTTGTTGAACCCACTTACCATCCGGGGCGCGGGGCAATGCAGACAATCTGGCCCCGTCGAATGTCCACCCCCGACGGCCACCAGATGCCTGCCTCGCTGGATGCCCCGAGCGCCCGGATCATCGCCATGTGGCGCCGGCTCAGCGGCCTGCCGGGAGGACGGTGGCTGTTCAGCCGGATGATTGGCTGGATGGCCCCATACACCGGAACCATCGGGGCGCGAGTCGTCGCGCTGGAGCCGGGCTATTCCAGATGGACGCTTCGGGACCGGCGCCGCGTCCGGAACCACCTCAATTCGGTCCATGCCGTGGCCCTGGTCAACCTGGCCGAGGTGGCCAGCGGCACCGCGATGCTCGCGGCGCTTCCGGGCGGCATCCGCGGCATCGTCCGGAGCCTGTCCATCGAGTACCTGAAAAAGGCCCGGGGAACGCTGACCGCCGAATGCCGTTGTTCCCCGCCCCGCTCCGTGACCGGGGAGACCGACTATACGGTGACCGCCACGATTCGGGATGCCACCGGCGAAGCCGTAGCGTCGGCCTCGGTGGTGTGGCGGCTCGCCCCGGTGCCGCCCTCCACGTCCAACCCTTCGGGGATCCATGGGTAAGTCCCTGGCCGACAACGCCTTCACGCGGCGCCTGGGGATCGAAGTGCCCCTGATCTGTGGCGCGATGTACCCATGCAGCAACCCCGAATTGGTGGCGGCCGTGTCCGAAGCGGGGGCCATCGGCGTGGTCCAACCCATTTCGCTCACCTACGTCCACGGGCACGGCTATCGTGAGGGCCTCCGCTACATCCGGTCGCTGACCTCGAAGCCCATCGGCATGAACGCCCTGATCGAGCAGTCCAGCCGGCTGTATCGCGAGCGGATGGAGCGCTGGATCGACATCTCGCTGGAGGAAGGGGTCCGCTTCTTCGTCACCTCGCTGGGCAATCCGCGGTGGGTGGTCGACAAGGTGGGGGCCGTGGGGGGCGTGGTGTACCACGACGTCACGGAGCGGAAGTGGGCGCTGAAAGCCGTGGACGGTGGGGTCCACGGTCTGATCGCCGTGAACAACCGGGCCGGCGGCCACGCCGGCGAGAAGACCCCCGAGCAGCTGTTCGAGGAGCTGCACGACCTCGGGCTCCCCCTGGTCTGCGCCGGTGGGATCGGAGAACCACGGCACTTCCGCGCCGTCCTGCAGATGGGCTACGCCGGCGCCCAGCTTGGCACCCGCTTCATCGCCACCACGGAGTGCAGCGCCGCCGAAGACTACAAGCAGGCCATCGTCGCGGCACGCGAGGACGACATCGTGCTCACCGAGCGGCTGACGGGAGTGCCGGTGGCGGTGATCAACAACGCCTACGTGCGTCGCCTGGGCACCGGCGCCGGCCCGGTCGCGCGGTGGATGCTTCGCCACCGCCGGACCAAGCACTGGATGCGGACCATCTACGCCCTGAACTCGGCGCGCAAGCTCAAGAAATCGCTCCATGCGGCAGACGGAGCCGAAGACTACTGGCAGGCCGGGAAGAGCGTGGCGCAGATCCACGACATCCAGCCGGCCGGCCAGGTGGTGCGGGCATTTGCGGATGCACTGAGAGCCGACGGGTAGCTGCGCACCCTCGACCGTTGGCGGTGGGCAGTCGGGAGCCCCCAGTTGGCGGTTGGCAGGGCGCCTATCCCAGCAGCACCCCGATATCGTAGAGCGCGTGCGTCCACGCCGTGATGCCGAACCCACGGGTCAGGTACAGCGCGCTGAACACCACGCCGCTGATGGCGCGAAAGACGAACGACTGGAGTTGGAGCGGCTCTCCGTAGGGCCCGATGTAGTGGAACGCGGAGAAGGCCAGGGCGCCGATGATCGTCGCCCCGATGCCCGCCGTCAGCCGGCTCATGCCGAGCACCACGCGTGCCCCGAACGCGAGGCCACCCACCAGCAGCACGCGGAATACCAGCTCCTCGTACAGGCCGGCCCCCAGCGAGAGCATCAGTCGCGTGGTGGCGTCCATGCCCTGGATGGGCCCCATGGAGAGGGCTCGCAGTTGGCCGAGCAACTCCGCGGTGGCCGTGCCGACCACGAGGCCGAACGCCACGGACAGCACGGCCGACTCGACGAACATCAGGGCGAAGGTGCCGGCGTGCAGGCCGCCGCCCCGTTTGAGATCGCGCCGCACGAGCACCACGCAGACCGCCATCACCGCTGCCATCAGGGCCAGGGGCCCCCAGGGGCCCAGGAGCGCGTACGACAGCTGGTGCAGCAGCACGTCGGCGCCGTTCCGGATCTGGGCGTCGCCGACGCGGGCCGGGCGCGCCACGATGAGCCCCTCGTAGAACAGGAGCAGCGGAAGCGCGAACAGCAGGCTGTAGCGCGGCGAACGACTGGCCGCCCAGTACGACTGGCGGCGGGATGCTACCTTTGCGGACGGCGGCACGGATGACACCCTCTCACCTCCACCAACGACGGACGGCCATGACTCTCGACGCGCTCATTCAGTTCGACCTCGGATTCTCGACTCGTGACGACGACGACCAATGGCTGCCCACCGCCGCCGACGAGAGCGAAGGATACGATGTCCGCTGCTGCCTGGCGACGGGGCCGGCCGCGTCGAGCCCGCCCCCCGAATCGCTCACCCTCGCGCCGGGGGACGAGGCGACGGTTGGAACGGGTCTGTTCGTCACCCGAACCTTTCCCAAGCACGTCGCGATGCTCGTGCTTCCCCGCTCCTCTACGGGAAAGCGGAGCCTGACGATTCGGAATTCCCCGGGGCTCGTGGACCGGGCGTACGTGGGGCGCGAGATCATGCTGATGCTCCGGAACGACGGCCGGGCGCCGGTGGTGGTGGCGCACGGCGAGCGGATCGCCCAGTTGCTCTTCGTGTTGTGCGCCCATCCTGTGATGGTGCGCACATCGCCCCTCGATTCCGGCGACGCGGGGCGTGAGGGCTTCGGATCGACGGGACGCTTCTAGCTTTCGGAATGGCACCCGGGCCGGCGGGACACTAATTTTCGGAGTCTGCGCGTCCGGCCCGTCGGGGCGCGCCCTGTAGTGACGCCAATTCACGATTCGGGAGACTCCATGTTCGTTCGCGCCCTCACCCCCGCGGCGCTCGCCTGTGCCCTGATCCTTCCGTTCGGCACGGCCGCGGCCCAGCAGTTTCACTACGCGCCCGGTACGTCGCACTACCACATGACCGTCCATGCGAAGATCACGCAGACGGTGATGGGTCAGACCAACGATGCCGAGTTGAATTCGGGGCAGAAATTCACCATGGCGCTGGCCCAAAAGGCGCCGGACACGCTGGCGATGACGGTCACCATCGATTCGATCACCCAGACGACGTCGATGGGACCCACGCCGGGCCTCGACGCGCTGATGGGCAAGCAGGTGCAGGCGCTGCTCTCCCCGACCGGCGAGTTCTACTCCAAGGCCGCTGTCGGCGACACGGCGGCGGCGCTCGAGAGCGTGGCCGATCAGTTGGTGCACATCCTGCCCCGCGTGCGGAAGCCCCTGGCAGCGGGTGCGACCTGGACCGATACGTCCACCGTGACCGGAGTGCAGAGCGGCCTCACCGTCAAGCGTCAGGTGATCTCGACGTTCACCGTGGCCGGCGACACGACGATCGGCAGCACCACGGCCTGGAAGATCACGCGCAACTCCTCGTCCACGACATCCGGCCTGGGCAACGTCCAGGGGCAGAACGCGTCGATGGACGGCACCTCGACGGGCACGGGCATGGTGTTTCTGTCGCACGACGGGAATTTCCTCGGCGGCCAGGGCCAGGAGAACGTGAAGGCCACGCTCACGCTCACCGACGCCGGCGTGTCCTACGACATCGGCACGACGGCCACGTCCAAGATCGAGCGGATGAACTAGCCGGCGGCGGCCGCGGCCGGCTCGATCCGGCCGCGGCATTCGCCGAAGCCGATGCGCGCGCGGCCGTCCCGTTCGCAGTAGCCGCGCAGCACCACCTCGTCGCCGTCCTCCAGGAACGTGCGGGTCTCGCCGCCGGGAAGCGACAGCGGCTCGGTTCCCTTCCAGGTGCGCTCGAGCAGGCAACCGCGGGAGTCCTTCTCGGGCCCCGACACGGTGCCGCTCGCCAGCAGATCGCCGGGTTGCAGGTTGCACCCGTTGCCGGTGTGGTGCGCCACGAGTTGCGCCACCGTCCAGTACATGTTGGTGAAGCTGCCGCGGCTCACGAGCATCGGTTCGGTGCCGTCGGCACGCATGGCCACGCTGCTCAGCCACACCTCGAGCGTGACATCGAACCCCGCGTGCTCCGCCGGTCCGGCCAGGTAGGGCAGCGGAGCGGGATCGCCCTCGGCCCGCGCGAACGCCGGCGCGCGGAAGGGCGCCAGGGCGTCCAGCGTCACCACCCACGGCGAGACCGTGGTGGCGAAGTTCTTGGCGAGAAACGGCCCCAACGGCTGGTATTCCCACGTCTGGATGTCGCGCGCCGACCAGTCGTTCACCAGTCCCAGCCCGAACACATGGGCTTCGGCCTCGGCGATCGGCACCGCGCGGCCGAGCGCATTGCCCGGGCCCACGTACATCCCGATCTCCAGTTCGTAGTCGAGCCGGCGCGTGGGGCCGAACTGGGGCGGCCCGTCCGGTGTGTTGCGCGTCTGCCCCCACGGGCGCCGCACGCCGGCGCCGCTGGCGACGATGGACGACGCGCGCCCGTGGTAGCCGATGGGCACGTACTTGTAGTTGGGCAGCAGCGGATTGTCCGGGCGGAACATCGAGCCGACGTTGGTGGCGTGGTAGATGGACGCATAGAAATCCGTGTAGTCGCCCACGCGCGCCGGCACGAACAACTCGGCCCCGGCCAGCGGCACGAGCAGGCGGTCGGCGTGGGGCTGGCCCGCGCCCCCCACCCGCAACATCTCGACCAGGGAGTGCCGCAGGGCGCGCACCGCATCGGGTGACAGCGCCATCAGCGCGTTCAGCGAGTCGGAGGCCGCCGCGCGCGCCGCCGTGAGCGCGGCGCCGGAGACGAGTCCCAGGTCGGCCAGCGCCGGCACGTCGAGCACCCGGTCTCCGATGGCGACGCCCACCCGCGGCGGGGCCGCGTCCCCTCGTCGCCGGAAGACGCCGAATGGAAGATTCTGAATCGGGAAATCGGCGCCCGGCGCGTCGGCACCGGAAACCCAGGATCGCAGGGCGGGATCGTGCGTGTGATCGATGACGGCGCTCATAGCAGCCCCAGGGCGCGCAGGTCGTCCACCGGCTCGCGGAAGGAACACGAGCCGAACGCCACCACGTCGCGGCGCGCCGCCCGCAACTGGTCGGCGGTGACCGCGTGATCGCGCCACTCCAGACGGTCGCCGTTCACGCGGAAGGCCGACGCGTCGCGCTCCTCGAGCAGGTCGACGGCGGCCGTATCGTCGAGGCCGTGGCGAACGAACGCCGCCGTGAGGAACACATTCAGGAATCCGTGCATGACGCCGCGTGGCGCGCCGGGTTCGTAGGTGAGCGGGTATTCGGCGCGGACCGGGTGATGCAGCCCGGCGGTGGCCTTGAAGGCGACGTCCTGCTGCACGCAGCGCCGAAGAAAGCGCACCACGTTCGAAGCGGCCGGGATGGCCTCCGGCGTCAGGCCGCCGGTGCGGACCTTGGCCTTGGCCCCGACGTCGCCGATGGCGGCGATGAGTGATTCGGGATCGTCTCCGACGGGCACTTCGACGAACGCGTCGAAAGCGCCGATGAATGCGTCGGCGCGTCGGACGTCGTCCACCGCCGCCGCCTTCAACTCCACGGTGTCCACGTGCACGGCGCCGTGACGGGCGTCGCGATGCCGGTCGTTGAAGCGCTCGATGGAGCGCACGTCGAGTTCGACGTCCGCGCCGACGAGCGCACTCAGCGCCCACGACGCCGACGCGCTGTCGGGCAGGAGGGCACCACCGTCGATCTCGAACTCCTCCAGGCGCGACGCCGGCACCACGAACCGGCCCAGCATCCAGGCGTCGGGCCCCTGGCGATACTCGGCGTAGGCGCGGACGGCGGCTTCCATGCCGAGGCGGGCCGGCGGAAAGAGCCCTGCGTAATCCACCACGCGCTCGAGGAGCGCCGTCATGGGCGGAGACGCGGGACGCGGAACGGTCACGACTTGTGGAGCGTCCGGCTGGCGTGGCGGCTGGCCGCGTGGTGGCGCGCCTCGCGCCGCTTCGCCTCCCAGCGGCGGGTGAGCTTCCGCCGGCGATCCACCTTCACGATGGTCCCCCGGCAGTTGGCGCTCCCGCACCGGCACAGGTAGAGGGCCAGATCCTCCTCGGTGTAGTCGGCCACGTGCTCGAACTGGTAGTCGTAAGCGAGCTCGGCGCCTTTGGGGATGTCCTTGATGGCGTAGATCCAGATGTGCCCGCGCTCGATGACGGCATCGCAGTTGGGATCGCACGAGTGATTGATGAATCGCGCCGCATTGCCCTGGTGCGCCGCGTCGATGACCGTACGCTGGTTGAGCGTGAAGAGGAACGTGTGGTGGCGCGACGACCGGTCGTCATCGGGATAGCGCCGGTCGGCCTCGGCCGGAGTGATGTGTTCGCCCACATACTCGATGATGCGGGTGCCCCTGGGAATGTCGACGCGGGCAAAGGCGCCGGTGCCCTGAATGCGAGAGCGGCGGAGCCGGAACCAGGGGTTCGGCCGCCGCGTCGCTGGTTTCTGTTTGGTCATTCAATACAGCGGGAAGCGAGAAGGTCGTCAGGCGGCCTCGGGCCGCTCCTTACGATACGCCTCGGTGGCGTGGCGAAGCGAGAGCAGAGCCGACGCCTCGAACTCGAACTCCAGCGCCAGGGTGGCGAGGAGTTGGGAATCGTGGCGGTGCAGCTTGCGCGCCGCCAGATCGCACTCGTTGTGACGCCGCAGATAGTCGCGGGCCGCATGCTGCAGCGCATTGGCCCGCTGACGCCAGGCCTCGCCGTCGGCGGCCGGCGCTTCGGCGGCCGCCCGCTCGTAGACGTCGAGCAACTTGCCGAGGCCGGTGTGGATCACTTCACAGAACTGCTGGGCGAAGGTCACCTCGACTTCGACGTCGGAACGTTCCACGATCCGGGCCACGCGATCGTGCTGACGACAGCATTCGGCCGCGGACCGGCAGAGCGCATCGGCGACGCTGAGCAGTGAGGCGGGCGGGTCGGCGGTCGCCGTGGCTGACTTGGACTTCGGCATGAGCGTCGAGAAACGGGTGGGCTACGTGGGCTCGGCACCAGGTGCGGCGCCCCTCGCATGTACCCTGCAAGATGAACCGGGTCGGCACCAAATGGTAGTGCCCGTCGACGTCCCCTCGCGGGCTACGGCAACCGTCCCCCCCTGGCGCTACTTGCCGCGCTTGCCCGCGCTCTTGTCGCGCTGCGTCCGGCGGCGCTTGACCTGTCGCGCCTCGCGCCCCTGCAATTCGTCCACGTGGATGCCGAACAGCACCGTCCGGAAGGGCACCGGGTCACCGGCCTTGAGCGTCCGAGGCACGAAGCGCCGGAGCACCTCCACCGCGCGCTCGTATTCGGCGGCGTTGGCCTCACCGTCTCCCGCCTGGAGCACGTACACCGTGCCGTGCGCCACCACACTCCGCCAGTCGAAGATCGCGCGGACCTCATCCACTTCGAACGCCACGTACGGGTGATGGCCGATGGTGGAGAGCTTGCTGCCTTCGGCCGTACGTCCGTAGATCCATCCGTTCTCGAACACGTAGTGGATGGGTTCGATGTCGACGCGATCCTTGAACGTGAACGCCAGGCGCCCTACGTGGTTCACCGCCAGCAGGGCCTCGCATTCTTCCGAGGTCAGGTCGCGGAACGTCGGGTCGGTCATCGGATACTCCTCGGGGGGGTCAGCGGATCGTACCCGAATTGTACGAAGTCGCCCGCCCAGCGGCCAGCGGCGGTTGCCCTAATCCGCGTCGGGTTCCAACCGATAGCCCCTTCCCCGAATGGCGACGACGAGCGTCGGGACGACGAACAGCGTGATCGGCGTGGAGAGCCCCAACCCACCGATCACGGCCAGCGCCAGCGGCTTCTGCATCTCACTTCCGGCGCCGATGCCCAGCGCCAGCGGCAACAGCCCGAACAGCGTGCACAGCGTCGTCATGAGGATTGGCCGCAGCCGCACGCGCGCCGCGTCGAGGATCGCCGATTCCAACTCCATACCGGCGTGCACCATGCGCCATCGCGTGAAGTCGAGCAGGATGATGCCGTTCTTCACGATGAGGCCCACCAGCAGGATCATCCCCATGAGCGACGACACGTTGAGCGCCGTGCCGGTGAGCAGCAGCAACAGCATGGCGCCCACGAACGAGAGCGGCGCGGCGATGAGAATGGCGAACGGCTCGACGAACGATCGGAACTGGATGAGCATCACGGCCACGACGCTCGCCGCGGCGAGCGCGAGCACGAGCAGCATCTGCCGGAACGCGTTCTGCTGACTCTCGTACTGTCCGGCCAGTTCGATGCGCACGCCGGCCGGGGCCGGGTGCGCCGCCAGCACGCCCTTGACGTCCTTGATCACGTCGCCGAGCGCCCGGTCGCCGAGGTCGGAGGTCATGGTGATCTCCTGCTGCTGATTCTCGCGCGTCAGCTCGCTGCGCGACTCGATGCGCGAGATCGAGGCCAGGGAGGCCAGCGGGGTCGCGGCCCCGCCCGCCGCCGGCACGATGGGAATGCCGGGGAGATCCGCGGGGTCGTAGCGCACGGAGTCCGGCGCGCGCACGCGCACGCCGATTGCCCGGTCCTGGAGGTACATCTGCCCCGCCGGCACGCCGAGCAGGGCGCCGCTCGCCTGCGCGGCGACCTCCTCGGGCGTGAGCCCCAGCCGGGCGGCCGCGGCCCCGTGCACACGGACGGCCAGCTCCGGCGTCGGATCCACCACGCCGTCGAACAGGTCCTCCACCCCCGGCACCTTCCCCAGCGGAATCTGAAGCGATGCCGCGTAGGTCTCGAGCGTGTCGAGATTGTCGCCGAACAACTTGATCTCCACCGGGTTGGTCACCCCGGACATGTCGTTCAGCGCGTCGGAGAGGATCTGCACGAACTCGATCCGCACCTGCGGCACCGCGATGGCCAGGGTATCCCGCAGCTGGCTGATCACCTGGAAGATGGTGCGGCTCCGCCGGCTGGGGGGCACGAGGCGCACGGTGATGTCGCCGCGGTTCTGCTGTGTAGCGAACAGCCCGAGTTCGGCGCCCAGGCGGCGCGACGTGCCGGAGATCTCGGGCACCTGCGCCACGATGCGTTCCACCTGGCGAAGTTCCCGGTCGGATTCGGCGAGGGAGGTTCCCTGAGGCAGCCAGTAGTCGAGAATGAACGACCCCTCGTCCATGTCCGGCAGAAAGCCCGTGGACGCCCCGCGGTACGTGACGTAGCCCGCCGCCGCCAGGGCGATACCGGCGCCGAACACCCAGGCCCGGTGGCGCAGCACGAGCGAGAGGGCGCGTTCGTAGACATCCGAGAGCGCGTCGACCCAACGCCCGATGGCGTGCAGCACCCCGCGACCCGCGGCCGTCCCCGCGGCCGGCTCGAATTCCGCATCGCGCTCGGTGACGTACTGCTCGCTGAGCAGTGGGATGATCGTGAATGCCAGCACCAGCGACACGAGCACGGCGATGGTGAGCGTGAGCGACAGGGCCTTGAAGAACTGCCCCACGACGCCCTCGAGCAGCCCGAGCGGCAGGAACACGACCACGGTGGTGAGCGTGGACGACGTGACGGCCCAGATCAACTCCTGCACCGCCTCGCGAATCGCCGTCGTGCGATCGGCGGTCAGATGCAGATGGCGGACGATGTTCTCCGTGATCACCACCGCATCGTCGATCACGAGGCCGATGGCGATGGCCATGGCGCCCAGCGTCATCAGATTGAGCGTCTGATTGAACAGCCCCATGACGAACAGCGTGATCATCATCGTGAGGGGAATCGACGCCGCGCTGATGGCGGTGATGCGCACGTGCCGGAGGAAGATCAGCAGGATGATGATGGCGAGCACGGCGCCGATGATGATGGCATCGCGCACCGCCTTCACCGCGTCGCGCACGAGTTCCGACTGATCGTACACCGCCTTCAGATGCACGCCCGGGGGGAGCGTCGCCGAAATCGCATGCATGGCGCCGGCCACGCTGTCGGCGATGGCCAGCGTGTTCCCCCCGATCTGCCGCGTGATGTTGATCAGCGCCGCCGGGCGCCCATCCCCCGCGATCACCGTCGTGTGGTCCTCGGTGCCGAGGCTTACCGTCGCGAGGTCGCGCACGCGCACGCCGGGGGCCACGACCACGTCCGCGATGTCGTTGACGGTATACGCCTCGTTCGCCGTCACGACGAGGAACTGCTGATAATTCCGATCCACCCGCCCGATGGCGTTCACCGCGATCGCCTGACGGATGGCCGCGCCGAACTGGTCGTAGCTCATCCCGTGCTGCGCCAGGCGGGCGGGATCGGCCACCACCTCGACTTCCCGCACATCGGATCCCTGCACCTCCACCTGCCCCACGTTCGGCACCCGCGAGATGATCGGCTTGATCTGGTAGCGCGCGATGTCGTACAGCTGCGCCGGGTCACCGCCCTCGACGTTGTAGGAGAGGATGGGATACACGGACGGGGTGATCCGGTCGGCGGTGACGGTGACCCCGGGCGGCAGCTCCGGCTGCACCTCCGCGATCGCGGCGCGTACGAGCTGTAGCGCGTAGATCATGTCGGTGTTCGGCGCGAACAGCATCTGGATCTCGGTCTGCCCGCGGATCGACTTGGAGTCCACACGGCGGACGTACAGCACCGTGCTGAGCGCCTCCTCCAGCGGTCGCGTGACGCTGAACACTTCCTGCTGCGCGCTGAGCGAGGAGCCGCCGGCCAGCACCGTCACGCGAGGGAACTGCAGTTCGGGATAGATCGCCGACGGCAACCGGGTGGCGGTCCAGACACCGGCCGCGCTCAACAGCGTGACGGCGAGATAGACGAAGCGCCGCTGGTTGGCGACGAGGCCGAACACGGACCGGGATCCGCTCACGGCTTCTCCCGGAGGATCTTCGCGCTGTCGGTGACCCCATAGGCGCCGTAGCTGACCACCGTCTCGCCGGCCGTCACGCCCCGCAGGATCTCGGCGTACCGGTCGGTGCGCGCCCCCACGGTGACCTGGCGCGCATGCGCGATTCCGGCCGAGTCGACGACGAACACCCGATAGCCCTCTCCTTCGGGTACCAGGGCCTCGATGGGCACGGCCAGTCCATGCGGATGCGTGGCGACCACGATGCGTCCCATCACGGTCTCACCGACACGCAGGGGGCGCGTGGGCCGAGCGACGACGACGCGCACCGGCACGGTGTGCGTCGCCGAATCGAGTTCGACGCCGATGTCGGCCACGCGCCCCGTCCCGAGCGAATCGCCGTCCATCGACTGGCCGGCGGTCAACACCACCGGCTGGCCGGCCCGCACGGCAGCGGCCTGATCCGCCGTGAGTTGGAGGATCACGTCGAGGGCATGCGGATCGGTGACCTCGACGAGCGTCCGCGACGGCTCGGCCGAGGCGCCGACCACCGCGTCCATCACGGTGACGACTCCGGCGAGCGGAGCTCGCACCGTGGCGAGTTGCTGGTCGCGTTGGGCGGCGATCTGGGCCGCCCGGGCCTGCGCCAGCGCGGCCTTGGCCTGTTCCACGTCCTTGCGTGCCGCGATGCCTTCGGCCGCGAGCCGCTGCTGGCGGTCGTACGTCTGTTGGGCGCCGGCCAGCGCCGCGTCCGCGCTCTCGAGGTCGGCGTTGAAGCTCTGCTGCTCGAGCTCGACGAGGGTGTCGCCGGCCTGAACGTGCTGGCCCAGCGTCACGAAGACACGCGCGACGCGCGTGGGCGCCGGCGCCGCCATGGCGGCGAAGCGTCCAGGCCGTTGGGTAACGGCGCCGATCGCATTCACCGTTTCGACGAAGGCGCGTGGACCCACCGTCGCCGTTCGCGCACCGACCACGGGCGGGATCTCGCCCGAGGTGCCTGCGCCCTGATCGCCTGCGGAACCTCCACAGGCGCACAGCGTGAGCGCGACGAGGAAAGCAGCGAATGTCTTCATGGAGTACGGGGTGCCGAAGCCGTGAGGAGTCGCAGCGCCGCCGCGGCCGCGTTGGCCGTGCCGACGTCGAGGATGTACTGACCGAGGGTGTCGCGCGCATTGGTCTGCGCCTGTAACACCGTGGCGAGCGGGGCCGCGCCTTCGCGATACGCGGTGAGCGACATGGTGGCCACGCGATTGGCACTGGCGAGCAGCGTCCGATCGCGCGTCACGCGCTGGAGCGCGATGGCCCGGGCTGCCGTGACCCGCGCGATATCGCGCTGGCTCTCCAGCTCGACGAGCCTCAGCTGCGCACGGGCGCGGTCGCGCTCCGCCTGCGCTGCCGTGACGCCGCTCCCGTTGCGGTTGAACAGCGGCAGGGGAATCGCCAGGCCGACCAGCGGCAGATAGCCGCTCTGGGTGTTGTCGTGGAAATCCACGCCGACCTGGACCGATGCCGAACCCCACACGCTGCGCCGCTGCGCGGTGAGCGCCTCGTCGGCCGCCGTCACGGCCTGCTCGGCCGCCCGCACGGCGTACGGAGTGCCGACGCCGCCCGTCAACGACGTGTCGGTGAGTGACAGCGTGTCCGCCAGCGCGATGTGCACCTGGCGGCTGGGTTCGCCCATCACCGTCTGCAGATCGAGCAGCGCCGCGGTGGCGGTGAGCGAATCCGCGAGCGCCGTGTTATCCAGGGTGCCGGCGGCGATCGTCGCCAGTTCCACATCGAGATCGCTGGCGTCGCCCGCGTCCCGACGGGCGACCGCCATGCGGCGCAGCGAATCGGCGTCCTGCGCGTTGCGCCGCGACAGCCGGGCCCGCGCATCGGCCACCACCGCATTCACGTAGGTGGTCTCGGCGTCGAAGGTGACCGCCGCGCGCTGCAACGCAAACCGGTCGAGCGCCGACGACCGCGCGGCCCGGGCGCTGGCGATGCGCGCGCTCCGCAACCACGGAAAATCGAGCGGGATGTCGGCGTAGATGTGGCGCTGGGGCGCGTCCTTGGTCGCGCTCAGATTGAGCGTGGGGTTGGCGAACTCCCGCGCGCCGAGGAGCACGGCACGCGCGGCGGACGTGTCGGCCGCGGCCAGCGAGAGCGCCGGCCCGTGGGCGAGCGCCGCCGCGATGGCCTCGGCCCGCGTCACCGGGCGCTGCGCATCGGCCGGCCGGGCTGTAATCACAACGATCGCCGCGCAGGCCGCGGCGAAGGGAAGTCGTCTCATGGCACCATCGAGTGTGGAACACCCGAACGGTAACGCGGCCACCTGTCAGGCTGATGACACCGGCGACTTCTGAATTCGTGGAAACTTCACTTCCACACGGGTCCCCGCTCCGGGTGTCGAGTCGAGCGTGATCTCCGCGTGATGCAGATCGGCGATCCAGCGCGCGATGGAGAGGCCGAGTCCGGCTCCTTCGGAACGGACGCGCGCCGGATCGCCGCGGAAGAACCGATCGAACACGTGTGGCAGGTGCTCGGGAGCGATCCCGATTCCCGTGTCGGCCACGACGAGCACTGGATGGCCATCGCGCAGCTCGATGTCCACCCGCACCTCACCCCCTTCAGGAGTGAACTTGATGGCGTTGTGCACGAGGTTCATGATCAGTTGGCGGATGAGGGTGGGATCCGCCTCGATCGCCGCCTCCTCGAACGTGCCGACGTCGAGGCCCACGCCTTTCGCGGCGGCCAGCGTGCGTGCCGCGTCGGCGGCATCGAGCGCGATGTCGTCGAGGAACACGCGCTGCCGCCGGACCGCACGCTCCCCGGCGTCGGCGCGGGCCAGCGTGAGCAGGTCGTCCACGATGCCGCCCAGCCGCTCGGCCTCGCGTTCCACCACGCCCAGGGCGTTCTGATAGGACTCCGCGCCGCGCTCCTGCTGCAGCGTGACCTCGGCGGTGGTGCGCATGACCGCGACCGGCGTGCGCAACTCGTGCGCCGCGTCGGCCATGAAGCGGCGCATGTGCGCGATGTTGCGCTCCACGGGCTCGGTGGACTTGCGCGACAGGAAGTAGCCGCCGGCCGCCACGAGCACGAGCGCGGCCAATGCCGCGCCGCCGAACACGACGATCAGCGCCGCGTACTGGTCCTCGAGTTCCACCTGATCGGCCGCCGCGACGGCCACCATCGGCGTGCCGCTCGGCAGGGTGAACCGCTCGGCGTGGATGCGCACCGTCGCCTCGTGCCGGACGTGGTGGCGCGCGTCCACCGTGCCCGCGGTCGCCGCCCGGCGGGCCTCGTCGCGGATCCACGCCGGCGCCACGGGGGGCTTCACGGGCGCGCCGGTCGTATCGAACAGGTACAACTGGCGATCGGGAATGTGCAGTTCGTCGACCGCGTCGACCACGGCGCCCTCGGCCGACTTGCGCTCCTGTTCGCGAATGCCGGCGGCCCGCTCCAACTCGAGGGTGGCCTGCTGCAACGACACGTCGAGTTGCCGCGCGAACTGATGCCGGACGACGACGAACACTCCCATGCCCAGCAGCACGAGAATCACGCCGAGGGTGCCGACGTACCAGGCGGTGAGGCGCAACCGCAGCGCCGTGAGCGGCTGCATGGCCACGGTCAGGGCCCGAAGCGGTATCCGGCGCCGCGCAGCGTGTGGATCAGCTTCGGCTCGAAGTCGTCGTCGATCTTGCGGCGCAACCGGCGCACCAGGACCTCGAGCACGTTCGTGAACGGATCGTGATTCTCGTCCCAGACGTGGGCCGTGATCGCGGCCCGGTCGAGCACGTGCCCCGCGTGCCGCACGAACACCTCGAGCAGCGCGAACTCCTTGGCGGTGAGCTCGATCTCGCGCCCCGCGCGCCGCACCTGGCGGGTGGCGAGGTCCACCGTGAGATCGGCGACCTCCACGCGCTCCGACGCCACCGCCGCCGGCCGCCGCACGAGCGCGCGCACCCGCGCCGCCAGCTCCTTGAAGGCGAACGGCTTGGTGAGGTAGTCATCGGCGCCGGCGTCGAGTCCCCGCACGCGGTCGTCCACGCCGTCGCGGGCCGTGAGCATCAGGATCGGCGTGTCCACCCCACGTTCGCGCAACTCCGCGCAGAGGTCGAAGCCCGACCCGCCCGGCAGCATCACGTCGAGCACGATCACGTCGTGCGACGCGAGCAGCGCCCGCTCCCGCCCTTCGGCGAAGGTGCCTGCCGTGGTGGCCTCCACGCGCATGTCGCGGAATCCGTCGCGCAGCGCGTGCGCCAACTCCGGGTCGTCTTCCACGATCAGAACCCGCATGCACAGCCTCCTGGCCGGAACCCCACCGGGGGTCGTTCTCCGGCGGCGACCCGCGGCACGGCAGCGATGGACTTGGAAACCCGAGGCGCGCGGATGCGGCGAAGATGCACGGGCGCCTCGCGAACGGAAAGGGCGAGAGATGACAGGAACCTGACAACCATTGGAAACTCCGGGGGTGTCGAATCGGAAGGTAACGTGCGGTCATTCGCGCGCCGATGATCCGGCCACCCTTCACCCTGCCCTAAGCGAGTTCCAAGCTTACGCGCGCGCCCGGGAATCAGGCCGACCCGTTCTGTCATGCCACCGCGGTGCGCCCCCCCGATGGCGCCGACGTGCGCTACGGTCCGCCGGGAGGCCTCACGCTCACCGCGAGCGGGGCACCATCGCGTACGACGCGGCGCGGCACCTCTACACCGTCGATCCCGACGCCGCCGGACCGTCGGCGCCGTTCACGATCGGGAATCCGGACTTCAACATTCGCAGTCTGCGCGGCAACGCCGTGCGGCGCTGGGAATACCGGCCCGGATCGGCCATCTACCTGGTGTGGCAGCAGCAGCGCACGGGCTTCGCGCCGGTCGGCGACTTGCAGACCAGCCGCGACGTGGGCGCGATCTTCCGGACCGTGCCCACGAACGTGTTCCTGCTCGAGGCCACGTACTGGATCGGGCACTGACGCCGGCGCCACCGGCGCCGGCGTCCCGTTCCGGCTATTCGCCCTCGCGCTCTCCGCGGCCCGCAGGGGCCGGCCGCAGGGGATTGCCGCCGGATGACGGCGTGGCATAGGCACTCGCCGCACCATGCTGATACACCAGCATGCCGCCGCTGTGGCCCACGCGCACGCCCGCCGCGAGCACGCCCACGGCGCCGAACGTCGCCACCCACCGGGCCGTGGCCCCCACACGTCCCTTCACCAGCCCGACGGCCGACACCACGAGCAGCGCCGTCGAGAGGATGAGGAACGTTTCAGCGGCTTCCTGATGCCCGCCGATCACCCCTTCGGGGACGACGCGTTCGACGCGTTCTTCCTGTTCCTCTCCCGTCTCGAGCGCGGCCCAGGCACTGACGGCCAACGCTCCGGCAAAGAGCACCGGCACCATCCACGCGCGCGACACGCGCACGCCGCGACGGATGTACCAGAGCGCGACGAGCGCGACCAATGGGACGAGGAACATGAGCGCGATCGGGAAGTGCACGACGGCCGGATGGAGCGGATCGGGAATCATGGTGGCGCCTCCGATGGGTTCGGAGAGAACGTTCGTACGGCCGCGAGGGGCCACCAATCGGGGAGTTCGTTCGGGGCCGCGGGGGAATCCCCGACCGGCCTCCGAGGCGCCGTCGCGAAAGGGCGACGGCCCGTCGTCGAGGCTAGTGCGTGCCGAGCGTCGCGTACGTGCCGCGCGCTTCGACGAGCTGCGCCATCACGTGCCGTTCGCGCTGCATGACGCAGGCCGTGTACCAGTTGGCGGCGCTGGTCGGATCGTCGCAGGCCACGGGTGCGGTCTTGCCCAACGCCAGTTGCGGCATCAGGTGGCCGTAGATCTCGTGCGCCACCACCCGCTCCACGAACCGGTTGAAGAGCGCGGAATCCGCCGCCGTGCCGTCGGTCTTGAGCGCGGCTCGAAGGGCCGAGAGGCGGAAGATGACGGCGACGTGCTCGATGGGCCGGCCGCGCGATCCGTTCGACGTGAGCGGGTACACGGCGGTCAGGGCCTGCCATCCGCCCACGTACCGGTATCCCGGCGGCAACTGGTCGCGAAGCTGGGCTTCGGTGCCGATCACCACGGGAATCCCGGAGGTCTCGATGGCGACGATTGCCGAGTCGAACGCCGGCGAGAGCTTGCGGAGGCGCGTGACCGTGGCGGCCAGCACGGAGTCGCCGATCGCGATGTTCGGCGCGTAGAGCGACGCGTGGCGGCGGGCAGCCGGGGCCTCCACGGCGTTCAGCGCGAACGACGCACCGGCCGGGGCAACACTGGAATATCGGGCCGAGGTGAATGAGGCGCCCGCCATCGGAAGCGACGCACAGGCGGCCGTGGACGCGAGGATCGCCACCACTGCCCAGCCAACCACGTTCCGGCATGCGCGGAGCACGGTCCGTTCACGCACCGTGCAGCCGTGAGTCGCGGCGCCATGCTGAATCTGGTGCAGTGGAGGTGTGAGCATCGTCGAGTCCTGAGTTCGCCCGGGGAGCGTTTCGCTCGGCTTACTTGGCGCGTGGCGTTGCGCGCTACGGGGTGAAGACTCTTCGATTTAGGCTGAGTGTCAATTGTTTAGACACTAGACTGTGTATAGAAAGAGCTATACAGTGCCAATTGGACCGATTCATGGGCCATTAGTTCCGATTTCAACTCTTGCTGGCCGCATTTTCCGGACTTTTCGACCTGGCAGTGCAAGGTCTGATACAGCTTCGCCCGCTTGCCAACTTGCGGATTGACTCAGCGAGGTCCGATCCCCATCGTGCCGCAACCCTCACGAACACAGGATTGGATACATGAAACTCCACTCAGCCGCGGGGCTTCTCGCGCTGGCCGCCATTGGCGGCTGCGCGTCCAGCGGTTCGCAGCCCTCCGTTACGGAGCGGACGGTCGCCGTGGCCGATGGCCGCGTGCTCCAGGCCAACGAAGTGCGTGGATCGGAGCAGCAGTTCGATGCGCCGGCCACCACGGTGTGGACGGCCTTGCAGGGCGCGTACAAGGCCATGGGGATCGAGGTCGTGGTGAACGATCCGCACACGCATCGCATGGGAAGCACCAACTTCCACGTCAGCGGGCAGTGGAACGGACACTCGCTCTCGACCTACGCCGACTGCGGCAACGGCCCCACCGGTCCGCGGGCGAACAACAGCCGCGTCTACTTCTCGGTGATCACCACGGTCACGGCGTTGGATGCCACCCACACGAAGCTCAGCACGGACGTGCGCCCGGTGGCCGTGGACATGACCGGGACGACGAACGCCCGACTGGATTGCGGCACCACCGGCCAGCTCGAGACGGAGTTGTACGACCACGTGAAGCAGGCGTTGCCCGGCGGCGCCGTGTAGCAATGCGTGGGCGGGTAGGCCGGCCGCTGCGGCGTCTGGTGTTTGTGCGACGATACGCGTGCGCGTAAGCGTGGCCATGCGTTTGCCGCGTCGAGCATTTGAACCAGCGGCTTGCTCGGTGCGCGGGATGCTCGCATAGTAGGGTTGCCGCCCGTCGGGCGGCCCCCTCTCCCACCGTCGGAGGAATCGACGTGCGTGTCCCCTTCACGCTTGCCGCCATGGCCGCGGCGTTGACCGCGGTCTCGGCGTGCTCCGAGAAGCAATCGTCTCCACAGCCGCCGGCAGCGGCTGCGCCAACCCCGGTGACCATTCACGCGAAGGACTTCGCCTTCGAGGCGCCCGACTCGATCCCCGCGGGCTACGTGGCGTTCACGCTCGTCAACGACGGTCCCGGCATTCACCACGCCGCCGTCGTCCGACTCGACAGCGGCAAGACGGCCGGCGATCTCATCGCGGCGCTGGAGCACCCCGGCCCCATTCCCGCGTGGGCGGTGATGTTCGGGGGGCCGAACGCCGTCGGTGCGGGCGCGTCGAGCAACGCCACGCTGTCGCTCACGCCGGGCGACTACGCGATCGTTTGCTTCGTGGACGTGCCGGGCGGCGTCCCACACTTCACCAAGGGGATGTTCCGCGCGCTCACCGTCACGGCGAGCACCGGGGCCACTGCCGCTCCCGTGGCCGACGATTCGATCACCATGGTGGAGTACGGCTTCCAACTGGCGAAACCGCTGACGGTCGGGCACCACACCTTCGCGGTCGCCAACGCCGGCGTGCAGCCGCACGAACTCGAACTGGTGAAACTCGCGCCGGGCAAGACGGCCGAGGATATGGTGGCGTGGTTCGCCAAGGAAGAGGGGCCGGCGCCGGGCGAGCCATTGGGCGGCGCCTCACTCGAGTCCCCCGGGAAGACGACCTACTTTACGGCGGATCTCACGGCGGGCAACTATCTGCTCATCTGCTTCGTGCCCGACGCGAAGGACGGGAAGCCACACTTCATGCACGGCATGATGCAGACCATCACCCTACAATGACGGCCCACGGGCGCGGAGCGCCGTGGGCGAGACCGCAATAGCAGGGGTGGGACTCGAACCCACGACCCCGGCATTATGAGTGCCGTGCTCTAACCACCTGAGCTACCCTGCCCCGTAATTCTCCGGCCGCGAAAGCTAATCGCGCGACGCCCCAACAGAAACCGGCCGGCCCTTGCGGACCGGCCGGCGTATAGCGGGGGCGGGATTTGAACCCGCGACCTTCGGGTTATGAGCCCGACGAGCTACCAGGCTGCTCCACCCCGCGTCAGTGCCTGAAAAGTAGTCCTCGCCGGCGGGGCGTCAAGCCGTCGCGTCACACCGGCCACCCATCCCTGCCCAATACTACGGGACTACCGGTCTAGAGTCGTCGGTCCACGGTGGACAGTCGACCGTCCACTCTCAACTCGTAGTTCCGCCGTTGGCAGAGCCGCCGTTCCTCCCCCCGCTCGTCCGCAGCGCATTGAGAATCACCGCCACGTCGATCCCCTCCTGCAGCAACGCGCCCACCGTCGGCACGATATACCCCCGTGCCGCGAACACCATCGCCACGGCGCTCAGCCCCAGCCCCACCCAGATGCTCTGGCGCGCCACGCGCATCGTCCGCTGGCCGATCCGCACGGCCTCGACCACGCGCGCCGGCTCGTCCACCAGGATCACCACGTCCGCCGCCTCGGCCGTGATGCCGCCGCCGTGTCCGGCCAGCGCGATCCCCACGTCCGCGGCGGTGAGCGCCGGTGCGTCGTTGGTCCCGTCCCCCACCATCACCACGCGCGACCCTTCGTGCAGCAGCCGGTTCACCACCGCCACCTTGTCTTCGGGCAGCAGATCGCCGTGCACCTCCGTGATGCCCACCTCGGCCGCCACGGCCCGCGCGTTCGGCGTGTGGTCGCCCGAGAGCAGCAGGACGCGCGGAATCCCCAGTTGCCGCAGGTCGGCGAACACCTGCGCGATGCCCGGGCGCAGGCGGTCGGCGTAGTCCACGATGCCGGCCAGTGTGCGATCCACCGCCACGTACGCTCGCAACCCACTGCCGCCGTGTTCGAGTGCCGCTACGGCATCGGCAGAGACGCCGGGTTGCTCGAGGATGTAGGCCCGCGCGCCGACGGCGACCTCGCGCCCGTCGACGTCGCCCGACAGCCCGCGCCCCGGCGATTCGTGCAGGTGGCGGGCGGTGGGCAGTGTACCCAGCCGTTCCTCGGCCGTGCGCACGATGGTGCGCGCCAGCAGGTGCCCTGATCCCTGCTCCAGCGCGCCGGCGAGGCGCAGCACCTCGTCCTCGGTGAACCCCGGGGCGGGGACGACGCGATTGACTTCGGGCGTGCCGACGGTGAGCGTGCCGGTCTTGTCGAACACGGCGGTGTTCACGCGGCTCAACTGTTCCAGCGCGCCCCCGTTGCGCACGATCACCATGCGTCGCGCCGCCGCGTTGATGCCCCCGATGATGGCGATGGGCGTGGCGAGGATGAGCGGACAGGGCGTGGCCACCACGAGCACGGCCAGCACCCGCACCCAGTCACCAGTCGTAAGGTATGCCGCGGCGCACACGCCGAGCGTGATCGGCGTGAACCACACGGCGTACCGGTCGGCCACTCGCTGCAACGGGGACTTGCTCTCCTGCGCATGCCTCACCAGTTCGACGATTCGGGCGTACTGACTCTCGTTGGCCAGCGCCGTGGCGCGGATGGTGAGTGCGCCGTCGCCGTTGACGCTTCCGCTCATCAGCGGCACGCCCTGCTCGGCGCTTACGGGAATCGGTTCGCCGGTGAGCCGCGACGCGTCGACCAGCGAGTGCCCGTCGGTCACCACGGAGTCGCAGGGCACCAACTCGCCGGGGCGCACGAGCAGCAGGTCGCCCACGCCGATCTGATCGACCGCGAGATCCGTGATCGAGCCGTTCTCCAGCCGGTGCGCGGTGCGCGGCGCCGCCGCTTCGAGTTCGCGGATGGCGCGCGAGGCGCGGCCCTCGGCGTAGTGCTCCAGCGCCTCGCCGCCCGTCTGCATGAGCACGACCACGAGGCCGGCCAGCGGCTGCCCGAGCAGCACGGCGCCGACGATGGCCAGCATGGCCACGAGATCGGTGGCGAAGTGTCCGCGCATGGCGTCGCGGAGGGTGCGCCAGACCACGGGGGCCCCGACCACGACGAGCCCGCCCCACCATACCCAGTGGCTCGCCTCGGCGCCGGCTTCGGATGCCAGCGCGACCGCCCCCACGCCGATGACCACCAGGGTGGCCAGCGGCAGGACGACCGCCCGGCTTCTCAGGAACTCAGTGCGCACGCGCCCCCGGAGGCAGGATGAACACGGAGCAATCGGCGCCGCGGATCAACTTGGTGGACACGCGGCCGAGCAGGGTGCGGGCAATCACGTTGTGGCCGTGCGTGCCGGCCACGATGAGGTCTGCCTGCATCTTCTCCGCCTGGCGGAGCAGCTCCCGCGCCGGGTCGCCGTACAGCACCAGCTCCTCGGCCGACATCGTGTCGGGAATCTGCAGCCGGCCGCGCAGCTCGGCGAAGCTCGCCTTCACCGCGTTCTCGTAGGCGTCGTCCCACGCCGGCCACACACCCATGGAGATATCCCGCGGAACCACGTGGGCCATCGTGAGCTTGGCCCCCTCGCCGAGTAGCGGGAGCGCCGCGGCCAGCGCGCGTTCGCTCGTCTCGCTGAAGTCCATGGCCACCAGTACCCGCTTGGGGAGCGCGTCGGCGGACGGCGCGACGGCGAAAACGGGCACGTCGGAGAGGCCCAGCACGCGCAGCGCGGTCTCGCCGCCGAACCACCGGTCCACCATCCCGTGCTCGCCCAGGCCGAGGACGATCAGGTCGGCCCCGGCCTCGTGCGCCACACGCACGATCGTCGCATCGGGATGCCCGTCGATCTGTTTGACCGGCCAGTCCTTCGACCCCGGCGCAAACCGGGCCAGTTGGTCGAGCACCTGCTGCTCGAGTCCCAGCCGGCGGCGTTCCTCGATCTCCGGTGTGAGGGGAAGGTTCCCCTCGGGCGTCACCATCGGCAACGGCTCAACGGCCGTCACCACCTGTACCTGTGCCCGGTCGCGGAGCGCGATGAGGCTAGCCATGCCGATCGTCGCTTCCATGGCCGGCGAACCGTCGCTGGCCAGCAGCAGGATGGAATACGTGTGGGGTGGCGCCTGAATCGTGGCGGTCATCGGTCCTCCGGCGGTAGCCTGATCCTTGCGGCTCGTGTCCGCGACGTATGCTACGCGCGGGCGCCGCGGCACACTGTCGCGGAAACGCCGGTCCTCTGCCGGGAGATTCCCCCATTGCGGTACGGCAACCCCCGACAACGCGCCGCCTATCGACCCACGCTGTCCGGGGTATCGAACCGGTACAGGATCTCCTTGTCGCCGCGCACCCACCCGAATTCCTCGCGCCCGATGCGCTCCTGCAGTTTGGGATCGTGGAGCACGCGGTCACGGTAGCGACCGAGCGAGTCGACCACCTGCTGCAACGAATCGATCGCCGTGCGCAACTCGGCCGCCTGACGGCGCTGGCGGAACAGGTCGAGGGTGCTGTACTCCCCGCCCTGCACGGCAAAGGCGAGCGCCACGACGCCCACCATGGCCCATAGCAGTTTCCTGACGCCCGGCGGCAGACGGCGCGGGCGGCTCACAGCCCGTAGAGGGCGCCGCCCGGAAACTCCGCGGCACCGCCCAACTCCTCCTCGATGCGCATGAGCTGGTTGTACTTGGCAATGCGATCGGTGCGGCTGGCCGACCCGGTCTTGATCTGGCCGACGCCCGTGGCCACGGCGAGGTCGGCGATGAACGTGTCCTCGGTCTCGCCCGACCGATGCGAGATGACCGACAGGTAGCCGGCGCCACGCGCCATGTCGATCGTCTCCAGCGTCTCGCTGAGCGTCCCGATCTGGTTCACCTTGATCAGGATCGAGTTGGCCACCCCGTTCTCGATTCCACGCGAGAGCAACTCGGGATTGGTGCAGAAAATGTCGTCGCCCACCAACTGACAGCGATCGCCGATGGCCGCGGTGAGCTTCTGCCAGCCGTCCCAGTCGTTCTCAGCCAGCCCATCCTCGATGGAGACGATCGGGTATTCCTCGATCCACCGGGTGTACAACTCGATCATCGCGTCGGAGTCCTTCTTGTGGCCCCCGCTCTTCTTGAACACGTACGTGCCGTCCACGTACAGCTCGCTGCTCGCCGGATCGAGGGCCAACGCCACTTCGGTGCCCGGCGCGTAGCCCGCGGTCTCGATGGCCTCGACCACCACCCGCAGCGCCTCCTCGTCGTTGGCGAGGTCTGGAGCGAACCCGCCCTCGTCACCCACCCCCGTGCTCAGCTTGCGCTTGGTGAGCACCTTCTTGAGCGTGTGGAACACTTCGGCGCCCATCCGCAGCGCCTCGGTGAAGCTCTCGGCGCCCAGCGGCACGATCATGAATTCCTGGAAGTCCACCGTATTTCCGGCGTGCGCGCCCCCGTTGACCACGTTCATCATCGGCACCGGGAGCACGCGGGCCAGCGGGCCGCCGAGATATCGGTACAGGGGCAGATTGGCCAGTTGCGCCGCGGCACGCGCCGTGGCCATCGACACGGCCAGAATCGCGTTGGCGCCCAGATTGGACTTGTTCTCCGTGCCGTCCAACTCGATCATCGCGGCGTCCACCTCGAGCTGGAGGGTGGGATCCATGCCGGCGACGGCGGGACCGATGGTCTCCTCGACGTTCTGCACCGCCGTCAACACGCCCTTGCCTCCGTAGCGCTCCGCATCGCCGTCGCGGAGTTCCACGGCTTCGTTCTCGCCGGTGCTGGCGCCGCTGGGCACGGCGGCGCGCCCCTTGATGCCGTTGGTGAGGAAGACGTCGGCTTCGACCGTCGGATTGCCGCGGCTGTCGAGAATCTCGCGGGCGTGGACGTGAGAGATGGTGATCATAGTCGGTATGGTTCGGTCAGATGACGCGTTCGTTCTGGTTGGCGATGGGACGATCCGAGCCGCTGACACCGTAGAGGTCGTGCAGCGCGTCGGCCATCCGTTGCCACACGCGCGTCATCAGCGCTCCCCGGTCGTCGTAGCTCAGTCCCGCCGTCGGAATCGGTTCGAGGAAATGTACATGAATGTCGCCCGGCCGGATGCGGAAGGAGCCGCGGGGCATCACCTCGCGCGCGCCGTGGATGACCGTGGGCACGATGGGCGCGCCCGACGCGATGGCGAGCACGAACGGGCCCTTCTTGAACGGGCGCAACGGGTAGTCACGCCCACGCGTGCCCTCGGGATACACCACCACCGACCGGCCTGCCTGCACCTGCTCGGCGGCCCCGCGATACGACTCAAAGGCCCGCTTCCGATTGTCGCGTTCCAGGAACACGATGCCGGCCGCCGCGGCCGCCGGTCCGAAGAGCGGGATCTTTCGCAACTCGCTCTTGGCGATGAAGCTGTAGCGCGGGAGCGTGGCGGCCAGCGCGAAGACGTCGAACCAGCTCACGTGGTTCGCGATGTACACCACGCCGTGATCGGGACTCATGCGCGACGGCTCGTGCACGACGACCCGGACGCCGGCCGCGCGGCAGCCCAGCCGGGCCCAGCGATGCATGCTGCGCTGGTAGATCCCGCCCGGGCGATCCGGCACTCCGAACAGCCCCGCCACCAGCACCACGGGGCCGAGCACGGCAGTGGCCAGCCCGAGAACGATCAGCGTGTAGAGAGTCCGCATCAACCCTGAAGGTGGTCGTGCCCCCGCGCCCCCGCAACGCGGCGGCCCTGGTCCAGCACCACCACCTCGCCCGGATGCTCGGCCACCGCCCGCCCGATGCGCGTGAGCGGCAACCCGAACGCATGCGCGAATGCCTCCGCATCGAGCGCGCCGGGAGCGGAGACGAGCAGTTCGTATTCCTCTCCACTCGCCGCCGCGTCGCGCGGCGCCACCCCGTCGACCACGGGAATCGCGCCGAGGTCGAGTTCCACCCCCACGCGGGCCGCCGCCGCCAGGTGCGCCGCGTCGGCCACCAGTCCGTCGGAGATGTCCACGGCCGACGTGGCCCCCGAAGCGGCCAGCCATCGCCCCTCGGCGAGACGGGCCGATGGATGCGCGAACCGTTCGCGGTGCGCGGGGAGCGGCAGGCGTCCGGCGAGGAGCGCCGCCAACGCCGCGCCGGACCCGCCGAGCCGCCCCGTGACGTAGAGGGCATCGCCGGCGCGCACGCCGTCGCGATGGAGCACGGCGGCCGCGTGCCCGACCACGGTGGTGGTGACACTCAACTCGGTGCCCGCCGAGATGTTCCCCCCCACCACGGCCGTCGCAGCCTGGGCCACCGCCATTCCGATGCCGTCGGCGATCTCGGGCAGCCGTTCCCGCCACGCCTCGGGGAGCACGAACGCCGTGAGCACACCGAGGGGCAGCGCGGCCATGGCGGCGAGATCGCTCAGCGCCGCCGTGACGGCGCGATACCCGATCTCGACCGGGGTGATCCAGCCGCGCCGGAAGTGCACGTCCTCGATGGTGGTGTCGACGCTCACCACCAACCGGTGTCCCAGTGGAACGTCGAGCACGGCCGCGTCGTCGCCGGCGCCCGCGCTGAGCGGACCCCACTGGTGGAGCAGTTCACGGATCACGTCGAATTCGGCGCCCGGTCCGAGATTGACGTGCCGGGATTCGCTCACGCCCCGTCTTCCACGGCGGGCAACACCACGAGCACGGGGGCGGGCGGCGGTTCGCGCCGCAGCCGCCACGCGTCGGGAAGCGCCGCGAGCACGTCGTCGAGCGTGAGGCCGCGCGCATCGCGCCGCGGCGCGGTGTCGATCCGGGAGCGGCGGCGCACGCCCGAACGATCGCCGCCGTCGGCGAGCGACTCGTCGAGGTCGGCGGAGAACGCGTCTTCGGCGTGGGCGGCACCGCCGAACTGGGCGAGTTCGGCGGCGCGGCCGTGCGTCCACGCCGCGCAGGCAGCGGCCGCCGTGGGCTGCCCCATCTGGGCCAGCAGCGTCACGGTGATTCCGGTGAGCAGATCGCCGCTGCCGCCGGTGGCGAGCACGGGGCTGCCGCTCGCGCTCACGAGGCGCTCCGTGCCATCGGGTGCGTACACCACGGTCGGCGTCCCCTTGAGCAGCACGGCCGCGCCGAGGCGCGCCGCCAGCCGAGAGCCGATGTCAAACCGGCGCGCCAGCACTTCGGGGATGGTGGTGTGCGTGAGCCGCGCGAACTCGCCCGGATGCGGGGTGATCACGGCGCTTCGCCCGTCGAGCAGCCTGGCCAGCCGCTCGGGGTCGCCGTCGAAGACGTTGAGCCCGTCGGCGTCCAGCACCAGCGGGCCGCGCCAGCGCGAGAGCAGTCGCTCCACCAGCGCGTGCGACCGATCGGTATTGCCCAGTCCGGGGCCGATGGCCAGCGCGTCGGCCCAACCGTTGACGTCGCGATCCACGTCGGCGTCGTGTTTCGGCCAGCCGGCGGTGAGCGCGGCCGGCTCGGCGGCGCGTACGGCTTCGAGCGAACTCCCGTCGGCGAGCACCTTCACCATGCCGGCGCCGCTGCGGAGGGCGGCGCGCGCCGCGAGGATCACCGCGCCCGACATGCCCTCGCCCCCGCCGACGATCACCACCTTGCGGCGCGTGCCCTTGTGCGCGTCGGCGTGGATGACGGGCACCTCGGCGGCGACCCACGGTTCGTCGATCAGCAGCGGTGCGTCGTCCGGTATCGCCGTGCACGCGCCGAGTCCGATGTCGAGCACCACCACGGTGCCACATGCGCCGCGCGCCACGAGGTGGCCGCGCTTGATGGTGCCATAGGTGACGGTGAGGTGCGCCGGCACCGCATGCTCGGCGTCGCCGCTCGTGGCATCGAGCCCGGTAGGAAGGTCCACGGCGGCGATGCGCGCGCCGGCGGCCCGCTGCGCCGCGATCACCTGCACGGCGTCGGCAATGGCTCCGCGTGGCGCCCCGGAACTGCCGGTGCCGAGCAGTGCGTCCACCACGACGCCGTAGGTGGTGTCGCGCACGTCGGCGAGCGGGTGTTCGCGCAGGCGTTCGCCGGCCTCGCGCCGGGCGCGATCGCGGGCGGCGACCGCATCTTCCGACCTCGCGGCGACGGCCTCGGAGACGTCCACCCGGGCACCGGCGGCGGCGAGCGCTCGCGCCACCACCCATCCGTCGCCGCCGTTGTTGCCGGGGCCGCACAGCACGAGCACGCGCTGGTGGTCGAGTGGCCCGAGCCGCCGCGCGATCTCGCGCGCGGTTCCGGTTCCGGCGCGGTCCATGAGTTGCGATGACGGCGTGCCGGCGGCAATGGCGGCCGCATCCCGAGCCGACGCCTGGGAGGCGTTGACGACGCGAACCAGGAGACGAGACGATGTCATGCGATCATGGCGGCCCGCCGGCAGGCGGCGGCCATTCCGGCGGCTACTTCTGCGACGTACCGACCGTACGGCCGTAGCTCAGCTCGCCGTTGTCGATGCGCACGTTGAAGCCGCAATCCGGATTGCTGCAGGCCCAAGCCTTGTACATGATCGGGGCGCCGTCGCGGCCGTAGTCGCTGAGCGGAAGCAGCACGCCGGCCTCGCACTTGCGGCAGTTGGGCCATTCGATGGTGGATGTGGTCATACGTGAATCGCTCCGCACCACGGGTAGCCGCGCTCGAAGGCGTCGTCGAAATCGAACGCGTCGACGAACTCCTCACGGCTGTCGTCGGGCTGGCTGAGCAGCAGGTCGAGCCCGACGAGCGTGAACACCACGTCCCCGATGTCGGCGCTGCTCCGCACGCCCCAGTGCTCGAGCACCGGACGCGCCATCACCCCGAATCGCTCGATGGCCAGATCGCGGCACGCGTGCGCCAACTCGCGCCCCGAAATATGCCGGCGCTCCGGCAAGCGCTGCTGACAGAATTCCAGCGCGGCGAGCACGAACAGATAGGCGCGCTCGTTGAACCGCCGTTCTCGCATGAGAATGCGGTCCATGATGCCGTCACGGAACGTCAGCTCACTCACAGGTTCGCTATCGGATGGAGTTCAGTACGCCCTGCGCCGGGCCCCATGCCCGACGTGCTCATTATGGGGTCTTTCGCCGGCATTCACAACTCCCGCCACGGGCGGATCGTGGCGCGGATCGTGCAACGGCTGGCAACCGCCGTTGCGGGCGGCCCCTGCCGATCGTCACACGCGCTTGCCTACCGTCGCGTAGTACACGGGAATACCCGCGAGCACGACGGCGAACACGGCCACGGTGGGCCACCGGCTGGACGGCGACCAGAGCGAGTTGGCCAACAGGTACACCGTGGACAGGACGAACAGTGCCGGCACCACCGGATAGCCGGGCACGCGGAACGGCGGCCGGTACCCTTCGCGCCGCCGCAACACGAACACGGCCGCCACGCCGAGCGCGTAGAAGGGCACGATCCCGATGACGAAGGTGTCGGCCAGTTGCTCGAAGGTGCGCAGCAGCACGAACACGATGCCGAGCGCGCTGCTCAGCCCGATGGCGACGTACGGCGTCTGGAACCGGGGGTGCACGCGGGCCACGAACCGGAAGAACAGCCGGTCCTCGGCCATCGCGAAGAAGATTCGCGGCGCCGTGAGCAGCGATCCGGTGAGCGTGCCGAACGTGGAGAGCATCACGGTGATGCCGACGAACGCGACCCCGGGCTGGCCGAGCAGCCGCTGCGCCACATCGGCCGCCACGAGCGGCGAGTGCCGGATCCGGTCCACCGGCAGCACGGCCAGATAGGCGAGGTTGGCCAGCAGATAGATGCCGATGACCGCCAGCGTGCCCGTGATGAGCGCCCGGGGAATGTTGCGCTGCGGGTCACGCACCTCGCCGGCCACGAAGCTCAGGTCGGCCCACCCGTCGTACGCCCAGAGCGTGGACACCAGCGCCAGCCCGAACGCCGGCAGCGCGAAGCTCCCGGCCGGCGCCACGGGTGTGTAGTAGCCGCCGGTGCGCGGCAGCGCGATGGCCAGCGCGAACAGGATGATGAACAGCAGCGCGCCGTATTTGGCCAGTGTCGTCGCGTTGAGCACGAGCGAACTCCACCGCACGCCGACGATGTTGACGATGCCGAGCAGCGCGATGGCCGCCGCCGCCACGTAATGGGCATAGGCGTCGTAGGGCGCGATGGCCGGATTGAACCCGGCGGCCCGCATCGCGTACTCCGCGAAGGTGATCGCGATGGCGCCGAGCGACGCGGCGCGAATGACTGTCAACTCCGACCAGCCGAGCAGGAAGGCCGGCAGGCGGCCGAAGGCCTCGCGGATGAAGACGTACACGCCGCCGGTTTCCGGATACGCCGACCCGACCTCGGACAGCGTCAGCGCCCCGCAGAGCGCGAACAGCCCGCCGGCCACCCAGACGATGGCAAGCGGAAGCGGGCCCGGCAGCCGGTCGGCGATGCCGGCGGGCGAGCGGAAGATGCCCGACCCGATGGTCGATCCCACGAGAACGGCGACGGCGCTCCAGAAGCCCAGGCGCCTCGGCAGCGCGCCCCGTCCCGTGGACTCGGTCATGCGGGTACGGAGATCTCGGGCGCCGGATACAGCGGGAAGGCGCCGGCGAGTTCGTGGACCTCGGTGCGGACGGCGTCGCGCGTGGCCGCGTCGTCGGGCGCCTGCAGCACGCGGTCGATCAGCACGGCGATCCGCTCCATCTCCGGCTCCTTCATGCCGCGTGTGGTGACGGCCGAGGTGCCGATGCGGATACCGCTGGTGACGAAGGGCGACTGGGTCTCGCGCGGCACCGTGTTCTTGTTGACGGTGATCCCGGCGGCGTTGAGCGCCGCCTCGGCCACCTTGCCGGTGAGCGCGTCGCCGCGGTTGCGCAGGTCGACGAGCATGAGGTGGTTGTCGGTGCCGCCCGACACGATGTGGAATCCGCGCGCGATCATCGCCGCCGCGAGCGCGCGCGCATTGCGCACGATCTGCGCGCAGTACTCCCGGAACGACGGGGCCAGCGCTTCGCGGAATGCCACCGCCTTGGCGGCGATGACGTGTTCCAGCGGTCCGCCCTGCGTGCCCGGGAACACCGCCTTGTCGATGGCTTTGGCGTGCTCCGCCTTGCAGAGAATGAGCCCGCCGCGCGGCCCGCGCAGCGTCTTATGCGTGGTGCTGGTGACGAAGTCGGCATGCGGCACCGGCGACGGGTAGACGCCGGCGGCCACGAGGCCGGCGAAGTGCGCCATGTCCACCATCAGCAGCGCGCCCACCTCGTTGGCAATGGTCTCGAACGCGGCGAAGTCGACGACGCGGGAGTAGGCGCTGTACCCCGCGATGATCATCTTCGGGTTGTGCTCCCGCGCCTTGGCCCGCACCTCGTCGTAGTCGATGAGGCCCTCATCGGTGACGCCGTACGACTTGGCGTTGTAGAGCAGCCCGGAGAAGTTGACCGGGGAGCCGTGCGTGAGGTGCCCGCCGTTGGACAACGCCATGCCGAGGAAGGTGTCGCCCGGCTTCAGGGCGGCGGCGAACACGGCCATGTTGGCCTGGGCGCCGGCGTGCGGCTGCACGTTGGCGTGCTCGGCCCCGAACAGCTGCTTGGCGCGGTCGATGGCCAGTTGCTCCACCTGATCGACGATCTCGCAGCCGCCGTAGTAGCGCTTACCGGGCAGGCCCTCGGCGTACTTGTTGGTGAGCGGCGATCCCAGCGCCTCGAGCACCGCCGGCGACACGAAGTTCTCGCTGGCGATGAGTTCGATGCCGTCGTTCTGCCGCGCGATTTCCTGCATGATGAGACCGGCGATCTCGGGGTCGGCCGCGCGCAGCGCGCCGCCCGGCGGGCAACGGTCCCAGTCCACCCAGTCATTCATGGCGTCTTTCCACCGGCAAGAGATGGCCGTTCGATCTTTCCGACGCGCCGCTCGTGACGGCCGCCCTCGAACGGCGTGTCCAACCACGTCTTCAGAATCTGCACCGCCGCGTCGTCGCTGACGAATCGCGCCGGCAACACGAGCACATTGGCGTCGTTGTGGCGGCGGGCCAACTCCGCGATCTCGGGCGTCCACGACACCGCGGCCCGCACCCCGGGATGGCGGTTGGCCGCGTAGGACATGCCAAGCCCGGTGCCGCACAACAATACGCCGCGGCCCACCCGCCCGTCGGCCACCCGGTCGGCCACCGGGTGCGCGTAGTCGGCATAGTCGGTGGAGTCTGCGCTGTCGGTGCCCAGATCCTCCACCTCGTAGCCGAGCGCCCCGAGCGCGGCTTCGAGCTTGGCCTTCAGCTCGAAGCCGGCATGGTCGGAGGCGATGGCAATCCGCCGGTCGTCGCTCATCGACTCACTTGTTGGGCCATTGCGGCCACGTGCGCACCATCGACCCCACGGCCTTGATCCGCATCTCGGCGAGCCGGTCGGCCGCCTCGTACGTGGGGAGCTTGTCGTGCTTGGCGATGTGGAACACGCGGAGCACGGTGTCGTAGATCTCGTCGGCCTTGCGGAACGCCCGTTCCGAGGTCCAGCCGGCGAGTTCGCTGTACACGTTGATCACGCCGCCCGCGTTGGCCACGTAGTCGGGCGCGTAGAGAATGCCCTTCTTGTCCAGCGCGTCGCCGTGCCGCTCCTCGAGCAGCTGGTTGTTGGCGGCCCCGGCCACGATCTCCACCTTCAGCTGCGGCAGCGTCTTGTCGTTGATCACCGCGCCGAGCGCGCAGGGCGCGAAGATGTCGGCCTCCGCCGAGTAGATCTCGTCCAGTTCCACGGCGCGGGCGCCGAACTCGGCGACCACGCGCTTGACGCGCTCGGCATCGATGTCGGTGACCACGAGCTTGGCACCGGCGTCGTGCAGCTCCTTGGACAGGTAGTAGCCCACGTGGCCGCAGCCCTGCAGCGACACCGTCTTGCCTGCCAGATCGTCGGAGCCCCACTTCTCCTTGGCCGACGCCTGGATGGCGCGGAACACCCCGTGCGCCGTGACGGGGCTCGGATCGCCCGACCGGCCGGCGAGGCCGGTGACGTAATCGGTCTCCATGTGCACGAAGTCCATGTCGGCCGTGCTCGTGCCCACGTCTTCGGCGGTGATGTAGCGGCCGCCCAGCGACTCCACGAACCGGCCGTGGGCGCGGAAGATCATCTCGCGATCCGTGGTCTTGTTGTCGCCGATGATCACGGACTTGCCGCCGCCGAGGTTGAGGCCGGCGACGGCGTTCTTGTAGGTCATGCCCCGCGCGAGCCGCAGCGCGTCGACGATGGCGTCCTCGTCGGAGGCGTAGGTCCAGAAGCGCGTGCCGCCCAGCGCGGGGCCGAGCGTGGTGCTGTGAATGGCGATGATACCGCGGTAGCCGGACGCCGAGTCCTGGCACAGCACGAGCTGTTCGTGACCCATGCCGGCGATCGTATCGAAGATCTTCATGAGGGGCGCTCGATATCAGAGGGAAGAAGAACCAAGATGGGAATACAACTCGCGCGCGATGACGATGCGCTGGATCTCCGAGGTGCCCTCGTAGATCTCCGTCACCTTCGCGTCGCGGAACAACTTCTCGACGGGATAGTCCTTCACGTACCCGTACCCGCCGAAGATCTGCACCGCCTGCGTGGTCACCCACATGGCGGTCTCGCTGGCCATCAACTTGGCCATGGAACCGAACTGTGTCACGGGCTGGCCCCGATCCTTGGCCGTGGCGGCCGCGTGGAGCAGCGCCCGGGACGCCGACACGCGCGTGGCCATGTCGGCCAGCTTGAACTGGATGGCCTGGAATTCCTTGATCGGCTTGCCGAACTGCCGCCGCTCGGCGGCGTAGGCGGCGGCATGCTCCAGCGCCGCGCGGGCGATGCCCACGGCCTGGGCCGCGATGCCCAGCCGGCCGTTGTCCAGCGACTGCATGGCGTAGATGAAGCCGCTGCCCACCTCGCCAAGCAGATTGCAGCCGGGCACACGCAGGTTGTCGAACACCAGCTGCACGGTGGGCGACGCACGGAGGCCCATCTTGTCCTCCTTCTTGCCCATCGTGAAGCCCGGCATGTCGGGGGTGACGATGAAGGTGCTGATGCCGCGGGCCCCGCGCCGGTCGTCCGGCGTGTCGGTACGCGCCATGGCCAGGATCACGTCGCCCTTGGTGCCGCTCGAGACCCAGGCCTTGGTGCCGTTGAGCACCCAGCCGTCTCCGTCGCGCACGGCCTGCGTGCGCAGCGACGCCGCATCGGAGCCGGCATCGGGCTCCGAAAGCGCGAAGGCGCCCAGCTTTTCGCCGCGCGCCATCGGTTTCAGGTACCGCTCCTTCTGTTCTTCCGTGCCCCAGCGCAACAGCATCTGCGTGGGCAGCGAATTGTGGACGCTCATCATCACCGCCACCGACGCGTCCACGGTTGCGATTTCCTCGAGCGCCAGCAGATAGGTGAGCGTGTCGAGCCCGAGGCCGTCGTACTGCTCGGGAATCATCATGCCCAGGAAGCCGAGTTCGCCCATCTTCGGCACGAGCGACGGTTCGAAGTGTGCGTCGCGGTCCCAGGCGGCGCTGTGCGGCGCGACCTCGGCCAGTGCAAAGTCACGAGCGAGTTTCTGGATCTCGCGCTGTTCTTCGGTGAGGGGGGTGAGCGCCCAGGGCATCGGCTAGTACTGGTAGAAGCCGCGTCCGGACTTTCGCCCCAGCCACCCGGCCGCGACGTACTTTCGCAGCAGCGGACAGGGCCGGTACTTGGGATCGCCGAGGCCGTCGTGCAGCACCTCGAGAATCGCCAGGCAGGTATCGAGGCCGATGAAGTCGGCCAGCGTGAGGGGCCCCATCGGGTGGTTCATGCCGAGCTTCATCACGGTGTCCACCGCTTCCGGCGTGCCGACCCCCTCCATCACGCAGTACACGGCCTCGTTGATCATCGGCATGAGGATGCGGTTGGCGATGAACCCCGGATAGTCGTTCGCCTCCACCGGCGTCTTGCCCACGGCCTTGCTCAGTTCGACCACCTTGGCCGTCGTGGCATCGCTGGTGGCCAGCCCGCGGATGATCTCCACGAGCTGCATCACCGGCACCGGGTTCATGAAGTGCATGCCGATCACCGACTCGGGGCGTTTGGTGCCGCCGGCGATCTCGGTGATCGAGATGGAGCTGGTGTTGGTGGCGAGAATCGCGCCGGCCGGCGCTTTGGCGTCGATCTCGGCGAAGATCTTCGCCTTCAGTTGGCGGTTCTCGGTCACCGCCTCGATGACGAGCGTCGCGTCCTTCACCGCGTCCAGCGAATCGTGGTCGGTGATGCGGCCCAGGATGGCGTCCTTGTCGGCGGCCTGCAGCGCGCCCTTCTTGATCTGCCGGTCGAGATTCTTGCCGATGGTCGCGCGCCCCTTGGCGAGCGCGGCCTTCGAGATGTCGATCATCGCCACCGGATACCCGGCCTGGGCGAAGACGTGTGCGATGCCGTTGCCCATCTGGCCGGCGCCGAGCACCGCAATCCGATCCGTCATGCTATGACTCCTCGCGACCACCGCGTCGCGCGTAGAGATAGGTGAGTCCCGCCATCATGCCCACGGCAGCCGCGAGCCCGCCTTCCGGACCCCACGCACCGCCGGTCAACCAGCGCGGTCCTGCATCGAGCAGTTGGTAATTTGGCGTGGCGAGCGGGAATCCGCTCACCGGGGAATGTAAGGGGACGGCCATCGCCCAGTTCCAGCCGAAATGGGCCAACCAGGCGGCGTACAGGCTGCCGGTGGCCAGGATGATGGCTCCGAGGAAGACGCCCGCCAGCGTGACCATGGTGATCGACTCGACGGTGGCCCCGTTGTTGGGGATGTGGAGCATCCCGAAGATCACGCTGGTGACGCCCAGCGCGGTGCGCCAACCCAGGGCGTCGCGGAACACCGCGAACAGGTAGCCGCGGGTGAGGAGTTCCTCGAGAAGCGCGGCGGGCAGCAGGAACCAGGTCACCCGTCCGGCGGCGCCCCACCACGAACCCTGGGCTGCCGGCGCGAAGCGCAGTTCGCCGACGGCCGCCAGCGCCAGGCAGGGGAGGCCGATGGCGAGCGCCCCGAGCAGCCACCCTTCGATCAGGGCACGGGGGCGCACCGCGTCGCGCCCCATCCACACCGATGACCAGGGGCGACGGTCCACGAAGCGCACGCACACGAGAGTCGCGGCGAGGAGCGCCACGACGCCCACCACACTGTCCGCCGCGCCGGGAGTACCGGCGGCAGCGGACAGGTGGACCAGCAGCGGAGTCAGCAGTGCGGCGGTCACGCCCCAGGCGGCGAATGCCACCACCAGGAACGTCGTGATCCGCCACGGAGCCCGGAGCGCCCCGCCGGCCGTGAAGAGGAACTTCGACCGGGTCAACGCGTCCGATCGGACGCCGGCGAGCGCGTCACGGCAGCCGCGATGAGCGACTTGACGGCGTCGAGCGCCACGAACGGAACCACGCCGATCAGCGCGGCGCGAGTAAGGCTTCCGGTGAGGATGGCCAGTTGGGCCAGGCCGCCGAGGTAGAGCATGAGGATGCCGGCGCCGGCCGCGAGCGTGCGCCCCGTGAAGCCGCGCGCCCGGAGCGCCAGCGCGCCGGCCAGGTAGGCCGCCACCGGGTAGGCGAGCAGGTAGCCGCCCGTGGGACCGAGCAGCCGCAGCATGCCCGGCGCCCCCATGGGGGCGAATACCGGCAGTCCCATGGCGCCGACCGCCAGGTAGAGCATCATGCTCGCGGCGCCGAACACCGGCCCGAGCATCATGCCGGCGAGCACCACCAGCAGCGGCTGGAGGGTGATCGGCACCGGCGTGAACGGCAGCGGGATGGCCACCTGCGAGGCGGCGGCGAGTGCCGCCGCGAAGCCGACGGTGCCGAGCAGCGCCATGCTGCGATCTTCGACGAGAGCGTTGGTCTTCATGGTATTAGTCCCGGGTGACACTGAGGGCCACCGCATCGCCGCCGCCGAGGCAGAGGGTTGCGAGGCCGGAGTGAACGCCGCGATCCTGCATGGCGTACAACAGCGTGGTGAGCACGCGGGCGCCGCTGGCGCCAATGGGATGTCCGAGCGCAATCGCGCCGCCGTTGACGTTGACGCGGTCCCAGTCCCATCCGAGCCCCGCCCCGTCGGCCAGCGCCTGCGACGCGAACGCTTCGTTCGCTTCGATCAGATCGTAGTCGCCGATCTTGGTGCCGCTCAACTTCATCAGGTTCTTCACGGCGAAGATCGGCGCGAAGAACAGTTCCTCGGGCTCGACCGCGCCGGTGGCATAGGCGCTGATGCGCGCCATGATCGGCAGGCCGTGGGCCCTGGCGTAGGCCTCCGACGTGACCACCACTGCCGCCCCGCCGTCGTTGAGGCTCGACGCGTTGGCCGCCGTCACCGTCAGCTCGTCGGTCTTGCCGTCCTTGCCCGGGAACGCGGGGCGCAGCCGGGCCAGGCTCTCGACGGTGGTATCCTTGCGCGGCCCCTCGTCGGTGTCGACGACGGTCGGCCCCTTGCGGCCGGGCACGCTCACCGGGGCGATCTCGCCCTTGAACCGGCCCGCCTCCGTGGCGGCGACGGCCTTGCGGTGGGAGTTGGCGGCGAACTCGTCCTGCATCTGCCGGGTGATCTTGGCCTTGCGGGCCGTGTACTCGGCATGGCCGCCCATGTGGACGTCGCAACTGGCGCACCAGAGGCCGTCCTTGATCATCCCGTCCACCATGGTCTGGTCGCCGAGCTTCACGCCGCTCCGCATACCATATACGTAGTACGGGGCGTTGGACATCGACTCCTGACCGCCGGCCACGATCACCTCGCGGTCGCCGGCCTTGATGGCCTGGGCGGCGAGCATCACGGCCTTGAGCCCGGAGCCGCACACCTTGTTCACGGTGAGCGCCGAGACGCCCGCCGGGATGCCGGCCTTGAGCTGCGCCTGCCGGGCCGGCGCCTGCCCCACACCGCCCTGAATGACGTTGCCCATGATGACTTCCTGGACCTCGCCGGCGGGAACGCCGGAGCGCTCGAGGGCCGCCTTGATGGCGACGGCGCCGAGGTCGGGCGCGGAGAGCGGAGCGAGACCGCCGAGGAACTTGCCGATGGGGGTGCGGGCGGCGGCGATGATGACGGGAGTGAATTTAGGGTCAGACATGGAGACAAAACTATCCATTAAGAGAAAGGGGGGAAACCGCGAACGAAGGTACGAAAGAACAATACTACGCGGGACCGAAAGGGCGTAACCGAGAACCAGCGCAGGGCCGGTACGACGCAGGGCCGGTACGGCGCAGGACCGATACGGCGCAGGACCGATACGGCGCAGGACCGATACGACGCAGGGCCGATACGACGCAGGGCCGGTACGGCGCAGGGCCGGTACGGCGCAGGACCGATACGGCGCAGGGCCGATACGGCGGGGAAGTGGAAGCACTCCAACGGCGAATATCAGGGGCCGCGGCACGCCGCGGCCCCGTTCGCAGTTTTGAGGGGCCGCAGGCCCCCACCGATCCCCCGTCGTTTCGGCCCTGCGTCGTTTCGGCACTGCGTGTTTTCGGCCCTGCGTCGTATCGGCCCTGCGCTCCTACTCCGTGACGCAGTTTCGGCCCTGCGCCGTCACTCCGTTTCGTCGTTTAAGGAGTGAGCGCTCTCGTCGTTGCTTCTTCCCTCACCCGAGCGATGAACTCCGCCACCGGGACGATCTCCTGCTTCTTCCCCTCGCCGCGCACCCGCACCGCCACCGTATCCGCCTCGGCCTCGCGCTTTCCGATCACCGCCATGTACGGCACCTTCATCATCTCGCCGTCGCGGATGCGGTAGTTGAGCGTCTCGTTGCGGTCGTCCAGATGGGCCCGGATCCCGGCCTCGCGCATGCGCGCCACCACCTGCCGGGCGCCGTCCGCCACCTCGTCGGTAATCGGCAGCACCCGCACCTGCTCCGGCGCCAGCCACACGGGGAAGGCGCCGGCGAAGTGTTCGATCAGAATCGCGATGAAGCGTTCGAAGCTCCCGCTCACGGCTCGATGGATCACCACCGGCCGGTGCATCTGGTTGTCCTCACCCACGTACTCGAGGTCGAACCGTTCGGGCGCGTTGTAGTCGAGCTGGATGGTGCCCAGCTGCCACAGGCGGCCGAGCGAGTCGGTCACGTCGAAGTCGATCTTGGGCCCGTAGAACGCGCCGTCGCCCGGCTTCAACTCGTATTCCATCCCCGTGGCCTCGAGGGCCGCGCGCAGCGCCGACTCGGCGCGGTCCCACAGCGCGTCGTCGCCGATGCGTACTTCCGGACGCGTCGCAAAGCGCACCGTCGGCCGCAAGCCGAAAGTCTTGTAGTAGCCGACGATGAACTGGGCCAGGAACCGCACCTCGTCGGCGATCTGCGCCTCGGTCAGGAATACGTGGCAGTCGTCCTGATGGAACTGGCGCACGCGGGTGAGCCCCGAGAGCGCGCCCGTCACCTCGTTGCGGTGCAGCGTGTCGAAGGTGACGTAGCGGAGCGGCAGCTCGCGGTACGAGTGCTTCTTGCTGAGGTACAACAGGTAGTGCGAGGGGCAGTTCATCGGCTTGAGGGAGGTGTCCAGCTCCTCAGTCTCCTTGTTCTGCACCAGGAACATGTTCTCGCGATACTTGCCCCAGTGCCCGGAGATCTCCCACAGCCCCTTGTTGTACAGCACGGGAGTGCGCACTTCCTGGAACTTCTCCCGCTGCAACTCGCGCACGTAGCCCACGAGTGCGTTGAAGATCGTGGTCCCGCGCTCGGTCCAGAACGCCGATCCTGGACTGAACTGGTGGAACAGGAAGAGGTCGAGTTGCTTGCCGAGCAGCCGGTGATCGCGCCGTTTGGCCTCCTCGATGCGATGCAGGTAGGCCTCGAGATCCTCCTTCTTGAACCAGGCCGTGCCGTAGATGCGCTGCAGCATCTGCCGGTGCTCGTCGCCGCGCCAGTAGGCGCCGGCGGTGTGCAGCAGCTTGAAGTGCTTGAGGTAACCGGTGTCGGGCACGTGGGGCCCGCGGCAGAGGTCGACGAACGGGCCGTCGGTGTAGGTCGAGATCACCTCATCCTCTCGCAACTCCGCCAGTCGTTCCAGCTTGAGCGGGTCATCGACGAACACCTGCTCCGCTTCCCTTCGCGACACCTCGGCGCGGACGAAGGGGAGCTTCTCCTTGGCGACCTTCGCCATCTCCTGCTCGAAGCGCTCCAGATCTTCCGGAGTGAACGGGCTGTCCACCTCGAAGTCGTAGTAGAAGCCGTCGTCGATGGCGGGGCCGAAGCCGATCTTCGCCTCGGGGCGCACCCGCCGCACGGCGGTGGCGAGCAGGTGCGCCGTCGAGTGGCGCAGCACGTCGAGCGCCTGCGCATCGCGGGCCGTGAGGACGCGGAAGGCCCCACCCTCGCGCAACGGCGTCATGAGATCCTGCACCCTGCCGTTGACCTCCACCGCGAGCGCGGCCCGCAGGAGGCCCTCACCGATGGAGCGCACCACTTCCGACGGAAGGGTGCCGGACGCGACTTCACGTGTCGCGCCGTCGGGCAGCGTGAGCGTCAGCATGTCCGAAGGCCGATCGATCATCGTTCGTTTGCCGTCTAGAGGAGCGGCGTCATCAGCGGCCCATACCGGAAATACAGCACGAGCCCCGCCAGGATGACCACCCCGACCACGACCCAGGGGATCAACCGCGAGCCGGGGATCACCTCCGGCTTGACCTCCACTTGCTTCTTGAAGACGCCGGAGACGCGCATTGCACGGGCTGAAGACGAATTCGAGGGCCGGACCATCGCTGAACGCCGAGCTTCAAGTTATCGTTCTCTCTGCACCTCCGCCACAGGCAGACCCCTATGTCGACGCCGCGTCACCGCCCTGATCATTCGACCGCCGGATCGCAAGTCGCGAGCGCGGTGGCCGGCGGCGTGGCCGGCGTCGCCGTCGGACTGGTGCTCGCCCAGGCGTTCGGCGGGTGGTCGGGCATCGTCGCCCGCTTTCGCGACGTCGTGGACGACGTGGGGGGATTCACGCCAGGGTTCGACGGCGCCGAAGACGAGCCCGACGACGAGATCGTCGAGACCTGGGACGAGGACGACGTCGACGACATCCTGGGGGAGCGCGTGCTCGAAGCGTTTCGCAACGACCCCACGCTCGCCGAACGGGCCATCGACATCGACGTGGGCCCGGCCGGCACGATCGAACTCTCCGGCCAGGTGGATGCCGCGCCGGAAGTCGACTACGCGGCGACGATCGCCGGTGGCGTGCCCGGCGTGCATCACGTCGTTACCCGCCTCGGCGTGAAGCCGAACGCGTGGCGGCCGACGAGCCCATAGGCCGCGACCGGCGTCCCCGTCATGACCGTTGACCGCGCGCACGCCCCGCCGGGGCGCCGCACACTCCTGGCCGTGTTCGCGATCGTCGCGATTGCCGTGGCCGTCGGGGGCTACGTCTACGCCCGCGTGGCCATGGCGTCCATCCGACGAACCGACTACCGCGATCTCGCGACCATCGGCGACGTCCGGACGCACGAGATCCAGCAGTGGCGCCGCGACGAACTGACCGCGGCGACGACGATTGCGCAGACGCCGGGGTTCGCGGCCGCCGTGACCGACCTTGCCGGTCGCGCTCACTCGGCCACCGCGCGCGAACGCGTGCTCGCGTATCTCCGCATCGCCGGCACGCCGTCGCGCCGCACCGATGCGATGGTGGTGGACCCGGACGGACACGTACTCGCCAGCGCCGGGGGCGATCGGACGCCCGAGGTGGCACCCGCCACGCGGCAAGTGATGGCCGCCGCGCTCACCGGCCGCGACGCCGCGCTGTCGCGCTTCTTCCTCGACTCGCAAGGCGTCGCGCGCATCGACGCGGCCGCGCCGGTCCGCACCGCGGCCGGGCGCCCCATCGCCGTCCTCGTGCTGCGGAGCGACGCCCGCGCGAGCCTGACGCCACGGCCCCCGCAGACCGCCGAGGCGTATGGCGAGCTCGACGTGTACGTGGTCGAACGGGAGGGCGATACCGCCGTGGTGCTCACCGACCGCGCGGTGCCACCGGATACGATGACACCGCTGGCCCTCGTTCCGATGACACGCACCAACGTGGCCGTGGTCCAGGCCGTGCTTGGCCACACGGGCATGTATCACAGCCACAGCGCCACCACGGGCGATATCGTCGCCGACATGCGTGCGGTACCGGGGTCGCCCTGGTTCCTGGTCACCTGGGGGCATGCGCAGGCCCAGACGGCCGTCATCCGGCGCCAGATCGCGGTCGTCGTCCTCACGGCGGCGCTCCTGATCCTGCTGGCCGGCCTGGGCGTGGCCCAGGCGTACCGCCACCGCCAGGCGGTGGCCTACCGCGCGCTGTACGAGAGCGAACGGCAACGGCGCGAGGGACAGGAGCGTTTGCGCGCCATCGTGGACGCCGAGCCGGAGTGCGTGAAGGTCATCGACCGACAGGGGGTCGTGCAGGAGATGAACGCCGCGGGCCTGGCCATGCTGGAGGCCGACTCGCTGGCCGATGTACGGCAGCAGCCGTTGGGAGCCTACCTTCTCCCTGCGCACCGCGAAGCGTTCCACGCGCTGCATAGCCGGGTGATGCGCGGAGAGAGCGGCGTGCTGGAGGTGGAGATCGTCGGACTCCGGGGCACGCGCCGGTGGCTGGAAACGCACGCCGTACCGTTGCGCGACAAGAACGGCGACGTCGAGGCCTTGCTGGGGGTGACGCGCGACGTGACCGAGCACCGGCGGGCGCAGGCCGAATTGCTGCTGCAGAGCTCGGCGCTGAACGCGGCCGCGGACGGGATCGTGATCACCGACCGCGGGGGCACGATCCACTGGGTGAACTCCGCCTTCGAGGCGCTGACCGGCTACACCGCCGACGAGGCCGTGGGACGGAACCCCGGCGAACTGGTGAAGTCGGGGGTGCACGATCAGGCGTTCTACCGCGAGATGTGGGAGACGATCCTGGCGGGCCGCCCGTGGCGCGGCGAGCTGACCAACCGGCGCAAGGACGGCACGCGGTACCTGGAGGAGCAGACCATCACGCCGGTGCGGGCGTCGCGCTCGAACTCCATCACCCACTTCGTGGCCGTGAAGCGGGACATCAGCGCCCAGCGCCAGCTCGAAGCCCAGTTTCTGCAGGCCCAGAAGATGGAGACCGTGGGCCGGCTGGCCGGCGGCGTGGCACACGATTTCAACAACCTGCTCACCGTGATCAACGGGACGGCGGAGCTGATGTTGCGGAAAGCCGGCCCCGGCGACCCCGCCACCGCGGAGTTGCAGGCGATCGCGGACGCGGGAAGCCGGGCAGCGCAGCTCACGCGGCAACTGCTGGCGTTCAGCCGCAAGCAGATGCTGCAGGTCGAGCCGCTGCACCTGAACACGGCGCTGCGCGGCATGCATGCCATGCTGCGCCGGATGGTGGGTGAGGACGTGCAACTCGTCCTGCGGCTGGCCGACGACCTGGATCTGGTGCGCGCCGACCCCGGACAGCTGGATCAGGTGATTCTGAATCTCGTGGTCAATGCCCGTGACGCGATGCCGCGCGGCGGCACCCTCACGATCGAGACCCGGAACGTGGAGTTCGACGCCGCGCACGCCGCCTCGCACCCCGCGGTGCAGGCCGCACGGCACGTCCTGCTGGAGATCAGCGACACGGGATCGGGGATGGACGAGGCCACCCGCGAGCGCATCTTCGAACCGTTCTTCACGACCAAGGAGTTGGGGCGCGGCACCGGCCTCGGGCTGTCCACCGTGTACGGCATCGTGCAGCAGAGCGGCGGGAGCATTGGCGTGTCCAGCGAACCCGGGCTGGGGACGACGTTCAGGATCTATCTGCCGAGTGTGGACGCGAGCACCGTGCATTCCACGCCGGCGCCGGTGCCCGCCGAACCGGCGGGGACCGAGACCGTGTTGGTGGTCGAGGACGAACCCGCCCTGCGACAGTTGGCGGGACGGGCGCTCGGCGCAGCCGGCTACGTGGTGCTCGCCGCCGCCACGGGTGAGGAGGCCGCGGCCCTGCTCGACGAACATCGGGACGGGGTGCACCTGATGCTCACCGACGTCGTGCTGCCGGGTATCAGCGGCCGGGAACTCGCCGCGCAGGTGGCCCCGCTCCACCCCCGGCTGCGCGTGCTGTTCACGTCAGGCTACACCGACGACACCGTACTCCACCACGGCGTGAGTGCGCAGACCACGAAGTTCCTCGCGAAACCGTACTCGGTGGACGCGTTGATCCGGAAGGTCCGCGAGGTGCTCGACGCGGCCCCGCCACCCCACGGACAGGCCTAGCCAGCGCCGCACGGCTCTTCATGCCCCTCCTGCGGGGCGTTAGCTTTCGGGTTTCCCGGCGCCCACACCTGCCCGTTGATCCGATGGCCAGCCCGCACACCACCGAACTGTCCGACCGATACGATCCCGCCGCCACCGAGGGCGAGATCTACCGCCGGTGGCGCGACGCCGGCGCCTTCGGCGCCGCGGCCGCGGCGTCCGTCCGCGCCGGCGGGGATCGCGAGCCGTTCACGCTGGTCATGCCGCCCCCCAACGTCACCGCGATCCTGCACGTGGGGCACGGGCTCAACAATACCGTCCAGGACGTCATCGTCCGGTGGGCGCGCATGCACGCCGGAACCGAGGCGCTCTGGGTGCCGGGCACCGACCACGCCGGGATCGCCACCCAGAACGTGATTGAGAAGCAGCTGGGGGCCGAGGGCAAGACCCGCTTCGACCTCGGCCGCGAGGCCTTCGTGCAGCGGACGGAGGCGTTCGTCGCCGAAACCGGCGGCACAATCCTCAAGCAGCTCGAGGCGCTGGGCTGCTCCGCCGACTGGTCGCGCACCGCGTACACGTTCAGCCCCGAACTCTCGCGCGGCGTGCGCGAAGCGTTCGTGCGCCTGTACGAGAAGGACCTCATCTACCGCGGCCACCGCGTGATCCACTGGTGCCCGCGCTGCCTCACGTCGCTCAGCGACGAGGAGGCGGAGTTCCAGGAGGAGACCGGCCGCCTGTACCACGTGGCGTACCCCCTGTCGGGCGATCCGACGCGCACGCTCGTTGTGGCCACCACGCGCCCCGAGACGATGCTGGGCGACGTGGCGCTGGCCGTGAACCCCGGCGACGACCGTTACCGCGAACTCGTGGGCAAGACCGTGCGCCTGCCGGTCGTGGACCGCGACATTCCGGTGATCGCCGACGAGTACGCCGATCCGGCGTTCGGCACCGGCGTGGTCAAGATCACGCCGGCGCACGACGCCAACGACTACGAGGTGGGCCGCCGCCACGAACTGCCGATGCCGGTGGTCATCGACGACACCGCGCACATGGCCGAGGGGCCCGACGCCGAAGGACGCGTCCCCGACTGGCTGGCCGGCCTCGACCGCTTCGAGGCGCGCGACAAGATCGTCGCCGCCCTCAAGACGTCGGGCGCGCTGGTGAAGACCGAGACCCACACGCACAACGTGCGGCACTGCTACCGCTGCGACACGGTGGTGGAGCCGCGGCTGTCCGATCAGTGGTTCGTGAAGATGGAACCGCTCGCCCGCCCCGCGCTCCAGGCGGTTCACAACGGTGCCGTCCGCATCCTGCCGGAGCGGTGGGAAGCCGTGTACGTCAACTGGCTGACCAACATCCGCGATTGGAACATCTCGCGGCAACTCTGGTGGGGGCATCGCGTGCCCGTCTGGTACTGCGACGAGTGCGATCCGCCGAACACCTTCGCCAGTCGTGACGATCTCACCGAGTGCCCCAACTGCGGCTGCCCGGTGCGGCAGGATGAGGACGTGCTCGACACCTGGTTCTCGTCGTGGCTCTGGCCGATCTCCACCCTCGGCTGGCCCGATGAGGATGCGCCCGATCTGCGGGCGTTCTATCCCACCGACGTGCTCGTCACCGCCCCGGAGATCCTCTTCTTCTGGGTGGCGCGGATGATCATGGCCGGGTACGAGTTCATGGGCCGCGCGCCCTTTCACACGGTGCTGCTGCACGGCACGGTGCGCGACACGAGCCACGTAAAGATGTCCAAGTCGCTGGGCAACGGCATCGATCCGCTGGACGTGATCCGCCTGTACGGCGCCGACGCGCTGCGGTGGACGTTGATCTCCGGCATGGGACTCGGCGCCGACGTGATCCTCGACCCCGACGATCTCGAGAAGTCGTTCGCCACCGGGCGCAACTTCGCCACGAAGCTCTGGAACATCGGGCGCTTCCTGCTCTCGAACGTGGGCGATGCACCCGTGCCACCGATCGAGTCCATCGCCGCCGATCGGCTCGCGCGCGCCGACGCATGGATCCTCGCCCGCCTGGATGTGGCGATCGCCGAGTGCGACGCGGCCATGGGTCCGGTGCGGCCCACCACGGCGCTGACCGGCGCGGATGCGGTGGCGTGGCGCCCCGAACAGCGCTTCCAGGGCATGCGCCTGAACGAGTACGCGGAATCGGCACGCCGATTCGTGTGGAGCGAGTTGGCCGATTGGTACGTGGAAGCCATCAAGGGCCGGCTCGCCGAGGGAGGAGAGGACGGCGAGGTGGCGCGCGCCGTGCTCGTGCACGCGTTCGATTGCGCGCTGCGGCTGCTGCACCCCATCGTGCCGTTCATCACCGAGGCGCTCTGGCAGCGGCTGCCCTCGCGCGAGTCCGGGGCGTTGTTGATGCGGGCGGCGTGGCCCACGGCGCTGAATCAGGCAGCACCGGGTGCGGTTGAGTTCGACCTCGTGAAGGACGCGATCATGGCCATTCGGCAGATTCGGTCGCAGTACGCCGTTCCGCCCGGCAAGCAGATCGACGTCGTCCTGGCTCCGGGACCCACCGGCTCCTTCAGCAGCGCCATGACGGCGCTCTTCCGCGAGGAGTCGGGCACGTTCGCTCGAATCGCGCGGGCGTCGGTGCAGCTGGCCGACGAGTTGCCGCGAGCGAGCGCGGCACAGGCGGTGCTGTCGGGTGGCACGTCGCTGGCGGTGCCGCTTGCCGGCCTCATCGACATCGACAAGGAATGTGCGCGGCTCACGGCCGAGTTGCAGGGTCTCGACAAGCAGATCTCGGCGCTCCAGGGACGCCTGGGCAACGAGAAATTCATGTCCAGAGCACCCGAGCACGTCGTGGCGGCAGAACGGGACAAGCTCGTGGTCTGGATCGAACGGCGCGGGCAACTGGCACAGGCCGTCGAGGCGCTGTGCGGCGGCTGATCGCGCTCGTCCTGCTCGTCGGGTGCGCCTCCATGGCCCCGATTCCGGGCGGGCCCGAAGACCACACCCCGCCCGTCATCGTCCGCGTCACGCCCGACACCAACGCCGTGAACTTCCACGGCGGCGCCGTCGACTTCCGCTTCGACGGCGTGGTGAGCGACCAATCGGGACCCACGCAGGATCTGAACGGATTGTTCATCATCTCGCCGCGCGATGGTGCGCCGCGCATCAGCTGGCACCGCGACCATATCGACGTCCGCCCGCACGACGGCTGGCGGCCCAACACCGCATATCGCGTGACCATGCTGCCCGGCCTCGCCGATCTCAGCAACAACGTCACGAAGTACACGTACTCCTTCGTCTTCAGTACCGGACCGACGATCCCGCCGCTCGGCATCCTGGGCCGCGTGTTCGACTGGAGCGCACAGCGGATCGCGCCGAGTGCCGTCGTCGAGGCCACCCGCCACATCGACAGCACCGCCACGCAACGCGCCGACAGCCTCGTCTACTTCGACATTGCCGACTCCACCGGCCAGTTCCAACTCGGGCCGCTCGACAGCGGCACATACGCGGTCGTGGCCTACATCGATCCCAACCACAACGGCAAACGGGATTTCGGCGAGTTGTGGGACAGCACGCTGGTCCACGTCACCACCACACAGCCGTATCTCGAGATGCTCGCCGCCCGCCGCGACACCGTCGGACCGAGCATCGCGTCGGCCGACGAACTGGACAGCGTCGACATCCGGCTGACCTTCGACAAGCCGCTGAGTCCCGCCGGGCCGTTCGACCCGTCGCACTTCCGCGCGGTGCGGGGCGACTCCGTGCCGCTCACGATCGTCGCGGTGCACACGCTCGCCGACTACCAGGCTGCCGTGAACAAGGCCCGAACGGATTCCGTGGCCCGTGCCGACTCGCTGGCGGCCCAGCGCGATACGACGAAGCGCCGGCCCCCGACGCCGCCGGCGCCCGTTCGTTCGGCGCCCTCGGACACGTCGGCGTCGGCGCTCAAGCCCTCGAAGCCGGCGCCTCCCACCGAGCTGGTTCTCCAACTTGCGCCCCAATCCAGCCTGCCACCGCTCACGCAGATTCGCGTCACGGCCACCGACATGGTGAACCTGCTCGGCTACAAGGGCACGTCGGAACGCGTGCTCGCCACACCCAAGCCCGCGCCCCCGCCGGACAGCACGAAGGCCGACACCAACCGGGTCCGCGTGCCGCCCGACACCTCGGCCGCCCGACCGCCGCTGACGAAGGCCGGAGGCGGACGGCGGTGAGTGATCCGCGCCGCGCGCTGCCCAGCGTGAACACGCTGCTGGACCTGCCGGAGTTGCAGCGGCTCGCGACGGCCAACCCCCGCGACCTCGTCGTGAATGCGGTGCGCGGTGTGCTCGACGAGGTCCGCCGCGGTGGATCGCCGCCGGCCAGCGACGCCGAGTGGGAGCGGCGCGTGGCGAACGCCGTGGACGTCGCCCGGCGTCCCTCGCTGCGCCCGCTGCTCAACGCCACCGGCGTGGTACTGCATACCAACTTCGGCCGCGCGCCGCTGAGCGCCGCGGCCGTGCGCGCCATGGACCGCGTGGCCGCCGGGTACAGCAATCTCGAATACGATCTCGGCGCCGGCACACGGGGCTCGCGATACGCGCACTGCGTCGGCCTGCTCCGCGAACTCACGGGTGCCGAAGACGCGATCGTGGTCAACAACGGCGCCGCCGCGGTGATGCTCGCCCTGAACACGCTCGCCGACGGGCGCGATGCCATCCTGTCGCGCGGCGAGTTGGTGGAGATCGGCGGCAGCTTCCGCGTGCCCGACATCATGGCCAAGAGCGGCGCCCGCCTGGTGGAGGTGGGTACCACGAATCGCACCCACCTGGCGGACTACGCCAGGGCCCTGGGCGTGCACACCGGCGTACTCGTGAAAGTGCACCGGAGCAACTTCGCGATCGACGGCTTCGTGGCCGACGTCTCCGTGGCCGACCTCGTGGCGCTGGGGTTGCAGCACGGCGTGCCGGTGCTGCACGACCTGGGCAGCGGCCTGCTGATGTCGCTGGACCGCGTCGGACTCACCGGCGAGCCGACGGTGCGCGATGTGGTTCGCGCGGGTGCGACGCTGGTGGCGATGAGCGGCGACAAGCTGCTCGGCGGCCCGCAGGCGGGCATCCTGGTGGGAACGGCGGCGGCGATCGCCGATATCCGCGCCAACCCGATCACGCGCGCCGTGCGCGTGGACAAGCTCACACTGGCGGCGCTCGAAGCCACGCTCGCGCTGTACCGCGAGCCCGACCGCGCGTTTGCCGAGATCCCCACGCTCCGCATGCTGAGCACGCCGGCCGAGGCGCTGCTGGAGCGCGCCGCCGCCATCCGGGCGGCGCTCCCGGCCGCCTGCGATGCTCGCGTCGCGACCACCGAAGCCGCCGTCGGCGGCGGCGCGTTTCCACTCGCCGCGATTCCATCCGCGGGCGTGTCCCTGGGCGGCGACGTGCGGGAGTTGGAGCGGCGGCTGCGCGAAGGGGATCCGCCGGTGGTCGGCCGGATCCGCGACGACCGCCTGCTCCTCGATCTCCGCGCCATTCCCGACGCGGAGGACGCGGCGCTCATCGACGCCATCTCCCGGGCCCACGACGCATGAGTGCCGCGCGCGCCGCCTTTCTCGACCGCGACGGCACGATCATGTACGACTTCCACTACACCGACCAGCCGGAGGACGTGATCCTTCTGGGTGGCGCGGCGCGCGCCGTGCGGCGCCTCAACGACGCCGGCATTCCGGTGATCGTGGCGACCAACCAGTCGGGGGTCGCGCGCGGGTTCTTCACGATGGCCGACGCCGAGCGAGTGAACGCGCGGCTGCAGCAACTGCTGCTCGCCGAGGGCGCGCACTACGACGACATCTACGTATGCCCGCACCATCCGGACTTCAGCGGCCCCTGCGCCTGCCGCAAGCCGGGCACCCTGCTCTTCGAGCGCGCTGCCGTGGACCACGGGCTCGACGTCACGCGATCGGTGTTCGTGGGCGACCGGTTCCGCGATATCGAACCCGGCCTCACGCTCGGCGGCGCGGGGATCCTCGTGCCCAACGACGAGACGCCGGAGGACGACCTCGCGAACGCACGCCGGCGGGCGTCCGTCGCCGCCACGCTCGGCGACGCCGTGGAACAGTGGCTCGGAGCGGGCGCGTGAGAGCACGCCTGGCCGTGCTCGCGTCGGGCGGCGGATCCAATCTCCAGGCGATCCTCGACCACCTCGACGCGCTCGGCGAGCGGCGCGCCGGCGATGTGGTGCTCGTGGCCTCCGATCGGCCGGCGGCGCAGGCTCTGCCGCGTGCCGGGGCGCGCGGCATTCCCGTCGCTCTCATCCGCACCAAGGCGCACCCCGAGGGCGCACCGCTGCTGCAACTGCTGCGCGCCGCCCGGGTGGACTACCTGGTGCTGGCCGGATACCTTCGCCTCGTGCCGGCGGAGGTGGTGCGGGCCTACACGGGGCGCATCGTCAACGTGCACCCGGCGCTGCTGCCGGCGTTCGGGGGGCCGGGCATGTATGGGCACCATGTGCACGAGGCCGTGATCGCCGCCGGCGCAACGGAGAGCGGCCCCACGGTGCACTTCGTGGACGAGGTGTTCGATCACGGCGCGGTCATCGCGCAGTGGGCGGTACCCGTGCTCCCGAACGACACACCGGATGCGCTCGCCGCGCGCGTGCTGCGCATGGAACACCTGCTCTACCCGCGCGCGGTGCAGGCGCTGGCCGCCGGACGGATCCACCCCGGACAGCCGGCGCGCACCGGGCGCGTCACGCACGACCTCACCGCCGAGACGGACGTTCGGCCAATCGCAAAGGAGCTCGAGGATGCGTTGGATCGGTAAACTGGCTTCCGCCGCGTTGTTCGCGGCCGCCGTGCCGGGCGCGCACGCGTCGGCGCAGCAGTTGGTGGCGCACCGCTCGGTCGCCTTCGTCGAACCGTTGTTCGTGGACGCCGTGCAGGCCTGGATCCGCCTCCCCGTGGCCCCCGGGCACGAGCGCTTCGCCACCGACCGCATCCAGGCCGCCGATCCGGGGTGGACGCGCGATGCCCTGGGCAATCTGGTGAAGAGCCGCGGACAGGGCGCGCCGGTGCGTGTGATCGCCTGCGGGCTCGATGCGCCGGCGTACGTGGTGAGCGAGATCCGCGACGACGGCTACATCCGCGTGCAGATGGCCGGCAACGGCCCGCGCCAACCGCTGTGGGACCAGTTCAATGAAGGCCAGCGCGTGCTGATCATGACCGGCAACCGCGCCACGCCGGGCAAGGTGCAGATGGTGCCCGGCGTGTTCGGTGTGAAGAGCGTGCACCTGTTGCGCGGAAGCCCGGTGCACGACGGACTCACCAACATCAGCGACCTCTGGCTCGACGTCGGCGCCACGAGCGCCGCCGACGTGAAGCGGATGGGCATCCAGCTGCTCGATCCGGTGTTCCGCGATCTCGTGCCGTGGACGGTGGACGGCTACGTGACCGGTCCGAACGCCGGGTCGCGCGCCGGGTGTGCGATGGTAGCCGCGGCGTCGAACGCGACCCCCGCCTCCGGGACGAGCATATTCGTGATCTCCGCGCAGAGCGCGTTCAGCTACGCCGGACTGCTCGGCGTGCTTGCCCGCACGCCCAACGTCGATTCGGTGTTCGTGGTGGGCGCTCCGTCGGCCCCCGCGCCCGAGGCGAATGCCGTCGTCGGTACGACGCCGCTCCGGCTGCCCTACCCCGCGGCCCTGCCCGCCGCACCGGTGACGGCGGTGACCGTGCGCCGCGCCGACCCCAACACGCTCATCGAACGCATCAGCGGCAGCGACCTGACGGACCTGATGCGCGCCGTGGCGGCGCACGCCGGCGTCGACGTGGAGCGCGCGAAGCTCGTGCGCCCCAACGATGTGCTGCCCACGGTCGCCGAGCAGCACGACGACCTCTCGGCGTACGCCGACCTACTGGCTCGCCTTACCGACCGGTACGGAGTCTCGCGCCACGAGGGCGCCGTGCGCGATCTGGTGCGCGCCAATCTCCCCGCATGGGCCAAGCCGCTCGCCAAGGAAGACACGGCGGGCAATCTGTACGTGGCCGCCGGTCCCGACCGCGACACGGTGGTGATCGTGGCGCACATGGACGAGGTGGGATTCAACGTGACGGGCATCGAGCCCGACGGCCGCGTGGCGCTGAGCAACGCGGGCGGCTTCATCCCGACGCTCTGGGAGGGTGAGCCGGCGCTGCTGCACCGCGACGGCGACGCGCAGGGCTCGACGAGCACGCGCGACTGCACGGCGACCAGCGCCTCGTCCACGCGCGGCGTGTTCCTGGTGCCCGACGAGACGGCGGCTCCCGCCGCCCGCGGCCGCGGCGGTCGCCGCGCGCCGGCGGTGCACTATGCCTGGTTCGGCCCCGACCCGGCCAAGCTCGGCATCAAGCCCGGCATGACCGTCACCGGTTTCAAGTGCGCCACGCGGTTGGGCCGCTACCGGTTCACGGCGCGCTCGATCGACGACCGGGCCGGCGATACCTCGCTGTTGTTCGCCCTCCGCGCCATCAACCCGCGCGCGCTCACGCACAAGGTGATCTTCGCCTTCTCGACGCGCGAGGAGATCGGGCTGGAGGGCGCCGCGGCGCTCGCCGCCGAGTTCGGCGTGTCGGTCCGGCGGGTGCTGGCCATCGATACGTTCGTGTCGTCCGACACGCCCTTCGAACCGCACCGGTTTGCCGACACCCCGATCGGCCTGGGACCGGTGGCGCGCATGCTCGACAACTCCAGCGTCACGCCGCCCGAGGAGTTCGCGCGGCTCGTGCACATTGCCGAGTCGACCCACATTCCGCTGCAGTGGGGCACCACCAACGGCGGCAACGACGGCTCGGAGTTCGTACGCTTCGGCGTGCCCGACGTGCCCATCGGGTGGCCGCTGCGGTACAGTCATTCGCCCGCCGAGGTGATCGATCTGCGGGACATTCGCGCCCTTTCGGATCTCGTGAGGGCGGTGGCCGTCGCGCCTTCTGACAGTAGGTCGGTAGGTCGGTAGATGGGTAGGTCGGTGGAGGGCGCTCGCAGTTGGCCGACCTACCGACCTCCCGACATGCCGACCTCCCGCGTTCATCCACCATTCAGCCAATCTGAACGCCATGCCCCGCGCACTCCTCTCCGTATCCGATAAGTCCGGTCTCGTCGAATTCGCCCAGGGTCTCGCCGCACTCGGCTGGGAGCTCATCTCCACCGGCGGCACGGCGCGTGCCCTGCGCGATGCCGGGCTCGCCGTGCGCGACGTGAGCGAGGTGACCGGATTTCCGGAGATGCTCGACGGGCGCGTGAAGACCCTGCACCCGGTGGTGCACGGGGGGCTGCTGGCGCGCCGCGACCTGCCGGAGCACATGGCGGCGCTCGCCGAGCACGACATCGCCCCCATCGACCTCGTGGTCGTGAACCTGTATCCGTTTCGCGAGACCGCGGCCCGGGCCGGCGTCACGCCCGAAACGGTGATCGAGAACATCGACATCGGCGGGCCGAGCATGCTGCGCTCGGCGGCCAAGAACTTCGCGTCGGTGTACGTGGTGGTCGATCCGACGGACTACGCGCGCGTGTTGGCCACGTTGCAGTCGGGCGACGACGACCTCGACCTGCGCCGGCTGCTGGCCGGCAAGGTGTACGCGCACACCGCCAGCTACGACGCCGCCATCGCCACGTGGTTCGCCGATCAGCGCGGGGACACGTTCCCACAGACGGTGACGATGAGCTTTCAACTGGCGCAGTCGCTGCGCTACGGGGAGAACCCCGGCCAGGCGGCGGCGTTCTACGTCGAGCGGCCGGGCGTGGGACTCTCGGCCCTGCAGCAGAAGGGCGGCAAGGAATTGTCGTTCAACAATCTCATCGACCTCGAAGGAGCGCTGCTGGCCATCGAACCGTTCGGCAAGCAGACGGCGTGCGCCATCGTCAAGCACACCACCCCGTGCGGTCTGGCGGTGGGCGCCACGGCACGCGAGGCGTACGAGAAGGCGCTCGCCTGCGACCCGGTGTCGGCCTTCGGTTCGGTGATCGCCTTCAACGTGCCGGTGGACGAGGAGACCGCGAACGTGGTGGCGAGCCTGTTCGTGGAGTGCATCGTGGCGCCGTCGTTCAGCGCCGCGGCGGTGGACGTCCTGGGCCGCAAGAAGAATCTGCGCGTGCTCGAAGGCACGGCGAAGTGGCCGCCCAAGAGCTTCGACTACAAGCGCGTGCGCGGGGGCGTGCTGGTGCAGGAGCGCGCGCCGAGCGTGATCGACGACGCCGGATGGACCGTGCCGACCAAGCGGTCGCCGACCTCCGACGAGCTGGCCGATCTCCTGTTCGCATGGCGGGCCGTGGCGAGCGTGAAGAGCAACGCCATCGTGCTCACGCGCAATGGCGCGACCATCGGGATCGGCGCGGGTCAGATGTCGCGCGTGGACGCCTCGTTCATCGCGGCGCACAAGGCGCGGCTCACGGGGCACGATACGCAGGGCGCGGTGATGGGCTCCGACGCGTTCTTCCCGTTCCGCGACGGCGTGGATCACGCCGCCGAGGCAGGCGTGAAGGCGATCATTCAGCCGGGCGGGAGCGTGCGCGACGCGGAAGTGGTCGCCGCCGCCGACGAACACGGCATGGCGATGGTGTTCACCGGCAAGCGGCAGTTCCGGCACTGACCGGCAGGCATCACCATCGTCGGCGACGTCCGAGACGAACGCTCGGCGGTCCAACGGCGCGCGCATCGCGCCCCGGCCGTCATCGCGACACGACCCGCACGGCGGTCTGGTGGTATGCGTCGAGCAACCGCTGCTCGAGCTCCGGCGTCACCCCTTGGGGATAGCGGGCGACCCGCCGCAGTTGCTCGCGCCGACCCCGGTCCGGTATTCCGGTCCCGGCACCGAAGGACGCCCTGATCGCGTCGACCACGCGCATGGGAATGCGGGTCAATGTGTCCCGACAGACGAGAAACAGCGTCGTGTCCTCCACCGCCAACAGTTCGCCGGTGTACCCGATCTGATCGGGGCGCGTGGTCACGGTGACGGTTCCGCCTCCCGAAACGTTCGCCGCTTCAAATGTGCTCCAACTCGGCCCGTGCACGACGCAGGCGATGCCCAGAAGGGCGATCCACGGCGCAATCCGGAGTCGACGCATCGTCACCTCACCGGTAGGCGACTTCGGTTGAACTGCCGTTCGAAGGTGCCCCGCTCCGCGCGCCAGCGTTGCAGCGCCGTTGCCAGGGCCGCGTTCGACGGGCGGAATAGGGTGGTGTCGCTCGGCTGGGTCAGCCAACTCTGCCGCATCCATTCAGTGTAATATCCTTGGGAGACGAGAAGATACGTGTGCGCGCTACCCGGCTCGCCCGGGTCGGGGCGCCACACGGCGGTGAAGCGTTCTCCGGGCACCGTCGCGAGATAGCGCTGATCCGCATCCAGGATGCCCCGCAACGCCGCCGTATCCGGACGCTCGTCTCTCCCCAGCACGGTGGCCAGGGGCCAGGCCCGCACCGGCGGCCGGCGCGCCGTTCCGAGCGCGACGCGGTCGATCCGCCAGTTGTCGGCCACGAAGGCCAGGCGGAGGCGTACACTGTCCGCTCGCGGAGCCGCGATCACCACCGCGACGTCCTTCCACGCGATGGGACCGGTTTCGCGAAGATGGGCGATCTCGCGGGTCGAGTCGGCATCGAGCACGAGGATGCGCAGGCCCATCTCACGCCCGTACCACTGCCCGAGCTCGAGCGCGGGTCCGATCTCGTTCATCGACTCGCCCAGCCAGTCGAGTGACCGGGCGCCGCTGCCGAGCATGCCGTCGTACAGGAGGACCGTATTGAGCAGCGAATTGCGGACACGGAGCACCAGCGCGATGCTGTCCGCCGGATGGGGAACCGCGAATGTCAGATCGATGTAGTCGCCAACATCGGCGGCGGTCGCGCGCGCGAGGAGCGACGAATCCGTTTGCGTCACGCGGCCGTCTTCAGACGCGAGAAGATCCGCCACGTCGTGCCCGGCGCGGTCGACGGCGCGCCGCGCCGGCACGAGGTCGCGAACCGCAACGGCCCGTCCCGCGCCATCGGGGAGTACGAGTTCGCTGGCGTCATGCCGCACTTCGAGCAGTGCGAGCTGGTTGATGTAGTGCGTCTCCAAGGCCTCGTTCCGGACCTCGATGCGCACAGACCCGTCCGGCTGCAGCGTGGCGCGCAGCCGGTCCACGTCCCGTGCCTCGAATAGCGGCGCGATGCTGTAGGAGAAGCCTTCTGCCTCGAGCCGCGCAGCGCCGGCGCTGTCGGAATAGAACGTCGGGCACGAGCCGAATACCGCGACCGCGGCCGCTGCCGCTACAACCACCGCGACCGCGGTCACGCCGGCAGATAGTGCCACGGTCGCGGGATAGTTCACGTCGATGCTATACGACTCCATCCCGACCACGCTGTCGAGGGGAATCGAATCGGCCAGCGGGATCTCGTGTAGCGTCAGGTCGTAGCGATGGCCGGCGCCTCGGAGCGCGCCACCGGCCACTTGAACACCGTGCGGGTAGGCGACGGTGCTGCCATCGCGAAGGTGCGCCTTGACGGGCGACCGGACCACGGTCGCGGCGACGACGGGAAGCGGCCGTACCGAAGCGTAGCGAATGATGCATCCGGCGGCGGCGAGCACGACCAATGACATTCGCGCAACCAGGATGGAGCGTGATCGATTTCGTTTGGACATCGGGTCTCCCGGGGGGACGAGGGGGTTCCCACTTCACGTATCGTCCGACGTCATCGCATCACGGATCACTAACGCGCCGAATCGGCGGCAAGTCAATAGCGACGTGCCTGACACAACCCGCGTCCGTAGTGCAATTCACGCACCCGGGAGAACGGCGCGGACGCCCGGGCCACCGTGGGAGCCGAGTACCCTACTTGAACGCCGCGAAGCCGACCACGTTGCCGCCCGGCTCGCGCACGTAGATCTCCGTGCTTCCATAGAAGGTCTCGTGCCGCGGCTTCACCACCGGGGCGCCGGCGAGCGCGCGCTCCGCGGCGTCGATGTCGTCCACCGTGATGAACAGGGTCACCGAGTGCCCGGCCAGTTCGGCGGCCAACGACGGGTTCTCGCTCACCACGCTGGCCCGCGTCTGGTACATCACCTCGATGCCGTCGCGCTTGGCGCTGGCGAAGACGAGCGCGCCGTCGGGCCCCGGAACCTGGTTCTCGATCGTGAAGCCGAGTCGGTCCGACCAGAACGAGAGGCAGGGCTCCACCCGGTCGACGACCATCACGGGCGTCAACTGCTGGAGTTTCGGGAGGTCGGCGTTGGCACTCATGGGAGGCTCCGGGGTTGAGAGGAACACGGTCATCGACGGGCCACGAAGATACCGAATAAAGACCGAAGCCACAATACGGCGCGGCGCGGTGACCAATGCCGTGGGACGGGGATTCCTCGCGTTCTCCTGACGCCGGATTCCCTTTCATAACTCTTGGTCCCACCGCATCTTTGAGTATCTTGTCGGCGCCCTGCCTCTCGGCGGGGCGCGTGCTGTCCGTTTCCCAATCGACCGACATGGCGACCACTTCGAAGCCGGATCTCGACTACCGCCCCTCCTACCTGGCCGCCACGATCGCCGGCGCGCTGGTGTTCCTTCTCTACCTCGTGACCCTGGCGCCGAGCACGGCGATGTGGGACACGAGCGAGTACCTCGCCGCGGCGTACACCCTCGGCCTTCCGCATCCGCCGGGCAACCCGCTGTTCGTGCTCCTGGGCCGGGTAATGTCGCTGCTGCCCATCGCCGGTTCGGTGGCGATGCGCATCAACATCTTCGCCGCCGTGTGCAGCGCCGTCGCCGCGGCGATGTGGTTCCTGACCACCGAGCGGGTGCTGGTGAGTTGGTTCCCGGAGCGGTGGCGCCGGATCGTCGGGGCGAGCATCGCCACGCTGATCGGCGCCACGGCGTTCACCGTGTGGAACCAGTCGGTGGTGAACGAGAAGGTCTACACCATCTCGCTGGCCGGCATCGCGATCATCTCGTGGCTGATGATCCGCTGGTCCGACGATCCCGACGGACCGAAGGCGGACAAGGTCATCATCCTCGTGGCCTATCTGCTCGGGTTGGGCTACGCGAACCACATGGCGGGAATGCTCGCCGCACCGGCCGTCGGCCTGGCGATCATCATGCGCCGGCCGCGCTATCTCCTGCGCTGGAAGCTGATCCTGGCGTCGCTGCTCGCGCTGGGCTTCGGCATCACGCCGTTCGCCATCCAGCCCATTCGCGCGGCCTACTACCCGGCCATGAACGAGGGCGAGCCCACCGCGTGCCGCGATGGACTGCATTGGGACTGCACGTTCAGCAAGGGCACGTACGACGCCTTCATGTACAACTTCAATCGGGGGCAGTACGGCAAGCCTTCGTTGATGGACCGCCAGGCCCCGTTCATTCAGGGCCAGGTGGGCATGTGGTGGTGGTACTTCAAGTGGCAGTGGATGCGCGACGCGCTCGACCGGAACCCGGCGCTGCAGAGCATGCTCGCCGCCGTGTTTCTGGTGCTCGGCCTGTTCGGCGGCTGGGTGCACTACAAACGCGACCGACGAAGTTGGTGGTACTTCGCCGGACTCATGTTCACGGTCACGTTGTGTCTGATCTTCTACCTGAATTTCAAATACGGGGCCTCGCAATCGCCACAACTGGGGCAGACTGTGCCCCGCGAGGTCCGCGACCGGGACTACTTCTTCATCTGGAGCTTCTCGCCATGGGGCGTGTGGGCGGCGCTCGGCCTGATGTTCGTGTGGGAATCCATCGGCTCGCTGTTCGGCACCGAGCGCGTGAAGCTCGGCGGCCAGACCGTCGAAACGCCCACCCGCAACGGATGGTGGGCCGGCTCGCCGGTGCTGCTCATTGCCATCATCCCGCTGTTCGCCAACTGGCAGTGGGCCTCGCGCGCCGGCCAGACCGACACGCGCGACTTCGCGGTGGACATGCTCAACTCGGTGGAGCCGTACGGCGTGCTCGTAGTGGTGGGCGACAACGACACCTTCCCGCTCTGGTACGCGCAGGACGTGCTGCACATCCGGCGGGACGTCGTGGTGGCCAACACGTCGCTACTCAACACCGACTGGTACGTGCGGCAGCTCATCCGCCGGCCCATCTATACCTACGACAAGGCCAAGGGACCGGCCATCTATCGTGACAGTGACTGGCCCAAACCCACCACGCCGCCGCTCCACATGACCATGGACCAGGCCGACGCGGTGCCGGCGTACTTCCCGATCCGGGCGCCGACCACGTACACCCTCGGCCCCATCAAGGCGACGATCAACCCCAAGAACCTGCCGCAGGACGACGCGGGCACCGGCTATCTGGACCGCGCCGGCGTGTTCGTGCTGCGCATGATCGCCGACTCGTACAACGAGCGGCCCATCTACATCAGCCGCACCGCGGGCAACTACGCGGAGACCCTCGGGCTCGGCAACAACGTCATCACGCAGGGGCTGGCGCAGAAGGTGTTCATTCCCACCAAGAACATGGGATCCGACACCGTGATGGTGCAGGGCGACGGCTACATGGACGTCAATCGCACGCTCACCCTCTGGGACAGCGTCTTCAAGGCACCCGAGTCGTTGGCCAAACGCCACGGCTGGGTGGACAAGCCGTCCATCGGCATTCCCTATCTGTATATCGCCACGGGCGTGGAGCTGGAGCAGACGCTGAACGCGGTGGGCAAGCCGCAGTACGCGCCGCGCATCGTCAACGATACCCGCAAGATCGTGACGGCACTCAATCTGGAGGACTACTTCCCGGGCATGAACGTGCTGCCACCGGTGCCCGCGGTTCCGTCGGGTGACTCGGCGGTCGGAACGCCGATCCCCACCAAGAAGAAGTGAGTCGTGGGGTCGGTAGGTCGGGGTCGACGTTTTCCGACCTACCGACCTACCGACTTACCGATCGATCTGATGTCTTCTTGCGCGCGCCGGCATCCCACTCGGGTGCCGGCGCGCCAAGTTGTTCGGGCGACGATGCACCGGCCACGGGCGGCCGTTCACCGCGGGCCAGCGCGCGCGAGCGCGCGAACATCCACGCGCCCCACAATGCCAACGGCGGCACGGCGATCCAGAGCGCGATCGGGAGCAGCCCCGCCGACCGCTCGATCAGCGTGTGCCCCGTGCGCGAGACGGTGACGCCGATCGCGCCATCACCGAACGACGCGGACACGTTCGCCGTGCCCGGCGGGCCGCCGGAGTGCGTGGCGCGGAAGATCGCGAGCACGATGGGTGTGAGGGTGACGGCCGCGAGTCCGAGCCAGTACGCGGACCAGGCGGCCAACAAGTGACCGGGACGCCAGTGGAAGAGTGAGAATCGCATACGAGATCCCGCGTCGTCGTTCAAACGTCGTCGCCGCTTCCGATCCAGCCCTTCCGCCAGAAGTAGGCAACCATCGCCACCGCCGTCAGCGCCATCACACCAAGCACCGCAGGGTACGCCCAGGGCCACGCCAATTCCGGCATGTGCGTGAAGTTCATGCCATACACGCCGGCCACGAACGTGAGGGGGATGAAGATGGTCGCCATGATCGTGAGCACCTTCATGACTTCGTTGGTGCGCTGCCCCATCATCGACAGATACAGATCCATGAGCGTGCCGACGAGTTCGCGGTACGCCTCGGTCACGTCGATCACCTGCACGGCATGGTCATAGCAGTCGCGCAGGTGCAGGCGCACCATCTCGCTCACCAACGGGTGCTCCGTGCGGATCAACGCATTGATGGCTTCGCGCTGCGGCCAGATGGCCCGGCGCAACCCGAGGAGCTGCCGTTTGGCCTCGTACATGCGGCGCAGGTGGATGGGCTGCGCGCGTTCGAGCGTTTCCTCCTCGAGCGTCTCCAGGAAATCCCCGATCGTCTCGAGCACCGGATAGTACCCGTCCACCACGGTGTCGATGATCGCGTAGGCCAGGTAGTCCGGCCCCGACCGGCGGATCGGCCCCACGCCGCTGCGAATGCGCTCCCGCACAGGGTCGAAGATGTCCCCGTACCGCTCCTGCAGGGTGAGCACGAACGTCGGACCGAAGAAGATGCTGAGCTGCTCGACGTCCACCTCGGCTCCCGTTTCGCACCGCGTCATGCGGGTGATGAAGACCTGGAAACGTTCGTACGCCTCGGCCTTGGGACGCTGCGGGACATTGATCGCATCTTCGAGCGCGAGAGGGTGCAGGGAGAAGAGTTCCCCGATCCGCCGGATCTCGGCTTCGTCCCCGATCCCCTGCACGTCCACCCAGGTCACGCTATCCCGTTCGATGAATGCGGCCAGGTCTTCCACGTCGGTGACGTCCCGCTCCTCGACGGCATCGGGCCTGTAATCGAGCACGTGGATCTTGGGCGGGAGCGCGCCGGCCGGAATTACCAGCGTGCCCGGACGGGAACCCGCCGGCGGGTGTCGTTTGCGAAAGAACATCCCGGTGTCACCTCCCGGTTGCGTGGAGGCCATCGCACCGGGGTTCCGGTGCGACCGCGCCTCTGCATTGTAGTCATTGCGCGGCGCCACCGCCCGTTCGACCCGAGCGCCGCCCCGCCCCGCGAACCACCGGGGCGCTCGCCGGGTAACTTGAAGCGATGCGCCGCCGCGCGCCGTCCAGCGCGGCGCCCACACTCCCATGGAAGGTGAACCGCATGTCCGTTATCCCGCAGACCGCCGACGCGCCGGGCGCCCCCGGCACCGGCCCCACCTGGACCAGCAGCGCCAAGGACATCGTGGGCTGCTCGCTCGGCCCGTCGCAACTCTGGTTCACCATGGGCTTCGGGATCGTCAACGAGGTCTACTATCCGCGCATCGACATTCCGCAGATCCGCGACCTCGGATTCATCGTCGCCGACGACAAGGGGTTCTGGGTCGAGGTGAAGCGTCTGCAGCGCTACGAACTGCGACTCCCCGATGCCGGCATCCCGGTAGTCGACGTCGTCCACCGCCACGAGCGATTCGAGTTGTCGCTGCGCGTGGTCGCCGATCCGATGCGCGACGTGCTTCTGCTCTCGCTCCACCTCACGGGGGACGACACACTGCGCCCGTACGTCCTGCTGGCGCCGCACCTCGGGGGCACCGGCAAGGGAAACCTGGCAATGGCCGTCCACGAGCGGGGGATAAACGCGCTGTGCGCCGAGCAGGGACCGTTCGGCCTCGCACTCGTGGCCCGCAACGACGCCGGCGATGACGCGATCGTCCGCACGAGCGCCGGATACGTGGGCACGAGCGACGGATGGCAGGATTTCGACCGCAACGGGGCGATGACCTGGACCCACGGGCACGCCGGCCCGGGTAACGTGGCGCTGATGGGGGAACTCGCCCGCACCGCCACGCTGGCGCTCGGGCTCAGTTCGAGCCCCGAATCGGCGGCCACGCTCGCCGGCTCGGCCCTGCAGCAGGACTTCGACTCGGTGTGGAACGGAGAGGCCGAGCGCTGGCGCGCGTGGCATGCGCGCACGAGCGCCGACGGCGCCGGCGGCGGCGATGGCAAGTTCCGCCTGACCGATGACCGGCAGCGTGAGGCATTGCGCACGTCGGCCATGGTCCTGCACGTGCACCGCGACAAGACCTTTCGCGGCGCCATGGTGGCCAGTCTCAGCGTGCCGTGGGGCAGCAGCAAGGACGACCTGGGCGGCTACCACCTGGTGTGGCCGCGCGACCTCGTGGAGAGTGCGGGAGCGCTGCTCGCGCTCGGCGCCGTGGAAGAGGCGCAGGACGTGATGCGCTATCTCGTGGCCACGCAGAACGAGGACGGCCACTGGTTCCAGAACCAGTGGCTGGGGGGCACGCCGTACTGGCACGGCGTCCAACTCGATGAAGCCGCCTTCCCGTTGCTGCTCGCCGGCGCGCTGAACGAACGCCGTGCGCTGGACGGCATCCGCGTGGTGCGAATGGTGCAGCGGGCCGTGAAGTTCATCGCGCTCAACGGGCCGTCGAGCGACCAGGACCGGTGGGAGGAGGACTGCGGCGTGAATCCGTTCACGCTCGCCGTGTGCATCGCCGCGCTGGTGTGCGGCGCCGACTTTCTGGACGGCGCCGAGCGGGAGTTGGCATTGCGCGTGGCCGACTTCTGGAATGCGCGCGCCGAAGCGTGGACGACGGTGCGCGGCACGGCGCTGGCGCAGCGCCTCGGCGTGCCGCGGTACTATGTGCGCGTGGCGCCGGCCCAGGTGGTGTCGTCGCACGACGCGCTCTACCAGGTGCTGGCGATCAAGAATCTCGCGTACGACCCCAACCTGCCGGCCGACGACCAGGTGGGTACCGACTTTCTGCAGCTCGTGCGTCTCGGGCTGCGCGCGCCCGACGATCCCGTCATCTGCGACAGCGTGAAGGTGGCCGACGCGTTGCTCCGGGTGGACACGCCCAACGGCCCCGCCTGGCACCGCTATAACGGGGACGGATACGGTGAACATGATGACGGCTCGCCCTTCGATGGCACGGGCGGCGGCCGGGCGTGGCCCCTGCTCACCGGCGAGCGTGGCCACTACGCGCTGGCGGCGGGCCAGGATCCGCTCCCGTACCTGGACGCCATGGTGAAGATGACCGGGCCGGGCGGGCTGATGCCCGAGCAGGTGTGGGACCGCGCGCCGATCCCCGGCCGCGGCCTCGTTCCCGGCAAGCCCACCGGGTCGGCCATGCCGCTGGTGTGGACGCACGCCGAGTACGTGAAGCTCGCGGCCAGCGTGCAGCTCGGACACCCGTTCGATCGCGTGACCGCCGTGTGGGAACGCTACGAGGGCAAACGCCCGGATGCCCAGTGGTGGTGCTGGAGCCTGGCCGCCCCGATCGACGAGGTGGTTGCCGGCAAGGGTCTGTTGATCCACCTCCCCGGGGCGGCCGTCGTGCACTGGAGCGCGGACGGGTGGCAGTCGGCTCATGACGACGCCACGCAACCCACCGGCCTCGGCGTGCACCAGTTCGCGATCGCTCCGGACGTCGTGGGCACGGCGCCGTCGCGCGCACTCGTCTTCACCTTCCGGTGGACGGCATCGGAGGCGTGGGCGGGGCGCAACTTCCACGTGCGGGTGGTGGACGCCAACGACGACGCGGCGTAGCGGATCGCGGCGGCCGACGCGGCGGAGATGGGAGCCGGAGCTCCCGGTCCTCACTTCCCCGTGGGGTCCAGCCGCGTGCGCACGATGCGCGCGAGCCGGTCGGCGTCGAACGGCTTGTACAGCAGATTGACGCCCTCCACCATGGATCCGCTCGGATCGGCGACTTCGGCGCTGTAGCCCGTCATGTACACCACCGGCAGATCCGGGCGGTCCTGGACGAGGAGGCGGGCCAGGTCCACGCCGCTCATCCCCCCCGGCATCACGAGGTCGGTGAGGACGAGACGGATGGCGTCGCGATGCTCGGCCCACGTCTGGAGGGCCGCGACGCCGTCGGGGGACTCGATCACGTCATACCCGAGGTGGAGCAGCGTCGTCCGGGCGGCGGCGCGCACGGCGGCATCGTCCTCCACCAGCAGCACCGTCTCGCCGCCGCCCAGCGCGGCGGGCTCATCCGGCGAGTCTCCGACCGACTGCGCAGACGCGAGGTGTCTCGGCAGGAGGATTCGGAAGGTGGTGCCGCGGCCGGGTTCGCTCGTCACGTCGATCGAGCCCTCGTGCTGCTGCACGATCCCGAACACGGTCGCCAGCCCCAATCCGGTGCCCTGCCCCACGTCCTTGCGGGTGAAGAATGGTTCGAAAATGCGCGGCAGGTCCTCGGCCGAGATGCCGGCGCCGGTGTCGCTGACCCGCAGGCAGGCGAACGATCCCGTCCGCCCGTCGGCCGCCCGGATGGCTCCCGCCGCGTCCACGTCCACGAGCGACGTCTCGATGACCAGCGTCCCGCCGTGAGGCATGGCATCGCGCGAATTGACGGCCAGGTTCAGCAACACCTGGTCGATCATTCCGGCGTCGGCGTGGATGTACAGCGGATGCGGCGCGAGCGTGATCTGCATCCGGATGTCCTCACCGAGCACGCGCTGCAGCATCTTGGAAATGCGTGTGACGACGTCGTTGAGATCGAGCGCACGGGGCTGCATGGCCTGCTGGCGGCTGAACAGCAACAACTGCCGCGTGAGGTTGGACGCACGCTCGGCGGCCAGCTCGATCTCGTGCGCGTAGTCCGCGTCGGCCGACGCCGGGTCCATCTGGCCGGCCAGCATTCCCGCCTGCAGCTGAATGACGGCCAGGATGTTGTTGAAGTCGTGGGCCACTCCGCTCGCCAGCCGCCCCACGGCCTCCATCTTCTGGGCGTGGCGGAACTGCTCCTCGAGCTGCCGCCGTTCCGTGATGTCCCGTGCCACGCCGACGATCCGCTCCACCCGGCCGACACGATCGTGCACGGGGAACGCGCGGTCGCGAATCCAGCGGATGCTCCCGTCGGGACGCACGATGCGATACGCCTCGTCGTACTCGCCGGTGACCTGCTTGGTGGTCGCCGCCACCCGGATGCGCTCGCGGTCGTCGGGATGGATGCTGTCCAGCCAGCTCTTGGACGACGCATACAGTTCGCTGCACGGACGCCCCCAGATCTGCTCGTACGCCGGGCTGACGTACACGGCGCGAGTCTTGGCGACATCGGCGATCCAGAACACCTCGTTGATGTTCGACGCCAACTCCTGGAACCGGCGCTCGCTCTCCCGGAGCGCCTCCTCCACCTCCCGCCGCCGCGAGATGTCGATGCCGACGCCCACCAGGCAGGCCTCGCCGTTGAACATCACTCGGCGGCCGGTGAGAAAGTACGGGACGACGTTGCCGTCCTTGCGGAGCACGTTCGCCTCCACCGACGCCTGGCCCTTCGTGAAGACCTCGGCAATACGGGCCTCGGCCAACGGGCGGTCGGCGAGCGTGAGCAGATCCAATGGCCGCATGCCCGCGATCTCGTCGTGCGAGTAACCGGTCGCGGCTTCCAGTTCGTGGTTCCAACGGCGGAACCGGCCGTTCGCATCATAGAGGTACATCGCGCCCGGCATGCTCTCGATCATCATCTCCGAGAAGGCCCGCTCGCTGAGCGCCACCGCCTCCACCGCCAGCCGCTGCTCCTCGCGCGCGATGTTGTCGAGCGCGAATGAAAGGTCGGTCGCCGCTTCGGTGAGCAGGGCGACCTCGCGGTCCAGGAAGAAGTCCGGCTCATCGGAGTACACGTTCAGCACCGCACACACGGCTCCCTGCATGTGGACGGGGAAGGCGGCGGACGACCGGAACCCGCGCCGCGCCACCTCCTCGCGCCAGGGCAGCGTGGATGGGTCGTTGAGCGAGTCGTTGATGACCACCGGCCGGTTCTCGCGGAACGCGATGCCCGACGGCCCCCGCCCCTCCGGACGGTCGTCCGCGAATACCTGGATGCGCGGGACGTATCCACCGTCGTCGCCCCAGATCGCCACCGGCAGCAACCGGCTGGTCTCGGCGTCGTGCCAGCCCACCCAGATCATCTTGAAGCCCCCGTGCTCACCGAGCACGCGGCAGATCTTCTCCAGCAGCTCGTCTCGGCCGTGGGTCCAGACGATGGCCTGATTCACCTGGCTCAACGCAGCGTACAAGCGCGTCAGCCGCTCCAGTGCGTGCGCCTGCGCGATCTGCGCCGTGATGTCGCGGATCACCTTGGCCGCGCCGATCACCGCGCCGTCGGCGTCGCGAATGGGCGATACCGTGATCGAGGTGTCGATGAGCCGGCCGTCGCGCGTCAGCCGCATGGTCTCGAACGGCTTCACCGGCTGGCCCGCCGCGATGCGGTCGAGAATCCGCTCGCCCTCGTCGCGCCGGTCAGGTGGAATGATGGTCGCGATCGCCTGGCCGACCATCTCGGCCGCCGGATACCCGAACATGCGCGCCGCGCCGTCGTTCCAGAACGTGATCATGCCCCGGAGGTCGTGGCCGATGATCGCGTCCACCGACGCCTCGACGATGGCGTTCACATCGAGCGTGCCGTCCGCGTGCCCGGACTTGCCCTTTCGCGATCCGCCCTTGCGGACACCGTTCATCGTGCCCCCCTCGTGAAAGAACGCTCGACGTCCCCCACATCGCCCGTGGGCCGCACCCGAGCGCGCGCGTCCGGCCTGGAGATGATCATGGCATCCGGGAGTCGGCGTGTCCATCGGGAAGTCGCCCGTCCACACCCCACCTGTCTCGGGGCCGGAGTCCGCGTATACTAGTGGGTTCCACGACCCGAGTACTCGATGCCATTGACGCTCACCGACCGCTTCTCCCAACTGGGCGCCGAGTCCGCGTTCGAAACGCTGGCCGCGGCGCGCGTGCGCGAGGCTCAGGGGCACGACATCGTGCACTTCGAGATCGGGCAACCCGACGTGCAGGCGCCGCCGCACGTGGTCGAAGCCGCCGTGCGGGCGCTGCGTGACGGCCGGACGGGCTATGCGCCCGCCGCGGGGCTGCCCGAACTCCGCGAGGTGGTGGCCGGGTACATCGCGCGCCGCGGCGTGCCCGCGACGGCCGAGCAGGCCATCATCACCCCCGGTCCCAAGGCGGCGTTGTTTGCCGCCATGGCAAGCGTGATCCGCCCCGGCGACGAGGTGCTGGCGCCATCGGTGGGGTTTCCGGCGTACACGCACATCACCCGCTTCCTGGACGGCCGGGTGGCGTACTACGACCTCGACGCCGACCACGGCTTCGCGGTGACGGTGGCCGCACTGGAGGCCCACGTGACGCGGCGCGCGCGCGTACTCATGCTCAACGCGCCGCACAACCCCACCGGCGGCATCATCGCGCGCCACGAGTTGCCGGCGATCGCCGACTTCGTGCGGCGCCACGACCTCACGGTGATCACCGACGAGATCTACGGCGATCTCCAATTCGACGGCGACTTCGCCAGCCTGGCGGCGCTGCCGGGCATGGCGGAGCGCACGATCGTCGTCGACGGCCTGTCCAAGAACTTCGCGATGACCGGGTGGCGCCTGGGGTATGCCGTGGTACCGGCCGGGCACGGCGCGGCATTCGAGCGATTCGTCACCCACAACTTCTCGTGTACGTCCACGTTCGTGCAGCTGGGCGCACTGGCGGCGCTCACGGGACCGTTCGACGCGGTGGAGGCGTCGCGCGCGCGGTACGCGGCGCGGGCGGAACACGTGGCCCAAACGTTGGATGCGCTCCCTGGGGTCACCTGCCACACCCCGGGTGGCGCCTTCTATGCCTTTCCCGATCTCCGGCAGCTGCTGGCGGACACGGGACTCACGTCGCGCGACGTGGCCACGCGGGCCCTGCACGAATTCGATGTGGCCGTACTGCCCGGTACGGCATTCGGGCCCGGTGGCGAGGGCTTCCTGCGAATCGCCTACCTGCAGCCCGACGACGTACTGGACCGCGGGCTGGAGCGGCTGTCCGCCTGCTTTCGGGCCGTGGCAGCGGCGCCTGGCCCCCCGAATCGGACGGATGAACCCGCCGCACCGACGGTCGCCCACTAGGATTTGCCCGCGGACGGCGTTGGGACTGGTGCAACCACGTGGCGGTGGCGAAATTCCGGAACGGCGTCCTTTCCCCCGCCGGGCAGATCCTCGTCCGGCACCGACCCTCTGGGGTTCCCGCCTCTAAGGAGCACGCCCTGATCAAGCACATCACGAGCATCCGGACGTCCGGCACCATCATGCCGAGTTCACGCTATCTGGTGGACCGGCTACTGCGGGGTATCGACTTCACGCAGGCGCGCCACCTCGTCGAACTCGGCGTGGGCACCGGCTGCGTGACGCGCGAGATCCTCCGGCGCATGCGCCCCGACGCCCGGCTCATCTCGTTGGAGATCAATCCGGAATTCGTGACGATGGCGCGGCGGCGGATGCCCGATCCGCGGCTCACGCTGCGCAACGCCTGCGCGAGCGCGCTGCCGATGATCCTCGCCGAGGAGCGTATCGAGGGCGTGGACGCGGTGGTGTCGAGCCTGCCGCTCCGGATCATGGATCAGGGCGTGGTGGACCGCATTCTGGACGTGAGCCGCGAATCGCTCCGCCCCGATGGGCGCTTCCATCAGTACCAGTACAGTCTGAGCCATTACGAGCAGCTCGCCCGCCGCTACGCGGCGGTGGGCGTGCGCTTCACGATCCGCAACACGCCGCCGGCATTCGTGTACGAGTGCACGGGCACCGACGGACGTGCGCCGGTACCCGTGCGGCTGCGTCCCTCGGTGGCGGCCGTCTACGCGGGCGCGCTGGCCGCCGCGTCGATGATGATCCGCGTGGTGCACGGCAACTGACGGCCGTCAGTTGCCGACCTTCGTCCCCACGAAGGTGCCGGCGCTGTACGTGTAGACCGTGGACGCGTCGGGATAGTTGACCAACTCGAACGCGCCCTTCTTTCCGCTGGGCGCCTCGGTGAGGTAGACGCCCACCGCGTCGCCGTCGAACACGGGGATGCTCGTGACCGGGAACGCGCGCGGTTTGGCGCCGTTCATGATCGCCACGACGTGGAGCGCCGAATCGCCCGGCACCGTACCCTCGACGATCACGTCCTTCGTGCCGTCGCCGTCGAAATCGCCGATCGTGGCGAAGAGCGGATCGATCTTGCCGCTCCCCAGCGCCGACTGCTGCGACACATCGGAGCGGAACTTGTCCGGCGTGATCATGCGGAATCCGGGCATCGCGGCGTCGAGCGCCCCCTGCATGCCCGATGGGAGTTGCAGCGAGAAGCCGACGACCGAGAACTGCACGGTGGGATCGGGCGGCTTGCGCGAGCACGCGGTAAGCGTGACGACCACGGCGATGGCCGCGGCAACCTTCTTCATCTCTGACCTCCGGTCGTCGTAGGCTCCATGAAGTAACCCCGGCGGCGGCCGGCAGCGATGCGCCAGATCACCCTTTGTGCAATTCTTGCGGCGGCCGTGGCGGTGCCCCGAGCGGCGAGAGCGGTGGCGACACTTTCGCGCGGCGACCGGCTCGTTCCGCGGCGCCCGACAGCCACTGCACGAACAGCACCCCCGCTGCCGCCAGATACACGAACCCGGCCGGAATCCACATCAGCAGGCCGGCGAGCTGCTGATCCTGCAGCGGCGTGATCCCCCACGGAGCGGTGGTGTGCAGGTGCACCACGTACCACGGCCGCCGCGCGAGCGCGATGAGCGCACCGAGTGCGGCGCACTGCAGGCCGGCGGTGAACACGTAGACCACCCCGGCCCCGCGATCCATCCGCCGCCGACGGCCCGTGTAGCGGAAGAGCAGCCACCAGAAGGCGAACCCCGCCGCGACGAAAGATCCGTGCTCCAACGCATGCACCGCGTCGTTGCGCACCGCGAGATCGTACGCAGCGGGCAGATGCCAGAACCAGAGGATGACCACGTTCGCGATCCACACCGGGACCGGCCGCATCACGCGCCCCGCAGCGACGCGCAGCGGCGCGTGACGCCACCAGCGCACGAGACGATGCCTCGCCCCGGCCGGCAGCCCCCACAGTCCCACGTACACCGGCGCCGACGCGACGAGCAGGGGTGCCACCACGAGCAGGAGCACGAGATGCTGCACCATGTGAAGGGAGAACAGCGCGTCGGCCGCGGCGTCGAGCGGCGAGAGCAACGCAAACACCACCGACCCCCCGGCGGCGAGCGCGACCCAGGGGCGCCACCACTCGAGCCCGTGCCCGGGACGCCCGCGGCGGCGCAACCGGCGCAGCCCCGCCAGATACCACACCGCACCGGCCGCCAGCGGCACGACCACCCCCGGCTCGGCGTTCCAGTTCTGCCACCAACCCGGCGGCGGGGTCAGTAGCACAACGGTGCCAGGAAGAGCGCCACGGTGCTGAAGAGCAACCCGACGAGGAACATCACATTCAGTAGCGTGCCGCCGAACGCCATGAACCGCGCGCGCCGCGCCGGCGTGTCGTGCGCGGGGCCGCGCCCGGCCCGTACGGTGGAAACGAGTGCGACTCCGGCGCCCAACCAGGCCACCCCCGTGACCGCCACCAGCAACACCCACGCCGGGCCGTAGGGACGCAGCCGTGCCGCCGGCGCCAGACAGTACGCCGACCCCGCCGACACCACCGCCAGCAGATCGAAGCTCCACGCCGCCGCCGCGCCGAATGCGGAGAACCAGAGCCGCTTCGCGGACGCCGTCACAGGCCCAACCTCGGCGCCACGTACAGCGAGGTGAACACGGCGATCCACACCGCGTCGACGAAGTGCCAGTACATCGCCGCGTTCGAGAGATAGTGGCGGCGCGCGTCGGACAGCTTGCCCTTCAACAGCATCACGAGCACGAGACTGAGCATCATGAGGCCCACGAACACGTGTGCCCCATGCAGTCCGGTGATCGTGAAGAACGCCGAGCCGTAGGCGCTCGAGGCCGGGGTCATCGGCTGGCGGCTGTACTCGACACCCTGGAGCACGAGGAAGACGGCGCCGAGCAGAATCGTCACACCCAGCGCCCACTGCGTATGCGTCCGGTCGCCGCTCCGCATCGCGCGCTCCGCCCACCAGAGCACCGCACTGCTCGAGAGAAGGATGGCCGTGTTCGGCAGCGCGACCCGCAACGCCGGCGGACCGACCGGCGGCCACGCACTGCCGGATCGCGCCGCCAGGTAGAAGTAGCTGAACAGCAGATAGGCGAAGAGCGACGCTTCGGTCGCGATCAGCAGCGCCATTGCCCACTGCCCCGGCGGGTGCCGCTCGACCGCGTTCCCGGTGGGCAGGGCGCGCAGGTCGTAGCCGCCGCCGGCCGGTGTCGACCCCTCGCGCGCTTCTGCGGGCTCGGGAAGCTGCGCGATGGAAGCCCCCGGCCAGAGCCACCCCACGAGACACGCGGCCGTGGCAACCGCGGCCAGGACCGCAACGACCCAGCGGTCGAACAGGAGCGCGTAGAACAGAAAGAGCGTGGCCACCGACAGATAGAACGGCCACAGACTGTCACCCGGCATCGGCAGGATCGCCGCCGGTTCCGCGTCCAGCGCCGTCGTGCTCACCGCCTGGTGTCCGTCGTCCAGCGGCGGGCCCTCGTCCAGCCGCGTGGCGCGCTCGCCGATTCGGCCTTCCCACAGCGGATGGCGGCTGCCCACACGCGGAATGCACGCGAAGTTGTACGGTGGGGGCGGCGACGACGTGGCCCATTCGAGCGTTCCGGCGCCCCATGGATTCTCCGGCGCCTTCGCGCCGCGCCGCAGACTCCGCCACACGTTGACGAGGAACAGCAGGAAGCCGAACGCGAACACGAACGAGCCGATCGTGACGATCAGGTTCCAGAAGCTCCATCCCTGTCCCGGCGCGTACGTATAGATGCGGCGCGGCATCCCGAGCAGCCCGAGAATGTGCATGGGAAAGAAGCCGACGTTGAACCCCAGGAACATCAGCCAGAAGTTCCAGCGTCCCAACCGCTCCGACATCAACCGGCCCGTCATCTTCGGGAACCAGTAGTACACGCCCGCCACGACCGGGAAGAGGTTGATGCCCACCAGCACGTAGTGCAGATGCGCGACCACGAAGTAGGAGTCGGTGGCCTGCCAGTCGAAGGGCGCCGAGGCGGTGACCACCCCGCTCACCCCGCCGATGACGAACAGGATGATGAAGCCGACGAGGAACAGGAACGGCGTGCGGAAGACGGGGCGGCCCTGCCAGATGGTGGCGATCCAGGCGAACACCGACACGGCGCTGGGAATCGCGATCACCATGCTCGCGCCGCTGAAGAAGGAGAGCGCGACCGGCGACAGCCCGGTGGCGAACATGTGGTGCACCCACACGCCGAACCCGAGAATCCCAACGCCCACCGTGGCCAGCGCGACCCATACGTAGCCCACCAGCGGACGCCGGCAGAAGGTGGGGATCATGTCCGACGCCAGGCTCATCGCCGGCAGCACGATGATGTAGACCCACGGGTGACCGAAGATCCAGAACAGGTGCTGCCAGAGCAGCGGCTGTCCGCCGTGCGCATGGTCGAAGAAGTGCATCCCGAAATGGCGGTCGAGATACAGGAACAGGCAGGCGGCGGTGAGTGAGGGCAGCGCGAACAGGATGGACACCGACGCGGTGGCCGTACCCCAGAGCAGAATCGGCATCCGGTCGAGCGACATTCCCGGCGCGCGCATCTTGAAGAACGTGACCACGAAGTTGATCGCACCGGCCGTGGTCGAGATGCCCAGGAACAGCATGCCCAGCGCGAAGAAGTCGATGTTGGGACCGGTCAGATACCGGCTCGACGCCAGCGGCACATAGTTGAACCAGCCGGCGTTGGGCATCGATCCCAGTGGGAAACTCGTGTAGAGAAAGATTCCCGCCGCGAGAAAGAGCCAGTAGCCCACCGCGTTCACGCGTGGGAACGCCATGTCGCGCGCGCCGATCATCAGGGGCCACAGGTAATTGCTGAAGCCCGACAGAATGGGCAGCGCGAACAGGAACAGCATCGTCACGCCGTGCATCGTGAAGAGCTGATTGTACAGCTGCGGTGAGAGTACGTCAGCATGCGCATGCGTGAGTTGGAGGCGCATGGCGAGCGCCTCGAGGCCGCCGATGACGAGGAAGACGAATGCCGTCACCAGGTAGCGGATGCCGATGGTCTTGTGATCGACGGTTGCCAGCCGGCCGAGCACGCCGGCCGGCGTCTCCCAGATCGCCTCCAATCGGTTGACCCGGACGGGGGACACGGTGGTCGTCATCGCAGCTCCCTCAGGTAGTGGACCAGAGCCGTCAGGTCCGCGTGATCGAGTCCGGTGGCCGGCATCAACGATCCCGGCTTCACCGAGTCGGGGTGGGCCAGCCACCGCGTGAGCCCGGCCTCGGTGTTCGGCAGCACGCCGGCGGCCAGCGTCTCGCGACCGCCCACGTGCGTGAGATCCGGGCCGGCCTGCCCGTCGGCCGCGGTGCCCATGAGGCGATGGCACCCCGCGCACCCGTGCGCGCGGAGCAGCCCCATCGCGGTCGCCGAGGTATCGACCACGGGCAGCCGTTCGTGCGCTTCCCACGCCCGGAATGCAGCCGGCCGCTGCGCCACGACGAGGATCTTCATGTTCGCGTGCTCCGTCCCGCAGAACTCGGCGCACTGCCCGTGATACTCGCCCGCCGAGTCGGCCTCCAGCCACATCTCGTTCGTCTGGCCGGGAATCATGTCGGTCTTGCCGCCGAGCGCCGGCACCCAGAAGCTGTGGATCACGTCGCCCGCCTGCAGCAGGAAGTGCACCGGCGTCCCCACCGGGATATGGATTTCGTTGGCCGTCACGAAGTCCACGCGACGGTCGGGATCCAGGTACGCCACCTTCCACCAGTAGCGGTAACCGGTCACGCGGATGGTCATGCCCGGCTCGCGCAGCACGCGGGCGTAGCCGTCGAGCACGCGGAGGGTGTACAGGAAGCTGACGAAGAGAATGCCGGTGGTGATCAGCGCACCGATCGCGATCCACCGGCGCGCCGGCGCTTCGCCCGCTTCGGTGAGCTCGTCGCCGGCCTCGCGACGGTGAAAGAGCGCGTATACGATGAGCCCGGTCACCACGATCGCCACGGCGAGCGCCGTGAGATTCAGCATCCACCCCAGGCGCGCCAGCGGGCGGGCGGCGCTCCCCATGGCACGCAAGACGTCGGTGCCGCTCATTGTCCCGCCCCCGCCCCCGCCCCCGTCGCGGTCCCACGGTCCCGGCCCGCACCCGCCCCGTGCCGCGATGTCAGGAACGCGGCCAGCGCATCGAGTTGATCGCTCGGCAGCACCTTGCTGAACGCCGGCATATTGTAGCCGCCGTTCTCGATCCACTGCTTGATCTCGGTTTCCGACATGCGGTCCCCGACGTTGGTCAGATCGGGTCCGCGCAACCCGCCGAACCCGTGGACGCGGTGGCAGTCCTCGCACCCGCGCCGGTGGAAGAGCACGGCGCCGCGCTGCACGGACGAATCGGACGACGCCACCACCGAGTCGGGCAGCGCCTGGGCCGAGAAGTGCGGCGACCACGGGGCCACGACGCCCAGCCGCCAGAGCACGCCGACCCCGACGACGATCGCGGCCACGATCGGCAGCGCCCAGGGACGCCGCCGCACGTGCCGTTCGCCGCGGCCGAAGACCACCGGCAACAGCAGGAGTACCGTCGCCGCTGAGAGCGGCAGCAGCCACATCAACACCGACTCGGTGCCGTGCGGCAGCTCGGCGAGCAGCGCGAAGTACCAGAGCAGATACCAGTCCGGACGCGGGCGCGCGTGGATGAGCGCGGGATCGGGCGGCCGGCCCAGCGGCTCAGGCCCGACGAAGACCGCCAGGCCAAGCACGAACAGCAGCACCGCGCAGGCGAAGACGACGTCGCGCCAGGCTGCGTCGGGCCAGAAGGGCACGCCGCGCTTCTCGAGCAGCGTCGCGTAGCGCGCGCGTTCGGTGTCGGGATCCACCGGTTCCCCCGGCTTCGGCGGGTCGGAGATCCCGTGGTGCAGCACCAGATACAGGTGCAGGGCGATCACCCCGCCGATGAGCAGTGGAATCACGAATACGTGGTAAGCGAACAGATGGCTGAGTGTCGCCGTGCCGATGTGCCCGCCGGCGAGAATCAGGTTGGCCAGCAGGTGCCCGACCACGGGCACTCGGCCGGCCTGCTCCGCCGCCACCACCGCCGACCAGACCCCGTTCTGATCCCAGCGCAGGACCTGCCCGGTGAAGCCCATCGTGACCGTGAGCCCGAGCAGCAACACCCCCGAGATCCAGTTGACCTCGCGCGGGAACTTGTACGACCCGGTGATGAACACCCGAATGGCGTGCAGCCCGATGAGCACGATCATCGCGGAGGCGCCGAAGTAGTGCAGGCCGCGGAGGATGCTCCCCCACAGGGCGCGGTGTGAGATGTACTGCAGACTCTGATATGCGCTGCCGGCCGAGGGCACGTACATCGTGGCGAGCGCCACCCCGGTGACCACCTGGAGGAGGAACGCGGCCAGCGTCGCGCTGCCGAACACGTAGCCCCATCCCGTGTCGGGGGGCACCTTGTGCTTGATCAATGGGCGCAGTTTGGCGGATACCCCCAACCGGTCGTCCAGCCAGTGCGCCACCCGTCGCCAGAGTCGCGTCATACGCCGCGCCTCCGCGCGATCCCGCGCCGCCCCGCCCTCACCCGACGATGGGAATCGGACGGGTGGACACTTCGACGCGTCCGTCGCGGACGCGTACCGGATGGTGCTTCAGCGGCTCGGCGGGCGGCCCCGCCGCCACCTGCCCGTCGGCGTAGAACACCCCGCCGTGACAGGGACACATGAACAGATCGGCGTCGGCCAGCCAGCGCACGGGACAGCCCAGGTGCGTGCAGTCGATGGCGAACGCTGTGAACTCGGTGTCGCCGGTGCGGCGCAGCCAGGCACCCATCCGTTCCGAAACGCCGGCCCAGCGTTCGGCACCCGGCGAATCGAAGGTGACTTCGTGCGTCGTGCCGACTGGGTACTTCGACACGGGCCCCACGTCCCGCCACACCTCCGACTCGCGGCGGATCACCGGCCCGAACACGAAGGTCAGCGGTGGCACCGCCGCCACCGCCGCCGCCACCTGCCCCCAGCGCCATCGAGACGCGCGAGAGAAAGGTGCGCCGCCTCATGGCGGCGGAATCATCCGGTGGGTTCATGCGTCCTCCCGCGCGTCGGCTTCGTGCAGGGCCAACCGCAGCACTTCGGCCAGGTGCATCGGCTGCCGCCCGGTGCCGTGCTCGGTCTGCTCCCGGCACGAGAAGCCGTTCATCACGATCAAGGTGTCGTCGGCGGCCTCGCGAACCTTTGGGAGCAGCACCCGTTCGCCGGCGCGCATCGAGATGTCGTACTTGTCCTTCGAGAATCCGTAGGAGCCGGCGAGCCCGCAGCACCCCGCGTCGAGCACGTCGAGGTCGAGCCCCATGGCCTTGAGCACGGCCAACTCGGCGTCCATGTGCATCACCGCCTTGTGCTGGCAGTGGCCATGCACCACCGCGCGGCGATGGAGCGGGGGCGGCACGTAGCGCTGGCGCACCAGATACTCACTGAGCAGGAAGGTGCTGTGCGCCAGCCGCCTGGCGTCCTCGTCGTTGGGAAAGAGGTTCACCAGCTCGTCGCGGAAGGCGGCCACGCAGCTTGGCTCGAGGCCGACGATGGGCACGCCGTCGCGCAGATAGGGGCGCAGCACGCGCAGCGTCTGCTGCCAGAGCGCCTCGGCGCGGTCGAGCATCCCGAAGTCGTAGAGCGGACGGCCGCAGCAGAGCGGGCGCGGGGGAATCTCCACCCGGCAGCCCGCCCGCTCCAGCACCTCGACGGCGGCCTGCGCCACGTCCGAGCGCAGGTAGTTGTTGAACGTGTCGGGCCAGAGCAGCACGCGATTGGTGGCGAACGGCTTCGTTTCGGCGTGGATGTTCAACCGCTTGCCGTCGCCGGCATGCGGGTTGGACGGCGATTCGTAGGTGTCGCGCTGAAAGGCCGGCAGGTCGGCGTACGTCAGCGCGTCCTCGGCGGCGCGCCGCGGAGCATCGGCCGTGAAGCGCGTGCGCCGGCGGCGGAACCACGCGCGGAAGGTCGGCGACGCGAAGCGCGGCATCTTCCGTTGGGGCGCGAGGCCCCCGGCCCATTTGATGAGCGTGGAGAAGGGCGGCGTGCGCGCGAAGAAGTTGACCATGGACGCCATGGGCGCCGCGAGCCGCGACCACCAGTAGATGAGGCCCATGGCATAGGCCGTGCGCGGCCGGAGGCGCCCCTTGTAGTAGTGCGACAGGAATTCCGCTTTGTAGGTGGCCATGTCCACGCTTACCGGACATTCGTGCTTGCACCCCTTGCAGGCGAGGCACAGCTCCAGCGCGTCCTTCACCTGGTCGTCGCGCCACCCGTCGGCGATCACGTCGCCCCGGAGCATCTCGAACAGCATCCGGGAGCGGCCGCGCGTGGAATCCTCCTCTTCGCGCGTCGCCATGTAGCTGGGGCACATCGTGCCGCCCTCGTCGGCGCGGCACTTGCCGACGCCGACGCAGCGGGACACCGCGTTGGCAAAGGAGAAGCCGTCGTCGGGAAACTTGAAGTGCGTCTCCACCCGCGGCGGCTCGTAGTCGGGACCCATGCGCAGGTTGGCGTCCGGCGGATCGGCCTCCACCACGCGGTGCGGATTCATCTTGTTGGTGGGATCCCAGATCGCCTTGAACTGCGCGAAGGCCTTGGGGAGCGCTTCGCCGTACATGATCGGCAGCAGCGCCGCCCGCGCCTGCCCGTCGCCGTGCTCCCCGGACAGCGACCCCCCGTACTTCACGACGAGGTGCGCCGCGCGCTCCAGGAACGTGCGCCACTGGCGGACCCCCTGGGCGGTCTTCAGATCGAAGTCGATGCGGCAGTGGATGCACCCCTGGCCAAAGTGGCCGTACAGGGAGCAGTCGTAGCCGTACTCGTCCAGGAGGTCACGGAAGTCGCGCAGGTAGCCGCCCAGTCGATCGGGTGCCACCGCCGCGTCTTCCCACCCGGGATGGGCGGGCGGCATACCCGGCACCTGCGCGGTGGCGCCCAGCCCCGACTCGCGCACCGTCCAGAGCTGCGCCTTCTCCCACTCCTCGGTGAACAGCTTCATGCTCGGCGGCGAGTCGCTGCCGCGCAGAGCGTCCATCAGCCGGTGCGCCGCCGCCTCCGCCTCGTCCCTGGTTTCGCCGCCGAACTCGACGAACAGGAAGCCCTCGCCCTCCGGCAGCATCCGGATGTCCCCGGGGTGCATGCCCTTGGCCTTCATATAGCCGATCAGCTTGTGGTCGATGCCCTCGCACCCGGTCGGCTTGTGCCGCATCACCGCGGGCACGTGGTCGGCCGCCAGGAACACGCTCGGATAGCCGAGCACCACGAGGACCCGTTCCGGGATGTACGGCTGCAGCTTCACGGTGGCCGAGAGGATCACCACGCAGGTGCCCTCCGATCCCACCAGGGCCTGCGCCACATTGAAGCCGTGTTCCGGAAGCAGAAAGTCGAGATTGAATCCCGACACGCGCCGGGGGATGTCGGGATAGCGGGCGCGGATCTCTTCCTCGTACGCGTCGCGCAGCTGTTGGAGCGCGAGGTAGATCTCGCCTCGGCGGCCCCCGGCCTCGATGATCTGCTTCGCCTCTTCGTCCGACGTGGCCCCCACGGTCATGCGAACACCGTCGTAGGTCAGCACGTCGAGCGTTTGCACCTGATGCACGGTGAGCGGCCCGTGCCCGTAGAACTGCGCCATCACCGAGTGGATGCCACACGAGTTGTTGCCGATCATGCCGCCCAGCGTATTGCGGGAGTGCGTGGCCGGATCGGGCCCATAGGTCAGGCCGTGCTCCGTTTCGGCCTTCGACCGGAGCGTGTCGAGAATACACCCCGGCTCCACCGTGGCCGTGCGCGCTTCGGGATCGATGTGGAGCACGCGGTCCATGTACTTGGAGCAGTCGAGGATGACAGCGACGTTTGCCGTCTGGCCCGCCAGGCTCGTACCGCCCCCGCGCATCGTGATCGGCGCGCCGTGCTGGCGGCACACCTTCACCGCGGCAATGACGTCGTCGGCATCGCGGGGCATCACCACCCCGATGGGCACCTGCCGGTAGTTGGAGGCATCGGTGGAGTACGCCGCGCGACTGCCGGCGTCGAAGCGGACCTCCCCCCGCACCTCGCGGCGCAGATGGCCGGCCAGCGCCTGCGTGTCGTCCAGCGGACCGGCGTGCGCCGCCGGCTCCGGGGGCACGGTGCGCATTCCGGGGTAGTGCGCGTGGCGCTTTTCCATTTCGACGACGGGGAGCCGAAAGCTCCGGCGGCGCGACGCCCGCGTGCCCGTCGCCATCAAACCGCGTAGGGCTGGGCGTCGGCGCGCCGGAAGGCGAGGCCGAAGCCGGGACGTGATCGATCGGGCGCCAGGCGGCCGTCGTGCGGCTCGGCCACCCCGTCGAAGAGCATCTGCTCGATGCGCACGTGGTCGTGGAAGTACTCCATGTGCCGCATCCGGCGTGCCGCGCAGGCCGCGTGCAGGTGCATCGCGGGCGCGCAGTGCGACGACAGGGGCACCGCGAAGGCGTCGCTCAGCGCGGCGGCGGTCAGGAACCCGCTGATCCCGCCGCAGCGCGTCACGTCCGCCTGGAGCACGTCCACCGCGCCCGCCTCGAGCATGCGGCGGAAGTAGAACGCATCGTACCCGTACTCGCCGGCCGCCACCTCCATGCCCCCTGGCGCGCGGTCGCGCACGAGCCGCAGGCCGTCGAGATCGTCCGACGACACCGGCTCCTCCAGCCACTGCACGCCGCAATCGCGAAAGCGCGGCGCGAAGGCCAGCGCCTGCGACCGGCTGTAGGCGCCGTTCGCATCCACGAACAGCCCCACGTACGGACCGATCGCCGAGCGCGCCGCGCGCACCCGCTCGAGGTCGTCACCGGGCGCCCGGCCGATCTTCATCTTCACGTAGTCCATGCCCTGCTCCGCCCAGCCGGCCAGCTGCCGCTGCAACCGCTCCAGCGAATAGGAGGTGAAGCCGCCGCTGCCATACACCGGCACGCTCTCCCGCTCGCCGCCGAGCAGCGCCACCACCGGCACGCCCAGGAGCCGCGCCTTGAGATCCCAGAGCGCGTTGTCGACCGCCGCGATCGCCATCGAGGCGACGCCGGGCCGCCCGAGATTGCGAATGGCATGCACCATCGCCGACCAGGCCCCCGCCACGTCCATCGCATCGCGTCCCAGCACGATGTCGGCCAGCGTGTCCCGAATGAGCGTGGCCGTGGCCACGTCGGCGTAACTGTACCCCAGGCCCGTCTCGTCGCCGGCCGAGGCCTCGACGAGCACCAGCGTGGTGTGGTCCCAGGCCAGCGTGCCGTCCGACTCGGGGGCATCCGTGGGAATCGTGTAGGCGCTGGGCGTCACGGACCGAATGTGCACGCGGTCGTCCATGGCTCAGCGTCCCTCCCCGTCGTCACCAGCCTGGGCGCCACTGCCGGCATAATGCAGCGCCTCCTTGGCCCGGTGCATGCCGGCGGTCACCAGGGCGCGCGCCGAGTCCTTCATCACGTCCCATTCGTCCGGATCGCCCTTGGCGAGCGCTTCTACGGTATTCGACGCGTACTCCAGCGAGATATGCGGGGGAAGCGGCGGCACGCTGCGGTCGGTGTGCATGTCGAGCAGCGTCACGCCGTCGTGCCGGAACGCGGCGTCCCACGCCGGGCCCACCTGCTCCGGCTTCGTCACCGCGATGCCGCGGAACCCCAGACCTTCGGCGAACGCCGCGTAATCCATGGACTGCAGTTCCTGCGAGCCTTCCCACCGCGGATTGGCGTCCTCGGTGCGCATCTCCCATGACACCTGCTTCAGGTCGTTGTTGTGCAGCACGAGGATGATGAACTGCTTGTTGGACCACGACTCGGCGTACTTCTTGATCGTGATCAGTTCGTTCATGCCGAGCATCTGGAAGGCGCCGTCGCCGATGGTGCACACCACCGGGCGCTCGGGGTACGCGAACTTGGCGGCCACGGCGTACGGCATCGCGGCAAGCATCGTCGCCAGGCGCCCGGACAGATCGCCCATCATCCGGCCGCGCAGCCGGATATGGTGGCCGTACCAGTCGGCCGTCGAGCCGGCATCGCAGGTCACGATCGCGTCGTCGGGCAGCCGTTCGTTCAGTTCGTAGAAGACGAGCCGCGGATTCACGGGGTCGGCGTCGACGTGCGCCAGCTCCACCATCTCGCGCTCCCAGGCCTGCATGTTCTCCGCCACCCGCTGCTGCCAGCTCGGATCCTGCTGCTGCGTCAGATAGGGCATCATGCCCTCGAGCGTGCTCTTCACGTCGCCCCAGAGCGTGAGTTCCATGGGATAGCGCATGCCCAGATGCGCGGGACGCAGGTCCACCTGGATCCCGCGTGCCTGCCCGGTGTCCGGCAGGAACTGTGCGTACGGGTAATTGGTCCCGAGCATGAGCAGCGTGTCGCATTCGCGCATCATCTTGTAGCTGGCGAGCGTGCCGAGCAGCCCGAGTTGCTGCGTGTGGTACGGCACGTCCGACGGCACCACCTGTTTGCCGCGGAGCGCGGTGATGACCCCCGCCCCGGTCTTCTCGGCGACCTGGAGCACCTCATCGGTGGCGCCCCGCGCGCCGGCGCCGACCAGCATGGCGACTTTGTGGCCGTCGTTGAGAATCTGCGCCGCGCGTTTGAGATCGGCTTCCGGCGGCCGGAAGCGCGTGGACGGCGCGCCGACGCCGCTGCGCGAAACCCAGAGCCGCTTGTCCGGCTTCTGCATCGGCATCGCCTGCACGTCGTGCGGCAGGATGACGACCGTCGGCTGGAGCTCCGTCCGCGCCGTGCGGAAGGCGCGGTCGACGACCACCGGGGCCTGCATGGGAGAGACGACCGTCTGGACGAACGCCGCCACGTCGCCGAACACGCGTTCGAGATTGCTTTCCTGCTGCGCATCGCTGCCGAAGGCATTCAGCCCCTGCTGGCCGACGATCGCCACGACGGGCTGGTTGTCCATCTGGGCGTCGTAGAGTCCGTTGAGCAGGTGAAAGCCGCCAGGGCTCGAGGTCGCCACGCACACCCCCACTTCGCCGGTGAACTTGGCATGTGCGGTGGCCATGAGGGCGCAGATCTCTTCGTGCGTGGGGCGGATGTAGGTGAGTGGCAGGTCGTCACGGTCGGCGCGGCCGAGCGCGCCGTCGAAGGCGCCGATGCCATCTCCGGGAAAGCCGAAGACGCGGGTCACGCCCCAATCGATGAGGCGCTGTACGACGAAGTCGCTGACGGTATGGGCCATGCAAGTCCCTCCATTGCGCGAGAAGCAAGACGCCGGCGTGCGAATGTGCGGGCCCCTGGAACGGATGGGGGGCCGGCAATTGCGCAGCGTCGAATCAGTTTGATTGTCCGGTTGCCGGGGGCAGCAACCCTGTTTGCATCAAGTGCAGCAGGGGCGACGGCAGGGCGGCGCCAGGCGCTCGGCTCTGCCACGATCGTACGTCGTCTTCAGCCCCAGAGGGCGGACGCCACCTGCGTGCGCCGCACCTCTCCTCCCCGGCCCGTGCGTCGTCGACGCGAGCCGCAGCGCGAACACCGTGGTTCGCGCGTGAACGCAATATAACACATTCCCCCGATCACGAAGCGCTGGCCGCCGTGCGTCGCGGGGCCACCGGTTCCGACTCTTAGCAGTTTCTGAATGTTCGCTATTGGTCGCGCGGACCCGGGCCGGCATGGCGCCCGAGCGTCGGCAGCTCCGCCGCCGTCAGCTTCAGCGACTCCACGCTCTGCTGCAACATCGCGAGTCGCTCGTTCGCATCGGCGATCCGCTCGAGCGCGCGCACGTAGCGCCGCCCGAGATAAAGGCCGCCGCCGAGCGTGATCCCCCAGAATGCGCAGGCGGCGGTGAAGATCGGCCAGAACATCGCTCAGTACCTCCAGCTCTTGGTGTCCGCCCCCGCCGGCGCGGTGTGCTCCATGTGCCGGGCCATCTTCTGCAGCAGCGCCGCCAGCGGCGGTCCCCAGCAGTGCGGCGCCCCCGGCTGGAATACGATCTCGCCCGTCCACTTCGGCGACGCCCTCGTCTTCAGAAAGTCGTCGAGGAGGTGCACCGCGTCGTTCAGGTAGTACGTGTCGGCATCGCCGACGTACACGTTGATCTTGTCGTACAGTTTCGGTCCGACGGCGCGCCAGTTGCTCTCCAGATAGTTCCGCAGATCGAAGTGCTGCTTCCAGTACTCGGCGGTCGCATGATCGATCACGCCGGTCTGCTTGTTCCAGATGCGGCGGGGATAGCCGTCGGCCCCCACGGGCCCGTATGCGGCTTCCCAGATGTCCCACTGCCCGCCCGACCGCGAGTGATCGCCCACCGCCAGCTCGTACCAGTTCTCGTCCTTCATCATCGTCTCGATGTTGCCGTCGGGACGGCGCACGTCGGGCCGCTCCACCCGCATCCATCCGTGATTCACCCAGTAGGCATTGGTGTCCGTATAGACGTTCACGATCTGGTGGTAGCGGAAATCCACGGCGTCGGGACAGAGCGACCAGGTGCCGCCGTAGAAGTCGGGATGGAATACCTGCTGCGCGAGCGAGATCCATCCCCCCGTCGACCCGCCGGTGAGCAGCCGCGCCCACGGCTGGCCGATGACGCGGAAGCGGCGTTCCACTTCGGGGATCAGCTCCTGCATGATCGCGTCGTCGTACGGACCCTCGTTGGCCGAATTGACGTCGTACGAGTCGTCGTAGAAGGGCGACGGATGCTGCAGCGTCACCAGAATGACGCGCGGCGTGGTGTCGCTGAGCCACGCCGGCGTCGCGCCGCCCCCCGGCGCGCGAAGCGAGAAGTGGCCCTCGTCGTAGACCACCGGGTACTTCACGTCCGGGTGCGTGTCGTATCCCTTCGGCAGGAGAACCGTCGCCCCCAGATACATCGGGTGGCCCCACCATCTGGTGAGGATCGCACTCTGGATCCTGAACCGCTTCACGTACTCGTTGTCGGGAGGCACGACTACCGCCGGAATCACCCGGTCGGCCACCAGCCGGATGGGCGTCGACGACCTCGGATCCCAGTGCACCTTGACCGGCGTGCCGTACAGGTTGCCGGGCGACCGCTTCCAGTTCTGTCCCTCCCACTGGTCCATATGCATCCACACCGTGTGCCCGTCGGCGCGGTGGAACTCGGTGTAGACGTTGACGAACGGCTCCACCCAGTAGTCGCCCGCCGGAATGTCGCGCAGCGCCTTCGCCGGATACCCCGTCGCCGACTCGCCGATCGTCGCCGTCCGGCCCGGCTCCAGCGCCGCCACGTCCACCCCGAATAGCGGCACACCGTCTTCGCCGGTCTGGTCGATGGGCGTGCGCCGGCCGCCGTCGGTGCGCGAGAGTGCCACGTACACACGGCCGGTGATCGGCGCCGCATGCGCGGCTGCCGGAACGGAGATCTCGAAGCGGGGACCGGGCGCCGGCGTCTGCGCTGCGGCGCGAGCCGCCGCCGGCGCGAGCCACAGCGCGGGCAGGAGCAGGATGGGGAATGTTCGCATGGGCGAATCTTCGCCCCACCTTACTCCATCCGCAACGCCGCCACGGGGTCGGCCCGCGCCGCCCGACGGGCCGGCAGGAAGCTCGCGATCGCCGCCACCCCGGTCAGCACGGCCGACATGCCCACGAAGGTGACGGCGTCCAGGGGGCTCACGCCGTACAGGAAGCTCACGAGCAGTCGTGACGCGGCGGCCGCCATGACCAGCCCGATCGCAACCCCGGTGAGCGCCAACGTCAGGCCCTCGCGCACCACCATCCACTGGACGCGCGACGCGCTGGCCCCCAAGGCCATCCGGACGCCCAACTCGCGCGCGCGGCGGCCCACCGAGTACGCGATGACGCCGTACAGCCCGACGGCCGCCAGCAGCAGCCCGGTGAGGCCCAACGACCCGGCGACCAGCGCCGCCACCCGCTGCGGGAGCAGCACGAAGCTCGTCGCCTGGCGCATCGTCACCACCTCCGGCCTCGGCGCCTCCGGATCGATGTCGTGTACCGCACGCGAAATGGCGCCGGCGAGCGCGGGGGCGCCTGCCGCGTCGCGCGCGCGGACCATCAGCGTCTGCCGCGGCGGCCATTCCTGCGCGATGGGAAGAAACAGGAACATCGGCGTCGTCTCGGTGAGACTCGTGTACTTCGCGTCGCGGGCCACCCCGACCACCGTCACGCGCTGTCCCTCGTACACGAACGTCCGGCCGAGCGCGCCACCTTCCGGCCACGCCCGCCGCGCGAACGTTTGGTTGATCACCGCCACCCGCGGCGCGCTCGCGTCGTCGGCCCGTCGGAACCCGCGCCCGGCCACGAGGGGCATGCGGAGCGCGTCGAAGTATCCCTCGCTCACGTCCTGGAGGTGCACGTCGACGCCGGGGTCGCTCCCGTCGGACGGCACCGGCGTGCCGTCGAAGCGTACCCGGCCCTCTTTCGTCGAGAGCTGCAGCGGCAGCAGGTCGGTGAAGGCAACCACGGCCACGCGCGGATCGGCCGCCAGCCGGTCGCGCAACGTGCGGAAGAATTCGCGCTGCCGCGCCTCGTCGTATCCCCACGACCGGGGCTTCAGCTCGGCGGTGACCACCCCGGTGGAGTCGAATCCGGGATCCACGCGGCTCGCGTGGAGCAGCGCACGCAGCATCAGCCCCGCGGCCACGATCAGCAGCAGCGATACGGCCAACTGGCCGACCACGAGCACGCGGTTCACGATGGTGCGGCGCGACCCACCTCCCGGCACGTCGTTGCGCAATCTTGGCGAGACGTCCTGTCGGGAGGCCCGCAGCGCGGGGGCGAGACCGAACACCACGCCCATGACGAGCGCGACGGACACCCCGAAGCCCAGTACGCGCCAGTCGGGCGTGAGGTCGAGCGCCAACGGCACGATGAAACTGGGCAGCGAGATCTGCTGCAGCGCCCGCGTGGCGGTAAAGGTGAGTGCCATCCCGGCACCCGCCCCGAGCGCGAACAGGACACCGGTTTCGGTCAGCAGCTGCATCACGATGCGGGACCGCCGTGCGCCAAGCGCCAACCGCACGGCCATCTCGTGCCGGCGTGCAACCGCCCGCGCCGAGAGCAGCGCCGCCACGTTCACGCTGGCGATCAGCAACACCAGAAACGCGACGCCGAGCAGGACGCCGGTGAAGGTACGCATCACCCGGCGCGCGTCCTCCGGAAGCCCGGTGAACGGCACGAGCCGGATGTCGTCGTCCCGGGCCAGCCACTTCGGCTCCACCCCGGACTCGATGCGCGCCGCGAGCAACGCGGACAGGTCGGCGTGCACCGCCTCCCTGCTCACGCCCGGGCGGATCCGCGCCACCTCCCACAGCCAGGAACTGCCGGCGTCGTCCAACCGCGACGGCGGACGCAGCAGGGGCTGCATCATGGTCGGCACCCACGCATCCGTGACGATCGGCACCTGCACCCCCTGGAACCCGGGTGGCGTCACGCCGATGAGAGTGAAGGGGTGCCCGTTCACCTGCAGCGTTGTCCCCACGAGCGCGCTGTCGGCGCCCAGTGCCCGGCGCCAGAAGCCGTACGAGACGACGATGACGGGGTGGGCCAGCGGCACCGAATCCTCGGACGGCAAGAAGAATCGGCCGAGCATCGGACGCACGCCGAGGACGTCGAAGAAGTTCCCGGTCACCAGGTTGGCATTGGCCGAGACGCCGACGCCGCCGGTCGAGATCGTGGCATCGAGCCGGCCGAACGCCGCGATGCCGCTGAGCGTGCGCGCGTCGTCGCGGAACATCGCGACCAACGGACGCGATGCCTGCGTGCCGGAAATGGAGCCCCGCTCCACCCGCCGGATCGCGTACAGCGACCCGGGATCGCGCACGCCGGGCACCGGACGGAGCAGGAACGCGTTGACTCCGCTGAAGATCGTCGTGACGGCGGCGGTGCCGATGGCGATCACGAGCACCACGACCAGTGCGAACACGGGACTGCGGCGCAGCCGGCGCACCGCGTACCGCACGTCGCCCAACCAGTTGGTGAGCACGTTCTCCCAGAGCGACATGCGGACCCGTTCGCGCACGCCGGTCACGTTGCCCACCTCCAGGCGCGCGGCGCGCATCGCGTCCTCCGGCGAGAGTCCACGCGCCCGCTGCGCAGCGGCGGCCGCCTCGACGTACTGCGCCACCTCGTCCCGCAGGTCGCGCTCCGCGTCGGCGCCGCGCATGAGCCCGGCCAGCCCACGCGTCACCCGCCGCCAGATGCCGATCGTCGACACGCTACTCCGCGCGCAGAAGGCGGGCCACCGCCGCGGCGCGGCGCGTCCACTGCACCGTCTCCGCGCCCAACCGCTTCCGGCCGCCCGCCGTGATGGCGTAGTACTTGGCGCGGCGTCCGTTCTCGGTCTGGCGCCACTCGGCATCGATCAACCCGTCGCGCTCCATCCGCTTGAAGGCGACGAGCAGCGAGCCGGGGTTCACCTTGAACACGTGTCGCGAGATGTCCTCGATGCGCCGTGCGATCCCGAAACCATGCATCGGCTCGAGGCTCAGCGCCTTGAGGATCAGCATGTCCAGGGTTCCCTGAATGACGTCGGTGTTCGTCTCGTCCACCACCACTCCCGTTCGGCGACGCCCGAACGTAGTGACTGCTCATCTTGATTGTCAAGATGTGATGATCAAGAGCCCTCGGCCGCGGGCGACCCGGCACCGACAGGGGACGAAGCGCGCCACGTGGAGCGGTCAGTCCGCTTCGGGGCCCGGTTCCAGTTCCAAACCGCCCGACCCGGCCGACCCGAATTTGGGCGCCGTGAACTTGCCCTTGGTGGTCCGCGGCGGATTCGGCCGCGGCTCCTTGGTCTCGCGCTTCGGTTCGGTGATCTCGATCCGGACCTTCTTCGATTTCGACTTCGGCATGGAGTCCTCCCGGTGCGTCCACACCCTGAAGATACGGGGCAGCGGCGGGCAGGTCGCGGGTGGAAAGCCCCTACCCCGCGTCGGTGAAAACCGGAACGCCGCCGGGAAGCTGCGACCCTAGAGCCCCGATCCTCCGCAGACGCCCGCGCCGTGCAACCCCGCACGCACGGCCGCCTCGCAGTCCTCGCGGACGATCGGATGCTGCGCGCCGATCCGTGCCGCGAGGTTCGTCATGGCGTGCAGGTACATCGTGTCCGCCGGCGCGTGCCCACCACGGCGGGCCAGGGCGATGGCCAGCCCCACGGCGGCACGGCTGCGCACCGGATCCAGGGAGTCCAATGTTGCCCGGGCCAGCGAATCGGCCTCCCGATACGTGGGCAGTGCGGTGGGCTCGCGCCGCGCGAGCTGCACCTGCCCGAGCCGCACGAGGGTGCGCGCGGTTTCGCGCGGCGAATCGCCCTTCGTCGTCTCGCGCAGCGTGCGGGCGCGGTCGAGCCAGCGCTCCGCCCGGGACAGATCGCCGTGGTGGAAGTAGAGCACGCCCAGCGCGTGCTCCGCGTACCCCACGGCCCGGTGTTTCGGCCCCAGCGTCGTGCGGAACACGTCCAGCGCGGCGTGCAACAGCGAGTCGCCCTGGGCGAAGTCACCGGGCCGCGCGCGCAGCGCCAACAGGTAGCCGAGCGAGAAGTACGACTCGCCCATGAACCGGGCTTCGGCGCCCAGCACCTTGCGCCGAATGGCATAGGCGCGGCGCAGATAGGGCTCCGCCTCGTCATAGCGTCCCGCCTCGCGCAGCATGTATCCGAGATTGTCCGTCGCGTCGGCGGTGTTGGTGGACAGGCTGTCCGCCGCCATGAACATCCGCATGGACTCCCGCAGCAGCGGCTCGGCGGCGGTGTAGCGCCCCTGCGAGGTGAGCATGAGCCCGAAGTCGTTCATCGTGTTCGCCAGCGCCAGCCCGCCGCCACCGGGGAGGCGCCGCTGCAGGTCGATGGCGCGCCGGAATGCGGCTTCGGCCTTGTCGTCCTGGCCCATACGCGAGTATTCGTTGGCCACGGCGCTGACGGCGTGGACCACCGACGGCTGCGCGTCCCCGCCCTTGGCAGTGCCGACGGCGATCGCCTGCTCGTAGGCGGCGGCCGAGGAATCCGGAATGCCGCGCACGTCGAGCGCGTTTCCCAGACCGGTGTAGGCCTGCACCAGCGTGGTGTCCGGCGAACCGGGCAGGGCGCGGCGGATGGCGATCTCGCGGGTGTACATCTGCTGGGCCGTCGGGTACTCGCCCACCGACATCTCCACGTTGCCCAGCACGTGCAGGAAGTCGGCCTGCAGGCGCGGCTGTCCCTGCAGCGAGTCCACGCGCTTGGCGCCGCGGTCGAGCAGCTCGCGCGCCGTGATCGTGGCGCCGCGATTCTCGTTTGGATCGCTGGCCTGGAAGAGGTTGGTCACGAAGTCCTTGACGGCGTTCGACTCGGCGAGCGCCGACTCGGCGGCGGCGCGTGCGGTGTTGGCGCGGTGCGCCTGCCAGAGCGTGGCGCCCAACCCGCCGGTGAGCGAGAGGAACAGCAGCGCCACGGCACTCATCGCCGTCTTGTGCCGCGACACGAACTTGCGCGCGCGGTACGCCATCGAGGTCGACCGCGCGAGCACCGGCTGCCCGGCAAGCATGCGGTCCACGTCGTCGGCCAGTTGCGCCGCCGAGGCGTAGCGCATCTCGGGTTCCTTGCGCATGGCCTTGGCCACGATGTTGTCCAGATCGCCGGCCACGGCGCGGGCGCTCACGCCATCCGCCGGCCGCCGGCGCAGCACGTCGCTGGGTCGCGGGGCCTCGAGTTCGAGCACGCGCCGGCGCACCTCGTCGGTGGACGCGCTTCCCTCGACGAACGGGTGAACGCCGACCACCAACTCGTACAGGAGCACGCCCAGCGAAAACACGTCGGTGGCCACCGTGATGCGTTCGCCCCGCAACTGCTCGGGGCTGGCGTAGCTCGGCGTGAGCCGGCGCTCCAGCACCGTGGTCTCGGCGTGCTCGTCGGCCGAGAGCAGCTTGGCGATGCCGAAGTCGAGCAGTTTGGGCACGCCGTCGGCGCCCACCAACACGTTGGAGGGCTTGATGTCGCGGTGCACCACCAGCGAACCGTGCGCGTGCTGCACGGCGGCGCACACCTGGCGGAACAGCCGCAGCCGGTCGGCGAGGGACAGCGCGTGCGCGGCCGCGTACTCGGTGATCGGCCGCCCGTCGATGTACTCCATCACGAGGTACGGCGTGCCGTCCGGTGCCTCGCCGCCGTCGAGCAGCGCGGCGACGTGCGGGTGGTGCAGGTCGGCCAGGATCTGTCGCTCGGCGCGGAACCGCCGCGCCAACTCCTCGCTCGCGAATCCGCCGCGCACCAGCTTGATGGCCACCTGCGCGCGATAGCTGTCGTCCACCCGCTCGGCCAGCCACACGGTGCCCATGCCGCCGCGGCCCAGTTCGCGCACCAGCCGATAGGGGCCGAGCATCCGGCCGGCCTGATCGCCGGCGCCGTCGAACGAGAGCGCGGCCGCCAGCACCGCCGCGCTCACGAACGCGCCGCCCTGCGACGCTTCGGCGGCGCGCAGCAGGCGCCGCACGTGGTCGCGCAGATCCGCGTCGCCGGCGCACGCCTGTTCCACGAACGTGTCGCGCTCCTCCACCGGCCGCTCCAGCGCCGCGTCGAACACCGCCTGCATGCGGGCCAGCCGTTGCGCGTCCACCGCCGTCACGCTTCGTCCAGGCGGTCGTAGAGCCAGCTGCGCGCGAAGCGCAGGTCACGCGTGACCGTGGGCGTGGAAACCCCGAGCACGCGCGCCACCTCGTCGTATTCGAGTCCCGCGAAGTAGTGCAGCTCCACCGCGCGCGCCTTGCGCTCGTCGAGCGCCGCGAGTTCCTCGAGCGCGTCGTCGATGGCGATGACGTCGATCGGATCGGCCCGAGCACCGTCCGGCTGGTTCTCGAGTGTGATGCTCACCCGTTCGCCGCCCCGCTTGTCGCGCCTGCGCGCGCGTGCGTGGTCCACCAGCACTCGCCGCATGGTACGCGCCGCGATCGCGAGGAAGTGCCGCCGGCTCTCCCATTGCACGTCGCTGCCGACCAACCGCAGGTAGGCCTCGTTGATGAGCGCCGTGGGCTGGAGGGTGGCCGCCGCGTGCTCGTCGCGCATGTAGCGACTCGCGATATCGTGCAATTGCGCGTAGACGAGCGGCAGCAAACGGTCGCCCGCTGCCGCATCGCCGGCGCTCCAGGCGGCGAGCAGCGTGGTGATTTCAGCGTGGTCCTGCGGCATCGGGTCGGGAAATGAGGACATGCGGCTCCGAAGGGCGAACTTAGCAATGCCCTCCGGAGCCCGCCACACCGCGATTCCCGTAGGTGCGACGGCCTGGATGTGCCCACGCCCCTCACTCCGGGAGGATCTTCACGGAAGCCGAATCGCCCGCCACAGCGGCACCGGCCGGAACCGGACTGGAGCCCGGAGCACCGGCAGGCCCGATCTGGTATACCACACTATTGGCGGTGAGTGCGGCGTTCCCGATCAACAGCACCCCGATCGAAGGGCCGCCGGCTCCGGCACCCCCTGCACCTCCCGCTCCCCCCACGGCTCCGGCGCCCCCCTTGCCTCCGGCACCGGTGCCGACGCTGGCCGCCCCACCATTCCCTCCCGCACCGCCGGGGCCGCCGGCCTGTCCAGCCGCACCGTCACCGCCCTTGCCGCCACCACCCGTGCTGACCACGGAGTTGTCCAGTTCCAGCTGGCTGGTGGTGCCGAGCTCGATACCGATCGAGGCCCATCCACCTCCTCCGGCGTATCCGCCGTGGCCGCCGTAGCCGCCCTGGCCGCCGCCGCCTCCGCCACCGCCGCACTGCACCAGCAACGCGTTTCCCCCGCCGCCCCCGCCGCCGCCACCCCCAAGGCCGTTCGCTCCCTGCTGGCCGCCCGTGCCCGATGCCGGCACGTACCCGTCTCGCATGGTGAAGCTTCCGAATCCCGTCGCACCGCCCGTGCCGTCGTCCCCCTTCGCTGCCGCCACGGTCGGCGTCTTTCCGGCAGCACCAGTGGCGAATGCAGCACCGCCCGCGCCGGCGGCGCCCCCGCCGACTCCGGCACCAGGCGTGCCGGCGAAGCCGCCGGCCAGTCCGCCGGTCCCGCCCTTTCCGCCGTTGAAACCGGCCCACGGCTCGCTCCCACCCGCGCCGCCGGTCCTGCTCGGGGGACAGGTCGCACCCGCCATGCCCGGTGCGCCGTCTCCCCCGGCATTGCCCGGGCTATCCGACTGATAGCCGTTCCACCCGTTCAGCCCGGTGGGCGCCGTGATCGTACTGCCCCGGATCTGGATGTGGTCGCTCGAATCCAGCACCACGACGCCGAAGTAGCTGCTCCTGAGGTTGGTCAGATGAAGACCGTCGAGCACCACGTCAGTGACCCCGATTCCCTTTACCGCGACCGTGGAGTCGCCGATGACCGTGGGGAAGCGCGCCGTATCGCGCTGCCAGGTCGAGGGATCGTAGCCTCCGACGATCTGGAGATGCGATTTGAGCACGAGGCGCTCGTCATACATGCCCCCGGCCACCCGAATCGTCTGGCCCGAATCGGCAATGGCAATCGCCGACGCGACGGTCAACAGGGGGCGGTCCTGCGTCCCGGCCCCGGCGTTGTTGCCCGTCGTGGTGCTCACGTACAGATCGTTCGCCGACGGCTGGCCATTGCTCCCGTTGCCACCACCCGGGCCGGTCGCGTCGGCAGCCCCTCCGCAGGCCCCCAGCGCGAAGGCCGCCACGACGGGCAGCACCAGCCCCCAGCCCCGCAACCAACGTGACCGCTGCGACATCTTGCCTCCCTTCCAGTGTGATGTGGCGCCACCGCAATCGGGCGGTGGGACGTTGACCGGAAGGGCGTCGGCCGGACCGGCCGATGATCATCCCCGGGGTTGACGATTGTGCGAAAAGGGCCTTTACACTATCTTGAGCCAATTGAAAACGGCGCCAGTCGGCGCCGGACATCCCTGGGGTGAAAGAGGGCCCGCGCGCTGCCGGGTCTTTTTGACTATCGGGGATCTCCCGTCGGGAGGCCGCCGTGACGGCATCATTCACGGACACACGGGTACGTCGGTCAGTACGGCACCACCGGACTCCGACACACCACATATCAGGAGTTCGAACATGAGTACGACCGGCACAGTCAAGTGGTTCAACGACGCGAAGGGCTTTGGCTTCATCACGCCCGATGACGGCTCCAAGGATTGCTTCGTGCATCACTCGGCCATCCAGGGCAGCGGCTTCAAGTCGCTGGCCGAAGGCGAGAAGGTTCAGTTCGACGTCGTGCAGGGCCAGAAGGGCCCCGCGGCCGAGAACGTCGTGAAGCTCGGCCACTAGACTCAGCCGGCCGCTTCGGCGGCACGGACGTCACACGCCCCGCGCGATCTCGGATCGCGCGGGGCGTGTTGCGCTCTACCGACGGCGAGCCCGGCACGCCGCAGCGTGCCACTACGGCGCCTCCAGTTCCCCGAATCCCCAGTCGTACGTCCGCGGCTCCCCCATCGACGTCCAGCGGCTGGGGATTGCGGTGCGCTGCCAATCAAGCGGCTCGGCCACTTCCTGCGGCACCGACGCCCGTGCCAACGCCGCCCGCAGATCGCGCTTCTGCGCCGCACCGATCGCGTCGGGCGCGAGCGACACGAAGCACATCGTCCCGCTGCGCGAGACAAGATCGAGCCACTCGCGCGTCAGGGTCCACGGTACCCTCGTCGTGATGCCCGCACAGTCGGGGTCGGCCGTGTAGAACACGCCACTCTGCGCCGCGCGGAAGGCCAGCGAGTTCACTCCCATCTTCCGCGTGCGCGCCCACTCCGTGCCGCTCGTGTCGTCGCCGATGCGGCACATCTCGAACCGGCCGGCCGACAGGTGGCTCACCGTATTGCACCCGATGACGACCGCCTGGCCGGCGCCCTTCCGGATGGTGGCGTACAGCGCATTGATCACTTCGGCGCTCGTGCGCACCGGACCCTCGGCGAAGGTCCAGCCGTCGTTGGTGAGCGCCGAGCCCATCTGCCGCCCCCACCGCCCGAAGACGTCCCACGTGGAGTAGTCGTGTTTGATCAGGTCGAATCCCCAGGCAGTGAGTCGGGCCATATCGGCGGCGATCTTCTCGCGCGCGCCGGCCACCGTGGGATCGAGCACGCCGTGCTCGCGCGCCAGCCGCCAGCCGTCGGGCGCATCGGCCGGGGCCTGCAGTGGCCGGATCCACACGCCGGGCCGCGCGCCCATCCGCTTCACGTCGGCCAGCAGTCCGGGGATGTCGGGAAACTTCTCGTTGCCGCGGTTCCAGTGTCCCGCGCCAGCCTTGCTCGCGCCGCGCCCCGGCTGCCAGCCGTCATCGATCACCACGAAGGGCCGGGTGCCGCCGGTGGGCGACAGTTCGACGATGCGCCCGGCGTCGGCGCGCATCGTGGCGGCACTGTTGTCACCGTAGGCGTAATACCAGTCGTTGCTGCCGTACACCGGCGACGACGGGAGCGGCGGATCGGCGCACATCTCGCGGCAGAAGGCGCGCAGCGCGGCGAACGGCGATTCGCCGTCCACGCCGGCGCGGCTCACCAGTTCGCACACCTCGAGCGTGCGCGCGCCGAGTTGCACGGGCGTGCCCCCGCTGCGAACGTCGGCCCAGAACGTGATCCCGGCCGGGTCCACCCGCCAGAAGCAGAATGCGTTGGCGCCCGTGCGCACGCCGTAGGCATCGGTGCTCGCGCCGTCGCACGCAAGTACGTACCAGGGCATCACGCGGTCGGGAACGAATCCCCGCCACTCGAGGTCGCCGTAGCCGCGCTCCCAGGCATCGCCGAGAATGAGGAGCGCGGGGTCCATCCGCTCGTTCCAGCGCAGCCCCACACGACTCACCCCCACCCCGGGCGCCGACAGGTCCACCCGCGCCGCGCCGGCAATCCCGATCAACTGCACCCGGGCGCCCGCGCCCTCCCAACGTCCCTCGCCGCCCGGCAGGGGGAGGAGCCTCTGCACCCCTGACGCCGTCTCCACCACGACACGGTCCGGTGGCCGCATCAGGTTCACGAATCTGGCGCGGCCGCGCGTTCCATGAAGCATCGGGCGCGGACGCGGCAGCGCCGTCGCGATCATCGCGGCGGCGCTGTGCTGGATGAAGTCTCGTCGGTTGGTCATGCCGACGAATATGGCACGACAATCGCCGGTTGGTTACGGCCGGAGCGCCTCCCCGGCCACCACGCCCGTGAGCCCGCGCTGCGACATCGTCCGGTTGAACGAGGCGAGTTCGCCCCCGAGCAGAGCGTTGAACCCCTGCAGTGCCGCGCGGTACTCCGGATCGAGCACCGCCTTCTGCTCCACCTGCGCGGCGGTGGGCGCCTGGTCGCTCCCCTCCACGCCTCCCATGAGCAGCTGCAGGTGCTCGCGGATCATGTCGGGGTAGCGCACCGTGGACTCGATGGCCTGCGGGTTGCTCGTGATCTTCGCCTCCACCGAATCCACGGCGGCGTTCAGCCTGGCCACCGCGGCGGTCACGGCGCCGGCATTGGGCGTCCCCTTCACCGCTCCTTCCAGTGCCCTGGCCTGCGCGCGCATCGCGTCCAGCCGGTTGAGTGCCGCATCCAACTGCGACATCTCGTGCATCAGCGCCGAGCTGAATTCGTACTGCGCCACCATGACCGCCGGCGCCGCGTGCGACCGCGGGTCATTCACCACTTCGAACTTCTGCGACTCCGTGTGGCCGTTGATGGTGAGCGTGGCCGTGTAGGTGCCCGGCGGCACCAGCGCGCCGCTCTCCGGGCCCTTGTTGAAGTCCTTGGTGCCACTCCAGCGCACCGGACCGTCGCCCCGCAGATCCCAGTAGATGCGGTGCATGCCGGCGTTCGTGGGCACCCAGGGAGCGCCGGTCTGCGTGGTGGTGTCGGGCTTCGGCAGTGGCGGATTGGCCTCGCCGGTGGGCGCGGTCTCGTCGGGCGCCGACTCGTTTGGCCCGAGTTCGCGCACCCCTTCCATGGTGCGCACCACGTGCCCCGACGCGTCCGTGATCACCAGCTTGCCCGGCGTCTGCGCGGAGTCACCCAGCGAGTAGGTGATCGCCGCGCCGAACTCGGGGTTCTGGCCGTAGAACGCGCCGTCGCCCAGTTCCTCCACCTCCGACCAGCGCCAATACCGATAGGCGATGCGAATGGGGAACAGGTGCAGCGGCGCGCTGGCGACGGCGGGGGTGTACTGCTCGAACGGCGTCATGTCGTCGAACACCCACACCGAACGGCCGTGCGTGCCGACGATCAGATCGTTCCGCTGCGGCTGCATGTACATGTCGTAGATCGCGACGTTGGGCAGGCCCAACCCCATCAGGTACCAGTGCGCCCCGTCGTCCCAGCTCGTGTAGAGGCCGTTCTCCAGCCCGGCGTAGTACATGTGCGGATTCCGCGGATCCTGCATCGCCGACCGCGCGTAGACGTCGCCCGGCAGATTGCCGACGATCGAATGCCAGCTCTGCCCGTAGTCGGTGGTGGAGTACACGTACGGCGTGAAGTCGCCCAGGAAGTGGCGGTCCACGGCGATCACCGCTTCGCCGGGATGCGTGGCCGAGAGCTTGATCGACTCCACGCGCCCCAACGAGGGCAGGTTGGGAATGTGACTGGTGACATTGGTCCAGTGCTTGCCGCCGTCGCGCGTGATCTGCACGAGGCCGTCGTCGGTGCCCACCCAGAGCGTATTCGAATCGGACGGCGACGGCGACACGATGAGGATCGCGTCGTACACCTCGGCGCCCGAGTTGTCCTTCATCACGGGGCCGCCCGACGAGCCCTGCTTGCTCTTGTCGTTGAGCGTGAGGTCGGGGCTGATCGGCGTCCAGGTGCGGCCGCGATCGGCGCTGCGGAACACGACGTTGGCGCCCGCGTACAGTACCGCCGGATTCTGCGGCGACACGGCGAACCCCGCCTCCCAGTCCTGCCGGTACTTCACGTCGGCCACGCCGCCGCCGCCGAAGTCGAACGGATACGGCTCCATGTCGTGGATCTGCCGCGTGGTGCGGTCATACGTCATCAGGAAGCCGTTCTGCGTGCTGTTGTAGATCAGGTTCGGATTGTCGGGCGCCGGGACGGCGTAGATGCCGTCGCCGCCGTTCATGGCGAACCAGTCGCGGCTGAGGATGCCGGTGGGGTCTTGCGTCCAGCCCGGTCCGCACCAGGAGCTGTTGTCCTGCAGCCCGCCGCACACGAGATACGGGAACTCGTTGTCCGCCGTCACGTGATAGAACTGGCCGATGGCGATATTGTGCAGGAACTGCCAGTGCGCGCCGTCGTCGCGCGACAGGATGACGCCGCCGTCGTTGCCCTCGATGATCCGTCCCGACCCGGACGGGTCGATCCAGATGGCGTGGTTGTCCACGTGGTCCTGCGTCGCGATCGGCGTGAAGTGCCTGCCGCCGTCGTGCGAGTCCATGAGGAACATCGAGAGCGTGAAGACGTGTTCCGGGTTCGTGGGATCGACGGCGACGTGGGAGAAGTAGAAGGAGCGGACGTTCGCCTCCTGGTCGTCGCTCACCATCGTCCAGTTGGCACCCGCGTCGTCGGAGCGCCAGATGACGCCCTCGGACGAGCCGATGGCCGCGTACACGCGGTCGTGCTCGCTCGGCGCGATGGCCAGCCCCACGCGGCTGATCGGCGTGGTGGGCAGCCCGTGCCCCACGAGGCGGGTCCAGGTGGTGCCGCCGTCGATCGACTTGTAGATCGCGTCCTCCGGGCCGCCGTCGGAAAAGCTCCACGGCGTGCGGCGGAACTTGTACGTGGAGGCGTAGAGCACCTCCGGGTTCACCGGGTCCATGGCGATGTCCGACGCGCCCACCTCCGGCGAGATGTAGAGCACCTTCTCCCACGTCTTCCCACCGTCCTGCGTGCGGAAGATGCCGCGCTCGGGATCATCCTTCCATGGATTGCCCATGGCGGCCACGAACACGGTGTTCGGGTCGTTGGGGTCGATGACGATGCGCGGGATCTGCAGTGTGTTCTTGAGCCCCATGTACGTCCAGTGCGCGCCGCCGTCGTTGCTCCGGAACACGCCGTCGCCGAACGAGACGTTGTTGCGGACGTTCCCCTCGCCCGTGCCCGCCCACACGACTTCCGGATTCACCGGGTCCACCGCGAGCGCGCCGATGGACAGCGCGTGCTGGTGCTGGAACTCGGCAGTCCAGGTGATGCCGCCGTTGACGGTGCGAAAGATCCCGCCGTCGGCGGTGCCGACGTAATAGGTGTCGTTCTGGCCGGCGACGCCGGCCACGGCCGACACGCGGCCGCCGCTCACGCCGGGTCCGATGGAGCGGAACGAGATGCTGCGCGCGACCTTCATCGGCAGCAGCGTGCGCCCATCGTGGTCGGCCTGCTGGGCCGCGGCGGGGCGCGGCGCGACGATCTGCTGGGCGAGCACCGTGCCGGGCGCGGAGATCAGCAGGGGGACGATGACGGCGCGGACGGAACGGCGGGTGCGGGAACGGCGGACATCAAGTCGCATGTGGGTGGTCCTGTGTTGCGGCAGGCGGGCGTTCGGGCGGGTGACGGAGAATAGCGAACACCGGCGCCCGGACGCCAGCACTCGACGTCAGTGCGACGCCGCCCACGACGACAACGTCGTCCATTCGCTCGGCCGCGCGGGATCGCAGGCGCCCGCGGCGCAGACGTAGAATCCCGTCACGGGGTGGATCTCCCAGAGCGACACGCGCTTGGGCTGCGTGCCGTTGGGGTGTGCGGGATCATCGTTCACGAGATGCTCGTTGTCGTACGTGAGCCCCCCGATCACCAGCACCCGGAGCTTCGCATCCATCACCTGCCTGAGCGTGGCGGCATCCCACCCCGCCGGCCGCTGGAGCTGCGGTATCATCTCCACCACCACGCCGTCCCACTCGGTGCCGCCCTTCGGCCCGACGTTCAGATGGAGGTCGTCGCCATCCGTGCCCGCGCAGTTCACCGACTCGTTGCCCTGTGGGCGCACACCGTTGAGATACGCGGCAATCTGCACGAGCCGGCCCTCGCTCAGGGTGTCGCCGTTCACCGGCAGCCCGGTGAGGCCGTCGCGCGTCGGATGGAACGCGGTCTTGGTGTGGTGCGCGTCGGCAAACTTCGTGTCCACGTCATGCTGCAGCACACGGAACGACGCGATGGTGAGCGTCACCGGCGCCGCGCCCACCGGGATGTGCCGCTTGGCCATGTTCCGCAGCCCCGCGTCGCTGGAGTCGGCGTACGGCGCCAGCGCGCCGTGCACGGTGTGCTCGCCCACCGCCGGGCACGATGCCTTGTCCACGGCGTAGCTGCCCGCCGCCGGCAGCGGCGGTCCGGCCGGGTTGATGCCCGCGGCGAGCACGCTCGCAATCGCGATATTCCGCCCCCACACCCAGCCGAGCCGGTTGTCGGCGGTGCGCACGCGGTAGTACCCCGAGGTGGGGGCCGGTTTCACCAGCGTAACCGTTTGCGGCGGGCGCAGCGTTTCCTCGGGCGGATGCGCGGTGGAGGGCGTTCGCCGCAGGTTGACGTCGTGGATCACCGTCGCCTGCTGCGCCGAGAGCACCGACGCGCCGACGAGCAGTAGCAGAAGGGACCTCGTCATGCCTTTGCCTCCGCGGCCGACATCGCCTCGCCGTACGGGCGGTAGCCCACGCGACGGACCAGCAGCCAGCCCATGCCCAAGCCCGCGCACGCGATGATGAAATTGGTGACGTCGAAGAATCGGGTGGCCACCAGAATGTGTCCCGCCTCGATGATCGCGGCCAGCCAGATGCCCGCCCACAGGTGCGACCACTTGCCGCGGAGGCGCAGCGGCCACACCGCCAGCAGACAGCCGAGCGGGAAGTAGAGGAAGAACTGCTGCGCCACGTGAAGCGCGCTGAACACGTCCGCGCGCTGGGCGAGCGCCTGGAGCGGGATGAAGTGGCCCAGCGTGAGCTGCTGCAGAATGACGGCGCCGCGCGTCTCGGGCAGGAACGGACGCCACGCCCACAGCATCAGGAGCCCCGAATACGCCGCGAGCGCGGCGAGTGCCCGCTCGGCGCCCCGGAGTTCGCGCGACAGCGGCGCCAGCCAGCGGTGCGCCGCCCACGCGCCGAAACTCCACGCCACGAGGTGCACCGCGATCGCCTCCCAGCGGATGGGAAGCCGCATGAAGCCGTGTCCGATCTCGCCGGCCAGGATGAGAAGCGAACCGATCACGGCCACTCGCCGCCACGCCCCGGAAACCCCGCGCTCGGCGAGCATCATCACCACCAGGAAGCCTGCCGGCGCGAAGAGCAAGAAGTCCGTCACCGGTATCTGCGACCAGGCGAGGGGCAGCGATGCACGGAGGGAGATCCGCAGCCAGACCCAGGGGCCGGCCCCCATGCCGAGACGCATATCGTTCGAGAACAACGGCGTCACCACCTCGCAGAGCACCGCCAGCACGTACGCCCCGGCGAAGACGAACGCCGGTATCCCGAGATACGACCGCTGGCCCTTGGCCTTTGCCAGATCGGCGATCAGGAGCGCCACGACGATGGCGCCGAGGAACGCGCCGAAGGTGTTCGTCGCCAGATCCAGAATGCTCGCCGTGCGGCTCGGCGAGAACACCTGCGTACTCTCGACCACGAAGCTGAGCGCGAAGCCCACCAGCGTGGCCCGTTTGACCTCGGCCCGGATCATCCCCGATATCGAGGTCGCCACCCACACGGCGCCCAACCCGGCGAACAGGGCGACGTTCCGGATGCCGTCGATCGCGTCGCGCCAGCCCACCGTCGGATCCACCGACCGGGCCAACCGGAAGGCAGCCGCCGAGAGGTCGCCGGAGAGGTGCAGGTTCGTCAGCGTGGCAAGCGCGACCACAGCGACGTAAGCCAGGCGCGTGGTCCGATAACCGCGGATCGGGACGTTCGTCGGGATAGAAGCTCCGGATATGGTGCGGGATCGATATACTATCGCCAGTCTTCGGCGAGCCGTCCGGCGCGCCGCGGGTCGAGCAGTTGAAGTCTCGCGGGTTGCCGCCGGGGGTCAATACGTCCGGCGGCCCCGGCGCGCCGACCATCGCATTCATTAATCATCAAGAAGGCCCCCCATGCCCAACGGCCCATCTCCCGATACCCGCCACCCGATTCCGGGTGTCACCCGGACCGGATTCCTCAAGCCGTTCATCACGCGGCCCAACATCAGCGTGGGCGACTATACGTACTATGACGATCCACGAGGTCCGGCACACTTCGAGGACAACGTTCTTTACCATTTCGAGTTCACCGGTGACCGCCTGGTGATCGGCAAGTACTGTTCCATCGCCGCCGAAACGAAGTTCATCATGAACGGCGGCAACCACCCCACCACCTGGCTCACCACGTACCCCTTCCCGATCTTCGGCCACGGCTGGGAACCGGCCACGCCGCCCGACTGGCCCTCGCGGGGCGACACCGTGGTCGGCAACGACGTATGGATCGGCTACGGCGCCACCGTCATGCCCGGCGTGCGCATCGGTGACGGCGCCATCGTCGCCACGGCGTCGGTGGTGACCAGGGACGTACCCCCGTACGCGATCGTGGGCGGGAATCCGGCGGCGCTCATCCGCTACCGATTCGACGAGTCCACCATCGTGCGGCTGCTCGCGCTCCGGTGGTGGGACTGGGATGCCGAAACGGTGGCTCGCAACGTGGCGGCGCTCTGCGCCGGAGACGTCGATGCGCTCCGGGGGCCGACGGCATAACGGGAGGCCTGACCGCCCATCGCCGGCCGCGCCGTTCGTTCACGCGCCGGTTGCCGCCCCACGCCCCGCTCGGCATACTCTCCCCTGCCCGGCTGCACACCCCACCCGCAGGGAGCCCACCCATGTCCCGATTCACGCGCCGTCCTGCCGCCCGCCGCACGCTCACCCACGTATTGCTCGCCGTCGCCGTTCTGGCCACGCCGGGCGCGCCCGCCCGGGCGCAGCAGACGCCGGGACGCGCCTTCACCATCGAGGACGCCCTGAACGTGCGCGCGGGACGCATCGAGGACGTCTCCCGCGACGGCCGCTGGGTGGCGCTCACGGTGCAGACGCGCCGCGACCGGCTCGGCATCGACAACGGCCGCTTCGGCGATCCCACCTACGTGGCGCCGGCGCACCTGGAGTTCGCCCTGTTCGATGCGACCAACGGACGGAGCTGGGGAATCTTCCCCGGCAAGGTGCAGGTACGCGCCGTGACGTTCAGCAAGGACGGCAGCAAGCTTGCCTTCTTCCTGCGCCAGGGAGACGAATGGGACCTCGACGTGTACGACGTGCAGGCGCACCGCACGCAGAAGGTGGGGCTGCGCACCAGCAAGGAGGTCGCGTCCAACTCACCGCTCGTCTGGGCGCCCGACGGCAAGTCGCTGCTCCTCGCACTGCGCCCGGCGGGATGGGCCGCCGGCGCACGCGCCGCGTTCCTGCACCTCTCCGACGGCGAGATCGTGGTGCAGGACGCCAGCCGGCCCTTCCTGGCCTGGGACAGCGTGCGCAACATCGGCGACCGCATGATTCCGGCGGTGGTGACCGTCGCCGACGGCGCGGTGCGCGAGATCCTGCCCGAGACCAACCTCCGCGGCGCACAGTTCTCCGCCGACGGCTCGTACCTCGCCTATTCCACCGCCGTGCCGGTGAAGACGGCGTACGAACGGAGCAAGGGCACCGACTACGGCGTCTTCCGGCTGAAGCTCGCCGCGGGCAGCACGCCCGACACGCTGGTGAAGCCCGCCGAGCACCGGCTCACCCCGGAGTGGAACGAGGCCGCGAGCGCGTTCGCGTACGCCGAGAAGGGAAACGTGTTCGTCCGCTGGCTGGACGCCGACAGCGCGCGCAACCTCACCACGAAGTACCGCGCGCCCGTCTCCAAGACCGACACGACCAAGCTCGCGTACTCCGTGGTCGCGTGGCGCCCCGACGGCAGCGCCCTGCTCGTGAGCGCGCAGGACGGCTACCACCTGCTCGACGCGCGCAGCGACTCGATGTCGCTGGTCTATCCCCAGAGTGCCGACACGGCCACGCGGCCCAAGCTCTCCCTCGAAGGGTGGAGCCACGACGGGCGCTACCTCTTCTTTGCCCGCTCGGCGCGCGACCACTGGGCGCGCGGGCTCGAGCGGTACGACCTCACCACGAAACAGGCCACCGAGCTGGCGAGCGACGCCAACGTCTACGGTTCGTGGCACGTGTCCGACGACGGGTCGCGGTTCGTGTTCGAACGCTCCGACGGCGACCGTCCCGACGATCCGTACACCGCCGGCCGCGACTTCACCGACCCCCACCCGCTCATTCATCTCAACCCGCAGCTCGACGGGGTGGCGCTCACCCACTCGGAACTGGTGAGCTACCTGGACGTGGACGGGAAGAAGCTGTACGGCGTGCTCTACTATCCGTACGGCTACGAACCCGGCAAGAAGTACCCGTTGGTGGCGGAGATCTACGAGACCTTCTTCGACAACGGCTTCAACGAGAGCATGAACCTGCTGGCGGCGCAGGGTTGGTTCGTGTTTCACCCGAGCGTGGACCTGCACGTCGGCTACCCGGGCGAGGCGTGGGTGAAGGGCGTCACCGACGGGATCAACAGCCTGGAGCAGAAGGGACTGGTGGACGGCACCAAGCTGGGCGTGGAGGGCACGAGCTACGGTGGGTATGCCACCAACCTGCTGATCACGCAGACCAACCGGTTCGCGGCGGCGGTGAACATCTCGGGGAAGGTGGACATCATCTCCTTCCTGGGCGACAGCCCCAAGATCGGGACGCGCAACTACAACGCCGCCGAGGAGGGGCAGGATCGCATCGGCGCCACGCTCTGGCAGGCACCGCTCAAGTACATCCAGCACTCGGCGGTGATGTTCGCCGACCGCATCCATACGCCGCTGCTGATGCTCACCGGCAAGGAAGACTGGAACGTGCCGTACACCAACGAGCGCGAGATGTACTACGCGCTGCGCCGGCTGGGGAGGGAGGCGGTCTGGGTGCAGTACGAGCACGCCGGGCACGGCGCGGGGCGCAACGGAACCGAGGCGGACTTCCGGGACCACTGGACGCGGATGTTCGAGTGGTTCGGGACGCACTTCGAGAAGGCGGGGAAAGATGCCAAGGCGGGGGCCGGAGGGAGCCCGTAGCCGGCCCCCGGCGCCGGCCGGCCGGCCGAAGCGACGCGGATTTCCCCCTGATTGCGCTCCGGCCGGCAGCCGACTACCCTTATAGAAGCAGGAACGGCGCCGGTTGGCGCCGAACATCCCAAGGGTATGAGAGGACCCGCGAATTGCCGGGTCCTTTTTTCTTGCGGGATCTCCCGTCGGGAGGCCGTCGTGACGGCGTGAATCACGAATACACAGGTTCGTCGGTCAGTACGGCAATACCGGACTCCGACTCACCACATTTCAGGAGTTTCAGTATGAGTACGACCGGCACAGTCAAGTGGTTCAACGACGCCAAGGGCTTCGGCTTCATCACGCCCGAGGACGGTTCGAAGGATTGCTTCGTGCATCACTCGGCCATTCAGGGCGGCGGCTTCAAGTCGCTGGCCGAAGGCGAGCGCGTTTCGTTCGACGTCGTGCAGGGCCAGAAGGGCCCGGCCGCTGAGAACGTGACGAAGATCAGCTAAGTTCGCGCCGGCCGCTCACGCGGCCCGTTCGCACACACGCCCCGCGCGGCCGTCAGGCTGCGCGGGGCGTGGTGTGTCCGTGCGGCTCGGCGGGATCAGGGCATGCGACCCGGCTCGACATTGAAGCCGTGCATCCGCAGCACCGACACCGTGGCGTCGGGGCCGGCCGCAGGATGAAGCGACGGCACAACCGACGCTGCGGCGGGCGGGATGATCACCCAACGGAAGATGCGCGTGGCCTGCGGGACCGTCGTCGGGTCGACCGCCGTTGTCGGGTTGTTCAGGTCAACGATGTAGAACCAGACGCGGATATTGCCGGGCGTGAGCTCGAGCTGGTAGTTGTACTCGGTGGAGTTGAGCACGAATTTGAACTTGTACGGCAATTGAACGTATTTGGTCGGACTGAACACCGGATCCGACTGCATCCACACGAGCACGGCGCCGGAGTTGAAGGTCGCGCCGGTATCCGCCGGCACCGGGAAGTCGATGTAGCGTGCTTCGTCGCCGCCAGCGGTGCCGGAATTGCTGTTGGAAAACTGGAGTTGTGCCCACGACGCCGACCAATCGGCCTCGGCCGCCGTATCGGCGCCGGAGATGATGTTGGCGTTTCCGGTCGGCCCCTGCGGTCCCTGTGGCCCCTGCGCCCCGGCGGCGCCGGTCGCACCCTGGGGTCCGGTGGCGCCGGCCGGTCCCTTGCAGGCCGCTATGAACGCGGCGGTGATGAGAATGGTGACGCTCAGAATTCGCTTCATCTGGCTTCCTCCGTGCACACAAGGAGTTTCCCCGCGACCGCTGACCGCAAGGTCGCGTGACGAGATGTTGGTGGCGGGGAACGGGAGTGAGCGCTGGGGGGCTCGCCGGCGAGCGGCGCATCGGGAATCGACGGCGCCGCGCGCAACTTGCCCCATCCCGACGACCGGAGCAAGATGAGGGCACGCGAGTGATGGCGGGTGGAGCCACTTCATGCGGACTTCGAGAGACCGTCTGCGAGGGCGGCGCCGAAGCAGGCGATGCCCCAGACCGCATGCCGCGCGTTAGCGCAGGTGGATCACGGTCAACACCTCCGCACTCCCGCCCCCAACGACAGCCAGGAGCGAGCCGTCATCGGAAATGCGCGCCTGGCCAAAGTTGCCCGGATGCGTAATCCGGTCCACGATCGATCCATCGCTCACGCGGGCCCTGACGACGCCTCGCGAATTTATCACGTACAGGGTGGTGCCATCTGCGGAAAGCACGGTCGGTCCGGTGAGGGTCGGAGCCGCCTGGCGGAGTAGTTGAAGCGAACCGTCATAGAGGGTCGTGAGAACCGAAACGACCCCCCCGGTGCTATCCGCCGTGGGCCTCACCTCGGTGATGGCCGTTGACTGACGCGAGCCGAACTGGTCGGTCGCCGCGTCATAGCGCTGAAAGTCCGTGGTCGCTCCGTTCAACACCATGACCGAGTGATCGAACGAGCGACCGAGCCGCGCGGTGCCAACGTCGCCATTGTCGCCGGCGTCACGTCGGATGCGCTGGGCGCCGGTCGCCAGGTCGACCTCGTCCAGCAAGCCCGACTGAAGCAGCGATACGAAGACCTTTCCGTTCGATGTGGTTCGCACAAACCCGGCAGACGCTGGGGTCGTGGAGTCCACCGGGTCGAGTGGCAGGAGCGAAACCGTGAGCGGTGACTGTCGAAGGTCGATGATCCCCAGTCCCGATCTCCCCAGCGCCACGATGAGGGAGTCGCCGCCGGGCGTGACATCGAAGTCGGTGGCCGGTTCCGGCAACGGAATCGTCTGCGTCACGGTCTTCGTCGCCAACGACACCACCTCAAGGCCCGCCTGATACTCCTGGTACGCATAGACGAGTTGACGACGGGGATCGGCGATCGCGTCGCTGACGGGTCCGCCATCGTACACTGAATCCGCCGGCAACACGACGGTCGGATAGGCCTGCCAGGGGGTCAGTGTTTCGCGTTCGTTGCCAACGCCGTCCCTGGCATACAGCCGGAACTGGATTGGGCCCGATGCCCCGGGGTACACGCGAACGAGGATATCCCGATTCGCGCTCTGCCCGGTGACCGTGAGGGAGTCCGCGTCGCCCGCGCCGGCCGGGAGTACCTCCCAGCCCAGCATCGCCAGGGCGCGGTTGTCGGACACGGTCACGTGCATCGTCACCGAATCTCCCGCGAAGACAACCGGTGGAGCGGGGTCGAAGACCACGTCGAGTACGGGCGGCGCGCTGTCAACCAGCACGATCTGCGTCGCGAGCGCCCTGGAACCGGTCTGAAGCGCCGCGTCGGTCGCGAAGGCCGACACGGTCAGCGGTACGCCGAGCTGGCAGGTGGCCGGTATGCCAAGGCGCACGGAGCGCGTGACCGCCGTTTGGATCTGCTCCGGAAGCGTCACCCGGACGCTGCACGGGCCCGAGAGTTCGACGGCGGTCTGCAGGATGCCCACCGGACTCGTCGCCCGGTAGCTGATGGTCAGCGTATCGCCGGGCTGGACGTTGGCCAGCGGATGGAACACTCCGAGCGTGTCGACCGAGGGGGCGGGCGTCCCCGCGGGAATCTTCGGTCCACAATCCAGTCCCGCGTCGGTCGTCTTGTTCGTACCGACGCGTGGCCGATAGCGATACTCGAATTCGACGCGAAAGGGGAGCGTCGCCTGCACTTTCCAGTGCGCCGTCTCCGTCTGCCCCGCCCCGATCCTCGCGTTGCCCCAGGAGTTCTGGAGGTCCGACGCCGACAGCATCACGGAATCGAGCGGCGTCGAACGATCGACGCCGCCGTACAGTCTGACCACGCCGTCCACCCACACGGCCGTATCGGCGCCGCTGGCGGTGGCACTCAGGTCGACGCTGCACGACACCAGCGGCAACGTGTCCTGGATCGTCGAGACCGTCGGTCCCGACACTTGCGCGGCCGACAATACGACGTTCAGGGATGCCGGAGCGGTCGAGTCGCTGCAGCCCACTCCCCAGAGGAAAAGCGATCCACAAACGAGACGAACGAGGCCCGGCGCAAGACGTGGCGAACGGGCGGACGGCGGGCGTGGCGTTCCCTTCAACGATTCGATTGGCATGCGGGGGCCGGGACGCGTGAAGCGGAGTCATATGCTGCCCGACAAGTCGCGGCGGCGCAAGGTGCCGGGGGCCCGGAATCCGTTCAGGAGGGTTCCCGGGACTCGGCGAGCGCCGCCGGGGCCTGCCGGTAGAACTCCCGGAGTTGCTCGTACAGCTCCGGGTACTGCGCCCTGAGCTGCACCGGCTTCTCGAAGAACGTTTCGGTGACCACGGCGAAGAACTCGGCGGGGTTGGTGGCGCCGTACTCGTCGATGAGCGTGCGGTGCTGCTGCTCGGAGTCCTGCACGAGCTGGTCGAAGTCGTGACCAAGCACGCGCGCCCAGGCCAGGTAGCTGGAGTGCGGGGGCAGGATGGGCGTGCCGTCCGCCTCACCCGTCTCCTGGTCCAGTTGGTGCGCGAATTCGTGCAGCACCACGTTCTGCCCGTCATGGATGTCGGCGGCGCCCGTGCGCACGCTGTCCCACACCAGCACCACCACGCCACTCACCCACGACTCGCCGAGCCGCACGTCGCGCTCCTCGCTCACCAGCCCGCCCTCCAGGTGCCGTTCGCCCGAGGCGACGTAGGCCGACGGATAGACGAGAATCGACACGAGCTTGGCGAAGTAGTCCGTGGCGCGGTGCAGCAGCAGAATGCACGCCTGGGCGGCGATCGTGACGCGAATCTCGTCGGTCATCTCGAGCCCGCCGCAACCTTCGAAGTGCTTCTCGGCCAGGAACACCTGGATGTGCCCTTCGAGTTCGGTGCGGTCCGCCGGCGGCAGCAGCGCCACGTAGGGCACGTTGCGATCGACGATCGCGCGCCAGGCCGCGGGAAACGGACGGCGGCGGATCTCTTCGCGACGGCGACGTTGGAGCCAGCGAATCATGGGCGGCGCTAGCTGGGAGATCGGGGAACCGTACGTTTCGCCGGGAAGCGGCCCGCATTGGAAGGTAGCGCGAGGTAGCCCACGAATCACCCGTTCGTGCGATGCCTCGACTGTCGGAGCGCCCCTAGCTTGCGCGTATGACACAAGACCGTCACCGCGCGCACTGATCGTTCCATGCGTCCGCGGTCCAGAACGACTTTCCTTGCCGCGCTGATGGCGGCGTCGGTCTCGACGTCCTGTCATTCTCGCCCGCAGACGGACGCCGGTTCGACGAGCGTCGGGGCCGCCGCGGACGTGGTGTCCGCGCCACTGCCGGTGGACGTCGTGCAGGCCCGCCGGCCCGACTTCCGGTACCTGGCGCAGGCGCGGGACCACTATCGCGTCCTGGCCGCCGATCCGACGATCCCCGCGTTCCCCACGCCCCCCGCCCTGCCCGTGCATCCCGGCGACTCACTGCCGTCGAGCGCCGCCCTCCGAACGCGGCTCAGTGCCCTCGGCGATCTCGGTACCGAAGCTTCCCCCGACACCGCCCCCGTTTACGTGGGACCGGTGGTTGGCGCGGTCAGACGCTTCCAGCGGCGGCACGGGCTGGTGGACGATGGCATCATCGGACGCAGCACCCTGAGGGAACTGCAGACGCCGCTGGAGTCCCGCGTGCGGCAGATCGAGGCGGCCATGGAGCGCATCCGGCTGGAACCGCCGGTGGACAGCGGGCCCCTGATCATCGTCAACGTGGCCGCGTTCCGGCTGTTCGCGTACAGCGGCGTGGTGGGCGATACCGTTCCCACCCTCGGCATGCGGGCCATCGTGGGCCAGGCCGTGCGCACGCCGACGCCCATGCTGTACGAGCAGCTACGGTACGTGGACTTCCGTCCCCAGTGGAACGTACCGCGGAGCATCCTCGTGAACGAGGTGATCCCGCACCTGCGCCTCGACTCCACGTACCTGCGGCGCGAGGACATGGAACTGATCGACGCGCACGACGTGGCGCGGGGCGACGACGGGTCGCCGAGCACGATCGACGCGCTGGCGGCGGGCACGCTGCGCGTGCGTCAGCGCCGCGGTCCGCGCAATCCACTGGGCCTGGTGAAGTTCGTCATTCCCAACGACAGCGACATCTATCTGCACGACACGCCCAACAAGCAGCTGTTCGCCGGCGCGCGGCGCGACTTCAGCCACGGCTGCATTCGCCTGGAGCACGCGCGGGAACTCGCCGTCTGGATTCTGGCGAACGTCCGTGGGTGGACCGCCGACAGCGTGGACGTCGCGATGGCGGGCCCGGGGTTCCGGCGCATGACGCTGCCGCGACCGATTCCGGTGATTCTGGAGTACAACACGGCCATGGCCACGGAGGACGGCGTCGTCTGGTTTCTGCCGGATCTGTACGGCATCACGCAGGGGCTGCGCGACGAGTAGACGGTAGTGTCCGGCCCACGGTCCGGCGGGATGCTCCGGGCGCGGAGGGCCGTCCTCAGCGGTGGCTGAGCGAGTAGACGTACGCCGCGACCGCACACACCTGCGATCCGCTCAGCGTTGCGCCGCCAAGCGGCGGCATTGGCGCCGGGTGCTGCTTGGGCTTCGGGACGCCCGTCCGCACCAGCCCCGCGATCGACGAGTACGATCCGTCGATGTCGATCCACTGCGCATCGGTAAGATTGGGCGCCAACGGCGTGCCGTGCGCGTTCGCGGCGTGGCACGCGAAGCAGTTGCCCTGGCTGCTGAACACGACCCGCCCCTTATCTGCGAGCTGTTGGGTCACCGGCGGACAGTCGGCGGCCGAATCGGCGCGCGGCGCCACCGCGGCGGGTGCGGCGTTGGTATCAGCGGTGGCGGCGCCCATCATCTTCGGCGCTGAACCGACACCGCCCTGCAACATCCCGCCCTGCATGATTGCGCTCGGCGCGTTGCGCGCCGCGCCGGAGGTGCCGCCCGCCGCCGCGCCGGAGTCCGGACGCGAACACGCCGCGGCAAGGACGGTGAGGGCGGCAAGGGACATGCGTGGGACGTACATGCGTAGCCCTCCTCTTGGGTAGCCGTCAAGCGGGCTTGCGGCGCTTCCTGAATTCGGACACCACCACACCGGCCGCCACGAGACTTCCGGCGATCAGGGCCGACGTCCCCGCACGCGCGGCCACCCGTTTGACGCCCTTCACCTTGCGCTTGACCGTGTTTCGTCCCACGGCGGCCATCACCTTCGACTCGACCGTGTCATAGGCGTCCTTGGTCGCGGCCTTGGCGCGGTTCGCGACCTTCTTGTTTCCCTTCCCCATGTCGTGCTCCTTACGGCGCCTTGGTGCCGTTCATCTTGAGGTATACCACCGAATCCGCCTTCGTGGTGATGTAGTGCGCCGTGGTCGTGCCCACGAGCTGTCCGTTCATGAGATGCAGAGCACCCTCGGTGGAGACATTGGTCTGCTTCCGCAGGACGCTCTCGTAGGGGGCCATGGTCGTCATGATGCTGTCGCCCACGGGCGTGATCTGAAGCGCCATCGGCTTCCGGCCCGGAAAGGTGACCGTCCACCCCGTATCCGCCGCGGTCGCATGCAGCTTGTACGTCAGCAGAACGCTGTCACTCGCAGCGGGCGTGACCGTGACCGTCCAATCCCCCGCGACGTCGGCGAGATTGATCGGTGCCGGCGCGGCCGGCGGCGGCGGCGGGGAATCAGCCTGGACCGCCGGCTTCTCCTTGGCGCATCCGGCGACGAGCGCCAGACCCAGTGCGAAGGTCAGGGTACGCATGTTGAACTCCGAGGTGGTGAGCGAGTGCGGCAGTGGGGCAATGATTGGAGTGTAGTCCGACGCACTCACCGACGACATCGGCCGAAGGGAGGAGTACGCATGGTCCGCGGGAACTACGTCCACCGCGGCCCCGATGGCGCCGGCCCCGTCATTCGTACCGCAGCGACTCCACGGGATCGAGACTGGCGGCCCGGCGCGCCGGCCACACACCGAAGCCCACGCCGATCAGCGCCGCGAATGAGAACGACAACAGCACGGAACTCGTCGATACCGCGGTGTTCCAGCCGGCGGCAGCGCTCAGAATCCGTGCGCCGGATACGCCGACCAACACCCCGGCAGTCCCGCCCACGAGCGAAAGCACCACTGCCTCGACGAGAAACTGCAACATGATCACGCCCCGCGTTGCGCCGACGGCTTTCCGGATGCCGATCTCACGCGTGCGTTCGGTGACCGACACGAGCATGATGTTCATGATGCCGATGCCGCCCACCAGCAGACTCACCGCCGCGATGCCGGCCAGCAGCAGTGTGAACGACTGCGTCGTGGCTGCCGAGGCGTTCAGATAGTCGGACATGTTCCGGATCTGAAAGTCGTCGGGCTTGCCGGGCATCAGCCGGTGAGACAGTCGCAGAATGCGCTCCGCCTCGGCCATTGTGCGAGGGAGTTCTGCCTCCGACGGCGCGAGAATGCCGATGGTGCGCAGATTCCTGGTGCCCATCACGCGAAACTGTGCGGTGCTGAGCGGGATGAGAATCTCGTCGTCGGGATCGGAGAAGCCCGTGGCCCCGCCCTTGGGGGCCAGCACCCCGGCGACGGTGAACGGGATCCCGTTGATGCGGATGGTCGAGTCGATGAGGGCGGTGGGCGCCGTGTGGAGGTTCGCGACCACGGACGCGCCGAGCACCGCCACGCGGCGTCGGCCGGCGTCGTCGCCCTTGGTGAACATGGCACCGGCGACCAGGGTGTACCTGCGCACCATGGGATAGTTGGCGCTGGTACCGATGACCTGCGTGGCGGTGTTGGCGTTGCCGAACTGCACCTGGAGTTGCTTGGACATCTCGGGCTCGACCCCCGCGATGTGCTGGCCCTGCGCCACCAGCGCCTGGGCGTCCTCCACGTACAACGGCGCGCGATCGGACTGCGACGTCACGCCCGCCACCTGCAACTGTCCCGGCACGACCATGAGCAGCGTGGTGCCGAGCGCCGCGATACGCGAAGTCACGGCATCCTGCGCGCCGCGGCCCAGCGCTTCCATCGCGATCACCGCGCCCACGCCGATCACGATGCCGAGCATGGTGAGCACGGACCGCACCACGTTCACACGCAGCGATTCGAGCGCGAGGAGGACGGTATTGGCGAACAGCATGGTCAGCGGCCTCCGCCGCCACGCCCGCCACCGCCACCCGTGGCGCCGCCCAACACGCCGGAGATACCGGACCGGCCCGCCAGCCGCGCCAGCGTGGTGTCGCGACTGGCGGCCATACGCACATCGCTGAGCAGCGCCACGCGCTCTCCGGGTTTGACGCCGGACAGGGCGCGGGTGACTTCATAATTTCCGGCGCCGATGGCGATGACGCGCATCGAATACTTGCCGGTAGCCGAGTCCTGCACGAATACGACGGCCGGCCGGCTGCTGTCGGCCGATGTCGCGCCCGGCGTGGTCGCGGCACCGCGCCCGCCGGCCCTGGCCCCCCGCGCGCCGGCGGCGGCGCTGGTCGATGCGCCCCTTGCCGTGCCTCCGCCGGTGGTCGATTTGGCCGCTGCCGGATCGGCGGTTGTCACGCCGAGCACCGCCGCGAGCATGGCCGACTCCTGCATGGTGCCGATGGCGTCGTTGGGCACCGCCACCACGCCCACCAGCCGCATGATGTCGATGGTAGCATCGGTGCTCATGCCCGGCAGCAGCAGGCCATCCTGGTTGTCCAGGCTGATCAGCACCGGAAACATGATGACGCTCTGCTGCACGATCGCCTGGGGCGAGATGCGCAGCACCTTGCCCTGAAAGGTATGGTTCGGGTAGGCCGATACGGTGACTGCCACGTCCTGGCCGATCGTGATGCGGCCGATGTCGCTCTCGTTCACCAGCGCGCTGTCCAGCACGTGGCTGAGGTCGGCGACGGTGAGCAGCGTGGTTCCGCCGCCCACGGTGTTGGTGGCCGAGGCGATGACCTGTCCGAGCGAGACGCTCTTGTCGATCACCGTGCCCGTGACCGGCGAGACCACGGTGGCGTCTGCCAGGTTGATCGCGTTGACGTCCACGTTGGCCTGGGCGCTGGCCACGGAGGCGAGCGCACCTGCGTGGGCCGCGACCGCCGCCTCGTACTCCACCTGCGTTACGACCTGCTGGCGCACCATGCTGTCTTCGCGCGCCAGTTGCGAGGTCTGCATCGCGAGGTTCGCCTGGGCGGCCTTGAGCGAGGCCAGCGTGGCGCTGTATTCGCTCTGCATCTGCCGCGGATCAATCCCAACCAGCAGATCGCCCGCCTTGACGTGCGATCCGACCACGATCGGCATCCTCACGATCTGGCCCGAGGCTTTGGACTTCACCTGCACCGCGTCCACGGGTTCGATGACCCCCGTGGCCTCGACGTTGACCACGATGTCCTGTTGTGTGACCGGCACCGTTTCGATGGCCGCCACCGGGCTCACCGGCTTGCCGCACGCGGCCAGGACGATGGCTCCCACCGTCGCCACGACCCCCACGCCTCCGCGCACCCGCCGATATCCCGACCACATCGTGAACTCCGCCGTCAACCCGCCCGTACCGCCTCACTCTATAGAAGGGTACCCCGCGCCGCGGGTGACGTTAAGTCGCACAAAAGGATGAGACGCGGGACTGGTGCGTAGTGGAACTAGCCGCCGGACTACCCGTTTGGGCAGTGCCCCGCATTCGAAATTTGCGTACCTTGAGAAGGTGGCTGATGGGAATGACCACCATCCGGAGGCGCTATGAGCAAGGACAAACAGGCCAGGACCGCGTCGCCCGTGCCGGCGAAACCCACGGGAGCGACGGCGGAGGAGAAGCAGAAGGTCACCAGGAATCCGCCGTTCACGACGAAGCACGGGATGACCAGTCCCAAGTTCGGCAGCGCGGGCAGTGGTGGCGCCGAGAACGAGCCGGGGCCGGAAGCGGATTGAGCGGAGGTCGGCATGTCGAAGCATCCGAAGACCCGAAATCGAAAGCGTATTCGCCGCGGCGGCGCGGGCACCTCGCGCCCCGAGACGCCGGAGCTCGAGGGCGGCACTCCCCTGCCCGAGGAGCTGACGGGCCGCGCGAGCGGGTCGGAGGAGGATCTGCGCGCGCTGTTCGCCGGCGACACCGCCGAGCATTTCGCCGATGGATTCCGGGGCGGAAGCGACGACGATTCGGCGACGGACATCCCGAGGGATGACGGTCGGAAGCCGGATGAGGAGGAGGAGGAGGAGCGGGGGGCCTAAGATGCTTAGCTCGCCCGGCTACCACCCCCACCTGAGCACGATCAGCGCCAGCGCGGCGAGGGCAAAGAAGGAACTGGCCCCCACGGCGAAGATCTTGTGGAGCTGTTCGCGAAGCGCGCGTTCGAACGAGATCTCCAGCCCGCTGATCTGGCGCTCCATGGTGGCAAAGCGGGCATCCATCCGCTGCTCGAGGCGGGCCTCCATCTCGCCGAAACGCGCTTCCGCCTGATCGAAGCGCGCGTCGATGCGCGCGAAGGCCAGATCGCTGGTCTCGCGGAGTTCGGCACGGTTGCGTTCGACGGATTCCATCCAGGTGACCATGGCGTCAGCGGCCTCCTGCCCGAGCGTCTCGTACAGCTTGCGCGACAGATTGACGGCGACGGCCATGGAGGTGCCTCCCTGGAGTGACCGTCGATCATCAGGTTAGGGCCGAGGCGGGGCGGGATCAATTGCGTGCAATCGGGAGGATTCCCCCGCCGGCACCGGACCGCTGCTCCCGTATCGACATTGCATCCTTGTCCAGCCTCGCCTTTCTACATTCCCTTCAGACCCGAGCGCGGGAGGTGGGATTGGCCGAGGACATCGAAGGATCGACGACCTACTTCGCGTGATCGCGTAGGGCTACGTCACTCCTCGCACCTCGGACCGGCGGCTCATGAATCGAACGTGGTTACACCGAGGCCGGTCACGCGCCATACCCCCTGGCTTCGAGTCAATATGTATTCCTGGCCGCCGCGCGAGAGCCGCCCCCCAGTGTCATAGGTCCTTTCGACATTCACCCGCGCCGTGTCGCCGTGGATCACCGGATCGTTCAGCGCCATGACGCCGCGCGCTCCGGGAAACCGGCAGTTCCGTCCGCAATGGATGACTTCGTCGTACCGACCGACTCGGAGCCGAAGTAGCCGCGCCAGTTTGCCCGCGATCGCACGATCGTGGGCATTCGCGCGCTTGTAGCTGGGACGCGGGTCCAGCACGAGCGTCGTATCGAGCTTCGGGGCCAGATACTTGGCGACAGCCAGCAGGATCGCTGAACTGTCGGGGGTTGGACGCTCACCCTGGGCTTGCGCCACGACAGTCCATTCAACGCCGGGGCGCGTATTGGCCGTGGGCTGGGCGCCTGTAACCGTTGCGGCGGCAACTAGCCATACCAGACTTAACATCCTGCCTCCCGCACTCTATTGATGTGCATGCTCGCCGTTGTATCCGGGCCCGTGATATCGCGGTGACGGTTCAACGGGGAGTGAGCGTCGATCACAAGGTTGGGGCCGAGGCGGCGCGGGATCAATTGCGTGGAATCGGGAGGATTCCCCCGCCAGCACCGGCCCGCCGCTCCGGGGCAACCATCGCATGCTTGACACACTCCAGGTCTGTCTGCACCTTCTCCCCTAACCTAGTTGGTAGAGGATCCGATGCCCCGCACCGCCAACGACCTCCTCCACGGCACCCTCGACGTCCTCGTGCTCAAGACCCTCTCCTGGGGACCGATGCACGGCTATGGCATCACCACCTGGATCGAGCGCCACTCCGGCGACGAACTGCAGATCGTCGACGCCGCACTCTACAAGGCCCTCCACCGCCTCGAAGCCGCCCGCTCCATCACCTCGGCGTGGGGAGTCTCCGACAACAACCGCCGCGCCAAGTACTACTCGCTCACCGCCAGGGGCAAGCGGCAACTCCAGGCCGAACTCTCCACCTGGAAGCGCTACGTGACCGCCGTGTCCGGCGTGCTCGAGACGTCATGACGCGCCTGTTCGGTTCCGACAAGCTCCCGCCGGGCGTGCGGCGCGTGTTGCGACCGCGCCATCGGTTGGTTCCAGGATTGGGTGCAGGACGTCGCGCTCGCCTGGCGGCAGGCGCGGCACAACGCCGGGGTCACCGCGCTGGCCGTGATCACGCTCGCGCTCGGCATCGGCGCCAACACGGCGATCTTCAGCGTGGTCCACCGGCTGCTCATCGCACCGCTCCCCTACCGTCACAGCAACAGCATCGTCGTGCTCTGGATGCAGGACGAACGCGGATCGCTGCAGCCGCCGTCCGCCCCCGTGCTCGATGCGTGGACCGCGGGATGTTGTACGACGTGGCCCCGAGCGATCCAGCGACGTTTGGCGCGACCGCGGCCCTGGTCGTCGGCGCTTCGCTGATCGCGTCGTGGGTACCGGCGCGGCGGGCGCTGGGCGTGGACCCGACCACGGCCCTGCGGGCACACTGAACCGACGGCCGCGCTTCCGCGTCAGCCCGAGATCGCTTTCAACTGACCGAGCGACTCGCGAAGCAGCCGTAACAGGGGTCGCTTGTTCGTCGCATCGACCCACCGTTCATACGCCGTCCTGAAGACGGCGAGGGCGATCTCGGCGGTGAGGCGCGCAGTCGCATCCTTCACGCCGCGCCGTCGTAGCGCATCGGCGACGGCATCGGTGAGAAAAGCGAGCTTGATCAACTCGCGCTCCCGAAGCAGCGGACTCGCAGCGATGACGGCCTGCCTCCGGCGCGCGAATTCGTGGCGGTCCTGGAGGTGGGCGGCGGTGGCTTCGAGACCCGCCATCGCCGCCTCGATCGGCGTGGCCGAGGCCGGCGCGTTGACGATCGGCGTTACGAGGTGCTCGGGGAACCCGCCCGCACCGCCGAACAGGACCTCCCGCTTGTCCGCGAAGTGCCGGAAGAAGGTCCGCTCCGTGACTCCGGCGCGCTCGGCGATCTCGGCAACCGTGGTGTTGTCGAAGCCGCGCTCCGCGTAGAGGGCGAGCGCGGCATCCTCCAACCGGCTTCGCGCATCGGGTTCCCATCGAGCCATGACTCAAAGATAGTGTTGACAGGGACTGACGTCACGGATATTCTTGATGTCAGTAACTGACATCACTGGTCCGGGCCGGCCCGGTCAGCTCATGTCACTCATTCCGCCGTCACTGGATCGAAGGGGGGCACCATGCGGGTATTTCTCACCGGCGCAACCGGATTCGTCGGTTCCGCCGTACTTGGCGAACTGATGGACGCCGGGCACCAGGTCATCGGCCTCACTCGCTCGGACAAGGGGGCGGCTGCGCTGGAGGCGGCCGGGGCCACCGTCCACCGTGGCAGACTCGAGGATCTGCAGAGCCTCCGCAGCGGCGCCGCTGCCGCGGACGGCGTGATCCATACGGCCTTCCACCACGACTTCTCGACGTTCGAGGAGAATTGCGCCCTGGACCGGCGCGCCATCGAGGCGCTCGGCGCTGAGCTCGAGGGCTCCGACCGTCCCCTGATCGTGACGTCCGGGGTCGCCGTCGATCCGGGGGGCGCGGTCGCCACGGAAAGCGACCAGCCCCTTCCCACCACGCCCGAGTATCCTCGCGCCTCGGAGGCCACAACCGCGGCCATGGAAGCGCGGGGGCTGCGCGGGTCGGTGGTCCGCCTCCCGCAGGTGCATGGCGACGGCAAGTACGGCTTCGTCTCGAGGCTCATCGGCATCGCCCGCGAGAAGGGCGTGTCGGCATACGTGGGCGATGGGAGCAACCGCTGGTCCGCCGTTCACCGCCTGGACGCCGCTCGGGTCTACCGGCTGGCGCTGGAGCGCGGGGTCCGTGGCGCCAGGTATCACGCGGTCGCCGACGTGGGCGTGCCACTGAAGGAGATTGCCACGGTGATCGGCCGGCGCCTCGGCGTGCCCGTCGTCAGCAAGACCGCGGCAGAAGCCCCCGAGCACTTCGGCTGGTTCGCTCGGTTCGTGGCGATGGGTCTTCCGGCCTCGAGCGCGCGCACGCGGGAACTGCTCGGCTGGGAGCCGACGCGCATCGGACTGATCGAAGATCTCGAGACCGGAATCTTCGTCGACGACGCGCCCTCGGCGGCCGCGTCCTGATCACGATGTCGATCACTGCCAACAGGAGTCACCAATGGTCACACAGCATGGGCGTGTCGCGCTGGTCACCGGCGCTAACAAGGGAATCGGTCTCCAGATCGCCAAGGAACTCGCGGTACACGGCTTCACCGTGCTCGTCGGGTCGCGCAACCTGGCGCGTGGAACCACCGCGGCTAGGCAGGTCGGCGCCGGTGCCCGCGCCATTGAGCTCGACGTGACCGATACGGCTTCCGTCGCCAGGGCGGCGGAGCGCATTCGGACGGAGATCGGCCGTCTCGACGTACTGGTGAACAACGCCGCCATCTCGCACCGGGACGAGCCGGGGTGGACGCTGGAGAAGGCCGCGGCGTCCGGCCGCGCGAGCGTCATCCCCCTCGACGAGGTCCGCGCCGTGTTCGAGACCAATGTGTTCGGTGTCGTCGCCGTCACGCAGGCGATGCTGCCGCTACTGCGCGAGGCGCCGGCGGGGCGCATCGTCATGGTATCGAGCGGCTCCGGATCGTTGACGATGAACGCCAACCCCGACCATTCGCACCGCACCCTGTTCGGCCCGGGATACGCCGCGTCGAAGACGGCCCTCAACGCCGTCATGCTGTCGTTCGCGATCGAACTCGCACCCACGAACATCAAGGTCAACGCGGCAAGCCCGGGGTTCGTGGCCACGGACCTGAACAACTTCGCGGGGACGCGAACCGTCGAGCAGGGTGCGCGTGAGCCGGTGCGCTTGGCGCTTCTCGGGCCCGACGGTCCGACGGGCACCTTCTCGAGCGAGGAGGGCCCGCTCCCCTGGTGATCGTGCGGAACCATCGCCGTGGTCCGGGACACACCGCCGACCGCAGCGGGGCTCACGACTCCGCGAATGCGACTCGCAGCGCCCGGATCAATCCCAATGCGATGAGCAACGTGGCGCCGGCGAAGAGCAGCCCGATCCCGAGCATGGGCGGCCCCCAGACCAGCGACGAGAGGCCCGCTGTCGCGGCCAGCGACGCCGCCCAGGTGACCCGGACTGCACGCGCGGCGCGGCGCCCCCGGAAGCAGGTGAGCACGACGAGCAGACCGAGGAGCCCGCCTGCCATCTGGATGACGGTCTCGATTTGCCGGCCAGCTGTATCCGCTCGCGAGAACTGCTCGCGCACACCTGCGAATGCCCCGCAAGCGATCGCGAGCACGATCAGTGGGATGAGAACCCGCAACGCGCGGCGAGCGATGAGGCGGTAGTTCAATCGGTGCCTTCTCGGGGGATGAGGCACCTGAAGTCTAGCACGCCTCCCTGGGCGGCATGGTGTCCCAACCGGGCGAACACTACCCCAGGCTGCACCCCCGCTTGCGCGATGACGGGGGGCCGCCGTATCCCTTCCTGACCCGCTATGGCATCCACTATCGGCTCCAAGCACGACGCGGCACACGGCTTGCCGGAACTCGATTCCGACGAGGTGTTGCGCTACGCCCGCCACCTGCTCCTCCCCGACGTCGGCCTGGACGGACAGCGCAAGCTCAAGGCCTCGCGCGTTCTATTGATAGGCGCCGGCGGGCTGGGCAGTCCCACGTCCCTGTATCTGGCCGCCGCCGGCGTCGGCACCATCGGCATCGTCGATTTCGACGTGGTGGACGCCAGCAACCTCCAACGCCAGATCGTCCACGGCACCAGTACGCTCGGCCACCGCAAGGTGGAGAGCGCGCGCGACCGGCTGAACGACCTGAACCCGCACGTGCACGTGGAGACCTACGACGCGCCCTTCCGCGCCGACAACGCGATGGAGATCGCCCGCGACTACGACGTGATCGTGGACGGCACGGACAACTTCGGAACGCGCTATTTGACCAACGACGTGTGCGTGCTGCTGGGCAAGCCGAACGTCTACGGGAGCATCTTCCGCTTCGAGGGACAGGCGAGCGTGTTCGCCACCGAGGACGGCCCCTGCTACCGCTGCCTCTTTCCCGAACCGCCCCCGCCGGGCATGGTGCCGAGTTGCGCCGAGGGGGGCGTGCTGGGCGTGCTGCCCGGACTGATCGGCACCATCCAGGCCACCGAGACCATCAAGTTGTTGTTGGGAATCGGCACGACGCTGGCCGGGCGGCTGCTGCTGATCAATACATTGGACATGCAGTTCCGCACGGTGCGCGTGCAGAAGGACCCGGCCTGTCCGGCGTGCGGCACGCGTACCATCACCCACCTGGAAGAGTACGAGGAGTATTGCGGCATTCCGGGAACCACGCCTCACCCCACCGAGCCAGTGCCCACACCCGCCGGAGACATCACGCCCACCGAACTCGCCGAGAAGCTCAAGCGCGGCGACGACTTCGATTTCATCGACGTGCGCGAGCCGCAGGAGTTGACCATCGCCCAGATCCCCGGCGCCCGGCTCATTCCGATGGGTCAGTTCGCGGCGGCCATGCCGACGCTCGACCCGGACCGCGAGATCGTGGTGATGTGCCGCTCGGGCGCGCGGAGCGGCCAGGTGGTGGGAGCAATGCGGCGCGCGGGCTTCAAGCACGCGCGGAATCTGGTGGGCGGAATTCTGGCGTGGAGCGACAACGTGGATCCGACGGTGGTGAAGTACTGAACACATCGATTCATCCGCCGGCGTAGCCTGACCCGCAGGTGAAGGCGGACGCCGGCTGCGCCTGGATCTTTGCCTTCCACGCCACCCAGACGCCCGCTGCCTCGTCGATCTTGCGGACGCCGTCGGCGTAGTGCTGGAGATCGTCGAGCACGGTGCGCTGCTTGGTGTTGGTGAGTGAGGCGGCGCGCCGCCGCAGGGTCGCGTCGTGGATGCCGGTGGAGAATTTCATCATCCGGTCGTCGGCCTTCACGAATTGCGGCAGCTCGGCGTGCACCGCCGTCGCCCAACCGCGCCCCTGCGCGAGGTCGCTGTCGGCGCGGGCGATCTGCCGATCGGCAAACCTGAGCGCGATCGCCCGGACCCGCGCGGCGTTGGCCGCGCTGTAGCAGCCGCCACCCGCGTTGTCCGCCGTGGAAAGTGGCACCGTCTTCAGGGCGCGGCTCTCGGCCTGCTGGATGGCCGCGTGCGGCGACTCCCAGTTGGCGGTGACGGTGTCCAGGGCGCCCATCTGAATCTGGAGGCCGAGCTGCGTTCGAATCTGAAGGACGTTGATCGCCTCCGCCGCGTTGGACAGCGAGTCGTAGAGCGCGCGATCGGTGTCGCTCGCCTGGGCCGTGGCCTGCATCTGCGCCGTCATCTGCTGCTGCCGCCCCTTCTGCATCTGCTGGGCGAGCTGCATGGCGTAGGCCTCGCGCTGGGCGTCGGTCATCCCGGCGAGCTTTTTCCGAAACGCCGCCGCAGACGCCGTGTCGGTCATCGCGCGCGCCAGCTCCGGCGGAGCAGCCGCGGCGGCGGCGCTCGTGTTCCGGTTCGCCACCGCGTGGAGCTCACTGTCCACGGCGGCGCGCGCGCGCGCGAGCGCCGAGAGGCCGGTGCCCAGGGGACCCGTGCCGACGGTGGCCGTGAGACAACTCGTTGCCTCGCCGATGGAGGCGAAGACCCAGGCCCGCGCCACACTGGCGCACGGCGAGGTGCCCCCCACGTCCGGGGTGACCGTCCACCGGAACTGCGCGGCCGCCGCGGTCGCGCTCGCGGCCGGGGGAGCGATCGAAGCCAACAGCCGCACCGCCGGTCCATCGACAATGGCTGCGGCGGCGCCCACCGCGCCCACCGCGAGTGCGAGAAACAGAACGGCTCGTGCACGTTTGGGTGTCTCAGCGCTATGGATCATGGACCGGTTCTCCTCTGAATTGATGGGGTGCCGTCCCCAGGGGGGCCGGCCGGGTTCGCGATGGGTTCCGTCATCACTTCATGAACACCATGTCGCCGGTCTTCGCGTCCAGATAGAACTGCTCCCCCTTGGCGTCCTGCATCACCGTGTGCCCCTTGGCGTCGAGGCCGACGATGGTGACGGGAACGGTTCCGTGCTCGATGGGATACGCGGTGGTCTTCCACGCCGCGTGCTTCAGCGCCTTGGATGCGTAGGCGCGGGCCACGACCCGCTCATCGCCGGTTTTCGGATCCACGTAGAAGAGCGTCCCGGCAGAGCTCTTGAACACGGTGCGGCCGCCGATCTCCCCCGCCACCACCACGGGCGACGGAAATTTCAGCAGGATGGGACGAAGCGCCGGCGGGCGGGCGACGGACGCCGGCCGCTGGGCGGCGGCGGGAGTTGCCGCCACGACCGGGGCCGCAAGCACGGTGGCGGCCAGCACGATCTTGGGGACTCTGGCGCCGCGCGAATCCTTGGATTTCATGATCGCTCCTCGGGAGCTCCGGGTGGGGGTTGATCGCTCGAGGCCGGCGCCTCGGCGAGCCGCGTGCCCCGGCAACTCGGAGTGCCGCAGTTGCACGCGTAGTACGCCAGCTCGCTCGCCGACCACGCGACGTCGATCGCCGAGCGCATCTGATAGTCCAGCGTCAGCTCCTCGCCGGCGGGAACGTCGCGCGAGGCGTAGAGGTAGACCCGCGCATTCATGGTGAGCGCGGTGCAGTTGGGCTCGCAGCTGTGATTCGCAAAGCGGGCGTCGCTCCCCTCCACCGCACCGTCGATGACCGTCTCCGCGTCGAGGCGCAGCAGGTAGGGGTTCGGCGCGCTCTCCGCCTCTTCGGCAATGACGTCGAGCAGCGCCCGCCGCCGCCCGGCGTATTCGATGATCCGCATGCCCCGGTCGATGGGCCGCCTGGCAAAGAGACCGGTGCCCGCGATGCGGGAGGGGGCGGTGCGCGTGAGACCGCGGTCGAGCGCGCGGTCGATCACGGCCGAGCCTGGTGACGGGTGGTGCATGCCGGCCAACATACGGGCCGGCATCAGACACGCATCAACGCGTGTCAACTGCGTGAGCGCCAATCACTTCACGGCAAGCAGCCGCTTCACCTCGGGGTCGGCGTGGATCCACGCGCTACGCACGTACTGCTCGTACAACGCGGCGCTGTCGGCCTGCTGCGCGGCGGCGAAGCTCCGGGCCATCCAGAAATCGAGCATGCTCCTCGGCACGTAGCGGCCCATGGCGTCGAGCGGTGCGGTGTACGCGTCGCGGAGGCTCGCGATCGCATCAGCCGGGTGTCCCTCCTCGAGCTGGACGCGCGCCAGACGGACCAGGGTGGAGGTCCAACCGGCGCGCCCCCAGCGTGCTTTCTGGAAGTCGCGTTCGGCCACGGGGAGTTGCCCGTCGATCTCGGCGATGAGCCCGCGCACGTGATCGGCCAGGCGCAGGTCGCGCCCATAGTAGCTGCGCGTCGCCTCCTGCGCGATGGAGTCGGCCAACGCCCGCAGCAGCACCGTGTCTCGTGTGGGCGCGAGGCTTTCCGCCTCCAGGGCACGGACCCAGCAGAACTGTCGCGCCTGGCCGGCGGCGAGCCCGCTCACCGGGGTCACGGAGGTTTCCACCTCCGGCGGGAGCCCCCGCCAGTGCGCCAGCGGATCGTCGAGCCGGACGACGGCCGCGTAGTCGCCGAGCCGGGCAAGGCTGTTGGCCTCCTCCAATCGGAGGGTCGTGAATTCGGGATACCGGTGGACGGCGGTCTCGATCGTGGCGGCAGAAGCCCGGAACTGCCCGTGCTCGCGCTCGAGCAACGCCCGCAGGTCGAAGGCGTCGCCCCTCATCGAGGCATCGGTCGAGTGGCTCATGCGCGCGATGGCCGTGTCGGCGTCGGCGTACCGGCGGGACACGAGCAACAGCCGCACGATCATGTCCTGGTACGCTCCCTCCGCGGGCGCGAGGAAGCGGGCGCGCTGGGCGGCCACGAGCGCGGCCTGCATCTTTCCGTCGGCCTCCAGCGCCGACGCCAGCGTGGACCAGGCCGCGGGGTAGTCGGGTCGCAGGGAGATCCAACTGCGGGCCGCCCGCGCCGCGTCCGCAAGACGACCCGCCTGCATCGCGTCGTTTGCGAGGCCGAGGTAGGCGGTACAGGGGGCGCACGGGCCGCGTACCGGGCTCACATCCAGCGAGTCGAGCGCCAACGCGCGCCGCATCACCGAGTCCGCCCCGTCCCAGTCGCCCCGCAGTCGCAGCAAGCGCGCCAGGAAGTCGTACGCCCGCGGGTCGTGGGGATACAGTGAGACGAGTTGGGCGGCCAGCGCCTCGCTGCGCCGCCGCTCGCCGCTGTGGAGGGCGGCGTACGCGTCCAGGTCCAGCCGGTCCCACGGGGTGGCGCGCGCACTCGCCCTGGAGAACGCCGCGCTCAACCGGGAGAGGACGACCGGCTCGCCGCTGATCTGCGCCAGCCGCAACCGCTCGGCCAGCGCCGTGACGAAACCGGAGTCGAGCGCGATGGCGCGGTCCAACTCGGTGCGCTCGTCGCCGAAGCGCCCTTCGTCCTTGGCCTCTTCGGCGCGCACGAAATGCTCGTACGCCTCGAGGCTCGCCGTCTCCACATCGGCGAATCTCGGACCGGGACGGTTGCTGTTCGCCATGGCCAGGGCGCGTGCCGCCGCGCGGTCCGCGAGCACGGGCAACGACCCACTCGTGATCGTGTACAGGCTCAGCGACCGGTGCCGCGCCACATCGTACAGCCCCACATCGAGGACGTACGTCGTGTCGCCCCGCGTCAGTCCACCGGTCACCACCCAGTTGGCGCCGACGGATTGCGCCAGGGTACTCGGGTCGACCACCGGTTGGTCGGCGTCACCCGAGCCGCTCGCCTCCCCAGCCAACATTCTGGCGGCGCGGCGGACGCGCTCCGGCGCGACGATCTCGACAGCGGGCGTGCGGGCGAGGTCGGCGGCGATCATCTGGGTGAGGCCGTCCGCGATCCACGCCGACGTCGTATCGCCCCGTAGATCGCGCACGCCCAGCACCGCGACCACCGGTCGCGTGGCCGGCGGCACCGCCCGGTCGCCGGCGTGCATCGCGTACGCCGCGGTGGCCGCGGCGAGCACGGCCGCGCCGCCGGCGATCCAGCCCAGCCCCACGCGGCGCACCACCCGCTGCACGGCGACCGGGGCCACCGACAGGGGAAATGGCGTTCGCTCGACGGGCATGGCGGCAAACTTCTCGCGAATGTCGGCCGCCACCGCCACCACGCCGGGGTCCGGTGCGGACTCGTATTCGCGGTCCAGGCGCGCCGCCAGGCGATCGTACGTAGCGAGCGCCGCCCGGTCGGCGGCCGGCGTGCCCGGCGCGCGGAGCGCCGCGAGCAGCGCAGTCGCCGCCTCGGCGGACAGTGGCTGGGCGTCGAGCCAGCGAGTGGCGACGGCAGCGGCCTCGGCTTGGCGATCCGCCGCCACGAGGGCCGCCACCTGATGCTCGCACGCTTCCAGGAAGAGCCGCTCCAGACGAGCCCGCTCGTTGGCCGACCACAACTCGAAATCCGGCGCGTCCTTGAGGAATACGCCGTTCAGAAACGGGCCGCCATACAGGGCGATGGCCCGTGCCCGGTCGCCCACCCCGCACGCCGCCTGAAACGCGACCGCGTCGATCACGAGCGGTGCGTCGGGCGCCAGCGCCACGGTGTCGCCGCGCGCGGACACGGCGTCGGGACCCAGCAGCTGGCGGATTTCCGAGAGCGCGTCGCTCAGCGAATGCCGCGCGAGGCGCTCCTGTCGCTCACCCCAGAACTGGCCCACCAGCAGGTCTCGCGCCACGGGGCGGCGGGCGAGTGCAAGCACGGTGAGCACCGCGAGCTTGCGCGGATGCCTGGACAGCGGCATCGCCGGCCGCCCGGCGTGGTCGAGGAGCGCCAGCGCTCCGAGCGTGACCAGATTGTGGGTTCCTTCGGCCAAGTCGTCGAGCCCGGTTGAAAGAAGTCTGATCTGCCCCAACCGGTCTCGCATCGGCGCGGGCCATGTGTCACACGTTCCTGGTGCCAATCATGACGCCGGCCGCCGGGGGCTGGCAAGTGGTGCGTTTGCCTCATCGCGCGGAGGGTGCGCTAACGCATTGCGGTCACGACGATTGACACCAGTTGAGGCGGGTCTGACCCCATCTCGTAGGTTGTGCCGCACGCTGCCACTCGGCGCCGTCTCGACACCGGTGCATCGAACCCGACCGGCTTCGATGGAACGCTCGGCTCCTACACCTACCGCGTCCTTTACGACCGCAAGCACGGAATGATCGGTCTCGCATCCCGGGAGGCACCACCATGACTGAACCCCGTTCGCTTTGCGCCATGCGCGCCACGCAGACCCAATGGCCGCGCGCGCGGCGCCGGGTCCTCCGCCCGCTCGCCGCCGTGTCGCTGCTGGCGCTCACCCTCGCCTCGCCCCTGCATGCCCAGGGATTCCTCCACCGGCTCAAGCAGGCGGCCGCGCAGAAGGTGACCGACCGCATCGACCAGCGGACCGACGAGGCGCTGGATTCCCTGATCAACGGGAGCGAGCACGTGATCAAGTGCCTGGTCACCGACCACAATTGCATCGACAAGGTGCACGCGGCCGGAAAGCAGGTGCAGTACGTCGACGCCTCCGGCAAGCCGGTGGCGAATCAGCCCGATCTGCAGGGAACGACCGCAGCGTCCGCCACCGCAGATTCGGCCGCCGCGGGAGCGGACGCGAAGAGCGCGCCTCCCGGGGCCGGGGCCTGGCTCAACTACGACTTCATCCCGGGAGACAGGACCCTCTTCTACGACGACTTCGCGAACGACCACGTCGGCGATCTACCCACGCACGAGGACCTGACGGACGGTAACGCGACGATCGTCGCGATCAAGGGGCAGAAGTACTTCCGCACGACAACGGGCGCGACCTTCTACGTGGATCTCCCCGACACGCTCCCCGACCGATTCACCCTCGAGGTGACCTACTTCCAGGATCCGGGCGGCGTGCACCCCATGAACATCTACATCGGCGGCGACTCCGACAATCCGATGGACGTGTTCTGCTATCACGACGACGGCGGGATCGAGGGCAGCGGAGCGAATGGCCAGAAGCAGTCCGAACAGAAGGCCGCCGGCATCGGAGACGACGCCTTCGTGCACTGCCGGTACACCTTCGACAAGGGGTACGTGAAGGCGTACATCGACGCGCAGCGTGTGGCCCAACTCAATGGGCTCGTCTTCACGCGAACCACGAAGGTCCGGTTCGAGGTACCCGGCGGACCCGACGACGCGCACGCCACGCTGCTCACCGACATCCGCATCGCGGCGGGCGGCAAGCCGCTGTACGACGCGCTGACGCAGAGCGGCCGCGTGTCCACGCACGGCATTCTCTTCGCGTCGGGCTCGGCGGTGATCCGGGGCGAGTCCACACCGACCCTGAAGGAGATCGGCGACATGCTCACGCAGCACGCCGATCTCAAGCTCCTCATCGAGGGCCACACCGACAACGTCGGCGCCGCCGCCGCCAACCAGACGCTTTCGGAGCAACGGGCCGCGGCGGTCAAGACGTATCTCGTCACCAACCTCCACATCGACCCGAGCCGCCTCACCACCAAGGGGTACGGCGACACCAAACCGATCGACAGCAACGCCACGGCCGAAGGCCGGCAGAACAATCGCCGGGTGGAGCTGGTGAAGCAATGATCGCTCCCCACACTCCGCGAGGCACCACCGCTTCGGAAGTCGCATGGCTCTGACCCGCGCCGCGCTGGTGTCGGCACTCGCGGTGGTCGGCGCGCTCTTTGCCGCGTCGGCGCGGTCGGGGCAGACGGAGCCCGCACGGGCCGGCGCCCCGGAAATTCCCGCCCCCGCCCCCGCCCCCGCCCCGCACACGACCATCGGCAGCGCGGCTGCCGGTCCGTTCTGCCCGCTGTCGCAGGCCGCGACGCGGCGGGCCATTGCCGCATTCCGGCCGATTGCCACCGTCTTCACCACCGAACCGCGATGCGTGAACTGCCATGGCGGGGTCGATCCCTTTGCCGCCAACGCCAATCAGACGCACGCCGGCGGGCAGTTCGCGCCGGTGATGCAGCAGGGGAAGGCGAACTCGACCGACCCGAACGACGTCGACGTGAAAGCCACCTTCCAACCCTGTCAGGGATGCCACAGTGGGCTTCCCGGCTGGCGCGAAGCGCCGCGCGCGCTGCTTTTTGCGGGGAAGGACGCGCCGACGCTCTGTGAGCAGCAGAGGCTCCGCTTCAGCGACCCGAGCCAGTTCCTGGGGCACATGGACAACGACAATGGCGGGGTCCCGTTCATCGCCACGGCGTTCGCCGGCACGCGCGGGCTGAACGCCTTTGCCAGGGGGCTGCTGGCCAAGGCCGGCAAGCCGTACCACCCCGAACCGCCAGGCATCACGAAAGCCGCATTGAACCGGGAGGCCAACGATTGGGTGGACGCGCTCGGTGCCAAGTTCGTGGGCGGACCGTCGTGCGGGTGCAAGCCGATCCGGTACGCGCTTCGCCTCAAGATCAGGGAGAAGTTCCCGATCGTCCAGCATGGCGCCGTGCGCGGCAACTTCGACGCCGAGCAGACGGGCGACATCCCGATCACGATCGGCGACTCCGGTGCGATTTCAGGGAGCGTCAGGCTCACGCGAGCGATCGCGCCGATGCACGTGACGCTCACCGGCATCGTCTGTCATGCGCCGGCAGCGTCGCAGGCCGTGACGTGGACCGTGAGCGGCAAGCTCGACGATCCCGACCACCCGACCACCATCACTACCGCGCTCCGCTGGACCGGCGGCCCGGTCACCATCAACGCCGTCTGCGTGAGCGAGGGGCGCACCGTGCCGGTGGGCATGGCCTTCCCCGCCCGCGATTCCAGGATCAAGTCATCGCCCCTGGACGACATCGAGTTCCGGGCGGAAGTGGGCGACAAGCGCAAGGCGTCGTGGACGTGGACGCAACCGCACTACCACGCGGATGTCACGTTCGAGCTGGTGCAGGTGGAGTAGCGGACGGTTCTATTTCCGGCTGGCACCCGGGGCTTCGGGGGGGTGGAGACCAACGAATAGGATACGGACTGAACTGACCGGAACGGACTGGACCCGACACAACACCATGGGGTTTCGGGAGCACTCTCCGGTCGCCACGATCATCTTCCCACGGAATTCGAGAAGACCTCCGTCACCGGCTGTCCCTGGGAGTCGACCTGGATCAGCCGCGTCGCGCCAGGCAGGTATGCGTACGGCACGTTCCGGGAATCACTCACACGGATCGCCGCGGTGCCGGGACCGACGAAGTGCAATTGCGTCTCGGGCGTCGTGCCTCGATCGGCCGGAACCACCAACGTCGCGGAGTCGACGGCGAGGACCGCCGCGTCGGTGCTCCACAGGTTTACCGTCACCGGATCCAACGAGTTGCGTGGACGCCCCGCCTGATCGACGGTGCGAACGGCGATGTAAACGTCGCTCGCAGGTTGGTCTTGGGTCCTGTAGATCTGGAACTGAGGTTGTCCCACGGTGACCTGAATGCTGTCCGGGATGAGCCCCGGTCCGTACGCGACGATCCACGCCGTGCCCGTGCGATCCTCGCCGAACACACTGAACGCGCCGTCGCCGGTCCCACCCGGTAAGCCGTGCAGACTGGGGACCCACGGCTGCACAATCGTACTGTCGGTGCTCCGGAGAAAGACCGTCGGGGCGTTCACGGGCGCCGGCGAGTCCACGTAGATGGCCTCCGAATCCGGAAGCTCCTGGTGAAGCCCGACGGTCACGTCCGGCGGCATGTTGGAATGCCCGCCGTATCGGAGGTGGATGGCCGCGGGCCGCACGGTCACGGGCACGGACGTCGTCGGGCGTGCCCGCCCCGACGGATCGGTGAGAACCAGCGAAGCGGAACCGGGCCCAACGGGGGTGACCCTGGCGCGTGACGTGGCGTTGGGATCCAGGAAGGTGACCGAATCGTACCCCACGCGCAGGACATTCGTATCGGTGGACGTGAGCAGCGCCACAAAGGCGCTCGACGTGGGCGAATGAGGCTCGAAGAAGGCCGTATCCGTGTACACCGCCCGCAGGGTAATCCCCCCGAACACCGTGGTGTTGAGCGAGGCGACGGAGTCCGGACTCGGATTCCAGAAGCGGAACGTTGCCGGCGTGACCACGACCACCATCGAGTCGGATTCGAAGCCCGCCGCCGAGGCAATGATCGTATCGGTCCCCAACCCCAATCCGTTGACGTACACGTGAAAGGTCGGCAGGCCATTGGCGTAACTTGCGGAGTCGGCGATCCCGATCACCCCCCGCGAACTGTGCGTAAAGGTGACCGGGACCGGAGCGCCATTGACGTACGGCTGGGCGAGATCCACCTCGTCCTCCCACGACGTCTGGCCGACGCCCAGGTACATGGGTGACCACGGCACCTGGGCCGATACGGTGTGTCGGAGGAACTTGAGGCGCGGTTGATAGGCCGTGACGTGCACCGGCGTGCTGTCGGGCGTGTACCCGTCCGGCTCCATCACCAGCCAGGCCCTCCCGGGTCCCACCGGGCGCATGCGCACCGAGATAGCAGGTACTCCGCTATCCACCACCACCGTGAGCGACGATGGGACAACAACGGTCGTGTCGGACGACCGATAGTGGATCGTGAGCGGAGCGCCAACCTGTGTCTGATGGCCGAGTGAGTCCTCCAACTCGACAGGCACCGAGACCGTGTCGTTCGGAGCCAGCGGGTTGTACGTCGCCTCGACGGACGCGTGTGACAGCACGACCTTCGGCTTGGTAACCCGAAGGACCGCCGTGGCCGGCGCGTAACGCGGGCTCGAGGCGGTCAGCACCGCGACGCCGGATCGGTGACCGACTGGCATGATCAGCGTGCTGGAGTCGCTGCCGACGGTAGCGGGAAACCCGGCATACCGCACGGCGCCAATGCTGGAATCCGACAGACTCAACGAGATCGAAAACGATTCCTGCGGATCATTGCCCTCGGCCAGCACCACCGGCCGTTGGTGTCCGTAGTAGCTCGGATACTGCCCGATCCCGGTGAAGATCGTATCCTGATCGAAGCGAAGCGGCGGGAGTGGAGTCACCGTCACCAGCACGGACGCTGACGAGTCCGACAGGAACACCACGATGGTGTCCGTCCCCACGCCACGCGCGTTCACCTTGCCCGTTCCGTCGACGACGGCAAGCGACGTATCCCTCGACTTCCACTGCAGCGATCCCAGCAGCCTGGCGATGGGGTGTCCGCGCGCGTCCACCGGCGCCGCCGCAAGTTGAACGGCGCGGAGCAGCGGCAGCGTGTCAACGCGCGGCGTGCGTTCCAGCCGCACCAGCTTCTGCCGCACCACGATCAAGGCGGAGTCTCGGCCGCCGCCGTCCTCCAATCCCAGGACGTAGGCGTGCCCTTCCGACACGGCGATCGCGACTCCCGCCTGAGTTACGCGGACCACGGTGGAGTCGCGACTGCCCCATGTCATCGGTACCTGTGCCCCGGGCATCTTCGGAAACGACGCCGAGAGCACCAGACTGTCACCGATGGACGTGAGCGTGTCGAGGTGCGTCGACAACACGAGGTCGAGGCGACCGCGGACGATTGCGCGCAGGCTGTCCTGCAGGTACCCGCTGGAGACGACCACCCAGGTTTGCCCCGGCTTGCCTGCCAGGAGCTTCCCCGCCTCGACCATCGACACGACCGCGGAATTCCGACTCGCCCACTGCATGTCCGCTGCGGTCGTCGTCAGGCCGTCCTGCCGTGTGGCCTGGAACGCGGGATACAGGGACTCCCCGGTCGCGAACCCCACACTGTCCTCGAGGAACCTGAACCTTGTGAGTACTGGAAGCTTCTGGACGGCTGTCGGCTCGCTTCCGCCGCAGGTCAACCCGGACACCAAGAAGCCGGCGGCGGCAGCGACCACTGCTATTCTACGGCCCAGCAACCGAAGACGGCCGAACGGAGCGGGTTCGCCGGGAACGGCCTTGCGGCGGTGATGATCGTACGTCAGCGGCATGCGCGCAGCGCCTTTCAAAAGGTGAGTCCGAACGGTCGGGATAATCGGCGGACGGCTGCCGGCTGTCAACGGTCAGCGGAGATCGCTCATAGTTGACGCGCCGAGGACGAGGTTGGCAAACGCCCCCTACTCCCCCATCGCCTCCGCCATCTCCTTCGCGAACTCCACCCCCTTCAAGAAGAACACCAGTGGAATCGAGATCACGAACAGCCCGGTGATCAGCAGGAAGACGTGGTTATACGCAATCACCGCCGCCTGCCGCAGGACATCGGCGTTGAGCAGCGCCAGCGCGCGTTTGGTGGCGGTGAAGGCGTTGCTGCTCGCCGCGCGCATCCCACCCGCCACCACGTGCAGCCAGCGGAGGGTGATCGGGCTCGTGCGCCCGAGATGCTGGACGAGCAGGTCGTGGTTGGCGAAGGTGCCCCGCGTCAACTCCGTGGCCGACACGGCCACGCCCACGCTCCCGGCCAGCCGCCGGACGACGTTGTACAGCCCCGAGGCGGCCGTCATGCGCGGGTTCTCCACCGTGGCCAGCGCCGCCGTGCTGAGCGCGACGAAAATCAGCCCGAACCCCACGCCCTGCCACATCTGCGGCCAGAACAGATCCCAGAACCCGACGCTGCTCGTGAGATGTGACAGCGCCCAGAACGAATACGCGCTCACGATGAGGCCGCTCCCCACCAGCACCCGCGGGCCGACGCGGTTGTACACCCGCCCGGCTATCGGCATCAGCACCGCCATGGCCAGCCCGCGCGGCATCAGCACCAGCCCGGATTCCGTCGCGGTGTACCCGAGCTGGTTCTGCAGAAAGAGCGGCAGCAGGAACAACGCCGCGTACAGCCCGAGCCCGAGAATCGATCCGATCACCGTCGCCGAAGTGAACGAGGCATTCGAGAAGAGTCGCAGGTCGACGGCCGGCGCCTCCGCCACCAGCTCGCGCCACACGAACATCCCGATGCCCACCACGCTCAGCACGGCGAGCCACGAGATGAAGGTGGACGAGAACCACAGATCCTTCTGCCCCTCCTCCAGCATGAGCTGCAACGCGCCGAGGCCCACGGTCATGAAGGCGAGGCCCGCCCAGTCGATATTGCCGCGCCTGCGCACGAGGTAGGGCGGGTCCTCGATGTAGCGCAGCACCAGCAGCACGTTGACGATGCCGATGGGGACGTTGATGAAGAACACCCAGGGCCAGGAGTACTGGTCGGTGATCCACCCGCCGAGCATGGGCCCGAACGCCGGCGCGAGCACGATGCCGAGCCCGAACACGCCCATCGCCAGCCCCTGCTCCTCGGCGGGGAAGCTCTCGCGCAGGATCGCCTGCGAGATGGTGATCAGCACGCCCCCGCCGATGCCCTGCAGCACACGCCATACGATGATCGCGTCGAGCGAGCGCGACAGCCCGCAGGCCATGGAGCCGCAGGTGAAGATGACGACGTTGGCGATGAAGAAGTTCTTCCGGCCGAAACGGAGGCTCAGCATGCTCGTGATGGGCATGATGAGCACGTTCGACAGGATGTAGCCGGTGACGACCCAGGTGATCTCGTCCACCGTGGCGCCGAGCGTGCCCTGCATGGCGGGCAGCGCGACGTTGACGATGCTCGAGTCGAGCACCGCCATGATCGTGCCGATCATCACCGTGCCGGCGATGACCCACTTGTTGACGGCGGGTTGATCGCTCATGCGCGCTGGCGGAGCGCGTGCATGGAGGGGATGTCGCAATGTAACGCCGTGCGCGCCGCGGCCCGTCGCCGGCCGGGTCATTCGCCGATGAACTCCCCCATCCCCTCGGCGTGCTCCACGCCCTTGAGGAAGAACACGAGCGGAAGGCAGATCACGAACAGCAGTGCGATGAGCACGAACACATGGTTGTACGACAGCACCGCCGCCTGCTGGAACACCGTCCCGTCGAGCAGCGCCATCGCCTGCTTGGTGGCCGTGAAGGCATCGGAGCCGGCGGCGCGCATGCCGCCGATCACCATGTGCAGCCAGGTCTGTGTCATCGGATCCGTCGCCGTGAGTTTCTGACCCAGCATGTCGTGGTAACGCGAGATGCCGCTGGTGAGTTGCGTGGCCGAGAGCGCCACGCCCACGCTGCCGAATACCTGACGGACGACGTTGTAGAGGCCGGCGGCCGCGGTCATGCGGGGCTTCTCCACGGTAGCGAGCGCCGCCGTGCTGAGCGCCACGAAGATCAGCCCGAACCCCACCCCCTGCCAGAGCTGCGGCCAGAACAGATCCCAGAACCCCACGCTGCTCGTGAGATGCGACAGCGCCCAGAACGAATACGCGCTCACGGCCAGCCCGACGCCCACCAGCACCCGCGGTCCTATTCTATTGTATGCGCGCCCGGCCAGCGGCATGAGCACGGCCATCGCCAGCCCGCGCGGCATGAGCACGAGCCCCGACTCCATGGCGCTGTAGCCGAGTAGACTCTGCAGGAAGAGCGGCAGCAGGAACAACGCGGCGTACAGGCCGAGTCCTAGGATGCCGCCGATGGACGTCGCCGACGTGAAGGCGCCGTTCTTGAACAGGCGCAGGTCCACCGCCGGCCTGTCGGTTCTGAATTCGCGCCACACGAACAGGATCATGCCGATGGTCGCTATGATGGCGAGCCGCGTGATGAAGGCGGAGTCGAACCAGTTGTCCTTCTCCCCGTTCTCCAGCATCAACTGCAGGGCGCCCAGGCCGACGGTGAGCAGGCCGAGTCCGGCCCAGTCGATGCGCCCTTTCCGGCGCTCCAGGTACGACGGGTCGAAGATGAACCGACTGATCATCAGCAGGTTGATGACGCCGAGCGGCACGTTGATGAAGAACACCCAGGGCCAGGAGTACTGGTCGGTGATCCAGCCGCCGAGCGTTGGGCCGAACGCCGGCGCGAGCACGACGCCCATGCCGTAGATGCCCATCGCCAGCCCCTGCTCTTCGGCGGGGAAGGTCTCGCGGAGAATCGCTTGCGAGACGGTGATGAGCACGCCGCCGCCGATGCCCTGGATCACGCGCCAGACGACGATCGCGCCGAGGGTGTGCGACACCCCGCAGGCCATCGAGGCGACCGTGAAGCCGGCGACGCTTGCCATGTAGAAGTTCTTGCGGCCGAACCGCGCGCTCAGCATGCCGACGATGGGCATGATGATCACGTTGGCGAGTATGTAGCCCGTGACGACCCAGGTGATCTCGTCCACCGTGGCGCCGAGCGTACCGCGCATGTCGGGGAGCGCGACGTTGACGATGCTCGAGTCGAGCACGGCCATCATGGTGCCGATCATGACGGTACCGGCGACGACCCACTTGTTGACGGGGGGCTTGGCGGGCATGCGCGCTTGGGGGGCGGGGACGAGGGCTGGGGCAGAACCGGAGCGGCGACGAAGCGTCGCCATTCAACGTACCGTGCCCTCGGCCCTCCGCCAGAGCGGCGCGTTCATCGGTAGCCGACCCCGGGGAACCGCGATCGAGGGGGGGGGCATGCGGTGCATGGCGGGCGCTTGCGCGCCGGTAAGTTGGGGCATCGCTTCCACGGTGAAGTTCGGGGACTCGAGAACTGGACGACCGACGAGGCGCTCGAGCGGCAGGCGCAGGATCGCGGGGTCGACCTGCGCTTCCGCGATGGTGTCGGGGCACCTGGCCGCGTCCGCGCTCCTCGCGGGAGAGCCCGACCGCAACGAGGAGCTCGTGGGCCGGCGGCTCGGCGCGCTGTTCCGCACGGGGCTCGTCAACCGCTACGTGCTCAACCGGTGGGAGAGCGGCGCGTACCGCGCGCTCATACGCCGCCTGGTGGCCGCGGGACGGTGGCTACTCCGACACCACGCCCCTGCTACAACCTACCGGTCGGGCATCGCCGACAGTGCGGCCCAGTCGCGCGGCTCGTCGGTCACCCGGTACACGATCCGGAACGCGACCACCATCATCACGAGCAGCGTGAGAATTGCGAACGCTTCGCCCGTGGTCACCGGCATGTGCGCGCGCTCGACGGTGAGCCAGGTGGTCACGCCCCACACCAACGGCCCCGTGACCGCCGAGAAGCGCCCGACCATGCCGTACAGCCCGTAGAACTCGCCCACGCGATCGGGGGGCGTGAGGCGCAGCATCAGCGGACGGTCGGAGGCCCACGTGCCGCCCAGGCAGATGCCCGCCAGGCACGCCACGACGAACAGCCACACGATGTGGAGGCGCAGGAAGCCGACGAGCGCGGCGAGCACGAACGTCGTCATCCACCCGGAGAGCACGAGCATCAGCGTGCGCTTGGACCCCAACCGGTCCACCACGAACCCCCACAGCACACCGCCCAGGATCGCGGCGGTAATGGCGGACATCAGGACGAGCTGCGCCTTCTGCTGGCCGTTCTCCTTGGTGAGCCCGGTGGCGATGGCCACGTTCACCGTGTAGAGCGACATGAACAGGATCACGGTGTTGATGGCGTCGGTATAGAACGCCCGGCCCACCAGGAACCGGAGCAGCCCCGGGTACTTGTGCCCCGACCGGAGCGTGCGGATGGTCTGCTGCACCGACTCGCGGATCGCCGTCCAGGTGAAGATCGGCCGCGGATGCGGGTTGATCTGCTCGGCGACGAACAGGAAGCAGGGGAGCGCGAGGGTGAGGAAGGCCAGCGCGACGAACAGGAAGTACGCCGGGAAGGGAAAGTCGGCGCGCCCCCGTGACATCAGCAGTCCGCCACCCACCGCGATGTACGAGCCGAAGTAGCCGAGTCCGACCGCCATGCCGTTGATGCGCCCGCGGTTCTCCTCCGTGGTCACGTCCGGCAGGAGGGAGTCGTAGAACTGCACGCCGGCCTGATAGGCGCCGTTGGCGACGACGAACAACACCGCGCTCAGCGCGAAGGGGCCGCGCGCAATGAGCGCCGTGCAGGCGCAGCAGAGGAGCGTGGCCCAGACGAGAAAGGGCATCCGCCGCCGCGCGCGGTCGGTCATCGCGCCGAGCAGCGGCGACAGGCAGAACATGATGCCCATGGACAGCGCGCTGATGCCGCCCAGCAGGCTGTCGGCGCGCTCGGAGCCTACCTGCGCCCGGACGTACAGGGAGAAGTACAGCGAGATCACGCCCATCGAGAAGATGACGTTGGCGAGATCGTACAGCATCCAACTGAGCACGGCGCGGCGCCGGATGACGCGGGTGGGCGGATTCATCCGGCCAAATCTGCCGCGGCCGGTGCCGGAGGGCCATGCCGGCGACCAGCACCCGGTATTCCGCCTGCTCCAGCATTCGTTGCCGGGAGACTGCCATGGCGGGATCGGTGCTGCTGGTGGAGTCTCTGTTCCAGACGCTCGGACTCATCCGGCGCTTCCGGAAGACCGGGGGATCGGCCATGTTGCGGATGATGAAGGCGCCGGCCGGCGGCGCATCGCACGATCATGCCGGTCACGAGGTGCAACCGCGATGACGATGTCCCCCGGTGACCGGCAAGTGCCGACAACCGAGCCCACCGCGCAGATTCGCCAGCGGCGCCCCTTCCTGATCGCGCTCACCATCGGCGTGACGCTGCTGTTTCTCGTGATGATCCGACAGTTCCTGCTGTCGATCCTGCTCGCCGCCATCCTCTCGGCGCTCCTGCGTCCCCTGTTCGCGGTGATGTTGCGCTGGTTCCGGGGCCGCAAGAAATCGGCGTCCATGGCCACGCTGGTGATTCTCGTACTGCTGGTGGGGCTGCCGTTGCTCACCTTCTTCGGCGTGGTGGCCACCCAGGCGGTGGAAGTGAGCCAGGCCGCCGGTCCGTGGATCGAACATCAGATCACGCAGGGCGGGCCGCTCGATCAGCGCCTGCGCCAGCTGCCCCTCGTCGACCGGGTGCCGGCGCTTCAGAAGCTGGTGCCCAGCAGCGAACAGCTCGCAGCCAAGGCGGGCGAAGCCGCGTCGGCCACGGCGAGCTTCCTCGTCCGAAGCCTCGCCCAGGCGGGCCTGGGGACGCTCAGTTTCTTCCTCCAACTGTTCGTGATGCTGTACGCCATGTTCTACTTCCTGGCGGACGGCCCGGCGATCCTGGCCGGCATCCTGTTCTTCGTGCCGCTCACGACGGCCGATCAGGACCTGCTGCTCGAGCGATTCGTGTCGGTGGGACGCGCCACGCTCAAGGGGTCGCTGCTGATCGCCATCATTCAGGGTGCGCTGGCCGGCGCGGCCTACTGGGCGGTGGGCGTGCCGGCCGCGGCCTTCTGGGGCACGGTGACGGCAGTGGCCTCCGTCGTGCCGGCCGTGGGGGCGGCCATCGTGTGGGTGCCGATGGTGATCTACCTGCTGATCGCCGGCCACGTTGGCGGCGCGACCGCGCTGCTGCTGTGGGGCGCCCTGGTGGTGAGCACGGCCGACAACTTCCTGCGGCCCCTGCTCGTCGGGCGCGACGCGCGCATGACCGATCTGATGGTGCTGCTCAGCACACTGGGTGGGCTCCTGCTGTTCGGAGCCGCGGGATTCATCGTGGGTCCCATCGTGGCCGCGTTGTTCGTTACCGTCTGGCACCTGTACGGGGAGGCGTTCGCCGCCTGGCTCCCGGACCGGGCGCCCGAGCCACCAGAACCGCCCGAGGGCTGAACCCCGCCCCGTCGTTCCGGTGACCCGGGGAGCACCAGAAGCCGCCCCTAGTACATCCCGCCCATGCCACCAGCCGCCGGCGGCGCCTGCGGCCGGTCTTCCTTCTTCTCCACGATCAGCGCCTCGGTCGTGAGCAGCAGCGCGGCAATCGACGCCGCGTTCTGGAGCGCCGTCCGCGTTACCTTCGTGGGATCGATGACGCCGGCCTGGACCAGATTCTCGTAGGTGTCGGTGAGCGCGTTGTAGCCGAACGCGTCATCCTTCGACGCCCGCACCTTCTCCACCACGATCGACCCTTCGCCGCCGGCGTTCTGCACGATCATGCGGATCGGCTCCTCGATCGCCCGCCGGATGATCGCGACGCCGATCTGTTCGTCGACCTCGCGCAGCTTGAGGTGCGCCAGCGCCCGCTGCGCCCGGATGAGCGCCACGCCGCCGCCCGGCACGATTCCCTCCTCCACCGCCGCGCGCGTCGCGTGCAGCGCGTCTTCCACGCGGGCCTTCTTCTCCTTCATCTCGCTCTCCGTCGCAGCGCCGACGTTGATCACCGCCACCCCGCCGGCGAGCTTGGCCTTCCGCTCCTGGAGCTTCTCGGTGTCGTAGTCGCTGGTCGACTTCTCGATCGCGCCCTCGAGTTCCTTGAGACGGCCCTTGATCTTGTCCGTGTCCCCGGCGCCGTCGATGATCGTCGTGTTGTCCTTGTCGATCACGATGCGCTTGGCGCGGCCCAGGTCGTTCACCGTCGCGTTCTCCAGCTTGAACCCGACGTCCTCGCTGATCACCGTGCCCCCGGTCAGCACCGCGATGTCCTCCAGCGTCGCCTTGCGGCGGTCGCCGAAGCCCGGCGCCTTCACGGCCGCGATCTTGAGCGTGCCGCGGAGCTTGTTCACCACCACCGTCGCCAGCGCCTCGCCTTCGAGATCCTCGGCGATCACCAGCAGCGGCTTGCCCGACTGCGCCACCTTCTCGAGCACCGGCAGCAGTTCCTTCATCGACGAGATCTTCTTGTCGTGGATGAGCAGGAAGGCGTCCTCGAGCACCGCTTCCATCTTCTCCGGATCGGTCACGAAGTACGGCGACAGATATCCGCGGTCGAACTGCATGCCCTCAACCGTCTCCAGCGTCGTCTCCAGGCCCTTCGCCTCCTCCACCGTGATCACGCCGTCCTTGCCCACCTTCTCCATCGCCTCGGCGATCAGGTTGCCGATTTCGGAATCGCTGTTGGCCGAGATGGTGCCGACCTGCGCGATTTCCTTCTTGCCCGATGTCGGCACCGAGATCTTCTTCAGCTCCTCGACCACCGCCGCCACGGCCGCCTCGATGCCGCGCTTGATGGCCATCGGATTCGCGCCCGCCGTGACGTTCTTGAGGCCTTCGCGGAAGATGGCCTGGGCGAGCACCGTGGCCGTCGTGGTGCCGTCACCCGCGATGTCGGACGTCTTGGTCGCGACTTCCTTCACCATCTGCGCGCCCATGTTTTCCACGGGATCGGACAACTCGACTTCCTTGGCCACCGTCACCCCGTCCTTGGTGATCGTGGGGGAGCCGTACTTCTTGTCGATCACGACGTTTCGGCCGCGCGGACCGAGCGTGACCTTCACCGCTTCGGCGAGCTGGTCGACACCGCGCTTGAGCGCCGCGCGGGCTTCGACGTCGAACTGCAGGAGTTTTGCTGACATGAGTTGCTTCCTTCAATAGAAAGATGACGTTCGGTTCAGAGTCGGCGATCAGCCGATGATCGCGAGAATGTCGGATTCGCGGAGGATGAGCACCGGCTCGCCACCGACCGTGAGTTCGGCGCCGCTGTACTTCCCGTACAGCACCGTGTCCCCGACCTTCACTTCCATGGGGACGCGCCGGTCCTTCTCGAAGCGGCCGGGGCCGACGGCCACGATCTTCCCCTGCTGCGGCTTTTCCTTCGCCGTATCCGGGATGTACAGACCGCCACGCATCTGCTCGGTCTCCTCCAGCGGGCGGACGACGGCCCGATCGGCCAGCGGCGCGATCTTGGCGGCCGACTGCTTGGGCGCGGGCTTGGCAGCCGCGTGGGTTGGCGCGGTCTTTCCCGCGCTGTGGGTTTTCAGTGCCATGGTGGTATCCCGGGTTGTATGAACTGGTCAGCAGGTGGGGACTGAGCATCGCGTTAGCACTCGCCTGCCGGGAGTGCTAATCCTATTGTGAAGCATAGCCGGTATGCCCTCGCCGCGCTGAACGAGATTCAGAGCCGTCTCGTGTTAGACGTTTATTATGGAGCCTCGGCGCCTGTTCACGTTGCGGAACACCGTGTGCGCCACTAGGCTTCATCAAGCGATACGCGCACCGCGCGCGCAGACAAGTCCGACACTCTCTGGGGCCTGCCAACTTGCGAGCAGGCCCCTTTTTTGCGTTCCGGAGGTAGTGTGCCCCGCACGAACGACGGGCCCGACGGCGCACTGACCGACGCGGCGGAGCGCCGGATGGCGAACCAGATCGCGCGCGTATTTCGCGGCACGTACGGCGCGACCACGGGCCTGCGGATCATCGCGACCTCGCTGGCGCGCCAGATGCTCGTGACCGGGATGTCTCCCGACACGGTGGCCGGCGCGCTCGCGCGCTGCGTGCTGACGCACCCGGACCAGGCGGACGCCCGCACGGCCAGCGCATCGCGAATGCTCGTCGCGCTCACGGCCGAGTGCGTCGCCCGCGCGGCCCGGGATGAGACGACGGCACCGCGTTCCACGCGGTCCGGACAGTAGGCGCATGCCGCCGCACGGGGCGGTATACGGAGCCAGTCGCCTCGCGGAGCACGCGCGCACGGTCGCGCGGCGGCACCGGGTCGGCCCCCCTCGCCGTCCCGGACGGTTCGCGCGAGGTCGGCGAGGGCCGCTCCTGTCGCGTCTGGCGGCGATCCGTGAATCGCTGATCATCGCGCACGACACCATCTCGCGAGCCGCCGCCGACGGCGTCGAGACCAGCCCGGCAGGGGCCTGGCTCCTCGACAACTTCTTCGTCGTGCTCGAGCAGATTCCGGAGATTCGCTCGGCGCTCCCCACGGGCTACTACCGGGCGCTGCCGAAGCTGGCCGGCGACGGCCCGCTGGCCGGCTATCCGCGCGTCTACGACATCGTGATCGAGTTGATCGCGCACACCGACGGTCAGCTCGACGAGCCCACCGTGGCGCTGATGATCCGTGAATACCAGCGGGTGAGCCCGCTCACGATGGGCGAGTTGTGGGCGGTGCCCGCGCTGCTGCGCATGGGCTACCTCGAGAATGTGCGCCGCATGGCGCTTCGGGCGGCGCGTGACGTCGCCGACCGTGCGCTCGCCGATGCGTGGGTGACGCGACTGCTCGGCGCCCCGACACCGGCCGACGGCATCGCGGAACTGTCGGCGTTCGTCCACCGGGGGCCGACACTGACGCCGGCGTTTCTCACGCGCTTTCTGCAGCAGATCCGGAGCCGGCGCTCGGACTTCACGCCGCTGCTCTGGCTCGAACAGTGGGTGGCCGAAGACGTCATGACGGTCGAGGACGCCGCGCAGCGCTCCGTGCAGGAGTTGGCACTCACGCAACTCGTCATGGCCAACTCCATCACCAGCCTGCGCTCCGTCGCGAGCATCGATTGGACGGCGTTCGTGGAAACCGCGAGCGCCACCGAGGCGGTGTTGCGCGGCGATCCGTCGGGCACGTACGCCGGCATGACGCGCGCCACGCGCGATCGCTACCGGCATGCGGTGGAGCGGTTGGCCAGGGGCACGGGTCGGGACGAACCCGCGGTCGCGGCGGCCGCACTCGAGGCCGCGGTCAGCGCCGGCCGCTCACCCGGTCACGACGCCAGAGCCTCCCATGTGGGGCATCACCTCGTCGGCGACGGCCGGCAGGCATTCGAGCGCGCGATGGGCTACGTCGCCTCGCCGGCTGCCCGGGTCCGGGAGCGGCTGCTCGCGCATCCCAGCGCGGTGTACTTCGGCGCGCTCGCCATCGGAACGGCGCTCGCGCTGGCCGTGCTGGTCTCGCCGCTCAACCTGGCGGCCGCCGGCACGCATCCGACCGCATGGCTGCTCGCCGCGGTCGCCCTGGCGTTCTTCCCCGCCGTGGAGGCGGCGGTCGCGGTCGTGCACCAGGCCGTGAGCATCTTCGTGCCGCCGTCCCGCCTCTCGCGACTCGATTACGAGCACGGGGTCCCGGTGGGCGATCGAACCGCGGTCGTGGTTCCGCTGCTGCTCGGCAGCGTCGAGGCGGTGGCCCTCGCCCTGGACCACCTCGAAGTGCAGTACCTCGCAAATCGCGACCCGCAGATCCGATTTGCGCTGCTCAGCGACCTTGCCGATTCGCCGGCGCCGGCCGTGGCGAACGACGACGCCATCATTCAGGCGGCGCTCGACGGCATCCGGGCGTTGAACGACCGCTATGGCGACGCGCCCTTCTATCTGTTGCACCGCCCCCGGCGATGGAACACCGCCGATGGGATCTGGATGGGGTGGGAGCGGAAGCGGGGCAAGCTCGTCGATTTCAACGCCTTCGTCCGCGGCGCCGGCGATGCCGCGTTCTCCGTGACCGAAGGCGATCTCCCCTGGCTGCGCGCCGTTCGCTATGTCGTGACGCTCGACGCCGACACGATCCTGCCGAGCGGCGCCGCAGCCGCGCTCATCGGCACCATGGCCCATCCGCTCAACCGCGCCGAGTTTGACCCGGAACGCGGTCGCGTGGTGCGTGGCTACGGTATCCTGCAGCCGCGCGTGAGTGTGTCGCTGGCGAGCGCCAGCCAGTCGCGCTTCGCCTCCATCTATGCCGGTCATCCGGGCGTCGATCCGTACACGACCGCCGTGTCGGACGTGTACCAGGATCTGTTCGGCGAGGGAACGTTCACCGGCAAGGGCATCTATGACGTCGACGTGTTTCGCCGATCCACTGAGGGCCGATTTCCGGAACATGCCCTACTCAGCCACGATCTGATCGAGGGCGCGTTCGCGCGGGCCGGTCTCGTGACCGACGTGGAAGTGTTCGACGACTATCCCACGCGCTACCTCACCGCCACGCGACGGGCGCATCGGTGGATTCGCGGCGATTGGCAGCTGCTCCGGTGGCTGACGCCGCGGGTGCCGACCCTGACGGGCGCCAATCGGAGCCCGCTCTCGGCGCTCTCGCGCTGGAAGATCGCCGACAACCTGCGGCGGAGCCTGACGCCGGTAGCGCTGCTCGTCTGGCTGATCGCCGGATGGACACTCCTGCCCGGCCCCTGGTTCGCGTGGACCGCCGCCGCGCTCGTCGCGGCGAGCGCTCCGTGGGTCGCGCCGCTCATCGCGGCTGCCGTGCGGCCGTCGCGCGATCCGGGCTGGCGTCCGTACTACGCGGCGCTCGTCCACGACGCGGTGAATGTCGCGCAGCAACTGGCCCTGGCGCTGATCCTGCTGCCCGATCAGGTGTTGCTCGCCACGGACGCGGTCCTGCGCACCATCGGGCGCGTGCTCGGTACCGGCCGCCCGCGGCGGCGGATGCTCGAATGGCAGACCGCCTCGCACGCCGAGCATACCGCCGCGCAGGGCCGGCGCTCGGTGTGGGCACGCATGTGGCCGGCGGTGGCCCTCGGCGCCGGAATCCTGGGCGGCGTCGCCTGGCTGCAGTGGCCGGTCGCACCGCCGGGCGCGCCACTCTGGGCGGCGTCGGCCGCGTTCGCCGTACTCGCGCTCGTGTGGGGGCTCGCGCCCGAGGTGGCGATCGCGCTCAGCGCCCCGCTCACGCGCCGCGACCTCGCGCTCGACGACGAACAGCGCGCGGCCACCCGGCGCTATGCCCTGCGCCACTGGCGCTACTTCGAGCGCTTCGTCACGGCGGACACGCACTGGCTCGTTCCGGACAACTTCCAGGAGACGCCGGAGCCGGTCATCGCCTCGCGCACGTCGCCCACGAACATCGGCCTGCAGCTCCTCGCCACGATGTCGGCGTGCGATCTGGGATTTCTCACCCGGGGCGAGATGCTCGACCGCCTGGAGCATGCGTTCGCGGCCCTGGATCGCATGCCCCGCGTGCAGGGCCACTTCTTCAACTGGTACGATCTGAGCGATCTGCGGGTGCTCGATCCCCCGTACGTCTCCACGGTCGATTCGGGCAATCTCGCCGGCCACCTGGTGGCACTGGCGCAGGGCTGCCTGGACGTGGCCGATGCGCCGGTGGACGATGCGCGCCTCTGGGCCGCGCTCGAGGTCGAGGGCAATCCGCACCATGGCGAAGACTCGATCGATAGCAGCTCGGACACACCGTGGATCGGAGAGCGGCTGCTGGCGTACCAGGCGGCGACGCTCGAGCTTCGGCGACGGGCGGCGCCGCCCGCGCCCTCCACGGATGCCGCGGCCACCACGCTGTGGGCCCGCCAGCGCCTGGAAGCCACGGCGGCGGAGTTGGCGAGCTTCGGACTCGATGCCGAGGACGAACCCGGGATGTCGCTCCGCACCGCGGCCCGCTCGTCGGCGGGGGCTGCCGCACTGGTGGAACGCCTCGAGACGCTGGCCCGCCGGGCCCGCGACATGGCGATGGCCATGGACTTCCGCCTCGTCTACGACGCGCAGCGGCGCCTCTTCTCCATCGGCTACGACGCCCGATCGGGCCGGCTGGACGATTCGTCGTACGACCTCCTCGCCTCCGAGTCGCGCCTGACGAGCTTCATCGCGGTGGCCAAGGGCGACGTCCCGGCGGAGCACTGGTTCCGCCTCGGCCGCTCGCTGACCATCGCCGATGGCGCCACCGCGCTCGTGTCGTGGAGCGGCAGCATGTTCGAGTATCTCATGCCGCTCCTCGTGATGCCTCCCCGCCCCTTCTCGCTCCTCGACCAGACCTGCCATTCGGCCGTGCAGCGGCAGATCGCGTACGGACGCGCGCGCGGCGTGCCCTGGGGGATCTCCGAGTCGGCGTACAACCTGCGCGACCGGCACGGCACGTATCAGTACCGCGCGTTCGGCGTGCCCGATCTCGCGCTGCAGCGCGGACTGGGCCGCGAACTCGTCGTCGCACCGTATGCCAGCACGCTCGCCATCGCCGTCGACGCGCACGAGGCGCTGCGCAATCTGGCGGAGCTCGAGCGCCAGGACGCGCTCGGGCCGTACGGCTTCTACGACGCGCTCGACTACACCCGGGTCGCCCCCGGCGAGCGCGTGGCCGTCGTTCGCAACTTCATGGCGCACCACGTCGGCATGAGCGTCGTCGCCCTCGACAACGCGTTGAGCATCGGCAAGGCCACGGCCGCCGGGATCTGGCAGCGACGCTTTATGGCCGACGCCGGCATCCGGGCCGCCGCGCTGCTGCTGGATGAACGCGTGCCGCGCCGCTTCGCGCCGCGCCCTCCGCAATCCGACCTGCCGGCATCCGCCCTCGAGCCGCCGGCGCGCACACCGATCGACGTCCACGAAGTGGACACGCCCCACACGCCCGAGCCGCACGTCGCACTGCTCGGCGGCAGCGCCTACAGCGTCCTGCTCACCAATGCGGGCAGCGGCCACAGCCGTGCCAATGGCCTCGACGTCCTCCGCTGGCGGGCGGACGCGACGCAGGACGATACGGGCCAGTGGATCTACGTGAAGGACCTCACGGCCGGCACGCTCTGGTCGGCCGGCCATCAGCCGGTGCGGGCCACGCCGGCATCATATCGCGCGACGTTCGCCGCCGATCGCGTCATCTTCACGCGCCGCGACGGCGCCGTCGACACCCGCACCGAGATCGTGGTCATCGCCAGCGAGCAGGCCGAGATCCGGCGCGTCACGCTCGTGAACCGCTCGCACGTCACGCGCGAGATCGAACTGACCAGCTACGGCGAGGTCGTGCTCTGTCCCCCGTTGGCCGATCGGGCGCATCCCGCCTTCCAGAAGCTGTTCGTGCAGACGGAGTGGGTGCCCGACGCGACGCTGCTCGCCAGCCGGCGGCCGCGCTCCAATGCCGAGACCTGGCCCTGGTGCGTGCACGTCGTGGCGTGCGGTCCCGAGTTCGTCGGCGAGGTGAGCTACGAGACCGACCGTGCACGCTTCGTGGGCCGTGGACGGACCGTGCACGCGCCGCGCGCCTGCGACGCCGACGGACCGCTCGCCGGCACCGCCGGCGCGGTACTCGACCCCATCGTGGCCCTGCGGGTGCGCGTGCGCATCGAGCCGCGGCGGTCGGCCACGGTGGCGTTCACCACCGCGGTCGCCGCCACGCGGCAAGCGGCCCTCCAGCTCGCCGACCGGTACCGCGACCTCGCGGCCGGTGCGCGGGCCCTCAGTCTGTCGCGCACCGAAGCGGAGATGGAGCTCCGCGACCTCGACATCGCGCCGGGCGACGTCGCGCTGTATCAGGAGCTTGCCGGGGCGCTCGTCTATCCGCACGAGGCGTTGCGGGCCCCCGCGGCCGCGCGCGGCGCCGTCACCACCGGCCAGCCGGCGCTGTGGGCGCAGGGCATCTCCGGCGACTGGCCCATCGTCCTCGCCACCATCCGCGCCCCCGCCGGCCTGCGGAGCATCCGGCAGTTGCTCGTGGCGCATCGCTACTGGCGCACCAAGGGCATCCAGTCCGACCTCGTGATCCTCAACGCCAAGCCGCACTCGTACGCGCAGGAACTCCACGACCAGCTCGTGACCACGGCCATGGCGTCGGGTGAGGGCAGCGTGCTGGAACGACCCGGCGGCGTGTTCATCCGGCGCGCCAGTGCCCTCTCGGACGCCGACACGGCGCTGCTGCGCGCGGTGGCACGCGTCCACGTGCTGTGCGATGGCGTCGGCCTGGGCGATATCGTGGCGGCGCACATCCTCGAGCATGGCGCACGCCCACCGGCCGGACGGCGGGCGGTTCCGGTGCCGTCCAGCGACGAGGCCCCGCACGGGCGCAGCGGCGCGAAGCCCCCGAGCGGCGCGCCCGACCGCCGGGCGCCGACCGACGGCTCCCCGCCATTCGCCAACGGATTCGGCGCGCTGACCGCCGCCGGCGACTTCGCGATCGACGTCGCCGGCGATCGCGTGCCACCGGCGCCGTGGGCAAACGTCATCGCGAATCCGAGCATGGGCTTCTGCGTCACCGAACGCGGCGGCGGCTTCACATGGGCCGAGAACAGCCACTTCTTCCGGCTCACGCCATGGTTCAACGACCCCGTGAGCGATCCCTGCGGCGAGGTGCTCTACCTCCGGGACGTCGAGCGCGGCACCGTCTGGACCCCGACCCCGGGCCCCGCGCCCGCCACCGGCAATGCGAGCCGTTCGCCAGGTTACGGCGTCACCCACGCGCCGGGCATCACGCGCTTCACGCACCGCCGCGACGACATCGCCACCGAGCTCTCCTTCGCGGTGCCCGCCTCCGATCCGGTCAAGATCGCGTCGCTACGCATCACGAATCACGGCGCAGTCGCACGGCGCCTCGCGCTCACCAGCTACGTGGAGTGGGCGCTCGGGGCCGATCGCGAACGCACCCGGCACCAGCTCCACACCCGCTACGACGAGCCGTCGCGCGCGATCTTCGGGCAGAACTTCTTCGCCCCAGACTTTGCCACGCGCGTCGCCTTCTCGTGGATGAGCGAGCGGACGACCAGTTACACGGGTCGCCGGGATCACTTCATCGGCCGCAACGGCGATCTGGCCGCACCCGCCGCCATGCGCGAGGACGAACTCTCGCGCGCCGTGGGCGCCGGGGACGACCCGTGCGCCGCGCTGCGGTGCCCCGTGGCACTCGCGCCGGGCGAGACGCGCACGATCGTGATCCTCCTCGGCGCCGCCGCGAGCGATGAAGAGGCGCGGGCGCTCATCGCCCGGCACGGCCCCCCGGCGTCCGCCGCCGCGTCCATTGCCCACGCCACGACGGCGTGGGACCAGCGACTCTCGGTGATCCGCGTGCACACCCCGGAGCCGGAGCTCGATGCCCTGTTCAACCGCTGGACGCTGTACCAGGCGTTGTCGTGCCGCATGTGGGCACGCTCGGCTCTGTATCAATCCAGCGGCGCGTACGGCTTTCGCGACCAGTTGCAGGATTGCATGGCGTTCGTGTACGCCGAGCCGGCGATCGCCCGGACGCATCTGCTCCGGGCGGCGGGCCGGCAGTTCGCCGAGGGCGACGTCCAGCACTGGTGGCACGAGCCCTCCGGACGCGGCGTGCGCACCCGGTTCTCCGACGATCTCGCCTGGCTTCCCTTCGTCGCCGACCACTACGTCCGGACCACCGGCGACGCCTCCATCTGGGACGCGCCCGCGCCCTGGCTCGTCATGCGACCGCTCGCCCCCGGTGAGCAGGAAGTCTACGATCTGCCGGAAATCAGCGCGGAGGCCGACACCCTGTACGAGCATTGCGTGCGGGCCCTCGACCGCGCCTGCACCACGGGCGCGCACGGGCTGCCCCTCATCGGATCGGGAGACTGGAACGACGGCATGAACCGCGTGGGGGCGGGCGGCCGCGGCGAGAGCGTATGGCTCGCCTGGTTTCTCACGGCCACGCTGCGCCGATTCGCCGTCCATGCAGAACGGCGCGGCCACGCGGACGCTGCCGCGGGCTGCCTCCGCCGCGCCGATGACTACGCCGCGGCCGCGGAACGCGCGGGCTGGGACGGCGCCTGGTACCGCCGCGCGTACTACGACGACGGGTCGCCCCTCGGCACGGCGGCCGACGACGAATGCCGCCTCGACGCTGTGGCGCAGAGCTGGGCTGTGCTCTCAGGGGCCGCCGATCCGGAGCGCGCGCGCCTGGCGATGCGGGCGGTCAACGAGCACCTGGTGCGCGAGGATGCGCGGCTGCTCCTGCTGCTCGCGCCGCCCTTCGACAAGACGGCACACGATCCGGGGTACATCAAGGGCTATGTCCCCGGCGTGCGCGAGAACGGGGCGCAGTATACCCACGCCGCGCTGTGGACCGTGCTGGCGATGTTGCGGCTGGGCGACGGCAATCGCGCCGGCGAGCTGATGCGGATGCTCAATCCCCTTTCGCACGCGCGCGGCCCCCGCGATGTCGCGCGCTACATGGTCGAGCCGTACGTCGTGGCGGCCGACGTGTACGCCGCGTCGGGGCACGAGGGGCGCGGCGGGTGGACGTGGTACACCGGCTCGGCGAGCTGGAGCTACCGTGTGGTGCTCGAGGGGATGCTCGGGTTCGACAAGCGCGGCGATCGTCTCCACCTCGATCCCTGCATTCCAGAGGCGTGGCCCGGCTTCAGCATGGAGTACCGGTTTGGCACGAGCACCTATGCCGTCGAGGTGCGGAATCCCGACGCGGTGTCGCGAGGCGTGCGCGCCGTGACCGTGGATGGTGTGATCGTCCCCACTGGCGTCGTCGTGCTATGCGACGACGGGCGGCGGCACGTCGTGGTCGTGGAGCTGGCGGGAGATGCGGACGGAGCCGCCTCCCGCCCGCGCCGCGTCAGAGCACTTTCCGCCCCTGGATCACCCGCACCAGAATCACGATGATGGCGACCACCAGCAGAATGTGAATCAGTCCGCCCATGGTGTACGACGTGACCAGGCCGAGCGCCCAGAGCACGATCAGAATGATTGCCAAGGTCATCAACACGGCTCGTTCCTCAATGCCCGAAGGCATGACGTGGGACGAACGCCGCTTTGGGGACCGCCCCATCCCACGACGTCGTCCCGGTGGACCGGCGTCTACTGCATGTAGCGGTATAGCCCGACCAATCCGAGCACGCCGCTCCCGATCATGATGATCGTGCCCGACTGCCCACCGACCACGGCCCCGACGATGAGGCCGGCTCCACCGACGACCATCAACGCGACGTTCTGCGAGTTCTCACCGTTCACGGGCAGGGCCATCGGAACGGGCACGGGTTGGGTGGTCCGGGCGTGGAACCCGACCGCCGAGGGTTCGAGCATCGGCCCTGGGGCCGGCGCGGGGTGAACCGCCGGCGCCGGAGCCGTTACCGCGGCTGGGGTCGCGGCCGGCCGCGACGACACCGGGGGCGCGGTCTGCTGCGCCGCGAGCGGGACCGCCGCGAACAGGGCGATCGTGAGCATGGCACTACGCATATGTCCAGACATGACACTCCCTCCAGGATTCAAGGATAGGGACAACGCGGCGCGCCGATCACGGGTTGCGCGCGCTGGCGCTGGCAACGATCGCGATCTCGACACGCCGGTTGAGCTGCCGGCCTGCTTCGGTGTCGTTGGTTGCGATGGGCTCCGTCTCGCCGCGTCCCACCGACCGGAGACGCGCCGATGCCACGCCTTGCGACGCGAGATAGTTGGCCGCTGCCGTCGCCCGCCGTTCGGAGAGCCCCTGATTGTAGGCACTCGTCCCCACCGCGTCCGTGTGACCGACGATCAGCAGGTCCGTGTTCGGGTACTTCTCGAGACTCGACGCGAGGCTGCGCAGATTCTGCGCGGCATCGGCCCGCACGACGTCGGAGTCGAAGTCGTAGAGCAGTCCCGACGCGAACGTCACGACGATCCCTTCGCCCACGCGCGTGACCGTCGCCCCCGGGATGTTCTGCTGGAGTTCCTTGGCCTGCTGGTCCATCTGATGGCCGATAATGGCGCCCGCGGCTCCACCCACCACGGCGCCGATGATCGCACCGCGGGCCGTGGACCCGGTTTGGTTGCCGATCACGCCCCCAACAACGCCGCCCGCCGCGGCGCCGATCGCCGCTCCCTTCTCCTTCCGACTGAGCGACGCACACGCCGTGAGGACCAGGGCGAGCAATATTCCCGCCGTCATCCGGCCGTCACGACATCCGATCCACCGTGCTGTTTCCTGCATCCGGCCTCCCGGAGCCGCGCAGATGGTGCTCGCGCGCATGCCCCAGTGATTGTGATTGCCGCACCAACCAACCCCGGCCACCGCACGCGAACACGGCGGCGCACCCCCTACTGTCCCTTGGAAGTTCCTCCTGCGTCCGCCGATGGTCCGTAAGGGGCTTTGGGGCATTTTGTGGGCATAACCTGCACGCACTTCACCCCCTGCCCACCGGGGCCGGACCTGCGCCTGCCGCTGAACTCGCACCCGGGCGGACTACGCCTTTGGCACGATTGATCCATTCCGGAACTCGTTGTACGCTGAGAGGTGACCGGGGAAGCATCCCGGCAATCCCCCCGTCACCGAAGGTGCGATCATGGTGAGCCGTTCCGTTCCGTTCGCACGCGCCGCGCGCCGCGTGGCGCTCATGGCGCTCGCAGTCGCCGTCGCCGCCATCGCCGCCGCCTGCGCCATCTCCCAACAGCAGGAAGTCCAACTCGGCACCAACTACGCGGCCCAGATCGACACGCAACTGCCGATCATCCGCGACGCGCAGATCAATGCGTACGTGACGTCCCTCGGCAATTCGCTCGCCGCCGTCACCGACACGCGCGGGCTCGCGTGGCACTTCGCCATCGTCGACACGAAGGAGGTGAATGCCTTCGCCGTGCCCGGCGGCTGGGTGTACGTGAATCGTGGGCTGGTGGCGCGTGCCCGGACCATGGATCAGCTGGCCGGGGTGATGGCCCACGAGATCGGACACGTCACCCTGCGCCATACCGTGCAGCAGATGCAGCAGTCCGACCAGATGAACGGTGGACTGATGGCGCTGTGCACCCTCACGAAAGTCTGTGAGAGCGGAACGGCCCAGGCCGCGATCAGCGTCGGCGGATCGGCCCTGTTCGCAAAGTTCAGCCGCCAGGACGAAGCCGAGGCCGACGCGGAGGCGGTGAAGACCACGATCAAGGCCGGCATCGATCCGCACGGCATTCCCGCCATGTTCCAGATCCTGCTCGACGAGCGGACCACGAACCCGACCGCGGTGGATGCCTTCTTCGCCACGCACCCGCTCGCCGAGGACCGCATCACCGCCACCAACCAATTGATCGCGACGTACCCGGCGAGCCAACTCCGGAACCTGACGGTCGACACGGATGGGTTCCAGCGGTTCAAGCAGCGTCTGGCCTCGCTGCCGCCGTCGCCGACGCCCAAGCCCGCGAGCGCCGGAATGCAGAACTGAGCGGTGCGGCTCGGAACTCGGCAAACTCAGCGAGTCCCGATTCGAGGGCGTCCTCACCTTTCACGGTTCCTCGCTCTACCCACTGCGCGATCGCATGGAAGCGCGCAACTGGATCAGCGGCCGTGGCGCGCTCGCTGGTGGTCGCGCGCGCGGGATACGCGCCCGCGCACCTCAGACCGTCCCGAGTTTCTACGAGTTGGATACGGACTGCAACGGACGGAACGGAAGACGGCACGGAAACGACAAGGCTCTGACGTTTTCCGTTCAGGTCCGTTCGATCCGTTCAGTCCGTATCCATTCGTTCGGTTTGGTTGGCCGCTACGCATACCGGCGGCGTGACCGGCCGCGCGGGTTCTCGTGTCACGTCGGCGGGTGCATATTACCTCTCTTGGATAGCCCCTTCCGTACCCGATCCGGCGAGGTTCCATGTTCACGGTTGCCATTGCCGTACTGCCGCTTCTCCAGGCCGCGCAACGGCCGCAACCGACGGCCTGGAAGTTAGGGGGAAGCGACTCGGCAGGTTACGTGATGGAGGCCTCGGGCGCCGCCACCGATACGAGCGGCGCGACGCTGACGCTTCGCTCTCGGGGCGCCAAGCGGTCGGACTCCGGCTCGGCGATCGGGGAAGCGCCAGCCGGCGCCCTGGCCGGTCGTCGCGTGCGCATTTCCGCGGACATCGACACCCACAATGTCTCTGGATCGGCGTCCGTGTGGATTCGCGTAGACAGCGCGTCGCAGATGCTCGGCCTCGACAATGGGCTGGATCAGGCACTAACCGGTACCACCGCGTCGAGGCACATGGACGTCTCGGTGTACGTCCCGAAGTCCGCGACACGTCTCGCCTTCGGACTCTTGCTCTCGGGCACGGGAGAGGCGACGGCCCGACGCCTCCGTATCGTGGCCGGCCCGATCGTCGCGCCCGACGCGCCGCTGGCGCCCGACGCGGCGCGCGAGCTCGACTCCGCACTCCGGCTCGTCCGCCGGCAGTCGCTGTGGCGCGACACGGTCACGTGGGGCCCACTCGAGGCGCAGACGCGGCGCGTCGCCGCGGGAGCCGCGACCGCCGCTGACGTGTACCCCGCCATCCGGTATCTGCTGTCCCGGCTGGGCGACCATCATAGTTTTTTGATGAGGCCGCAAGGAGCGGCGGCATTCCGGACCGGCGGGGCCGACAATCCCCGGCCAATCGTTCGGGTGCAGACCGCCGGCATCGGCTACGTGTCGGTGCCGGCCTACGGAGGCGGAGACCGCGCAGCGATCGCCGACTACGCGCGCACGCTGCAAGATTCGCTGGCGGCGGCCGTGAAAAACGGGGCCGGCGCATGCCGTTGGATCGTGGACTTGCGGTCCGATGGCGGCGGCAACATGTGGCCGATGCTCGCCGGCCTGCGCCCGTTCCTCGGCGATGCGGGGCTTGGCTCGTTCGTCACGGCCGCCGGGAGCGGCCCGCTCTGGCACGCCGACTACGTCGCAGACATCGTGCCCACACCGGCGCTCGCACCGCTCGATTCGGCCTACGTCGCCGTGCTCACCGGTCCGCGAACGGCGAGTTCCGGCGAAGCCGTGACGATTGCTTTCCGCGGCCGGCCGCGGACACGTTCGTTCGGCCTTCCGACCCGCGGCCTTTCCACCGCCAACAGCGGCTACCCGCTTCCCGACGGCAGCATGATCTTCCTCACGACCGCGCTCGAGGCGGATCGCACGGGAACACGTTACGGTGCCCAGATCCAGCCGGACGAGGAAGTGCCGGCGGGCCTTCCCGGCGACGAGAATGACCTCCAGCTGGATCGTGCGATCTCGTGGCTGGACTCGCAGCGGTGCGGCGAGCCGTCGTCATCCACCACCTCGCGCCGCGGTGGGTAGACTGGTCCCGAGCGGGGGCTGGAAGAACGGCTATCGCGCCGGGCTTGAGAGCGGGTGCTGGATGGCTCCGCGAGGTCCGACAGAGGTGAGTAGCGACCGTGAGGCCGTAGTTCGGCAGGAAGTCCTCGGCGGGCATCAGCCCGGGTGCGTCGGCCGGCGCTCCATGCGCTGATTGTTGGAAACGGTCATCGGTCGATCCCTCTCCCTGGTGGGGGTAAGGTCAGATGAGGGCTTCCGCTTCGGGCTTCGCGACGCGCGCACTCGCCCGCCGCCCCACCACCAAAGTCGGGTCCGCCGGAAGCCGCCCCGGGCGAGGTCCCTGCTGGCCCGGCGCGCTGGGCACCGACCGCTTTCCCGACGCAGGTCGAGTCGTCGACAGCACGAATCGGCCGACCATCGCCCGCATCCGACCCGCCTGGCTCGCCAACTCCTCCGACGAGGAGGCCGACTCCTCCGAATTCGCTGCCACCTGTTGCGTCACCGAGTTCATCTGGTCAACGGCCAGGTTGATCTGCCCGATGCCCTGGGTCTGCTGCTCGCTCGCCGCGAACACCTCCCCCATGACCTCATCAACCTTGGAGACCCGGCGCTCGATCTCCGTGAGACTCCGCCCCACTTCGGTACTGACCTCCACACCATGCTCCGCGTGCCGCACCGACTCCTCGATCAGCCCCGCCGTGTTCTTGGCCGCCTCGGCCGACCGCATGGCCAGGCTCCGAACCTCTTCGGCCACGACCGCGAAGCCCTTCCCCGCGTCGCCCGCCCGAGCGGCCTCGACCGCCGCGTTGAGCGCCAGCAGGTTCGTCTGGAACGCGATCTCGTCGATCGTCTTCACGACCTTCGCCGTCGCGGCGGACGACGTCTTGATCCGGGCCATCGCATCGCTCAGCCGGGTCATGCTCTCCACGCCACCCTGCGTTCCCTGGCGTGCCCCCACGGCCAACTCGCGCGCCTCGCGCGCATTAGCCGCGCTCTGCTTGGCCATCGCCGACATCTCCTGCAGGCTGGACGACACCTCTTCGATTGCGCTCGCCTGCTCCGACGCCCCCTGGGCCAGTGCCTGCGACCCCTCGCTGATCTGCTCTGACGCCGCCGCCACCTGCTCACTCGCCATTCCCACCTCCCCCAGCGCCTGCTCCAAATTCTCGGCGGCCTGGTTCAGCGCGTGCTTGAGCGTGGCGTGTTCGCCGCGATAGGCGCCCTCCATCCGGGCCGAGAGGTCGCGCTCTGCCACGCGCGACAGCACACTCGTGGCCTCCTTCATGGGCGCGAGAACCGCATCGAGTGTCGCATTGATTCCACCGACGACGTCTCGATAGGCACCTCTCAGCTTTCCGGCATCGGCCCGCGTGGACAGCTCACCACCAGATGCTGCCGCGGTCAGCGTACCCACCTCGCCCACGAGCGTGCGCACGCTGGCCCCCGCCTGGGCAATGCTCCGCGACAGCGCGTCCTTTTCGGAGCGCGGCTGCACGTCAACCGATAGGTCCCCGCCCGCGAGCGCGTCGGCCGCACCCGCAGCAGCGCGCAGGTAGTCAATCATGCCCCGGAACGCGTCGGCCAGGCGGCCCGTCTCATCGCCGCTTCGGTGCGTGACGAGGTGATCCACGTCGCCGTCGGCGACCGCGGACGCCACCTCGGTCAGCTCACCAAGTGTGCGCGAGACGCGCCCGGTCACCGAGAACTGCACCGCGAGCAGCAACGCCACGATGGCGAGCGACACGAACCACGCCGTGCGCTTGGCGCCCGCTGCGAGCTTCGCGGCATCGTCCACGTAGATCCCCGTACCGATCACCCACTTCCACTCCGGAACGCCAACGACATACGAGATCTTGGGCTGCGGGTCCGTGTGGCCGGTCTTGGGCCAGAGATAGGAGAACGAGCCCTCGCCATGCTCCTTGACCACATTGGCCGCCGTCACGATGACGGGCTTGCCTGTCGGGTCCTTCAGGCCGCTCTCGTCTTTCCCTTCCAACGAGTGATCCGGGTGCGCGATAATCCGGGCGTCCATGTCGTTGATCCAGACGTAGTCCTCGCTCCCGTAGCGCATCGCCCGGATCGCGTCGGCGGCCTGCGCCTGCGCGGTCTTGATGTCCAACGTCCCATGCTCGACCCGGGCCACGTAAGTGCGAACCACGTCGCGTGCGACATCCGCGATGGCTTTCGTTTGCGCCAGCTTCGCGTCCAACACGGCGCTGGCCAGACGGCCACCGATCCACCAGGTGAGTGCCAGCATCGCCGGCAACACGAGCACGCTGACCAAGTTCAATTTGGTCCCGATCTTGAGGTCGTTCAGCCGCCGCATCGCATTCTCCGGAAAGGTCGTCAGCCGCAGTGATTCGTCGCACGCCCGGGTCCCGCCACCGGGCACGAGTGCACCGAGCGTTGCCACAATTCCATGGCGCGCGGAATCGCCACATTCCCGAGTCTCGGCGACCGGCGTGTCGAGTTGATGGCTCGGCTTGAGAATCAGGCATTCGCTGACGCGGCCGCCGGGCAAGTTCCCGATGCCATCCGAACGGGCTCGGCTTGCCGCAGCGCGGCGACCATCTGGGCTTCGGTGAATCGACTCTTCCGCTTCGATCTGGTTCCTCCGGGCTCGGCTCCGACCCGGTGAATCGGACCCATCCGTGCTTCATTCCGCCAGTCGCCCGGTTCCAACTTTCACGAAGGGGGGCCACCTCGTGCAAGCACGCCACTCTCCAACGAGACTGGGGCGGCTCGCAACCGCGCGCACCGGGATCTGGCTAGCGTTGCAGTATCCGCGCCGACCCGCCCTTCCCGCCTCATCCGCGTCCAGGCAGTTGCCGTTCCTGTGCAGTTTCTGCGTGCTCTGTGGTGAAATTCCCGAAGTCCACCCCGCGGTTGCCTCCACGGCCGCGCTCCATCATTAGATTGGTCCCCG
>CAWFCT010000021.1:0-573087 GCA_963814345.1 uncultured Gemmatimonadaceae bacterium | reverse complement strand
GCGACGATGGGTGGACGAGCCGGCGCGACCTGATCTTCGCGCTGGAGCTCGAACGGGCCGGCTGCGAGTTTCTGCTCGGCGACCCGGGCGCCGCGGACAAGCGGTTGACCGCACTGTCCAAGCGCGCGACCAATGCGGTCGAGCGGGCCTCGGTGGCGTGCTTACACATCGATGTGTGCACGACTCTTGACCGCAGTGACCAGGCCATTGCCATTGCGCTCGAATACCTGCGGCATGCGGGCCTCGAGTGGTCTCCCCATCCCACGGCGCAGGAGGCGCGATCACACTACCAGCACACGTGGTCTCTGATCCGAGAGCGCGACCTCGAAGCACTCATCGATCTGCCTGCGATGAGAGATCCGGCGCACGTCGCCACGCTGGATGTGTTGGAGAGAAGCCTGAAGACGGCCCTGTATACGGACGCGAACCTGCTGTGCCTGGTGATCTGCGCGATGGTTGATATCAGCCTGGAACACGGCCACACGGGCGGGTCGTGCGACGGATACATTTGGCTCGGCATGATCGCCGGTGCGCGATTTGGCGATTACGAGGCGGGATTCCGGTTCGGCCGGCTCGGCTACGATCTTGTCGAACGGCGTAAGTTGGAGAGGTTCAAGGCGCACACCTATTTGAGTTTCGCCGTGCTCATCGTGCCCTGGACCCAACAGTTGCGTACCGGCGAGGAATTGATCCGCCAAGCATTCGATGCCGCGATTGCGAACGGCGATCTCACGACTGCGGCATCCTGCGGTGTCGACCTATTCGGGAATCTCTTCCTGCGAGGTGAGTCCCTGCCCGACGTCCAGCGCAGGGCGGAGGAGAGCCTGGAATTTGCGCGCGACGCCCGCTTCGGCCTCCTGACCGACATCGGCGCGACCCAAGTCGCGCTGATCCGCACGCTTCGCGGACTCACGACGAAGTTCGGCTGCTTCGACGACGAACATTTCGACGAGGAGCAGTTCGAGCGCCGCTTGTCGAATCGGGAAGGCCACGCGATAGCGGCTTGCTGGTATTGGGTGCGGAAACTGCAGGCGCGCTTCTTCGCAGGGGATTATGCGGCGGCCGTTGCCGCGTCCGCGAACGCCCAACGATTACTCTGGACCTCGCCATCCTTTCTGGAAACGGCGGAGGCGCATTTCTACGGCGCACTGAGTCATGCGGCATCCTGCGATGCTCCGCTCCCCGAGCAATATCGGGTGCATGCCCAGGCGTTGGCCGCCCATCATGACCAGCTGGTGGAATGGGCCGAGCACTGCCCGGCCAATTTTGAAGACCGCGCGTTGCTGGTCGCGGCCGAGCTCGCGCGAATCGAAGGGCGACCGTTGGATGCCGAACGTCTGTACGAGAGCGCCATCAGGTCATCCCGCAAGAATGGCTTCGTCCACAATGAAGCGCTCGCGAATGACCTCGCGGGCCGTTTCTATGCAGCGCGTGATCTCGAGACGGCCGCGTACGCTCATCTGCGCAACGCCCGGAACTGCTACGAGCGTTGGGGGGCCCAGGGAAAGGTCCGGGATCTCGATCAGCGCTATCCACGGCTGCGAGAGGATAGACGCCCTGCGCCGCCGGCCGCGGTTGCCGCGTCCGTCGGCGCGTTGGACGTCGAGGCGGTGGTCAAAGCCTCACAGGCGCTTTCGAGTGAGGTGATCCTGCCCAGGTTGATCGAACAGCTCATGCTGATCGCCGTGGAGCACGCTGGCGCCGAACGGGGATTGTTGATCCTCATCGAGGATGGAGAGCCGTGGATCGAAGCCGAAGCGGTCACCGGCCGGAGCGGGGTAGCGGTGACGGTGCGACGCGCGGCCGTCACGCCATCCGACCTACCCCAATCCGCACTGCATTATGTCATCCGGACCCGCGAGCAAGTGCTTCTCGACGATGCCTCGGCGGACGAAGCGTACGCCACGGACGAGTACGTCGCACGCAACCGCTCGAGGTCCGCCCTGTGCCTGCCGATCCTCAAGCAGACGACTCTCGTCGGCGCGCTGTATCTCGAAAACGATCTATTACCGGGCGTCTTCACGGCGAACCGGGTCACGGTGCTGCAGGTGCTGGCTTCGCAAGCCGCCATTTCACTGGAGAACGCCGCACTGTACGGCGATCTGCAGCTCCAGGTAGACCTGCTGCAGCTTCTGCCCGTGTCGGCCTGGACCCTCGATCCCGACGGAACGCCGGATTTCGTGAATCGGGTGTGGCTCGAATTCGCCGGTCAGAGTCTCGAGTTCGTCCGGTCGCGTCCCGAGGCCTGGCTGACCGCAGTCCATCCCGATGATCGCGATGCCGCATCGAGGGCCTTCTGGGAAGGTATCCATTCCGGCCGGGGGTTCACGATCGAAAGCCGGTCTCGCCGGGCGCGGGACGGAAGCTACCGTTGGCATCTTCAGCAAGCCGTCCCCCTGCGTGATGCCGCCGGCAACGTTCTCAAATTCGTCGGCACGACCACCGACATCGATGACCAGAAGCGCGCCGAAGAGGCGTTGCGCCAGGCGCAGGGCGACCTGGCCCGCATCAATCGGGTGACCACGATGGGCGAGTTGGCGGCATCCCTGGCGCATGAGATCAGTCAGCCGGTCACGGGCGCCATCACCAACGTCAGCGTCCTGCTACGAAAGCTCGGGCACGACAACCCCGATCTCGATGAAGTGCGTGCGTCCGTAACCAGAATTGGGCGAGACGCGAAGCGTGCCGCCCAGATGGTCAGCAAGATACGCTCGCAATTCGAGAGGAACACCCTGGAGCGAGAGCTGCTCGATGTCAACGAGATCCATCGGGAAACGGTTGCCCTTCTGCGCGACGAAGCCATGCGATACAACATCGCGGTCCGCACGGAACTGGCTGCCGACCTTCCCCGGGTGGTCGGAGACCGCGTGCAACTGCAGCAGGTCGCGATGAATCTCATCGTCAACGGCATCGAAGCGATGAAGGAGGTCGACGGAACGCGAGAGATGGTCATCCGGTCACGGCGGGCTGAAAACGGCCAGATTCTCATGTCATACAGTGATACGGGCATTGGGCTTCCGCCGGATCTCGCTGACCGGATTTTCGATCCGTTCATCACGACCAAGCCACACGGCACGGGGATGGGGCTGCGCATCAGCCGGTCGATCATCGAGTCACACGGTGGGCGTTTGTGGACGGACGGTTCCGCTGACCGCGGCGCGACGTTTTACCTGAGCCTGCCTGCCGTCGCAGCCGGCGGTGCGTGACGCGAGGCGATCAGCCGCGCGGGACTGGCGACCCGAGCAATCCCGGGCCATTCTATCCGGATACCCGAGCCAAGATCGGGCCACATTCTCTCAGCGAGACCTGGCCGAACCCCCAATCGACAGGCGGCCCAGAACGTCAGCGGTGGGAGCCTGCGGTGTGACGCATCCATCCGATCCACCACGAGGGGAGCTCGCGCGACTGCGCGGCTGCCTCAGCGATCTCGTGAGCGTGATGAGCTTGAGGGCAGCCTGGGGCGGCATCGAGCCGCCGCAGATCGCCGCGACACTCCTCGACGCGCTCTTCGGCATGCTCGACCTCGCGTTCGTGCTGGTCCACGTGAGCGATCCGGACGACGGGCCGCCGCGCAGGTTGATCCGCATCGATCCACGGTTTGAGGGCCTCATAGCGGCGCAGGAGGTGACCGATGCAGCCGCCGGGCCGGCCGCTGTAGGCGATTCGCACTGGCGGCCACAGTCTGAACTGCGCATCGGCGATGCACGCATCCGAGTCGTCTCCGTTCCCCTGGGGGTCACCGGAAACGGGGGCGTCGTGGTCGCCGGCTCCGAGAGAGAGGACTTTCCCGCCGACACGGAGTCGCTCCTGATCCAGGTGGCGGCGAATGAAACGGCCCTGGCGCTGCAGCATGCCCGGGACCTGGGCCTGCAACGGCGGATTGCCGCCGACCTCGACGAGCGCGTAACGCAGCGCACGCGTGAACTCGCGACGGCCAATGCCGCCCTGCAGACGGAGATCGCGGAACGCCGCCGGGCGGAAACCGCGCTTCGCGATCGTGATCGGGAATCCCGGTTGATCATCGACACGATTCCGGCGCTCGCCTGGACCGCCCGCCCCGACGGCACCGCCGAGTTCTTCAACCAGTACTATCTGGACTTCATTGGCTTCCCGGCGGAGCAAGCGACCGGATGGGGCTGGACGGCCGCCGTGCACCCGGAGGACCTGGATGGCCTGGCCGAGGCATGGCGTCGGATCATGCGGTCGGGGCAGGCCGGAGCAACCGAAGCGCGCCTGCGGCGATTCGACGGAGAACACCGCTGGTTCCTCTTTCGCGCCAATCCGCTGCGCGACGAGTCCGGGTCGATCGTCAAGTGGTACGGCATCAATATCGACATCGAGGAGCGAAAGCGTGCCGCCGACGCGGTCGCGAAGCAGGAACGCGAACTGCGACAACTCACCGAGACGATTCCGGAGATGCTCTGGAGCGCCACGGCCGACGGCGCCGTCGATTACTGCAATGCGCGCTATCTCGAGTACACCGGGTTGTCGGCGGACGCCGTTGCCGGTGCGGGATGGCAGCAGGCGATCCATCCCGACGATGCCGCACGGGTGGCTCCGGTCTGGAGCGCCTGCGTTGCCGGGGGCACCGAATACCGGGCCGAAGTCCGGACTCTGCGTGCGGCCGACCACACGTATCGCTGGTGTACCGTCACCGGCCTGCCGCTCCGAGATGAGCACGGGCGCATCCTCAAGTGGCACGGAAGCGTCGTCGACATTCACGACTGGAAGCAGGCACAGGAGGAACTCCGGCAGAGCGAGCAGGAAACCAGGCTGATCGTGGACTGCATTCCGGCCCAGGTCGCCGTGCTGGGTCCGGATGGCGAGGTCCGACAGATCAACCGCCGCATGGCGGAATACTTCGGGGACTCCTCCTCGGCGCTGAGCGGATGGAGGAGCGGAAACTTCGTGCCGCCCGACGAACTTCCGCAGGTGGTCGCCGGCATGTCCCGGGCGTTCCAGAGCGGGACGTCGTTCGAGATGGAGAACCACCTGCGCCGCGCGGATGGGGTGTACCGGTGGTTCCAGATTCGCGGGACGCCGCTGAAGGACCCGGATGGGCGGGCCATCCGCTGGTACTTCCTGATCACGGACGTCGAAGAACGAAGGCAGGCCGAAGACGCGCTCCGCCGCAGCCAGGCCCTCCTCGCCGACGCGCAGCGCATCAGCGCGACGGGCAGCTTCTCGTGGCGGCTCGACAGCGACGACATCACGTTCTCCGACGAGCTCTACCGCATCTTCGAGTTCGGCCGGGAGGGTCCGGTCACCCTGGAGCAGATCGCCGCGCGGGTTCACCCGGACGACGGTCAACGGCTCGCGGATCTGATCGCCCGGGCTCGGGGCGACGCGGGTACGCTCGAATACGAATTCCGGCTGCTGATGCCCGACGGCCGGATCAAGTACACCCGGACGCACGGGAACGTGGTGCACCATCCGAACGCCGGCCGGGAGTGCGTGGGCGCCATGCAGGACGTGACCCAGCGCCACATGTCCGATCGGGCCCTCGACGAGGCCCGGTCGGAGCTCGCGCGCGTGAACAGGAGCATCAGCATCGGCGCGTTGACCGCCTCGATCGCGCACGAAGTCAATCAGCCGCTGTCGGGCATCATCACCAACGCCGGAACGTGCGTGCGGCTGCTGACGGCGGAGCCCCCGAACATCGCCGGCGCGCTCGAAACGGCCCGCCGGACGATTCGCGACGGGAATCGCGCCGCGGACGTGGTGGCGCGTCTCCGCGCACTGTTCAGCAATCGGGCCGTGACGGCGGAAGTCCTCGATCTCAACGACGCAGTCCGAGAGGTCATCGCGCTGGTGTCGAACGACCTCGAGAGGAACCGGGTAGTGCTGAGCACCGAACTGGACGGCCATGCCCTGCCGGTCACCGGCGATCGTGTGCAACTTCAGCAGGTCGTCCTGAATCTCATGCGCAACGCCTCCGACGCCATGGGTGACGTGGAGGATCGTCCCAGACGGCTGCTCCTCCGGACGAACCGTGAAGACGGGGAGCGCGCCCTACTCATGGTGCGAGACGCGGGCGTTGGCCTGGACCCGGCGGCGCTCGATCGACTGTTCGATGCGTTCTACACGACGAAACGCGACGGGATGGGAATCGGCCTTTCCGTCAGTCGCTCGATCATCGAAAGACACGGCGGCCGCCTGTGGGCCGCGTCCAACGAAGGGCCGGGCGCGACGTTCTCGTTCTCCATTCCGCTCACGTCGAGCGATCCGCCGTGAACCGCGCCGGGTTTCCCGCGCGGAGGCGAGCGTCCATTCTCACCAGCTCGGCCAGGGAGTCGGCCTTCATCTTGCCCATCACGTTGCCGCGGTGCGCCTTGACCGTGATTTCACTGATTCCCAGTTGCGCGCCGACCTGCTTGTTCAGCAGGCCCGACACGACCAGGGCCATGACTTCGCGCTCGCGCGGGCTGAGTGAGGCGTAGCGGTCGCTGAGGGTGCGCAGTTCTGCCGCGGAACGAAGGCTGGCGCGGCTTCGTTCGATGGCGCGGCCCACCGCGCTCAGCAGCACATCGGCGTCGACCGGCTTGGTCAGGAACTCGGCGGCGCCGGCCTTCATGGCCTGGACCGCCATCGGGACGTCGCCGTGGCCGGTGATGAAGATGATCGGAATATCGGTACGGGATTTCCCGAGTCTGGTCTGGAGATTGAGCCCGTTGAGATCGGGGAGCGAGACGTCCAGCACGAGGCAGCTGGGACCGACGACCTCGGGGCGCGCGAGGAACGCCTGGCCGGTTGCATAGACTTCGGTCTGCCAGCCCTCCGTCTGGATCAGCAACTCGAGCGATTCACGCACCGAGATGTCGTCGTCCACTACGAAAACGGTGGGGGTGTCGTGGGTCATGGTTCGCCGATCGCCAGCGCAAGTGCCTGCATGAGCGCCTCCTCGCTGAAGGGCTTGAACAGGCACTCCGCCGCCCCTGCATCGAGCAGCCGCGCTCTGAGCGCCTCATCGGCCCTTGCCGTGATGAAGACAATGGGAGTCTTCGCCTGGCGCCGCAACATCTCACGCTGCAACTCCGGCCCCGACATGCCCGGCATGCCCACGTCCAGAATCAGCGCTCTCGCCTCGTGCAGGGACTGCGAGGCGAGGAACTCTTCCGCCGAGGGATATGCCGCGGCCGCATACCCGAACTGCCGCAGCATGTCCGGAAGCGATTCGCGGATGGACTCGTCGTCATCGATCACGGCCACGAGCCCCCGTAGTTGCATCATCGCGTCCTCATCGCTGTCTCATCTCGGCGGCCCTTCCCCTCTGCATCATCGTCCGGCGGCCCCGGACTGGCCATCATACCTTGGTATCGGTTGACGCGCCGGCGATCCGCCGCTCATCGCCGGAGCGAGCGGATCGGCGGGGATCGAGAAGGCGAACGTGGCGCCGTGATCCGGGTTCGGCGCCGCCCAGAGACGTCCCCGATGCGTCTCGATGATGGCGCGGCTGATGGACAGCCCGATGCCCATGCCGGTGGGCTTCGTGGTGAAGAACGGATTGAACAATCTGCCGATGAGTTGGTGGTCGATGCCGACCCCGCTGTCCCGGACCGTAACCCGCACCCCATCACCCGGCGCAAGTTCGGTCCTGACCAGCAGGCGGCGCGGACGATCGTCGACGCCGTCCATGGCATCCGAGGCGTTGCGAAGCAGATTCATGATCACCTGCTGAAGCTGAACCCGATCCCCCGGGACCCGCGGAAGGTGGTCGGCAAAGTCCGACTGCAGCACGATCCGGTGTCTCTGCAGTTCACTCAGGGACAGCGCAATGACCTCCTGCACGGTCTCGTTGAGGTCGAGGAACTCGAGCGTGAACTCCTTCCGCGTATACAGTTTCCGCAGTCGCGTGATCACGTCCGAGGCGCGATTCCCATCGCGAATGGTCCGCTTCGCCGTTTCGCGTGCGCCGTCGACGTTCGGCCGATCTCCGCTCAACATGCGAAGGCAGGTACTGGCATTGGTGATGATGCCGGACAGCGGCTGATTGAGTTCGTGCGCCATCGAGGCGGTCAATGTGCCGAGCGACATCGCCTGCGATATACGGGCGAGCTCGGAGCGAGCCAGATTCAGCCCCTCCTCGGCCAGCATGGTCTCCGTCACGTCCTGAAGGGCGCCGACCAGCATCGGCCGTCCCTCGACCTGCTCGACGACATGCGCGACCCCACGCACATGCTTCACCGCGCCGCGCGCGGTCCGAACGCGAAACGCGAAATCGACGTTCTCCCCCCGGGCACCACCCGCCATCGTCGAGTCGAACGCCGGCAAATCACCCGGATGTACGGCCTCGCGCACGCGCTGCATCGTGACGGGCGTTCCGAGATCGAACTCGAAGATGCGGCAGGCCTCGTCGGACCACTCGTGCTCGTCCGCCGCCAGATCGGTGATGAAGCTGCCGGTCTTGCTCAGCCGCTGGGCTTCGGCGAAGCTGTCATGCGCCCGCTGAAGCCTCGCCTCGGCCCGTTTGCGCTCCGCCATCTCGCGTCGCAACTGGTCGTTGGCGGTGGCGAGCTCGCTCGTGCGCCGGCCCACACGTTCGTCGAGATCTCTGGCGACACGTTTCTGCTCGGCCAGCAGGTACGCCTGCTGCAGCCCCACGGCCGCCTGGTTGGCGGCGACGTCCAGCAGCACCCGCTCCGTCTGAAGCGGGAAGTCCCGCCGCCGAGACCCGACGATCACGATGCCGATCCCGGCCTGAAGCCCAAGGGGCGCCGATGCCACGTGCACGTCTCCGTCGCTGAGTGGGATCGGTGCGTCCGGCGGCGCAGGAAGCGACGCATGGATCGCCTGGCCGATGCGTCGGGCCAGGGCCGTTCCCTCAACGGCGCCGGCGAATCGAACCCTGTCGGTGGGGCGGCCATCGTGCGGGTCGTTCAGCCGCACGAATGCAAAGGTCAGCCGGAGCATCCCCATGAGGGCGTCGACCACGGTGCTGACGATGCGATCCGCATCTCCGGCCGGCCAGAGCGCGGGAAGCGCAATGGCGCTGACCAGATCGTTCAGGCAGGCACGCAGCTGCGCGACCTCAGCGCCCTGCAGGCCCGGCACGGCGTCCACGTCAGGCCTCAGGCGGAGGCGCGCCGCCCGTCGCGCGCCGCTTCCGGAACTCCGGGAGGAACAGCTCCGGCGGAACGAAGAACGGGTTCCGGTAGAGCACGCCGCCGATGATGACCATGGGATGCGTTCGCATGACGTCGATCACGGCGTCGCCGCTGAACTGCCCGAGGTGGTACGTGCAGACCACGGCATCGTCGTGGCGGCGCCACACGTCGTTGACTCGCGACTCGAACTCGATCACGTCGTCGGCGTATTGGCGGCCCTGCGCGGCCCAGTCCATGCGGCACACGATGCGGCTGCGGGGGAATCCGTGGGTGGCGTTGGCGCTCGCCAGCGTCTCGAACACGGACAACATCCGGTCGCCATCGAACCGGCCGTCGCGCAGATACGTGTCGGTGTTCGAACGCACTTCGAATTGACCGCGCGCTTCGGCGGCGGCGGTGTCGATGCCCACGGCGGCCAGCCGTTGTTCGTGACCGCGGCGTTGCCCTGGATTGACCACATGGATTGCCTTGTCGCCCTGCGCGAAGCCTTCCGCGATGAACGGCAGGAGAACCCGGTACTCCTCGTCCTCGCTGTGAAAGAAGGCGCAGACATGCCGTGTATCCCCGAGCGCCGAGCCAGCGAGAGAGATCGGCCGAGCGTCTGTCCTCATGGGTCGGGGGGCCTCCGGCGCGCGTTCGGGCGGGACTTCTACCATAGTGCCTCTGGCCGGGCTCGGCCAGACTGCCCCCGAGCACACCGAGGGCTGTCTGGGCGATTCCTCCGGCGCGCCGTGAGTTGCCAGACTAAGCATCGACGCTGAGCCGGGGGTCGTCCGCCGAACGGACGTACGTGAGTCCGAGCGGCCCGACCGCGGTCACCTGCGTGACGTAGTGCCCCGACTTGGCCCAATGGAAGTGCGGCTGTCCGCCCGGCAGCACCACGACGCTCCCGACACCGAACGCCGTGAGACTCTCGGCGTCGAACTCCTCGCCGAGCCCGATGTAGAACACGCCCTCCAGCACCGTGTACACGCGATCTTCAGGATGCTTGTGCGGCATGATACGCGCGCCGGCCGGAAGCCGCACCCGGATCGTGTATGGTCCCGGCCCCTGGGGGTCCCCGACCACCACGGCCAGCCTCGCATCCGGAGGAAAGGCCGCGAAGGGCCTCCATTCGATGTCGTCCGGGCGAACGCCCTTGAATGATTCCGTCCCCGGTTGGTGCCGAGCCGCTTCCATGGATCCTCCGGTCACGATGGAACTCCCCGTAGGCGACGCGGTGCGTCTCCCCTCGTGCGAGCCTTTCGACAAGGGTGCAGGATGCCGGTTTCCGGACACCGGTTCCATTGGACCATGGTAGGGTGGGGCCCTCCACGGATCGCGACCTGGACCGACGCCAACGTGCTACTGACACCAACGTGCAATACCGTGCACACCCTGGCGGACGCACTATGGCCGTGCAGGAGGACTTCACGTCGCGGAGCCAATGGGCACATGGAATCACGGTTGCGCATGACGGTCCGGATGGAGAGTCAGCGTCCGAGGAAACTCGACGACAGGTGAGGACGTGGTGCACACAAGACCCCTCTTGATGGCGAGCGTCATTGCTTCCGCGCGGACGCAGCGCGGGGGATGGGGGCCGACCCCGGCATGGGTGGCCCACAGCGTGCTGCCCACGTTGTACGATCCCTGGTGGTTCCTGAGCACCACAGCGCTGGCGCTCGCCCTGTGCGCCTGGGCGCTGCTTCGGTTGCGCCGCCAGCAGGTGATCGCGAGAACGGAAGGCGCGCTCGAAGAACGCACGCGTCTTGCCCGCGAGTTGCACGACACGCTGCTGCAGAGTTTCACCGGCATCGCGCTGCAGCTTCGGGCCTACGGCGCGCGACCGCCGGCCGGTGACAGTGGTGCGACCCACAACCTCCGCGCGCTCGCGTCGTTGGCCGAGACTACGCTGCGCGAGGCACGACGGGCTGTGTGGGACATGCGCGCGCCGGCCGCCGCGCTCCCGGCACGTCTCGAAGCCGCGGCGTGGGACGCGGTGAACGGACTGCCCGTGGCTCTCGACTGCCGCGTGGCGGGAAGGCAGCGCCACCTTGGCCCGCAGCTCGAGGCCGAGCTGGCCCGGATTGGTCGCGAGGCGATCGCGAACGCCGTGCGACACGGCGCGCCCCGGCGGATTGCCGTGTCGCTGGTATACGAGCGGCGGGCGGTTCGTCTCACCGTGCACGATGACGGCCGCGGGTTTGCCGACGACGTCGCGACAGTCGCCGCGGCATCGGCGGCCCGGGGGCATTTCGGCCTCGTGGGGATGCGCGAGCGCGCGGAGCGGGTCGGAGCGCAGCTCACGGTCCACAGCGCGCCAGGGCGCGGCACCGAGGTGACGGCCGTGGTCCCTGAGGCGCAGATGGCGTCGTGACGGCGCGGGATCGCAGGTGCTGTCGGTGCCCTATCCCTCGCCGGGAGCGGCCTCTCACGGCTCGGCATCGAGTCCGAAGCTCCGGCGCACGACCACCCGCGCCGACCGCTCGGCACCCGGTGTGAGGAATCGCTGGATGGGTTCCGTTGCCGCCCCCTCATTGGCGTTGAAGGTGCCGAAGGCGGCGTAGCGCCGGTTGAGGATGTTCGTGGCCAGCACCGCGATCTCCCAGTTGCCGGCGCGCCATGTGAGCCGTGCGTCCGCCACGAAGTAGGCATCGAGCGGCGATGCGGCATTGGCCTCGTCGCCGCGGAGGTACCGTGAGCCAACGTAGCGGCCATCGGCCTGAAGGACGAAGCCGGCGCGGAGCGGAGACCTCGCGCCGAGCTTGACGGTCAGCCGAGGGACGAGCGGCATCAAGTCGCCGGCGCGTACCACTTCGAGTCCGCTCGCATACATCGGCGTGGCGAGCGTGTCTTGGCGGCAGAACGTTGCCTGCGACCACGTGGCGTTCAGATACGCCGACCGGCCTTGCCCGAGATCCGCCGAGAGGTCCACGTCCAATCCGGCGCGCCGCGTATGCGGAATGTTGCCGAAGTAGCCGTCGACGGTGGAGCGTGTGGCAGGACTCGCGCGCCCGAACAGGAAGATGTCATCCGTCACATCGGATCGGTACACCGAGCCCTGGCCGACGACGCGCCCGCGAGCCCACGTAAACCCCGTCTCGTACGTGACGGCACCGACGGGGCGGATCGGCGGGTCGGCCCCGAGGCTGTACGGCAGCGCGCAGGGCGCGGCGGGATCCGCGCATGCCAGTTCGATGAGCGCGGGGGCCCGGAAACTGGCGCCGGCCGACGCGTAGATCGTCAAACCGCCGCCGGCGTTGACGGTCACGCCGCCCTTGGGTTCGAACCGCGCGTACGACGCGGTGCCGTCATTGGACGGCGTCAGCTGGTCGCGGTAGGGAATCCGTACGTAATCGTATCGGGCGCCGCCGGAGACGGTCAGCGGGCCGAGACCGATATCCGCCGCGCCGAAGCCCGACACGTCCCACAACGGACTGCGCACAAACGTCGTCAGCGACTCCCCGCCGCCGAACTTCGTGGAGTCGTCGAAGAGGCGCACACGCACGTGATTCACCGAACCGTCGGTACCGGCGCGCAGGGAGAGGATCGCGTCTCGCACGGCGCGCCCCCAACGGTAGCCGAGCCTCCATCCGACGGTCGAGGCGTAGCTCCGGTTGCGGCTGTTCGGATCGCCGGCCTGATTGGCGTTCAGGCGATCGCCGTGGCTGTTACGATCCCAGACGCGCAACGACGCACGGCCGTCGCCGAGTCGGCGATACGCGGACAGGGCGACCTGCGCCAACGACAGGTCCTCATCGTCGCCGGGTGTGAGGTTCGAGTCGGGTCGGGCGGCGAACACGCTGGTTGGGAGCGACCCCGCGGTCTTCGCGAGCGCTCGCGAGAGGAGCACCTGGACGTTCCAACCGCGCGCGCTCCCGAGACGTCCGAAGTTGATCAACCCGCTCTCCCGGTTGGCGCCGGTCATCTGACGCCAGCCGTCCTCGCGATGATAGTTGCCGGCCGCATAGTAGCTGAGGCCTCCGGGCGTGCTCCCACCGGCGGAACCGTTCAGGCCGAACGCGCCCCAGGAGCCGGCCTCCATCTCCACGTCGCCGTTGAGCGGCCCGGTGCCGCGCGGTGTCACGAGGTCGATCGCGCCGCCCAGCGAGTTGGCACCCTGGAGCGACGCCGTGCCGCTGACCAGTTCGACGCGCCGCACGGCGGACATGGGCAGCAGGTCGAAATTGACTTCCGCCGCGTCAGGCTCATTCTCGCGGACGCCGTCGAGAAACACCGATAGCCCCTGCGGCGTGCCGACGACGGGGGATGCCAGAAACCCGCGCGACGTGATCCCCAGTTTGGAGCTCGACCCCAGGTCGTCGTAGAGCGAGATACCGGGCTGCTGCGCGAGCGCCTGCGGCAGCGCGGTTGGGCGGTAGGCATCCACGCGCGACGCCCCCAGCACCGACACGCCCGCCGGGCCGATGGCCGTGAGGTCGGGCCCCGCCGACGGGCTACCGGAGCTCGAGACCTCGATTGCGGTGAGAACGACAGCCGAGTCCCGCGCCGTGGTGTCGGCTCGCTGCGCGTGAGCCGGAGACGCGACTCCCGCGCACGCCAGCATCACGACGACCGTGGTATGAGGGCCCCGCCAGGTTGAACCTCCGAACATGGACGCAACGTGCGGCGCGGAGCCGATACCGCCCATCCCCCGCACCGGGGATCCGCCAGTCCCCCGATCGTGGAGTTCTTCGCCGGCCTCCCCCGGATGGGGTACGGAGCAATCCCCCGAGTGGATAGTGGCCCGTCCCCGCCGTTCGCAACTACCATAATGCTCTACATGTCGCATCTGCCGGGGCAGGCCATGACGAAGCACGTTGCAGACGCCCTCACCGCGCGGCGCCGTGATCGCGATCTGGGGGCGCTGGCCGTACTCTCCATGGCGGTGGGCGCGTGGACCGGCCTGGTCGTCGCCGGATTTCGCCTCGCGCTCGACGCCGCCGGGTGGCTGCGAAACGCGCTGCTCGCCGGATCGCACCGCTGGCCCGTTGGCGGGTTCGCCCTCGTCGTGTGTGCGGGGGCGGGGGTGGCTACCGGCGCAGCGTGGCTCGCGCGCCGGTTCTCGCCCTACGCCGAGGGCAGCGGTATCCCCGAAGTGGAGGTGGCGCTGCGGCGCAAGCTTCCGGCGAGGCCGCTGCTGCGGCTCCTGATGGTCAAATTCGTTGGCGGCCTCCTGGCCATCGGCGGCGGGCTGGCGCTCGGTCCCGAAGGACCGAGCGTGCAGATGGGTGCGGTGGGCGCGCGGTTGATCGGCGCCCGCTTTCGCCGTCGATGGCCCGACCTGCATGCACTCGTCGCCGCGGGCACGGGGGCCGGGCTCGCCGTCGCGTTCAACGCGCCGATCGCCGGAGCGGTGTTCGTGCTCGAGGAATTGCTGCGACGATTCGAGACGCGGGTGGCGATCGCGGCGCTCGGTGCCTCGTCGACGGCGATTCTGGTGGCGCGCCTCTTCCTGGGCGACGCCCCGCTGTTCGATGTCCGCATCCCCGCGGCGCCGCCGGCCGCCGCCGCCGTCCACCTGTACGGAGCCGGCGTGGCATGGCTGGGGTACCTGGTGGTCGGGGCCGTGGCCGGCCTTGGCGGGACGGTCTACAACCGGGCGCTCACCGGCGCCCTGGACGTGGCCGAGCGGCTCGACCGGTGGTCGTACTGGAAGCAGGCGGTGGCGGTCGGAGCGCTCGTCGGCGTTGTCGGCTGGTACGCACCGTGGCTGATCGGAGGCGGTGAGCGCCTGACGGAGGCCACGCTGGCCGGCACGCTGGCCCTGAGTACGCTCCCGCTCATATTCGCGTTCAGATATTGCTTCAGCGCGGTGTGCTATGGGGTGCGGGCGCCGGGCGGGTTGTTCGCCCCGCTCCTGTTGCTCGGTGCGCAGCTCGGGTGGTTCTGTGGCGGGCTGGGGCACGCCGCGTTTCCGGCGTTTGGAATCGATCCTCGGGCGTTCGCCGTGGTTGGTATGGCGGCCTTCTTCACGGGCGTGGTCCGAGCGCCGGTGACGGGCATCGTCCTCGTCATCGAGATGACCGGCGCGGTCGCGACGTTGTTGCCCATGCTCGTCGCCTGCTTCGTGGCGATGGCGGTAGCCGATCTGGTCGGCATCCCGCCCATCTACGACGCGCTGCGGGAGCGGCTGCTGCAACGGATGGAGGGGAGCTCCGAGGGCGCGCGCGCATCGCAGAACCCCGTCGGTGTGACGTGAAGATTCCCCGTTACGGGAATGGGCGCGGGGCGGGTGACGGCGCATGTTGCCCCCATGGCGATACCGAAGATCGGATTGGCACTCGGCAGCGGTGGCCTGCGAGGCCTGGCGCATATCGGGGTGCTCCGCGCGCTGGATGAAGCGGGGCTGCGGCCGGACGTGTTCGCGGGTTCGAGTATCGGGGCGATCTTTGCCGCCGCCGCGGCACACGGCGTGGACCTCCGCCGGCTGCACCGGCTCGCGGTGCGCTGGCAGGGGCGGGATCTGTTCCGGCCGAACCTGCCGCACCTGCTGCGCCACGGCGTCCGGGCCGAAGCCCTGTATCGCGAGGGGCCGCTCCGCGAGGTATGCAACGACCTCTTCGGGTCGACGACGTTCCGATCGCTCGGCGCGCCGCTTCTGGTTAGCACCCTGGACCTGGAAGCGGCAACGGTGGTGATGTGGGGGGAGGATGGGTTGTGCGACGTGCCGGTGGCCGACGCGGTGTACGCCTCCTGTGCGATGCCGGGACTGCTGCCGGCCGGCCGAGTGGCGGGTCGCCTCTGCGTAGACGGCGCGGTGCTCGATCCGCTCGGCATCCGGGCGCTGAAGGGGCGCGTGGATGTGATCATCTGCGTGGACGTGGGCAGCGACACCGGTCCCGTCGAGGTCGGGCACAGGCACTCGAGTGCAATCGACTCCGTGTGCCGAGCTCGGGCGATGATGTCCGAGCGCATGACGCGCGACGAGGTGTCGCTCTGGCGAGGCCCGCCGCTCCTCGTCATCAGGCCGCCCGTCGGTTGGATCCCCACGTTGCGGGGGAGCGAACCCGCCATCGTCATCCGGTCGGGCTATGACGCGGCGTGCGACGCGATCGCGCGCTGGGGGCGGCAGGCCGTGCTGTCCGACGCGTGGCGACGCGGCAACGACGGCCGACCGCTACTGGATCCGCCACCGGCCCGCGGGCCGGAGCTCCATCATCACCTATTGCAGCGAGGGTAAGCAACACTCATGCGACCGCTATCAACCGCCGTATCCGCACGCTCAGCGTCCGTGAAGGACATCGGGTCGCAGGGCCAGCGCCATGGCTCAGGCGCGGTGGCCGACGAGGACACTTGCGAGGAGGCGCTTCGCGTGCATCTGCATCGCCTTCTCGCGACCGCCGGTCGTGCCGGCTACTTCACCGTCGCGATTGCCTTCGGCGATGAGGCGGAGAACCTCGAGCTCCCCGGCGGCCGCCTAGACGGAGGCGATGACCGCGACGCCGTGCGCCGCGAGCTTCGAACATACGGTGCGGTTGCCGGGGGCACGGACCGGGAGCGGCCCGGCGGCCGGCCGCGGGGCATGGTGGTGCTGCTCGTGCAGAACGGCCTGGGTGGTGACGCCGCCGACGAGCCAGGGCCGGTCGCGGTCCATGACGATCGGCACGGAGACCGGCAGGCGAGCCCCTTCCGCCGATTCCTCAGCGGGCTGCGCGTGGCCGGCGAGCATGACGGGGATGCAGATGCGCCCGCGAGGCGACTTCAGGGAAAGGCGGGCAACACGTCGTCGTCGTAGCGCCAGGGGCCGCTGGGGCGTGGCGGCCACCGGCGGCACCGGCGACGAGTCACTCGTTGAGATGAAGGATTCCGCGCTCGAGCGCCACTGTCACCGCTTCGGTGCGGTCGGAGGCGCCGAGCTTGGCCATCACGTGCTTGAGGTGGACCTTGATCGTCTCCTCCGTTCGCCCGATGACGCGGGCGATCTCCTTGTTCCGCAGCCCCTTGCCGGCGAAGCGGAGTACCTCCACCTCACGGCTGGTCAGGTCGACGCGGGGCATGAACTCGGCGAGCCGGGTTGCAACCACCGGCGGGATGACTCGGCGGCCGTCGGCCGCGGCACGCACCGCGCTCACCAGCTCGCTGCCCAGCATGTCCTTGAGCAGGTAGCCGCAGGCGCCAGCATCGAGCGCCTGGTGGATGTCGGCGTCGCCGTCGTAGGTCGTGAGCGCCAGAATCCGCGCCCGTGGCGCGGCGCCGACGATGGCTCGGATTGCGGCAACGCCGCCCATGCCAGGCATGCGCAGATCCATGAGCGCCACGTCGGGTGAGCATTCCGCGTACAGGGCCACCGCGCCGGCCCCGTCGCACGCCTCCGCGACCACACTCATGTCGTCCTCGGCGCCGATCAGCGCGACGAGGCCGGCCCGGATCACGGGATGATCATCGGCGAGCATCAGACGTATGGTCATGGTACCAATAGGGGGGACGGCGGCCCGGGGAGCAATACGACCAAAGTGTTACACCCCGCTCATGGCACGGCTGCCGGGTCGGGGATCAGGCGGGGAAGCCGACCGCCCGGCTGCCGGGGCGACTCCAGGCCACCGTTTCCGTGTAGAGATCGTTGAGCGACATCGCCACGCGGCTCCAGGTGACCTCCTGGGCGCGCTGCAGGCCGCGGCGCACGAGGCTCTCGCGCAAGCGTTCGTCGTCGGCAACGCGAAGGATGCCGGCCGCCAGCGCTTCGGGAGCGGCGGCCGGCACGAGCACCGCCGCGCCTGCCGCCGCGTTGCGGTAGCCCGGGATGTCGCTGGCCACCACGGGGCGGCCACTGGCCATCGCCTCGATGAGCACCAGGCCAAAGCTCTCTCCGCGCGTCGACGGTGCGCAGAACAGGTCGCTCCAGTGATACATGGACGGCAGCACGCGATCGTCCACGCGACCGACGAATCGGGCGCCCGCGCGGACCGCGAGCGAGCCGAACCCGGAGGGATCTCCGGGGCCGACCACGCGCAGCTCGAGACTTCTTCCGCGATCGCGCAGCAGAGCCGCCGCGGCCAGCAGGTGACGCAGGCCCTTCCGCGGCTCGTTGAATCGCCCCACGAACAGCAGACGCAGTGGCCCCGGGGCCCGCACCGCCGAGCCGGAATCGCCGGCCCACCGATCGGCAACCGGCTCGGCGAAGTCGTCGGGGTCGATGCCGTTTGGCAGCACGACCATGGGGCCGACATACACGCGGCGCGCAAACCTCGCTGCCGGTTTGGAAACGGCCACGCCGAGGGCGAGGCGCCGTAGAGGCCGCGCCAGCGCGCAGCGCGCCGCCGTCACGATCCGCCACTCGTCCTCCGAGAACGTATGAAAGGTGCCCACCACGGGAACCTGCGAGGCATTCACGGCCTGGCGGGCCACGCCCGGCACCCAGGGTTCGTGGACGTGCACCAGATCGAACTGGCCGCGTTGCAGGTAGCCGCTCACGGCCCGCCTGGACGCGAGGAGACCGATGCGGGCCCGCGAGCCATTGGCCGGTAGCGAAACCACACCCCGCAGCCCATCGCACGTCGGCGGCGTAGCGCCGCTCGCCGGGCCGAGCACCTGTACGTGGTTGCCCAGCCGGCGCAGCGCCTGAGCCAGCGTGATCACGTGGCGGTTGACGCCCCCATCGTGAGACAGATCGTATGGTGTGACGAGGCAGATGCGCATGTCCGCGGTGTCCGATTGGTGGTTACGAAGTCGAGGTCCCGATGGGGCTCCTCATCAGGCGGCTGCGACGTCGGCGCGCTGCATCCTGCGCGTGAGTGTGGCAAGCGTCTGCAGCAGATCCACGATCTGCTGCCGAGTACCCGGATCGGTCAGGCTTCCGTCGGCGTCGAACTTCTCGTGCGCCGCGCCCACCAGGACCTCCGGGCTCACCACGATGTGCATTTGCGAGAACGCCAGGGTCTGCCTCAGCTGGGCCTGCGCCCGGGCCGTGGCCGTAAAGCCCGGGCTCGCGCCCATGATCGCCACGACCTTGTCCTGCATCACCGAATCGCCGGGCGGCCGGGACGCCCAGTCGAGCGCGTTCTTGAGCACGCCGGGAATTCCGTGTTGATACTCGGGGGTCGCGATGAGCAAGGCGTCGGCCGCCTGGATGGCGTGCTTGAAGGCAACCACCGGTTCCGGATCGCCATGCTGTTCGACGTCGAAGTCGTACAGCGGGATCGGCGCAAGATCGAAGTCGATGATCGTCATGTCCGGCGGGGCCAACTCGATGGCCGCCTGCACCAACCCATGATTGAACGATCCGCGCCGAAGACTCCCGGCGAACGCCAGTACTCGAAGACTTCCTGCCGCACTCATCGGCCACCTCCACGCGGGAAGACTGGGTCAAACCCCCACGGCGCGGCCCTTTCGGGCACGGCCGCAAGCTGGGGCGGAACCAAGCTCGGAACCATTCCCGATACGGGGGAGGCGAAGATGCCCACTACAGGGAATGGGCGCTGCCGAGCCCGGGCCGCACCTTGCGCAGTGATCCCAATTCGCTCTCGGGGGAATTATGAAAGAGTACGGACCGGCGACCCGCCGGAGCGGCGTCACGCACGGGCTATTGGCGAGTGCGGCATTCTTCGCCACGAATCTCGCGTTGGGCGCGGCAACCCTGGGCGCGCAGCAGGCGGGGGCAGGATCGGCGGACACGACGCATCTAGAGCCGATCGTCGTGACGGCAAACCGGACGTCGGATCCCGCGGCCACGCTCCCGTCGGCAACCACGGTGCTCGACGCCGGGCCTTTGCTCCGCGGGCACGCCGCCACCGGCCTGGATGAATTGCTCTACCTGGTGCCCGGCGTCATCGTGAACGAGCGGTTCAACCCCGCGCAGGACGAGGCGATGTCCATTCGCGGATTCGGTGCGCGGGCGGCGTTCGGCGTCCGAGGCATCACGATTCTCCTCGACGGGATCCCGCAGACCACGCCGGACGGGCAGAGCCAACTCACCGCCATCGAGCTGTCGGAGGTCACGCGCGCCGAGGTGCTGCGCGGTACCGCGGCCACGCTGTACGGCAACGCGGCCGGCGGCGTGGTGAGTCTCTCGACGGCCGATTCCGCCGTTGGAGGTTTCCGTACGCACGGCACCGAGACCAGCGGCGGATTCGGACTCACGAAGCTGCTGGCGGGGGCCACGGTTCCGGTGGGCGCCGGCGCGTTGCGCATCACGGGGAGCCGACTCACCTCAACCGGGTTTCGCGCGCACAGCGCCGGCGACGTTCGCCGCGTGGACGCCCGGCTCACGCAGTCCCTCGGCGCCCACACGCGGCTGATCGAGATGGTCAACGGCGCCGACGAGCCATGGCTGCAGGACCCCGGCGCCCTGACCGGGGTCGAGTTGGCGAGCGATCCGCGCATGGCGAGTCCGCGGAATGTCTCGGTACACGCCGGCAAGCGCGTGACGCAGGCCGAGGCGGGTGTCACGCTGGAGCATCGTGGCGCCGACGGAGCGGCGACGGACTTCACGGTATTCGGGCTCAGGCGCGACCTTCACAACCCGATCGTGCCCACCGTCATCGATCTCGGACGCATGGTCGGCGGCCTCCGGTTTTCGGGCACCATCCCCTGGTCGTTCGCCGGGCGGCACCAGGCGCTCACGGTCGGTCTCGATGCGCAGGAGCAGCGCGACGATCGCCAGAACCACAACCATACGAACGCGCTGACACTGAACCAGCTCGAACGCGTCACCAGCGTGGGACCGTTCGCCCGTGCCATCGTGCACCTGCCGGGCCGGCTGACCCTCACCGCGGGCACGCGCTACGATCGCTTCACGTTCCAGGCCGACGATCGCCTGCTCACCAATGGCGACCAGTCGGGGCGCCGCATGCTGGAAGCGCCGTCGGCTTCGTTCGGGATATCGCTGGCGGTGTCGGCGGGCGTCACCGGCTTCGCGGACATCGGCACGTCGTTCGAGACGCCGACGACGACCGAACTCACGAACCGTCCCGACGGCGCCGGCGGGTTCAATCCCGATCTCGCGCCCGAGCGCGCCACGCAGATCGAGTCGGGGTGGCGCCTGCGGGAATCGTGGGGACGGGCGGAGGTGGCCGCATACACGACGCGCGTGTCGAACGAACTCATCCCCTTCGAGGTGCCCGGCCAGCCCGGACGCGCCTTCTATCGCAACGCCGGTTCCGCCACGCACCGCGGCATCGAGGCGTCCACGGAACTGCGCCCCGGGCCGGGCGTCACGCTCGACGCGGCGTATACCTTCACGCATCTGCGGTTCGACAGGTTTCGGACGGCCACGGATACGCTGGACGGCGATGCGATTCCCGGCGTCCCGGTCCACTCCGGATCGCTGGCGCTTCGCGTCGACCGCGGGCCGTGGTGGTTCAACGCGCAGGAAACGGCACGCAGCGCCACGTGGGCGAACGATGCGAACACCGTGCACGCGGCCGGCTGGGCGCTCACCGATCTCTATGCCGGCTATGACGTGCGCGTTCATGACGTCGTGCTCGAGCCCTCGCTCGGAGTGACCAATCTGTTCGATACGCGCTACGTGGCAAACGTCGTCGTGAACGCCGCTGCCGGGCGCTTCTTCGAGCCGGGCGCGTCGCGCGCCGTCTTCGGCGGTCTCTCGGTGACGTGGTGATCGGAGTTCAGGGGAGCAGCGGGTCCGACGTGACGCCGGCGGTCCATCGGATTGCCGGCGACCCGCATCTGGTGATCGTCGGCCGGAGCGCCGGCCTTCGGCGCGTGCTGGAGCAGGTGGAACTCGTGGCGCCCACCGACGCGCCGGTGCTGATCACGGGCGAGTCCGGCACCGGGAAGGAGTTGATTGCGCGGGCCATCCACGCGTCGAGCGCGCGTCGGACGCGGCTGCTCGTGTCGGTGAATTGCGCCTCCGTACCGCGGGAGCTGTTCGAGAGCGAGTTCTTCGGGCACGTGCGGGGAGCCTTCACCGGCGCGCTCCGGGACCGCGACGGCCGGTTCGGGCGTGCCGACGGCGGCACCATCCTCCTCGACGAGGTGGGGGAGATCCCGCTCGAACTCCAGGGAAAACTCCTTCGAGCGCTGGAAGCGGGAGAGATCGAGCGGGTGGGGGACGATCGCCGACGGCACGTCGACACCCGCGTGATCGCCGCCACGAACCGCGATCTCGCGCGCGAGGTGGACGAGGGCGCATTCCGGGAGGATCTCTTCTACCGGCTGTGCGTGGTTCCGATTCATCTTCCTCCCCTGCGGGAGCGGCCCGAGGATGTGGCCCCTCTCGCGCTGCAGTTCTTCCAGGCCATCGCCCATCGCCTGGGCCGTCCGGACGTCAGGCTCGCCGACGAGGCTCTGGAGCAGCTCGAAGGCTACGCATGGCCGGGGAATATCCGAGAGCTGCGCAACGTGATCGAGCGGGCGGTCATTCTCTCGCGCGGTGGCGCGGTGCAGGTGGAACCCGTGCTGCGAGCGGTGAGGCGGACGCCCCGCGCCGCCGACGGCGCCACGAGTGCGCCGCCGGCGGCCCCCGTAATCTCCCACGCCGAGGTGTCGCGTCGGGAGCGGGACAACATCGTCGCGGCACTGGAGCAAGCCGGAGGAAAGATCTACGGCCCCGGAGGCGCCGCCGAACTGCTCGGCGTCAAGGCCACGACACTCGCATCGAGGATGAAGCGGTTCGGCATCGAGCGCTCGATCGGCCCGCGCGGGCATGGATCGCTCGCGCGGGCCGCCGGCCCCTGACCTGTCCCCGCGTCGCTAGAACAGGTAGGCGATGCTCAAGCCCATCGTCCACTGGCCGTGCTTCCCATCGAAGGCGGCCAGACTCGACCGGTCGTAGCGCAGCTCGGGCCGCACCATCGCGTCGGGCCAGGCGTGAACGTTCAGGGTGACCGTGCCACTGCCGATGCGCTGCCCGACGTTGGTCGGAAGTCCGAGCACCCCGCTCGTGCGCGCGCCGTTCTCGTCGTTCAGATAGTCGGCTCGCGCCGCGAGGTCGGCCGACGAGAGCAGGTCGTACTGGAGCCATCCCCCCAATCCCCCACCACCGGGCGGTCTGCGTGGGGTCGGCGAGCGCGGCGTTCGCATCCTCTCGTCCGTAATCGCCCTGGATCCAACCGGAGAGTTGCGGCGAGATCTGGTGGTTGAGCACCGCGTCCACCCCGTAGCGCATCGAGCTGTCATTGCCCGCCTCCTCGGGGCCCATCCACGCAACCAGGTTCACGCTCGTGGCGGAGTCCGCGGTGATGCCCGCGCGCGCGCCGATCGAGACGTGATGGTTGTTGTCCCGGACCACGTCCCATCCGTTCAATACGCGAACGTCGGCATCGAAATGCTTGTTGAACCGGTGGTCGACATCGATGCCGGTTCCGGTGGCCATCTCCACGTACACGGCCTGGTACCCGAGCGACACGTTGGGATTCTGGACGTCGTACGCCGATTCCACGCCGGGGAGCGCGACCATCTTGCCCGCCTTGATCTGCACGCCGGTCCCGTTGGGCGTCGGGAGATTGAGCACCACGTACGCCTGTGGGAGGTCGCCCTGATTGCCCAGGTCGAGCCCTGCCGATTGGATCCGCGCTCCGTTCTGTCCCAGCAACAGGTCCGTATGGAAGCCGGCGGATGCTTTGGATGCATCGAACGGCTTGTCGAGCGACAGTTCGAGGCCGTTCAGCATGAATTGATCCTGATTCTGGTCGTAGAGGCGTCCCACGACCTGCCCGGCGACCGGAGCCGACGAGTGCGTGAACGACGACTCCACGAACCCGGAGAGCGAGACCCCGCTCACTCCGAGCGACTGTTGCGCCGCGAGGATCCCCGGGGTGACGAGCACCCCGAGGATCGCGACGCCAATGATCTGGCGTCTCACTTCTTCTTCCCCCCGCGCCAAGCTTCTGTGGGCACGTCGGGCGGGAGCGGCTGGGATCGGATGTAGGTGACGATTGCCCAGATCGACGACGCCGGCAGAATGCCCCCGTAGGCAGGCATTCCATTCGGACGCCCGTAGTAGATGGATTGAAAGATGTTGCCGTCGGCGCCGCCGTAACGCCACCGACCGTCCACGAGACTCGGTCCCACCCATCCCGTGGCCCCACCTCCGTGGCACCCGTCGCAGTTCATGGTGCTGAACAGCGCGCCGCCGGCCTTCGCGGCCTTCGGATCACCGGCGTCGGGATTGCGCATCTCTCCCGCTTTCGGTGCCTTGGCCCCCGGCAGCACTTCGCGCGCATCGAGCACCGGTGGTGGCAGCTGGGCCACGGGCTCGCCGGCCGAGGAGGTACTCGCGGCCTTCGCGCTGCCACACGCAAGCGCCACCACGGCGAGGCCGAGCGACGCGAGTCGCTTCATGGGCCCGTTTACCGCAATCCGAATATCCATACCATGCCTCCTTGGCTCGTGTAGCGCGCGATGTCGGGAGCGAAGTCTGCCCGTGGGCGGACGTCCGCCGGGTCGTCCGAGCGCACGTCGCCCGAGAGCAGGAACCAGTCGCCGCCGATGCCGGCATACACCGCGACGTACTCCTTCCCGTCGGGGCCCCGATACACGATGGGCGCGCCGACCACGCCGGAGCCGACCTTGAACTTCCACAGCAGCTTCCCGGTCTTGTCGTTCACCGCCTTGAACCATCCGTCGAGCGTGCCGTAGAAGACCACGTCGCCCGCCGTTGCCACGGTGCCGCTCCAGACCGGAAACTTCTCCTTGATTTCCCAGACCTTCCGCCCGTGCACCGCATCCCAGGCGATGAACGCGCCCTCGTTGCCCCCCGGTCCGGGTTGGTACGGCGTGTTCGCGCCGATGTACGGTGTACCCGAGATGTGCACCGCCTGCGTGGCGTCGTAGCTCATGCAGAGGTTGTTGGTGGCGGCGTAGAACAGCCCGGTGTGCGGCGAGAACGCGGCGGGCGAGGCCGGACTCTTGCCCCCCTCCAGACTTGGGCATATCTGCGTCACGTTGCCGCGCGAAGCGCCCGTGAGCTTGGTGGAATCCACGATCGGACGGCCCGTTTTGAGGTCGATTCCCTTGGCCCAGGTGACGTGAACGAAGGGCTTGGCCACGAGAACCTGGCCGTCGGTGCGATCCAGCGTGTACGCGAAGCCGTTCTTATCGAAGTGGACGAGCACGTGCCGCATCTTGCCGTCGATCTTGAGATCGGCGAGGATCATGCCCGCGTTCGAGTCGAAGTCCCAGTTCTCGTGCGGCGTGAACTGGTATGCCCACACCAGCGAGCCGTCCTCGGGCCGGCGGGCCAACACGCTCGACGCCCACCGATTATCGCCGAGTCGCTGCTCCGAGTTGTACGGCGAGGCGTTTCCCACCCCGTAGTAGAGCAGATCGAGCCGCGGATCGTAGGACAGCCAGCCCCACACGGGCAGGCCCCCCGTCTTCCACGATTCGCCGTCCCAGCTCTTGAGGGCGAGTTCGTTGCCCTTCACGTAGTACGAGTGAAAAGTCTTCGGATCCGCTTTGATCACGCTGTCGGGTCCGGCGCTGTACGCCGTCCACGCGACCTTGCCGGTCTTCAGATCGAGCGCCTTCACCCAGCCATGAATGCCGAATTCGCCGCCCGACGGGCCGACGATCACGCGATCCTTGACCACGAACGGCGCCATGGTCATGGTCTCGCCCTGCTGGAGATCGGCCACCTTCGTCATCCACACCTGGGCGCCGGTGGCCGCGTCCACGGCCACGGTGTGCCCGTCGAGCAGGTTGTAGATGATCTTGCCGTCGGCGTACACGGCCCCGCGGTCGATCGCGTCGCAGCACGCGGACCCGACGGACGCGGGATTCACGACGGGGCGATACTTCCACTTGAGCGGATAGCCGTCCTTCGTGAGGTCGAAGGCGTAGAGCACGTCCGGATACGGCGTCACCACGTACATCGTGTTGTTGACGACGAGTGGTTGCCCCTCGTGTCCCCCGAGCACGCCGGTGGAGAAACTCCACACGGGCTCGAGGCGGGACGCATCGGACGTGTCGATCTGTGAAAGGCCACTGTACCGTGTGGCGGCGTCGTTCTTTCCCGGCATCGTCCAATCGCCTCCCGCGACGGGAGGCGAGTCTGACCCGCTGCCATCCTGTCGTCGTTGTGCCCGGAGCTGCCCCGCCATCAGCATCGAGGCTGGTATGGCGGCGAGCAGCGTCCACCTTGCTTGCATCACGACTCCTCCTTTCCGCCCCCAGGCGAGGGCGACGTTGATCGGTTGTGTGTTGTGTCGTGCGATCGCACCGGATAAAGGCAAGGGCCGGGCCAGCGACGTCGTCGCCGCGCCGCGTGGGGGTAAGCCGTGATGTGGGTTGCGTTTCGTGCCGATCGCGCGGGTGCCGACGGAGGGCGAGGCGACCACGAGCGTTCGTGATATCACGAAGTCTCGTGGTGGGGTTGGTGGGGAATGCGCGCCGCGATTCCGGCTAAGGCGTGCGCAGCTCCGCTAGATCCGGTGCGGTGGGGGAGGCGCGTTCAGCGGCCGCGCGCGAACAGCTGCACCCACCGTCGGTGCGCGAACCGCCATCCGTCGGGCGTGCGAACGAAGCGGTCGTGGTCTTCACCCACGACCCAGGGACTCGACGTCCGGTGCTCATCGTCCATGAACACGGTCAGAATGGTCACGCCTTCCGCGGCGTCCTTGCCGGTGGAAACGAAGCGCATGTTCCCGGCCACGTGGCGGATGCACCCGTAGGTGCGGGCCTCGTCGAGGGCACGTCCCCAGGCGCGGATGGCGTCGGCGCCCCGCAGTACCGTCTCGCCAAGATCCAGCTCGCCGGTGTCGACGAACAGATCGGCCAACGCCTGCGACTGGCCGTCATCCACGCGCCACGCCGCCTCAATGACCAATCGCTCGAGCGCGAGGTGGTCGGCTGCGTCAACGAGTGGCGGACCGCCGGGAGCCCTGAATCTCGTCTCCATGCCGCGGTATCATACCGTCGCCCAGGCGGCGCAGCCATTGGACCATGGTCGCATAGACAGCCGGGCGGCTGCCTGTCGCGCGTGCACCGACGTGGGACCGACACCAACGTGCAATACCGGTTGCTCCCCCACGTACGCAGTATGGCGCGGGGACCGGCGGTACCCTGACGAGGAGGCGGCGTGTCCGGAGTGCATTCCAATCTGGTAGGGCTCGACGGCTTGGCACCGGCCGCGTTCTCGCCGATGGCCGGCCACGCGGTGGCCACGTTGACACCATCGCAGGTTCAACGCTTCCTCGCGCTCGGGAGAACCCGCACGGTGCGCCCCGGGGAAGTGCTGCTCGAGGCGGGGGTCCGCCCAACGGCCTTCTACGTCATCGTGCGCGGACGGGTCGACGGGAGACTCGTGTCTGCGGCGAACGCGGCTTCGGTGATCATGCTTGGACCGGGGATGTTCACCGGCGAGATCACGATGCTCTCGGGGGGACGCGGCCTGGTGGAACTCCGCGTGATCGAGGCCGGCGAAGTGGTCGAAGTCAGTCGGGCCGACCTGCTCAATCTGATCCAGACGGATGCCGAATTGGGCGAGATCATCATGCGCGCATTCGTCCTGCGGCGCGCCGCGTTCGTCGCGAACGGATCCGGCGATACCGTCGTCTTGGGATCCAGCTATTGCCAGGGCACGCTGCGGGTGCGCGAGTTCCTCGGGCGCAACGGGCACCCGTATACCATGCTCGACCTGGACCGGGATGCCGGTGTGCAGGAGCTGCTCGATCGGCTCGACGTCAAGCCCGCGGACATCCCGGTGGTCATTTGCCGCGGCGAGGTCGTGCTGCGCAATCCCGACATTCGGCGCATCGCCGACTGCCTGGGTCTCAACAACGACGTCGATCCGAGTCGCGTCTGGGATCTCGCCGTCGTCGGTGCCGGTCCGGCCGGCCTCGCGGCCGCCGTGTACGGTGCATCCGAGGGGCTCGGCGTGATCGTCCTGGAGGCGATCGCCTCCGGCGGCCAGGCGGGAACGAGTTCGCGCATCGAGAACTACCTCGGGTTCCCCACCGGCATCTCTGGGGGCGAGCTTGCGGACCGTGCCCACAATCAGGCGCTCAAGTTCGGGGCCGAGTTCATGATCGCGGCGGCGGCGCGCCGACTGGATTGTTCGCAGCGACCGTACGCGCTGGAGATGGAGGACGGAAGCCGCGTTCTGGCTCGGACGGCGATCATCGCCACCGGCGCCAGGTATCGCCGTCTCCCGTTGGAGGGCCTGGATCGGTTCGAGGGCGCCGGGGTCTACTATGCCGCGACTCGCATGGAGGCGCAGCTGTGCTCGGCGGAGGAAGTCGTGGTGATTGGCGGGGGCAACTCGGCGGGGCAGGCGGCGGTGTTTCTCGCCGATACGGCTTCTCGCGTGCACATGTTGATCAGGTCGACGGGCCTCGCCCAGACGATGTCGCGCTACCTGATACGTCGAATCGAGGAGCACCCGCGCATCGTGAGACACGTGTGCACCGAGGTCGTGGGACTCGAGGGAGAGCGACACCTGCAGCGTGTCGCGTGGCGCGACAACCGGACCGGGCGGGTGGAGCGGCACCCGGTCCGCCACGTGTTCTCCATGACGGGTGCGGTGCCGGGAACCGGGTGGCTCGGCGGGTGTGTGGCGGTGGACGGAACGGGATTCGTCAAGACGGGGGTCGATCTGACCCCCGAGGATCTCGCGTCGACCGGGTGGTCGGCGGCGCGTGCGCCGCACCTGTTGGAAACGAACCGTCCAGGTGTGTTCGCCGTGGGCGATGTGCGGGCCGGGAGCCTCAAACGGGTGGCCTCCGCCGTCGGGGAAGGGTCGGTCGCGATCGCCGCGGTGCATCAGGTGCTGGGGCAATGACGGTGGGGAATGCTTCCTTGCAGTTGCGGCCGACCCGCCATCGAAGGGAAAGCTGACCTACCAGATGAAGCGCGCTTGCGGCGCCGCGCTCACCAAGTTGGCGCGCGCCGTAGCCGCGGGCCGCGCACCGGGCACCGGCAGCGCGCCCCCATCTGCGCCACCGGGCCGGTCCTCATGCGCACTCTCGACTCGGGTGTCCACGCCACTGACGGCGGGCCCGATGCGGCGAGAACGCTGATGCGGCGTTGGGGGGCGAACGCAATTCCAACATTCCACACTGAGGGACTTGCCCAGAGCCGCTACGCCATGACCTCTGGACGCCCCCGGTTCGCCAACCGAAGCTGAACGGCCGCGAGCCCGGCCACTCCACATCCCAGCAGTACGTACGTCCACGTCACGCCGGCGTTGCCCTGGAAACCGAAGGTCCATGGCGAAATCACGGCCCACATGCCGAGGATGACATTCGTCCATTCCTCCCAGGCCGCAAAGCCGGCGAGCGCGCAGGCCGCATTGAATACGATCAGTCCGCCGACGATCCAGGCATTCCACTCAGCCGCCTGCAGCCTTGGACCGGAGGCCCAGGCGAGACAGAACAGCACCGTCCCGAGTGTCAAGTTGGTACCGTCGATCCATGAACGCGTGCGAGGTTGCTTTTGCATGGCAGGTTCTCCTCTCGGTTGCGTGCCCCTTGACGCCGCCTCGGATTCGAACCTGGCACTTCCGAACCTCGTTGCCAGACCTTCCGATCCGGGACAGCGGGTGGAGCGAACGCCCCACCCGCACGGATAGTTGCACGCCCGCACGCCCCCGCCAATTGTGCGAGGGTATCGGTCGATACCAAGGTATGATGCCCATTGCCCGTAACCTGACGCGCTCAGGCGGCCGTGTGCGTCGCGACCGGCAGCACTTCCCGCAGCAGGCCCGTTTCCACGTCGAACACCACGCCTCGCACGGGAACGTCATTGGCGATCCAGGGATGTGATCTCACCTTGGCGATTTGCTCCCGCGTGTGCTGGTCGGGATCCTTGTATGAAAAGAAGCGCATGGGAGCGGGTGACGGGTCGCCCGTGGATGCGCTGAGCTTCGCGTTCAATTCCACGTCGGTGAACGTGGTGAACCCGCACCCGGTATGGTTGACGAGAAGTATCTCGGTGGTGCCGAGTATGCGATTGGAAACGATGAGCTCGGCGAGCACATCGTCGGTTACCGCCGGTCCGCCGGTCCGGATGACGTCGAGGTCGGACTGTGGCAGGCCCAGGATCGAGGGAAGGTCCGAGAGGCGGGGATCCATGCAGGTTACCACGGCAAGCTTGGGCGCCGGGTGGCGCCCCAGCGTCGAGTCGTAGGTCCTTGCATACGCGCGATTGGAGTCCAGCGCCTGATCGATAATGCTCATCGGTTGCCCCCTGGTGGTCGTCGTAGGCGGAGAGATCCGCACGGCATGCTCGCGGGGCGAGGCTGCGGTATCGCGGTCGTTGCCCCTTACGCGCTGCATGCCCACACCAACACCCAATCGCGAGCGCGCAACCACGCCAATTGGACGAAGGTGTCGTTCCAGATCTTCGGGCCCGGGGGCGTGCCTGAGAAGACGGTTCGACGAGCACCCGATGCGCGCGAATGGCCGACCCCATCGACACGAGGGTCCACCTCCCTACCAGTTGAACAAGGCAGACTGGCGGAATGCGGGACGGAGCGGTCGGGTTTGCCGGGTCGCAACCGACCCCGAAGAACAAGATCGATGCGGAAGATCCGACTTGCCGAGGCCGGCGCCACCCTTGCCGACCGTGCCGCTGCCATTGCGGTTCCGAGTCGCCGCACCAGCCGCAATCGCCCGCTAGGCAACGCCGGGGCAGGCGCTAGGATTCGAGTTGGATGAGACTCCTTCGCATTTACGCCACCACGACACGCGTCGCCGCCAGCTATGGGTGGCTTCGCCTGCGCCGCCCCTTTCTGTCACCGCAGCGCTACGAGACGCTGCTGATGGAGAAGCACGGCGCCAACGCGCGGCGCATCGAACGCGCCATCGTCCGCGCGGGGGGCCTGTTCATCAAGGTGGGACAACTCTTCAGCATCATGGCGAACTTCCTGCCCGAGGAGTTCCGGCGTGAGCTGGTATCATTGCAGGACGCGCTCCCGCCGCGCCCATACGAACAGATCGCCGCCCGGCTCAAAGCCGAGTTCGGCCGCGACCCCGAAGAGTTGTTCGCCAGTATCGACCACGTGCCCCTGGCCACGGCGTCACTGGCGCAGGTGCACGTGGCCACGCTCGCCGACGGCCGGCGCGTAGCAGTGAAGGCCCAGCACTGGGACATCGAAGGCATCGCGCGCGCGGATCTGAGAACGATCGGCCACTTGCTGGCGCTCGTCCAATGGTTCACCGGCCTGCGCGGAATGGAGCACTATCACCCCGAAATCAGCCAGATGATCGCCGAAGAGCTGGACTTCGGGAAGGAGGCCGCGAACGTCGCAACGATCTCGGCCAACTTCGCCGGCGACCCCACGGTTCGCTTCCCGGTCGTGGTGCGCGACCGGTCATCCCGTCGCGTGCTCACGACCGAATTCATCGAAGGCACCAAGATCACGGATTTCGACGCCCTCGCAGCTCGTGGACTCGGACGGCGCGACCTCGCCGTGCGGATCCTGACCGCGTACTGTAAGATGATATTCATCGACGGCGTATATCACGCCGATCCGCACCCGGGCAACGTCCTGGTCGACCTGCAGGGCCGGATCGCATTCGTCGACTTCGGCGCCGTGGGCGTGGTGCCGGCAACGCTGCGCGAAGGCATCCCGGAATTCATCGAGGCCATGCTGCGGCGCGATGCGCCGGCGATCAGCGCGGTCGTGCGGAAGATGGGGTTCGTGGCCCTGGATCCGCGGAGCACCGACGTGGCCGAGCGCGTGATCGCCTACGCGAATCGCACGTTCCTGGCCCAGCTCAGCGACGCGTCGTTTCAACTCGGCAGCCTCCAGGTGGACGCACGGGCCAAGCTGGAAGCGATGGCCGACCTGAAGAAGCTGGACGTGTCGTTTCAGAAATTGATGAAGACGTTTCAGGTGCCACGCAACTGGATCATGCTGGAGCGGACGGCGCTGCTGGGGATGGGCCTCTACACCGAGCTCGACCCCACCTGGAATCCGATGACCGTCATTCGACCCTACCTGGAGGACGTCGTGTTTGGAAAGGATCGCGATTGGAGCGCGGTGATCCGCACGGCCGTCAAGGGCTTTGCACAGCGCGCAACGGTACTTCCGCAGGACCTCCAGCAGACGCTCGAACGGATGAACCGCGGGGAGTTGGAAGTGCGCGTGGCCCAGCTCGCGCGGTCGGCGCAGCTCATCTACTCGGGGATGCAGCAGGTGATCTTTGCCGCGCTGGCGACCGGAAGCGCGGTGATCGCCTTCCAGGCATACGACCGTGGACACGAGATCATCGCGGCGGTCATGACGGCAGGCGTGGTCGTGTTTCTCGGGATCATGCTCCTGTTGATGGTTCGGGGTGCCGGCGGTCGCACCTGACGCGGCTCGTCGAGGCGCTCCCGGAGGCGCGCACCGGCGCGGGGGGCCACTCCGAGCGGTCGACTCGGGATTCGGTCAGTGCGCGTTCGGCCCCTCGGATTTGGGCCTCTGCCGACGCCAGAACCCGGACGTGCCTCGGCGCGTATGTATGATACAAGGGGGGTCACCGGACCCTGAAAGTGTCACGGCATTGTAACCGGGACCGAGCGCAATGAACGGCACCAGCGACGTCGCCAGCGGAAGCGGCACGGGGAGCCCCACCGGCAGTCCTACCAGCACGGGCAGAGGACGGCGCCTGCTGCGAGCCACGCGGACGTGGGTGCCGCGAGTAATCCGCACCGCGCTTGCCCTGTCGATCGTCACCATGGCCATTGGCGCGACGGTGGGCCTCGCGCTACTGGCGAAGCAGGGCGACCTGCGGCCGCTGGCGCCGTGGGTGCCACCGGTGGCCGCGGCGGGAGGGGTGCTGATCCTGCTGCTCACGCTCTGGCTCGTGCCTCGGCTTCAGGTGCGCCGCACCGCCGCGCACGAGGGCTCGGGCGCGATGGCCGCGCTCGAGGACCGCTACCGCAACACACTGCTCCGGATCATGGTGGCCGGCATGGTCGGCGTCGGCCTCTACCTCGTGGCGCGCGAGGTGGACGCGTGCCGCGATCGTCAGGCGACGGCGCAGTTCGCTCGCGGCGCCGAGCAGCTCACGAGCGGCCACATGGTGGTCCGGGTGGCCGGGATCTACGGGCTCGACGAGGCGGCGCGCACGTCCGAACGGTTCCGCGCGCCCGTGCTCGAGACGCTCCAGGCGTTCGTGCGGCAGCGCATCGCGGACCAAGCCGCCCGCGTTGCACAGGCCCCGGAGGCCGATGTGGAAGCGGCGGCGCGCGTGCTCGCGGGGCGGATCACCGACGGCAACGGACGGCGTCCGTTCACCCTCGACCTTCGCTCGGCGAATCTGTCCCACGCCTCGCTTCAGGGGGCGCAGCTCGATCGGTCCGATCTGAGTGGCGCGCATCTGGAGCGGTCCGACCTGACCGGCGCCCACATTGCCGGCATCGGCGGCTCCGTCCTGCGCGGTGTTCACCTTGACAGCGCCGTACTCGTCAAGGTGCACCTCGATGGCGCCGACCTCACCGGCGGGGCCGTGCTCGCGTACGCGGACCTCACGGATGCCGATCTCGACGGAGCCAACCTGGACAGCGCAGACCTCCGGGGGGCCCATCTCGTCCGCGCCGGGCTCGTCGGCGCGGACCTTCGGCACACCCGTCTGGACGGTGCCAGCTTGGCGGGTGCCGATCTGCAGGGTGCGACGCTCGCCGGTGCGAGGCTGGCGGGTGCCGACTTCGCCGGCGCGCGGCTTCGGAACACGAGGCTCGCCGGCACCGATCTCAGCGGGGTCCTGCATCTCAATCGTGAACAAATCGCCGGGGCGCGGCTCGATAGCACGACGATTCTCCCGCCCGGTCTTGCACCGCGCGTGGGATCAGGATAGCCGATCGAGCCGAGGGCGGCACCGAAGCCGCTCGGCTGCATTCGGGGAGTCGCAAGCGGCAGGCGGCACGGCCGAACGCTCCCCTCTCCTTCCGCTGGAAGCTGAGGGCTCCCGTCGTCTAGGTGGCAGTCGCTCGTGCCACTCCGGGCCGAGAAGTTCTCGGAATCGGGAATTGCGACGCCGGGCAGATCGCGGGGAGTCGCGTTAGAATACGAGCACTCGCCGGAACTTTTTGAGCGGGTGCACACTAACCAAGAGGAGTTCGGATTCCGGCTCGCACGAGGCTGAGCCGGCCCGGCTTCATGAAAGAGGATCCCTGTGAAGATCTGCGCCACGATTCTGGCTGTTCTCGTTCTTGTGACCGGTGTGAGTGGGTGGTACGTGTACTCGGGCCGCTACGACGTCGGCGCGGATGTGCCGCACATGCGCTTCGTGGCCCGTACGCTGCATCGCGTTGCCGATCACTCGGTGGCCTATCACGCGCGCAGCGTGCAGGTGCCCGGCGACGTCGCCAACCCCGACTCCGCGATGCTGCTGGAAGGCGCGGGCCGGTACGCCACGATGTGCAGCGGCTGCCACCTGGCGCCCGGCATCGAGAAGACCCCGTTATTCGAAGGGCTGTACCCGCGTCCGCCGCGGTTCATCCGCGGTACGGATATGGAGGCGGCGGAGTTCTTCTGGGAGACCAAGCACGGCATCAAGGACACGGCGATGCCGGCATGGGGGAAGACGCACTCCGACGAGGAACTCTGGGCGGTGGTCGCGTTCGTCGAGCACATGCACGGGATGACGCCGGAGCAGTACCGGGATCTCGTGACGCGCGCTCCCCGGGATAGCGACATGGTCGACCTGCCCATGCCGACTCCCCCAGCGCCCGTTCATCCAGCGAAGGCCGGCGGGCGCTGATCGCACCTGGGCGGCGGATCGGAGCCGCACGTCCGCCGCCCCACTCCCGGTATCCGGTAACCCGAGTCGCAGTGAGTCCGAGGCATACCCGAGGAGGCGCAGCGCGATCATGTCCCGGCCGAACGGCACGCGTGCCAATTGCGCCGTGCCACGCGCGTCAGTAGTCGCGCCTGCCACTCGGTCCTTGCCTCCGGCGCGTTCCGCCCGCATGCTGTTACGAATTCCGAGGCTGCCATTCTGGGAAGACGTATGCCGCCGACCTGCGGGGAAACCGTGATGACGACCAACGCACGCACCGACCTCGACTACCGCCCCTCCTACCTCGCTGCGTCGATCGCCGGCGCGCTGGTGCTCGGCCTGTACCTGCTGACCCTCGCCCCCACCACGTCGATGTGGGACACCAGCGAGTACATGGCGGCGGCGTACACGCTCGGACTTCCGCATCCGCCCGGCAACCCGCTGTTCGTGCTGCTCGGCCGCGTGGCATCGCTTCTCCCCGTCGCGTCGTCGGTCGCCGCCCGGATCAATGTCTTCGCGGCGGTGTGCAGCGCGGTGGCCGCCGCGATGTGGTTCCTCATCACGGAGCACGTCCTGGCCCACTGGTTCCACGACCGCTGGCGCCGCCTGATCGGCGCGGGTGTCGCCACGCTGCTCGGCGCCACGGCGTTCACGGTCTGGAACCAGTCGGTGGTCAACGAGAAGGTCTACACGATCTCCCTGGCCGGCATCGCGATCATCTCCTGGCTCATGATCCGGTGGACGGACGCGCCCGATGGGCCCAGGTCCGATCGCACCCTGGTGCTCGTGGCCTACCTACTGGGGCTGGGCTACGCCAACCACATGGCGGGGATGCTCGCCGCGCCCGCGGTCGGACTCGCGATCATCGCCAGCCGGCCCCGCTTCCTGCTGCGCTGGAAGTTGATTCTCGTCTCGCTGCTCGCCCTGGGTTTCGGGCTCACGCCGTTTGTCACGCAACCGATCCGCTCCGCGTTCAACCCGCCGATGAACGAGGGACAGCCCACCGCGTGCACCGACGGCCTGCACTGGGACTGCACGTTCAGCAAGGGCACGTACGACGCGTTCATGTACAATTTCAACCGTGATCAGTACGCCAAGCCGACGCTGAGCGACCGGCAGGCGCCCTTCGTGCAGGGACAGGTCGGCATGTGGTGGTGGTACTTCAAGTGGCAGTGGATGCGCGACGCGCTGAACCGGCACCCGGGCCTGCAGAGCATGCTCGCCGCGACGCTGCTCGTGCTGGGGCTGTTCGGAGGGTGGATCCACTACAAACGCGATCGGCGAAGCTGGTGGTACTTCGCGGGGCTGCTCTTCACCACGACGCTCTGCCTGATCTACTATCTCAACTTCAAGTACGGGGCGTCGCAGGACCCGCAGCTCGGCGCCACCGTGGCCCGCGAAGTGCGCGATCGCGACTACTTCTTCATCTGGAGCTTCTCTCCATGGGGCGTGTGGGCCGGACTCGGCCTCATGTACGTCTGGGAATCCGTCGCCTCGCTGTTCGCCCCACGGCCGGAGCGGGCAGGGAAGGCCGCCCTCGTCGCGCCGAGCCGACTGGGATGGCTCGGCGCCTCTCCCGTGCTGCTCCTGGCGATCGTCCCGCTGATCGCCAACTGGCACTGGGCCTCGCGCGCCGGCCAGACGGACACGCAGGACTTCGCCATCGACATGCTCAATTCGGTGGAACCCTACGGCGTGCTGGTGGTGGCGGGGGACAACGACACCTTCCCACTCTGGTTCGCCCAGGACGTCCTCGGCGTCCGCAGGGATGTGGTGGTGGCCAATACGTCGCTGCTCGGGACGAGTTGGTACGTCCGCCAGCTGCTCGATCGCCCCATCTACGCGTACGATTCGGCGAAGGGCCCGGCCATCTATCGGGACAAGGTGTGGCCCAAACCCACTACACCGCCGCTGCACATGACCGTCGCCCAGGCCAATGCGGTGCCCGACTACGTGGCGATTCCCAGGGCGCAGACGTACAACCTGGCGGGCATCAAGGCGACCATCGATCCCAAGCACCTGCCGCAGGACGCTGCGGGCACAGGCTATCTGTCGCGGTCCGACGTATTCGTGCTCAAGATGATCGCCGATTCATTCGGCCTGCGGCCCATCTATCTGAGCCGCACCACCGGCGCGCTGGCCGACACGCTCGACCTGAGGAACAAGCTCCTCACGCAGGGGCTCGCGTCGAAGGTGTTCGTGCCCCCCGCGAATCCGGGCCGAGACACCGTGCGCGTGGCGGGCGACGGTTATTTCGACGTCGATACCTCGCGGTCGCTCTGGAACGACGTATTCCTCGCTCCAAAGTCGCTGGCCAAGCGGCGCGGATGGGTGGACCGGCCGTCGATCAACATCCCGGCGCTGTACGTCGGGACGGCGTACGAGCTGGCGCAGATCGAACAGTCGCTGGGCGACACGACGAGCGCCCGACGAACCATGGGCGACGCCGGGACGATCGTGAAGTCGCTGAACATGGAGGACATCTATCCACCAGGGGCGTTCACCCTGCCGCCGGCGGCGCCGGCGCGGTCGGGAGACACGGCGGGACGGGGATTGAACCGTTAGTCCGCGAATCCTGACGGTCGCCCACCTCCGAGGCCACACTCACCGCGAGTCCGGCGGCGCAATCGCCGCCGCCTTGCGCTTGGCGTCGGCCACCACGCTGTCGGCGCGCGCATTGGCCTGACTGAGGATGCTGGTGGCCTGCTTGTCCGCCTCGCTCTTCAGCCTATCGGCGCCCGCCTGCGCGACCATCTTCGCCGCGGGGTTGGTGGCCTTGGCCACGAGCGCCTTCGCCTGATCGTCCGCCGTGCGGCGTACCTTTGCCGCGGCAGAATCCGCGCCCGCCCGGATGGCGGCGGCCTGCTGCTCCGCATGCGCCACGAGCTGTTGCGCCTGCGCGCTCGCGCGGGCCCGGGCCGCGAGCGCGGCGGAGTCGACCTTCGTCTTCACGGCCGTGACCTGTGCCTGCACCTGCTGTGTGGCCGCCTCGCGCACGCCCGCTTCCACGGAGCTGCCCGTGCCGGCGAAGGAGGGGCGGACCGTCGGGTTGGTGACGGTGCCGGTCATCTTCACGCCGACCGACACGGCCGCCGCACTGCCGAGGTTGATGCCCGCCCGGCCGGCGCTGGCGGCCAGCGCGCCGATGGCCTGGTTGGCGCCGGCCCCGAGCATCGCGGTCGGGACGGCGAGGGCCAGCGTGTAGTCGATGCTCTGATCGATGCCGTTGGATCCGGAAACGTTCATGGCGATGTTGCCCACCTTGACGTCGAACGGTTTCACGTACAGGCGGCCGTCCTTGATCGTGAACGAACCCAGCAGGCCGCGGATGGCCGGATTACGGAGCTGATCGACCTTGATCGCATCGGCCAGCTTGGTGAGCGGCGGGAAGCTGTCGATGGCGATGATACCGGTCTGGAACGACCCCTGGCCGGTGAGCTTGTCGAAAACGGGCATCATGTTGGCGGCGAGCGGTCCGGACAGCGACAGCTTGGAGCTGACACGCCCGCGCGCGTAGCGGGCGACGGGGACGAGGCGCTGCACGGTGACGAGCGAGGAGAAAGCGGTGGGGATGTCCATCGAGTCGACATTCACGTCGAACGAGAATGTGGGCCGCGCGGGCGTCGTGGTTTCGTAGTAGCCGTTGGCGACCACTCCGCCGCCGAGCATGTTCATCCCGAAGCCGTCGAGCGTGACGCGCTGATCCTTCACGAGCACCCGGCCGTGCGCGTCGCGGATGTCGAGCTTCCCGTACAGCAGCCGCTTGGCGGTCACACCGAGCGTGAAGTCCACGTTGGGCGGGACGGGGATGATCTCTGACTGCTTGTCGGAGCGCCACTCGTCGAGGTTGAAGGTGTTGCTGGCGACGGCGGCCTGCCCCTGCAGCACTCCGTGATGGAGCACGTAGCCGATGAGATTCTCGAGCGAGCCGTTGGCGCGCACGTCGCTGCTGCCGATGCGGGCAACGAAGGCGGGCAGCTCCACGCGCCGCGGGGTGAAGCGCAGGAGCGCCGAGTCCACGGCGACGGGGTGCCGGACGGCAGCGCCGGACATCGCCACGTGGGAGGCGGCGAACGTTCCCGACGCCGAGATCCGGTCGTAGCGGCCGGCGTCCACCCAGGACTTCCTGGTGTGCACGGCGAAGTCGGCGGTGACGACGCCCGCCAGCTGCTTCACGTCCGGGAGTTCCACCGTGCGAGATACGTCGCCCAGATCCACCGAGCCCTTCATCGCGACATCGACCTCGGGATCGCTCACCGGCGTGCTGAGGGTGAGCCGCGCGTCGAGCGGGCGCTGGCCGAGCACGACGTGGAAGCGGCTGAGGTTGACGACCGTGCGGTCGACGCTGCCACCCGGATTGTCCACCGCGAGATCGAGCCCGATGTCGCGCGCGGGCAGCGGAAGATCGGGATAGCGGAAGCTCCCGTTCTCCACGGTCGCGCGGAGGGCGACGGCGGGGAAAGCCTTCGGCCCGTACGCGCCCTTCACCGTTCCCGACACCGACATCTTGCCGGTGGTGCGAACCTTGGCGAAGTCGCGCTTGTAGAGCGCGGGCACCAGCGAGAGGATCCCGCCGACGTCGTTGCTCGGTGTCGAGAACGCAAGATCGAGGTCGGTGTTCTCGGCGCCGAGCGCCACCGAGCCGTTGAGGGACAGCGCGAGGCTGTTCAGTGCCAGCCTGGCGTCCTTGACCGTGAAGCGTTTGGCGCGCATGTCGGCGCCCACGTCGGTGTTGAGCGCGACGGCGACGTGGTCGAGATACGGAATGCCGGCAAAGTGGACCGTTGCGTCACCGGCCTTGACCTGGGTGCCGAGGGTGAAGCGATCCTGGGTGAAGTCACCGTTCAGCGTCACGTCGAGTGCCGAGACGGCTGCCGTGAGGTCGGACGGGCGGCTGTCGACCGTGATGGCCGCATCGTTCACGGCGAGATGGCGGAGCGAGACGGCGAGCGCCTTGCTCTTGCCCGACTTCGCGGCCGCCGGACGCGGGCGCATGATGTTCCAGTTCGCGGTGCCGTCCTGGAGCACGCGAAGGTTGGCCACCGGCTGCTGGACGATGACGTCGCGTACCACGATCGCACGGCCGCTGGTGAGGTAGCCCAGCACGCTGCCCAGGCCGAGCACCACGCGGAACTGCCGGACGGCGAGGAGGGTGTCGCCGGCGAACGGCTTGCCGTTGACCACCGAGAGGTCATTCAGGCCAAGCGTGACGTTGGGGAAGTTGCGGAACACGCCGATGCTCACGCCGCTCCACTGTACATCGGCGTTCACCGATGCCGCGATCTCGGTGCGCACGCGCTCGGCGATCTGTCCGCGGAAGAGATACGGAAGCAGCGCGAGGAGGATGACGAGAACGCCGACGGCAGCGGCGATTACGATGAGTGGTTTGCGGAGTGAACGCATGGAGCGATGCCGGATCGGGAAGTGGCGCGTGAGGACGGGTGGCGCCCTGCGGCGCGGCCGTCAGGTGACCTTGAACTTGAATTCCACTTCGAGCGTGATGCTGTCGGCCACGCTCATCACGCGGAAGATCTTGGGCGGGGTCAGTCCGAACTTCTCGAAGGTGAAATGCGTGCTCGCGCGACCGGCGACGATGCCGCTGCGCTCGTCCACGGTGGCGATGCCCTGCCAGGTGAGCGGCGCCGTGGTCCCGTGGATGGTCATGTCGCCCGAAAGCTCGAGTCCGACCTGTCCGGCGAGCGGGTTGGGCATTCCGGAGATCGACTTCGGCACGAAGACCGCCATCGGATACTTGTCGGTTTCGAGCGTGCGATGCTGGATATACCCGTCGCGCATCGACTGGTCGCTCTTCAGCGTCCGCAGGTCGAACGAGAGCTTCGACTGGGTGGTGTCGATCGAGCCGTCCTTGTTGAACACGATGGTGCCGGTGACGGCGGTCGATCGCCCGACGGATCGCTGGGGAAGTTCACGCCGGCCAGCTGCTCACGGACGCGATACGAGGCGCTGGTCCCGTCGACGAGGGTGAGGGTGAGCGGGAATGGCTTGGGCGGCGCCGACCAGGCGATGAGCGCGGCGGCGGAGAGCGCGGCGCAAACGGTGAGGGCGGTCAGGCGGGGGAGCCTCGGTGCCGGGGAGATGCGGGTGCGATTCATGCCTGTTCCCTCCTGGTGACGTGGAGCCGCGCCGAGGACGCGTTCAACGGCCGCGATCCGAATAAAGATAAGCCAGGTGTCGTGGCATTCGTACGTGTCAGTGTCTGCTGGCAGGCCCGGCGACGAATTCGTACTTTTGCAGCTCGCCAGCCTCACCGTCTCCTCGTCGCCCGGGACCGGTATGACCCAGCAAACCGACCGCCTGAACGCCGCCCTCGCCGGCCGCTACCGCATCGAGCGCCACCTTGGTGAAGGCGGGATGGCGTCGGTGTACCTGTGCGAGGACCTGAAGCACGACCGCAAAGTCGCGCTCAAGCTTCTGAAGCCGGAACTCTCCGCCGTGCTGGGCGGCGACCGGTTCGTCCAGGAAATCAAGACGACGGCGGCGCTCCAGCACCCGCACATTCTCCCGCTGTTCGATTCGGGCGTCGCTGACGGCTTCCTGTTCTACGTCATGCCGTTCATCGACGGCGAGACGCTGCGCGACAAGCTCAACCGCGAGACGCAACTCGGTATCGAAGAATCGTTGCGCATTGCGAAGGAACTGCTGGACGGCCTCCAGTATGCGCACGAGCATGGCATCGTGCACCGCGATGTGAAGCCGGAGAATATCCTGCTGTTCGGCGGCCATGCGATGATCGCCGATTTCGGGATCGCACTGGCGGTGAGCGCCGCGGCCGGCGGACGGATGACGGAAACCGGGCTCTCACTCGGCACGCCGCATTACATGAGCCCCGAGCAGGCGACGGCGGAAAAGGAGATCACGGCACGGAGCGACGTGTATTCGGTGGCGAGCGTGCTGTACGAAATGCTGGCCGGCCAGCCGCCGCACGTGGGTGGTCCAGCGCAGCAGGTGATCATGCGCATCATCACCGAGCGGGCGCGCCCGGTGAGCGAGTTCCGCCGGAACGTGCCGCCCAATGTGGTGGCGGCGCTCGACAAGGCGCTCGAAAAGCTGCCGGCGGACCGGTTCGAGAGCGCGAAGGCGTTCAGCGAAGCCCTGGGCAATACCGGGTTTACGACGGCGCGGGTAGGAGCCGCTGCAGTCGCCGGCGCATCGGCGGGGGCCGGCATCTTCACCACGCCCTTCCTCGGCGTGTCGGCGCTCGCCGTCCTGGCGATCGTGGCGGCGCTCTGGGGCTGGTCGCGACCTACACCCAAGCCGATGGTTAGCCGGTTCCGCACGATGTTCCTGAACACGGCGCACGTTCCACCTGGATGGGTGGCCGCCCGGGTCGCGATTTCGCCCGACGGGCGCACGATCGTGTACGTGGATAGTACGCCGGCGGGTACGCAGCTCTTTGCCAAACAGCGCGATCAACTCGAGGCGACTCCACTGAGCGGTACCGACAAGGCCTTAGGAAGCCCGACGTTCTCGCCCGATGGCGCGTGGATTGCGTTCGTGACGCGCGATGGAGAGGTGAAGAAGGTACCGCGCGGCGGTGGAGCCTCGGTGGTCCTTGCTGATTCCGCCACCGTCTCTGGCCTCCATGCCCTCGCGTGGGCCGACGACGGCGCGATCCTGTACGTGGACTATGCGTTCGGGTTGCGGAGCGTGGGGCAGGATGGCGGGACGCCGAGTGTGGTCTGGAAGGATCCGGACTTGTCCGACACCACCGGGGTGGGCATCGTCAGCGTGGCAGGGCTTCCCGGCGGCACGAGTGCGCTGGTCGGGGCCTGCACGAACCGGTGCGTGAGAAGCGACCTCCGTGTGCTCGATTTGAAGACTCTGAAGTCGACGAGTCTGGTGAAGGACGTCCTGGCCGGATGGCCGTTGCCCGGGGGCCTCGTGGCCTTCGTGCGGGCGGACGGCGGCGTGCTGGCGGCACCGTTGGACGTGGGCAAAGCGCGATTTACCCGGGCGCCGGCGCCGATGCTCGACGGGGTCCGGATTCCGAGTTGCTGCGCGGTGGATGCGACGGTCTCGGCTAATGGCACCCTGCTCTATGTCGAGGGGGCTACGGCCGCGAAAACCCTGGCGTATCAGCCCGTGTGGGTGACGCGCAGCGGCACGGCGACGCCCATCGACACGGCGTGGACGATCCCCCTGTCCCAGGATTGCACCTGCAGCGGCGATCTCACGCTCTCCCCCGATGGCCGCCGGCTGGCGCTGGCCGTCGAGCGCAAACCGGGTTCGGGGAACGGCGACATCTTCGTCAAGCAACTCGACGCGGCGCCGTACGCGCTCATGCCGCTCACCTTTGCGGGAGACGGTTCGAGCCCTCGCTGGACGGCGGACGGGCGGTCGGTGATCTACGCCGAAGACCAGGGCGACAACAATCCGGTGTCGTGGGTGGTCCGGCGTCACGCGGACGGCACCGGGCCCGTAGACACGCTGCTGCCCCCGCGGAATCACATGATCATCAAAGTCGTCCCGACGCCGGACACCGCCCAGTTCATCTTGCAGTACGACATCAATGGCCCGCCGCGTGACATCGTGCTGGCGCACCGCGGCGATACCACCACCACACCGCTGATGGCGAGTCAGAATTTCGCTGAGATCTTTCCGGCGCTTTCCCCCAATGGACGCTGGCTTGCCTACGCGTCCAACGAAACGGGGCGTTTCGAGGTGTACGTGCGGCCGTTCCCCGATGTAAATGCGCGGCGGGTGCAGGTGTCGCAGTCCGGCGGCACCGAGCCGCGCTGGGGTCGCAACGGCCGGGAACTGTTCTACCGAAATGGGAAGGGGGCGTTCGTGTCCGCTGCGGTGGTGCCCGGCGCGGCGTTCACGCTTGGCAGGCAGACGGTGTTGTTCGACGCCAGCCAGTTCTATTACGGTCCGTCCTCACGGTCGTATGACATGGCGCCGGGCGACCAGCGGTTCGTCTTCCTGGAGAAATCCCAGGATGCGAAACATGCGTCCGCGCCGCCCGACAAGCTGGTGGAAGTGGTGAACTGGGGGACGGAAGTGCGGGAGAAGCTGGCGGGGAAGGCGCGGAAGTAGACATGCTTCGCGCCCTCGCCATCGCCGCCCTGTTCGTCGTGGCGGCGATTCTGCTCTGGCGCGTCCTCAAGTATGCCGAGGCGGCCTGGATAGCGCGGCGGCTCAAGGCCATGCGCCGCTCGTTCGACGCCGAGGCCGCCGGCGGATACCATCGGTTCGCCGCCGAAGTGGGAGACCCCGCGGTCGCCGAACGGACCTGGCGCGATCTCGACTCGACGAGGTCTTTCAGACTCTCGACTTCACGGTCAGCCAGCCCGGCCGCCAGTACCTGTACCACGTGCTGCGCACGCCCCGCGAGGACGCCGAGCGGCTTGCGCGACTGGACCGGGTGGCCCACCGGCTGGGCGAGGACACGGAGGCGGGGCAGCGCGCCGGTCGCGCCCTGCGCGGTCTCGCCGAACCCCGGGCGGCGCATCTGGCGCTTCTCATCCATGGCGAGCTTCCCGACCGGCCCCGACTCTGGTGGTGCTTTCCGATTCTCACGGCATCGGCCGTTGCGTCGTTGGCGCTGCTGCCCTTCTGGCCGCCCGCGTGGCTCACGCTCACGGTGACGGCACTGCTCAACGTCTGGGCGCAGGTGCTGTACAAGCCGGACGTCTCGCGCTTTGCGCCCGCGCTGCACGAGGTGCCGGCGCTGGTGCGATGTGCGGCCGAGTTGGGAAGGCTGGACGAGCCCGAGTTGGAGCGGGAGTGCCGCCTGCTCGCTGAGGGCGCCGCAAGGTCACACACGCTCCAACGCGCGTCCCGGTGGCTCACCTTCGAACCGGACCAGGCCAACGAGGTCGTGTCAACGCTGTACGCATACGCGAACATGGTGCTCCTGTTCGACGTCAACGCCTATGCGTTCAGCCTGTCCACGATCCGGGCGCACCGAACGCGTCTGGTCCCGATGTTCGAGGCCATCGGGTACATCGACGCCGCGCGATCGATCGCCGCCTGGCGCGCATCGTTGACGCGGTGGTGCACGCCGGCATTCACGCCGCCGGCCAAGGCGCTGCACGCGGCGCAAGTCGTACACCCGCTCGTGCGCGACGCCGTGCCCAACGATCTCGACGTCGACGGCCGCAGCGTGCTGGTCAGCGGGTCCAACATGGCGGGGAAGACGACGTTCATCCGGGCGGTGGGCATTAACGCGATACTGGCCCAGACGATGGCCACGGCCTGCGCCACGGCGTGGCGCGCTCCGCTGCTGCGCGTCCGCACCTCCATCGGCCGCGCCGACAGCGTGATGGACGGCAGGAGCTATTACCTTGCCGACTGAGTCGGTGCGCGGGCTGCTGGACGCCAAGTGGACGGGGCGCAGCACCTGTTCCTGCTCGACGAGACCTTCCGCGGGACGAACACCACGGAGCGGGTGGCTGCCGCGTACGCCGTGCTCCGGCATCTCGACCTCGGGCTCGACCTCGTGCTCGTTGCCACCCACGATCTCGAGGTGCTCGACCTGCTGGGCGACGGATACGCCGCCCTCCATTTCCGGGAGCAGATCGTGGGCGAGGAGCTGACGTTCGACTATCGGATCCGGCCGGGTCCGTCGTCCACGCGGAACGCCATCGCCCTGTTGCGCGTGATGGACTACCCCCAGGCGGTCATCGACGATGCGACCGCGCACCTCGACTGGCAGCAGCGATTGCCGCCGGCCATCGATTCCGACAACTTTGTCTGACTCGGCGCGCGGTGCCGATCCGCACGGAGCGCACCCCCGCTACGACCGACTTCCCGATGAGCCAATGACCGAAACCCCACGGACATCAGTATGTCCCAACTGCGGCGCCGCGGTGACGGGAAAGTTCTGCGCGCTGTGCGGCGAAGCCATTCCGGACTCGGCGCCGGTGGCCCCCAGGCCGTTGCGGGCGAAGGGCGCGCCGGCGCCGGCACCCGCACCCGCTCCCGCTCCTACGCCGCCCGCGGCGCACCGATCGCGGGGGCGGACCTGGACGGCGATCTCGCTCGCTCGCATTCCTGGCGCTGGCCCTCTGGTTCGCCGGCCGGTCGATGACGGCCGGCCCGGCGGCGCCGCCGGGCGGCGGTGGGATGGGGGGCGGGGGAGCACCCATGGCGGGCGGGGCGGCCGGCGCCGCGCCCGACATCAGCCAGATGTCGCCGGCGGAGCGCGCCCAGCGGCTGCACGACCTCGTGCTGCGCGCCTACGGCGAGCAGGCGATGGACACCGTACAGCGCTTCTCGCCGATGGCCATCTCGGCGTACGAGATGTTGGATAGCATGAGCCTACCGCAGCGCTACGACCTGGGGCGTGTGGCGCTGGCGGCGGGACGCACCGAGCTGGCGGCCGCGCAGGCCGATACGATCCTGACCCGCCACCGGAACGACGTCCTGGGGCTCGTGCTCGCAGCCGAGGCCGCCAGGGCGGGCAACGACGCGGCCGCCGAGCGGAAGTACCTGTCGCGGCTCCGGGCGGCCGTTCCGGGCGGGGCGGCGGCGGTGAAGGACTCCGAATACGCGCCCTACCGCAGCGACATCGCGGCCGCGCTCGGCCGGTAGCCGTTGACGGAAGGACGGGTGGCGGCCCTACCTCGTACGCCACCGGTCCCCGTTCAGGGGGCGCCGATCACTCGATCTTGGAGTGGAATGCCACCTCGAGCGTGATGCTGTCGTCCACACTCATCACACGGAAGATCTTCGGAATGGTCATGCCGAACGTTTCGAACTTGAAGTTCGTGGTGGCCCGGCCGGCCACCTGGCCGCTGCGATCGTCGACGGTGGCGATCCCCTGCCACGTGAGCGGGGCGGTGGTCCCGTGGATGGTCATGTCGCCCGACAGCTCGAATCCGAATTGCCCGGTGAGCGGGTTGGGCATCCCGGTGATCGTCTTCGGCACGAACACGGCCATCGGGTATTGCTCGGTTTCGAGCGTACGGTGCTGAATGTACCCGTCGCGCATGGACTGATCGCTCTTCAGCGTGCGAAGGTCGAACACGAGCTTCGACTTGCTGCTGTCGATCGAGCCGTCCTTGTTGAACACGATCGTACCGGTGACGGCCGTCGACGTGCCCACGGCGTCGCTTGGGAAGTTGATCCCCGCGAGCTGTTCGCGCACGCGATAGGAGGCGGTGGTGCCGTCGGTGATCGTCAACGTGAGCGGGAACGGCTTGGGGGGCGCCGACCAGGCGACGAGCGCGCCGGCGGATAGGGCGGCGCAAGCCGTCCAGAACGTCAGGCGGCGGAACCTCGGTTCCGGGGACCTTCGCGTGCAATGCATACCTGTTCCCTCCTGGTGACGTGCTGCCGTGCCGAGGACGCGCGTAACGTCGGCGTCCCGACAAAGATAAGCCGGGCGCATCGCGGCGCCGGCATTTGCCACTTCGTAGTGGCCGCACGGGAGCCGCCTCCGCCGGCCCGCGGCTTCGGACTCCGGTCGTCCGGTGGGGTGGCCAGCCTACGACCCGAAGCGGAATGGCATGCGAACGAGGGCGCGGACCCGGCACCCTCCGATCTCCATCGGACGAAACCGCACGTGATCCAGGTAGTTCAGGACCGACTGCGCGAACGGCACCGCTGACGCCTGCATGAACCACACGGTCCCGGGCTCGACGCTCCCGTCGGGAAGGACGACGAACTCCGCGAATACCTGACCCGCCGGGTGCGACGCACTCAATGCGTCCGGATAGAGCGGGCCGCCCATTCCCGGAAACGCGGCCAATGGTTTGGTGACGACCAGCGCCGGCAGCCGCAGCAGGAACAGCCCGGTGCCCGATGCCGTGCTTTCCGACAGGTTGGCCCTTTCGTGGACGTCGGCGGCCGCTGCGATACCGATGCTTACGTGCAGGTCGACGCTGTCCACGTGAGTGCTATCGGGGAACGGCGGCAGGAGGAGGCCGGTGTCCAACTTCGTCAGCGCTCCGGCCATTGCCGCGAGGAGCTGCGCGTTGTGCAACCCGGCGACGATACGCAGCCCCGTGACGTGGCCGTCGCGATGCAGCTCGACGCGGAAGTGCGACTGCGGGGTCGCAGTCGCGTAGCTCAGGTGCGGGTACACGCCCGGGTGGAAGGTCACGACGTCAGGCTCGTAGGTGTCGAGTGGCAGCGGTTGCGGCACCACGAAGTACTGCGCGATTCCCTGCTGCAGGAGCCGGAGGTACGAGCGGTCATCCCACTGCGTGGAGTCGAAGGGCTCGGCATACACGTCCACCCGGTAGTCCACGGAATCCGTGGTCGGAGCGGCCAGCACCGAGTCGCAGTGCGTGGGACGGATGTCGGGCTTCGGCGTGGCCTGTGCGGTGGCCGTGCCCGCCGCACAGGCGGTAGCGATGAGAAGGGAGGCGAGTCGGCGCATCATACGGTGGGAGGAATGTCGGGGGGTAAATGGCGGGACCAGAACGAGAAATACCACGCCGCCGGGCGGTCCGCCATCGGGAGCGTGGGGCGCTCGGCCGGGCGTCTGGAAATCGTCCCCACGTCATCCCCGGGCACATCGCGATTCGCTCGCTGCACGGTTCGCCGCTGCCACCCGTGGCCGGCCCCGAAAAGACAGAGCCCCACCGGACTTCCTCACCCGATGAGACTCTGCCTTCCCACCCCTGATCCCCTCAGATCAGGTCCCCATACTCAGCCCCCCGTGCACCCCGTCACCTTGTGCGTGACCAGATTGAGGTTGCACGACATCGTCCCCACCTGGATCGGCACGTTGCCCTCGGCGTCGGCCGGGAAGGTCACCACGACGCGGCGCGAGATGGTTCGCGTTCTGGACGTGGCGCCGGTGAAGGTGAAGGTGGCGTTCAGATTGCGAATGACCTGTCCCGAAATGGGCCAGGGGTTGGTCGAACGCGGGAGCCGGACGACGATGTCCGAGGTGGTGTCGCTGGCCGCGATCTCCGCGACCCGCGTTCCGGCGTCGCGCGTGAAGGTGGTGGTGTCCTGGCTCGCGCCGTACCCGTTGTGCGTGCGCGTGGTGGCCGTGTCGGAGATGCCGCTGATGGAATCGTGCCGCTGGCGGTGGACGATGGCGGTGAACCGGTCGCCCGAGCGGAAGCCGTCGAGCTCCAGGGTGACGACCACCGAGGCGGTGAGCCCCTGGCCGCAGGCGACGACGGCGCCGCCGGCATCGTAGCAGGTGCGCGTCCGGGTGCGGCTGAGGCTGCTGCTGTCCACGGCGGCGGCCGCGGCCACGTCCTGCACGGGGAGGCCGCCGAACTGTTCGTCGCCGGTCATGTCGCTCACGTCCGTGGCGATGGCATCGCCCGCCGAGACGGCGAGGTCGGCGGAGAGGCTCGCATCGGTCGCGGGCGAGGCGGCGGGTGCGGTGCCGCTGCTGCATGCGGCAAGGCTGACGACGGCGGCTGCGGCCAGAGCGGCGATGGTATGGTTGAGTCGTGGCATGGTATTCCCCGTGCAAGGCTGGAAACTCGGTCCTGCGCTGTCGGGGAGTGAGACGCCAGGGCGGGGGCGGCGTTAAGGGGCCCAACGGCGGGGTCGCCGTACCGGCGGTGGACAGGCGCCGACGGCGGGTGCGCCTCGCCCCCCGCGGCGGGCACACGTACATTGGCAGGTATGGTTGCCGGTGGCCCGCCGGCGCCGCCCCTCACGCCCCACCCAGGTCGTCGACATGCTCACCAAGAGCCAGCTTGCCTCATACGGTGTCGAGTTGCGCAACGCGGTCGACGCGGCGCGCTACCGCCTGGCACAACTCGACCGGCTGGCGAGCGAGTGGTTGGCGGTGAGCGAGGCGTGGCGGCTGGCCCCGCACGACGAGGGCCCGAGCCTCGCCCCCTGGGGCCAGCTCCAGGCCGAGACGTTCGACGAGATCGACGGATTCCTGGCCGCGTTCGTGCGCGTGTCGCTGCTGGTGTTCCCCGAACGCGACGAAGGGTTCGCCGCCGCGCGCGGCGAAGCGCTGCAGGCGATCGCGGCGCTGCCGGCCGACACCGTGCTCAACGACCGCGAATTCCGCGAGAGCTGGCTGCACCACGACGAGCGCTTCGACTACGCCGTGGAGCACGGGCTGGGCCACGCCGGACAGCGCTTCACGGTGGCGGGCGACGTGTCGGACCGGATGAAGGCGGCCCACCTGCGCATCATCGAGATGGACACGCGCGTGCTCCACTACCGCGACGCCACCGGCGGCTATCGGCAGGCCTCGCTCCGGGCGATGGGCGACGTGCTCAAGCACCTCGACGGGAAGTGGCAGCTCCTGGTACTCTGACGGCATGAGGATGGAACGATGAAGAAGCTGCTCATCGGGGGCGGGATCGTGGTGGGGCTCTGCGTGGTGGCGCTCGTCGTCGCCTCGTTCTTCCTGGGATCCATCGTCATCGGAGGCGTCAACAGCTACGGGCCGCGGGTCACGCACACCCGCGTCTCGCTCCGCGGGGCGACCATCTCGCCGCTGAGCGGCAGCGGGTCGCTGCGCGGGCTCGTGGTGGGCAATCCCAAGGGGTGGGGCGACGCCGACCTCGCGTCGCTCGGCAGCATCCACATCTCCGTGGTGCCCAGGTCGCTGTTCGGCGACCACGTGGTGATCGACGACATCGACATCGAAGCGCCCGAGTTCAACTACGAGACGAGGTTCACCTCGAGCAACGTCGGCGACTTGCTCGACAACGTGGAACGCGCCGCCGGCACGAGCGCCGGCACCGCGACGGCCAAGAACGGAAAGCCGATGCGGTTCGAGGTGCGACACCTTCGGGTGCGCAACGGCGTGGTGCGCGTGGGAGTCGGTTCGGATTCCGCCCGCGTCGAACTTCCGCCCATCGAACTCACCAACATCGGTACCAGGGAGGGTGGCATCACGTCGGCCGAACTCACGACCACCGTGATGCGGGCCCTGTCCAACGACATTCTCCACGCCACCACGCAGGCCGCCGTGAAGGCGGCGGGCGAGGCGGCGGGCCAGCAGTTGAAGAGCGCGGCGGACAAGGTGAAGGGGCTGTTCGGTCCCAAGAAGTGAGCGTGCCCGCCGTTCCCACGTGAATCGCCCCACGGCCATCGCCGGTTCATTCCTTCCCCCGAGGATCGACAATGCGCGCGTTTGCCCGTCTGCTCGCCGCCCTCTGCGTGGCCACCAGCCTGTCCGCCCAGCAGGCCGGCACGCGGCCGCTGTTCACCTGGCAGGAAGTCATGATCCCGGTGCGCGACGGCGTGCACCTGCAGACCGTGATTCTCACGCCGACCGACCAACGGGGGCCGCTGCCCATCCTGCTGGAACGCACGCCGTACGGCGTGCCCGCCCGCGCGCCGGCGCAGATGCCGGCCAACCTCAAGGAGCTCTCGCGCGACGGCTACATCTACGTCTTCCAGAACCTGCGGGGGCGGTTCAAGTCGGAAGGCGTGTTCAAGTTGAGTTCGCGCGTGGATCTCACCGATTCCACGGCCACCAATGAAACGACCGACGCCTACGACACCATCGACTGGCTGGTGAAGCACGTGCCGAACAACAACGGCCGGGTGGGGGAGTACGGCGTGTCGTACGACGGGCTGACGGCCGCCATGACGCTGCTGCACCCGCACCCGGCGTTGAAGGCGATCAGCGAACAGGCGTCGCCCGTAGACCAGTGGATGAACGACGACATGCACCGCTACGGCGCGCTGCGCGAGAGCTACGCCGTGGAGTACTCGGTGCTCGAGCAGTCGGACAAGAACCGGAACACCAACTTCGCCTTCGAGACGTACGACACGTTCTCCTGGTACCTGCACCTGGGGCCGCTCTCGAACGTGAACGCGCGGTACCTCCACGGCACGATCCCGTTCTGGAACGACATCGTGGCGCACCCCGATTACGACGACTTCTGGAAGGGCGAAGCATGGGTGCGACAGCTCCATGCGTCCACGGTTCCCAACCTGAACGTGGCCGGGTTCTTCGATCAGGAAGACCCGTGGGGGCCCTGGCAGATCTTCCGCGCCGCGGCGGAGCACGACCCGGACCGTACGGATTTCATGGTCGCCGGTCCCTGGTACCACGGGGAGTGGCAGTCGCCCAGGGGCGACAGCATCGGGCTGGTGGCGCTCGGCGGGCACGAGACGGCGCGCGAGTTCCGCGAGACGATCGAGGCGCCCTTCTTCCGCTACTACCTGCACGGCGAAGGCGCCAAGCCGCAGTGGAGCGTGACGACCTTCCAGGCGGGATCGAACCGGTGGCGCCAGTACGCCGAGTGGCCGCCGGCCGCCGCGAAAGTGGAGAACCTGTATTGCCATGCCGACGGCACGCTGTCGTTCGACGCGCCGGCCACCGGCGCCGGCGCGGAGTATCGCGAGTACGTCTCCGATCCGGCCAACCCCGTGCCCTACCGGCGGCGCCCCATCTCGCCGACGTATCCGGGCGGCGACTGGCGCACGTGGGAGGTGGCGGACCAGCGCTTCGTGGACAACCGGCCCGACGTCCTGAGCTTTGTGAGCGCGCCGCTCGACCACGATCTCACGATCACCGGTCCCGTGGCGGCGGACCTGTTCGCCTCCACCTCGGGCACCGATGCCGACTTCGTGGTGAAGCTGATCGACGTGTACCCGGAGAACGCCCAGCCGAATGCGTGGAATCCCGGCGCGGGGCCCAGGCCTGGCCAGTATGCGCAGTCGATGAACGGCTATGAACTCCCGATCGCGATGGAGGTGCATCGCGGGCGGTACCACGCGAGCTTCGAGCATCCGGCGCCGCTCGTGCCGGACACGCCCACGGAATGGAAGATCCCTCTACGCGACCGGGATTACGTGGTGCGCACGGGGCACCGGCTGATGGTCCAGGTGCAGTCCACCTGGTTCCCCGTCATCGATCGCAACCCGCAGCAGTTCGTGCCCAGCATCTACCGGGCCACGGCGGCGGATTTCGTGAAGGCGACGCAGCGCGTGTACTGCTCGCCGGCGCTGCCCTCGCACATTGCGTTGCCGGTGGTGCCGTAGGCGGTGTCCGGCGCGCGCTCACCCAAGGTTCATCTGCTTCAACAACGCCTGGAATCTCGGGTGCCCGTGCAGCGGCGTGAAGAGAAACGAGTGCTTGATCCCGTACACGGCTCCCGCCCGCTCGGCGTACGCGCGCTCCAGACAGTCCATCGCCCGGTCGGCCTCGCCCAACCCCGTGAACACGTAGGCCAGGTGGTAGGGTGACACGTAGCGTTCCGCGGCCATCGCCTCCAACTCGCGCAGAATGTCGCGCGCCGCTTCGACGTTACCGGCGAGGGCCTGGGCCTCTCCGAGCTGCGCCCGCCACGCGGTGCTGTCGGGGGCGACCGCGACGGCGCGCTCCAATGCGGCCAGCCCTTCGGCCGATCGTCCGTTCTTGACGTAGGCCCACCCCAGCGTTGCATGGGCGCGGGCGTAGCGGGGGCCGAATTCCGCCGCGCTCTCCGCGGCTCGCAAGCCTTCCTCGTAACGCCCGGCGCGGAGGAGGGCCGTCGCGAAGTCGCATCGATGCGCCAGCGGATCGAGTTCCTGCGCGCGGTGCTCCATGGCGATGGCCTCGTCGTACCGGCCGAGGGACGAACACATGCGCCCGTACAGGTCGTAGGTGTCGGCGCCATTGGGACGCAGCTCCAGCGCACGCTTGAACTCCCGCTCGGCGGTCGCCCAGTCGAAGTCGCACACCGCCGCGAGTTGGCCCAGGATGCAATGGGCGTCGGCCAGCCGGTCGTCCAGGGCGAGGGCCTTGGCGGCTGCCGTCCGGGCGCGCGCATACGCCGTGTCCGGGTCCATATTGCCGGTCTCGCCGAGTTCCTCGTACGCCATCGCCACGCCGACGTACGCCAGCGCGTAGCCGGGGTCCAGTTCGATGGCGCGCTCGAAGTAGCGCACGCCCTGGCGCATGCTCTCATTGGTGAACTCGACGAAACAATGCCTGCCCTGCAGGTACAGTTGGTACGCCTGCAGGTTCTGCGTGGGCTCCCGATGGATTTCGGTCCGCTCCTCGGGCGAGAGCTGCGCGTGGAGCGCGGCCCCGATCTGCAGTGCCACGTCGGTCTGGATGACGAACACGTCCGTCAGCCGCCGGTCGTACGTCTCCGCCCAGAGACACCGTCCCGTGCCGGCGTCCACCAGCTGGGCCACGATCCGCACGCGATCGTCCACGCGCCGCACGCTGCCGCCGAGCAGTGTCTCGGCGCCGAGCGCCGCCCCGAGCTCCCGGAGATTCGATTCGCGGCTCCTGAGGCGCATCATGGACGCCCGCGAGATCACGTTGAGGGCGCCGATTCGCGAGAGGTGGGCGATGATGTCCTCGGTAATGCCGTCCGCGAAGTATTCGTTCTCGGGATCGGTGCTCAGATTCACGAACGGCAGCACGGCCACGGACCGCGGTGTCCCGCGGGCGTGGGGCGGCGCCACGTCGCGCGGGTCCGGCGTCAGGGTCGGTTCGGCGGGCGGCGCGGCCGCACGCGCGGGCGCGTCCGTGGGAGCGCCGCGTTCGCGCGGGGGCGTCTGCAGCTGTTGCACGAAGGCGAGCAGTTCGGCGTCGGGCTCGAGGCCCAACTCGTCTTTGAGCAGCAGCGTGTGGACGCGGGCGTGGCGCAGTGCGCCCGCCGCGTCGCCCGTTCGGTCGAGCGCCCGCATGAGCCGCTGCGCGATGCGCGAGCTGTAGGGGTCCTGGGCGGCGAGGAGACGCCACCACCGGACGGCCGCCTCCGGGGCCGCGCGCTCCTCCGCCGCCTGCGCCAGCTCCTCGAGTGCCCGCGCCCGCTGGCGCGCGAACTGCTCACGCTGGGCGTCCACCCACCGTTCCAACTCGTCGGCACCCGGCAGGTAGAAGCCGTCGAGGAAGGGGGCCACGTACAGTTCGACGGCGCGCTGCCACTCCCGGCGTTCGACCGCGTCGGCGAACTCCCAGGCATCGCTGGAGAGCCGCGCCGGATCGAGCCGAAGCCCGTCGCCGATGGCGACCAGCGCCTCGCCCCCCACGGCCTGGTTCACCCGGTACACGGAATCTGAGAGCAGGTGGCGGCCGTGTTCGGGTTCCGCATCCGGCCAGAGCGCGCCGACCAGCTTGTCGCGCGTGAGGCCGCGCTCGCGGGCCAGGGAGAGGAGCGCGAGCAGGCCGATGCGCCGCCGCTGCACCGCGCGGCCGGTGAGCGGACCGTCGGGACCTTCGATGGAAGCGCTGCCGAACAGCTTGAGCCGGAACACGTTACGGCGAGGCGAGAGAAGGGCGATACGGGGGCGAGGGGTGGACGATGCTGGTTTCGCAATGTGCAGCGTCCCGAAGTCCGGCGGCAAGGTTGCCGCAACCACCCCGACGCAGAGGAGTCTCATGACACATCGAAGCTTGCCGTCCCCTCGCCCCGTTGCCGCGCAAGGCGGTACCCGTGTGGCCGTCTCCCGCATCGTCCGGGCGGGAGCACTCAGCCTCGCGGCGCTCTCCATGCTCGCCGCCTGCGATCAACCGATCGCCGCTCCCGCGGCGAGCCAGCAGGCACCGGCGGCCTCCGCGTCGTTCGATCGTGATCACGGTGGGAACTCCATGGACGCCGATCACGGGCGGGATGGCCGCTCGGCAGAGGTAAATCGGGAACTCGCGGCCCTCCGCCGGCTCACGGCGCCCTTCCACAACATCAAGAACGCCATAGCGGCGGACTGGAACGTGCAGCTCACCGGGTGCATGGAGAATCCGCCTGCCGGCGGGATGGGCTACCACTACGCCAACATGGGGTTCATCGACGGAACGGCCGAGGTGAACCGGCCGCAACTCCTGCTGTACGAGCCCGAGAAGAACGGACGGATGCGGCTGGTGGCCGTGGAATACATCATCCCGTATTCGTTCATCCCGGCCGACGCGCCGGCGCCGATGCTGTTCGGGCAGAAGTTCCACCAGAACGCGGCCTTCCAGCTCTGGGGACTGCATGCCTGGGTGTGGGAGCACAACCCGAGCGGGATGTTCGCGGACTGGAATCCCCGCGTGTCCTGCAAGTACGCGAAGTGACGGTGGGGCGGCGCCCGGCCCCCGCGGGCGCGGGCGCCGCTCTCCAACTCTCACTCCCACCAGGAACCGATCCATGCCCAAGTACATCATCGAACGAGACCTCGCCGGCGCGGGCAAGCTCACGCCGGAGGAATTGACGGCCATCTCGCAGAAGTCGTGCGCGGTGTTGAACGAACTCGGTCCCAGCATTCAGTGGATTCACAGCTACGTCACCGACGACCGCATCTACTGCGTGTACGTGGCGCCCGACGAACAGATGCTGCTGAAGCACGCGCGGCAGGGCGGGTTTCCCGCCGATGTGATTGCGCGGGTGCATCGGATGATCGAGCCCGTGACGGCGGAGGAGGCGGTTGCGGCCGGCTGAGGAGCGGCGGGCCCCGGAAGTCTTCCGGGGCCCGTCGCGGTGTTGCCTGGTTCGACGTGCACTACTTCACGTAGAACCAGCCCGTGGTGGTGGAGCCGTCGTTCCAGTTTGCGGTCACGATATAGAAGTGGCCGGACGACAGGATCGACGTGTCGAATCCGTAGCTGTAGTTCTTGTTCGCTTGCGGCGAAAAGGCGTTGTCGAGATGGAAGACCGTCACGCCCGGTCCCGACCCGTTCAGGCCCATGTCCAGAACCGTGAGATTGCCGTTGGCGCCGGTGACGGCGTTGCCGTTCGCGTCGAGCAGCGTGCACTTGATGGGCAGATTCGAGCCCAGCTTCTGCGAGGACTTGGTGGGCGGCTGCGAACTGTAGATCGGTGACGAAAAGCAATTGTTCTGGACGTAGTGCACGGCCAGCGTTCCCGGCACCGGGGTCACGGCGTAGTTGGTGGGCGCGCTCGGCGTGATGACCGGGGTCGTGGCGTTGAGGCCCGGGAGCAGTGTGGGCGGCGCCGACGTGGCGCAGGTAACGGCGCCGGCGTCCGCCGCCAGCAGCCCGCCGATGGTGCACGGGAGTGACGGCACCGTCCCGCCGTACAGCATCGTGCCGCTGCCCGCCGTAGCGGTCGCCGGCAGCTTCGCGATGGTGAACGTGGCGCTGCCGCTGCTGCCGACGTGGTTGGTGTCACCGGCGAATGTTGCGCTCGCGGTGTACCCCCCGGCGTCGTGCAGTGTGGTGGGGGTGTACGTGACGGTTAGTGTGGCGCTCAATCCGCCGGCGCCGGTTGCCGATGCGGTGCAGGGGTTCTGCGTCGCGCCGGCGGAGTAGGGTAGCGACGCCGGGCACGAGACGGCCGTGGTCGAGGTCGCCTTTGTGATGCGGAAGGTGCTGGATCCCGTGGCCGGCGTGTAGTTGCGCATTGCGGCGAAGGTCACGGTCGCCGTCGCCGTGCCGACGTTGGTATTGTCGGTGTACGAGGGCGTTGGCGTGAGATCGAGGTTCGGGGCCTTCACCGTGGCGCTGCACGGCGTGAGGGCCGCGCCCGTATAGACAACGGAATCCGGGCACGACACGGCGACCACCGGCTTGGCTGGTGTGATGACGATCGTCGCCGTGTCCGTGGACACCTGGTACACGGTGCTGCCGCTGCCGCAGGTCACGGTGAGCGCGTACGACCCGGCATCGACCGGCGCCGATCCGCCCGCGGTGCTATACGACAGCGCCGGTGTGAGACTGTTGGAGCAGCTGCCCGTTCCGGGGTGGGCAAGCCCGTCGTAGACCGCGGTGTCGCCGGTGGCCGTCGCGGTGGTGGGGATGAGGTCGGCCGTGGCGTTGAATTGGATGCCCGATTCCACCGTGCCCGCGGCGTCGACGAAGACCACGCCGGCCGGCGCGTCCCCGCCGAAGGTCGGCGTTGCCGTCACGGTGTTCGTGCCGGCGTTGGGGCCGAGCGTCCAGCACACCGCCGCCTTTCCATTCGTGTCGGTCGCGTTCGCGACGTTCGTCGCAAACGGCCCGCATGCATCGTCGGTGAGCGTATCCGGGGCGATGGTGCCGCCGCCGGCGGTCACGGCCCACGCAATCGGCACGCCGGTCATGATCGTGCCCTTGGCCGTCTTGATCGTGACGAGCGGACGGCAGAGCGGACTGAGTTCCTGGCCGACGGTCGTATCGGCCGAGATGCAGTTGCCGTTGGCGTCGTAGACCGAATAGGCAGGCGCCGTGGTTGCGGCCCTGGTCGTGCCGGACGCGGCGGACGACTTGCCGGGTGTCCCCGTGCTGCGATTGAACGACGGCATCCGCTGGAAGTTGATCGCCGCGCCGCCAACGCCGCCGGTGGCGAACAACGCGTTGTCCACGGCTCCGAAGGGGCTGAAGTTGATGGCCGCGCCGCCCACTCCACCGGAGGCGAAGAAGGCCGTCCCGGCATAGAGCGGTTTCGGCAGCACCAGGCTCGCCAACTGCTGCAGCCAGTGCGGGAGCTTGCTGTTGGACGCCGTGGCGGTCGGACACCCGAGGAAGCTCGGGTCGGCGGGAGGCGTGATCTCGAAGCCGGTGCTGGCCTGATGGCCCAGTCGGAGCCGGCTGAAAACATCGGCGGAGATTCCCAGCGAGCTGGGAATGCAGACCGCGACCACCGCCGAGTCGATGAGCTGCGACGACGTGGTGATCGAGATGTAGGTGGGATACTGGTCGAGTTTGGTGTCCAGTCCCGACGGTCCGTTGGGATCGAGTTCGTCGATCGTGAGGAGCGTGGGCACGGTGACCGTGTGCGCCTGGAGCGAAACGCCGGACTTCCCGGTGTTCGTGGTCAGCACCTGAGCCTGATCGGTGGGCTGGATGAGGAACGTGTTCGGCGAGAGGCCGGCGTAGCAGAGTACGCCGCCGATGAAGGCGTCGATCTGCGCCGGCGTTCCGGGGAGCGTGCCCTGCGATGCCTTCAACTGCACGAAGCTCACGATGTTCTGGGCCTGCGCGTGGGCGCTGGCGGTGTCCCCCGCCTGCACGGACTTGTCGAGGTTGTCGAGCTTCCCGATCACCGACTGCACGTTGGGCGACCCGGCGCCGAAGGCCTGCTTGGCAAGGGCGACGAGCCCCGAAAATGTGGAGCACGTTCCCATCGTCGCCACGTCGGCGTGTGCCGACGGATGGCGCGGGCCGGTGACACCCCCGCTGTCGGAGGTGGTGCCGGTACAACCGGCGACGATGATTGACGCAATAAGGGCTGCGGCGCCCGTGAGCTTGCGCATGGGTAACGGTCTCCGAGAGGAAACGAGGGTCGATCGAATTGTGAGGTAGCCACGCATGTCGCGTGGGGGGCGCGGATGACACGAACCTACCCGCGTCGGTCAGCCACCGTCACCCCCCTGGCAACCAAACTCACGCAGAGAAATTGTATGACCTATATTCACCGGCGGATGCGGACTGTACGGCCGAAAGTGGCGCGCCCCCGCAACGCATGCGGATGGCTGGTGCCGCGCCGACGCAACTACCCGGGGGCCGCGGCTACTGGCTGGCGCCGACCAGTCGCTTGAATGCGGGATCGTTCTGCAGCGCCTTGAACTGCCACCCGGGATCCTGGCGATAGGCGGCCGCGCGCTGCGGATTGACGGCAAAATTGAGCTTGAGCATCCGCACGGCGTCGGAATCGTCTCCAAGCCTGGCGTAGGCCATCGCGCCATAGAGCGCGAGATCGCGGGTCGGATCCACGCTCGCGTCGCCCAACGACCGCGGGATCACGTGCCGGGCGCTATCGGCGAGTGCGGGATTCGACTTGCTGGCGCGTGCGAGCACGGTGGCCACGAGCATGTCCGAGTACAGATGCCAGAGCTGGCGCTGCGGTTCCGGGGCGAGTGTGGTCACGGAGTCGGCCAGGTGCCACGCGCGGGTCACGTCGGGCGCAATGGTCGGGTCGTCGGATGTCATGACGAGCAGCTCGCAGTGCACGGCGCGGTAGTCCTTCGGGAATCGGCGGTGGAAGGTCTGACACCACTGCGAGGCCTTGTCGAAGTTGCCGAGGTCGTACGACGCGAACACCAGCCGGCTCAGGATCAGGTCGACGCCCGTCTGGAACTCGTCCGATTCGTACGCACGCTGGGCGGCGAGGAGGACGTCGGTGTTGCTGGTAGTCGGATAGTTGTAATAGAGGTGCGAGAGCACGGCCCAGGCACCCGCCTGGAAGCGGTTGATCGTGGTGGACTCTTCGAGGTCGTTCTTGGCGGCTGTGATCAGGGCGGCCTTCTTCTGGGGATCGGTTTGGAGATTGGCGAGCCAGCTGAAGTACTCGAGCGTCCCGCGCAGTTCGAGCGCATCGGCATTGGTGGAATCGATGGCCAGCGCCTTGTCGGCATGGGTGAGGCCCACGGCAACCCACTTCCGGATGGATCCCGGATTGCCGGCGAGGCGGGATCGACGGTAGGCAATCCGGCCGCGGGCCGTTTCGGGGTCGGGCCACTTGGGGTCGAGCGCGGCTGCCGCGGCGTACAGCGAATCCGCTCGGCGATACGCGCTGTCGGTTCCGGCCGAGTCGCCGGCCGCGGCGGCGGCCTCCATGGCGCGGCGGGCCTCCTGGCCGCGCTGCAGCAGCAGCCAGGCATCGGAGTTCGACGCTTCGGCGCGCTGCTGTTGCAGTTGGAACTGCTCCCCGAGTTGCTGCCTGATGAATTGCGCGACGATGGCCGACAGGGTGTCCTTGATGCCGAGCAGGTTGGTGGACGGGTACGTGAAACTGGATTTCTGCAGGTCCACGCCGCTCGCGTCGTCGAGGCGCACGGCCACTCTGAGCTTGTTGCCGTCGCGTTCGATGGCCCCACGCACGAGATAGCCGGCGTTGAGGGCGCGCGCGATGCTGTCGAGGCCGACCGAGGAGTTGCGATAGCGCCCGACACCGGCGCTGGAGATGACCGTGAAGCTCGGTGCGCCTCCGAGCGCTTGGATCAGCCCTTCGGTCAAGCCGTCGGCGAGTGGCCGGAGGGAGTGGTCCGTGGTCTGGTCCTCGAAATACAGTACGGCGATGCGGTGGGCGTCGGGGCTCGCGTTGATGAGGCGCGCCGCCGCCCCCGCCCCCGTGCCGGCCGCGGTACGCCAGCGCCAGATGCCTCCGGTGGCGGCGACGAGCAGCAGCGCCGCGATGGCCAGCGCGAGCGGTCTCCGCCAGATCGGGACCACGCCGGGGGTGGCGCGCCACGATTGCGCCCCCGAAGTCATCCGGCGCGTGGCCGCCGGCGTCATTCGCATGGCGCGCATGGTCGCAGTGGTCCCCACCGGCATGCCCATCAGATCGGCGAACTGGGCGGCGGTCTGGGGACGGTCGGCGGGCATCTTGCCGAGCGCGGCGAAGATCGCCTCCTCGACCTCTTCGGGCACGGCATTGCGCACGATACGGATGCTCGGCACCTGTTCCATGGCGTGGCGCGCCATGATCTGCATCGAGTTCTTGCCCGTGAACGGTGGTTCGCCGGCAAGCATCTCGTAGAGCATGCACCCGAGGCTGTAGATGTCGGCCGTCGGGCCGACGGTCTCGCCGCTCGCCTGCTCGGGAGCCATATAGTAGGGGGTGCCCATCGACATCCCCGTTTGTGTCAGTTTCCGGTCGCCGCCTTCGGACACCGCGCGTGCGATCCCGAAGTCGGCGACGAGCGCGTGGCCACCGCTGAGCAGGATGTTCTCGGGCTTGATGTCGCGATGGACCACGCCCTGACCATGGGCGTAGCCGAGCGCGTCGCCCACCTGCAGCGCGATGGCGATGGCGTCGTCCACGGGGAGCATGTGCTCGCGGTCCAGGCGATCGCGGAGCGACTCGCCCTTCACGAACGGCATCACATAGTAGAGCAGCCCGTCGGCCGATCCGGAGTCGTACAGGCCGAGGATGTTGGGATGCTGCAGCTTGGCGGCCAGGCGGATCTCGCGCTCGAAGCGCTCGGCGCCCACCGACGCCGAGAGATCGGGGTGCAGGACCTTGATGGCGACCTCGCGCTCGTGCTTCATGTCCTTGGCGAGAAACACCGTCGCCATGCCGCCCCGGCCGAGTTCCCGTTCGATGGCGTACCGGTCACCCAGCGAGGCGCGGAGCCGCGTCAGCGTGTCATGGTCCGGAGCGTCCGCACGGCCCGCGGCGTCCGCCGTGCCGTCCGGCGTCTGCCGTGCCGTCATCTCGACGGTGAAGTTCCGCCCGCAACGATGACAGAAGATCGCGTCGGCGGCGAGCGGCGTGCCGCAGTTCGGACAGACGTCGGGCATCGCGTGAGCCCTCGAAGGAGTACGGCAGACGGGAAGCGCAATATGTGGGAGAGTGACACCCGTCGCCAAGGGCGTAACGCGCACCCGGGTGCCCGGCCGACCTCCGTAGGCGCCGTATTCCGCGGCCGTCCCGGCTCAGACCATCTCGAATTCCGCCGTGAAGTGGCGCAGGTACTTCGCCTGTTTGACCATCTTCACCCCACGCACCTCGTGGGCGCGGGCCTTGAGCTCGCAGATGGCCTCGGCGGCGTAGTCGAAATGGCTCTGCGTGTACATCCGCCGGGGGAACGCCAGACGCACCAGTTCCATAGAATGGTAGGTCTCGGTGCCGTCGTCGTGCCGCTTTCCGAACATCACCGACCCGATCTCGACGCCGCGGATGCCGGCCTCGAGGTACAGCGCGTTGCACAGACTCCACGCCGGGTACTGCTCCGGCGGCAGGTGCGGGAGAAAGTCGCGGGCATCGAGGTACACCGCGTGCCCGCCGGTCGGTTCGACGATGGCGACGCCGCCGGCCTTCATCTTCTCGCCCATGTACTCAACCGTGCGCAGGCGGTAGCGCAGGTAGTCCTCGTTCAGTCCCTCCTCCATGCCCACGGCCAGCGCCTCGAGGTCGCGCCCGGCGAGGCCGCCGTAGGTCGGGAAGCCCTCGGTGAGGATGAGCAGCGTCTTGGCGGCCTCCACCCACGCCGAGTCGTTCAACGCCAGAAATCCGCCGATGTTCACCATGCCGTCCTTCTTGGCGCTCATCATGCAGCCGTCGGCGAGGCTGAACATCTCCTGGGCGATGGATTTCACCGTGCGGTCCTGCATGCCCGGTTCGCGCAGCTTCACGAACATCGAATTCTCGGCGTAGCGGCAGACGTCGAGAATCAGCGGCTTGCCGTAGCGGTTCAGCAGTTCGCGATAGGCGCGCAGGTTGGCGAGGCTCACCGGCTGTCCGCCGCCGCTGTTGTTGGTGAGCGTCATCATGCCGAAGGGGATGCGGTCCCCTTCGCGCTCGAGCAGCTGCTCGACGCGCGCCAGATCGATGTTGCCCTTGAACGGATGCTGGGTGCGCGGTTCGAGCCCCTCGGGGATCACCAGATCCACCGCCTCGGCGCCCTGGTACTCGATGTTGGCGCGCGTGGTGTCGAAGTGCGTGTTGTTGGGAATGAGGTCGCCGCGCTTGGTGGCGACGCTGAACAGAATGCGTTCGGCGGCCCGCCCCTGGTGCGTGGGGATGATGTACTCGTAGCCGGTGAGGTCCTTCAATACGGCCTCGAGGCGGAAGAAGGACCGGGAGCCGGCGTAGCTCTCATCGCCTTCCATGATCGCGCCCCACTGCTTGCCGCTCATCGCGCCGGTGCCGCTGTCGGTGAGGAAGTCCAGGAGCACGTGCTCGGCGGGAAGCAGGAAGACGTTCAGCCTGGCGTCTTCGAGCCAGTGGCGCCGCTCGCCGCGGGTGCTCATGCGGATGGGCTCCACGGTCTTGATGCGGAAGGGCTCAATGATGGTATGGATCATCGGAGGTCCGAATTGAGAGGAGAAATTGGGAAGCCGGCGCGGCGGCGACGGGCCACGCGAGACGCGGGGCCGGAGCCGACGCTCCCGCCCCGCGTGAAGTCTGGGGGATAACGCGCCCGGCCGCGAGCCTACGTGTGCGACAGAGGCCGTTCGACCGGCGCGGCGCCCACGGCGGCGGCTTGGGGCTCGACGTGATTTCGCCGGGTCCATTCGTCCATCCGGTCGGCGAACCGGTCGGCGAACTGATCGACCTGCGTCCAGTCGGTGTATTCGTGATCGCGAGAGGTATCGGTGGATCCGCCTTCCTTGCGGCTGATTCGCTTCATGACCCAGCGGGTGACCACGTTGTACTTGGTATAGGCGATGGCGCCGGCGACCGAGAGCCAGAGCTGCGGGTGCCACCCGGGCTCCTCGCAGAACTGTTCCATCCGCCGGTGCGCCTCCTCTCGGTCCAGCGGGTTGCGGCTCCCGGCCGCACCACTGACGGCGAAGAAGGCGGTCGGAATCCCGTTCAGCACCCCAACGTGGCGCCGCACGAAGTTGCGCACGTATTTCTGGTAGTGCCCGCCGATCATGGACGCGCCGACCACCGCGGCGTCGTACTGCGATGGACAGAGGTCCCGCGGCAACTCGTTGCCCTGCATCAGCGCGACCTCATAGTCACGTGCCAGAAGCATGTGCCGGATGCGCGCCGCGATGCGCGCGGTCTGGCCGTAGCGGGTTCCGTACACGATCAGAATGCGCCCCTTGGACATCCGGCCTCCCGTGTGGCGGCGCCGGTCCATACGTATTCTTCGCGTGGAGCCGATCGCCGGCATCATCGTCTACATGCTACGATTCAGGGAGCGCCGGTACTGTCAGGAGAACCTCCTGATCGGGGGTGGCGAGTTTCCCCACCATTGCCGGGCGGGAGGCAGGATGAGACGCCGGATGTTCCTGATCGCCGCGATCGCGGCGGCATGCAGCGGCTCCCCACCACGCACGGGGGGCGGCTCGACCGCGGCCGCGGCCGGTGCGTCGGTCGCGACCGACTCGCTGCAACCGGGGGCGGATTCCGCGGCGCGCGCGCGCGCCGGCGTGACCGGGATGATGGCCGGCGGCGGAATGCGGGGATCGATGGCCGGGATGAGGCGCGGCGGTTCGATGATGGGACCGATGAGCGGGGACACGACTGCCGACACGAGCGCGGCACCCACCGCGCACGCGCTGCGTGCCGACTCTGCGGCCGACTGTCCGCCGGTGAATCAGGCGATGGTCGATCGGGGGCGCACCGTGTTCAGCGCGACGGGCAACTGCTTTGCCTGCCACGGCGCGAACGCCCGGGGCACGGCGCTCGCGCCCGATCTCACCGATCCCACGTGGCTCGACATCGACGGTTCGTATGCCGCGATCGCCAATCTGGTGCGCGTCGGCGTGCCGTCTCCCAAGGCGCACGCCACGCCGATGCCGCCGTTGGGAGGCGCGCTGCTATCGAACGCGCAGGTGTGCGCGGTGGCGGCGTACGTCTACTCGCTGGGCCGGCGATAAGCGGTCGTCGAAAGGGGGTCGAACTCGTCTCGCTCCCTGCGCGGTTAACTCTGCCGAGCCCGGGTTTGTAGACCCTTAAGCTGTCACGTAACTGACAGTGAAACTTTCAGTTGCGACGGTGTATACAAATCCGTGGCCCACCTGGACAGCGCGGGTCACAATGGGTAGGGTTCTATTGAACACGGGCAGGAGGTGTCCATGCGCAAAACCTTTGCAGTTTCGTTCGGGCTCAGTGCCGCCCTGGTGCTGATGCTGACGGCTGTTGCAGCGCCGGCGGCCTCCGCCCTGATGCTGCAGGATCCTCAGCAGCCGATGGCGGCCGCATCCGTGGTGCCGTTCACCGCCGATCAGCTGGACAATCTGGTGGCGCCGGTGGCGCTGTATCCGGATCCGCTGCTGGCGCAGGTGCTGCTGGCATCGACGTTCCCCGACCAGATCGCCGAAGCGGCGCAGTACGTGCGCGCCAACGGCGTCAACGGGGTCGACGACCAGTACTGGGACGTGAGCGTGAAGGCCGTGGCGCACTATCCCACGGTCCTCAACATGATGGATTCGCAGCTCGACTGGACCACGTCGCTGGGCCAGGCGTACGCGCAGCAGTCCACCGACGTGATGCAGTCGGTGCAGCACATGCGCCAGTTGGCGCAGGCGCAGGGCAATCTGGAGTCGACCCCGCAGCAGCAGGTGGTCGCGAACGCCGGGTACGTGAGCATCTGGCCGGCGCAGCCGCAATACATCTACGTGCCGGTGTACGATCCGTCGATCATCTACAGCCAGCCGATCTTCGGGCGACCTGGTTTCGGGGCGTACTTCAGCTTCGGTGTCGGCTATCCGATCGGCTCGTGGCTGATGTACGATTGGGATTGGCCGGCGTGGCGGATCGTGTACACCGATTGGGACGGTGATGGATGGCGGCGACGCTCGCGCCCGTATATCCGGACGATCGGTGTGTACGCCAACGGCGACTACCGCCACGTGCGGTATGGCCACGACGTCATCTATCGTCATCCGGACTACGGCCACATCCGTGTGTACAACGGCATCGGTGCGCACCGGGTGGACTACGTGAACCACATGGACCACAACGCGGGCCGCTATGCGGTGCCACGCGATGGCCACGGGGTGGTGTCGGCCGGCGGCGGATATCGCCAGCCGCGGCAGGTGCAGACCGACGCGCACGTACGGGTGATGCCGCAGAACACGCAGGGGCAGCGCCGCATGGCGCCGGGCTCGGCGTCGCAGGGGTGGACCCGCACCGCGACTCCGCGGGGTGCCACGGCGCAGCGGCCGTCGCCGGCGGTGAACTGGCGTCGGAGCGGTCCGGTGTATCGGGCGCCGCAGAGCCCGGCTCGGGTACAGCCGCGCTATACGGCTCCGCGCAGCGAACCGCGCGTACAGCCGCGGTACACGGCCCCGCGCAGCGAACCGCGCGTGCAGCCGCGGTACACGGCCCCGCGCAGCGAACCGCGCGTGCAGCCGAGGTACACGGCTCCGCGCAGCGAACCGCGCGTGCAGCCGCGGTACACGGCCCCGCGCAGCGAACCGCGCGTGCAGCCGCGGTACACGGCTCCACGCAGTGCGCCGCGAGTGGAGCCGCGGTACACCGCTCCGCGGAGTGCGCCGCAGCCGCACGTGCGTTCGGCGCCCCCGCGGGCCTCGTACTCGCGTCCCTCGGTTCACGCCGGATCGCGTTCGGCACACCAGCGCGGCGGGCACGGCACCAACTAGCCGCCGGCGGGTGATGCGGGCCGCCGACGGGCGGCCGTCGTTCAGTGACCGAACGGCGGCCGCCCGTCGAGCATTTCGCGCACGCGCTGGGCGAGTTCGTTCACGCGGAACGGCTTCGTCATGCGCGGGGCGTCGTCGAGATGGGGGGCGTCGGGCGGCGCCTTGACGTCGACGTAGCCGGACATCAACAGCACACGCAGCTCGGGACGCAGGGTCATCAACTTGGCGGCGAGTTCGAGCCCGCCCATGCGCGGCATGCGGACGTCCGTGAGCAGCAGTTGGATGGGACCCTCGTAGGCGGCTGCCACGTCCAGGGCATCCACGCCGTCGCACGCCGAGAGCACGCGGTACCCGAACGAGACGAGGGCACGCTCCGTCAACGCGCGCACCTGGGTCTCGTCGTCGACGAGGAGAATGGTTTCGGAGCCGGTGGCGAGACGCGGGCCGGTGGCGGCGGGGGCGGTGTCGGGCGCCGCGGCCGCCTGCGCCGGCAGATACACGCTCACCGTCGTGCCGCGGCCCGGGGCGCTGTCGATCTCGATGGCGCCGTGGAATTCGCGCACGATGCCGAAGCTGGTGGCGAGGCCGAGCCCGGTGCCCTTTCCGAGTTCCTTCGTGGTGAAGAAGGGCTCGAACACGCGGGCCTTCACCTCCTCGCTCATGCCGACGCCGGTGTCGCGTACGCGGAGCCGCACATAGGCGCCCGGCGCCAGATCGCCCTGCGGTCGCGTCACCTGCTGCGTGTCCGTCGTGACGGTCAGGGTTCCCCCGTCGGGCATCGCGTCGCGCGCGTTGACGGTGAGGTTGACGATCACCTGTTCGATCTGATTGGGATCGGCGAGCACAGGGGGCAGGGCGGAGGCCGGCTCGGTGATCAACTGGACGTCGTGCCCGAGCAGCCGGCGGAGCAATCCTTCCATGGAATGCACGACGTCGTTGAGGGCGACCGTCCGTACGGTCGTCTTCTGGCGGCGCGCGAAGGTGAGCAGCTGGCGCGTGAGCGAGGCGGCCCGGTCGGAGGCGAAGCGTATCTCTTCGAGGTTGCGCATCAGATCGTCGTGCGACTGCGACCGCTCGCTGAGGTCGACGAACCCGAGCACGGCGGTGAGCAGATTGTTGAGGTCGTGGGCGATGCCGCCGGCCATGCGGCCGATACTGTCCATCTTCTGCGTCTGGAGCATCTGCGCGCGCAGGTGCGCCTGGTCGGTGATGTCCAGGGCAAGGCCGACCGTGCCCGTGATGCGCCCGGCCAGATCGCGCACGGGTTCGACGCGCCACTCGAACGTGCGGTCGCGGTACTCGCCACGTTCCTGCGTCGGATCGCCGCGCATGGCGCGATGGTGCGCGAGTTGCAGCCCCCGGCTCAACTCCCGGTCGTCGAAGACCTCGTCGAACCGGCGGCCGATGAGTTCGTCAGGGGTGAGGCCGATGACGCCGATGCCCGAGCCCACGGCGGTGGTGATCTGCTGCGCCTGGTCGCTGGACCAGACCACCGCCGGGAGTTGCCGCAGCAGCAGGCCGAGGCGCTCCTGGTTGAGGCGCAGTTCCTGGTTCGCGCGCCCCAGATCGGCCGTGCGCTCGATGACGCGGCGTTCCAGATGATCGTGCGCCTCGCGGAGCTCGGTTTCGGCACGTTGGCGAATGGCGACTTCCTCCTCGAGATCGCGCGTCCGGTCGGCCACCTGCGCCTCCAGGCGTCGTGCCTGCCGGCGTACGGCGCGCCCCCGAAGCGATACGGCACCACCCGTGGCGGCTGCCACCGCCAGCGCCACGAGCGCCACGAACCAGCGGGTACGGAGGATCGGCGGCACGGCGCGCAGCGTGACGATCGCCGGGTCCGGATTCCAGTTGCCCGCCTCATCGCGGGCCGATACCTGAAAGGTATAGGTACCGCCGGGAAGACTCGAATAGAAGGCCTGCCGGCGGGTGCCGGCGTACTGCCACATACTGTCGAGTCCGACCAGGCGGTACCGGAACTCGATCTGACGTGGGGCGCGGAACCAGAGCGACGTGAAGTCGATGGCGATCTGACGCGTGCCTTTCGGGAGGTCGACCGTGCCAATGAGTGGAAGCGGCCGCCCGTCGGCGACCACCGACTCGACCCGCACCGTGGGTGGCACCGTGGGGGCCCGAACGATGGCGGGCTGGACGACCACCAGGCCGTCGGCGCCAGGCAGCCAGAGGCGGCCGTCGGGGGCCCGCCAGCCCGACGACCCACCCGCGCTGTTGAACTCGGTGCTCAGCAGGCCATCGGTCTTATCGAACCGGCGCACCGGGGGATTGACCACCTGGCCCTCGGCCGCCGAGATCAGTTCGCGCTTCTCGGCGCGTTCGAGTCCGAACGACGATGCCAGCCAGAGGCTCCCCCGGCCGTCGTCGAGAAGCGTGAAGGCATCGTTGAGCAGGGCGCCGCCGGGGCGTCCCACGGCATTCACGCGTCCGTCCTCCAGCAGGTACAGGCCGCCCCCGTCGGTGCTGATCCACACCCGTCCGCTGTCGGGCAGGAGCGCGGCCACGGTGGCGCCGGCGAACGCATTCGGGGCGCTCACGAGCACGGCCCGGCCTCCCCGCACGCGGTACAACGAGTTCCCCGCCGCCCAGATCGTACCGTTGGGATCGGAGCCGAGCACCCGCAGGGCCCGCGCCGCCGAGTCCCCCGGCAGGGGGACGCGGGAGAACGCGCCGCCGCGCAGGCGCACCAGCCCCAGCGGCCCCGCGAAGTAGATGTCTCCGTTCGGAGTCTGCATGATCGCGACCACGCCCCCGCGCGGCGCGCCCGGGCGGTTGGTCCAGTCCTCGACGTGCCCGTTCTGGAATCGCGCCACGGTGGCGGGGCGGATGCCGAGCCAGACGGATCCGTCGGCCGCCGGCGCGATGACGCTGATCTGGCTGGTGGCGATGAGCGGATCGTCGCGCCACGTGGTGAACCGGCCGTCGGCGAACCGGGTGAGGCCCCCGGCGTTCGTGGTGAGCCACACGGTGCCGTGCGAGTCGCCCGCCACCCCCCAGACCAGGGGATCGGGGAGCCCGTCGGCCGGCGTGAAGGTGGTGATGGCGCGATCGTGAAAGCGGTCGAGTCCTCCGCTCGTCGACGCCCAGACGTTGCCGTCGCGATCGCGCGTGAGGGAGTTCACGCGATCGTCCGTCAGCCCGTCCCGTGTGTCGATGACCAGAAACCGGTTCCCCGTGCGCACGGCGAGCCCGCCGCCGAGCGTGCCCACCCACAGCGTGTCGTCCGGGCCGGCCAGTGTGCCGAGCACATAGTTGGACGGGAGCCCATCGCGCGTCGTGAAGATGCGCGTGCGGGGCGGCGCTCCGGCGGTGGCGGGCGGCTGCAGTTCCACGAGGCCGGCCACCGTGGACACCCAGACCGTGTGCCCGACGCCACGTGTGATGCGCGTGATCCGGTAGAGCGACGGCGTGAGCACCGGGACCGGAACCAGCGAGTCACCGCGCAGTTGAAAGAGGCCGTAACTCCCAACCAGCAACCCTCCGTCCCACCCTGCGCCGACGGCGAGCGCGCGGAACCCGTGCTGGCCCACGGCCTGGCAGCGTGCCCCGACGATCCGGCAGAGTCCGGACTCGGTGCCCACCCACATGGTGCCGGTGGAGTCCTCGAACAGGGCGTTGACCTGATCCCCGGGGAGGCCCTGCTCGGTGGTCCAGCGCGTGGTGGTGCCGCCATCGATGCGGAACAGCCCGCGCCGGCGCGTCGCGGCCCAGATGGCGCCGTCCCGGGCCTTGACGACGCGCATCACGTACATACCGGTCAGCGAATCGAGGACCGGTGTCCGGACGCGCGCGACCCGGGCCCCGTCGAAGCGGAGCAGGCCGGCGGAGGTGGCGAGCCAGAGGTAGCCGTCGTTCCCCTGGACGGCCCCGAGGATCTGCGCGCCCGGCTCCAGATCGCGTTGGTACCAGGCTTCGTGCACCGGGCCCTGGTCGCGGGCCGACGGGAAGTTGCGTCCGTTGGAGTGGGTCTGGGCCCCGGCCGTCGGTGCCAGCAGGCAGCATATGACGGCCACGAGTCGGATGTGGGAAGTCGGCTTCGATCGGACGGCGACGAGCAGTTAGAGCCTCTCAAGCACGAAGGAGGGGGTGCCAATTAGGATATCGCCCGCTCGGGGGCCGGGCCAGGGGAGGCGGGGCGCTTCCGGCGGAAGGCGCGCGGTTTCTCCGATTGCGCGGACCGGGCACTTCCAGCGATGCTACAGGGCACCGACAGAACGCCCTTCATGGGGGGAGAAACGCATGACTGCCACCACGGCACCCACCGCCAGCAAGCCCGGGCACCCGACCGAACCGCATCTCGCCGCGCCCGACGTCAATCCGTCGTTCACGCGCGGCGTGTTTCTTGGCGAGATCCTGGAAGACCTGGTCTTCCCCTTTCCGGCGCTGAGCGCGGACGAGCACGAGTCGCTGACTGCGATTCTGGATGCGTTCCGCGCGTTCGCCGCCGACCATATCGACTCCGCGAAGTTCGACCACGACAGCCGCTTCCCCGACGAGGTGCGGTTCGGACTGCACGAGTTGGGGCTGATGGGGTTGAGCATTCCGGAGGCGTACGGCGGCTTCGGCGCCACGGCGAAGGTGTACAACCGCATCTTCGGCGAACTCGGCGGCACCGACCCGGCGCTCACCGTCTACTTCGGCGCCCATCAGTCCATCGGGTGCAAGGGCATCGTGCTGTTCGGCACCGAGGCGCAGAAGCAGAAGTACCTTCCCAAGTGCGCCACGGGCGAATACGTGGCGGGGTTCTGTCTTACCGAACCGGGATCGGGATCCGACGCGCAGGCCATGAAGTCGATGGCCGAGTTGAGCGCCGACGGCACGCACTACGTGCTCAACGGGCAGAAGATCTGGATCTCGAACGCCGGCTATGCCGACATCTTTACCGTATTCGCCAAGGTGGCGGTGGAGATCGACGGCAAGCAGAAGCAGCGGGTGACGGCGTTCATCGTCGATGCCCACGCGCCCGGGGTCCGGTTGGGACAGCTGGAAGCGAAGATGGGCATCAAGGCCAGCGACACGCGGGCGGTGTTCTTCGAGAACGTGAAGGTGCCGGTGGACGATCGCCTGGGCGACGTGGGGCAGGGGTTCCACGTAGCGCTCGAGGTGCTGAACTCGGGCCGCCTCGGGCTCGCCGCCGGCTCGGCGCGCGGCGCGCGGCGCATCATGCGTGAGGCCATCAAGTACGCCAACGAGCGGCAGCAGTTCGGCAAGTCCATCGGATCGTTCGAGATGATCCGCAAGAAGATCGCCACCAACGCGGTGGAGGTGTACGCGGCCGACTCGGCGGTGCAGTTGGCGAGTGGGATGATGGACCGTGGCGGGATCGATTTCTCGTTGGAGACCGCCGCATGCAAGGTGTACGCCAGCGAGTTGGCCTATCGCGCGTCGAACGACGCGATGCAGATCGCCGGCGGCATCGGCTACTCCAAGGAGTTCCCGTACGAGCAGGCGGTCCGCGATTCGCGCATCAATCTGATCTTCGAGGGCACCAACGAAATCCTGCGTGCGTTGATCGCGCTCATGGGGCTGCAGCAGCCGGGCGAGAAGCTCAAGGAGTTGGGCAAGGCGTTCAAGGACCCGCTGCATTCCATCGGCGCCATCAGCCACTATCTCACCGACCGTGCCAAGCGGCAGATCACGAAGCCGAGTTTCACGAAAGTGCATCCGGCCCTCGCCGAGGAAGCCGACCTCATCGCCGAGGCGGTGCACAACCTCGCGCTCGCGGTGGAGAGCGTGATTATGAAGTACGGCAAGAAGGTGATCGACAAGCAGTACCTGCAGGAGCGGATGGCGAATGCGGCGATGGAGATCTTCCTGGCCACCGCGGTGCTCTCGCGCACGACGTGGGAGATCGAGCGCACGGGCGGCGATCCGGATGCCGACGTGGTGCGGCCGCACCTCGACATCGCGCGGATCTTCGTGCCGATGGCGTACCGCCGGGCGCGGCGCAACATCCGCGCGTTGCGGCGCAATCAGGACGACCGCGTCAACGCGATCGCCGAGCGGAGCCTGGAGACCGGCGAACTGGGCGTGGAGGCGGCGACGGACGAGTAGCCGGACGGCCGACGGGGACGGTTGGCCGGCGGCCGCCGGTCCCGAAGGGGTGAGGCTAAAGAAATCCTTGCGCCCGGTGCCGGTTGACAGGCGCCGGGCGGTTTTCTTTAGTGTGAGTGTTCCTCTGGCGGTGTGCGGGACCCCCAGACCGGCCGCCGGTCGCCCCCGTGTTGGTTCCGGGCGCATCAACACCCAAGTCCCGCAACTCCCATGTCGCTGCTTTCGCTGGAGCGCGTGACCAAGCGCTTTGACGGTCTTGTCGCCGTGGACGGCGTATCGTTCGACGTCGACCGCGGCCAGGTGGTGGGGTTCCTCGGTCCCAATGGGGCCGGCAAGTCCACGACCATGCGCATGATCACCCAGATCTTCGAGCCCGACGAGGGCGCGATTCGATTCGACGGTGTGCCCATTGCCGATGCCGGACGCGAGGCCAAGCGGCGCATCGGCTTCCTGCCCGAGAACAACCCGTTGTATGGCGAGATGCTGGTGGCCGAGTATCTGGAGTTCATGGCGCGGCTGCGCGAACTGCGCGGCCCGGAACGGGCCCGCGCGATCGACGAGTCCGTGGCATCCACCGGCATCGAGCCCGTGTTCAACCGGCCGATCGGCGAACTGTCCAAGGGCTACAAGCAGCGCGTCGGACTGGCCGCCGCCATCCTCCACCGGCCCGATCTACTGATCCTCGACGAACCCACCGAGGGGCTCGATCCGAACCAGCGCGTGGAGATCCGGCATCTCATCGAACATCTGGGACGCGAACGAACGGTGATGCTGTCCACGCACGTGCTTCCCGAAGTGCAGCACACCTGCTCGCGGCTGCTGATCATCAACCGGGGCAAGCTGGTGGCCGACGGATCGGTGGAAGCGCTGGTGACGCGGGCCACGGCCGGGGTGCGCGTGGAGGTCGAGGTGGCCGGCGCGGGGGTGGAGGCTCGACTTGCCGAGTTGGACGGCGTGCGCGACGTGGAGGTCCAGGGTGGCGCCGACGGGCGTGTGCGGGCCAGCGTATCGGCGTCGGGCGAATCGGATCTGCGGCCGCGCATCTTCGAGTTGGCGAAGCGCGAGAACTGGACGCTGTTCGAACTGCACCAGGAGACGGGAAGCCTGGAGGATCTGTTCAGGCAACTCACGGGCGCCGACGGCGACGCCGCGGCGGCTCAGCCGGCGCCGTCGGCGGAGGTGGCGGCATGATCGGACGCATCTGGACGGTGGCCCGGCGCGAGGTCAAGGCGATGTTCGACCACCCCACCGGCTACGTGCTGCTGGTGGTGTTCGTGGCCGTGAACGCCTTCCTCTACTTCCGCGAAGCGTTCCTCGTGGACCAGGCGTCGTTGCGCCCCATGCTCGACATGCTGCCGTGGATGTTCCTGTTCTTCGTGCCGGCGGTCGCGATGCGCACGCTGGCCGAGGACAGCCGCAGCGGCGTGCTGGAGCTGGTGCTCGCGCAGCCGGTGACGGAATTGGAGCTGCTGCTCGGCAAGTTCGTCGGGGCGGTGGGCTTTCTCTGGATCGGACTCGCGCTCACGCTCCCCATTCCGCTGGGGCTGGCGTTCGGCGCGCAGATGCAGTGGGGGCCGGTGATCGCCCAGTACGCGGGGGCGGCCATGCTGGCCATGGGACTCGCCGGCGTGGGCGTGTGGGCCTCGAGCCTCACGCGCAGCCAGATCACGGCGTTCATCCTGGCCGTGGCGGTGATGTTCGTGCTGATCCTGTTCGGGCTCGATCCGCTGCTCGTGGGGCTGCCCCCCACGCTGGGATCGATCGCGGCACGGCTCGGCGTACTGTCACACTTCCAGAACATCGGGCGCGGCGTGATCGATCTGCGCGACGCGATCTACTTCTTCTCGCTGGCCGGGGTGTTCCTGGCACTCGCCTACGGTGCCGTGCTCGGACGCAAGCTGTCGCGCACCGGACAGGCGCGGCAGCGGCTGCGGCTGGGCGTGGCACTCGTGACGGCCATCCTGGTGGTGGTCAACCTGCTCGGCAGCTACATCAACGGACGGCTCGACCTGACGCCGGACCACGCCTACACGCTGTCGAACGGGACCAGGCAGATCGTCGGCCATCTGGACGACATCGTGACGATCAAGGAGTTCGCCTCGGATGCGCTGCCCACCAGCGTGTCGCTGCTCAAGCGCGACGTGGACGATCTGCTCAGCGACATCCGGTCGGCCAGCCATGGCAAGGTGCGCGTGCTCGAACGGGATCCGTCCAGCGACCAGACGGCGGCGAGCGACGCGCGGTCGCTCGGGATTCAGCCCGTGCAGTTCAACGTTGTGGGCAATGCCTCGCTGCAGGTGAAGCAGGGCTACCTGGGGCTGGCCATCCAGTACCGCGGCAAGTCGCAGGCGATCCCGTTCGTGAACGAGACCAACGATCTGGAATACCAACTGGCCTCGGCGATCCGCGAATTGACCCGCGACAAGAAGCCCGTGATCGGGCTGTTCAACGGCGCGTCGGGTCAGCAGTCGTCCACGCAGGCGCTGGAGCGCGAGCTCGAGAAATCGTACGCCGTGAAGCCGTTCACGCTGAGCGACTCGACGGAGCCCGGGCCGGCGATGAAGACGATCGTTCTGATCGGCGGGCCCGACTCGCTGCCGATGGCCGCGCGGGCGCGGCTGACCGCGTTCTTCAACCGCGGCGGCAGCGCGCTGGTGATGACGAGCGGCATGCTGCCCAACGCGCGGATGCCGATGGCGATCCCGCATCCGGTGGGGTGGAATCCGATGCTGGCGCGATTCGGCGTCTCGATTCCGAGCAACCTGGTGTACGACCTGGCCGCCAACGAGATCATTCCCATGCGGTCGGCCATGGGGCAGGTGCTGGCCCGGTATCCGTTCTTCATGCACGCGCAGAGCACGGGCAAGTCGGTGGTGGACCAGGAAGTGAACAACGTGCTCCTGCCGTGGGCGAGCAGTATCGACACGACGGCGAAGAAGGGGTATACGATCACGCCGCTGCTCGTGACCACCCGCGGCGGCGGGATCCTCACCGGGGAGCCGTCGATCGAGCCGAACCGGGACTTCCCGCAGGACAGCCTGGCGTCGCGCCTGGTGGCAGTCCAGGTGGCGCCGTCGTCGCCCAGGGACTCGGCGGCCCGCGGGCGCGTGATCGTTGTCGGCAACACCGACTTCGTGACCGATCGCATCACGAGCCACTCGCCCCCGAACCTCGACTTCGCGCTCAACGCGGTGGATTGGCTGTCGCAGGATGACGCGCTGATCTCGATCCGGTCGAAGAACCGCAACCCGCCCACGCTCGCGTTCACGAGCGCGGCGACGCGCGATGGGGTGAAGTACTTCAACGTCATCGGCGTGCCGCTGGCGCTGATCGTGGTCGGGCTGCTGGCCCTCGGCAGCCGGCGGCGGAAGACACGGGAGCCGTATCAGCCGCTGGCGGCGGCGACGGGAGGCACGGCGTGAACAACAAGCAACTGGTGCGACTGGCCGGCGTGCTCGTGGTGGCGCTGGTGCTCTGGGGCGGCTTCGCGTTCGCGCGCCATGCGCGGCGCGATACGGCCGACGGCCTCGTGCTGCCGAAGGTCGATACGGCCGCGGTGGACACGATCGCCTTCAGGCAGCATGGCGACTCGGCGGTGCTGGTGCGTCACGCCGCCGGCCACTGGCGGGTGAACGGCTTCCCGGCCGCCGGCGTGCCCGTGGATCAGCTGCTCCGGGCGCTGGTCGACACCTCCAACTGGAGCGAGCTGGCGGCCGAGCAACGCAGCTCGCAGGCGGCCATGGGCGTGGCGGCCGACAGTGGCCGGCAGGTGCGCGTCGTGGCGAAGGGGAGCGGCGGGCTGCGTCTGGTGACGGGGCGTTCGACGAGCGACGGCGCCGGCATGTACGTGCGTCGTGCGGGCGACAGCGTGACCTACGCGCTGCACGGGCCGCTCGCGCAGGCGCTCGCGCACGGCATCGGCGACTGGCGGGACAAGACCATCGCGTCGATCCCACCGGACAGCGTGCAGCGGGTGGAGGTGACGCACGGCCGCGAGGCGTATACCCTGCGGCGGAAGGGCAAGGGATGGGCGCTGGGCACGGGGGCGGCGGCCGATTCGAATGCCGTCCAGCGTCTGCTCGGGCAACTCCACCCCGCGATTGCCATGGGGTTCGCCACCGCCGCCGTCGCCGACTCGGCCCATTTCACGCGGCCCACCGCGCGCGTGCGGGTGTTCGGCGCCGGCAGGTCGCCGGTGGTCACGCTGCTCTTCGATTCGACCTCCGCGCACGTTCTAGTGCGGGCCGACACGGGAACCACCGTGTACACCGTGGAGGACTGGACGCTGCACGAGATGGCGCCGACTGCGAAGTCGCTCAAGGCGTCGACGCCCAAGGTCGAGTAGCGGCAGCGGTGGCGCCGCGGCCGGCTCGGACCGCGGCGCCCTGTCGGGCGGCGCCGGGTGGCGCCATGTTTGGGCGCGTTGTCCGCCGCCCCATCCCTCCCGAAGGAGCCCCCGCATGTCCACGAGCCGCCGCAACTTCCTGAAGTGGTCCGCTGCCGCCGGCGGCGCCATCGGTCTCGGCGCATTGCCCGACCTCGCGCTCGGCGCCGGCCCGGTGGCCGTGCCGCGCGGAACCGCGGCATCGCCGGAACGTGCCCCGAGTCCGCTCGATGTCCTGATCATCGGGGGCACGGGGTTCACGGGGCCCGAACAGGTGAACTACGCGCTCGCCCGCGGCCATCGCGTCACCCTGTTCAACCGCAACAAGACGCGGCCCAACTTCTTCCAGGGACGCGTGACCGAACTCATCGGCGATCTCAGCAGCGATACCAGCGCACTCGACGGCAAGCAATTCGACGTCGTGATCGACAATCCGACCACGGCGCCGATCTGGGTGCGGAACGTGGCGAAGTACATGGCCGGCCACACGAAGCACTACATCTTCATCTCGACGCTGTCGGTGTATCCCGACAACAGCCATCCGGGCGCCGACGAGACCGACGGCCTCACGCCGATGCCCGAGGGGCTCGACCCGTTCGCCGTTCCGGCCGCCGACGCCCGCAAGTACTACGGGGCGCTGAAGACCTACTGCGAGGGATTCGTGCAGCGCACGTACCCCGGCATCACGACGATCATCCGGCCGGGGTTGATCGTGGGACCGCTCGACCGCACCGACCGGTTCACGTACTGGCCGGCGCGCATCGATCGGGGCGGAGAGGTCCTGGCGCCGGGCGATCCCGACTGGCCGGTGCAGTTCATCGACGCGCGCGACCTGGCAGAATGGACCATCCGCATGGCGGAGAACCGCACCTTCGGCATCTACAACGCCATGGGGCCGGGCGCGCGGCTGAGCATGGCCGAGATGTTGTACGGGATCAAGGCGATCACCACGGCGGGCGCGCAGTTCACGTGGGTGCCGGCCGACTTCCTGCGCGAGCAGAAGATCTCGGCGTGGCGCGACATGCCGGTGTGGGTGCCGGCGACGGGCCCGCTGCTGGGCTTCATGCAGCGCAGCAACGCGCGGGCGCTCGCTGCCGGGTTGACCTTCCGCCCGCTGGCCACGACGGCGCGCGACACGCTGGACTACAACAATGCGCGGCCCGAAGCGCAGCGGAAGGCACTCGAGGCCGGCGCCGTGGCCGGCATCGGGGCGGAGCGTGAAGCCCAGGTGCTCGCCGCCTGGAAGGCGCACCGCGGCGGCGGCAAGTGAACATGGCGCACGACGAGCCGCCGTCCAGGCCGCCGCGTCCGGCGGCGGTATACGCGTTGTTGGCGCGCGTGGTCGACGTGCGGCCCGGCGAGTTGCGCGCGGTACTGATGGCATTCGCGTACTTCTTCTTCGTGCTGAGCGGCTACTTCATCCTGCGGCCCATCCGCGACACCGTGGCCGCGGCGTCGGGGGTGCGCCAACTGCCGTGGTTGTTCGCCGGCACGCTGGCCGCGATGCTGATCTGCAACCCGCTATTCTCGGCGCTCGTCGTGCGCTTCCCGGTGCGCCGGTTCATCCCGATCACGTACCACTTCTTCATCGCCAACCTGCTGGCGTTCTTCGTCATCATGCGGATGGCGCCGCCCGTTGCGGGTTCCATCGGCACGGTGTGGGTGGGGCGGTCGTTCTTCGTCTGGACCAGCGTGTTCAACCTGTTCGTGGTGTCGGTGTTCTGGTGCTTCATGGCCGACATCTTTCGCAGCGGGCAGGGCAAGCGCCTGTTCGGATTCATCGGCGTGGGGGGCACGCTCGGGGCCATCGTCGGCTCCGGACTCACCGCCGTGCTCGCCGATCGCATCGGGACGGTGAACCTGCTGCTCGTGTCGGCGGCGCTGCTCGAATGCGCCGTGCTCACCGTGACGTTCTTCCCGGTGCCCGACGAACGGGGCGACGACGTGGCCGTGGGGGCGGCGGCGTTGGACCGGGCGCCGATCGGCGGCAGCGCATGGGCCGGGTTCAGCCGCGTGGTGTCGTCGCCCTACCTGGCGGGGATCGCGGTGTTTCTGGTGCTCTACACCATCGGCAACACGATCCTGTACTTCCAGCAGTCCGACATCGTCGGGCGCTACTACGCCACGGCCCACGCGCGCACCACCGTCCTCGCCGAGATCGACTTCACGGTGCAGGCGCTCACCATCGTCGTCGAACTCTTCCTGACGGGACGGGTCATCCGCTGGATCGGCCTCACGGCGACGCTGGCCTTCCTGCCGGTGCTCACGATGGTCGGGTTCGGGGTGCTCGGCGTGCTGCCGGTGTTCGCGACGCTGGTCGTGTTCCTCGTGCTGCGGCGGGCCAGCAACTATTCGCTCACCAATCCGGCCATGGAGGTGCTCTACACCGTGGTGCCGCGCGAGGACAAGTACAAGGCGAAGGCGTTCATCGACACCTTCGTCTATCGCGGCGGAGATCAGATCGCGGCGTGGACGTACGCCGGGCTCTCCGCCGTCGGGCTCGGGCTCACGGGCATCGCGTTCGCCGCCGTGCCGATGGCGGCGGTCTGGTTGATGCTCGGGCTCTGGCTCGGCCGCCGCCAAGCCGAATTGGCGAGCGACGCCCCGGGCCGTCCGGGCGTGCCGTCGCGTCTCGCACCCGATCTCGTGTAACCGAATCGTGCGGCGGCTCGGGGCTTCCCGCGGCCGCCCGGTGCGCCCATTTTGGAGCACGCGCCCCGACGTGGGGGTCCGGGCGGGATTCCCACGCTGAGAGGACGATGGCAGGTCGAACCAGGCAGGACTCGTACGTGCAGCGCGCGCTGCTCACGCGGCTGCTGGACGAGCCGGGGGCGGCGGAAGCGTCGCATCTGCTCGTTGCCGCCCTGGTCGCGGCGCTGCTCTGGCAGCGGATCCCGACCGCGTTGCTGGCGACGTGGATGGGGGGCGTGATCGCAACCGCGGCCATCCGCGTGTTCGTCCGCCGCCGCGTGGTGCGCTCGGCCCGCGGCACGCTGGCCCACACGCCGGGGGTGCTGCGCTTCTCGATCATCGCCGTGGCGCTGGCGTGGGGGCTGGGCGCCTTCGTGGCGGCCCCGTTCACGCCGCTCGGCGCGCTGATGCTGTTGATGGTCGTGTTCTGCGGTCTGGCGGCGGCTGCCTCGACCACGCTCCTCGGAGACCCGCCGGCGTACTACGGGTACCTCGGAGCACTGCTCGCGCCGCTGGCCTTCGGCGTGCTCCGCGCCACCACCGGGCGCGAGGCCGAAATCGCGTTCGTCCTGCTGGCCCTGTACAGCGGCGTGATGGTGATGTTGTTCCGCCGCCTGCACCGCGTGTTGCTCGGGTCGGTGGCGTCGGCGCGTAGCCTGGCGCTCAGCCAGGCGCAGGCCGAACGGGAACGGAAGTTCATGGATGCGCTCATCTCGAGCGCGCCGACGGCGATCGTCGTGCTGGAGGGCGACTTCCGCGTGGCGCGCGTCAATCCGGCGTTCGAACGCACGTTCGGGTACACGCGCGACGAGGCGGTCGGTCAGCCGATCGATGCGCTCGTCGTTTCGCCCCTGCAGCGCGAGTCGGCGTCGGAGCTGAGCGCGCAGGTGAGCGCGGGGGGGACGGTGACGGTGGACGGCGAGCGGCGGCGCAAGGACGGCTCCACCGTCTACGTGCGGATCTCCGCCGCCTCCGTGCCGGGCGGCGGCGGGATGCTGGTGATCTACGACGACGTCACGGAGATGAAGCTCGCCGAACTCGAGGTCCGGGAGAGCGAACAGCGGTGGTTCGAGACGCTGGAAGGACTCCCCGTCGGCATTCTCGTGGTCGACCGCGACGGGCTCCCGATGTTCGCGAACGCGATTTCCAAGCAACTGCTGGGACGGGGTGTGGACGCGCGGGCGGCGGCCGCCGACCAGTTGGCGGAGGTGTACCGCGCGTACGTGGCCGGCACGGAGCAGCCGTACCCCACCGACCAGCTCCCGGTGCTGCGCGCGCTGCGCGGCGAACACTCGCGCGTGGACGACATGGAGATCCGCCGCGACGACGACACGATCAATCTCGAGGTGTTCGGGTCGCCGATCACGGACAGCGATGGCACGGTGGTGTTCGGCGTGGCGGCGTTCAACGACATCACGGAGCGCCGGCGGCGCGCCGCGCGTGCACGCGCGCGCAGTGCCGTGGTCCATGCGCTGGCCGACGCCGCGCTCGACGCCGAGCTGCTCCCCGGGGCGCTGCGGGCCGTATGCGAGAGCCTCGGATGGAACGCGGGAGCGGCATGGCAGGTGGATCGGGACGCCGGGGCCCTTCGGTTGGCGGGATTCTGGCATGGTGACGCATCGCCGGCGCGCGAACTGCATCGGGTCTCGCGCGGGCTCGCCTTCCGGTTGGGTGAAGGCGTGCCGGGCCGGATCTGGCGCAGCGTGGGGCCGGTGTGGATTCCGGACTTCGCGTCGAGCGCGTCGGAAATTCGTGGGAACGCCGCGGCCGCCGACGGCATCCGTTCGGCGGTGGGGCTGCCGCTGCGCGTGGGCGGTGAGGTGGTGGGCGTGCTGGAGTTTTTCGGCACCGCGATGCGCGAACCCGATGCCTCCCTCATCGACACGCTGGAGACGATCGGGTCGCAGATCGGGCAGGCGCTCGAACGTCGGGACGCCGAACTGGCACGACGGGACGCGGAAGCGCAGTACCGTGAACTCGTGGAGGCGGCCAGCGACCTCGTGTGGCGGATCGACCTCGACGGGCGGCTGACGTTCCTCAATCGCGCGGCGCAGCAGGTCTACGGCCGGTCGGCTGAAGACCTTCTGGGCCACCACTTCGTCGAGCTCGGGGGCGCCGAGAGCGTCGAGCGCGACCGCGAGGCGATGGCGCGCGTGATGGCCGGCGATGAATTGACGGATTACGAGACCGTGCATTTCGATGGGTCGGGGAACGCGCGGCACCTGAGCACGTCGGCGCGGCCGATTCGCGACGCGAGTGGGGCCATCGTGGGAGTGCAGGGGATTGCCCGCGACGTCAGCGAACGGGCGGCGGCGCGCGACGCGTTGCGCGCCGCCCGCGATGCGGCCGAACAGGCGGCGGCCGCGCGCAGTGCCTTCCTCGCCAACATGAGCCACGAGATCCGCACGCCGATCAACGGTGTGCTCGGCATGGCCGAGCTGCTGCTCGACAGCGAGCTGACCGAGGGCGACCGGCGGTCGGTGGAGATGATCGTGTCGTCGGGCGAGGCGCTGCTCGGCGTGATCAACGACATCCTCGACTTCTCGAAAATCGAAGCCCAGCAGATGGACATCGAAGTGGTGGAATTCGACCTGCCGGCGCTGGTCGAGGCCACCGCGCGGCTACTGATGCCGCGGGCCAATGCCAAGGGGGTCGAACTGGTATCGGACATCGTCGATGCCGTTCCCCAACACGTCCGTGGCGATCCGACGCGACTGCGCCAGGTGCTCACCAACCTGCTTGGCAACGCCGTCAAGTTCACGGCCGAGGGCGAAGTGGTGGTGCGCGTGACGCCGTCGGCGCGAGGCGACGGGTGGCTGCGGGTGAGCGTACGCGATACCGGCGTCGGCATTCCGCTGGACAAGCAGGAGTCCATCTTCGAGCCCTTCCGCCAGGCGGACGCGACGACGACGCGCCGGTACGGCGGTACGGGGCTCGGGCTCTCGATCTCGCGCCGGCTGGTATCGCTCATGGGCGGCGATCTGTCGGTGACCAGCGTCGAGCACCAGGGGAGCGAATTCTCGTGCGAACTCCTGCTCCCCGCCGCATCGGGAATCGCGCCGGGACCGGTCACCCGCGCCGACCTGAATGGAACGCCGGTGCTCGTGGTGGACGACAACCCCACGAACCGGCACGTGATGCAGCGCGTGCTGCAGCGGGCCGGGTGCGTGGTGGATGTGGCCGAGCAGGGTCGCGAGGCGCTGCGGTTGCTCCAGGCCGCGGCCGCCCGTCGGGTGCCCTACCGCCTGATCGTCACCGATCTGTTCATGCCGGAGATGGACGGGTTCGAACTCGTGGCCGCGGTTCGCGCCGATCCCGGGTCGTCCGCGGTGGCCGTGGTGATGCTCTCGTCGGCCATCCGCCGCGGCGACGCCGAGCGCGCGCGCTCGCTCGGCGTGTCGTCGCTGCTCCTCAAACCGGCCGGCCGCACCGAACTCGTGGACGCGGCGAGTCGTGCGCTGGGCCCGAGCCCGACGCCCCCGCCGCGCGGAAGCGGGGCATTCGCCGCGATCGGCGAGGGGCGGCCGGCGCTTCGCATTCTCCTGGCCGAAGACAATCTGGTGAACCAGGAGGTGGCGGCAACCATGCTCCGCCGCCGCGGGCATCACGTGGACGTCGTGGAAAACGGCCGTCAGGCCGTCGAAGCCGCCGAGCAGGCGCCGTACGACCTCGTGCTGATGGACCTGCAGATGCCGGAGATGGACGGCTTCGAAGCGACGGCCAGAATTCGGGAGCTTCCGGGTGGTTCGGCCACCCCGGTCGTCGCGATCACCGCCAACGCCATGGTCGGCGAACGGGAGCGCTGTCTGGCGGCGGGGATGGACGGATACATCTCCAAGCCGTACAAGCCGCACGAACTGTTCGGGGTCGTGGAGTCGATTGCCGCGGCGGGAACCGGTGGCGAATCCGCGAACGGTGCCAAGGCAAGTGCGCCGCCCGCCCAAGCCGGCGCCCCCGTGGACGTCGAAGCCTTCCGCGCCGAGATGCGGTCGGCCGGTGTCGAATCGGCGGTCGACGGCATTCTGGACGTGTTCCGCCAGGACGCGCCGTTGAAGATGCGCGATCTCGAGCGCGCCATCGCCTCGAGCGAACCCCGAGCGGTGAATCGTGCCGCGCACGCCTTCAAGTCGTCGGCCGGGACCATCCACGCCGTGCACCTGGCGGAACTGCTGCTGCGCATCGAGCAACGCGGGAAGCAGGGCGATGTCGCGGCCGCCGCGGCACTGCTTCCCGAGGCCCGGGAGGCCTGCGAGGCCGCGATCCGGCAGCTGCGCACTCTTCGAGAAACGCAGGACGATGATTGATGCAGTGCGCCGCCGCCGGCGCCGCCCGCCGGGCTACGGCTGCGCGTGCACGGGCGTCGCCTCGTACAACGACGGCAGCTCGTTCTTCAGGTTGACCACCTTGGGCGCGTCGTTGACCACGATGTAGGCGTTGTCCGGATGCTTGATGGCGTAGTCCTGGTGGTACGCCTCGGCGTCGTAGAACGCCTTGAAGGGCGTCACGCGCGTGACGATCGGGTGCGCGTACACGCCGGCCTGATCGAGCTGCCGGATATACGCGTTCGCGATGCGCTCCTGCTCGGCATTCATATAGAAGACGGCCGACCGGTACTGCGTGCCGACGTCCGGTCCCTGCCGGTCGAGCTCGGTGGGATCGTGCGCCACGGCGAAAAACACCTTCAGCAACTGGCCGTACGTGATCTTGGATGGATCGAAGACGATCTTCACCGACTCGGCGTGCCCGGTGGTACCGGTGCTCACCAGTTCGTAGCTCGGATTCGGCACATCGCCGCCGGAGTACCCCGACGTGGCGCTGATGACCCCCTTCACGTGCTCGAACACTGCCTGGATTCCCCAGAAGCAGCCGCCCGCGAACACGGCCATCCGTTGGCCCGGCGCGGCCGCGAGTGGTGCATCGATGGCGGGGTCGGGAATGGTGACGGCCGCGCTCGCGGCGCGGCACGAGATGCTGCTCAGCATTGGGACGGTTACTCCGAGTAGGATGAGTCCTCTGGTCAGACGTCGATGCATGGCGAGGTCTCCGATGCGGTGGTGCGAACGCGTTCCGGACGGGGGCACGGCCCCGCCATCGGTCATCACCCGGAGGGGCGGGAGATTGGGGCCTGCCTCGTGCAATGGTTCAATGCTCGAGGGGGCCCGAAAGTTCCCGGCCGGGGGCCCGGCTATGCCGGCGCGTTCCGGATCACCACCACGGCCCGCTGCATCTCCCCCACGTGAAGGCGCGCGCCTCCCGGTTCAGCCGCTGCTGGTCGGCGATGCGCGCACGGTAGACGCCACGACGACGTTCGGGTTCTCCGGGGCCAGTGGAATCGCGGTGGCGTACGACGGACGGTCGGACGGCCAACCGGCGCACTACTGGGGGTCGGGTACCTTCGGCAGCACGTACACCTGCTTCAGTTCTTCGAGGTAGTGGGCTTTCAGTCCGCGGACCGTGTCGAACTCTCGCTTCACCGCGTCGCGGTACTCCGCGTGCGTGGCAAAATCGTAGAGGAGCGCGCTCATGGCCTGCGCGTCGACGGTGAATCCGTGATGGCCGATGGGCGCCGTGGCGTCGGCGAGCATCTCGTACGTGTGGTTGGGCGCCGAAGACGTCTGTGAGGTGAAGCCGAGCCCCGGGATCTCGCTGGACACGCTGCCCGTCTCCTCGAAGCCCTGCGGCTTGCCGGCTTCCGGCTGCACGTTGGTGGCGCCGAACTTCCGCATGTACGCGAAGCCGAGTTCGCCCAGCGTCCCGATGCTGATGCCGTCGCGGAGCTGGCCGTAGTGGTCGATCTTCACCTTGGTGCCGGTGCCGAGCGCCGCGGCGCGGGCGGCGTTGTCCACCATCTCCGTCTCCTGGGCCAGATAGACCGGATCGGGGTAGCGGATGTAGAAGTCGGCCACGGTGCGGTCTGGCACGACGTTCGGCGCCGCGCCCCCCTCCACGATCACACCCTGGATGCGCGCTTCGGGCCGCAGGTTGCTGCGGATGCCGTCCACGTTGTCGAAGAAGTGGATGACCGCGGTGAGCGCGTTGCGGCCATTCCACGCGGCGAGCTGGTGCGCGGGGGCGCCGCTGAAGGTGTACCGGGCGCCATTGATGTTCATGCAGCAGGTGCCGAATCCGGCGGCCGGACGGCTGGTGGCCATGCTCGAATGACTGCGGACGATCACGTCCATGCCCCTGAACACGCCGGAGTCGTTCATCACGGTCTTCGCCACCGGCGGCATCATCTCCTCGCCGGGTGTTCCGAACACGGTGACGCTGCCCGGAGTGTGCGTGCGCGTGAGATACTCGGCCACCGCGACCGCGGCCGCGAGCCCGATGGGCCCCTGGGTGCTGTGCTGGTCGCCGTGGAAGGCGCCCTTGGTGCCGCGCAGCGCGTCGTATTCGACGATGACGCCGAGGTTGGGAGCGCCACGGTTCGGCCGGTAGCGCGCCACGAATGCCGTGGGCAACCCGGCCACTCCCACGGTGACGTCGAATCCGTGCGCCGTCAGCCAGTCGGTGAGGATCTTCACCGACCGGTGCTCGGTGAATCCGATCTCCGGGTGGCGCGTGATGTCGTCGGCCATCGGCAGCAGCTCGGTGTCCATGAGCTGCTTTGCACGCGCCGTCACGGCGTCACGTGCCGCGTCGGGCCCCGTGAGCCTGGCCACCATGGCGGGGATGTGGAGCGACTGCTCGAGCGAGTCGAGCGTGTGCACGACGTCGCGGGCGGCGGCGCGTTCGGTGTCGGTCTCCTGGGCGGCCAGCACGGCGGGAATCGCCGCGAGGAGGAGAGCGGCCACGACGGTGGAGCGCAGGGTGGACATGGGCCGGGGGGCGGAGGGCGGGGGGCTGGGACGTGAGATGGTGACGCGGCGAGGGCGTGACCCGCCCGGACGCCTGGAAGGTAGGACGACCCCTAAGCTGGCGCGCGGCCCCGGGCCGGCGCAAGACGGATCACGCGTGAGCCGCGGACGCAGAGTCCACGGGCTGCGGTCCCCCGCTCACTGGCGCAGGTACGTGCCCAGATGCGAACCGATCTGCACGCGAACCGTATCCCTGCCACCCGTCAGCGCGCCGAAATAATCGGTGCCGTTGTCGTCCTTCAGCACGAGCGCGTTGTTGGAGGCGCTCCACTGTCCGCTGGACGTAAAGTTGGTCGTGGACCCGGCGATATTGTCGGTCTCCGTGAGATCGTAGCGCGGGGTGCCGTGGATGACGAGCGAGCCCCGCACGACGAACGTGTTGCCGTCCTGATAGGGCAAGGGCAACGCGTTCACCGCGACCAACTGGTACGTGCCGGCGATCCCCAGCAGGTCACCCGGGTTGGTGGCCGTGTTCTTGCACGCGCCGGCGGCGAGCAACATGGCTGCGGCGGCAAACAGCACGCCGGCCCGGCGTCGGGATGCCGACCGGTGGGCGTCGGATGTCGAGGAGGTCCGTGGGGTGATCATGCGGCGGCTCCTGGCAGTTGGGCGGAGGAATGGTGGCAGCGCGGACACCGGATCGCCGACCGCGCGTGCTCCTTCAAAATAGTATCCGTCGCCGGCCGGGACGCACGCGCCACTCGCAAGCGTTTCGTACGGGATTGCGTGTACGGCGGCCGGCCGCGCGTTGCGCGGCCGGCCGTGCTGCAGTCCGCGTCTCCGATCAGCGCAGTGGCGAACGGCCCCGCCGCGTACCGGCCCAGAGCGGCACGCCGGTGGAATCGCGCAGCATGACGGTTCGGTCGGCGCTCGTGATCGCGGCTGCGAGCAGCACCTGCTGTTCTCCGTAGGTGATCATGGAGCCGGTGACTTTGACCTCGTCGCCGACCGCCAACGAGAGCGACTTGCTGTGCAGATACGACTGCGGTCCCAGATGCACCTCGTACGTCTTGTCTGCCGATTTGAGCTGCACGTGAAGACCGCCGCCGAGTCCGCGCGGCGAGGGCTGCGCGTCGATCGCGACGATCCTCCCCGACACGGTCTGCACGGTGGTGACGTCGTAGCGGGCGGGACCGCGACGGCCCTGGGCGGCGGCGGTCTGTGCGGTGGCGAGGACGAACATCGCCGCAGCGGCGGCGAGCATGGGTGGACGGCGCATACGGCCCCCGGATAACGTGATGGTTCGAAAACGAAGCGGTTCCGGATCGAACGTTCGCGCCATCCCGGCGACCGGTGCAGTGGGCGATGCCTGACCTGGCGTGCGGAGATTGCGGACAGTGGAAGCCGCCCGGCGCCCCGGCGCCGCGCTACAGGCTGAACCGCCAGAACCCCTCGCCGCTCTCGGGGTCCGCCACACGATGCGCCTGCACGTGGAAGACGCGCTCGATGAGCGACGCCGAGATCTCGTCGGGTTGGTCGGCTTCCTGCGCCAGGCGCCCCTGATCGAGGACGAAGAAGGCGTCGCCGTAGTGCAGGGCCACGTTCAGATCGTGCAGGATGGCGATCACCGTGCAGTGGAACCCGAGCAGTTCGCGGGCCACGTCGAGCAGGTGGAGCTGGTAGTGCACGTCCAGGTTGGACGTGGGCTCGTCGAGGAACAGGTACTTCTCGCCATCGGGCGCATCGTAGTTCCAGATCTGCGCCAGCACGCGGGCGAGCTGCACCTTCTGCTGCTCGCCGCCAGACAGCGTCGGGTACAACTGCATCCGCTTGTCCGTCATGTCCACCAGCCCGAGCGCGCGGTCCACGATCTCGCGGTCGTGGGCCGTGGGCACGCGTCCGTAATGCGGATAGCGCCCCATGAGCACGACGTCCTGGACGGCCAGCGGGAATACCAACTCCACGTGCTGTGACAGTACGGCGCGGCGCCGGGCCAGCGACTCGGCGCCAACATCGCTCACGGCGCGGTCGTCGTAGCGCACCTCGCCCTCGGTGGGCGCGAGGAGCCCCGTGGCGATCTTGAGCAGGGTGGACTTGCCCGCGCCGTTGGGGCCGAGAATGACGTTGAACTTTCCCGAGCGGAATCGCAGGTTGACGTCGCGCAGGATGTGCGCGTCGCCCACGCGATAGTGCACGCCGTGGACCTCAACCATAGAATGCCGCCCCCCCGCTCCGCTGCTGGCGCAGCAGGATGTACAGGAACACGGGGGCTCCGACCACGGCGGTGATGATCCCGATGGGCAACTCGGCGGGCGGGATCACCAGGCGCGCGACGATGTCGATGCACTCCATCAACACCGCCCCGAACAGCGCCGATGCCGGCAACAGGAAGGTGTAGTCGGACGAACGAAGCATGCGCAGGATGTGCGGCACCACGAGGCCGATGAACGCGATCACGCCCACCATGGCGGTGTCCACGGCCACCATGATCGTGTTGATGACGATGAGTCGCAGGATCAGCCGCGCCGGGTCGATGCCCAACGAGGCGGCCTCGTCCTCGCCGAGCATCAGGGCGTTGAGCGACTTGCCGTGTCGCAGCGACCAGAAGAAGCAGATCAGGAAGATCACGCCCACGAGGCTCGTGCCGCGCCAGTTGGCCGTGGTGAACGTGCCGAGGTTCCAGAAGGTGATGTTTCGCGCCTGGGGATCGCGGGCGACGTACGACAGGAACCCGGTGCCCGCCGAGCACACGGCGTTGACCGCGATGCCCGCCAGCAGCAGGGTGAACACGTTCACCTTGCCGAACGAGGTGGATACGCGGTACACGAGCATGGTGGCGCCGAACGCGCCGAGGAACGCCAGCACCGGGACGGCGAGTGCGCCGAGCGGCGCCGTGAAGGCGAGCGTGGTCTTCTCGCCAAGCACGAACACGAGCGCGGCACCGAAGGCGGCGCCGGCCGAGGTGCCGGCCAGGCCCGGCTCCACGATCGGATTTCGGAACAGGCCCTGCATCAACGTGCCCGAGACGCCGAGCACGGCGCCGGTGAGCCCGGCCAGCAGCACGCGCGGAAGCCGCAGTTGAAGAAACACGTTGCGGCTCAGCGCGTCGGATGCGGTGGCCGGCACCAATCCGGCGGCCTGGGCCAGATACCGCACCATCTCGCCGGGCGTGAACGTGAACGCGCCGATGCCCGCCGACGCGACCACGGCGGCAACGAGCAGCACGGTGAGGAGGAGGTAGATCTGGCCGAACGACAGCTTCTTCAGCATCGCGGGCCCGTCACGGTGCGCCCGCGCCCGGGTGGAAGAATCCTTCCAGGCGCCGGACGGCGGCCGGCGTGCGCGGGCCGAAGTACATGACGTCGGTTTCCTCGATGCGGTAGATGCGCCCCGCCTTCGCCGCCGGCGTGAGATTCACGCCCGGAATGTTCGCGAACTTCTGCGCACTGCCGTAGCGGTCGAAGCCCACATCGGTGGCGACGATGATATCGGGTGCCGCCTTCGCGATCAGCTCCGGCGTCAGCCGCATCATGCCGCCCACGGAGTCGACGGCGTTCTCGGCGCCGGCCCAGTGCAGGATGCGGTCGGCCACGCCGCCCCGTTTGAGCGCCAGGTAGTCGTTGGCGATCTGTCCGAAGTGCATGATGAGCACGCGGGGCCGTTTGGTGCCCGCCCACTTGAGGGTGTCCGCCAGCACGCTGTCCATGGCGGCCTTCCAGGCGGCGAGGACGCTGTCCGCCGCGGCCTGGCGATCGAACCGCTTGCCGAGCGTGGCGAGCAGCGCCTCGGCGCTGTCTGGCGTGTTGCCCGGGGTCAGGGTGAGAATCGGGATACCGACCTTCTGCAATTGCGCCGTGACCTCCGACGGGCCGTAGTTGCCGTCGGTGAGAAAGAGGGTGGGGCGCAACGAGATGATGCCCTCGGCGTTGAGCGCGCGATGGTAGCCCACCGACGTGATGGTCGTGATGGCGGGCGGGTAGATCGAGGTGAGATCGCGTCCGACCAACAGATCCTGCGCGCCGATGGCGAACATGAATTCGTTGATCTGTTTGGAGACGCAGACCACGCGCTCGGCCTGTCTGCCGGTGTCGCGGCCCTGGCGGCAGGCGCCGGCCGCCAAGAGCAGGAGTGGCGCGAGCAGAAAGCGGCGGGTGGATCGGGGCATTGGGGCAAGGGTGGGGGAAACAGCGAATCTAGGGGGCGGGGAACCGGGGCGACAAGGCGCGGAACCCAAGGTGCACCCCGGGACCGTGTTCGGTTTAATTCCAGGCATGCGTGGTACCAAACCATGACCAGCGCGCGCCGGCCCTGGGCCCTGATCGTCGTCGGCGTCATTGCGGTGGCGGCCGGCGCCGCACTGCTGCTGCCCCGGTGGTTCGCATCGGCGCCGCCCCCCGTGACGGTTGGTTCGGTGGCGCCGGCGTTCAGCGCGTCGACCGTCGGCACGCCGCGGGAGTCGCGCTCGCTGGCCGACTTCACCGGCCATCCGGTGATCCTCAACTTCTGGGCTACCTGGTGCCAGCCCTGCCGCGAGGAGATGCCGAGCTTCGAGCGGCTGTACCGCGACTACGCGACGCGCGGATTGCGCATCCTGGCGGTGAGCGTGGACGACCCGGGCACCGACGCGAAGATCCGGGCCTTCGCGAACGCCTACGGGCTCACCTTCGACGTGCTCCACGACCGCCGTTCGCGCGTCATGGATCGCTATCAGGTGCGCGGCGTGCCCGAGACCTTTCTCATCTCGGCGTCCGGGCGGATCGTGGGCACGCAGTTCATCCGCGACTGGGCGTCGCCGGCGAGCCGGGCGCTGGTGGACTCGCTGTTGTTCGACGGGCGCCGGTAGCGGCGCGTCGCGCCGGCCGGCATCGGCCCGGCGGCGTGGTTGACGCGAGGCGGCACGCGCCCAACCTTGCCGGAGTCCGGCCGGGATGTAGGATCACATGAGCGCCCGGGTGCCCGATCCGTGGCGCTCCGCCCGCCGCCACCCTCCAGGAGTCTTCATGTTGCCGCGTGTTCTTCGCCGGATGCTCACCGTTGGCGCGGTGGCGTTCGTGCTCGCCCCGCGCGCCGCCGGCGCGCAGCAGTCCGCGATCCCGACTCCCGAGTCGGTGTTCGGCTTCCGGGTGGGGGCGGACTTCCGGCTGGTGGACTACGACCAGTCCATCGCCTACTTCCGCCGGCTCGCCGCGGCCAGCAACCGCATCAAGCTCGTGGACGTGGGGGTCACGTCCACCGGCCATCCCTGGACGCTCGCCATCATCTCGTCGCCGGAGAATCTGGCGAAGCTCGACCACTACCGGGACATCGCGCAGAAGCTCGCCCACCCCGAAGGGCTGAGCGCCGCCGATGCGCACCTGTTGGCGCGCGAGGGCAAGGCGTTCGTGGACATCAGCGGCGGGCTGCACGCCAGCGAGATCGCCGGCTCCCAGCACACCATACAACTGGCCTACGACCTGTTGTCGAAGGCCGACGACGATCCGGAGGTCAGGGAGATCCTCGACAACGACGTGCTCCTGCTCTGGCCGTCGATCAATCCCGACGGACAGAACATCGTCGTCCACTGGTACCGCGAGAACGTGGGGACGCCCTACGAGGTGTCGCCGCTGCACGAACTGTATCAGAAGTACATCGGGCACGACAACAACCGCGACGCGTACATGCTGAACGTGGTGGAGTCGCGCGTGATCGCGCGGACCTGGCGCGAGTGGGAGCCCGACATCATCTACGTGCAGCACCAGACGGCGCCCTTCCCCACCCGTATCTGGCTGCCGCCGTTCGCCGAGCCGATCGCGCCCGAGGTGCCGGCGCTGATGTCGCGCGAGGTCAACACCATCGGCATGACGATCGCGCAGGAACTCGAGTCGAACAACATGCCGGGGGCCACGCACATGGGCACCGGGTTCGACGCCTGGTATCCCGGCTACATCGACTACATGCCGATGCTCATGAACATCGACGCGTTCTGGACGGAGACGGCGCTCTATCGGTACGCGACGCCGCACTTCTACACGATTCAGGATTTCCCGCCGGAGTATCGCGACCTGCGCCCCCAGTCGCTCTATCCGAGTCCGTGGAAGGGCGGGTGGTGGCGGCTGCGTGACGCGGTGGACTACATGGAGACCGCGTCGATGGCGGTGCTCGACTACGCCGCCAAGTACCGCGAGGAGGTGCTGTACAACCGATACAAGGCGGGCACCGAGACCATCGCGCGCTACGAGAAGGAACCACCCTACGCGTACATCATCCCGCAGCAGCAGCACGACCCGGTGTCGGCGTCGAACCTGCTCAAGCGATTCGCGTTCAATGGCGTGCGCATCGAGGCGCTGGCGCACGCGGCCGACTATGGTGGTGTCACCTACCCCGCGGGGACGTGGGTGATTCCCATGGATCAGGAGTTCGCGCAGTTCGTACGGCAACTCATGGAACCGCAGGACTACCCCGACCTTCGCCAGTTCCCCGGCGGGCCGCCCGAACAGCCGTACGACGCCGCGGGCTGGACGCTGCCGTATCAGATGAACGTGCACGTGGTGGAGGCCCGCGCGCCGTTGCCCGACGAGTTCTCGGCGGCGCTCGAGCCGGTGGAGGGGAAACCCGTCGATTGGCGGACGGCGCCCGACGCGCCGTTCGAAACCAACGCCGAAGCGGCCGGGATCAGCCCGCTGCCGGGGCGGCTGACGGGTTCAGGCGCGGTGGTGTCACTCGACCCGGCGCAGACCAACGCCTACCGGTTCATGAACCGGGCGCTCGCGGCCGGTGGTTCCATCGCCTTCGCGCCAGGCGTCGACGGCGCCAGTGGACACTATCTCGTGTCCGGCCTCTCGACGGCGCGCGCCGACGCGCTGGCGTCGGCGCTGTACGTTCGCGGCCGACGGGTGTCGAGCACGGCCGGCGCCGTGCCGGTGCGTCCGCGCATCGCCATCTACAAGCCGTGGACGGCGAGCATGGATGAGGGATGGACACAGTGGCTGCTCGACCAGTACGACTTCAAGTACACGGTGCTCACCAACGCCGACATCCAGGCCGGCGACCTGTCATCGCACTACGACGTGATCCTCGTCGCCTCCGACCGCCCCCGCTCGATCATGGACGGGTACGCGCACGGCACCGTTCCGCCGCGGTACGAGGGCGGGCTGGGCGACGAGGGGGTGCGCGCCCTCGACACCTTCGTGAACGCGGGCGGCACACTCGTCTGCCTGAACGAGAGCGCCGAATTCGCCATCGCACAACTCCACCTGCCGGTGAAGAACGTCGTGGCCGGCCTCAAGCGCCAGGACTACTTCTCCAGCGGCTCGATCCTGCGGGTCACCGCCGATCCGCAGCATCCGGTGATGGCCGGGATGCCCGCCGCGACCAACGTGTTCGTGGACGGCAGCCCCGTGTTCACCACGCTCGACGGGTTCCGCGGAGCGGCGCTCGCCACGTACCAGCGGGCGGGCTCGCCGCTGCTCTCGGGGTATCTGCTCGGCGACCGGTACATCCAGGGGTATGCCGCCGCGCTGGATGTGGATCACGGCAGCGGCCACGTGGTGCTGATCGGGTTCCGCCCGCAATGGCGGGGGCAGCCGGAGGGCACGTTCCGCGTGGTGTTCAACGCGGCGCTGTTCGGCGGGCGACTGGCGGCGGAGGCACGGGGAACGCCGGGATTCTGGACCGCGCCCGGGGGCGGCGATACGCCGGCCACTCAACCGTCACGCCCGGCCGGGCGCGGCGGACGCGGGGGCTGACCACCGGAGCGGCGATCAGGACGACAGGTGGTAGTGCGTCACGCACTCCCGCTCGCGGCCGCGCACCACGCGCCTGCCCTTGAGCGGACCCTTGGGCGCGGTGACGATGGTGCACTGGTGCTCCCCGTCCCGGCCGTCGTAGTAGAGCACCAGCCAGTCGTGCGTGCGGCCGAGTTCGTGGGCGCGGGCCGTGTTGGAGAAGAGGGCCGTGTAGTGGCGGTCGCCGCGCGTGGTGTGGAGCACCGGGAGCCACTTCTCGCCGGTGGGATTGAATCGGCGCGGGGCGATCTGCGGCAACTCGCCGCGCGCCGCCTTCTCACGATACTCGTGGTCCACGTCGAGCAGCTCGTCCACCGACGGCGATTCCGTCGCGGCAACCTCACCGGCCGCGCGCCGCCGGCGGCGCAGCCGGGTGGCCAACGCGTCCCGAATGCCCGCCACGCGCTTGGGACCGAAGCCCTTCACGCGCTCCAGCCGCCCGTCGTTGGCGGCAGCCTCCAGCGCTTCCAGCGTGTCCACGTCGAGTTCGTCGTGCACGCGCTGAGCGAGCGCCGGCCCGACGCCCGGCACGGAGGCGAGCGCGGCGAGCGGATCGCTCTCCCCCCGCAGCCGCTGCAGCATGGCCAGGGCGCCGGTGTCCACCAATTCACGCGTGGCGCGCGCCAGCGCCGACCCGATTCCCGGGAGCGCCTCCAATCCGTCCAGCCCCTCGGCGTCGAGGATCTCGGCCGCCGAACGCTCCGACTGGCGCAGTGTGGCCGCGCCGCCGCGCCATGCCTGCACGCGATACTGGCTGGCGTTCTGTGCTTCGAGAAGCGATGCCACCTCCTCGAATCGCGCGGCGATCTCGCCGTTCGACAGCGCGTGGTGCGATGCGTGCGGTGCGGCGGTGGCGTTCACGATTCGAGGGCGGGTTCGAGTTCGCGGTCGGCCGACGGCGCCGCGGGCGCCGTCGACGGCCGGGTGACGAGCGGCGGAAGCTCGTCGCGCGTGAGCGTCTCCTTCTCGATGAGGCGGTGCGCCCCCACGTCCAGCGACTCGCGGTTGGACGCGAGGATGGCGAGCGCGCGGCCGAGCGCATCCTGCAGCAGCCGGCGGATGCCCACCTCGATCTCGCGGGCCGTCTGGTTGCTGAACGGCGGGGGCTCGGCGGGTGCGTACGACGGTTGCGGGATGAACGGCGCCGACGTCTGGCCGTACACCACGTGCCCCACGGTCTCGTCCATGCCGAGCCGGGTGACCATGTCGCGCGCGAGTTGGGTGGCGCGCACCAGGTCGTCGGCGGCGCCGGAGGACAGTTCACCGAACACGGTCAGCTCGGCGGCCCGTCCGCCCAGCATCACCGTGAGTTTGCCTTCGAGTTCCTCCTGCGTGGCGATGTAGCGCTCTTCGGACGGCCGCTGCAGTGTGAACCCGAGCGCGCCCAATCCGTGCGGGATGATCGAGACCTTCTGCACGGGATCGCTACCCGGCGTGGCGAGCGCCACGAGGGCGTGGCCCATCTCGTGATACGCGGTGATCTCGCGTTCGCGCGCGCTGAGCACGCGGCTGCGTTTGGCGAGGCCGGCGACGATGCGTTCCACCGCGACCTGAAAGTCATCGAAGCCCACCGTGTTCCCGCCGCGGCGCGTGGCGGCCAGCGCCGCCTCGTTCACGAGGTTGGCCAGGTCGGCCCCGGTGAATCCGGGGGTGAGCGCGGCCACGTGATCCAGGTCGACGGTCGCATCGAGCGGCACCTTCCGCACGTGGACGGCGAGAATCTGCGTGCGTCCGGCGCGATCGGGGCGGTCCACCAGCACCTGGCGGTCGAAGCGCCCGGCGCGCAGCAGGGCGGCGTCGAGGATCTCCGGCCGGTTGGTGGCGGCGAGCAGCACGACGCCGCTGCGCGGGTCGAAGCCGTCCATCTCGGCGAGGAGTTGGTTGAGCGTCTGCTCCTTCTCGTCGTTGGAACCGGTGATGACGCTCGCGCCGCGCGCCCGGCCCAGTGCGTCGATCTCGTCGATGAAGATGATGCAGGGGGCGGTGCGCCGGGCCTGCGTGAACAGGTCGCGCACGCGCGCCGCGCCGACGCCCACGAACAGCTCCACGAACTCCGAGCCGTTGATCGAGAAGAAGGGCACGCCCGCCTCGCCGGCCACGGCGCGGGCGAGCAGCGTCTTGCCGGTGCCCGGCGGACCGACCAGCAGTACGCCCTTGGGCACGTGCGCCCCCAGGCGGCCGAACTGCTCGGGATCCTTGAGGAACGCGACCACCTCCCGCAGTTCCTCCTTGGCCTCGTCCACACCGGCCACGTCGTCGAAGCTCACCTTCGTGTCCTTCTCGGCGTACACCCGCGCCCGGCTCTTGCCGACGCCGAACAGCCCGGTGGGCTGCTGCCCCAGCGTGCGCCGGGCCAGGAACCACCACATGACCACGAACAGGAGGGCCGGAATGAGCCAGAGCACCAGATTGTCGAGCACGCCGCCGCTCGCGATGCCGGAGAACGGCACGCCGTGCTGGCGCAACTGATCGGCGATCGCGGGATCCACCCGGGTCGTGACGAACCGCTTCTCCCCACTGGCGTCGGGTGTCTTGAGCGTGCCCGTGACGTACGAGTCGCCGACCTGCACGCTGGCCACGAGCCCCGAGTCGAGCTTCTGCACGAAGGTGCTGTACGGCATGCGCGGCGCGCCGAACGTGGATGAGAACATCGGCGGTAGCAGCAGCAGCGCGACGATGGCGAGCCACAGCAGCCAGGGGCGGCGGGTGGGCCCGGGGGCCTGGCCCGTATCGTCGCCGCCGGGTGGCGTGCGTTGCCGGTCGGTCATGCGGCCTCCTGGGTCTCTTGTCGGAACCTCGCGCCGCCGCGACGCACGCGGCATCAGGGGCGGGGGCGCCGGGTGTCAGGCAACGACCGACAGCACCGCGCCGCCGCCCCGGGACATCCGGAGCGACGGCGCGGTCTGCCGAGCCTCGGCGGTCAGTGCTGCATCGACTCCGTGGCGGCCTTGTCGGCCGCCATGTGGCCGTAGCGCTGGAACCAGCCCTCCACATACAACTGCGTGCGGAGGAAGTTCGACGGCGTGCTCGACGTGCCGTGGTACTCGTTGTTCATCCGCAACATCGCCGTGGGAATCCCGCGCAGTTTCAGCGCGCGATAGAACTCCTCGGTCTGCGGGATTGGCGTGCGCAGGTCGAGCACGCCCGTCATGAGCATGGTGGGCGTGGTCACGTTGCCCACGTACATGATCGGGGAGCGCCGCAGCCACTCGCTCGGATCTTCCCAGAACGGCTTGGCGAAGTTCTCGTACCAGCCGGCGCCGTCGGTCACGCCGACGAAGCTGATCCAGTCGATCACCGGGCACTGCACGACGGCCGCCGCAAAGCGATTGGTGTGTCCCACCGTCCACGACGTGAGCACGCCGCCGCCGGAACACCCGTACACGAACAGGTTCCTGGTGTCGATGTACCCACGGCCGATCACCGTGTCCACGCCGGCCATCAGGTCGTCGAAGTCGTGATCGGGGTAATCGTTGTCGATCATGTTGGTGAACTTCTCACCGTACCCCGTGCTGCCGCGCGGGTTGGTGTACAGCACCACGTAGTCCTTTGCCGCCTCGTCCTGGTTCGCAAAGTTGAAGGCGACGTTGTACATGGCCTGCGGCCCGCCGTGAATGTGCAGGATCAGCGGGTACTTCTTGTGCGGGTCGAAATCGGGAGGCTTCACGATCCACCCCTGGATCTTGAGCCCGTCCTTCGACGTGTACCAGATGCCCTCGGTGGTGGCGAGCTTCTTCCCCGAGAGCAGCGACCCGTTCACGTCGGTACGCTGCGCGAACGTGGACGCGGTGCCGGAGGCGGGAATCGTGAACGTCACCACGTCGCCCGGCATCGTCGGCGTGCTGCGAATGCCGACGGCCAGTCCGGTGCGGCTCAGGTCGGTGACGTTCAGCACCTGCGTGCCCGTGGTCACCGCGCGCACCTGGCCCGAGGTGGACGCGAAGTAGAGGTTCTCCGAGCCCTCGCTCTCGGTGTTGAAGTACACGCCGCGGCCATCCGGCGCCCAGAGCACGCCCGACACCGGGCGGTCGAGGCTGGCGGTCACGGCGTGCGCGTTGGAGCCGTCGGCGTTCATGACCCAGATGTTGCCCTGCGACCACGCGGAGTGGTCCACCGAGTCCGCGTGCGTGTACGCCACGAGCCGCCCGTCGGGCGAGTAGACGGGCCCGCCGCTGGTGCCGGACTGGTGCGTGAGCTGCCGGACCTCGCCGGTGCGCACGTTGGCCGCGTACAGTTCCGAATGGCGGAACGCGTGCTCGGCGTCGGGCACGCGGAGCGACGAGAACGCCACCCACTGTCCGTCGCCGGAAAACGCCGGCGCCGAGGCATTCCAGTTGCCGGTCGTGAGTTGGCGGGCTTCACCGCCGTCGGGGGAAATCGTGAAGATCTGGGTGTAGTACGTGTCGCTGTAGCCCACGCGGTCGCGGCGAAAGTTGAGCCGCGTGACGATCTTCGGCGGCTCCACCCACTTGGCGCCCTTGGGCGGCGCCGGCATCGGAATGTGCCACTCGGCGCCCAGGGGATCGGGCACGTTCATGTTGAACGCAATCGCCTTGCCGTCGGGCGACCACGCGAGGTTCGATGGCGATTCGGTGAGATTCGAGACCTGCGAGCCCGGACCTTCGAGATCGACCCACTTCACGAAGATCTGCGCGCCCGACGGCTTGCCCTCGGCGACGTAGGCGATGCGCTTGCCGTCCGGCGACCACTGCGCGCCCGAGCCGTCGGCCAGGAAACGGTCGTGGGTGCCGTCGGCGTTCATGATCCAGAGCGACGTGCGCCAGCGGTCGTGCATCTTGTCCACCCAGCGCCGGCCGTAGACGATCTGCGATCCGTCGGGCGAGATCTGGGGCGTCAGCACGGACTGCCAATCGAGATACTGGTTGAGCTGGATGCGGTCGGGAGGCGCCTGCTGGGCGCGCAGCGCGGGCGCGGCGCCCACGAGGGCGGCGAGCGCGAGGGCGTATCCGAGTCGCAGGACGGAATTGCGCCGGAGACGCGCGCGGGGGAATCTGGTGCAGTGCATGGTGGCTCCTGTGCCGGGAGGGGTGGGGACGGTCAATCCTGCAGAAATTCCGGTCGGATGGCCAGATGCGCGTGCCGCGCCGAGCGTCCGGACGCCGATTCCCTGACGACGCGTGAGTATTGCGCCGACTGACGCATAACCGCCGCGGCGATACCCTGCAGACAGACCTCGGGGGCGCGCGTCACGCGCCCTGAGTTGCTTCTCGATCCCGGGGAGGTGGGGATGCTTACCTATTCACAACTGGCCAAGTTGGAGCGTTCGGCCCGCGCGCGGCACGTGCTCCACGCGTACGTCGACCCGACCGAACTGGATGCCGTCGCGCGTCGCGCCTGGCGGAAGACCCTGGCCAACGCGGTCGTCGCGCAGCGCAAGGCCCTGAGCGGCGCCCCCCATGCCGAGCGCAATGAATTCGACAAGGCGGCGGAGCTGCTGGAAAAGCTGACGGGCGAGTTGCGCGACGACGTGGATGGGGCTGCGGGGTGGGCCGCGTTCATCACAGCCGATGGGCTGCTGCATGCGGGGCCGACGTACCGCGCGCCCCCGACCTCGCTCACCTGGCGAACGGGGATTGCCGCGGCGCCCTATATGCGGCTGTTCCAGGGGCCCGCCGACGTGATCGTCGCCCTCGTCGATGCGCGGTCCACCGACCTCTACCGGGTGAGCGGCCGCGGGGTCGAACGCGTGGGCCACGTGAACGCGCATGCGCACGTCGGTCGCGCGGCGCACATGGGGGACTCGGCGCGCGAGGGGTTCCATACGGGCACCCGCGGGACCGCGCTCGCCGACGCGGCGCACCGGGCGCTCGAGGTCGGACGCGAACGCATGTTGCACGATGTCGCGAACGAGTTGGAGGGGCTGGCCCGGCCGAACGGATGGATCGTCATCGCCGGCACTCGCAGCAACGCCCACGACGCGATCAAACATCTGGGCAAGGCCGCGCAGAAGCGCGCGCTGTACGTGCCGGGACCGGGCATGGACGCCTCCGAAGCCGAGATCGCGACGGCGGCCGTGGAGGGGCGCCATCAGCTCGAGACCGAGCACGAAAAGGCCCGCGTCACTGAGATCGTGGATCGTGCGGTGGGGCGCGGGCGCGCCGTCGTCGGACTCGAAGCCACGGTCGGCGCGCTCGCGACGGGCGCGGCACGCGAGGTATTGGCCACTCCGCGCTTCCTCGACGAACGTCCCGAGGACGCCGAGGCGGTGGCGCTCGATGTGCTCACGCACGGGTCCCGTCTTGTGGAAGTCCGGGGTGAGGCGGGCGAGCGGCTGGATGCGGAGGCGGGTGGGATCGCCGCGGCCCTGAGGTTCCCGAGCCGGGCCGGAAGAGTAGCCGCCGGGCTGGCCTCCGCCCACGCATAGCGCTCCGGCGGCCACCGCCGGTGAGGCGGTGGGCGTCGAATCTGGTGCCGGTGTGTCGGGAGTGCCCCGACACACCGGCGGCACGTTCCCGACGGCGAACGCGTCGGGCCCCGGACAGACTTCGTATAGCCGAAGGCTCTTCTCTCCTCAGGTGGAGGCCAAATCCATGTCGCTCAATGTTGGCGCGGTAGATCGCGTGATTCGTATTGTGCTGGGGTTGGCGTTGCTGTCGTTGGTTTTCGTTGGGCCGAAGACGATGTGGGGGCTGATCGGGATCGTCCTGCTCGCTACGGCGTGGATGTCGTTCTGCCCGCTGTACGCCGTGTTCGGGTGGTCCACGCGTCCCAAGCAGGCCGGCGGCGCCTGATCCGACCGACGCACGACCGGGCCGCATTCCCGCGCAGCATGGGGATGCGGCCCCGTTTCGTTTGGGGCGGAGTCTAGTTGCTGGCGACGGCGGTGAGCACGCGCTCCAGCCGCTCCTTCACCTCGCGGGCCAGCGGCTCGATCTCCGCCTTCCCGGCCAGGCTGAGCGCGGCCACGGGGTCCATGGCCGCCACCACGGACTGCTTTGGATCGTCGGCGGCATAGACCACGAGGTTGCACGGGAGCAGCAGTCCGATGTCGCGCTCCGCGGTCAACGCCTTGTGGGCGAGCGGCGGATTGCAGGCGCCGAGAATCACGTACGGGCGGAACTCCGCGTCGAGCTTCTGCTTCATCGTCTTCTTCACGTCGATCTCGGTGAGGACGCCGAAGCCCTCCCTGGCGAGTTCGGCACGGGTCTTCTCCACCGCGGCGTCATAGGCCAGGGGCACGGTGACCGAGAACCCGTAGGGTGTCGTCTGTTCGGACATTGTTGCTCCATTCGAGTTGGTGGGCGCATCCGGCGCTCCGTCTGCGGGAAAACTGCGGATGCGGGGGCCGCGATGGCGTCGGGGGAGCCCTGAGCTTTCGTCGGTGTCGGTCGGACCCTAGGGCGCCGGCGCGAGCGGGCCGAGCAAGCGCCCCAGGCCGTGTTCGGCCAGCCAGTGGCGGGTCGTGCGGCTCGACGCGATGGCCAGCACGGCGCTGGCCAGCACGTCGCTGGTCCAGTGCGCCTGGCGGTAGACGCGTTGCGAAGCGACGAGGCCCGCCGTGCCGTAGGCGGCCACGGTCACCCACCGGTTCTGCGCTTCGTCGGAGATCGCGGCAGCGAGCGAGAACGCATGCACGGTGTGCGCCGACGGAAAGGAATGCCAGGTATCGGTGGCGGCGAGTGGGTGGAAGGTCCAGGCGTTGTTGGTGGGCGTGGGGCGGTGCCGACCGACGAGTGGCTTGAGCACGCTCTCGATGGCGTCGGAGGCGGCGTAGGACAGCCCCACGCGCATGACGGCGTCGGCCCAGTGGTGCTTGCGCAGCACCAGGGGCACGGCGTACGACGCCAGCAACGCCGGCACGATGTAGCCGGCGCGACCAAAGGGGTCGAGCCCCCCGGCCAACTTGTCCAACCCCGGCGTGTGATTCCGCAGGGCGAGGTTCCGCATCGGGCGGTCGAGGGCGATGCCGGCGGCGATCGCGGCGGCGCCGCCGATCCAGAACGAACGGCTCGACGGCACGAGGGTGAGTTGGGCCGCGGCGGGTCGCGCAGCGCTGGCGAACGCCGCGAGGCTCGCCAACAGGAGCGCGAAAGATCGTGGCGATGCCGCCCGGGGCACACGGTGCGCCGCGTGGGATGCTGTCATCGACGGAACTGGAAGAATGGGTGCACGCGTTGAAGCATATCGCCGGCGGATGCCGATTGTTCCGCCATTGTCGCATCTGTAGGTCCTAGCCGCTGCGAGTACCGGGGCGTAACTTGCAACTTCTCCTGCCGCGGTTCGGGGTGGCTGCCGCGATGCGTCTGCCAGCCGTGCGCCTGCATTCTGTCCAGTCGATGGTGACGATGGACCTTCGCGACCAACTGCAGACCACACTCGGATCAGCCTTCACTCTCGAGCGTGAATTGGGCGGCGGCGGCATGTCGCGCGTGTTCGTGGCCGAGGAGAACGCGTTGGAGCGGAAGGTGGTGGTGAAGGTGCTGCCGCCGGAGTTGACCGCCGGCGTGAACGTGGACCGGTTCAGGCGCGAGATCCTGCTCGCCGCCAAGCTCCAGCATCCGCACATCGTGCCGGTACTGGCTTCCGGGGAAACGAACGGGCTGCCGTACTACACGATGCCCTTTGTCGAGGGAGAGTCGCTGCGGATGCGGCTGGCGCGCGACGGCGCGCTCTCGGTGACCGACGCCATCGGCATCCTCCGCGACGTGGCGCGCGCGCTCGCCTACGCGCACGAGCGCGGCATCGTGCACCGCGATATCAAGCCCGAGAACGTGCTGCTCACCGGCGGGTCGGCCACGGTGGCCGACTTCGGCATCGCGAAGGCGCTGAGCGCCTCGCGCACGGGGCCCGCCGGGGCCACGCTCACGCAGGTGGGCACCTCGCTCGGCACGCCGGCCTACATGGCGCCCGAGCAGGCGGCGGCCGATCCGTCCACCGACCACCGGGCGGACCTCTACGCGTTCGGGTGCATGGCGTACGAGTTGCTGGCGGGGCGGCCACCGTTCGTGGCCAAGACCCCCCAACGGCTGCTCGCCGCGCAGATGAGCGATACGCCGCAGTCGTTGCTCGAACTGCGTCCCGACGTGCCGGCGGAGCTGGCCGACATGGTCATGCGCTGCCTGGCCAAGGACGCCAACGACCGTCCCCAGAAGGCGACCGACGTGGCGCGGGTACTGGACAGCGTGACCAGCGGCACCGGGCACAACGCGATGCCGCCGATTCTGCTCGGTGGCAAGCACGCGATGTGGCGGGCGCTGGCGCTCTACGCGGTGGCCTTCATCGCCGTGGCCATTCTCGCGAAAGCCGCCATCGTCGGCATCGGGTTGCCCGACTGGGTGTTCCCCGGCGCGCTGATCGTGATGGCGCTGGGGCTCCCGGCCATTCTGTTCACGGGCTACGTACACCGGCAGACGCGGCGCATGCTCACCATGACGCCCACCTATACGCCGGGCGGCACGGCAGCACCGCAGGGCACCATGGCGACGATCGCCATGAAGGCGAGTCCGCACATGAGCTGGCGGCGGACGGCGGTGGGTGGGGCGTATGCGCTGGGCGCGTTCGTGCTGCTGATCGGGGCCTTCATGCTGCTGCGCGCGTTCGGGATCGGCCCCTTCGGCTCGCTGCTGGCGGCGGGGACGCTCGATGCCCACCAGCCGCTCGTCGTGGCCGATTTCTCGGTACGCGGCGGCGCCGACAGCGCGCTGGGCAGCGCGGTCGCCGAAGCGGTGCGCACCGATCTCCGCGAATCGAACGCCATTACCGTGATGCCGGTGAGTGCCATCCGCGAAGCGTTGCAGCTCATGCAGCGTGCCCCGGACAGTCGAGTGGATGCGACGCTGGCCCGACAGATCGCCCAGCGTCAGGGGTTGAAGGGGGTGGTGACGGGCAACCTCACGCCGCTCGGCGCCGGATTCCTGGTCACGATGCGCATCGTGGGCGCGCAGTCGGGCAACGAACTGGCCTCGTTCCAGGGCACGGCCGACACCCCATCGCAGCTCATTCCGACGGTCGGGGAGCTGAGCAAGGAGTTGCGCGGCAAGATCGGCGAATCGCTCAGGTCGGTGCAGAATTCCCCGGCGCTCGACTATGTGACCACCGGGTCGCTCGATGCGCTGAAGGCCTACACCGAAGGCGCGCACGCCAGTGACAACGCCGAGTATACGAAGGCGATCGCGGCGCTCAAGCAGGCGTTGGCGGACGACTCCACCTTCGCCATGGCGTGGCGCAAGCTCGGGATCGCGTACCTCGACGCGGGCATGTCGCCCGCGCTTGCCGATTCCGCGCTCACCATGGGCTACCGGTTTCGCGATCACCTGACGGCGCGTGAACGCGCGACCATGGTGGGAACCTACTTCGACGTCGGGCCGTACCCGGACCGCACCAAGGCCATTGCCGCGTACCGCACGGCGATAGGTCTTGGCGACTATACGGTGGCTCCCGGAAACCTGGGAAATGAGCTGGTCTTCACTCGCCAGTTCGCCGCTGCCGAGTCGGTGGCGAGGCTCGACTTGCAGCGCGATCCCGCCGTCTCTCCGCTGTCGTATCAGCACCTCGCCCAGGCGGAACTCAATCAGGGCAAGTGGCGCCAGGCCGACTCGGCGGCGAGCGCCGGCAATGCGCGATTCGGGGTGAATCTGCAGGACGACGGCCAGCGGCTCTCCGCCTGGTACTGGGGCGGATCGATGGACTCGGTCCAGGCCATCCTGAATCGCTGGAAGTCGAACTCGGATCCAGGCATCCGCTCGACGATCCTGGCTGGGCAGGCGAATTTGGACCTGCGGGCCGGCCGGCTCGGGGCCTGGCGCCGAGGCTATGCCGCGTCAGATGCGGAAGCGCGCCGCGCCGGCATGCTCTCGTCTCCATTGTACGACGCCGCGATCCTGGTATACGCCAACGAGTCCGTGGGCGGTCGTACCGCGTCCGCCGTGCCAACTCTCGACGCGGCCCTGAATGCTACCCCGATCACGAGCTTGCCCATTGTCGCACGCCCGTACGCCGCGTTCGCCATGGATTTCGCCTTCGCCAATCGCCCCGATCGCGCGCGCGCGATCCTGCAGGCCATGGAGCACGATGTCCGTGATACGCTGAGCCGGCGCCCGTTGGAACCGGGGCGGCATCAGGCGCTCGGCGTCATCGCGCTCGCCGAGAAGAAGCCGATGGAGGCGATTCGGGAGTTCCGGCTGGCCGATTCCCTCAACGTCGCCGATGGCCCGAACGTTCAGTACCTGCCGCAGGTACCGTTGTCCGAGTGCGCCGCCTGCATCGACTTCTATATCGGGATGGGGTTCGATCAGGCGAACGAGCCCGACTCGGCCATCGCCGCGTTCCGCCGGTATCTCGATACGCCGTACTGGAGCGCGCTCGGCGAACGGGCGTACCATCTGGCCTACGTGGATCGCCGCCTGGGCGAGTTGTACGAGGCCCGGGGCGACCGCGGGGACGCCGCGACGTATTATCAGAAGTTCGTGGACCTGTGGAAGAACGCAGATCCGGAGCTGCAACCGCAGGTGGCGGACGTGAAGAAGCGGCTCAATCACCTGCGCGACACGGAGAAGCGACCGTGACGGACATCCGCGAACAGCTGCAGCAAACCCTCGGCAACGCCTACACCCTCGAGCGTGAACTCGGCGGCGGCGGGATGTCGCGCGTGTTCGTGGCCGAAGAGACCGCACTCCACCGCAAGGTGGTGGTGAAGGTCCTGCCGCCGGAGCTCACGGCCGGCGTCAATGTGGAACGGTTCAACCGCGAGATCCTGCTCGCGGCCCAGCTCCAGCACGCGCACATCGTGCCGGTGCTGGCCGCGGGCGAGACGAACGGCCTGCCGTACTACACGATGCCGTTCGTGGAGGGCGAATCGCTGCGCGTGGCCCTGGGCCAGAAGGGCCCGATGTCGATCACCGACGCGATCAGCATTCTCCGCGACGTCGCCCGCGCGCTGGCCTACGCCCACGCCCGCGGCGTCGTGCACCGCGACATCAAGCCGGAGAACGTGCTGCTGGCCGGTGGCTCGGCCGTGGTCACCGATTTCGGAATCGCCAAGGCCATCAGCGCCTCGCGCACCCAGGCGTCCAACGCCACGCTCACGCAGGTGGGCACGTCGCTGGGCACGCCGGCGTACATGGCCCCGGAGCAGGCGGCCGGCGACCCGGCCACCGACCATCGGGCCGACCTGTACGCCTTCGGGTGCATGGCGTACGAACTCCTGACAGGCCGCCCGCCGTTCGTGGGCAAGACGCCGCAGCGTCTGCTCGCCGCGCAGATGAGCGAGGCGCCCCAACCGATTCTCGAACTGCGTCCCGATGTCCCCGCGGAGCTGGCCGACGTGGTAATGCGCTGCCTGGCCAAGGACGCCGACGATCGTCCGCAGGCGGCCACCGACGTGGTGCGCGTGCTCGACACGGTGACCAGCGGCGGCGGGCACGCGGCCATGCCGCCGATTCTCCTCGGCGGCAGGCGTGCGGTCTGGAAGGCGCTGGCCGTCTATGCCGTGGCGTTCGTGGGCGTGGCCGTGCTGGCCAAGGCCGCGATCGTCGGCATCGGGTTGCCCGACTGGGTGTTCCCCGGCGCGTTGACCGTGATGGCACTGGGACTGCCGGTGATTCTGTTCACCGCGTACGTGCAACGCGCCACGCGGCGGCTGATCACGATGACGCCGACGTACACCCCGGGCGGGTCGACGGCCGGGCAGGGCACCATGGCCACGATCGCCATGAAGGCCAGTCCGCATATGAGCTGGCGGCGTACCGCCATGGGCGGGGCCTACTCGCTGGGCGGCTTCGTGCTGCTCATCGGCGCCTTCATGCTGCTGCGCGGCTTCGGCATCGGGCCCTTCGGATCGCTGCTCGCCTCCGGGCAGCTCGATGCCAGTCAGCCTCTGATCGTGGCGGATTTCGCCACCAAGGGCGGCGCGGACAGTTCCATCGGCAGCGCGGTGGCCGAGGCGGTGCGCACCGATCTCGGGCAGTCGAACGCGGTGACGGTGATGCCGACCAGCGCCATTCGGAGCTACCTGGTGCACATGCAGCGGCCGGCGAACAGCCGGCTCGATGCCGCGCTGGCGCAGCAGGTGGCGCTACGGTCCGGGTCCAAGGCCGTCATTACCGGCGATCTAACCCCCGTCGGCACCGGGTTCATCGTCACCCTGCGACTGGTGGGCGCGCAGTCGGGCAACGACCTCGCGTCGTTCCAGGGAACGGCCGCTGACCCTACGCAGCTCATTCCGACCGTCGGCAAGCTCACCCGCGACCTGCGCGGGAAGATCGGAGAGTCGCTCAGGTCGGTGCAGAACTCGGCGCCTCTAGCCGATGTGACCACCAGTTCGCTGGATGCGCTGAAGGCCTACACCGAAGGCGTGCGCTTCTTCGACCAGGGCGACTACCAGCACTCGCTGGCGCCGCTCAAACGCGCCGTGGCGCTCGATTCCACCTTTGCCGAGGCCTGGCGCAAACTTGGCATCGCGTACTCCGACATCGGGACCTCCTCGGACCTGTCGGCTGCCGCGCTGGAACAGGCGTACAAATTCCGCGACCACCTGACGGATCGCGAACGCTACGCGACCATCGGGTCATACTTCGGCCCCGGCGGCCCGGGCAACGATCGCGCGCGGTCGGCCGAAGCCTACCGGCAGGGCATTGCCGCCGGCGACTACTACGTGGCGCCGCACAACCTGGCCATCATCCTCGAGTCCCGGCGCCAGTTCGCCGCGTCGGACTCGGCGTACGAGCTCGAGACCCGGCATGATCCGGTGCCCTTGATGTCGACCTACCAGCAGTTGGCCTTCAACCTGGCGATGCTCCACCAGTACGACGCGGCCGATTCGGTGGCCGACGTGTTTCAGCAGTCGCAGGGGCGGCGTGCCCCCATGCAGTTCGTGAAGGCGATCACGACCTACCGGCGGGGTAATGTCGACTCGGCACGCGCCATGGCCGTCAGTCTGGACACGGCGTCGAACCCCGGCGACCGCTCGCAGATCGCGTACTTCGTCGCGGATCTCGACGCCCAGCAGGGCAAACTCAAGCTCGCGCTGTCCGAGTTCCTCCGGGTCCAGCGGTTCGATCATGAACGGGGGGCGTTCTCTCCCGTTCTCTACGACTCGATGCGGACGGCCTGGTTCGACGCCTGGTTCAGAGGGCGGAACGCGGCAGCGGCGCGGACGCTCGATGCCGCGCTCGCGGCCACGCCACTCAAGAGCTTCCCGGCCGATCAGAGTCCCTACCCGCTGGTGGCCCAGCTCTACGCCATGGCCGGACGCCCCGACCGGGCCCGGGCGGTGCTCGCCGAGGCCAACGCCGCCTATGCCCGCAGCGCATCGCTCCGCGTCGCCAAGCAACCGTCGCTCGATCAGGCCATGGGCTGGGTTCACCTGGCGGAGAACCATCCGAACGAAGCGGTGAAGAGTTTCTGGGCCTCCGATTCGCTCCCCGACGGCCCGGCCAACGATTGCGGGGCCTGTACGGCCTTCGTGGTCGGTCTGGCCTACGATCGCGCCAACCAGACCGACTCGGCCATCGCCGAATACCACCGATTCCTCACCGAGCCCGGCGGGTCGTCCGCCGACCGCAATGCCACGAGTCTGGCGTTCGTCTACAAGAGCCTGGGCCGCCTGTACGAGGACAAGGGTGACCGCGGGAATGCCGCGACGTATTATTCCAAATTCGTCGAACTGTGGAAGAACGCCGATCCCGATCTCCAGCCGCAGGTGGCCGAGGTGAAACGGCGCCTGGCCCACTTGAAGGACACGGAAGGCCACCCCTAGCTTCACCGACCTACCGACCTACCGACCTACCGACCTTACGGTCCTACCCTCAACCCGAGACCCCGCATGAAACACGCGCTCATGTACCACGGTGCCTTCGAGACCAACTTCAAAGAGCTCAAGCCGGGCGCCACCACGTTCATCGGCACCGACGGCAAGTCGCATCCCTTGCCGCCCTGGCCCAAGGAGGCCACCGGCGTCCACTTCGGCTACATGGAAAAGGAAGGCAAGAAGTTCTATGCGGTGCGGGTCATGGACACGAAGGCCGACCTCATCCTGCCGCACGAAGTGCGCATCGACCCCGATCGCCACATGGGCGTGAACAAGCGCTTCGGCCCCGAGCCCACGGTGTTCGACGATCCGCCGGCGGCCGATCTGCTCGCCGACATTCTCAAGGCCAATCCCGAACTCCGGCTGCAGCTCGCGGACATCCGCGTCCGTACGAGCTGACCACGCCTCCCGTCCCGGCGCGCCCTATCGGGCGGGCGGGACGGTGTCCGGTCGCAGCCGCGGGGGTGGGGGCCTTGTCGTGTAATGCAAATGCATTACATTGCATCCCATGAAAGACGAGCAGATCACCCTCCGTGTTCCCGCCGCGCTCGCGCGCGCGCTCGTACGTCGCGCGCGCGAGCGTGACGTCCCCAAATCGCAACTCGTGCGAGAGGCGCTGGAACGCTACTTCGCCGAGCCTCCCGTGGAGCCCGCCGCGACGGTCTGGGAACGCGTGGCTTCATACGCCGGTTCGGTGACCCTCGACCAGAAGGCCTCGGCCGGCGACGCACTCGCCGCGCAGCTCCGCGCCCACAACTGGCGCGAGTAGCTGGTGCCGCACGCGCGGGACGTGCTGCTCGATACCGGGCCGCTGGTCGCCGTGCTCGATGCCCGGGACCAGTGGCACGCGCGCTGCCTCGCGGTGTGGCCCGAATTGGTGCACCGGTGCGTGACCACGGAGGCGGTGGTCACCGAGGCCTGCCATCTGGTGCTCCGCGGCGGAGCACCGGCCAACCTGCCGCTCGATTTCCTGCTAGCCGCCGACATCCCCATCATGACACTGCCAGCGGGTGGCCATCGGCGGGTGAAGTCGCTGATGGCCACCTACCGGTCCGTGCCCATGGACTACGCCGACGCGACGCTCGTCGCGCTCGGCGAGGGGCTGAAATGCCGTAGCGTGTTCACGACCGACCGGCGCGGGTTCCGGACGTATCGACCCACCCCGCGCCAGTCGTTCGTGCTACTCCCGGGTTGACGAACCGCCGGTGCGGCGCTGAAACGCCGTCCACCGCGTCTGAAGCCCCGCCAGTTGGCGCTGGTACTCCGCGAGCACGCCGCGCTCGCCCTGGTTGGGCGCCGCGTCGGCCTCGACCACCTGCGTGGCCAGGCTCGTGAGCACGCCGTCCACCGTCGCGAGTTCGCCCGCGATCGCGTTCGCCGAATCCGTTTCGGCCTTCGACAGCGATCCCTTGTGCGCATCGCGGTAGGCGGTCACGGCGCGGTGCGCCGCGGTGGCGCGGCCCAGCGTGGCGTCCACCGACTGCGCGAGTGCGAGCTGCGCGCGCAGCGCCGAGGTGCTCACGTGCACGCGCGGATCCATGCGCACCGTGAGCGGCTGGGTGAAACGCTTGCCGCCCGTCGTGAGCGTCACCGAATACCGGCCGGGCAGCACCAGCGGCCCGCGCGGATCGATGGGCGTGCCCTCGTGCCACACCCCGGCGATGGAGTAGTCGTACGACAGCGCGTCGGGCCGCGGCAAGCGCAGATCCCAGACGAACCGGTGCGCGCCCGCCGTCGTTTCTACCGTTGGCGCCGGGCCCAGCCAGCCGTTCTCGAAGTACTGCGTGGCGGCGAGCTTCTCCGGTTGGTCGGCACTCGAGAACGTCCGGACCACGTGTCCGCCCGCATCGCGCACGGTGAGCGTCACCGTTCCTGCCGCCGCGGATGCCAGCCAGTAGTCGATCACCGCTCCGGTGGGCGGGTTCTTCGCCACCGGCGTGGAGGGTGGCCAGGGCGTGTCCCGGTTCTCGTCGGCACGCAGTCGCGTGGCCACGAGCGGGGCGTACAGGTGGGCGGCGCTCGCGCTCGCGGCGGCAGCTTCGCGCAGCGGCTCCACGTCGTCCAGGATCCAGATGCCGCGCCCCTGCGTGGCCGTGATCAGGTCGCCGTCGTGCACCAGCAGATCGCGGTACCAGGTGGTGGGCAGGTTGAGCCCCAGCGGCTGCCAGTTGTCGCCGTCGTCGAACGACACGTACACGCTGCGGCTGGTGCCTGCATACAACAGGCCGCGCTTCACCGGGTCGGCGCGCACCGACATCACGAACTCGTCGGACGGAATGCCGTTGACGATCGTGCGCCAGTGCTTCCCGCCGTCGGCGGTCTTGAGGATCATCGGCGTATCGCGGTCCATGCGGTGCATGTCCACCGACGCGTAGGCCGTGTTGGCGTCGAACGCCGATGCGTCGATGTTGTCGATGCGCGCCCAGGCGGGGACGTCGGGTGGGGTGACGTTGGTCCAGTGGGCGCCGCCGTCGGCGGTGCGGTGGATCAGCCCGTCGTCCGTGCCCACCCAGATCACGGCCTTCGAAACGGGAGAGGGCGCGATGGAGAAGATCACCCCGAAGCCGCAGTCGCGCGCCTTCGCCAGGTCGGCGTCGCGGCATCCCGTGGTGCCGGCCTTCTTTCCACTCAGGTCGGGACTGATCACGCGCCAGTGATCGCCGTCGTCGTTCGAGGAGAACAGCACCTGCGCACCCAGGTACATGGTGTGCGGGGGCAGCGGCGAGAACGCCATCGGCGTGATCCAGGTATATCGGTACTTCGCGTCGGGTGGATAGGCGCCGTAGGTGGACACGGGCCACGGCGACACCTCGGCCGACTGCCGCGTGACTTCGTCGAAGCGCGTCATGTTGCCGCCCAGTCCGGTGCCGAACACCGTGTCGGGGGCGCCCGGTTTGGGCACCATGTAGTCGCGCTCGTCGCCGCCCACCGGATGCCAGTCGCGCTCGTCGATCACGCCGTACGGCCCGCGGCTCCACAACTCCACGCTGCCGTTGTCCTGTTGTCCGCTGTAGATGCGGTAGGGGAAGCGGTCGTCCACCGCCAGGTGATACAGTTGTCCGGTGGGCTGGTTGTACCAACTCGACCAACTCTTGCCGCCGTTCACGGTGACCGCGGCGCCCTGGTCGGCGCCCTCGATCATGTGCGACGTGTTGCTGGGGTCGATCCAGAGGAAGTGGTAGTCGTCGCCGCCCGGCGCGCCCTTGAAGAAGCCGAAGGTCTTGCCGCCGTCGGTGGAGCGCCGGATGGATTGGCCGGTCACGTACACCGTTTCCGGGTCGTTGGGATCCACCGCGAGCCGTCCGAAGTAGCTGCTGGCCAGCACCGGATCGCCGTTGGCCAGCGTCCAGTGGTCGCCGCCGTCATCGGTGCGGTACAGTCCGCTGGCGTCCTGCGCGGCCGCCGCCGTGGTGAGCGCGGAGCCTTCGATCGCGATCGACGCATACACCACCGACCCGCGGCTGCCGGGCGCCACGGCGAGTCCGATGCGCCCCAGATTGGCCGCCGGCAGTCCACCGGCGAGCCGGTCCCAGTGGATGCCGCCGTCGGTGCTCTTGTAGATGCCCGACCCCGGTCCCGACTGCGGCATGAAGTAGTCGAGCCAGGGATGCATGCGCATCTGCCACATGGCGGCGTATACCACGGTGGGGTTTGCCGGATCCCAGGCGAGGTCCACGGCGCCGGTGGCGTCGTCCACGTGGAGCACCTGCTGCCAGTGCTGCCCCCCGTCGTTGGTGAGATACACGCCGCGCTCGGGATTCGGGCCGTACACGCGCCCCATCGCCGCGACGAGCACGCGGTTGGGGTCGTGCGGGTCGACCAGGATGCGCCCGATGTGGTGCGTGGCCTCGAGCCCGACGTTCGTCCACGTCTTGCCGGCGTCGTTCGACCGATAGATGCCGTTCCCCGCGGCGATGTCGTAGCGGGCGGCCACCTGCCCGGTTCCGACATAGATGACGTTGGGGTCGGAGGGTGCGATGGCGAGCGCCCCCACTGCCGACGATGCTTCATGCTGCATCAGCCCCTGCCAGGTGCGGCCGGCGTCGGTGGTCTTCCAGATGCCCCCGCCGGCGGCGCCGAAGTAGAAGGTGTTCGGCTCACTCGGCACGCCCTCGGCCACGGTGGCCCATCCGGCTCGGAAGGGGCCGACGAATCGCCAGCGGAGCGCCTGGTATGCGCTCGTCGGCACCGCGGGCGCGGCGCGATGCTGCGGCGGCGGGCCCGACTGCGATCCGAACATCAGCAGGAGGGCGGCGGTCGCGGCTTTCGTCATCTCGTGGATCTCCGGTGGGCGGTGCGGGGGAGGAGGTGCCTGAACTGAACGCGACGACGGCCGCCCCGCAACTGCGGGACGGCCGCCGAACGTTTCCCCACGAACTGCTGTTGCCCGCGATCGTCCCCCCACGGGGGGCGCGGGCGGCCCCCCGAATGTGGCTACTGCCTGGCCGCGACCGTCGGGCCGGAGACCTGAATGAGTCCCACCGCTCCCTTCTCGGCGTCGGCGAAGCTGTGCGTCACGAAGGGGTACATTCCCGCGCCGCTCTCCCCCTTCCGGAACACCGTCTCGAACACCGCGCCGCCGCCGGCCGGCACCATGTAGGTCTGAATGTCGTGCAGCGCGTCGCCCGGATTGCCGTCGGGGAGCACGCGGTCGAAGATGTTGCCCACGATGTGGAAGTCGCTGTTGAAGCTCGGGCCCGCGTTCACGACGAACAGTCGCACGCGGTCGCCCTCCTTCACCTGCAGGGGATGCGCCTTGTACTGGAACGCGCGCCCGTTGAACACCACGTACGTCGCATTCTTCGCCATCGCCGCCTGCCAATCGGCCTGGTCGGCCGTGCCGGGCGCCGTGCCGTCCTTGGCGTAGAACTCGCTCTGCAGGATCACGAATTCCTTGTCGGCCTTCGTGCCCCAGCCGTCCTTCGGATCGACGATGATCGCCATGTACATCCCCTGCATGATGTGCATGGTGACGGGCGGCGTGCCGCAGTGCACCAGGAAGGCGCCGGGTGTGTTGGCATGAAACTCGAACGAGATCGAGTCGTGCGGATTGATCGACTTGTAGGCCACGTTCCACGGAATGCGTGCCGCATGCAGGTCGATGGAGTGGGCGATCGGCGCCTCGTTCACCACTTTGATGCGCACCAGGTCACCCTGGCGCACGTGGAGCACCGGGCCGGGCACCGTGCCGCCGAACGTCCAGCCGTCGTAGGTAACACCGTCGGCGATCGTGATCTTTTCGTCCTCGATCGGAATGCGGAATTCCTTGATCGGCGCGGACGAGGCCGGCGCGAGCTCGGCGTCGTAGGCCGGGCTCGTAGCGGTAACGGACTCGCCGAAGTCCACGCGGTCCACCGCAGGTGCGCGCCACGACGGCGCCATGGCGAGCGCGGTGAGCGCGACAACGGAAACGGAAGCGGCGATGATGATGGAGCGTTGAGTTGACATGTCACGGGGTCCATGATGGAAGCGATGCGAGGCGATCGTGCCGCGCATCTTCAACTTCGCCGGCGCCGGTTGGAGCAGGCGTGACGATTGTCACGGGTGGCGCGGGGCCCCGGATCCACCGCAGATTCCCCACATGAGCGATGTCCGACTCCTGGCCAGCGTGTCGATCTTCCAGACGCTCGGCGACAAGGCCCTCCACCAGCTGGCCGCCCGGTGCGTGTCGCGCGAGGTGGGCGGGGGGCACGTATTGTTCACCATGGGTGAGGCCTGCCGCGGGCTGTACGTCCTGGCGAGCGGACGCGTACGGATCTACCGGGTGAATCCCGAAGGGAAAGAGCAGGTGCTGCGCGTGGAACTTCCCGGCGCGGCCATCGCCGAACTCCCGCTCTTCGATGGCGGGGTGTATCCGGCGTCGGCCGTCACCACGGAACCCTCTCGGCTGCTCTTCGTGCCTCGCGACGAGTTCGAAGGGCTCATCCGATCGGACCCCGACTTTGCCATGGCCGTGATGCACGCCCTGGGGCGGCGGCTGCGCCATCTGGTTGCGGTCACGGAAACACTTGCCTTTCGTGACGTCGCCGCGCGCCTGGCCCACCTTCTGGCCGACTACGCCGACCGGGAGGGGGCGACGCCCAACGAGCCCATCGTCGTCCGTTTGCGTCGGACCCAGGAAGAGTTGGCCATGGAGCTGGGGACGGCCCGCGAATCCGTCTCGCGCGCCATGAAGACGCTCCGCACGCGCGGGTTGGTGGTATCGTTGGGCGGGGCGCGGCTGCAGATTCCGGAACCGTGGCGCCTGCGCGCCTTCTCGCGGAGTGCCCCGCGATAACATCCCACCCCTACGTACCCTCTTAGTGGCCCTGGGGAGGAACCCGGAGTCTTTGAAGGGTAGAGAGTCGTTATCGAACTCCGGAAGAGGAACGAACCGTGACCGTGCCCACTGAATCCCCCCCAGCCCCGTCGGCCCAACCCACGCTACTCGTGATCGACGACGAGGTGCAGATCCGCCGCGCCGTGCGCAACGCGCTCCGGGACCTGACGGAAAACGTCGTCGAGGTGTCCACCGGCCGCGAGGGCATCGACCAGGCCGCCGCGGCCATGCCCGACCTGATCGTGCTCGACCTCGGCCTTCCGGACATGCCCGGCGCCGAGGTCTGCCGCGAGGTGCGCCGCTGGGGCACGATGCCCATCGTCGTGCTCTCGGCCCGGCACGCCGAAGATGAGAAGGTCGGCCTGCTGAACCTGGGCGCCGACGACTACATCACCAAGCCGTTCAGTACGCAGGAGTTCTCGGCGCGCGTGCGCGCACACCTGCGGCGCTTCCAGTCGCTGTCCGCGCCATCGCACGCGGCCACGATTGCCGTGGACGGGCTGACCATCGACCTCGTCCGCCGGCGGGTCTCGCGCGGATCGGGGGCCATCCACCTCACGCCCATCGAGTGGGAGATCCTGCGCACGCTCGCCACGGCGTCGGGGCGCACGCTCACCCACCAGCAAATCTTCGACGCGGTGTGGGGACGCGCGTTCGGCAATCCGCAGCAGTACCTGCGGGTACACATCACAAATCTGCGCCGCAAGGTGGAGGTCGACCCGTCGCGCCCGCAGCTCATCATCACGGAACCGGGTGTCGGGTATCGTTTCGAGTCGAACGCCTAGCGTCCGGCGTTCCGCACCCGTTCGCGGGTGGGTCCTGTGGACGATCCTGCTCGCGCTCGTCACGATCGCGATGGGACAGTTCCGCCCCGACATCGACCAGGCGCACGTCGTCCTGACGTACCTGCTGGTGGTGTTGGGGGCCAGCGTGGCCGGCGGCCGGGGCTTCGGCTTCGTGATGGCCTGCGTGGCGTTCGTCTTCATCAACTACTTCTTCCAGCAGCCCTACGATACGCTCGCCGTGGGCAAGGGGCTGGAACTGGTGGTGCTGTTCGCGTTCCTCGCCACGTCGATGACGGCCACCGAGTTGCTGGCGCGCGCGCACGCCGAGGCGGTCGAAGCGAGCCGTCGAGCCGATGAGGTGACCCGCCTCTCTCACCTCGGTTCCGAGACGCTGAACGCGGGGACGCCGGAGCAGGCCCTGGGGTCGATCGCCCGCGTGATCCGCGACGAACTGCGCGTCGATTCCTGCTCCATCGACCGCGTCGTGGATGGCGCCGAGGTGCAGATTGCGAATGCCGGCGCCTGGCCACCCGTGGGGTCGGCACGAACGCTCACCCTGCCGCTCACCGTGCATGGAGAGGCGGTGGGGTCATTGCGACTGCACCACCCGCTGGACATCACACTGGACGAATCGCAGAACCGCTTTCTCGAGGCGCTCACGTACTATGCCGCGCTGGGGGTGGAACGCGTGCGGCTCGAGGCCGAGGCCGCGCACGCCGAGGCGCTCCGGGAGGCCAATCGGCTGAAGGACGTGCTGCTCGCCACGGTGAGCCACGACCTGCGTACGCCGCTCACCACCATCAAAGCGCTGGCGCAGGATGCCGCCTTGCGGGGCGACGAGAACGCCATGGTGATCGAGGAGCAGGCGGATCGACTGTCGCGCCTCGTGAACGATCTTCTGGACCTGTCGCGCATCAAGGGCGGGACGTTCAAGACCAACGCCGAGTTGAACTCCGCCGAGGACGTGATTGGCGCGGTCGCACGCCAGTTCGCCGGCGCGGCCCGCGGCCGGCAGTTGGTGACCGCGGTCGATCTCTCGCAGCCGGCGCTGTTCGGGATGTTCGATTTCGTGCACACGCTGCGCATCCTGAGCAACCTGGTGGAGAACGCGCTGCGCTACGCGCCCAAGGGATCGGCGGTGGAATTGAAGGCGACTCGAGAGGGGCAGCGGCTGCGATTCGCGGTGGCCGACCATGGGCCCGGCGTTCCCTCCAGCGAGGTACATCAGATCTTCGAGCCGTTCTACCGGCCCCCGTCGTCCGCCAACGACGGCGGAGCAGGGCTGGGGCTGTCGATCGCGCAACGCCTGGCGCACGCGCAGGGTGGCCTGGTGGAGTACACGCCCCGTCGCGGCGGCGGCAGCATCTTCTCGCTGGTCCTGCCGGCCTGCGACCCCGACTGACGTCAGCCGGGGCAGCTAGACGGCGTCGGCGGCTCCGTTGTGCTCGTCCAACATGAGCGGCGGCGATCCGTCTTCCAGTCCCGACGCCTGCACCCAGGATTGGAGCAGCGTGGCCAGGGATCGCTTCTCGTCCGCCGACAGCGCGCGGGCGCCGCGGAGCAGTTTCACCTGCACGGTGGTCGGTGCTCCCGCCAGGATCTCCCGCCCGCTCTGGGTGAGCGACAACTCGACCCGGCGGCGGTCGGTCTCCGACGGCGTGCGTGCCACGTAACCGTGGTCGACGAGGCGCCGGACGACCACGGAGACCGAACTCTGGTGCGTGGCCGTGCGTTCGGCGAGGTCGTTGAGTGAGTGCGCCGGGCGCTCCGCCAACTGCTGCAGCACGAATAGCTGGGCCCCGCTCATCCCCATCCGGCTCTCGATCATCCGCGACGAGACGCGCAATGCCCGGACGATGGAACGGACGGCGTTCATCGCCGCGGTAATGTGTTCGCTTTCTTCGGTCGTCATGCGGGACAACTCATCGTTTGGGGGCCGACCACCTTCGGTGCGGGCCGACGCCGGCGGTTCGGGCCCGGGAACCTGCCGCTGTCGGACAATGCAACGCCGCTGTCAGTATCTACGGCCAGCGAGACGGAGACGTTGGGCTCCCTGACATACTTCGTTGCTGAACGGCCCCACGGTGGACTTGGGCCGCGGCGTGCGTGCCTACCGCCGAACCGTCACTACGCGCTCGGCACGTGCCGTTAGCTCTCCGTTCAGCGTTACCTTCAGTCGGATGCGATACGTACCCGCGTCCCGGCGGGACAGGTTCACGGCCACCGAGCGCCCGATCACGCCGGCCACCGGCCGGGCTACGTCTCGCCAGTGCAGGGCAACAGGCGTGTCGCCGCCGCCGAGATGTAATGCGCGACGTGCGCGCTGCCACCAGCTTGCGCCCACGCGTTCCACGGTGAGGGACACGTCCAGCGCGCCACCGATGGTTCCCGGTCCATATAGCTCCCAGTAGAGGCCGAGTGGCCGGTGGGTGGTGGTCTCCGCTGCCGGCAAGGCGTCCCGGATTGCGTCACGAAGCGTTTCGGGCATTCGGCCTGTCGGCCGGAAGAGCAGGATATCCGACAGCCGCGGGGCGTCCCCGCCGCCGGGTCCGCGCAGGCCGCGGCGTTCCCGCGCCGCGGCGTACGTGCTGTCGTCGAAGACGTCCACGTCCACCAGCGCATCCAGCCGCGGCGCCAGCACCGTGAGTACACCGGTGGGAGCAGCCGACGAGTCCCAACTCACGAAACGCTGGCGCTCGTCAGGCGCCACGGCCAGCGCCGCGCGGAGCCCGGGCCCGCGGAGCAATGAGTCGCCCGACGCGTCGTATCCGGCGACGATGAGCGTCGAATCGCCGCGCACGAACCGCGACAGCAGCATGCGCAGCGGCTGGATGGACAGCGCATAGGCCGGCGCGTAGCGGGATGCGGAGCGCCGGGCGTGCACATCCCAGTCGTCCGGCCGCGCGGTGAACGTCGAATCGAGCAGGCGGCCGTCGGGAAAGAAGGCGAAGCTCGGTTGCGGGTCGTGTCCCATGATCGAATACGAGGGATCGATCTGCAGGGCCGGCTCAACGCGCTCGAACCATCGCGGCCATCCGTACCGCAGGAGCAGTTCGGCAAGGTCGTCGCCCCAACTGGCGGTCTCGGGCCAGACCGACTGGCGGGCGATCGCCACCATGGTTCGTCGGGCGAACTGCTCGGTGCGACGGTCGTTGGCGCGCATGGCGTAGAAGGGTTGGGCCAGCCACCACAGGCGGGCGTTGAGCTGCTCACGCCCGTCGCAGTCCGTACGCGCGTAGCGGTCGGCCATCCGGCCGTCGAGCAACGGGGAGAGATCGAGCCACCGGCACCGCAGGCTGTCGGGCATCTCCGTGAGCGCATGATCGAAGGCCGACTCGGCGTCCGCGAAGTGCCGGCCGACGTGCAGGGCCAACCCGCGCAGCGCGTCACACCACCATGCGTCAGCTCCGCAGGGCGTGACCGCCGCGAGCGCCGAGTCCGGCCGGCCGGCCTCCAACTGGTAGCGGACGCGTTGTCCCGCGATCCATCCGTCGCCCGGCGCGGCCCGGGCGGCGCTGTCCAGGGTCTCGAGGAGGGCGAGTCGGGCCCGCACGACGGTGGGCGATTCAGGCGGTGGTGGGTCGGGTGTGTCGCCGTGCCAGTAGCAGAACCGGCCGATCCGCTCGTCGCACTGGCCCCCCGATCCGCCGCGCGTCCACGGCAGATGTGCCCGGCGTGTGGCCTCGAAATCGCGTTGCGCGGCATGCGCTGAGCGGACCCACCGTGCCGAGTCCGCCGATTGCGCACCGGCGACGCCGCCGGGCACGACCAGCGGCACGATCAGTCCTACCGTCTTCAGTACACTCGCGATCTGCGCGCCCGGCATCGGGGCCCTCCCCACGCTTCGAGGCCGTCCTTTCCATATATATGGACTCGATGGCCCGCGACGATGCCCCGGATCCCGGCCCGGTTACCGGCCGGGTGGCTGGAACGCGGGGTCGGGGTTGGCGAGTCCGACGTCGTCCATCACCACGGTGCCGGCCGGTGTTCGGTCGAACACGAGGCGGATGGCGCGTAGTCGGGCCGGCTCGAACGCCGGGGCCACCTTTTGGAATGCCGCCAGGGGCATCGGGTAGGTCTGGAGCACCAATTCGTACGGATGGCGAAATGCCGCCTTCTCCCGGTCGGCGCGCCGCAGCACGTGCGTTTCCAGAGGCCGCCGTACCGGCGCGAAGAGCGAGAGCGGCAGGCGTGCGCGGTGTCCGTCGGCATCCACGAGTTCCACGGTCAGGTCCATCGGCACCGAGTCGTCGTGCACCGCGGGCGGCTTCGGCGCGTCCTTCCGGCTCTCCTTTGCCGCGGAGTCACGCGCGGGGCGGCGCGGGCTCGGAATGTCGCGCGTCGGGGCCAGCGAGAGCATCACCGACGACGTGTCGCCCACCCGCAGCGCGCGCACCAGGGAATCGCTGAGCGTGATCGTGTACGATGCCGGCGTCCCACGCGCCGCGGTGTCGGCGCCGGCGATGCGGTTGTTCCACCCCAACCACACGGCGTTGGTATTCTGCTCGTCGTTCTTGTGGCGGAGCGGAATCGGCGCTTCGTCCCATTTCGCCAGACTGTCGCCGCTCAGCGTGACGCCGGGCACCGACCCGGTGGTCACGTCCACGTCCTCGTCGTAGCCGGCGAGCAGACGGAAGCTGCTCTCCTGGAACCGCGTGATGTACATGGTCTTCGGCAGCCAGTGGCCGATGGTGCGCTGGTCGCGGAACATCGGCAGGTATTCCGTGCGGTGGTGCAGCGTGGCTTCCAGGAATCCGCCGATCACGACGCGCGCGAACTGACGCTGCTGCTCGGGCGAGAGCAGAGCGCGCAGATCGAGGCGGTTGGCGCTGCGCGGACCGTTGTCGTGGTTGTTCCAGATGCTGTTCCACTGGCCGTGGTTGGCGCGGTACACGTACCACGCCGACTTGAAGTACGGCTTTCCGTCCGTGAACCGCAGCCGTTCGTACGGGCGCAGCCCCATGAACTCCGACACGTCGCCGTCGTGCGACCCGTGCATTACCAGAAAGTTCACGTTCTCGATCGGTTCGAATTCGCCGGCCGGCTTGTACTGTCCGTCCACCGGCGCGATGGCCACCACCGACCGGATGTTGAAGTGGAAGTCGAACCGCACGTTCGCGTCGTCGGGGTAGCGGGTGAGGCGGTTGAACTGCACGGCATGGCTCACCGCGCCGCCGCCCCGCGAATGCCCCATGATCGCAATCTCGTTCCAGTCCACCTTATGGAAGAACGGGTTGCCGGCGCTGTCGGTGAACGCCTTCCAGGCCTTCAGGTGCTCGAGCATGATCCAGGCGCGCCCGTCGTTCTCACCGCGCAGGCTGCCGTTGATGTAGTTCTCGTCCACCGACACGAGAATGAACCCGCGCGATGCCAGCAGTTCGCCGAGGTACCGATAGCCCGGATCGGAATAGTCGGTGGGATCGTGGTTGCCGTGCGCGATGACGACCAGGGGGAAGGGGCCGGCGCCCTCCGGATACCAGACCCGTCCGTTCAGCGGCGAGTGCTTGATGTCGAAGCCCCAGGTCTTCTTCCGTCGCTTGGCTTCGTCGGGGGGCATCTTCACGAACGGCGATGCGTCCACGGCCCCGGTGCGGATGGCGATCGAGTCGCGATACGCGGCCCGCCGCTGGTCGGTGCCGCTGCCGTACGTGAGATACTCCACCCGATACGGACCCGGCTCCCCCGGATTCGGCGCCGTGATCAACTGCTGCGACAGCACGGTCTTCGAGTCGTCGGGACTCAGCTTCAGCGACTGCGTGCAGGCGCCGAGCGCGACGGCTGCCACGGCGGCGATCGCCATACCAGGCCGCGCCATCATCGGATGCGCACCCCGATGCGATGCGCGCCGTGCCGGTGATAGCGGGACTCGAACGCATAGTCCAGCGAGAGCCGGTCGGCCGTCACGCCGAACCCGACGGTCCAGGGTCCCTCGCCCTCTGCCGCCCGCCGCACGCCGGCCCGCGCGGCCACCGCGTAGCCGTCCAGCCAGCTGTACGAGACTTCGCCGCCCCCTCCGGCCACGAAGTCCCGGCCGCGCAGCAGCGACGTCGTGGCGGCCGCCATCACATCGAACGGCCCGACGAGATAGCGGCCCGTGGTGAACCCGAGGCTGGTCCGCGTCGGCTGGCTCACCGGCCCGTAGTAGCTCCGGAACGCCGGGCCGAAGTTCTGCACGCTCAGGCCGAGCGTTCCGCGCCACAGATCGCGCGCGAGCCCGAAGTCCAGCGAACCGCGGCTGTCGCGCGTCGATCCGATGGACTGCTCCATCAATTTGGCGTTGACGCCGGCGCGCATGCCGAACAGCGGTTGCGCGTACCCGAGGGCAAAGATCAACCCCGACGACGGGAACGCGCCCGAGGCCCCGAGGGCATCGGGGGCGGCGTAGGCGAATCCGGGGTTGGAGAAGGTGAGCGACTGCACGCCCACCCCCAACGCGCCGGGCCCGATGTCGACGACGGTGGAGAGGGTGACCAGCAGATTGGCGCCGGTGTAGAACTCCGCTGAGGCGCCCGTGCCGCGGGCCACCGCGAGTTGCGCGGGATTGTAGAAGATCACGTCGCTCTCCCGGCCGCCGGCATCCGCGTTCGCCATGGCGAGCGCGCGTGTGCTGCCCGGCAGCCGTGCAACGAGTGGCGCCAGTGGAAACTCCTGTGCTCCAACCGTCGCCGCGCCGCTGAGCATCAGCACGGTGGCCAGCCATCGAGCGTGCATGGACACTTCGACCTCCATCGAAGGAGCGCCGGCATGTTACTGCCGGGCCCGGGGGCGCGGAAGCCCACAGTGTCGGCCGCCCCGGCCGCGTGGCCGTGCGATTGGCGGCCGCCGCCGCGACGTGACCCGCGGGTATGCCCACCTGTCCTTCCTGAAATGAGCACCGCCAATATCTGCCCTCGATGCGGCACCGAATACGGCCCGGAGCAGCGGTTCTGCCCCGCCGACGGCAGCCCGCTGCGCGCCCGGTCGCCCCACGATCCGTTGATCGGCCAGGTGATCGCCGATCGCTACCATGTCACCGGCCTCATCGGCGAGGGCGGCATGGGGCGGGTGTACTCGGCCGAGCACGTGCGCATGGGTCGCCGGAGCGCGCTCAAGGTCATGAGTCCGGCGCTCGCCTCGACGGCCGACGCGATCACGCGTTTCAACCGCGAGGCCTCCAACGCCAGCCGCATCAATCATCCGAACGTCGCGGCCATCTACGACTTCGGTGAGACGCCCGACGGGCTGCTCTACATCGCGATGGAGTTCGTGGAGGGCGAGACCCTCCGGGCGCTCATCGAGCGAACGGGCCCGCTGCCCATCGCCCGCGCCGCGCAGATCACCAGGGGGGCGGCCGATGCCCTCCATGCGGCCCACCACCTCGGCATCATCCACCGCGATCTCAAGCCCGACAACATCATGCTCGCCCGGCAACTCGACGGCGCGGACTGGGTGAAGGTCGTGGACTTCGGGATCGCGAAGTCGGTGGCGCGCCCTGGCGAGGGCGGCGGCGGGCAGACCGTGACCACGGCCGGGGTCTCCCTCGGTACACCCGAGTACATGAGTCCCGAGCAACTGGCGGGCGAGGCGCTCGACGCGCGCACGGACATCTATTCGCTGGGCCTGGTGCTGTTCAACATGCTCACCGGCCAGTTGCCGTATCCCAAGCTGACGTCCAAGGAAACCCTCGTCCGCCGGCTGACCTCGCCACCCGCCACGTTGGCCGACGTCCGCCCCGACGTGGACTGGCCGGCCCCGGTTCAGGCCGTGCTGAGCCGAGCCCTCGATCCGGAACCCGAGCGGCGCTACGCCAGCGTGGCCGATCTCGGGCGCGCCATCACGGCGGCCGCTGCCTCGGCAGGGAACCCCGACCCCGACGCCACGCTGCGTGTGGCCGCAGCCGGTCGCCCCGCACCCGCGCTTGCCGCGACATCCGCGCACCGTCCGCCGCCGGCGGTCTCCCGGGCGCCGACGCGCAAGCTACCGGCCGACCCACCGCCGGCGCGGGGCGGGTCGCGCACACTGGGTGCCGCCGCGGTGCTGCTGGTCGTGGCCGCCGCCAGCTACTTCGCCCTCCATGCCACGCGCCGCGCCGGTGCCGCGCCGACGGGTACCCGGGCGGTGGCCGACTCCACGCCAACCGCGCCAGACTCCTCGGCGGTTCGCACCGACGCGTCGTCCCCCGCACACGATTCGACGTCGGCGACTGCCGACTCGATGCGTCTCGCCGCCAACCCGCCGGTCGTCCGGCGCCGTCCGTCGAATTCGACGCCCGCGCCCGCCAACCCGCGCCCCGCCGCCTCCATGGCCGGCGCTGCGCCCGTCGAGCCCCGTCCCGCCATCACGAGCACCGCGCCGGACACCATCGCGGCCGTGCTGCAGGAGATTCGTGGCCATCTGGAGCGCGGGGGCCAGGCGGTTGCCGGCGGACGGACGCTGGAGGCCAACCGCGAGTTGCGTGCGGCGCAGGCCGAGATTCGGAGCCTCCGCGAGCACGTTCCCGGCGGAAGCATGCCGCCCGCGCTCGAGCGTCAACTGCGGGACCTGGGCGCGCAGTCCGTGCGCGCCTGCTACACGGCGGCGGCGGGGGAACCGCGGGCCGCCCAGCGGTGCCGCCAGCTCCAGCAGCGAGAAGTCCGCGCCGCGCGGGGGCGCGGCGCCCGGCCCCCCTCCGAGTGATCGTCCTCCTCAGCCGTAGAGCAGCCAGAGAATGATCGCCATCTCGATGGTAGCGGCAATGATGCCGAAGATCAGATACGGCTTGAGACCACGTTCTTTCGGGCGCTGGGGCATGCTCAAAGATATATTCGCACCGTGATCACACTCTCCGTTCCGCGAAAGGCCCTGCTCGGGTTCGGCACGGCTCTGCTCATCCTCGCCGTGATGGGGGCGGAGTCGTACCGCGGTCTGCGCGCGTCGACCCAGGCATCGGTGCGGGTTCGCGAGACGTACGACGCCCTCGAGACGCTCGGCGAGCTGGAGGGCGACATGCTCGATGCCGAGTCGGCCGTGCGGGGGCTGCTGCTCACCCAGCGGCCGGAATTCCGCGGGCCGTACAAGGATGCCGCGCATCGGGTGGATCTCGATCTCTCGGGGCTCCGGCGCATCGAACCGGACAATGCGGCGCAGGTGGCGCGGGCGCGCATCCTCGCCGACTCGGTGACCGAAAAGCTCGCGTTCACCTCCGGCGTGCTCGCGCTGTACGACGCGGGGCGGGTCGCGGCGGCGCGCGATACGGTGGCGGCCGGACGTGGGGCGCGGCTCGCCACCTCCATCCGCCAGCAGGTGTCGCGGATGATGCGGGCCGAGCGAACCCTGCTGGATCGGCGGCTCGAAGACGAACGCGCGCAGCAGCAGCTGGCCACGACCATCGTCCTGTTCGGGTTCCTGGTGGCGTGCGGCGTGGCGACGCTGGCCGTGATCACCATCAGGCGCGACATGCGCGAACGCGCGACCCTGGATGCCGAGGTCGCGGCCGCGCTGGACCAGGCGCACGCCGCCAGCAAGGCCAAGAGCGAGTTCCTGGCCCGCATGAGCCATGAACTGCGCACCCCGCTCAATTCCGTGATCGGCTTCGCCAACGTGTTGCTCAAGCACGGCCAGCCCCCGTCGGACGATCAGGCCCGGGCCTACGTCCAGCGCATCCGCGACAACGGCACCCATTTGCTCGAGATCATCAACGACATCCTGGACCTGTCCAAGGTCGAGTCGGGGCGCATGGACCTGGTGCTGGAGACGGTGGACGTCACCCGCCTCCTGACCGAGACGGTGAGCCAGTTCGCGGCCCGCGGGCTCGACGCGCCGCCCATCGAAGTGGACGTATGGCCCGGGGTGGCCCCGCTGCGGACCGATCCCGACAAGCTGCGGCAGGTGCTGCTCAACCTGATCTCGAATGCCGCGAAGTTCACCAGCCAGGGTCGCATCGTGGTGCGCGGCGTTGCCGATGCCCGCACCGGGGACCTGCAGCGCATCGACGTCATCGACACCGGCGTGGGCATCGCGGCCGACCGGATGGACCGGATATTCGAAGCGTTCGAGCAGGCCGACAGCTCGGTGCAGCGACGGTTCGGGGGCACGGGGCTGGGCCTCGCCATCTCCCGTTCGATGTGCGAGCGGCTCGGATACCGGCTGGCGGTGGTGAGCACGCCCGACCTCGGATCGACGTTCAGCATCATCACCGACCAGCGGGCGCCGCTGCTCACTCACCACGAACCGCCGGGTGCGGTCTCCGGGCGCCGCCTCGAGCCGTCGTCCCTCCGCGCCGCACGCGTGGTGCCGGTGGACTCCCCGACCGTCCTCGTCATCGATGACAGCGACGACTCGCGGGTGCTGCTCACGCAAATCATCGAGGAGTCGGGGTGCCGGGTCTATGCGGCAGGGTCCGGCGAGGGCGGCGTGTCGGCGGCGCTCGACCACCGGCCCGATCTCATCGTGCTCGACCTGCTGATGCCCGAGATGGACGGGATCGAAACGCTGCAGCGCATCCGGGCGCATCCGTCCATTGCCCGGGTCCCGGTGATCGTGGTCAGCGCCGTGGCGTCGGATTACCAGTCGAGGCTGCCCGGCGCCGTCGAACTCATCGAGAAGCCGATTGCCCGCGAGGCGCTCACGGACGCGATCGATCGTGCGCTGCACGCCAGTCCGGCGCGCGTGCTGATCATCGAGGATTCGGAAGATGCCCGGTCGCTCCTCGAAGCCCATCTGGCGGGCTTCCCGGGCCTCGAGGTCGATTCGGCCCCGTCCGCCCTCGACGCGCTGGTCAAGCTGCAGGACTTCCCCGCCGACCTGATTCTCCTCGACGTCGTCATGCCGGGGATGGACGGGGTGGAGTTTCTCGAGCGCATCCGCCGCATCGAGCGATTCCGGGAGACGCCGGTGGTGGTGATCACCGCGAAGTCACTGACCGAGGAGGAGCGGGCGGTGCTCGATCGCCAGGCAATCACGGTGCTGCACAAGGACGGAAAACTCGGCGCCGAACTCGCCCGCGTGCTCCGCAGCGCCCTGCGACGGATCAGGACCCGGTCGATGTCCTGAGGGACAGGGTCTATCGTGTTGCCATGACGTGGCTTACGCGTCTGTAATACGCGTCACATTCGCGGCCCGTTGCGTGAGCTATCTATGGGCCCACAGATTGCGCCTACGCTCGGGGCCGGGCAGCCTCGTTCAGGCATGATCGTCGCGGGCGGATTCGACGCGGATTCCGCGCAGGGAGAGGCATACACGGATGCACTGGCTTGAAGGCGCAGCAACGCGTGCAGGGTTGGCGGGGGCTTCCTCGCTCACCATTCCGAGCGACGGCACCAACGTCGAGGCATGGGAAATTGCCACGCGTACCCTCGGCCTGAGTCCGCAGGATCTGGCGGCGCGCATGGCGCCGCAATTCGGCCTCCGGGTGGCCGACTTCGACCACACCGATCCGCGCGCCCTCGCCCTGCTACCCGAACGTCTGGCCCGCCGCTACCACGTTTTTCCGCTGCGGGAGGACGACCGCAACATCTACGTGGCCACGGCCGACCCCAGCGACATCGAAGTCGAGCACGCCATCGGCTTCGCATCGGGGCGCCGTCCCGTCTTCGAACTCGCGCCGCCCACCCTCATCGAGGATGCGCTGCTGTCCGGCTATTCGGCCGATCGTCTGGTGGAGAATCTGCTCACCACCGTCGATTCGCAGATTGCCGACGCGGTGCGCGTGGTGGACGAGATGGAGCCCGAGGCCGTCGACCTGTCGGATATCGAGACGGGTCCGGTGGTCAAGCTCACCAATCTGATTCTCCGCGACGCCGTGATGCACGGCGTGAGCGACGTGCACGTCGAGCCGGGGCCCAAGGGCGGCACCGTGCGGTTCCGCATCGACGGCGTGATGCGGCAGCACATGCACCTGCCCATGGCGGCGCTCAACCGCGTGGTGTCGCGGATCAAAGTCCTGGCCCGGATGGATATCGCCAACCGACTCGTCGCACAGGACGGGCGCGCGAAGGTGTCCATCGAGGGCCGCAACTACGATCTCCGCATCTCGACGGTGCCCACGCGGGACGCCGAGAAAGCGGTGATCCGCGTGCTCCGTCCCGAGAGCGCGCGCAAGCTCGAGGAAGTGGGGATCACGCCGCGCGAGCTGGCCCGTCTGCGCCAACTGCTCTCCTGCCGCGACGGCATCGTGATCGTCACCGGGCCCACCGGCTCCGGCAAGACGACCACGCTCTACTCGGCGATCAAGGAACTCGCCACCGGGCACGTCAACATCATGACGGTGGAAGATCCGATCGAGTACGAACTGCCGGGCATCACGCAGATCCAGGTGGAGGCCAAGCGTGGCGTGACGTTCGCCAGTTCGCTGCGCGCCATCCTGCGCCAGGACCCCGACGTCATCTTCGTCGGCGAGATCCGCGATCTGGAGACGGCCGAAGTGGCTGCCCAGGCGGCGCTCACCGGCCACCTGGTGCTGGCCACGCTGCATACCAACGATTCGATGAGCGCGGTCACGCGGCTGGCCGATCTGGGGCTCGACCGTCAGACCATCGCCACCTGTCTGCGCGGATGTCTGGCCCAGCGTCTCGTGCGCCGCGTCTGCCCGGACTGCGCGCAGCCGCTGCTCGGCACGCTCACCGAGGAAGAGGAGCGCCTGTCCGCGCAGTTCGGCGTGCTCCCGCTGTCGCGGGCCACGGGCTGCAAGCGGTGCGGCAACACCGGCTACCGGGGGCGCCTGCCGCTCATCGAGGTGGCCATCGTGACGCCGAGCATCGCCGACATGATCGCCAGCGGCGGCACGGCGCAGCAGCTCCAGCGCGCGGCCATCGCCGCCGGCATGGCGCCGCTGCGCGACGTGGCCGTGGCCCGCGTGCGCCGCGGCGAAACGACGCTGCAGGAGATCGAGCGCGTGCTGGGCGACCAGCTCGAGGACGAATCGGTGTCCAACGGCATGAATCCGGGCATCCTGATCCTCAATCCGGATCCGGCCTGGCGGCGCATGGCGCGGGCCATGCTCGAAGGCGCGGGGTTCAAGGTCGGCGAGGCCATGGACGGCGACAGCGCCGTGCGACTGCTCGGCGACGGACGGGAGTTCTCGTTCGTGATCACCGAGGCCTCGCTGCCGGCGCTCGCGGCGCCCCGCGGCCCCGAGCTGCTGACCGCGGGTGGCGAGACCGTCACGGATGCCACCATCGAGACGGTGCTCGACATGCCGGTGACCGGCTCGACCAACGGACACACGCCCCACGAAAACGGGCACGGAAACGGACATGGCGACCACAGGGCGCATGGCGTGGGGCACCGCGACGCGGGCGCGCCCAATTGGTCGCAGGCGGCCGGCGCCGTCCAGAACGCCGTGCGCCGCGCCCTTCGATAGACGCACGCGGGTCTCGGCCGGGTACGTTTCGACGCCGAACGTGCCGGATTCAACGGGTTACGTTCGACGTACCATGGATTCCGAATTCACCGAACGATTCGATGACGAAGCCATCGCCCGCCTCCGGCGGTTCGGTGGCGACGCCCTGCTGCACGAGATGATCGATCTCCTCGCCGCGGGGGCGCCGGCGCGGCTGGCCGTGGCGCGCGACGCCGTCGCAAACGGCGATGCGGAGGCCGCCCGCGGCGTCCTGCATTCGCTCAAGTCCAGCGCCGGCCAGATGGGTGCGATGGGAGTGCAGGCCATGTGCGAGCGCGCCGAGCGGCTGGCCGCGCAGGGCGATGTGCGGGGGGTCGCCGCGCTGCTCCCGGCCCTGGAGACCGAAACGGAGGCGCTGCTGGCGCGGTTGGCCGTTATCCGGCGGGGCCACGCGTGAGGCCCTGCGTCGCCGTGGTGGAGGACAATCCCGACAATCGGCTCCTGCTGCAGGCCATCCTGCGCGACCGCTTTGCCGTGCTGGAATACGAGAACGGCCTCGACGCCCTCGATGCGTTCGCCGCGGATCCCCCGGATGTCGTGCTGCTCGATATCTCGCTGCCCGGCATGGACGGGCTCGAGATTCTGGCGCGCATCCGCGCCGACGCGACGCTCGCCGAACTGCCGGTGATCGCGCTGACCGCCCACGCCATGGCCGGTGACCGCGAGAAGTATCTCGCGGCGGGATTCGACGATTACCTCACGAAGCCGATCGTCGACGAGTCGCTGCTCATGCGGGCGATCGAGAAGCAACTGGCGGCCGACGGCTGAACACCCAGCGCTCAGCGCTTTCAGCGGACGGTGTGCAGTCGTGAGCGATTGCGGGCCGGACCGTGCTGACGGCCAACCGTTCTCAGCTCTCGCTTCGCAGGGCCACCATGGGAGTGGAGGCGAACACTTCCCGACTGGTCAGGAGCCCGATGGCCACGGCCAGCAGCGTCATGCCGGCGCTCACGGCCAGCGCGGGCACCACGGCGGGCGTGAAGGGCGTCTGGAAGATGAAGTGCATCAGCGCCCACGCGCCGCCCACTGAGAGCGCCACGCCCGCCACGCTGCCCAGCGCGCCGAGCAACGCGTATTCGGCGAGCATGATGCGCCCGATCTGGCGTCGCGTGCCGCCCAGCGTCTTGAACAGCACGCCCTCCCGCAACCGCTCGCGGCGCGTGGCCGCCACGGCGCTGAACAGGACGGGCACGCCGAGCAGGAGGCTGACGAGCGCCATGAACCGGATGGCCGTCGTGACGCGGGCGAGGACATCGGCCACCGTGCGCTGGACCAGCGACAGGTCGAGACTCGATACGTTCGGGAACTTGAGCACCACGTCGCGCTGCATGAGCGCGACGTCGCGCGGCGTGGGGCCATAGGCCAGGAACACGAATTGCTTGGGCGCGTGCGCCAGGGCCCTGGGCTGGAACACCACGAAGAAGTTCGGTTGGAAGCGCGCCCACGCCACTTCGCGGAGACTGGTCACGCGCGTCCGAACGCGCACCCCCTGGACGTCCCACGAGATGGTGTCGCCCAACTGCACGCCGAGTTCGTCGGCCAGTCCGGCGTCGAGCGACACCTGCGACATCGTGTCCGGGGCGGCGTCGAACCAGCGGCCGGCCACCAGATGCTCCGTGGCGTCGAGGGTGTCGCGGTAGGTGGAGCGATACTGGCGGCGCAGCGCCCAGCGTGACGGCTGGTGCGGTTGGGCCCCGGCGGCGGCGCCGCCGCGCCCGCTCCGATCGCCGGACTGCGGCGCCCCTGCGGCATCCGCGCTCGAATGGGGAACGGGCAGGCCGGCCAGGATCTGATCCGGCGTGCGCCCGTTGATCGACGCGATGCGCATGGGCACGATCGGCACCTGCTGCTCGATCGTGTAGTGCCCCGCGCGGATGATCGAATCCACCCCGGGCGCCTCATCCTGTTGAACATCGAAGAACACCACGTTGGCCCGCACCTGATCCAGCCGCAGGTCCAACTGGCCGAGGAGGTTCTTCTGCGCCTGGTAGAGCGTGCTCACGAGGAACACGCCGAAGCCGAGCGAGAGGATCACGGAGCGCGTCTGATTGCCGGGCCGGTAGAGGCTCGCGATCCCATGGCGGATGACGAACGGCCAGCGCGGGCGCACGACGCGTCGCGCGACCGCCGTGAGCAAGACCGCCACCACCCACAGCGCTCCCACGGCGAGCAGAATGGCGACGCTGAAGCCGATCCCGTCGCGCAACCGCTCGGACCGTTCGAGCGCGATGGCGAACACGCTGGCCACGATGGCGAACGAGACCACGTAGGTGGCGCTGTCGCGGCGCGCCTGCCGCATCACCGTGTCGTCCGACTCCCGGCGCAGCGCCTGGAGCGGCGACACCCCGCGCAGCGCGAGCAGCGGGCGCAGCGCGAACACGAGCGCCACCCACACGCCGATGCCGAGTCCGGTGAGCAACGCCGCGGGCGCCAGCCGCACGGCGACGTTCACCGGCAGAAAATCCTTCACCGCCAGCGGCATCGCGAACTGGAGTCCCACGCCCAGTAGCGTGCCCGCGGCCGCGCCCACCAGGCCCATGACCGCGGCCTGCAGCACGTAGATCACCAGCACCTGGCTGCTGGTGGCGCCCAGGCACCGCAGGATCGCCACCGTGTCGATCTTGCGCATCACGAAGGCGTGCACGCCGCTGGCCACGCCGATGCCGCCGAGCAGGAGCGCCACCAGTCCCACGACGCTCAGAAAGTTGCGGAGTTGATCGATGGCATTGCTCAACCGGTACTCATTCTGCGCCGCGGTGTGCACCCGGACATCGTTCTTCGAGAGCACGCGGGCGGTGCGCCCCTCGAACTGCTCCGTGGTCTCGCCGGGCGGCAACTTCACCAGTGCCTCGTAGTCGGCGCGGCTGCCGAACACCAGCAGGCCCGTCGCGTCGAGGTACCGGGCCGGGATGTACAGGCGCGGTCCGATGGCGGCGGTAACCGCGATCTCTCCCGGCACGCTGGCCAAGGTGCCCGTGATCTCGAACTGCGCGGTGCCGAGCGACAGCGAGTCGCCGATGTGCGCATTGAGCGCCACCAGCAGCGAGGCGTCCACCACCACGTGACGGCCGTGCTGGAGGTCGCCCCACGCGGCGGCGGGGTCGGTCTCGATCTGCCCGTAGAACGGGTAGCCCGGCGTCACGGCTCGCACCTGCGACAGCCGCGTGAGGCCCGTGCGCGGGGCGAGCGCCATGGACGAGAAGCTGATCTGGCGCGCGATCGGCGTGCCGTGCGTGGTCAGCGAGTCGAACAGGCTGTCCACCGGAGGCGTGAACTTGGCGCGGCTGGTGAGCGACAGGTCGCCGCCCAGCAGGGCGCGAGACTGCTCGTGAACCGACCGCGTCACGTTCTGCGCAAAGGAGTCGATGGCCACCAGCGCCGCCACGCCCAGCGTGATCGACGACATGTAGAGCAGGAGCCGCCGTCGCGCCGTGCGGCTCTCGCGCCACGCCACCGCCGCGAGGCGGCTGAACGACGCGCTCACCTCGCGGCCGCCCCCGCCACGGCGGTGTCCTCGACCACTTCGCCGTCGCTCAGGCGGATGATCCGGCCGGCGCGGGCCGCCAGCGCCGCATCGTGCGTGACGAGCACGATGGTCGCGCCCGATTCGCGGTTGAGCTGCTCCAGCAGCTCCACGATGCGCTGGCCGGTCTCGCTGTCCAGGTTGCCGGTCGGCTCGTCGGCAAACAGGATGCGCGGTTCGTTGGAGAACGCGCGCGCGATGGCGACGCGCTGCTGTTCACCCCCCGACAGCTCGGTGGGGAAGTGGTCCAGCCGGTCGCCCAGACCCACCCGCTTCAGCAGCTCGCGCGCGCGGTCGGCGGCGTGCGAATCTCCCCGCAGCTCGAGGGGTACCTGTACATTCTCGATGGCGGTGAGCGTGGGGATCAATTGAAAGCTCTGGAACACGAAGCCAACTTTCGCTCCACGCAGACGCGCCCGCCGATCCTCATCCATCGCGCCGAGGTCGGCGTCGTCGAGGAGGACGGTGCCGCGCGACGGCGTGTCGAGCCCGGCCAGAAGGCCGAGGAGCGTGGTCTTGCCGCTGCCCGACGGGCCGACGATGGCGACGAAGGCGCCCTGGGGGACGGAGAACGAAACGTCGCGGAGGACCGTCAACGGGCGATCTCCGACGCGATATTCCTTGGTGAGTTGACGAGCTTCGAGCATGCGATTGCGATTGTGGACGTGGGGTGTGAGCGGACTGCTGGCGCTGACGGCGTGCAGCGGGGCGGCTGAGCGCCGTCCGTCCGTCCAGACGAAGGATAGCACGGGGGCCGGCGGGGCGGTGGCCGCGCCGGCCGCGGCGCAGGCGCGCGATGCGCACACCGTGCTCTTCGTCGGCACCAGCCTCACCGCCGGGCTCGGGCTCGATCCCGACAGCGCCTACCCGGCGCTCATCCAGCGCAAGATCGACTCGGCCGGGTTGCCGTTCCACGTGGTCAACGCCGGGGTGAGCGGCGAGACCTCGGCCGGCGCCCTACGGCGGATGGACTGGCTGCTCCGCCAGCCCTTCGACGTGATGGTGCTCGAGACGGGCGCCAACGACGGTCTGCGCGGCACGCCCGTCACCGAGACGCGCGCGAACATCCAGGCCATCATCGACACCGTGCGGCGGCGTCGCCCGCAGGCGCGCATCGTCCTGGTGCAGATGGAGGCGCTGCCCAATCTGGGACAACGCTACACGCGCGCCTTCCACGCGACCTTCCCGCTGCTTGCCCGGGAGAATCACCTGGTGCTGCTGCCGTTCCTGCTCGACGGCGTGGCCGGCCACCCGTCGCTGAATCAGGGGGACGGCATGCACCCGAACGACGTGGGCGAGAAGATCGTGGCGGAAAACGTGTGGAAGGGCTTGGAACCCTTGCTCCGCGCGGTCTCCGGCGGATGAGCGCGCGCCGACGAGCGCGCCCTGGGCGGCGGCCGCGCGTATCAGCCGAGGCACCCCCGGTGCCGGCGCGCCGCCTGGACGCCCCATCGATTCGATGGTGGATGGTCGGCTTGCTCCTCATCGTGACGGTCGCGGCCTACGCATCGGACATCGCCGGGCCCTTCGTACTCGACGATACGACTGCGATCGTGGACAATCCCACTATCCGGACGTTGTGGCCCCCCAGCGACGCGCTCAGCCTGCCCACCAAGGGCACGGCGGTGGGCGGCCGCCCGGTGGTCAACTACACCCTCGCACTGAACTACGCGGCGAACCGGATCCTGGGCGTCGAGCAGCCGCCCGAGGCTGCGGGCCCGCATGCGACCGTGGGCTACCACGTCGTCAACGTCTTGCTGCATCTGCTGTGCGGGCTCCTGCTTTTCGGTGTCGTGCGCAGGACCCTGCGCGATGGTCCATTCGACGACGGATGGCGAGCCGGCTCCGACGGCGTCGCCTTCGCCGCGGCGGCGGTGTGGCTCCTGCTCCCCGTCCAATCCGAAGCCGTGGACTACGTCATTCAGCGAACCGAGGTCCTCGTGTCGCTGTGCTACCTCGGCACCCTCTACGCATCCATCCGCGCGTGGGATGCGGCGTCGCGGGGCCGCACGATGGGGTGGTACGTGATCGGCGCGGCCGTCTGTCTCCTCGGGATGGGCAGCAAAGAGGTGATGGTCACCGCGCCCGTGACCGTCCTACTCTACGATCGTGCGTTTCGGGCGCCGTCGTTCCGCGCCGCGTGCGCCGCCCGTGGTCGCGGCTGGTTCTACCTGGCCCTGGCCCTCACCGCCGCCTGGCTGCTCAGCTACGTCATTCGCGGGGCGCGGGGGGCCACCGTCGGGTTTGACGGAGGGATGCCGTGGTACCGGTACCTGTATACGCAGGGATGGGCCGTTGCCCACTACCTTCGACTCGCCTTCTGGCCGGACCAATTGACGCTCGATTACGGCACGGCGCCGGTGTCGGCGCTGCGCGCCCTTCCGGGCTGCGCGTTGCTCGCCGCGGTTGGGCTGGCGTCACTCGTCGCGTGGCAACATCGAGCCGCGCTCGGCTTCCTGGGAGCCTGGTTCTTCCTCCTCCTCGCGCCCTCGTCGAGTGTCGTGCCGATCACCACGGAGATCGCGGCGGAACGGCGCATCTATCTGGCGCTTGCCGCCGTCGTTGTGGCTGTGGTGCTCAGCGTACATGCGGCGAGACGCCGGTGGAGCGACGCGGCCCCTCGCCGCCGCCATCGAGAACTCCCCGTCTTGGTCGGCGCCGTGGGGTTGTGCTACGCTGGGGTCTCGGGTTGGACAGCCGACGTCGTGGCCGGTGGGGCGCCGGTGACCGGCCTGGTGGTTCGCCTCGCGATCGGGGCTGGCGCGGCGACCTTCGTGTGGGCGTTGGTGCGGGCCCGTGACCCGCGCCCCGCGTTCGTGGGCCTTCTCGTGGCGCTCGCGGTCGGCACCTTCGTCCGCGGCCACACGTACGCCAATGCCGAGCGGCTCTGGGCCGATACGATTCACAAACTGCCGTCGAATCCGCGCGCGTGGGACAACTTTGGCGCCGCGATGCTCCGCGCCGATAGCACGCGGCTGGCCGCTGCCGCCGGCCAGTTCCGGACTGCCCTCACGATCGATTCGACCTACGAACCGGCATGGACCGACCTTGCGTCGGTGGAGATCGGGCGCGACCGGCTGGCGGCCGCTGCGGACGACCTCCAACGCGCCCTCGTCGTGAATCCGGACTACGAGCGCGCCGTGAGGATGCTCGGGAACGTGCTCGAAGCTGCAGGTGATCCGGTGAGAGCGATCCCACTGCTCCAACGCGTGGTCGCCAACCAACCGACGATCGATGATCTGGCGGCGCTGGGGGCGGCGTACATGGATGTGGGGCGCCCAACCTCCGCCGAGCCCGTGCTGCGCCGGGCATTGGCGCTCGACGGGGAGCGAGCCGACGTCCGGCGGTCGCTCGGGGGTGCGCTGCTCGATGAGGGCCGCGCCGCCGAAGCCATACCGATTCTCGAACGCGCCGTCGGGCAGGATTCTGCCTCCGCGTTCGGACTCGGGCTCCTGAGTCTCGCCTACGTTGAAGGCGGGAAGACGGACGCCGGGGTTCGGGCGGCCGACCAGGCTGTGGTACGAGCCGGCACCGACTTGGGAGCGCTCATCTTTGCCGGGCGCGCATTGCTCGAAGCACGGCACCTGCGCGCCGCGGGCCAGAGCTTTGCCAGGGCCGTGCAGCTTTCACCGGACAATGCCGAGGCGATCACGCGCTACGGAATCGCCGAAGCGGCACAGGGCAGATTGGATGAGGCGGCACGACTCTTCCGGCGCGCGCTCGCCGCCGTGCCGGGGTATCCGCCCGCGATCCGTGGCCTGCAACAACTCGGCCTGATCCCGTGACGCGCCACCGCGCCCGAACCGCGCGTCCACCATCCATCGGAGTTCCTCGACCGGTTGACGCGGGACGATGGCTGACGTGTCGGCCAGCACCGTGTCGCCTCGGGCGAGGCTCAGATGGAGCTTCGCCCCGAAGGGGACGCGGCAGACGATGAACCGGCCGTCGTGCGACGGCGTCACCTCGATCGTGCCGCTGGTCTGCGGCGTGGAATTGCCGGATTCCACGTACGTCCAGCTCACGGCGAGGTTGGTGCCGGGGGCGAGGCGGCCCGAAGCGGCGGTGACCGTGCCGAGCACTACCGCCGATTGGGGCGGGGTCGCGGAGACGTCGTCGCACAGTCGGGCGACGGCCCGCGTCCGCGCCCGCATCGCGGTGGTTCCCACGCGCAGCGTGTCACGACTCACGGCGATCGTTTGGCGGGCACGGCGCGGATCGATGAACGGGGCATAGGCCGAGTCGACCATGTCCAGCCCATATCGCCCGGGCAACACGGGTGACAGCACGAATCGGCCGGTGCCGTCGGTCTCCGCGACGCTCTGCGTCCCGTCGAGTCGCACGCGGACCCCGGCGAGTGGACGGCCATCCGGATCCCGCACGTTCCCGGTGACCACGCCCAGGGAACTCTCGGCGTGGGAGCCGTCGGCCCAGTGGGCCGACAGCACCTCACCACCGGTCTCGCGCCACTGGACCACGTGCGTGTCCTGGAGACCGCCCGCCATGGGGAGGATCGCGCCGGCGCGGCGGCCCGGGAGGCGCTGCCGCGGCGTGGTGCTCGCCGCCATGGCCGGCAGCTCCATGTGCCAGCGCTCGATGTAGACCAGACCGTTGGTCATCGTGCGGAAGACGAGCGTACCGCCCGTCCCCACTTCGCGGTACGCGGGGTCGAGGCCCGTGTACGCAAAGTCGAGCGTCCGCAGGGCCGGCTGGTCGCTCTCGATCCAGAGGGTGCCGTCCACGTCCACGAATCCGTCGGGTCGCCCGCCCGGCGAGGGCTCGAACGACAGCCCCACCTGTCCCGGATGCTGCGCGTCGCGCACGATGCCGAAGCAGTGCGTGGTGGCGAACTTCTCGTCGAGCAGGATGTCGGCGTCGGGGGCGAAGAAGGTGAGCGACGACCCGTCACGCGCCATGTAGCCCTGGCGGGCGAATTCGCCCGCCTCGCGCGACGCGACGAAGGGACGCGCCGTCGTACCGCTGGTGACGCGGGTGGACTGCTTCAGTACGAGGCGGGAGCCGGGGTCCTCGTCGCTGACGAACTCGAGTACCGACATGTTGCCGGGCCTGGCTTGCCGGGCGACCACCGCGGCGAGCAGGCCGGCGCGCGCCTGTTCCCAGAGCGCCAACGCGCCGCTCTGGTCGTCGCTGCCCGGGCAGATGGCGCGGTCGGAGACATGCACCCGGGTGAGTAGGGCGGGCAGGCTGAGCATCCGGATCTCGAGCCGGCGGGCGCGGCGCTCCGCGGAAGCGGGGATCGAGACGGTACGTGGCTGGAACCCGATGCGGATGACGCGAAGGCGGCCCGGCCCTTCCGGCACGTCGACGGAGAACTTCCCGAACTCGTCGCTGATCGTGCGCACGCCGGGCTGCCCGGCCGAGTCGAAGGCCGCAATGACTGCCCCGGGGACGCCGAGTCCGCTGACGCTGTCCAACACGACCCCCGTTACCCGCTGGCCGGCCAGCGGCGCCGCGGCGAGCAGGGAGAGCACGGAGAGCAGGGTAGTACGGCTGAGCAATCGCATGGAGAGGAGCGCGTCCTGAGCGTCGTATTCAGAAGATTGCACGGGGGCCGGGGGGCCGGGTTAAGCGTTGATTAACTCTCGGCGCCGTCGACTGATGGCCGTGGGCGGGGGACTCTCGCCCGGTCGTCGCAGCGTCGGAGCATGGGAGAGTCCCACCCCCAGTTGACCGTCCGCCGATCGATAGCCTAAATTGCAAGGCTATCTACATTTACCACCAGAATTTAAGGATTTCACGACATGGCGATTCCCGCGACTCAGATTCGGCGCGGCATGGTGCTGGTGTTCAATGGCGACCCGTGCCGGGTGGTCGAATTCCGCCACCATACCCCCGGGAACCTGCGGGCCATGGTGCAGGCCAAGCTGAAGAACCTCCGCACCGGATCGGGGTTCGAGCACCGCTTCCGGGCGGCCGATTCCATCGAGCCGGCCCTGATGGAGACGCACGAGTTGGAGTTCATGTACCAGGGTGGCGATCGCTACCACTTCATGAACACCGAGAACTACGACCAGTTGGAGATGGACGACGAGGCGCTGGGCGACGCCGCGCCGTGGATGCAGCCGGGCATGAAGATCATCGCCGAGTACTACAACGGCAGTCCGGTGGGCATCAAGCTACCCAACTCGCTCGTCCTGGAAGTGGTCGAGACGGCGCCGGTCATGAAGACGGCCACCAAGACGTCGTCGCCCAAGCCGGCGAAGCTCGAGAACGGGGTCACGGTGAACGTTCCGGAGTTCGTGGGCACGGGGGACAAGGTCAAAGTGAACCCGTCCACGGGTGAATATCAGGAGCGCGCGAAGTAGCGGTCGTCCGCTCCCGGAATTGGCCGGAACGTGCAGTTGATACGGTGTCTTGCGGCGGTTAAAATGCTAGTCTGTCGCACCACGCGTGGGGCGATGGGACGCGCGAGCGTCCACCATGGTGGCTGTAGCTCAATTGGTTAGAGCACCGGACTGTGGCTCCGGGGGTTGCGGGTTCAATTCCCGTCAGTCACCCTAACAGCAGTCGACAGTCTGCAGTTCGCAGTGCGCAGCCGTGACTGCCAACTGATGACTGCCGACTGGATCCTGTCGTTTAGGTCGGTAGCTCAATTGGTAGAGCACTGGTCTCCAAAACCAGCGGTTGGGGGTTCGATTCCCTCCCGGCCTGTACGATGTTTGAATCCGCGAAGGACCGGCAGCACGGCAGGGCAGGAGCGCGCGCGATCGAGCGCCGGCTCGTGCCAGAGCACCACCGGCGGCGCGCCGCCGGCGAATACATGCGGCGGTATCGTCTAGGGGACTAGGACGGAGCCCTCTCAAGGCTCAAACACGGGTTCGAATCCCGTTACCGCTACTGGGCACGGAGGCCCGTTCGTCTATCGGTTAGGACGGCACCCTTTCACGGTGCAGAGAGGGGTTCGATTCCCCTACGGGCTATCGGACTTCGGTTAAGTTGGTAGGGCAGTGCAGCGGTAGGTCGGTAGGTCGGTAGGTCGGTAGGTCGGTTGAAGCAGTGACTGTCAGCTCACCGCTGTCGGCTCACGGCTCGAAGCTTTTCGTGGTTGGTTGTCGTAGCATGGGGCCGTAGCTCAGTTTGGTTAGAGCACTCGACTGTCACTCGAGAGGTCGCGGGTTCGAGCCCCGTCGGCCCCGTAGTTGTATGCCCTGGTGGTGAAATTGGTAGACACGCCATCTTGAGGGGGTGGTGCCGCAAGGCGTCGCGGTTCGAGTCCGCGCCAGGGCATGTCGGCGATCGCCTGGCGGTCGCTTCGCCAGCGTAGCTCAGTGGTAGAGCACCCGATTCGTAATCGGGCGGTCGTCAGTTCAATCCTGACCGCTGGCTCTCGAGTCCAAGCACAACGCCCCGCTCGTTACGCGAGCGGGGCGTTCTCGTTTCCGGGGTGCCGTTCGGCCGGCCAGAAGCCGGGGCGGTTGTGTCCGTGCGGGCCTCCATGCCGCGGCCAGGCACTCGCGTCGCCTCCCCCCCGCGCGTGCGGACGGTGCTGGCATCGAGCGCTCGTCGATCGGGTCGGACAGCGGCTGGTGGCTACGCGCCCTGGGGCCGGCTGTCCAGCGGCATCGACTGCCCCGGCGAGAGATCGCGATGCAACGCCGAGAGGTAGGCGTCGAGATTCCCGGTATACCCGAAGGCGAACCGGGCGAGCCCGCGGCACATGGGGTGGCTGATCTCCCCCCGCTCGGTGATCGTCACACGCGTGCCGGCCCCCTCTTCCGCGAGTTCGTAGGTCCACGTGCCTCCATACGTGAGATTGCGGTCCGTGATCCGGACCACCAGCCGTCGCGGCGGTGTCGTCTCGTCGGCCTGGCAGGCGATGACGCCATGCCGGGCGTGTTCCCGCCACCCAAGGCGTCCGTCGACGGTGGCCAGTACGTCCACCGCCCTCACGTCACGCCGCCAGCGCGGGTAGTCCGACACATTTGTGATCGCGGCCCAGACGCGATGCAGGCTCGCGGGCAGCACCGCTGATCGGGCGGTGATGCGCGTCTGGGGGATGAAATAGCCGGCCGCAGCCGCCACGACGGTGAGCGCAATGAGCACGCCTGTGGCGACGATGATCCAGCGCATGGAGCCTCCGGGGGGGAGAGACACCGCATTGCGTTGCACAAGTATTCCCCCTCACGGCCCGGACAGCAATACCTGAACCGGAACTGCCAGTTGGCCTTGGCCCGGTGGCCATGACATGTTTGGGGATCGTCGAGAGAGTGATGACCGAGAAATTCCGTCGAATCCTCGTAGGTGTGGCCGCGGTCGGGGTGGTCGTGCTGGTGGTCGTGTGGATCACGCGGCCGGGCACGGCCACGGCGGATCTTGCCATCGTGACGCGGGGACCGCTCCAGGTGACGCTCGACGTGGACGGCGTGACGCGCGTGCTGCACCCCATCACCGTCCGTGCGCCGGTGTCGGGGCGACTGTTGTCGACCACCCTCGAGGCGGGTGAGGCCATCAGGCGCGGCGATCCGCTGTTCACCATCGTCGCGGGCCGAAATCCGTCGTCGGTGAGTGAGGCGGGGCGCGTGCAAGTCCGGGCGCCGCTGACGGGGCGGGTCTTGCGCGTGCTGGAGGAGCACGAGCGGCTCGTCCGGGCGCGCACGCCGCTGATGGTCGTGGGCGATCCGCGCGACGTGGAAGTCATCGCGTCCGTGCCCGCGGCGAATGCCTCAGAGGTGCAGGTGGGCGAGCAGATGGTCGTGCGCCGGGTGGACTCCGAGACGCCGCACTCCGCGTTCGTGTCGCGGACCGATTCGGGCGCCGCGCCCGTTTCGGAAGCGGGACCGGTGTTCGTCCACGGCGAGTTCCGTTCTTCGCCGGGCGCGATGGGAGACGGCGCGCACGTGGCCGTCTCGATCGTGATCTGGGAGGGTACCGACGTGCTTCGGATCCCGCGCACGGCGCTGGTCGCCGTCAAGGGTGGGTGGCAGGTGTTCCGCGTGCAGCGGGGACGGGCCAGGCCGGTGGCGGTGACGGTGGGCCACCGCGGCACCAGCCAGGCGGAGGTGGTGTCGGGTCTCGCAGAAGGAGACACCGTGGTGGCGCTCCCAACTGAGCAGGTCCGCGCCGGGACGTGGATCAAGGGTGTGGTGTACGGCCCCGGTTCCTGAATGGTTGGGAGGCGCTCACCGCGCGTAGCACGGGGACTCGCGCCTTGATTAGCCTCCGGGGGCGGTGTAGACTTTGGCGGACAACGAGCAGGATTTGCGGGCGTAATTCAGTTGGTAGAATGCCAGCTTCCCAAGCTGGACGTCGCCGGTTCGAGTCCGGTCGCCCGCTCTGACTCAACCTGTTGGCATCACGCGCCTTGCCGCTCCGTGAGCGGCGGGCGCGTTCTGTATGCGCCGCGGTCGTTTGACATTCCCGTGACGGACCGGGAAACTGGAGGCGTCCGCCACCCGCCTCCAACGCCGACCATGCCCGTCATCACCAACATCGAAGACCTCCGCCGCCTGGCCCAACGTCGGGTGCCGCGGATGTTCTACGACTACGTCGCCTCCGGCAGCTGGACGGAGAGCACCTTCCGCGCCAACGTGGACGACTTCCAGTTCATCAAGCTGCGGCAGCGCGTGCTCGTGAATCTCGAGAACCGCAGCACCGCCACCACGATGGCGGGCACACCGGTGTCGATGCCGGTGGCGCTGGCCCCCACGGGACTGGCCGGCATGCTGCACGCCGACGGCGAGATTCTCGCCGCCCGCGCCGCGGAGAAGTTCGGCGTGCCGTTCACGCTGAGCACGATGAGCATCTGCTCGATCGAGGACGTGGCCGCGCACACCAAGGCGCCGTTCTGGTTCCAGCTCTATGTGATGCGCGATCGCGATTACATCGAGCGGCTCATCGCGCGGGCGACCGCGGCCAATTGCGGCGCGCTCGTGCTGACGGTGGACCTGCAGATTCTCGGCCAACGTCACCGCGATCTGAAGAACGGCCTCTCGGTGCCACCCAGGTTCACGCCGGCCGGCATCGCGAACATGATGACCAAACCGCGGTGGTGCCTGGGCATGCTCGGCACGAGGCGCCACCACTTCGGCAACGTCATCGGCCACGTGAAAGGGGTGGAGAGCCTGCGCTCGCTCTCGGAGTGGTCGGCCGGACAGCTCGACCCGCGGCTGAGCTGGCGCGACGTGGAGTGGATCCGCGGATTGTGGAAGGGCAAACTGATCCTCAAGGGGATTCAGGACGTGGAGGATGCGAAGCACGCCGCCGACTCGGGCGCCGACGCGCTGATCGTCAGCAACCACGGCGGCCGTCAGTTGGACGGCGCGGAGTCGAGCATCCGCGCGCTGCCGGCGATTGTCGAGGCGGTGGGCTCGCGGATCGAAGTGCACATGGACGGCGGCATCCGCTCCGGGCAGGACGTGCTCAAGGCGTGGGCGCTCGGGGCGCGCGGCACGTACATCGGGCGCGCCTTCAACTACGGACTGGGCGCGATGGGCGAGGCCGGCGTGACGCGGGCGCTGGAGATCATCCACCGCGAACTCGATCTCACGATGGCGTTCTGCGGCCGCACCCAGATCGCGCAGGTGGACCGCAGCGTACTCCTGCCCGGCAGTTATCCCGCCTGATCGGCGCGCCTACGCCGGCCGCCAGAACCGCACCGACCAGTCGTCGTCGGCCAGCGACTCCATGTGGTACACGAACCCCCGCTCCGACAGCATCCCGATGAGCGGAACGGGAGCCAGCGTCGCACGCACGTGAAGGACGTGCGTGGCCGGCAGCGCGTCCACGGCGGCCATGATCTTCGAGAAGGGCTCGCGGCCCGTACGGAGATCCTCGCGCACGTCCACTTCGGTGACGGGGGCGTCGGCCGGGAACTCGACGAACGCTCCGTCCGGTGTGACTGCGTAGATCCGACTCATGCCGACCCCCGTGGCGGTGCGGGCGCGCGTGGCACTCCCCAGCGCATGCGCGCGACCTGGGAGGCGAACAGCAGCGCCGAGAACAGGAAGAGCAGCGCGCCGCCGCGCGCGACGCCCGCGGCGGACCACACGATGCCCGCCAGCAGCAACACAACACCCGCCACGTGCGCTGTCAACTGCCACCGGGCCGCGCGCGCCGAATACAAGTCGGTCACGGCGGGTACGCGTCCGCGGTTGAGGCGCCCCCCGAAGCGGGACGTCCACGCCAGCGTGGGCATGATCTCGTAGAGAAAGCCGGTGACGAACGGCACCAGGAATCCCAGAACCCCGGTCATCACGTACGCCGTGCCCAGCCGCGTGTGCGCCGGTCCGAGGGCGAGCAGAAGGGGGCCGAGCACAGCGCATGCGGCCAGGAAGGGGAGACTCGCGCGCACGAAGCGCATCCCCGTATCCAGCCGGCGCGACCGGGCGCGGTAGAAGAGGCACGTCTGCCACAGGAACGTGGCGACTCCCGCGTCGAGCAGCAGGGCGCCCGTCCACGTAACGGCGCGCATCTGCGTCACGAGTCCAATGGCGAGCACGGGCACGCCAAGCGCCAACAGGAAGAGTGCGCGCCCACTCCAGCGGCCGTCGGCGCTGTGCGCCACCATGAACATCGGCATCAACCGTCGCGACACGCCGACGATGACGATGAGGCCCCATCCCACGAGGGCCACGTGCAGGTGCGCGGCGAGGATCCGCACGCGGGCGGCGGCTACGAATCCCGTGTGCAGGTTGTGGCTCAGCACGAGACCGAAGGCGAGGGTGAGCGCCAGGAAGGCGACGCCAAGGGCGATTCCCGCCCAGGTGACGTCGCGCGTGCGGCCCCGCGGGAGCGTGGCGGCGACATTGCCCACGGCCAGCAGGATGCCTGCGGCGACGAGCAGCACGCCGGGGATCATCACCGGCAGGGTGCCCTCCGACACGCCGTACGCGAACAGCGCGATGCCGGGAGCGAGGAGCCAGAACGCCACGTGGCCGAGCCTCACGGACCATATCGGAGCGCCGAGCGCCATGGGAAGCAGTTGGCCGAGCGCGCCGAAGATCGTGAGGGTCAGCCAACCGAGCGTGAACAGGTGCGTGACGCCGGCGACGCGCGGGTCGAGGTACATGCCGCTGGCGAGTGCGGGTGCGATCCAGACGACCCCCGCGGCGCCGGCGAGCAGATACACCGAGGCCGCGGCGAGATGCTCTCCCACGAGGCGGCCCGACGCCCGCGGGGCGGGACGGGGCGCGGCGGGGGCGGGGGCGGCGCGCGCCGCAGCGGCGGGTGTCGTCGAGTCGCGCGGCGCCGCCGGCGCACCGCGGGCATGCTGCGTTCGGGGATGATGTTCGACCTTCATGTGCACGGGCTCCTGTTCGGTCCGGACGAAGGGTGGCCGTGGCGGCCGGTCAGGGACGTGACGGATGTCGCACGGCGGCCGGTCGTCTGCCGGGGTGCCGTTCTCGTCGAGCGGCAGGACGAGGGGCCGGGTGGGGTGCGGGGTGCGAGTGACAACCGTCACGCGGTGCGTCCACACGATCGGACAGACTGGAGGGGTGCCCGAGTCCGGACTTCGCCGGGCCCGTTCAACCGACGAGGAACTCAAGATGGCGACTGCTCCCGTATTGGACCCGACGCTCACCGTGAACGAGATGATGGCGCAAGACGCGCGCACGATCGCGGTGTTCAACCAATTCGGCATGGACACCTGTTGCGGCAGCGGCGTACCCATTGCCGATGCCGCTCGACGCGACGGAGTAGCGCTCGACGTGCTGCTCGCCGCGCTGCGCTCGGCGGTGGGGGCGCTATGAACGTGTACCAGCCGGCGGCCATCGCGGCGGCCGCTCCGTCGGCGCGGCCCGACCGGCCGGCGATGGCCATCGTGCACGACTCTCCCGATGCGAGACTGGTGGTGTTCCGGATCGAGCCGGGACAGCAGGTGGCGCCGCACACCAGCGCCTCGACCGTGATCCTGTCGGTGGTCGCCGGTTCGGGCCTCGTTTCCGGCGCGGACGGCGAGCATCCCGCGGGGCCCGGCGACGTGGTGGCGTACGCGCCCGAGGAACGGCACGGGATGCGGGCGCTGGCCGAACCCTTCGTGGTGCTGGCGACCATCGCGCCGCGGCCGGGTGGCGGGCAGTAGCGGCCGATGCACTCCCTCGTGCGGCGGTACATCAAGACGGCGATCGGGTTTCTGATCGTGGGGCTGGGCATCGGCGGGTGGATGATCGTCCGCCGCGAGATCTGGCAGCGGTATCCGGCCCCCTACGAGGTGAGCGCGCACACCCATGCCATCTTCGTCGGATTCGTGATGATGATGATCATGGGGGTGGCGCTCTGGTTGTTCCCGCGGCCGGAGCGGATGGACACCCGCTACCGGCCGGCCGTGGCCGCGGCCGCGTACTGGTGCGTGACCGTGGGAACCGCGGCGCGTGTGGTCGGGGAGCTGCTGCGGACGTCCGTGGCCAGCGGCTGGCTGCGGTGGGCCGTCGTGGCGAGCGCGTTCGTGCAGATCGCGGGGATCGCGCTGTTCTTCCACACGATGTGGTCGCGGATTCGCGGCGTCGGCAGCCAGGCGCGCGAGGCGGCGGGCGAGCGGTTCTGAGGCGCCCGCACGTGGCGCTGGTGCCGTGTGACAACAGTCACGCGGTGGCGCGCACACGCAGGCGAAGATCCGGTGACGCCAGACGCGTCCAGGCGCGCAGCACTGCGGCCTGCAAACGACATCACGCTTTCTCGGTGAGTGAGGCCCCCCATGATACGAAGTGTCGGATTGCCACGATGGATGGCCGGGTTGCTGGTCGGCGGTGCCGTCCTGCTCGGTTCCGCGTGCACGAAGGCGCGCCCCAAGACCCAGGGACTGGCAGCGGGCGACGCCGCGTCGCGCGTCTATGTGCCCCCCGGATCGTACGACGAGTTCTACGCCTTCTTCTCCGGTGGTTACAGCGGCCAGGTGAACGTGTATGGACTGCCGTCGGGGCGGTTGCTCAAGGAGATCCCCGTGTTCTCCCAGTTCGGGCAGGACGGCTACGGGTATGACGAGGACACGAAGGCGATGTTGAACACGACCTTCGGCTTCATCCCGTGGGACGATGCGCATCATCCGGAACTCTCGATGACCGACGGGGTGCCCGACGGACGGTGGCTGTTCATCAATGCCAACAACACGCCGCGGCTGGCACGCATCGATCTCACGCGCTTCGAGACGGACGAGATCCTGCAGATTCCAAACGCCGCCGGCGCACACGCCGCGCCCTTCGCGACGCCCGACACCAAGTACATCGTCAGCGGCACGCGGTTCAGCGTGCCGATTCCCCAGGCCGACGTGCCGATTGCGGACTACGTCAAGGACTTCAAGGGCACGTTGTCGTTCGTGCGGGCCGACGAGCCCGGGAAGATGGACGTGGCCTTCCAGATCCTGATGCCGGGGTTCGACTACGACCTCGGCCACGCCGGCAAGGGACCGTCCGACGGGTGGTTCTTCTTCACGTCGTACAACACCGAGCAGGCACACGAGAAGCTCGAAGTCAACGCCTCGCAGAACGACAAGGACTACGTGGCGGCCGTGAACTACCGCCGGGCCGAGCAATGCGTGGCCGATGGAAAAGCCAAGGACTTCCCGTCGCGGTACTACCACAACTACGTCGATCCGGTCACGCGCCAGGCCCGCAGCGAGGTCAAGACGAGCGTCAAGATGCTCGATCCCCGCGACTGCGAGGGCGTGGTCTACTTTCTCCCGACGCCGAAATCGCCGCACGGCGTGAACGTCGATCCGTCCGGGGAATACATCGTCGCCGGCGGCAAGCTGTCCACCGTGATCCCCGTGCACTCGTTCAGCAAGATGCAGGCGGCGATCGCCGCCAAGAAGTTCGACAAGGTCGTCGACGGCATCCCGGTGTTGAACTACGAGGCGGTGCTCGCCGGCGAGGTGAAGAATCCGGGGCTCGGCCCCCTGCACACCGAGTTCGACGACAAGGGTAACGCGTACACGACGATGTTCATCTCGTCGGAGGTCGTGAAGTGGAAGCTCGGCACCTGGCAGATCGAGGATCGGATCCCGGTGTACTACTCGCCCGGGCACCTCATGATTCCCGGTGGCGACTCGCGGCATCCGTGGGGCAAGTACCTCGTCTCACTCGACAAGATCACCAAGGACCGCTACCTGCCCACCGGTCCCGAGATGTCGCAGTCCGCGCAACTCATCGACATCAGCGGTCCCAAGATGAAGATGCTGCTCGACTTTCCGACCATCGGCGAGCCGCACTACGCGCAGGCCATTCCGGCCAGCCTGATCCGGGACAAGCAGGTCAAGTACTTCAAGCTGTCCGAGAACAAGGACCCGTGGGTCACCCGGTCCGAGAGCGAGGGCGGCATCGAGCGACACGGCCACCGGATCGACGTCAAGATGATCGCCATCCGCAGCCACTTCGCGCCGGACAACCTCGAGGGCGTGCAGGTGGGCGACACCGTGTACTTCCACGTCACGAATATCGAACAGGACTGGGACATTCTCCACGGGTTCGCGGTGTTCGGCAATCGCAACAGCGAGCTGATCCTCAACCCCGGGGAGACGCGGACGCTGACCTGGGTTCCGCAGACGCCGGGCATCTACCCCTTCTACTGCACTGACTTCTGCTCGGCGCTGCACCAGGAGATGCAGGGCTACATCCGCGTCTCGCCGGCGGGCGCGCATACGCCGCTGATGGCCAACGTGAGCAAGAAGGCGGGGGCGCGGTCAGCCGCGTCTTCGGCCGCCGGTAGTCACTGATCGAACGGTCCGGCGCGCGGGCGTGAGCCGGTTGGCCTTCCCACGGCCGCGCCCCGCGTTCGGACCCTTCTGGAGTCTGCGATGCAATCCCATATGTCGTCCAAAGCCCGGATCCTCACCGCCCTTGCGGCCGTGCTGCTCCTGGCCGTCTACGTCCTCCCGCTCTGGCGCATCAGTCTCATCGCGCCGCAGTACCCCGAAGGGCTGGGCATGCAGATCACTGTCAACTCCGTGCACGGCCTCAAGGCGAACGACCTGCAGAACATCAACGAGCTGAATCACTACATCGGGATGAAGGTCATCGATCCGTCGTCGATCGCCGTGCTGCGCGTGATGCCCTGGGTGGTGGCCGGGCTCGTCGTCTTCGGGCTCGCGGCGGCCGCGATCGGTCGCCGGCGCGGGCTCTACGCCTGGATCACGACCTTCATCGGCTGCGGCGGCGCCGGCATGGGCGTGTTCTGGTGGTGGGAGTACGACTACGGCCACCACCTCGACTTCCAGCACGCCATCATCAAGATCCCCGGCATGACCTATCAGCCTCCGCTCATCGGCGCCCGCCAGCTGCTCAACTTCCGCGCCGTCTCGACCCCGGACTGGGGTTCGGTGGTCGTGGGGTTGGCGTTCGCGCTCGGCATCGCCGCGATCGTCGTCTCCCGGCGAACCTCCGCCCCGCGGCCGGCGCCGGCAAGGAGCTGAGATCGTGCCCCGGCTCATACGCGCCGCATCGCGGTGGCGGTTCCTCGTCGTTGCTTCGGCGTTGGTGCTGACGGCCGCGTGCCGATCGGGGCCCCGGCCCATCGTGGCGGGAGGCGACCAGTGCGCGTTCTGTCGCATGCAGATCGACGATGCTCGCTACGCGGCCGAGCTCGTGACGCACACCGGCAAGATCTACACCTTCGATTCCATCGAGTGTCTGGTCGGCTATTACCAGTCGCTCGACACCGTGGGGCGCGCCGGCGTGGAGACCATGTGGGTATCCGACTACGCGCATCCACACACCCTGGTGCCGGCGCCGACGGCGGCGTATCTGCGCATCACCGGTCCGGGAAGCCCGATGGGCCGGGGCATGCTCGCCGTCGCCGACGCGTCCGATCTGGCGCCGCTGCGCGCGCGCGCCGGGACGCCCCAGCTCGACTGGGCCGCCGTCCTCGCGCTGGGCCGGCACGAAGGCTGGGCAAACCACGACGCGGAACCGATGGCGCCGATGCCCGTGGGGGCCGGCCAGTCCGGCACGCCGGACGCCCGGCCGATGCGCGGCGCGCGGGCGGTGGATGCGTCGGGCCGCGGCACCGACCGAACGCTCACCGCGGCCATCCGGCGTGCGCGCCCCGGCGACACGATCGTCATCCTAGCCGGGACGTACCGCGAGCCCACCATCGTGGTCGACAAGCCTCTGACCCTGATCGGCGAGGGGCGTCCCACGCTGGACGGCCAGGGCGCACGCCAGATCATGACCGTCACCGCCGACGACGTGACGATCCGGGGCCTTCGCTTCGCGCACGTCGGCACCAGCTATACCGAGGACCGCGCCGCGCTGAAGACCGTGGGCGTACGCGCCTGCACGATCGCCGACAACGAGATCGACGACGCCTTCTTCGGGATCTACCTGGCCCGGACCACCGACTGCCGCGTGACCGGGAACGTCGTGCGGGGGCACGCCCGCACCGAAACCAGCTCGGGCAACGGCATCCATCTCTGGTCGTCGCGCCGCATCCTCGTCGCCGACAACGACGTGCAGGGACAGCGCGACGGCATCTACCTGGAATTCACGCACGACAGCGACGTGCGCGGCAACACCAGCGCCCACAACCTGCGCTACGGACTGCACTTCATGTATTCCGATACCTGCCGCTACCGCGACAACACCTTCCGGAACAACGGGGCCGGCGTGGCCGTGATGTACGCCCACGCCATCACGATGACCGGCAACCGGTTCGTCGACAACTGGGGCAGTGCCTCTTACGGGCTGTTGCTCAAGGAGATCTTCGACAGCCACGTCGCCCACAACCTGTTCCGTCGCAACACCACCGGGCTGCTGATCGACGGCGCCAACCGGCTGGACGCCGACTCCAACGCGTTCGTGGACAACGGCTGGGCGGTGAAGCTGGACGGCAGCACGCAGGACGGCCGGTTCTCGGCCAACGACTTCACGGGCAACACCTTCGATGTCAGCACGACGGGGCAGGTGCTGTCGACCACGGTCAACGGCAACTACTGGGATCACTATGAGGGCTACGACCTGAACCGCGACGGCGTGGGGGACGTGCCGTTCCGACCGGTGCGGTTGTTCGCGGTGCTCGTGGCGCGCAACGAACCGGCGCTGATCCTGCTGCGCAGCGCGTTCGTGACCCTGGTGGACGCTGGGGAGCGGGTGATCCCGGCGCTGACGCCGGCCGCGTTCGCCGACTCGGTGCCGCGCATGAGGCCCATCCGATGATCGAAGCCCGTGCCCTCACCAAGCAGTTCGGCGCGCTCGCCGTGCTGCGTGGGGTCGATCTCGTGGTGGCGCCGGGGCGGATCACCGCGATTCTCGGCCCCAACGGGGCGGGGAAGACCACCTTCCTCAAGATGATCCTTGGCCTCACCCGGCCCGGCGGTGGAACGCTGCTGTTCGACGGGCAGCCGGTGAACGGCGACTGCGGCTACCGGTCGCGCATCGGCTACATGCCGCAGTTGGCGCGGTTCCCCGACAACCTCACCGGACGAGAGCTGATCGCCATGGTGCGCGACCTCCGTGGCGCAACGGGCCCGTGGGACGACGACCTGATCGCCGCGTTCGGGCTGGAGCCGCAGCTCGACAAGCGGCTGCGTACTCTCTCGGGCGGCACACGGCAGAAGATCAACGCGGTGCTCGCGGTGCTGTTTCGTCCCGAACTGCTGATTCTCGACGAGCCCACCGCGGGGCTCGACCCCGTAGCGAGCAGCGTGCTCAAGGACAAGATCCTCGCCCTGCGCGCGCAGGGGCGCACCTGTCTCATCACGTCGCACGTGCTGAGCGAATTGGAGGAGCTGGCCGACGACGTGGTGTTCCTGCTCGAGGGCCGGGTCCGGTTCTCCGGCCCGATCGCGGAGCTGATGGCCAGCACGCGGCAGGTCACGCTGGAGCGCGCCGTGGCCGAGATGATGCGCCGCGGCACCGAGGAGGCGGCATGAACGCCATGCTCAAGGTGCTCAAGTACGACGTGCGGGACCTCGTGCGCAGCCGGTGGCTGCTTGGGTATGCGCTGTTCTTTGCCGTCGTGACCGACGCCCTCGTGCGGTTCGGGGGCAGCAGCGAGAAGGCGCTGCTCAGCCTGGTGAGCATCACACTGTTCATCGTCCCCCTGGTCTCGCTGGTGTTCGGGACGGTGTACCTGTACAACGCCCGGGAGTTCACGGAGCTGCTACTCGCGCATCCGGTGAACCGCCGCCAGCTGTTCGGCGGGCTGTATCTGGGTCTCACCCTCCCCCTCTGCCTGGCGTTCGTGGCGGGCGTGGGTCTGCCGCTGGCACTCGAGGGGCTCGACGACGCCGCGCAGCGTATCCCACTGCTCATGCTGCTGGCCGTGGGCGCCGCGCTCACGGCCGTGTTCACCGCGATTGCATTCCTCATCGCAACGTGGACCGAGGACCGGCTCAAGGGGCTGGGCATCGCGATCGCGGCGTGGCTCGCCGCGGCCGTGGTCTACGACGGCCTGGTACTCGTGGCGGTTCTGCTGTTCGGGGACTACCCGCTGGAGGGGCCCATGCTCGCCGCGATGTTCGCGAATCCGCTCGACCTGGCCCGGGTGCTCCTGCTGCTGCAGTTCGATGCGTCCGCGCTCCTCGGCTACACCGGCGCGGTGTTTCGCCAGTTCTTCACCGGCATCAGCGGGACGCTGGTGTCGCTCACGGCGCTCGCGATATGGATCGCGACGCCAGTCGCCCTCGGCCTGCGTGCGTTCAGACGCAAGGACTTCTGACGCGCGCGCGGGGCGCAGTGGTCGGACGCCGCTGGTCCGCCGCCCAATTCATTCAACAGGAGATCTCGATCATGAAGCGCAAATTCGTGATGGTTGCCGCGCTCGCTACTGCGGCGTCGGCCCTCGCGTGCGGAGGTGGGGAACCCCAGCAGCCGGCTGACAGCATGCAGATGCCCGCGCCCACGGCGGCCGCCGCACCGGCCGGCCCCCAGACGCCGGATGCCGGCGGGAAGATCGACAGCGTGGGCATGTACACGGATGCAAGCGGCAACTACTTCAAGCCCAAGGACTTCTCCGTGCATCAGGGCGACGTGATCCGGTTCGTGCTGCAGTCGGGCGTGCACAACGCTTCGTTCCCGGCGGACTCGAACAAGGGCGCCACGGGGCTGCCGTCCGCGAGCGAGTATCTGCAGCTGCCCGGTCAGACGTACGACGTGAAGGTGACGTTCACGCCCGGCACGTACTTCTACCAGTGCGACGCCCACGCGCTGCTGGGGATGGTCGGACATATCAAGGTCGAGTCGAAGTAGGGGGGCCGCGGCGAGATGGTGTGGACCCCTACAAACTCGGGAACTCTGCTGACTCCCCGCGTCGGCCGGCGCCGGCATATTCACGATGTTCACCCGGCGGGTGCCGTGCGCGGCGGGGTCTTGCCGGCCGGGAGAGCGCCCGCCGGGGTGAACGACCTGCCAGCACTCGCATCGGGAGGGCGATATGACCAAGGCCACGAAGAAGCTCGCGCGGCGCGGCACGACCGCGGCCCGGAAGGGCTATGAGAAGGTGGAATCGACCGTGATGGCCGCGGTGGGGCGAAAGACGGTCAGGGGAAAGGCGAAGATCGCCAAGACCGTCGCCACCCGGGCGGCGAAGAGGGCGTTGATCGCGGGAAGCGTTGCCGCCGCCGGCGTGTTGGTGTCGGAAGTCCGGAAGCGTCGCAAACCCGCATGATGCGTCGCTGCCGCCATGGGGAGGCGATATCGCGTCCTCGCGGTGGTGATGTTCGCGGAGTTCGCCGCAGCCGGGTCGGTGCCGGCGCAGCAGAGCGATACGTCCTACACCGGCTCGATTGCGGCGATCGCGCGACGACAGGCGGTAGATGACAGCATCGCGGCGCCCGGCGCGCGGAGCATTCTGTTGCTCCGGGGGGCGCCGACGCCGCGGGTGATCGTGTTGCTGCACGGCCTCACCGATTCACCGCGGCAGTTCGAGGCGCTGGCGTATCTGCTGTATGCGGACGGCAACAACGTGTACGTGCCACGGCTCCCGCAGCACGGCCTGCGCGGCGGAAACGTCGGCGCGCTTTCGGCGCTGACCGCGGCGCAGCTACGCGGCGTGGCGGATTCCGTGGTGCGTGAGGCGCGCGGACTCGGCGACTCGGTGGTGGTGGTGGGCCTGAGCATGGGGGCCACGGTGGGCGCCTGGATCGCGCAGCAGCGTCCCATCGCGCGCGCGGTGCTCATCGCGCCGGCGATCGAGCCCGGGCGAATCCCGTCATTGCTCGACCGTCCGCTCATCGGCCTGGCCGACCGTTTGCCGAGCATGACGCGGCCATCGGCGCCGGACCCCGACCGCCCAGACCGCGAACCGGGATTCGACTTGCGGGCGGCGGCCGAGATTTTCGAACTCGGCAACACCGTCCTGCAGGACGCCGAGCGCGAAGCGCCGCGCACGCGGGAGATCACCGTTCTGGTGAACGCCGCCGACCGCACGGTGAAGGAATCAGCCGCGGAAGCGATGGCGCGCCACTGGGCGCTGCACGGCGCGACGGTGTCCGTGTTCGAACTGCCCGATTCGCTCCGGCTGCCGCACAACATCATCGATCCGCTTCGCGGCCGGGTCGGCGGCGCCCAGGTGCTCGAACTGCTCCGGGAACTCGCCTACGGGTGGCCGCCGGCCGCGCTCGCGAAACGTCTGCCCGTGCGCTGACGCGGCCGCGGTCAGCGGTCGGCAGTCAGAAGACGAGACTGCTCCGGGTCGAAGCTGCGAACGAGGTCGATGGACGACGCGCCGAACCGCACCGCCGCCGCGTGGCCCCGACGGTCGTGCTCGTGATCGAGCGACCACTGCGCGTGTCGTGCAAGGAACGCGGCCGCCGAGGCGCGCCCGAGCGTGAGCGCAAAGCGCCGGGCGTCGGCTTCGCGCGCTGCGTCGTCGCGTGAGGGATGCGCGGCCAGCCAGTCGCGCGCCGCGCCGAGCGCGGCCCGTACACGATCCCGCACGGCGACGAGTTCCGCATCGCGCACGTCCGCCAATGCGAGGTCCACGGCGCGGATCAGCGGCGCGATTCCGTCGGTGCCGAGCGCCCGCAGCGCGTCGAGCGAGAGCACGTTGGTGGTGCCCTCCCAGATGGTGAGCACCTGCGTGTCGCGGAGGAGCACGGGGAGCCCGGTGTCCTCCACGTATCCGGCACCGCCGAACGACTCCAGCAGCTCCGACACCACGGCCACGGCCTGCCGCCCGGTCGTGAGCTTGACCACGGGCGTGAGCAGCCGGAGCAACGCCTCTTCCTCCGCGCTCGCCTGGCCACCCTCGACGCGTCCCATCAGTTCCACCAGCTGGAAGGTGAGGTGAAACGAGGCCTCGAATTCCGCCTGGAGTCCGGCGAGCGTGTCGGCATGCAGCGGCTGCTCGGCGAGTGGGCGCCCGAAGGCCCGGCGCAGCCCGGCATACGAGCGGGCGAGCGCCAGGCCGCGCCGCATGTAGGCCAGCGCGGCCACCGAGTTCCAGGTGCGCGTAATGTTGAGCACGGTGCTGATGGCGCGCACGCCGTTGGCGAGTTCGCCCACGGGAGTGGCGGGCGTTCCGTCGAGGGTGAGTTCCGCCGTCGGCAGCTTGCGGGTGCCGAGCTTGTCCTTGAGCCGGTCGACGGACAGGTGATTCGGTGCGCCGGCATCGTCGCGCGTCTCGACGTAGAACATGGCGAGTCCGCGGCCGCCGGCCGGATTCCCCTCGGGGCGCGCCAGGGTGAGTGCCATCTGCGAGGTGATGGCCGAGGTGAACCATTTGCGTCCGAACAAACGCCAGCCCGCGTCGTCACCGTGGCGGGCGACCGTTTCCGAGGGCGCGACGTCGGAGCCGCCGATCTGCTCGGTCATCCACTGGCCGCTGGTCCAGAACCGGGCGGGGTCGCGACTGGTGAGATGGGGCAGGGCGCGATCGATGAGCGCCTGGTTGCCGGACACGACGAGTGCGCGCGCCGCGCCGTCGCTCATGGCGAGGGGGCAGGCGTAGATCTCGGTGGAGGCCGTGAACAGGTACACGAGGGCGAATTGCAGCACGCGTGATCGCTCGGCGAGCGGCCGCTCGTACGCCAGCGCCACGAGCCCCTCGCGGGCCGCGATCTCCTCGGCCCGGCGCCAGAGCGGGGTGGTGTCGATGCGGTCGATGCGGTTACCCCACGCGTCCCACTGCACAAGGACCGGTTCGAGTTCGCGTTCGGCGAGCTGCTGCGCGTACAGCTCGCCGCCGGCAAGGGCGCCCAGGCGTTCGAGTTGTGGTATGGCGGACCGGAGTTGGTCGGGGCTCAGCGCGCGCGAGAGATAGCTGCGCAGTACGCGGTCGTCGATGTATTGATTTCCGAGGCTCGGCGGGGTCTGGATGAATCCCATGGTGGCACTCCATTGCGGCGAGACGGCCGAGCGCCGGCTCGGTCCATTCGAATCATACCATGGTTGCGTCGGCACGCCGTCGGGCTCAAGCGGACAGGGGCCCGTTTCAGTGCCGTCTGGCGCTGCCGACCACCGGCCCGCAAGTTTGGCCGGTCCCCTCCGCTTCCGACCTTCCCACCGCGACCCTTCGCCGCATGCCACCAAAAGAACTCACCCTCCGCGGTCTCGTGCTCGGCGCGCTCATCACGACGCTCTTCACGGCGGCCAATGTCTACCTCGGCCTCAAGGTCGGGCTCACGTTCGCCTCGTCCATTCCCGCCGCGGTGATCTCGATGGCCGTGCTCAGCGTGGTGAAGGATTCGTCGATCCTCGAGAACAACATCGTGCAGACGGTCGCATCGGCGGCGGGCACCCTGTCGGCGATCATCTTCGTGCTGCCGGGTCTGGTGATCGTCGGCTGGTGGCAGGGCTTTCCCTTCTGGGAGTCGTTTCTGGTGTGCGCGAGCGGCGGCGTTCTCGGCGTCCTGTTCACGATCCCGTTGCGGCGCGCGCTGGTGACGACGTCCGACCTGCCCTATCCCGAAGGGGTGGCGGCGGCCGAGGTGCTGCGGGTGGGGTCCGGAACACGTGGCGAGACGACGGACGACACCGGCGAGGCACGGGAGGGACTGCGCGCGGTGATCCTGGGCGGGGCGACGTCGGCGGGGTTGGCGATTCTCACGGCCACGCAGATTGCTGCCGGCGAGTTGACGGGATACTTCCCGGTGGGCGTCTCGGCGGCGAGCGGGTACGACATGGCGTGGTCGCTCGCGCTCGTCGGCGCCGGGCACCTGGTAGGGCTCTCCGTGGGCATGGCGATGTTCGCCGGCCTCATCATTGCGTGGGGCATCGCCGTTCCGATCCTGACGTCCATGCAGGGGGCCATTCCGGCCGGCATGACGCTCGCCTCGAGCACCGCGCACATCTGGAGCACGCAGGTGCGGTTCATCGGCGCGGGTGCCATCGGCGTGGCCGCCATCTATACGTTGGCGACGCTGACCAGGCCCGTGGTCGGCGGGCTGGTGAGCACGCTGGTCGCGTCGCGAGCGACGGCGGGCGGTGACGAGCGCGACCGGGATCTGTCGCCGGGCTGGATTCTGGGGTTGGCCATCGGCTGCGCGCTGGTGGCCGGTGGCCTGGCCTATCACTTCGCCGCGGGCACGGTGCTGGCCCCGGAGGCCGGCCGGCTGACGGCCGTGGCCGTTCCATTCGTGGTGATCGTGGGGTTCATCATCGCCGGGATCTGCGGATACATGGCGGGCCTCATCGGCGCGTCGAACAGCCCGATTTCGGGGGTCGGCATTCTCTCGATCGTGGTGTGCGCGTCGATTCTGGCCATGGTGGTCCGGCCGGCCGATGCGGCCAAGCCGGCGCTCGTCGCGTTCTCGCTGTTCGTAACGGCCATCGTGTTTGCGTGCGCGACCATCTCCAACGACAACCTCCAGGATCTGAAGACCGGCCAGCTCGTGGGCGCATCCCCGAGGCGGCAGCAGATCGCGCTCATCGTGGGCGTGGGTGCCGGCGCGGCCGTCATTCCATGGGTGCTCAACCTGCTCGCCAAGGCATACGGATTCGCCGGGGCTCCGAACGTGGGGGTGCTGGTGCCCAATCACGCGCTCCCGGCGCCGCAGGCCGTTCTGATCTCGGCGCTGGCCAAGGGCGTGATCGGGGGGAACCTCAACTGGACGATGATCGGCATCGGCGGCCTGGTGGGCGTGGGACTGATCCTGGCCGATACGGCGCTGGGAGCGATGCACAAGCTGCGCATTCCGCCGCTCGCCGTGGGGATCGGGATCTACCTGCCGATGTCGGCGACGTTCGCCGTCGTGGTGGGCGCGGTCCTGTCGCACTGGTACGACCGGCGTGTGCGCGGGTTGCCCGATCCAGAACGCGCCCAGCGGCTGGGCACGCTGGTCGCCTCGGGGCTGATCGTCGGGGAGAGCCTGTGGGGCGTGCTCAACGCCGGGTTGATCGTGGGGCTGTCAAAGGAGGCGCCGATCGGGCTCGTGCCGTCGAGCTTCGCGCCGGCGCCGTGGCTGGGTGTACTGGCGTTCATCGCGTGCCTGGTGTTCGTCTACCGCTGGATGTTGCAGCGATCGGCGGCGATGCAGGGGACGGCGCAGTAGGGCAAACGCGAATCGGCGGTGCCCGGCGCGTCATTCCGGCGCGCGCGGGGCGAGGTTCTGTATCGCCGTGCGCCAGACGATGCGTGGGTGGAGGATGCTGGGTGGAGGGGCCACCATGTTGATCACCCGGAGGAATGCGGCCGACACGGTCGCGTCCCGGCAGGCGGCGGCGTGCATCCTGCCGACGTACCAGTTGATGGCGCGCAGGAGCGGCGTGCGGCGCCCCCGCACTTCCGGGAAACTCAGGTCGTTGCCGACGGCGGTGGTCCAGGCGACGTCGACGATCTTTCGCGTGTCCCGGAAGAAGCGTTGCGCGAGGCCGGCGCGCCCCGCAGCGAGGCAGCGCGCCAGCGCGTCCACCTCCAGGGCCGCAACCGTCATGCCCTGTCCGTAGACGGGATTGAAGCTGCACAACGCGTCGCCGATCACCAGGTAGCCATCCGGAAATCGGTGGAGCCGATCGTAGTGCCGGCGCAGGTTCGACCGGAACTTGTAGGTCACCGGATCGGTGAGCCGCTCGGCGTGCTCGATGACGTCGGCGATGTGCGGGGCCGGCAGGGCTCTGGCGAAGGCGCGGAATTGCTCGTAGTCGGCGGGCGCATGCGTGCCCAGGTAGCAGGCCATCGTCGCCACCCAGCGATTCCCGTCCTGCGGGAGCAGCACACCGAGTCGCTTCCGACTTGGTGTGGCCAGAAAGATGATGCCGTCGAGTCCCGGCAAGTGGTGGCGCTCACGGCGGTAGTAACAGGTCGAGTACTCCACGCCGATCTCGACCTCTTCCTTCGGCGGGGGCCTATATCCCAGTGCTTCCAGCCAGGCAGGGGTCCGCGAACCGCGCCCGCCGGCGTCCACCACCAGGTCGGCCGCCAGCGTTTCCTCCGCGCCGCCACCACGCCCGCGAACCAGGCGCACGCCCGTCACGCGCGAACGGTCGGCGGAGGTGGCGAGGCCCGATACGCCGCACATGTCCATCACCCGCACGTTCGGGCGCGCCAGCACACGGGCGCGCACCGCCGTTTCGAGCGCGGGCCGGGACACCCCGACCCCCGGGACGCCGCTTGGGCCGGGTCGATGGAAGCCGGTATGAAACCAGGCCACCCGCGTTCCGGCATCTTCGATGTTGCACGCGCCCAGGCTCGTGAGGTCTTCGCTCAGGCCGGGGAGAAAGCGCTCCATGACCCGCCGGCCTCGCTCCAGCAACACGTGCACATGTCGGTCTTGCGGCACGCCCTTGCGACTGCCGGTCGTTGGCGGCAGGGCGTCCCGCTCGACGATCGTCACCGTCTGGAAGTGATCGGCCAGGGCGCGCGCAGCAAGCAATCCGGCCATGCTCGCGCCGATCACGACGGCGTTCGCGCCCGTGCGTTCCGTGTTCGGCGATGTCATGCGGAACTCCTTCCGTGGCGCGGATGATCTCCGTGGTGGCAACGCCTCAGGGCCGGTCCGGCCCCGGATTCGCCAATTCGTCCTTCTCGAGGAAGGGCACCCCGTCGGTCATCCACTTTGGCGCAGGCGCGTTCATGAGATAGTGATCGAAGAACTGGAAGAACCTCGTGGTCAGGTCCTTCCGGTTTCCGAGTTTGCTCAGGTGGTGTCCCTCGCCCGGGTATGCCAGCAGCACGGCGTTCTTGCCGTTGTATCGGAGCGCGTTGTAGAAGTTGAGACTCTCGATGAACGACACGGTGGGGTCGGCGGTGCCGTGCATGATGAGGATCGGTTCGGTCACCTCGCGCACGTGGGTCAGCGCGGATTCGTCGTGATAGACTTCCGGCCGGTCCCAGGGCGCGAAGCCCCAGCGGCCCTGGCCGTAGATGTAGTACTGGTTGCCGTTCTCACCGGAACCGCCGCTGTTCTGGTACGACCAGCCCCACTCCTGGTTGAAGTCGGTGTAGAGGTCGGTGACGCCGGCGCCCTCCCCGACCGCCGCGAAGAGCCGCGAACGCGTCGCGATGTACGCCGCCCCCTCGCCCGCATAGCTGTGCCCGTGCAGCCCGATGTGCTTCGGGTCGGCGTACCCCATGGCAATCACCTTGCGGGTCGCGGCCTCCACGCAGTTCAACTGGTCGTCGTGCGACGTACCGGTGTTGTAATGGATGTCCGGAATCATCACGATGTACCCGCGGCTCACAGCTTCGATGGCCGGCCGGCCCATGCTCACCAGTAGCTCCGGCATCGGGTACCGGTTCAGGAGTTGGGAGTTCTTCTCGTAGAACGTCACGAGCATCGGCCGCTTCTGGCCCGGCTTGTAGTCATCGGGGAACCAGAGCAGGCCCTGCAGCTTGTGCCCGTACCGGTCCGTGAAGTCGAACAGGCGGTCGTGTCCCCACCGGAACTCCGCCTGCTGCGGGTTGGAGTTGGTGATCTGTGTAGCGCTCTTGAAGTCGGCGTCCGACACGCGCAGGTCGGGCGACGCGGTGAAGGTTTCCCGGGTGAACAGATACCGGTCGGCGTGCGCTGCCTTGCGTGCCGAGCTGTACGAGGCGGCGTCGTACACCATCTCCGTCAGCTTGCCGCCGTCGAGCGTGTAGAATCCGGCATCCTTCGACAGATCACCGAACGCGGACAGGGTGACCGGTTTCGACAGGTCGTACACGTCGCTGGTGCGCTCCTCGCGGCTGGCCATCGAGTCGATCGGTTGCAGCCGCGCCAGGCGCAGGATGGTCTTGTGCCGGGCGCCGAATCCGCCGGTGATGTTCATCGCGGCGCCCTTGCCGTCCAGCGGCAGCGTCCAGAGGTCGTACTTGTCCTGGACGATGACGCGTGCGCCGTCGCTCGTGTACCCCGCCACGCCCCATGACGGTTTTGGGCCGGGATGATCGTATTCGGAATTCACGAAACTCGGCGCGCCGGCGCCGAGCGTGGTCGCGGTACCGGCCGCGAGGTCGTAGGCCTGGAACTTCCCGTCCTTCCAGTAGAGGAACGTGCGGCTGTCGGGCGAGATGCCGAACGCCGCGCCCTGCGTGAGCTGGTCCTTGAACATCAGCGTGCGCGCGCCGGTAACCGTGTTGACGCGGTAGAAGTCGGCGGCTGCCGGTCTGTAGTCGGAGATGTACGGCCGTGCATCCCGCCCCACGCCCCAGCGGCCGTCCACCGAGATTTCGATGTCGCGCATGGTCGAGTCGCTGAGCGCCACGTACCGCGCGCCGGCGACGTCGAAGGCCTCGCGGTAGGTGAAGTTGCGATCGCGCTGGGCGCGGATCATCTGCGCCGACTGGATGTAGCGGTCGGCCGTCCGCCAGACATCCACGTTTGCCGTCGAGTCGCTGCTCTTCCGGCTGACCGTGTCGGCGGACGGCGTCTGCGGCATCGCGCCGAAGAAGACGCGGGCGCCGTCCTCGCTCCAGGTGAGCGGCGCGCGGTCGCTGATCACCCAGCCGCGGGCGAACCCGGCGGCCGACGAGTCGAGCGTGGCCGGTGCCAGCGCCGGGCTCTCGAGCGCGCGGCGCACGTCCGGCACGACGAGCAGAACGTTCTCGCGCTCGCGCATCTTCGGGACCGGGACCCCCTTGAGCACGGCCACGCCGGTGCCGGCGTCGTTCCAGGCCAGCCGGCTGTAGACGCGCGCATCGTTGTCGAGTGCCCGCGTACTGCCGCTGGCGAGATCGGTGACGAACAGGCCGTTGCCGTCGCGCACCGCGGCATCGATGGTGTAGGCCAGCAGATCACCGGGGCGGTTGAACGCGGCGTCGGCGACGCTCCCGATGAACTGGCTCCGCCCCGTGGTCAGATCGTACACGATCGCGTCGGAGCCGTGGCTGGGCGGTTCGGCCCCGCCGCCCCGGCCGCCCATGAACCCGCCACGTCCCCCCCGGCCACCGCCAGCCGCCGGACGGTCGCGCACGAGCACGAACCGCGAGTTCTGGGAGAACGTCGCCGATTGCATGTCGTGCCACACCGTGGTCTTGCCCGTGGCAAGTTCCCGGAGTTCGATCCGGTGCCGGGTGGAGTCACGGTTCGCCGCACGTCCTCCGCCCGCAGCTCCCCCGGGCGCGCCGGGCGTTGGCGGAGCGGCAGTGCCCGCGCCGCGGCCGCCACGTCCGCCCCGCGGCGGCTGCGAGTCCACCTCGTACGCGAGCCAGCGCCCGTCGGGGGAGAAGACTCCGTTGGAGGCGTTCGGAATCGCGACATCCTGTTGCGTTTCGAGGTTCCGAACGTGCAACTCGGGTTTCGAGTCGCGGGCCGCGACGTTGGTGAACCGATAGACGTAGGTCACCCACCGGCCGTCGCTCGAGATGGCGTCGTTCTCGATCGTCCGCCAGCGCGAATAGTCGTCGACGGTCAGGACCTTCTTGCCCGTGGAATCGGGGTGGAACGCGGCGGATGGCGCGGGGCCGCGCGCCGTCTGCGCCAACCCGGGGGCCGGCAAGGATGCGGCCACGAACACGGCTGCACATCCGACGAAGACGCGGCGCGCGGCACGGAAGCCGGCACGGGGCGGGCGGGAACGACGGGAGGCGATTCTCGACACGGGCTGCTCTCGAGGCGGGGTGAACGGCCAACTTACCTCGCGGTACAGCGGCGCGCGATGTCGTTAGCGTGGCTTCCGGCGCGCGTTCTGCCTGGCCATAGTTGAAGATTCCTGCCTCGCAAGGGAGTCTCGTCCCGATGATCGACCGCCGTCGTTTCCTGCAATGGGCTGCCGCCGCGGCCGTGCTCCCCCGCCGTATGCTCGACGGCTCGCGCGGCGCTCCGTTCCCGGCGGCCGGGGCACGCGCAGCCAGCAAGGCTCGCGGGTCGGAGAGTCGAGCCACGCCGTATGCACCCGGCCGGATCCCCAACGAGTACTCGTTGCTGCGACCCGGTGAGGCCGAAGCGCTGGCCCGCGTGCCCGCGGTTGGCGGATTCACTGCGAATGGCGTGACGGCCGCGGCAAATGGGCGCGGAGCGCGCATGCTGCAAATGGGTGAGTCGATCGATGGTTGGCGCCTCGTCGCCGTGATTCCGGAACTCGACGGCGCGCCGACGGCGGTGTTCGAGAAGCGCATGTCGCACCGCGGCGCGATCGTGTACGTCACCGGCCGGGGCGAGGTTGCGCGGATCCCCACCGGAGTCGGAGACCTCGCCAACATCCGGCCGCGGCCCATCAACGCGACCGCTGACGCGGGCTTTCGCCGTCCCGCCTCGTTCCCCAATCAGCCGGACGAACCCGGCGACTTCATCCTCGGATCGGACGAGGACCCGTGCTACGAGAACGTCGCGGCGCTCGGCGAGGAGTTCATCGGGTGGACGCTCGTGGCGAACGAGGAGTCGGGCCCCGAACGCTCGCTCTGGCTCGAGGCCGACGGCACGTCGCGTCAGTTCGGCAGCGACCCGCGGTCGCTCTGGGCGCCCGATCTCACCGGTCGCCAATTCGACCCGCGGCGCTTCCTGCCATCCGAATACCTGTACGAATACGTGCCGGGCTACAGCAAGCGGACCCTGCTGGGCGGATTCCTGCCGGCGGCGGACATCGGTGTGTGGAACCCGAAGTTCGAGGTGGGCTACGACGCGATGGTGCTGCTTCCGCCGGGCGCCGATGCGAAACCGATGGGACGCGTGAGCGCAATGCTGCCGGAACGCCACGGCGATCTCATCCCCGCGGGCGACACGAACGCCGAGCAGCGGCTCCCCGACTCGGGGTGGGTGGACCGGTACTGGAACACGACCGCCGAGGGCTTCTTCACGGCCCTGTTCGGCCTGTGGCAGCACTGGCAGCGGTTCTTCAACGACCGCATGCAGGTGGACATTCCCGATCCCTGGCTGCTCGACGCGGCGCGCGCGGGCATCGTGCTCTCGCGCTGCAGCTATCGCGGCCTGGAGCCGAGCTACCAGATCGGCGAGGGCGCGTACACCAAGATTCCCGAACGCAGCCACGCGCTCTTTCCCGTGGCGCACTACGAATTCGTCTGGGCGCAGCAGTTGTGGAATCTCACCGACCAGGTGGAACCGTACTTCGAGCACTATCTGGAGCGATACGTCGAGGCCGACGGCAACTTCACCTACAATACGCAGGATCAGGTGGAAGGACCGCTCAACGCCGGGGTCTTTCTGGAGAATTCGGCGCGCGCGTACGACTACGGGCGTGATCTCGACGCCCTGAACCGCCGGCTGCCGGTGCTGAGGCGCATGATCCGCTTCGTGGTCGACCGGTACCGTTACTCGCTCCGCACCTTCCCGGAACGGGATCCGCGGCACGGGCTCATCTGGGGCTCGCCCGAGGCGGACCTCGGCGATCCCAAGCATGACACCCCCGACGATCACCCGTACTACTACCAGAACGCCGCGTGGATCTGGCGCGGGCTGTACGAGCACGGTCGCGTGCTGACGGCCGCGGCACGCGACGCGTCGGCGCAGGGGCGGGCGCCGCTCGCGCGCGCATTGGAGGCGGAGGGGCGCGACGCGGCCGCCCTGGCGGACGAGATGCGTGGCAAGATCGAGCGGTCGCTGCGGACGGCGCTCGACGCGCGCAACGCGGCGATGAAGAAGGCAGGGATCACGCCCTTCCATCCCTTCGACACGGCGCGTACGCCCAAGGAGTTGTCGAGTTACGAGAACCACCGGTTCATGATGGACTGGTGGACGGCCGACTGGGGCGACGCGGAACTCGATGCGGGGCACTTCCGGCATCGCACGCTGGCCGGCGAGCAGCTGTTGGGGATGAACACCGACGGCCACTATCCGCGCACGTCGAACTTCATGGAACACGGAACGCTCGCGGGCCGCATCCGGGAGGACGATTATCGCCCATTCCTGCTCGCGTTGTACGGCAACCTGTGCTACGCCATGGACTCCGGCAGCCGGTACGCGCCGGAGGACGCACTGTTGCCCGGCAACTTTCCGGGCGAGGGAAGCCACTACGCGTGGTCGGCGGTGATCAACAGCGAACTGCAACCCGCCATGGCGTTGCGCTGGCTGCTCTGCTGGGAGGAACACGACCGGCCGGGCACCACGCCGACGGTACATCTCCAGAAGGCCACCCCGAAGCACTGGTTCGCGCGCGGAAAGCGCATCGCCGTCTCACGGTGTCCCACGCGGTTCGGCGAAGTAGGATGGGTGACCGAAGCCGACGGCGGCGGATGGCGCGTGACGCTCACGCTGCCGCCGCGGTTCGCGGCCAATCTCGCGGTGCACCTGCACCGCCCGGACGGGCACCCCCTCACCAGCGCGTCGATGGGCGTGGTGCGCGGCACGTCGGTACTGCTCACCGCGGCTCAATTGTCGGGCAGGGAGCGGTTGACCATCAACATCGCGTGAATTTCCGCGCTCTCCAGCCGCGGGCACTGGCCTCGAGACCACGGAGCGGTCACCATTGAAACAGTCATCGCCGCCCCGAGTAGGGGCCTGACGAATGGACCACTGCAGATCGGAGATCGAGATGCTGCATGACGACCTGGCACTACTGGAGAGGTTCGCCCATCGCCGGCCGTTCCGGGCTCTGGGAATCGCCGCCGCCGCCCTGCTGCTCGGGGCCGGGCCGGCTACGCGCCCCGAGGGGAGCACCCGGTCGCCACAGCGCGCGACGCCCGACAGCGCGCACTTCTATCTGGGCGCCGACATCTCGTACCTCGCCTCGGCGGGCCGGGGTGGACGCGGCCGCCCGTTCCCGAAGTATCAGGAAGACGGCAAGCCGAGTGACGAACTGACGATTCTCGAGCGGCACGGGTGGAACGCCTTCCGGCTGCGCGTCTTCGTATCCCCGGTGCGCGAAGCCCCGGACAATTCGCTGGCCAACACCATTCCACTCGCCAGGCGGATCAAGGCGTCGGGCGCCCTCCTGTTGCTCGACATCCATTACTCCGACACCTGGGCCGACCCACAGCACCAGGAGATTCCCGTGGCGTGGCGCGGGTTGGACTTCGACGCGCTGCAGCGGAAGGTCGAGACGTACAGCCGGAACACCATCAAGGCGCTGAAAGACGCGGGCGCGATGCCCGATTGGGTGCAGGTCGGCAACGAGATCACACGCGGTACGTTGTGGCCGGTGGGACAGCTCGCTGTGCCCGGTGCCCAAGAATACCTCCCGCCGCAGCCGAGCGACACGACGGAGCAGTGGGATCACCTGACGCGGCTGCTGAAGGCCGGTATCCGCGGCGTGATGGAAGGCGCCGGGAACACGCCGCCGCGCATCGCGATCCACATCGACCGCGGTGGCGACTGGAAGACCACGAAGTGGTTCTTCGACCATCTCGACGCCGCCCATGTGCCGTACGACATCATCGCGGAGAGTTTCTATCCCCCGTGGCGGCACGGGACGCTCGCCGATCTCCGGATGAACATGGACAGCAGCGCGGCGCGCTTCCACAAGGATTTCCTCGTCGCCGAGACGGGGTACGGCCCCTCGCACTATCCAGACAATCCGGACATGAAGTGGCCCACCACACCCGAGGGCCGGCTTCAGTTCATGGTGGACCTGGTGCGCCTGGTGAAACAGGCGCCCCGCGGGCTGGGCGTGATGTACTGGGCACCCGAATGGGATCTCTGGAATCCCGATGGCACCCCGGGACCCGCGGTGTTCACCCTCGACTCCCTGACCGCGCGATGACCCACACCCTGATCCGCAATGGCACGCTCATCGACGGCACCGGCACGGCGCCGGTTCCGAATGGTGCGGTACTGCTCAAGGAGGGCTGATGCTGGAGCGCGGCACGTTCCTGGTGCCAACACTGCTGGCGCCGCAGGCGGTCATCGAACAGGGGGAAGAGACCGGCACGATCTCCGAGTGGGCGCTGCGCAAGTCGAAGGAGGTGCTGCAGGCGCACCGGGACAGCATCCGGCGGGCGCACGCGGCCGGCGTGAAGATTGCCATGGGCACCGACGCCGGTGTGATGCCGCACGGCACGAACCTGCGCGAGCTCGGGCTCATGTGCGAGCACGCGGGGATGTCCCCCATGGAGGCCATCGTGGCTACGACGCGCACCGCGGCCGAGTGTCTGGAGTGGCAGGACCGTGTGGGGACGCTGGAGGCGGGCAAGCTGGCCGACGTGACGGTGACGTCGATCGATCCGTTGGCAAACATCCACGCCCTGACGCCCGAAACGATCCGATTGGTGATCCAGGCCGGGCGCGTGGTGAAGGGGGAGCCGCTGCCATTCATCCGTCCAAGCGGGAATTGACCGTGCGTGCTGGTGGCCGGCGATTCGCCATCGGCGCAGCGATCCTGGTGTTGTGGTGCGCCGGCACCGTGCTCGAGACGGCGGGCGCCAACCTGTGGGTGCTTCCCGAAGCCCTGCAGGGCGATCTTCGCGACTCCGTCGCCATCAACGAGCAACGATTCGCGGCGATCCGGACGGACCTGCCGGCCGATCGTGCCGTGGGGTATGCCAGCGATCTGCCCCGCGACCCCATACAGGATCGCTATTCGACGGCGTTGGTGCAGGCGCAGTGGGCGCTGGCGCCGCATCTGGTGCTCGACACGTATGCGCTCACGCCGATCGTCGGCAATTTTCCCGATGCGCGCCCCGACAGCGCGCGGCTCGCCGCGATGGGACTGCACCTGGTTCGCGACTACGGGCGCGGCGTGTACCTGCTGACCAGGAGCGCGCGGTGATGCTCCCGATCGCCGCATGGCTCGCCGTCACCGGGCTCATCGGGTGGGCGGCGGTCGTGTCGATCTGGCCGGGGCCGGTGCGGTGGAAGTCGGGTGAGGCAGTATTCAGGGGATCGCTTGCCGTCGGCCTCGGGTTCGGGGTCAGTGCGTCGGTGCTGTTCGCGGCGATGCTGTTGTTCGGTCCCATCCGGATCGTCGCCATGGGCGCCGACCTCGTGACACTGCTCGTGCTGGCGCTCGTGGCGCGCGCGCGGGCGCGTTCGCTGCCCGCCGATCGTTCCGGACTTCCGGTTGGCCCGCCGCCGGGGCCGCTCGACCGCAAGATCGGCTGGGGTGCGCTCGGCCTTGCGGGCATCGCGGTCGTTGCCACGCTGGCCATCGCCCTGCGCATGCCGCACGGCGACCACGATGCCTGGGCCATCTACAATCTGACCGCCCGGTTCATCTACCTCGGTGGCGCATCGTGGTACCGTGCGTTCACCCCCGGATTGGGTATCCACCCCGACTACCCGCTGCTCCTGTCGGATTCCGTGGTCCGCGGTTGGCTGTACGCGGGCGGGGCAAGCACGGTCGTGCCGGCAATCATCGGAGTTCTCTTTGCGTACGCGTTGGTCGGCCTCGTTGCGGGTGGCGTCTGGATGCTGCGCGGGCGCCGTCACGCGGCGCTGGCGGCCGTGACGCTCCTCGGGACGCAGATCTTTCTCAGCACCAGCGCCGGACAGGACGCCGATCTCCCGCTGGCGTTCTTCTTCGTGGCGACCATCGTGCTCTATGCGTTGGCGAAGCGGCTTCACGACGATGAGACGTGGCTGCTCGTCGGAACGGGGGTGTGCGCCGGTCTCGCGGCATGGACCACGAATGAAGGATTGCTCTTCGTACTCGTGGTCTCGGTGGGGTTGCTGCTTCTTCACCACCGGTTTCGCCGCCACCGCACCGACCGCCACGTCCTTGCGGCGTATCTGTGGGGCCTTCTCCCGGTGCTGGCGATGATCGCCGTTTTCAAGTTGGCACTGGCGCCGCCCAACGATCTGGCGAGTGGGCGGGGGCCCGGCACCTTGCCGCGCCTGCTCGATGGCGCACGCTACTGGCTGATGGTGAGGTCGACGCTGCTCATGCTGCTCCGCTTCCCTGTCGTGCCCGCGGCCGTCTTCCTGGCGCTGGTTGGTCGGGACCGCGATGCCGCCGACCGGCGCGCCACGCGGCTGACGGTGTTCGCGGTCCTCGCTCTCGCCGCGGGCTACTTCGTGGTCTGCCTCACGACGCCGCTCGACCAGGGATTGCAGATGCACCGGTTGCTCGACCGGCTGGTGATGCAGCTCTGGCCGCTCGTATTGCTGGCGCTGTTCCTGATCGCCCGCATTCCGGAGCAACAGCGCGGGCCTGGCGCGTGATCCCGACCACGGGTCAGCCGGTGATGCAGGAGTCACACGCCGGCTCCGGCTCGCGGTCCACCGAGGCCGGTGTGTTGCTCCGAGCCGCGGCCGCCGTCAGGGCATCGAGATGATGGCTCGCATGGTCGTGATGGCGTCGAAGAAGTTGCCGAGCCGCAGGTTCTCGTTCGGGCCGTGTTGGTTGTCGTCGAAGTTGACCACGGGCATTCCCACGGTCGCCGCCCCGAGACCGTCCGAGAACAGATAGAACGGAGTTGACCCGCCGAGCGTCGGCATGCGGGCCGGCGTGGTGTGCGTCGCGGCGGCCACGGCCGCGACGGCCTGCTGCGCGATCGGATTGGTGAGCGGCGTCCGGCCCGCCGGATAGCCACCGATGCGGCGCAACTTCGCCAGCAGCGGATAGGTGGCCCGCTCCCGGTCGGTCGGCGCATCGCCGCTGATGAGACGGTATCCCTGCGCGCGCACGAACGCTTCGAGCCGCGCGAACTGCGCATCCGGAGTCACGTTCTTCACGAACCGGAGATCCATGCGCGCCACGGCCTGCGACGGGATCACCGTGCGCCCCTGTCCCGCCACCGTGCCCGCGCCGAGCCCGGAGATGTTGAGCGTGGGCAGGTTGTCGAGCGCCTCCAGCCGCTGACCCGCGATCTCGGGGCGGGCGAACCCGAACCGGCGCATGAGCGTGGTATCGACGTCGGGGATCTCGGCGATGGCCTGCTGCTCCTGGGCGGTCAGCGGCACGACGTCCTGATAGAAGCCGGGAATCGTGACGTGCCCCGTGCTGTCCTTCATCGAGGCCAGCAGGCGCGCGAGTTCGAGCGCGGGATTCGGGGCCCAGTTGCCGTAATTTCCGCTGTGCAGGTCGTGGCGCGCGCCGAACACGGTCAACTCGGTGCTCATGATGCCGCGCGCGCCGAACACGAAGGTCGGGCGGCCGCTCGGGTGCTGCGGCCCATCGACGAGGAGGACGAGGTCGCCGCGGATGCGGGCCGCCTGTTCGTGGACGACGGTGGCCAGCGATGGGGAGCCCGCTTCCTCGTCGCCTTCCATCAACACACGGAGGGTCGACGTGATGGGCGTGCCGGCGGCCCGCGCTTCGTCGATGGCGGAGAGGAATGCGATGATCGGACCCTTGTCGTCGGCGGCCGAGCGGGCATAGAGGCGCCACTCGGGGTCGATCGGTCCCGTGGTCGGGAGCGATACCACGCGCCCTCCGCTCTCCAGCGGCCGGTCGCGGTAGATCGGGGTGAACGGTCCCGAGTCATTCCACTCGGACGCCGTGACGGGCTGCCCGTCGTAGTGAAAGTAGAAGGTGAGGGTTCGCGTGGCACGCGGCCCCGGCGCCACGAGTTCGCCGATGAGCACTGGAGACCCGGGCGTCCGCACGACCGTCATCCGGAAGCCGCGTTGCGTGAATTGCCGCTGCAGCCACGCGGCGTTGCGCGCGATGTCGGGCCTGTCGGAGGCGACGTTGGGAATGGAGAGGAAGCTGGTGAGCGTAGCGAGTTCCGACTGCGGGGTGGGTCGCTGGGCGGCCAGTGGCGATTGCACGGCGCACATGGCGAATGCGACGAGCGTTGCGGAACGGAGAGGAAGGGCCTGGAGTGTCATTGCACGGCGGTGAGAGGGAATGGGGCTGCGGCTGGGGCTGCGCCGCGCCGGACGGCACTCGCCTGCCGTGGCGCTGGCGAATCTACGGAGGACGAATGCCGCGGCAACCTCGGCCGCTGCCGCGGGGTTGCGAGGGTCAGGCTGTCGATAACGTCTGCCCCAGCAGCCGCATCCACGACGCGAGCTGCTCGAAGACCAGGAAGTTGCCGTGCACGTGCCGCTGCGCGTTCCGGCCCCACCGGTTCCGCTCCGCCGGGTCGTGCAGCATGTCGTCGATGGTGCGGGCCAGGCCCTCGACGTCTTCCGGGTCGGGGACCAGCCGACCGTCCTCGCCGTCGCGCACCTGCTGCCGGGGCCCGCAGGCCCGGCGATTGGAGAGAATGGGCACGCGCTTCCACATCGCCTCGGCGATCGTGAGGCCGAATCCCTCACGCAGCGAGTTCTGGACGACGATGGAGGACGCCCGCTGCAGCGCGTTCACCATCAGGCAGTTCTCCTCGGCCGATTCCATGGGCAGCGACACGATGGCCACCGCTTCCTGCACGAGCGGGTCGAGCCGGCGGTACTGCTCGATGATGGCGGCAAGCACCTCGCCGGCTTCGGGGTCGTCCTGAATGGACTCCGGACTCGGACCGGCCAGCACGCAGCGGGTGAGTTCCTGGCGCACGCGGTGCACGGGGTCGTGCGACCATCCGCCGTGGAGCAGCCGCCGGCGGAATTCGGTGAACCCGGCCAGCAGCGGCTCGAATCCCTTGAGCCGGTCCCAGCGGGACACCTGGGTGACCACCGGACGCGCGAGCAGCCCGAAGTCGCCGCGCAGCGTCGCCGGGTGGAACCGCCCGTCGGGCGCGAGGCGGAGCGCGAGGCGTTCGTACGGCGGGGTCGGCATGGGGCCCGGGGGAACGGTCAGCCCCGCATTTGCCAGCACCGCCACCGTGCCCTGCAGTCCGAGTTCACGGTTCTTGGGGGACAGCGGGTCGATGGCCGGGCAGATGATCGCGGCGCGGTCGGCGAGAAACGACGGCACGTAATCCGGTGCCGAGAACACGGCGCGATCGTAGGCCGGCGCGTACGGGCGCAGGAATTCCCACGCGGCCCGCGTGGCCGGCAGCTTCTCGTCGAGGCCGATGTGGCAGCGCCAGACGGCCGTGAGCGGGCGATCCTCCTTGAAGAACGCCGCCAGCGGCATGGGCTGCGGATCGTGGACCACCAGCACGTCACCAGGCTGCACCTGCGCCGCCATGGCGACGGCGTTGTCCCGGTTCACGCGCTCGAACAGCTCCCGGTCTTCGGGGCCGAGATTGGGGCGGCCGTGCCCGTGGATGAGGTTGTGGACCTTCTTCGTGAGTTCGAAGAACCGGGGCTCGGATGACTCGATCACCATCCACTCGGTGGCCACGCCGAGGTCGCGCAGCAGTCCCACCATGGTCGGCAGCATCTCGGCCACGCCACCGCCGCGCGCGGTGGAGTTGACCATCCACACCGTGCGGCCCCGCAGCTTGGGGAGCGTGGCCTCGGCCTCGCGGCGCAGGGCGTCCACGGCGCCGACGAGGTGAGCGTACTCGGCGAAGTCCGCCAGACCGTTCGGGATTTCCGGCTCGACGCGCAGTGCCACGGTGACGCCTCCTTCGGCTGTTGTCGAATTCGTCCCGCAAGTTCGCGGTCCGGGAGGTCGCGCTCAGTGGCCTCCCGAGCCGCGCTCGGCGAAGATCTGCACCAGATGGACCAGCGTCTCCGCCGTCTTCTCGAGTCCGCGGCGCGAGTTGAATTCCTGCTTGCCGTGGAAGTTGAATCCGCCGGTGAAGATGTTGGGGCAGGGGAGCCCCCGGAACGTGAGCCGCGATCCGTCGGTGCCGCCGCGGATGGGCTCGTTGAACGGCTTGAGCCCGGCGCGCCGTGCGGCCTCCATCGCGTTCTCGACGAGCTGCGGATGATCCTTCAGCACTTCCTTCATGTTCATGTAATTGTCCTTCACCTCCATGCGCACCGTCACGCCGGGATGCGCCCGCTCCGTCTCGGCGGCGAGGTCACGCAGGATCCGCTCCTTGGCCTCGAGGCCGGGCATCTCGAAATCGCGGAGCAGCACCTTGACGGTCGATTCTTCCACGTCGGCGGTGCCCAGGTACGGATGCACGAACCCGATGCGCCCCTCGGTGGTCTCGGGGAGCATGTCCCCGGGCATGCCGCTCAGGAAGTGCGCGAACGCGTAGATGGAATTCACCATCACGCCCTTGGCGGTTCCGGGGTGCACGCTCTTGCCCTTGAACGTGAGCGTGGCGAGGCGCGCGCTCCACGTCTCGTCGCTGATGCCGCCGAGTTCGCCGCCGTCCACGGTGTAGGCGTAGCGGGCACCGAACTCGTCGACGTCGAACTTCTCGATGCCGCTGCCGATCTCCTCGTCGGCCGTGAACGCCACGGCGATCGGCCCGTGGGGGAGCTTCGGATTGCGCACGAGCGTGTCGACGAGCGTCATGATCGCCGCCACCCCCGCCTTGTCGTCGGAGCCGAGCAGCGTGGTGCCGTCGGTGGTGATGAGGTCGTCGCCGATCATCGACTTCAGCACGGGGTTCTGCGCGACGGTGATGACCTGGGACGGATCGCCGGGCAGCGTGACGTCGCCGCCCTGGTAGTTGGCATGGATCACCGGTTGCACGTTCGCACCGGTGACGGCCGGCGAGGTGTCGACGTGGGCGATGAATCCGATCATCGGCACGTCGTTCGATTCCGGGACGTTACCCGGAATCGAGGCGTACACCATGCAGTGCTCGCTGGTGCGGACGTTCGAGGCGCCGAGTTGCTTCAACTCGTCGGCCAGCATCCGGGCGAGCGTCCACTGCTTCTCGGTGCTGGGGGTGGTGGACGCGCCTTCCTGCGACTGCGTGTCGATCTTCACGTAGCGCAGAAAGCGGTCCACCACCGATTCGCGCGGCGGGGTCAGTGATGGGCTCATCGGGCCGGGAGGGTGACGGTGGAGAGTCCGGCCGCCTTGCGCTTGGCGTTGAAGGCGGCAAGCCCACTGGTCTTGAGCCGCGTCCATCGTGCCATCACGGCGCTGGACTGTGAGGCGGCGGTCGTGCACGCCGAAACCTGGTCGGCGGTCGGTGTGGCGTCGGCCGCCTGCATGGCCATTGCCGCCGACATCAGGGCGGTCTGCGTGCTCTCGAGCGACGGTGGTCCGGCCGGAGCGCCGCCGCGTCCGAACCCGAATCCGCCGAAGCCGCGTCCCCGCCCGCCGGCCCGAGGCGCGGGCGCGAGGGCTTCGACCTGCTTCTTGAACGCGTCCACGTCCGCTCCCTGGAGCTTGTCGAGCGCGGTCACCAGAGAGCGCGCCTGCTCGTACGCGGCGTGCGTCCGGGCCGCGCCGTCGTACATCCGGCGGGAGAGCGTGGCGAGCTGCGCCAGGCCGGCCGCCGGCGTCTTCACCCGCGGGTCGAGCTTGAGCGTGAGCGGCTGCGTGTACGAGCGGCCATTGGCCGTGAGGCGCACGGTGTAGCGGCCGGGGGGCGCCCACGGGGCGTTCACCGACGGATAGGTGTGGTGCGGCACGGCGCCGGTGGCGCCCCCCTCGCCGCGCGGTCCGCGGGTCTCGCCGATGGGATCGAAGTGCAGATCCCAACTGAACCGGTGCATGCCCGCTTTCGTGGACACGGCCATCTGCGGCGCCGCCCAGTAGAGCGGAACCGAACAGTCCGGGGCCCCCGGGTTCGACTGGCACACCTTGTTGTAGGCCGCGGGATCGAGCGCGGGATCGGGGTCGAGCATCGGGTCGGTGCTCGCATAGCTGCGCACCACCTTGCCGTTGGCGTCGAGAATGTCGAGCGTCACCGGCCCCGACACGTCGTGGGCCAGGTAGTAGTCGATGATCCCGCCCGGTGGCGGATTCTCGCCGGCCGCCACTTCGGGCGGCCAGGGGGTGGGATCGTTGGTGCCGAAGCGCACGCGGAGCGCGGTCTCGGGCTTGAACAGATAGGCGTCCTTCGCGGCCTGGGCGGCGGCCATCTGCCGGAGCGGCGTGATGTCGTCCAGGATCCAGAAGCCGCGCCCGTGCGTGCCCGCCACCAGGTCGGCGCACTGGCAGGTGGCGTCGTCCTTGACCGTGATGTCGCGCACCGAGACGGCGGGCATGTCGAGGCGCAGCGAGTGCCAGTGGTCGCCGTCGTCGAACGACACCCACACCTGCGTCTCGGTGGCCGCGTACAGCACGCCCTTCACCCGCGGGTCTTCCCGAATCGAGTTGGCCACGGCGCCGGGCGCCATGCCGTTGTCGATCTCCGTCCACGTCTTGCCGCCATCGTGCGTGCGGAAGAAGTGCGGGTTCATGTCATCGAGCCGCATGGTGTTGGCGGCCACGTACGCCGTCTTCGTGTCGAAGTGGCCGGCGTCCATGTTGAAGATACGCGTCCACGGCTTGACGGCGGCCGGGGTGACGTTGCTCCAGTGCTTGCCGCCGTCCCACGTGACCTGCACGTTGCCGTCGTCGGTGCCGGCCCAGATGACGTTCACGTCGCGGGGCGAGGGGGAGAGCGCGGTGATGACGCCGAGCGGCGCCACCTGGACCTCGCTCGCGTACTTGCCGGCGTTGGCCGGCACGGCCCATTGCTTCCGCGCGAGGTCGGGGCTGATGCGCGTCCAACTGTGGGCGTGATCGGTGGTCTTCCACACGGCGTTGGACGTGTAGAACAGCATGTTGGAATCGACCGGCGACCAGATGAGCGGCATCGTGCGGACGTCGCGGTTGTAGGGGCCGCCGCGCGGTCCCATGTCGGGCCCGACGTTTCGCGTCTGCCCGGTGCGCCGATTGTAGAGCGACACGTTGTTGCGGCTGCCGCCGTACACCATGTCCGGGTCGCGCGGGTCGGGCGCCGCGATGCCGTACTCCTGGATGTTCACCGGGTGCCAGTCGTGGAAGGTGATCTCGCCGTCCATCGAGCGGCTGTCCACGCACGCCGAACCCGAGTCCTGCTGGCCGCCGCACACGCGGTACGGGAAGGCGTTGTCGGTGGTCACGTGATACATGGCGGCCGTGGGCTGCGTGTACCAGTTGCTCCACGATTCCCCGCGATTGGCGGACACCACGCCGCCCTGGTCGGCGACGGCGAGGATGATGTTCGAATGGTTGGGGTTGATCCAGACCTTCTGGTAGTCGTCGCCGCCCGGGGCGCCGCGCACGGCGGTCCAGGTGAGCCCGCCGTCCTCGGTGCGCCACATGACGGTCGAGGCGCTGTAGACGACGTTCGGATTCTTGGGGTCGACGGTGATCGTCGGCAGGTCGCCGCCGCCGATGCGGGCCAGCGGACGCGGGTCGGGGCGCTGCGGGCGCGCACCCGCCGCGACGTTCGGATCGTCGATTGCCAGGTGCCAGTGCGCGCCGGCGTCGTTGGAGCGATAGAAGCCGACCACGCCGGTGGTGCTGTTGCCGCGGCCGCCGCGTCCGCCCTCGCCGGCGCCCGCCGCCATGGCGTAGATGATGTTGGGATCGCTGGGCGCGATGGCGAGGTTGGCCTGGATCACCGAGGGGAGGCCGTCGGTGAGCTGCGTCCAGGTGTTGCCGCCGTCGGTGGACTTGAACACGCCGTTGCCGGCGCCGCCGAACGCGCCGTTCTCATAGAAGCCCTGTTGCTGCTGCCAGAGCGTGGCGTAGACGGTGTTCGGATTCTTGGGGTCGATGCGGACGTCGTTGCCGCTCGTGTACGCGTCCTTGTACAACACCTTCTGGAACGTCTTCCCGCCGTCGGTGGAGCGGAAGATGCCGCGCTCCTCGTTGGGACCGTACGGATGGCCGAGCGCGGCGACGAACAGCCGCTCCGGGTTGGTCGGATCGACGGCGATCTGGGCGATCATCTGTGTGTTCCGGAGTCCCAGATGCGTCCACGTCCTGCCCGCGTCGGTGGACTTGTACATCCCGTCGCCGGTGGAGAGATCGGGCCGGATGATCCCGGCACCCGAGCCCACATAGATGATGCTCGGATCGGACGGCGCCACGGCGATGGCGCCGATCGACCCCGTGGGCTCCTCATCGAAGATCGGGTGCCAGGTGGAACCGTAGTCGGTGGTACGCCACACGCCGCCGTTGTCGTAGCCGATATAGAACACGTTCGGCTCGCTGGCCACCCCGTCGAGGGCGCGGGCGCGGCCGGCACGCGTGGGACCGATCTCGCGCCAGTGCATTTCGGAGTAGAACGACGGGGACTGCGCGGCGGCGACCGACGCGGACGCGGCCAGCGCTACCAGAACGAGCGAGCGACGGAGCAGGGAAGAGCGCACGGAATCCAACCTCGTGAAGTGGCGCGTGATGGTTCCGGGGGAGACGGAGACCGGATGGGAATGCAGAGAGTATGGCGGTGGGGCGCGGCGCTGGCCAGTCGCGACACGGAAAAGGTTCCCGCCTCCGCCCCCGCCCCCTGCCGGGTTCCGTCCGTCATCGAATCGTCATCCGCCGTTCAGCGGAACTTCACGGGCCGTTCAGCATCACCTCATCGCGCGGTCATCGTTCCTCCATGCAATGCGCGGCCGGTTGTCCCATCGTGCGGATGCGGCACTCACACGGGAGGCAACATGCTGGGCACACTCATCGAAACACGGGGATCGCGCCCGCGCCGGCTGGGCGGCACGCTGGTGAGCATCGCGCTGCACACCGGCATCATCGGACTCGTGGTGGCCATGACGGCGCGCGCCACGCCGCGCCCTCGGCCGGTGGCGCCGGCGGCGACGCCGGTGGTGTACGTGACGCCGGCGCCGATCGCGCCCGCACCGGTCCCGCGGCCCGCGTCGCCGTCGCCGGTGGTGGCCGTGCCGACCTCGTCGGCCCTCGTCATCCCGCCGATCCGGATTCCGAACGCCCTGCCGCCCATCGATACGCACACCATCGTGACCGATCCGAATTGGTACGATACGCGTTCATCGCCGCCGCCGGTCCATTTCGCGGGCAATGGCGGCGGCATGTCTTCGGGACCCGAACATGGCGCGTGGGACGCGTCGGCGGTGGACCGCGCCGTGGTGCCGAGCCGCGGCAACCCGCTGCCGCGCTACCCGGAGACGATGCGCGCCGCCCATCTCGAAGGGCACGTGGACGTACGCTTCATCGTCGATACCACGGGGCGTGCCGAACCCGGTTCGATTCACGTGATCGCCGCCACGCACACGCTGTTCGCCGACGCCGTGCGGGACGTGCTGCTCCGGTCGCGCTACCAGCCCGCCGAGGCCCACGGGAGTCGCGTGCGCCAGGTGGTGGAACAGCGGTTCGAGTTCGCGCTCAGGCAGTGAGGGCCGGCGCCCGCGGTGCCCGACTCAGCGGGGCACCGCGGGTTCGCCGATCGGATGCCGTTCGGGATCCCAGTCGAGCACCGCGCGCTCCACGCCCCGCATGTGCTTCCGCATCCGGTCCACGGCGAGCGGCTCGTCGCGGTGCTCCATGGCCTCGAGGATCGACACGTGCTCGTCGTGATCGCGGGCCCGCGAACCGCCGATGCCCAGTACCATCTGCTGTTCGCGCGGGAACAGGTCGTGGAGCACGGCGAGCAGCTGGGCCAGCACACGGTTGCCCGACGCCAGCGCGATCAGCCGGTGAAACGCCAGGTTCGATGTCCGCATCGTCTCGCGGTTGGACACGTCGTGGCCGGCCGCCTCGAGAATCCGTCGCATCTCCATCAGCTGTTCGGGAGAGGCGTTCCGCACCGCGTCGCCGACGGCCACGAGTTCGAGCGGCAGCCGCGTGCGCACCAGATCGAGCAGCAGCTTCTTGGTTACGGTCTCGGTGTAGTCCGGCGCTGCCAGGAGCAGCACGTCATCGTTCCGCGAGACATAGACCCCCGATCCGTGCCGGATCTCGACGATGCCCATCGTCTGGAGACGCTTGAGCGCTTCCCGGATCGTGGGGTGGCCGACTCCGAACTGGCGTGCCATCTCCATGATGGCCGGCAGGCGGTCGCCCCGGGTGTAGTTCTCATTCCGGATCAGCTCCCGGATGCGCAGGGCCAGGCGGTCGGCAAGACTCTGCTTGGCCATGGGTTCGAAGATGTCGCTCATCGGACCGTTCTCCCGAGGTTCTCGTCCGGATCAATTCTACCGGTTAGTGCCGCAGTCCGCATGTACGCACGGCGGAACCGGGCAAAGAGGGGGTCGTAGAGGGCGCGCGCCTGCGGATCGGGTGGCAGTGGGGGATTCCGGACCACGGTGGCCTGCACGGCGGCCTCCAGATCGGGGAAGGCCCCGGCGCCGACCCCGGCGAGCAGGGCCGCCCCGTAGGCCGAACCCTCCTCGCGATTCACCGTGCGCACCGGCAGGCCGAACACGTCGGCCTGGATCTGCCGGAGCAGCGCGTGCTGCGCGCCGCCGCCGGTGAGCAGCATCTCGGTGACCGGGAGTTGCAGCTCGCGGAGGATCTCCACCGAGTCCCGCAGGGCGAAGGCGACGCCCTCCAGCACGGCCCGCGTGACGTGAGCGCGTGTGTGCGCAAGGCTGAGTCCCAGCAGGGCGCCGCGGAGGGCGGCATCTCGGTGCGGCGTGCGCTCCCCCTGCAGATAGGGCAGGAAGGTGACGCCCTCGGCCCCGGGGACAACGGTTGCTGCCTCGTCGCGCAGGGCCTGGTTGGCCTGCGCGGCGTCCGCATATTCGCGGGCGAATCGATCGCGGTACCAGGCGAACGCGCTGCCGGCCGACAGCACGACCCCGATCAGGTACCAGCGGCCGGGCGACACGTGGCAGAAGGTGTGCGCGCGCATCCGCGGATCGACCCTCGGTTCCGACATTGGAGCGAGCACGGTGCCCGACGTGCCCCAACTCGCCACGGTCTGGCCCGGGGCGACCGCGCCCACGCCGGCGGCGCCGCAGGCGTTGTCCCCGCCCCCGCCCACCACCGGCGTGCCGGCAGCAAGCCCGGTGAACGCCGCCGCGTCGTCGGTCACCCGCCCCAGAATCTCGGCCGACTCTCCGAGCTCGGGCAACAGCGAGAACGGCAGATCCACGGCCTCCAGCATCTCCCGGCTCCACCGTCGGCGCGCCGTGTCGAACATGAGCGTGCCGGAGGCGTCGGACGGCTCGGTGGCCAGCGCTCCGGTGAGCCGGTATCGCACGTAGTCCTTGGCCAACAGCACCTTGGCCAGCCGCGCGAACGCCTGCGGTTCGTGGCGCCGCAGCCAGAGCAGCTTGGGCAGGGTGAATCCTTCGAGCGCGGGATTGCAGACCAGGTCGCGCAGGCGATCCTCACCGCCGGCGCGCTCGGTGATCTCCCGACACTCGGCCGTGGTGCGGCCGTCGCACCAGAGCAGAGCAGGGCGGATGACCTCACCACGCGCGTCGAGCAATACGGACGAATGCATCTGGCCCGAGATGCCCACCGCGACCACGGACGCGCCGGGAACGCGGTTGAGCGCTTCGCGAACCGCCCCGCCCACGGCGTGCCACCACGCCGCCGGATCCTGCTCGGCCCACCCGGGATGGGGCGTGGCCATCGTGAGCGGAACGGTCGCCGAGCCGGCCACCTCGCCCGCCGGACGCACGAGCAGCGCCTTCACGCCGCTCGTCCCGACGTCGAGTCCCAGGAACACCGGGTCAGCCGCGGCGGGTCTTCGCGTCCGTTCGTTCGGTGCCACGCGGCTCATAGATATGGTTGGGCGAGCCAGACCAGGCCGTCACGCACCTTGGCCGGGAAGGGGCGACGGCGGTGGTCCGCGAGCGTGAACGAGCGGGCGGCGTCGCGCTTGGCATCGATCATCGTGTCGAGGCGGGACGCCAACTCCGGCGAGTAGCACTCCACCGCGTACTCGAAGTTGAGCCGCAGGCTCCGCGGATCCCAGTTGGTCGACCCGACCAGCGCCCACTCGCCGTCCACGGTGAACAGTTTGGAGTGATCGAACGGCGGGGGTGAGAGAAACACCTCGCATCCACCGCGCAGCACCTGGCCCAGCTGCGCCGTCTGCGCCCACTGGACCGTACGGAGATTGCCCCGTGACGGCAGGATGATCTCCACCGCCACGCCGCGCAACGCGGCCACCTTGAGCGCGTCGATGATCGGAGGATCGGGCAGGAAATACGGTGTCACGATGCGGATGCGCTGCCGGGCCTGCGCGATCGCGCCGAGGAACGCGAAGATCAGCGCTTCGAAATCCTCGTCGGGCCCGTCGGGGATGCCCCGTGCCAGCATGGGTCCGGCGGCATCGAGCGGCGGGAACCAGGCTTCGGATTCCAGGCGCTCGCGCGCCGCGAACTGCCAGTCGAAGGCAAAGGCGCTCATGAACTGTCGCACCACCGGCCCCCGGAACCGAAAGTGCACGTCCTGCGTGGCGTCCTTCGGCGCGAGCGACAGCATGCAGGCATCGCGGATGTTCAACCCCCCGCAGAATCCGATGACGCCGTCCACGATCATCAACTTGCGGTGGTTCCGCAGGTTGAAATACGGATGCGAGAAGGGGAAGGCCGATGGGAGAAACTCCGCGACGCGGACGCCGCCCCGTCGCAGCGAGCCCATGATCGGCGGGCGACTGTAGCGCGCGCCCACGCCGTCGATCAGTATGCGCACCTCGACCCCGCGGCCCACGGCACGCGACAGGGCATCGACGAAACGGTCGGCCACGGCGCCCCGATCGAAGATGTAGGTGGCGAGCGCGACCGTACGCTGCGCACCGTCGATGGCATCGAGCATCGCCGGATAGCCCTCGTCGCCGCCCACCAGTGGTTCCACGGAGTTGCCGGGCGTGAGCGGCGCGCCGGTGACGCGCCCGATGAGATTGGCCAGCGGGCGAAGCGTGGCGGGGATCATGTCCGGCGTTGCGCCGGTGAGTGGGAGGGCATGGCTGCCGGTCGGGGTCATCCCCGAGCCCACGCGGTCGCGTCGCAGCTCGCCGGCCCGGCGCCGGATGCGATTCACACCCAGGAAGACGTACATCGCCGAGCCGATCACCGGTGTCAGCCAGACGAGGCCGATCCATCCAATCGCGGCGCGGGGATCGTGCTTGGTGAGGACGATGTGCGTCGAGACGCCGATCGCCAGCACGATGTGAACGACGCCGATGAGTAGCTGGAGCGATCCGGGGGACAGCATGCGGGGATGATACTGTAGATTGCGTGGGCGGGCGAGATGGACGGCCGGACCCACGGCGGAACTACGAGTTCGGTGTGGTCGGTCAACGGTGATCAGTCGTCCGTGCCCGTTTCCACGCATTCGCTCCCCGATCCCCATGCGCCCCCGCGTTTCCATTTCATTCCTTCGTGCACTCACGCTCCGCTGCCCGCGGTGCGGCGGGCGGTCCATCCTCAAGGACTGGCTGCATCTGCGCGCCCAGTGTCCCACCTGCGCGTTGGCGCTCGAGCGCGGCGAGACCGAGGACTACTGGTACGGCGGCTTCATGTTCAACATCATCGCCGCCGAGCTGCTGACCATCGGGACGGTCGTGGTGATCATCGTGGCCACCTTTCCAAACGTGCCATGGACCGCGCTGGAGTTCCTGGCGCCAGCGCTCGCCGTCGCGGCGCCGGTGCTGGCGTTCCCCTTCACGCGCTGCATCTGGCTGGCCTGGGATCTGTCGTTTCGACCCACCGAGCCGGGGGACTGAAGCAGGCGAGTGGCCGGCGCGCCCGCGCAGCATGGAGTTCGCTCCCAACTGCCGGCGCGCGCCCCGCGTGCCGCTCCGCCGCCAAACCCCTACACGGTCTCGGGTCCCTGCCGACAGAGGCGCGGCACGGGTGCCGGCATCTTCCAATCCACCGGCGGGCGTTGCCGCCCGTCGCACTCGGCCCCACGGGGCGGGAGGTGCCCATGCTGAAGCTCCGCAACATCATGACGACCGACGTCGTCTCCGTCACCCCCCTCACCACGCTGCGTGACGCCATGGAGTTGCTGTCGCGCCAGCACGTGACCGGGGCGCCCGTTCTGGCGGGCGACCGTGTCGTGGGGGTCGTGTCGGCGGCCGACCTCATCGGCTTCGCCGCGTCGGAGCCGGGCGTCCCGCGCGAGCGAGAGGACGTGGAGGACACGGAGTGGCGCGACTGGAGCGAGTTGCCGCTGCCCGACCGCAGCGACGAGGAGAACGGGCCTTCCGGCGAGTTCTTCACCGATCTGTGGGAGGACGCGGGCGCCGAGGTCACCCAGCGCATGGAGAGCGTGGACGGACCGGAGTGGAATACCCTGGAGGAACACGAGGTCCGCGAGGTGATGACGCGCCGCCTGTGGGCGCTGCGGCCGGACGACTCGGTGGAACAGGCCGCCGAGTTGATGAGCCGGGCCGGCATCCACCGGGTGCTGGTGGTCGAGGATGAGAAGCTGGTCGGGATCGTCACGGTCACCGACATCGCGCGGGCGGTGGCCGAGCGCAAGGTGAGTGGAAGGACCTACGTGTTCAATCGCGACCGGGAGTTCCGCGAGCCCTGGTCCTGAGACACGGCCGCCTTCGGGCGGAGGAGGGACCCATGTTTCGCACCATCGTAGTGCCGCTCGACGGATCGCCGCTGGCCGAGCATGCGATCGCGACGGCCACCATGCTCGCCGAGCGGGCGGACGCCGAGGTCGTGCTCGTGCGCGCCCACGAGTTGATGCTCCACGATCTGGGCGACCAGTTGGCGCTGGAGCGGGCGATGCGCGAGGAAGCACAGGACTATCTGGACCGCACGGCGACGGGGATCCACAGCGAGATCGGACTCACTCCGCGGACGGCAATTCTGGACGGCCCGCCGGCCCACGCCATCTGTGAGTTCGCGCGGAAGCAGAAGGCGCCGCTGCTCGTGATGTCCACGCACGGACGCACCGGGTTCAGCCGTGCATGGATGGGCAGCGTGGCCGACGCGGTCGTGCGCAGCACCTCGGCGCCGGTCTTGATGCTCCGGCCGGAGGAGGCGCCCGACGGGCTGCTCGAGCCGCTCGGGGTGTTTCACCGGATGCTGCTGCCGGTCGACGGCTCGGGCTACTCGGAGCAGGTGGTGCCGCATGCCATGGCACTCGCCGGGTTGACCGACGCGCAGGTGCTGCTGCTCGAAGTGGTGAAGCCCGTATTCACCCCGGCGTTCATGCCGGCCATGGAATACGTCGTGGCCTATGCGCCGCCGGAGGAGTACGCCACCGAGGCCACTGCATCGCAGGTGGAGCGGGCCGCCGACTACGTGTCGTCGCTCGCCGTGAAGCTGCGCCGCCAGTATGCCACGCTCGACATCCAGACCGAGGTGCGGACCGATGCGTCGCCGGCCAAGGCGATTCTCGACACCGCGCAGGCGCAGGGGACGGATGTGGTGGCGATGACCACGCACGGGCGGGGGATGCGGCGTCTGATGATCGGCAGCGTGGCCGACAAGATTCTCCGCGGCGGACCGCGGGCGCTGCTGGTGGTTCGGCCCGAGTAGCCTACTCGCCGCAGCCGCAGTTCGGACCGCAGGGTCCGGACTGCGGCTGTCGCGCGGCCACGACGCGCTTCCACGCGCGGCGCGCGAGGTAGCCGGCAGCGCCGAGCAGCGCCACACCGACGAGCACGTTCTGGACCACGGCGCCGGTCATGCCGTCCCGCCCAGGCCGAGCGCCAACCCACCGTGGTAGATCACGAACGCGACGCCGTACGCCAGCACCAGCATGTAGGTGAACTGGAGGGCGGCCCATCGGGCCCCCTGCCATCCGCCGCCGGTTTCCTTGTGCGTGATGGTGAGCGTGCTGGTGCACATGAGCGCGAACACGTAGAACGCCATCAGCCCCACGGCGATCAGTGGCGTGTAGGTGGGCCGTCCGGTGGCGGGGTCGCGTTCTTCGCGCAGGCGCTGGGCCAGCGCATGGGTGTCGTCGCCGTCATGGCCCACGCCGTAGATGGTGCCCATGGTGCTCACGAACACCTCGCGGGCGGCGAACGACGCGATCATCGACACCCCGATCTTCCAGTCGTAGCCCAGCGGCCGCACCGCAGGCTCGATGGCGTGCCCCAGATGGCCGAGCGCCGACTGCGAGAGTTGCTCTTCCTGCGTCACCCGCTGGCCCGGCGCTGCGCTCGACCGGGGGTAGCTGGCCAGTCCCCAGAGCAGGATCGAGATGGCGAAGATCACGGTGCCGGCGCGGCGCAGGAACATCCGCACGCGCTGCCACGCCGAGTTGAACAGCCCACGCGCGTTCGGCACGGAGTACGCCGGCAGCTCGATGATCAGGGCCCGGGTCTCGGAGCGGAGCAGCGTGCGCCGGAACACTGCCGCGGCGAGCAGGGCGGCCACCGTCCCCATGACGTACATGCCGAGCATGGTGAGCCCCTGGAGGCTGAACAGCCCGGCCACCGTCACCGCAGGCACGAATGCCGCGACGAGCAGCGTGTACACGGGCAAGCGCGCGGAGCAGCTCATGAGCGGCACCACCATGATCGTGGCCAGCCGCTCCTTGGGTTGCTGGATGGTGCGGGTGGACATGATTGCCGGCACGGCGCAGGCGTATCCGGAGATGAGCGGGATGAAGCTCTTGCCGTGCAGGCCCAGGGGGCGCATGTAGCGGTCCATCACGAACGCCGCCCGCGCCATGTACCCCGAATCCTCGAGAATGCCGATGAACAGGAAGAGGATGGCGATCTGCGGAAGGAAGACGAGCACGCTGCCCACACCGCCCAGCGCCCCGTCCACGAGCAGGCTGCGCAGTTCGCCGGGCGGCACCGCGGCGCGCACCCCGGTGGCCGTGAGCGCCACCAGCGCCTGAATGCCGTCGGCCAGCGGCTGCGCCCAACTGAACATCGCCTGGAAGACCACGAGCATCAGCCCCAGGAAGATGATCGGCCCCCACACGCGGTGCAGGACCACCGCGTCCACGCGATCGCTGAGTGACTGGGCACGCGGGCCCTTTCGTGTGACCGTGCGGTCGATGACGTGCGAGATCCAGCGATAGCGCCGGTGGGCGTCATGGTCGTCGTCCCCCATCTCGTCGTCGTCCGCCAGATGCAGGGTCGCGCGCGGCAGGGACGCGGCGCGATCGATCGCGTGCCGCAGCCGGTCCACCCCCTCGCCGCGCGTCGCCACCACCGGTACCACCACCACGCCCAGCTCGTGGATCAACTCCACGACGTCGATCTGCATGCCGGCCCGCTCCAGGCGATCGACGCGGTTGAGCGCGATCACGGTGGGGCGGCCGAGTTCCAGCACTTCGGTGGCGAGATAGAGATTGCGCTCCAGGTTCTCCGCGTCCACCACGATCACGATGACGTCCAGCGGCGGCACGCCGGCAGCGCGTCCCTGCAGGACGTCGAGCGCGATGGCCTCGTCGGGGGACTCGGGCGACAGGCTATAGGTGCCGGGCAGGTCGATCACCGACACCGGGCCGGTGTCCGTCCGGTATTCGCCCTCGGCGCGCTCCACGGTAACGCCCGGGAAGTTGGCCACTCGCTGGCGGCGTCCCGTGAGGGCGTTGAAGAGGGTGCTCTTGCCGCAGTTGGGATTGCCGACCAGCGCCACCCGGAGGGCGCGCGCGGCAGGCTCGGCCGCTGTGGCCGCGTCCACCAGTTGGGCGCCCGCGGTCATGCCGCCAGCGGGCGCACGCGAATCGTCCGGGCCACCGAGACGTCGAGGGCCAGGCGCGAACCCCGCACGTCGAGCAGAATGCCGCTCCGGGTGTCCACGATCCCGACCCGAGCGCCCTCGAACACGCCGAGGGTGCGTAACCGCCGCGCCTCGTCGGCATGGCAGGTCAGGCCGACCACGAGTGCGCAGAAGCCAATGGGACAGGACGCGAGCGGGCAGTCATCCGGGCAGGTGAACCGGATGCTCGAAGCGCTCGGGATTTGCCGCTGACGTCTCCAGAATCTCAGCACGGTGTTTGCGGGCGATCAGAGGGTTGCGGGAACCACCTCCAGCGCCGGCCGCGACCCCCTCCAGCGCTGCACGAACGGTAATGGGTAGAGGGACCAGAACAATCGGAATTTACTGCGCAAAATGGAAGGGATTCCCTTACAGACTCCGGTAGGTCGGTAGGCCGGTAGAGGGGGCGCGGGCGTGGAGCCGCCGTTCCCCGACTTACCGACCTACCGTCTCACCGACCTACCGTCTCACCCGACATAGGTCGCCAATGCGCGGCCGGCGCGCCCGTCGTGGAGGTGTTTGAGGGCCCGGTCGCGGAGTTGCCGGATGCGCTCGCGGGTCACGCCGAACAGCTCCCCGATCTCCTCCAGGGTGCGTTCCCGGCCGTCGTCGAAGCCGAAATAGAGGCGCAGCACCCGCTGGTGGCGCGGCGAGAGGGCCTGGAGGGCGTCCTCGAGGTCGGCGCGCAGCAGCCGGCGGGCCGCCTCCTCCTCGATGTCCGGGGCCTGGGCATGGACGAACTGCTCCAGGAGGGCGCGGTCGCCCTCGCGGCTCAGCGGGGCGTCGAGGCGCAACTCGTTGCGGTTCACGCCCACGAGCGAACGCACCACGTGCTGCGAGAGCCCGGTCACGTGCGCCAGCTCCTCCTCGGTGGGCTCGCGGTCGAGTTCCTGGCGCAGCGACGCCGAGGTCTTCACCACGCGGGACAGGTCGCCGGTGCGGTTGAGCGGCAGCCGCACGGTGCGGCTCTGCCGGGCCAGCGCGGCCAGGATCGACTGGCGCACCCACCACACGGCGTACGAGATGAACTTGACGCCGCGATCCGGGTCGAAGCGCCGTGCCGCGGTCATCAACCCGATGTTGCCCTCCTCGATGAGGTCGAGCAGCGACAGGCCGCGATTGCGGTACTTCTTGGCGACGGAGATCACGAAGCGCAGGTTGCGCTGGACCAACTCGTCGAGCGCTGCGTCGTCGCCCGCCTGGATGCGGCGCGCCAGCGCCAACTCCTCGGGAGCCGTGAGCAGCGGATAGCGATTGACCTCGATCAGATACTGGTCGAGGATGTCCGGATGCATGGGGCGCGTCGGGATCGACGGCGCCGGGACGGGGGTCCGATGGCGTTTGAGTCGCGGCATGGGATTCACCTTCGACCTTCGTTGGGGGTACCGGCAATCTTCCCTTCGCCGAGGGCCTCCGCATCAGCCGAAACCTGATAATTCGTGGGGACTTCTCCGTGCGTGGTCGAGGCCGATTCGTCACGGTTCCCGGGCGCGGCCCTGCCCGCCGCCACGCGAGCAGTCCGACGACCGGGAAAATCGGCCAGCGATTCCCCTACGGATGCTCAGGGCATCTCCGCTAGTTGCGCTTCGGCGCCACCCGTTTCTTTCCGCGTAGCCGCACTGCGGCCGGCCCTGATGCACGGGGCGTGCAGTCCGAGATCCGATTCGAACGCACACGCGAACGTACAGCGGACAGGTAGCCTTGAAACGAATGCAATTGGTGGGCGAGCCAGGGTTGCACGGCGAACGCCCTCGTTATATGCCGGGGCCCAACGTGCTCGGGCTTGCGCTGGCGGTATTCGGCGCGGTGACGCTCGGCGCGGCGCTCGCCGCGCCGGCGGAAGCTCAGCAGCAGGCCGGCGTCGTCGAATGCCGCAACTGCCACTCCAACCGCGAATTCCTCGTCGGCAAGGGTGGGGGCGTCAAGCCGGACTCGGTGCTCTACGTTCCCGATTCCCTGCTCAAGGACTCGAAGCATGCCGGCCTGAGCTGCACGCGCTGCCACCCCGATTTCGCGAACGGGTATCCCCATCGCGTCACGACGGTCGTGGCCGTGCCGTGCCAGAGTTGCCATCAGAAGGAAGGAGAGGACTGGGCGAAGTCGATCCACGCGCCGGACGCGGTCACGCGGGGCAACGCGCCCACGTGCATCACCTGCCACACCAAGCACCACGTGCTCGGGGCGGACGATCCCAGGTCGCCCACCTACCCGCTGAACGTGGCGGGCCTCTGCGGCAGCTGTCACGCGAATCCGAAGATCATCGGCACCTACTTCAGCGCGCCCAAGGACACCGCGGCGCGCACTGCCGTCAACGCGTACTACAAGACGGTGCACGGGACGGCGATGACCAAGGCGGGGCTGGTAGTCTCGGCCACGTGCAACGACTGCCACGGCGCCCACCTCATCCTGCCGCCCGACTCGGCGGCGTCCACGATCAACCGCGCGAACATCCCCGAGACCTGCGGCAAGTGCCACGCGGGCGTGCTCGAGACGTTCGACCAGTCTTCGCACGGCAAGGCGGCGCGCACCGGGGCCAAGACGCCCACCGGACATTCGGCGCCGGTGTGCGTGGACTGCCATCCGGCGCACCAGCTCGTCTCGGCATCGGACCCCGTCTGGTTCCGGGGCGTCGTGAAGGAGTGCGGTTCCTGCCACGAACATGAATACGAGACCTACTTCGAGACCTATCACGGACAGGTGACCGAACTCGGCTTCGGCCTGACCGCGAAGTGCAGCGACTGTCACACGGCGCACGCGATGCTGCCGATGACGGATCCCAAATCCTCGACCAATCCGGCGAACCTGGTGGCCACATGCGGCGCGTGCCATCCCGACGCCAACGCGAACTTCGTCAAGTATCAGCCCCACGGCGATCCGAAGAACCGCACCATGTTCCCGCTGCTGTTCTGGACCTGGCTGTTCATGACCACGCTGCTGGTGAGCGTCTTCGTGTTCTTCGGCGCGCACACCCTGTTGTGGCTGGGGCGGCTGATCATCGATCGGTTGCGTGGCCGGACCAACCATGATGCGCATCCGCCCGACAATTCGGCGCCGGGGCAGCAGGAGGGGCAACCATGAAGAAGCCCATGGCCGTTTCGGACCAGGGCAGGGGCCCGTACATCACGCGCTTCGGTCCCATCGAGCGCACGACGCACGCGCTGGTCATCATCTCGTTCCTCGGACTCGTCGTCACCGGAGTCCCGCTGCGCTTCGCCTACGCCGGCTGGGCCGCCCCGCTCATGAAGGCGCTCGGTGGCCCCGGGTCGGCCGCGTTCATTCACCGCGTGTGCGCCGCGATCACCTTCGGGTACTTCTTCATCCATCTCGCGTCGGTGGTACGCAAGCTGATCAAGACCGACGACAAGCTCTCGATCTTCTGGGGGCCGCGGAGCATGGTGCCCCAGCCGAAGGACGTGCGCGACGTCATCGGCATGTTCAAGTGGTTCCTGGGCCTGGGTCGCCAGCCCAAGTTCGACCGCTTCAGCTACATGGAGAAGTTCGACTACTGGGCGGTGTTCTGGGGCGTCGCGATCATCGGCGGCTCCGGGCTGCTGCTCTGGTTCCCCACGTTCTTCGCCCGCTTCCTGCCGGGGTGGATGTTCAACGTGGCCACCATCGTGCACGGCGACGAGGCGCTGCTCGCCCTCGGCTTCATCTTCACGATCCACTTCTTCAACGTCCACCTGCGCCCGGGCAAGTTCCCCATCGATCTCGTGATCTTCACGGGGCGGGCGCGGGCCGAATATTTCGAGGAAGAGCATCCTCTGGAATACGAGCGCGAAGTGAAGGACGGCGGCCTGACGAAGCTGGAGGCGCCGGAGCCGTCGCGCGCGACGTATCTCTGGTCCATGGCACTCGGCTTCGCGGCGCTGGCCGCAGGCGTGTTCCTGGTGTTGCTCGTGATCTACGCCCTCGTGAGTTGACATCATGACTGAGGTTCGGCGCCGGATCGTCGGGGGAATCCTGGCCGGGTTGGCCATGGCGGCTCTCGTCGGCTGGACGCCGAACCGCCAACAACCGGCGTCGCCGCGCGCGGCGCCGCAGGCCGACAGCGGCCGGCTCGACTGCGCCAGCTGTCACCCCGCCGTGCATGCCACGATGGTGGGCACAGCGCGGGAGAAGGCCGCCCGGTGCGTCACCTGCCACGCCGGCGCACACCAGGCGGTGCAGACCCTGTACGAGGGCGCGGACTCCACGGTTCGGGCCGACGCCATGTATCTGGCGCGCGTCGACTGCCGCGCCTGTCACACCGATGCCGCGCTCGCCGCGGCGCCGGGCGCGCCGCGGCTGGCGGCCGTCGGCCGCGCCTGCGAGACCTGCCACGGCACGCGCTTCGACAAGATGCTGCCGCGGTGGGCCGAGGGGTTGGGGTGGCGGCTCCGGGCCGTGGCCGCGTACGTCGCCGCCGCGAACGCGGACCCCACGCTTGCCGGACAGGCCGCCGCGCAGGCCCGGTTGCGCGGGGCGGTCGCCGACCTCGCGCTGGTGCGCAATGGCGGGGGTCTCCACAACGTGTCGGGGGCCGACGCGCTGCTGCGCTCGGCTGCCCGGAAGGTCGGAGCGGCGTACCGCGCGGCCGGGAGGACTGCTCCGCCACCTCCGGCGCTCGGGCCCGATCCGGCAACCACCTCCTGCGCCTATTGCCACTACGGCGTCGAGGCGGTGCGCGATACGGTGTTCGGCCAGACGTTCGACCACGTGGATCACGTGGTGAGTGCCGACATCGCCTGTGCGCGGTGCCACAGCTCGGCCGACTACTTCGCCGCCGGGACCCGGAACGTGGATGCGCGGCACGGGAGGACCACCGTCACCGCAGCCGCGTGCAACACGTGCCATCACGTCACGTCCACGCTGACGTGCGTCACCTGCCATTCGCGGGATGCCCTGGCGAGCCGCCCCGAGCCGGTCACGCTGCCGCTGCACCTCCAGCCGGCCGGCGCGCCGACCACACGCGCGGTCTCGTTCCGGCACGACGTCCACACCGCCGTGGCGTGCGCGAGCTGCCATACGTCGCGCACGGCGATCGCGACCGTTGCGGCGTGTACCAGCTGCCATGAGGCGCACCACCGCGATGCGCGCGACTGCACCACGTGCCACGGGACGACGCTGCTGGCCAGGCACAAGGCCGCCGATCACCTGGCGTGCGCCGAGTGCCACGCCACGGAAACCCTCGCCCTCCTCACCGGCGACCGGACGTTCTGTGTGAGCTGCCATGTGGACCGGCGCGATCACCACCCCAATCGGGAGTGCGCGCCCTGCCACCTGCAGATGTCGCCGGACGAAGTCCGGGCCAAGATCCTCGGCCGCCGGCCGTAGCCGGTCAGTCGGGCGACGGGCCGGTGGTGCGCGGCGGGCGACGGAGGGTCAGCAGCATCTCGCGCCCGAGCAGCCGCAGAATTCCGCCCAGCCGGAAGTTCCGGATGAAGGCGCCGGGCGGGAACAGCTCCGCCTTGGCGTTCACCGTGTCCTCGGAATAGGCGCGCACGTCGCCGAGCAGCTCGCGGTGCAACTCGGGGTCGAGGGCCCGGCCGCCCGCCTCGGCGAAACGACGGCGCAGCCTCCGCGCTCCCTGCATCCGGGCCGCCACCGCCCCGGCCTGTGCGGCATCGATGCGCCCGTACTGCTGTTTGAGGGTGTTCAGCCGCTCGGCGCCGTCGTACGTGGCGTCGACGATCGCGGCGCGCGACATCGCGTCGGTGGAGTAGTTCAGGAACGACTCCCAGTCCCGACCGTTCTCCAGTAGCGCGCGGTGCTCGGCCAGGGTGTGGGCGCGCAGCCGGTAACCCTGCGCCTCGGCGTGTTCGAACCCCTCGCTGCCCGGGTCGATGAACGGCCCCATGGGCGTGATGAACGCCGAGAGCCGCCGGTCGAAGCGCTGGAAGAGCCCTTCGATGGCGTCGGTCATCTGCATCACGTTGTCGTAGGTTTGCCCGGGAAGGCCGATCATGAAGAACATGTCCAGGTTCTCGCACCGGAGCTCGAGCATGCGGGCAAGTCCGGCCTCGAGCTCGGCGTTCGTGTAGCTGGCCTTACCCAGCCGCGCGCGCACGGCCTCGTCGTGGCTCTCGGGGGAGAGCTCGGCGCCCCAGTGCGGAATCCGGTCGTCGATGCGGCGCAGCAGGTCGGCCGGCGGCGGCTCGAAGAATTCGAAGATCACGCGGTTGGTCACCGGGCGGCGGCCGATCGCCTCGACCACGGCATGGGCGTACTCCGCCCCACCGTCGTTGATGTCACCCACCAGGAACACCGGGGCGCGGGTGAACGAGGCGAACTGCCGGATCTGCGCCGCGATCGCTTCCGGGCTGCGGAGCAGGGGGTGGTGCGCCTGCATGAAGCGCCGGAAGGCCCCGTTGGACGCGCCGCAGGTCACGCACCCGCGGGCGCAGCCGCGCACGGTGAGCACGGCGGTGATCGGGTGCCGCCACCAGGCGTGGAAGGGAATGCTCGTCCAGAAATCGAGGTGCCCGACCACCGACCCGATGATCATCCCGGCGTCGAGATCGTAGGGGTCGAGCGCCGGCGGCGCGAACGAGGCCGGATTCACGCGCACCTGCCCGTGGTCCTTCCAGGTGAGGTTGGGCACGCGCTCGAAGCGCCGCTCCCCCTCCAACTCGCGCACCAGCGCCAGCAGGCAGGGTTCGGTGACACTGCCGCGCAGCACGAAGTCCACGGCGGGGTCCTGGATCAGTTCCTCGTGAAAGTAGCTGGCGGAGATGCCACCGAAGACGACCGGAATGTCGGGGTGGAGTCGCTTGAGCAGCTTCGCGATCTCGGGGCCGCCCTGGGCGTGCGGCAGCCAGTGGAGGTCGATGCCGAACAGCGTGGGGCGGAACCGGGACAGGAACCGCTCGACGTCGAACCGCCGGCTGCGCATCATTCGGAGTGCCAGGTTCACGATCCGCGTGCGGTACCCGTGGCGGCGCAGATACGCCGCCAGCGTGGCGAACCCGATCGGGTACATCTCGAAGATCGGCGTCGATGGAATGACGTCGCTGATCGGACCGTAGAAGATGGTCCGGTCGCGGAAGTCGAAGATGCTCGGTGGGTGGATGAGGACGACGTCCGGCTGACTCACTGCACGCACTCTCCTGGCGCCGATACGCGGCCTCCCGATTGGTGCCGGCGGACGACGCACCGGTTGCTCCCGTCGCCCGCCGGCCTCTCCCTACCCGGCCGGCGTCAGCTTCCCTTGCCCGGCGTCGGTGTTGCCGACCGCACCGAGCCCATGGCCGGTACCCGATGGCAGGTTTCGCATGCCCGCTTCGGATAATGGTTCGTCCGCGTCGCATGGCATGCGGTGCAGATGGGCCGGCTCCAGTGGTCGAGGTTCGGCACCGTCTTGTGGCACGAACTGCAGGCCACGTGATCGGTCACCTTGTGCTTGGCGAGCGCGCCGCCGCGGTGACAGCTCAGACAGGCCGTCTGCGGCTGGTGGTGCTGCTCGTGGCAGTTGTCGCAATCCAGCGTCCGGGCGCTCATCAGCGGGGCCGTGTGGCAGGCCTTGCACTCGAGGTTCGCGGCCACGTGCGCGCTGTGCGAGAAGTCGCCCTTCGCCAGGTGGAACGTGTCCGTCGGCGCCCCACCGGGGCCGGCGTGGCAGCGGGCGCAGTTGGCCACCGGCTCCACGACGGGGTGGTGGCAGTTGTCGCAACTCGCGGCGGAGCCGAGCGTGATGCCGCCGTGCTGCGCGAATGGCGTGTGGCAGCTGCTGCACTGCATCCCACCCTGCAGCACGTGCTTGGCGTGGTCGAAGCTGCGCCCATCGAACGTGCCCTTCTGTTGTTCGACGCCCAGATGGCACTGCAGGCACTGGTTCTCGCTCACCGGCGGCCCCAGATCCAGGGCCGGCATGCGATACGGCACGCCGGCGTCCTTCACGGCCTGGCGCACGAGGCTCACCGAAGCCCGGAGCAGCTGGTCGGCGTACACGATGTTGTGCGCGCCCTTGCCGGCGCGGACGAACTCCACGTTCTCCTGGGCCATGCCGAGCAGGCTGTCGGCCCGGTTCCGGCTGCGCAGCGGCAGCGTCGAGGCGGCCGACTGCGCGGCCTGTACGATCGGGCCGACCAGCTGGACCTTGCGCTCCATCTGGCGTTCCCAGCCGGGCAGCACGTTGGCGTACTTGATGCCGTGGCACGACATGCACGCCGCGCCGCTGGCCACGTTCACCGTGTCGTGCCCGGGCAGTTTGGAGGCCTGGTTGTGGCAGGCCACGCAGGCCACGCGCGCCGCGTACATCTGGCTCGGGGTCTGCTTCACGCCGTGTCCGCCGATGCCGGCGTACAGCTTCTGCTCGTCCTTGTGCACCGACGAGTGGCAGCTCTTGCAGTCGAGCTCCACCGACGTCGTGAGCGACACGATGCGGTGATCGAGCGCCGTGTGGCACTGGATGCACGCGATGTTGTGCGTCGAAACGTGCACCTTGTGCAGCATCGTCGGGTTGTCGAACTGCGCCAGCCGCGCCGGCTCGTTGTGGCAGCTCACGCAGCGCGCGCGATCGGCCGTGCCCGTGCCCTGCGTCACCTGATTGTGGCACGACAGGCAGTCCACGCGGTCCTTGACGTACTGGGCGTGGTCGATGACGTAGCCTTCGGGCGAGGTGACGGTGGGCGGCGACGGGTGGCACCCGATGCAGCCGCCGATCGGCTGGCCGGCCGGGCGCCCCTTGAAGTGACAGAGGAAGCACGTGCCTTCGGTGACCGCGATGTGCGTGCCCTGCACGATCTGCGAGTGGCAGCTGGTGCAGTGCAGTTGCATCCCCTCGCGGACCTCGCCCAGATGCTTGGTGTGGTCGAACGTCACGCCCTTGAATGCGACGCGCCCCTCGATCAACCGGTCGGTATGGCACCCGGAGCGCAGACAGGAGGCATCCTCGATCTCGGCCCAGGGACGGGTCTTGGTGGCGCCGGTGAAGTCCTTCACCACCATGTTGGCGGCCTGGAACTTCTTCATCGCCTCGGCCTTCACGCCCGGGGCGATGTGGCACTTGATGCAGGCCACGTTGCGGTGGGTGGAGGTCTTCCAGGAGTCGTAGTACGGCTTCATGATGTGACAGCTGCCGCAGAACCACGGCTGACTCGAGACCTGCACGAACGTGACCGTGCCCACGGTCACGAGAATGATCGAGAGGATGCCGACGGGAATGAGAATGCGGGCCAGTCGCGAGATGCGCCGGCGGACGGCGGGTGACATGTCCCTACCCGTCCCGGCGGGCGTCGCCCGCTCTGCGGAGCGCCCGCAGGGCCAGCCACGCCAGCACGACAGCCGAGAGCGACAGGAACCACACCGGCACGAGCAGCAGTTTGTGCTCCCACCGGTCGTCGCGCGCGGTGCTCGCCGCGTCGTTCAGGTCCACCGACACCGAACTCACCTTGCGGGCGAGGTCGTTCACCCGCTCGAGGTCCAGGCTGTGCTGGGCCTGCGCGATCTGCTTGTAGTATGTGAGCGCGGACTGATACCGGAACCGGTAGTAGCCCACCTGCCGGCCCTCGCGCGCCATCTCGTCCACCGCCTCCCGCGCCGACGCGATGTCCAAGCTGGCCTGCTTCACGCTTCGCTGCAGGTCCACGCCCATCTGGTGCAGCCGTGAGTCCGCGGCGTGGCACTGGTCGCACGTCGCCCCGATCTTGTCGATTGCCACGCGTTCCGTGCTGTGATTCTGGTGGCAGCCCAGGCACCCGTGCAGCTTGCCCCGTTCGGAGGCGGCGCCGTGCGGCCCCGACTCGAAGGCCTGATCCACCAGGGCGTGGCACTGTCCGCAGACACTGGCTACCTCGGTGCCCGTGGGGGGCAGCGCGGAGTGCGCGCCGTGACACGCGATGCACGTGGGCGCCGCGAAGTTCTGCTTCTGGAAGAGAGCCACGCCGTGCGCGCTGTTCTTGAACTTGTCGAGCTGGTCCGTGCGCAGGTGGTACTTCGCCATCAGCTTAGTATCCGAGTGGCAGCGCGCGCAGGTGGCCGGAATGTTGGTCGGGTAGACCCGGCTGCGCGCGTCGTACGGCGGATAGATGACGTGCGTGCCGTGGCAGTCGGTGCAGGTGGGAGCGTCGGTGTTGTGCTGGCCGAACAGCAGCTGGCCGTGCTTGCTGGTCCGGAACTGCGACAATTGACCGGTCGGCAGCCCGTACTCGCGCATCTTGTTGGGATCGGAGTGGCAGGAGCCGCACAGTTGCGCCGTCTGCAGCTTGTTCGGCGTGCCGATGAAGCGGCCCTGGTGGGCCGCCGGCAGGGCGCGCACGCTGGCGTTGCCGCCGTGGCAATCCACGCAGCGGATGCCGTGCTGCGAGTGCACGCCTTCCGTGGCGGCCTGGCGCTGCGCGGCGTGACAGGCGAGGCACCCGTTGGTCGAGTCCACGCCCATGGTGACACCGCCGGGCATCGGCACCTGCGCACGCGCCGAGGCCGGTAGCACGAGGAGCGTGGCGAGGCTCAGCGCAATGGCAATCACGGCGCGTCTCATCGGGCGCCCCCCGTGCTGGGAGTGGTCGGCGGCAGTGGGGTGAAGCGGGGCAGCGTGGGGCCGGGCGGCGTCAGCGGCTGGGTCACCGGCGTGAGCTCGCCGGAGGCCGCCACCGGTACCGATCGCAGCTGCCACCCGGCCACCCAGGCAACGGCAAAGCCGAGGAAGAAGATCACGCCAAGGGTGGCCACCACCGGACGCTTTCTCAGCCGGCGTTCCGGTGAGCGGTCGAACAACGGCAGCAACACCATGACGCCGCCCAGCAGCACGAATCCGGCAAAGCCCCACGCGCCCAGGTAGTAGAACAGCGCGCGCGAGACGTCGGCCACGATCCACGTGGAGCGCAGCGACTCCGGCACCTGCGCCGGATTGGCCGGCGCCGCGAGGTCGCGCGGATAGAGCGCCGCGGCGGTGATCACGAGGGTCAACACCATCACGCCCACGATCAGCGACCGCAGAAAGTGGTGCGGGAAGAAGGGCACTCCCTCTTCGTCCCCGGCGCCCACGTCCTCCGCCGCCACCGAGCGCGGCGGGGCAATGCCGTGCTTGCGCACCAGCGTGAAATGCAGCACCAGCAGCGCGAGCGCGAGCCAGGGTAACACGATCACGTGGAGGGCGAAGAAACGGCTCAGCGTGGCCCCCGACACCAGCGGGTCGCCCCGGAAGAGTTCGACCAGCGCCCCGCCCACCAGCGGCACGTGGCCGAGCACGCTCAACCCCTCCGTCACCGTCCAGTACGACCACTGATCCCAGGGGAGCAGGTAGCCCGTGGCGCCGAACGCGAAGATCACGAACAGCAGCAGCAACCCCACCAGCCAGTTCGTCTCGCGCGGCGGCTTGTAGGACGCGTCGAAGAACACGCGTCCCATGTGCAGCAGCGCCGCGATCACGATCAGGTTGGCGCCCCAGACGTGGGCATCGCGAATCAGCCAGCCCATGGTCACACCCGACACCACGTGCTGGATACTCTGGTACGCCTCTTCGGCGGACGGCCGATAGTAGAACGAGAGCAGCACGCCCGTGACCACGAGCACCATGAACAGCAGATACGTGATGCCGCCGAAGGCCTGCCGCCATCCCGCGTACCGCGACAGCCGGTGATTCAGCGACTTCTTGAAGGCCTGGTCGATGGGCAGCCGCGTGTCGATGCGCCCGTACAGCAACCCGACGAACCGCAGAATGGCGAGCAGACTGGCGTCGGTGCTGGCCTTCAGGTCTTCCCAGAAGCGCCGGCTCCACGCCGTGGCCGCCGCCCATGCACGTCCGAGCATGTTATGGCCTCCCCACGTAGACCACGGAATCGCGGACGAACACCGGGAACCGCTGCAGCGGCACGGTCGTCAGGCCGCGCACCACGTTTCCCTGGAGGTCGTACACGATGTAGCTGCACGGGGAAAGCACGCGCAACGAGGTCTGGTCCCAGTTCAGAATGCAGCCGTCGGCGGGCGACGCACCCTGCAGGCCCGCGTAGGACTGTTCGCCGGTTCGGACGACGAGGATGACCTGCTCGCCCCAGTCGACCACCCGACTGGCGCCCACCGGAAACTGGGTCACGGGGGCCACGACGAACGCCGGCTGCAGTTCCGCGAGTTGCAGGCGTTCGGGGGGCAGCAGATACAGGAAGCCAATCAGTGCGGCGGCGACCACCATCAGGACGACGATGCCGCCAAGCAGATATTCGCTGAAGCCGGCTTCCCACGGCCTATTGCCGCCGTCCGACTCCGTGGTTGGGGATGTCACGACCGCTCCGCTCCACGCAAGCGAGATCTCATCGCTCCGTTCCGGAATGAAAGTGCACGCACGAATTCCATCGGCGCCTCGGGCAGCGTCCGGGGCGCCCCGACACGGGGTGCCCGCCGCTGTCCTCCGGCTTTCGCGGCTGAACCTACCAGTCGCCCGACGGTCATGTGTCGGGAAACTCCTGAATCTGTGTAGGGCCGGCTGCCACTGTCACTCAGGGTGTTCATGGGGGGTCGGGGTATCGGTTGGGGCATTCCGTTCCTCGTCGTCGTGGAGCATGCGGACCTGCGGCGTGTCCAGGTCGTCGAACTGTCCCTGGTTGGCCGCCCAGACGAACGCGGCCACCGCGGCGCCCACGACGAGCAGCGCCAGCGGCACGACGATGTAGATGACACTCATCCCGCGCCTCCGTCGAAGGTGCGCGCTTGCCACGAGCTGATCACCACCGTCAGCGAGCTCGCCGGCATCATCAACGCTGCAACGAGGGGATTGATCGCGCCAGCCATGGCGAGCCCGGCGCCGACGAGATTGTAGACCAGGGAGAAGGCGAGATTGCGCCGGATCACGCGCATCGTCCGTCCAGCGCCCCGCATCAACTGCCCCAGGGGCGCCAGTCCCGAATGCGTCAGATACACGTCCGCCGTGGCCAGGCACGCTTCCGCGCCGCCGTGCACGCCGACGCCCACCGACGCGGCGGCCATGGCGCCCGCGTCGTTCACGCCATCGCCGACCATGACCACGGCGCGGCCGTCGCGCGCCGCCTCCACCACGCGCCGCTTGTCCTCGGGCGCCGCGCCGCCCACGCACTCGTCCGCGGGCAGGTCGAGCGCGCCGGCGACGGCGCGCACCACCGCCGGCGCGTCGCCCGACAGGATGCGCACGTCCCATCCGCGGGCGCGCAACGCGCGCACGGCCGCCACCGCGTCGGAGCGCACCGGATCGCCGAGACCCGCGCTGGCCACCACGCGTCCGTCCACCGCCACCAGCACCGGCGTGAGACTCGCTTCCGTGCCCGCGGCTGGCTCGGTGGACGCGGCCTCCGCCAGCACGAAGCGGGGCGAGCCCACCACGACGTCGTGTCCCGCCACCCGCCCGCGCACGCCGCCGCCCACCACGTGCACGCTGCCGTCGGCCGCGGGCGCCACGACGTCCGGCCATGCGGCGCGGAATCCGGCGGCGATCGGATGCGTGGACTCCGCTTCCAGGGCGAGCACCAGCGGCCGGACCCAGTCGGGGCCCGTCCAGCGTACGAGCGCGGTGCGCCCCTCGGTGATCGTGCCCGTCTTGTCCAGAAACAACAGGCCCGGGCGGGCGAGCGTCTCCACCACGTCGCCCCCCTTGATGAAGATGCCGGCACGCGCGGCCCGCCCGATGGCCATCGACACGGCGAGCGGCGTGGAGAGCGCCAGTGCGCAGGGGCAGGTCACGATGAGCAGGGAGATGGCGTTGTCCACGGCTCGCGCCGGATCGCGAATCTCCCAGATCACGAACGTGACCGCCGCGAGCAGGAGCACGACGCCCACGAACCAGGCCGCCATGCGATTGGCCGTCTCCACCACCGGCGCCTTTCGTCGCGCGCTCTCCTCTACCTGCAGCAGGATCTTCGCCACCCGACTCGACTCGCCGGCCTGCTCCACGCGCACGCGGAGCGGCGACGAGAGGTTCACCGTGCCGGCGAACACCTCGCTGCCCTCGGCTGCCGAGACCGGGTGCGACTCGCCGGTGAGCAGCGCCGTGTTGAGCCGCGACTGGCCGCGCGTGACCACGCCGTCGGCGGCCAGCGTCTCGCCGGGCCGCACGTCGAGGACCATGCCCGGGAGCAGCGCCTCGGAGGGCACCTCACGCAGGCGGCCGTCGTCCTCGGCCACCCGGGCCCTGGAGGGCGTGAGCGAGTACAGCAACTCGGCGCCGTCGGCCGCCGCGCGCTGGCCGCGCTGCTGCAGATAGCGGCCCACGAGCAGCAGGAAGATCAGCAGCGCGAGCCCGTCGAAATAGATGGGCCCCGAGTCGCGCACCGTGTTCACGGCGCCCTGCAGGTAACCTACGGCGAGGCCGAGGGCCACCGGCACGTCCATGTGCAGCGTGCGGGTGCGCAGTGCCGCCCACGCGCCGGAGAAGAACACGCGTCCCGGCCAGAGCAGCGCCGGCGTCACCAGCAGGAAGCTCAGCCAGCGAAAGAACAGCTGCCACTCGTGCTCCATGCCCCCCATCCATCCCGCGTACAGGGCGAACGCGGCGAGCATGATGTTGCCGGCGATCGCACCCGCCACGCCGATGCGCACGAGCATCGCCCGGTCCTCGCGTCGTCGAATCGCATCCCGCTGCACGCCGCGAAACGGGTGCGGCGGGTAGCCGAGCGAATCGAGCATACGCGCCACGCGCGATAGTGGTACCGCGGCCGGATCCCAGATCACACGGGCCAGCGATCGCCGGATCTCCAACTCGGCGGCCGCCACGCCGGGCAATAGCAACGGCACGCGTTCCACCAGCCAGACGCACGACGCGCAGTGCACGCCTTCGAGATACAGATCCGCCTGGGCGAGTCCGTCGGGACGCCGCTGGACGTACAGCTTCTGGAAGGCGTCGTGGTCGAACTCCTCGTACAGGCGCCCGGTGGGCCGCACGGCCTCCTCGCGGAGTTCGCCCAGCCGGTAGTACTGGTCGAGACCGTGCTCGTGCAGGATGTCGAACGCGGTCCGGCACCCCGTGCAGCAGAACTGTCGCTCGGCGCCGGGCTCAACGAGCCCGCTCGGCACCTCGAGGCCGCAGTGCGTGCAGATGACGCGGGTGCGCGGCACCGCCGCGGCCTCGGACGTCAGCGCGGCCCGCTCAGTGAACGACATGCCCGGCGTCCATTGGCATGGATGCCGGCGCGGCGTGCGCGCCCATGCGCATGGCCGGCGGGTGCACCCGTCCCGCGATGGACAGCAGGCCGAGCACGAGCACCAGGGCCGCACTGGCCAGGGGGAGGCGGCGGGCCACCGGGCCCAGCAGGCGTTGCGCGCCCAACCCGAGCGCCAGCAGGATGGGCACCGTGCCCATCCAGAACGCGAACATCACGCCGGCGCCGGCCAGCGGGCTGCCGGTGCCTCCGGCGGTGACGACGAAGGTGTATAGCCAGCCGCAGGGCAGCAGCGTGGTGAGCAGCCCGGTGACCGCGGCCCGGGCCACCGGAGGGCGGTCGCGCATGGCGACGAGTGCGGCGCCCAGCCGGCGCTTGGCCCACTCGGGCGCGAGCGTGCCGGGCACACGCACGCCCATGCTGGCGGCGATGATCCCCAGCGCCCAGGCCACCATGAGGGTGCCGGCGAGGACGGCGGCTCCACGGCTGAAGCCGGCGAACCGGCCCAGGTCGTCCACGCGGGCGCCGATGGCGCCGGCGATCACGCCGAGCGTCACGTACGACACCAGGCGTCCGCCGTTGTACGCCAGGTGCGCCGGCAGATTCGCCAGCCCGCGCGGGGTGGAGGCTCCGGCGTACACGCAGACGAACCCGCCGCACATCGCCGCGCAGTGGATGCTGCCCACCAGGCTGGCGACGAGCACGCCGAACAGCAGGGTCACGTGCCGGGTCCCGCGGGCACGGCCTCCACGCGCGACGTGGAGGTGAAGCGGGTGGTGCCGCGCTTCACGTCGAACTGCAGTTCCCACACGCCGCCGTGCTTCACGGGCAGCGTGGCCACGTAGCCGGCGGAGTCGGGGTGGAGCGTGGTGTCGATGATGTCGTTGGCGCGGGCATTGTAGAACGCGGCCACCCGGACCGTGGCGTCGGCAATCGATGCGCCCGACGCGTCGGTGAGCGTCACCTGCAGGCGGGCGCCGTCGCGTGCCGTGAACGCACCCAGCGTGGGCGCCAGGTGCCAGCCGAGCGCCAGGTTCTGGCGCTTCTGGGCCATCGTGCTGTCCCAGTTCACGGCCTTCTGGTAGTAGTCGGGCTCGATGGCGAACGACGGGTCGTCGTTGGCCACGCGCAGCACCCAGATGTTGAGGCCCACGGTGGCGGCGAGTATCGCGACGATGCCCAGGGGCCAGCCGGATCCGCGTTTCATCGTCTTCCGTCCTCATCATGATGGGGGGCGTCGTCGTGTTCGTCGTGCTCCGGTCCGACGAGCCGGTAGGGCACGCCTTCGCTGAACCCGCGGCCGTCGGCCACGCGCACCGTGATGTTCCGCGCGCCGTCGTGGAACGCGGACGGCGGCAGCATCACGAAGAGCGCCATCGTGCTCGTCTGGCCGGCGTCCACCGACATCGGGTTGTCGGGCGCGATCAGGGCGCCCTCGGCCGCGCCCTCGATCGAGATGCGATAGGCCTGGGTGGCGTCGGACCGGTTGGTGATCTTGACGCGAAGCTGGTTGGCCACGCGGCCGTCCGGTTCGAGGACGTACGGTTCGCCCATGCCCCGCAGCACCGTCACGTCCGCCGGCGCCCTGGTGCCGAGCGTGACCACGAAGCCGCCGACGGCGATGGCGAGGGCGAGTGGATAGAGCACCACGCGGGGCCGCAGCCGGCGGACCTTCTCGCCCTCGAGCGCGGCCTGTGACGAATAGCGGATGAGACCGGGCGGCTTGCCGACGCGGGCCATGATCGCGTCGCAGGCATCGGCGCACTGCGTGCAATGGATGCATTCCATCTGCAGGCCGTCGCGGATGTCGATGCCCGTGGGGCAGGTGATGACACAGGCACCGCAATCGATGCAGTCGCCGGCGTCGGCGCGATCCTTCCCCCTGGCGCGCGGCTCGCCGCGCTTGCGGTCGTAGGCCACGATGAGCGACTGGCGGTCGAGCAGCACCGACTGCCACCGGCCGTACGGACAGGCCACCAGGCAGGTCTGCTCCCGGAACCAGGTGAAGTCGGCCATGATGCCGAACGTCGTGACGGCCATGACGGCGAACGACGTCGGATGGTCGAACGGCGACTGCTGCACCCACTCCACCAGCCGGTCGATGCCCACGAAGTAGGCCAGGAAGGTGTGGGCCAGGAAGAGCGACAGCACGCCGTAGACGGCGTATTTGGCGATGCGGCGCGGATGGAGCTGGCCGCGCATGCCCTCGCGGTCCATCTGCATGGAGCCGCTGCGTCCGCCCTCGAACAGCCGTTCGATGGGGCGGTAGAGGAACTCCATGTAGACCGTCTGCGGGCATCCCCACCCGCACCACACGCGTCCCGCCAGCGCCGTCAGCAGGAAGATCGCGACGATGATGCTGAACAGCAGGAACATCAGCAGCAGCGTATCGGTGGGCAGGAACGTCGTGCCGAAGAGCGTGAACTGCCGGCGGGGCAGGTCGAGCAGCACGAGCGGCTTCCCGTTCATCCGCAGGTAGGGGATGATGAAGAAGACGAACATCAGCCCATATGCCACCACGCGGCGCCGGTGCCAGAACTTGCCTGGCGACGGCTTGGGACGGATCCAACGGCGGGATCCGTCCTCGTTCAGCGTCGGGAGGACGCGCCCGGCAGGGGCGGGGGCGGGAGCGGTCATTCGGGACGTTTGACCTCGACGCCCTGCGGCGCCTTAGGGTTGGGCGGGTTGGTGCCGTGCAGCCCGAAATACACGTAGACCGTGAGGTCGTCGATCTGCGAGGGCTTGAGGAACTTGCCCCAGTTGGGCATGCCCTTGTCGAGCACGCCGTCGGTGATGGTCTTGTGGATGTCGGTGAGCGTGCCGCCGTGGATCCAGTAGTCGTCGGTGAGATTCGGCCCGATGACCCCACCGCCGTCGGGGCGGTGGCAGGGCGCGCAGGTGGTGACGAAGGTCTGCTTGCCGGCGGCCAGCGCCTGCGGGTTCTTGCCCAGCGCGGCGAGCGTGGTGGCGTTGCCGCCCGCTGCCGGCGCCGGGTACAGCTTGGCCGCCGCCGCCACCGAGGCGTTGTAGTCGGCAATGCGGCCCGGCCCGCGCAGCACGTGCCACGGGTCGAGGCCGTACACGATCGCGAAGACGATCGTGGCCCAGAATATCCACACCCACCAGCGCGGCATCGGATTGTCGTACTCCTGGATGCCGTCGTAGTTGTGTTCGAGCAGGCGATCCTGATCGTTACCGTTGGTCGTCATGTTCGTGTCCGCGGTCGGCTGGCGTGTTGGGGGTGTGGGCGTCGTCTTCCAGCGGGAGGTTCAGTTCGTGCTCCCAGTGGGAGCGCTTGGTGAACACCACGCGCGCGAGAATGGCGATGAACGCCGCGAGAAACAGAATGAGCGCGATATCGGCGTAGATGTGCAGGCCGGCACCGGCCACGACGTCGGAGAGCGACTTCATGGCGTTCCACCGCCTCCGGCCGCGGCGGGCGCGGCGGTCGACCCGGTGGCGGCCGCGGCGGCCGGAGCGGAGATGTGCGTGGCGTCCCATCCCAGCCGCTGCAGATAGGCGACGAGGGCGATGATCTCCTTGTCCTGGAGGTTCTTCGGTCCGCCCTGCTGCGCGACCGTGTCGGCGATCAGGGCGGCCTGGGCCCGCGCCATCCGGGGCGCGTTCCCGGCGATCACCGCGGTCCCGTACGGCACGCCGAGCATCGCCATCGCGTCCACCTTGTGCTGGATCGACGGGAAGTCGAGATCGTCGGTGAGCAGGAAGGCATAGGGTGGCATGATCGAGCGGGGCGTGATCGACCGCGGGTCCTGCATGTGGCGCACGTGCCAGAGGTCGGGATACTTGCCGCCCTCGCGCGCCAGATCGGGCCCGATGCGCCGCGATCCCCACTGGAACGGGTGGTCGTAGATGAATTCGCCGGGCTTGGAGTATTCGCCGAACCGCTCCGTCTCCCAGCGGAACGGACGGATCATCTGCGAGTGGCACAGGTAGCAGCCCTCGCGGATGTAGATGTCGCGTCCCGCCAGTTCGAGCGGCGTGTACGGCTTCACCGACGCGATGGTCGGCACGTTGTCGCGAATGAGGAAGGTGGGCAGGATCTCGAACAGCGACGCGACGGCCACGGCCACGATCACCATCACGGTGAACAGCAGCCAGCGGCCCTCCCACATGCGGTGCCACCCGAGGTCGACGAACCGGCCCCACGCGGTGGCCGGCCGCGGCCCGTGCGGCTGCTCCACGTAGCCCTTGGCGAGCGGCGGCGCCTGGATGACCGGCACCTCGTACACCGCCGGCCGGCGGCGCCAGGTCATGAGGATGTTCCAGCCGAGCATGAACACGCCCACCAGGTACAGGGTGCCGCCCACGGCGCGCATCCACCACATCGGCAGGACCTTGACCACGGTCTCGATCCAGTCGGGATAGGCCAGGCGGCCCGTCTGGTCGAACGCCCGCCACATCAGCCCTTCGGTGATGCCGGCGCTGTAGATCGCCACCACGTAGAGCAGGATGCCGAAGCTCCCGATCCAGAAGTGCCACTCCGCGAGCTTCTTGCTGTAGAGCTTGGTCTGGAACAGCCGCGGCAGCAGCCAGTAGATCATGCCGAAGGTCAGGAAGCCGTTCCACCCCAGCGTGCCGGTGTGCACGTGGGCGATGATCCAGTCGCTGTAGTGCGCCAGCGCGTTGACGCTCTTCACGGAGAGCATCGGTCCTTCGAAGGTGGACATGCCGTACGCCGTCACGGCCACCACGAAGAACTTGAGCACGGGATCCTCGACCACCTTGTGCCACGCCCCGCGCAGGGTGAGCAGACCGTTGATCATGCCGCCCCAGCTCGGCATCCAGAGCATCACCGAGAACGCCATGCCGAGGGTCGAGGCCCACTCGGGGAGCGCCGTGTAGTGCAGGTGGTGCGGGCCGGCCCAGATGTAGATGAAGACCAGCGACCAGAAGTGGAGGATCGAGAGCTTGTACGAATACACCGGCCGCTCGGCCGCCTTGGGCATGAAGTAGTACATGAGCCCGAGGAACGGCGTGGTGAGGAAGAACGCCACGGCGTTGTGCCCGTACCACCACTGCATGAACGCGTCCTGCACGCCGGCGTAGATCGGATAGCTCTTGAACAGCCCGGCGGGGACCACGAGGTTGTTGAAGATGTGCAGGATGGCGACGGTGATGATGCTCGCGATGTAGAACCAGATCGCCACGTAGAGGTGCCGTTCGCGCCGCTTCTTCAGCGTGCCGAAGAAGTTGACCGCGAACACCACCCAGACGATCGCGATCGCGATGTCGATGGGCCACTCCAGCTCGGCGTACTCCTTGGCCTGGGTGAATCCCATGGGCAGCGTGATCGCGGCGGCGACGATGATCGTCTGCCATCCCCAGAAGTGGAAGCGCCCCATGAAGTCGGAGTACATCCGCGTCTTGCACAGCCGCTGGGTGGAGTAGTAGGCCCCGGTGAAGAACGCGTTGCCGGCAAAGGCGAAGATGACGGCGTTCGTGTGGAGGGGGCGCAGGCGGCCGAACGAGAACCAGGGCGCGAGGTCGAGCTGCGGGAGCACGAGCTGCAGGGCGACGATCAACCCCACCAGCATGCCGACCAGTCCCCACACGAAGGTGGCGACCATGAATTTGCGGACGATGTCGTCGTCGTAGGAGAACGACTCGAGGCCCACGGAGGAGACGTGCGGGGAGGATGGCGCGCGCGCGGCGCCGCCGATCGCGGCGTCCGCTGCGCCTTCGGATAGCGTCATCGAGGGGGGTCCGGTGAGAGGCTGATGTGGTGTGCACCGCAGGCCCCACGGCGGCTCCGGATGCCCACACTCCGGGTCCGGCCGCTCGCGGAGCGGTCAAACGATTGCGACCAACCTGCTCACCATTGCCTTTGGACGCATTCAGCGATCTCCCGCACGCGTTGCAAGGGAATCCCTGACAGCGGCCTCGTGGGATATTGGTACAGCGCCGGGCCTGCAAACACGATAGTTTCAATACCCATGACTATCAGCCAAGGCGTGGCCGCACTCGACCATCCGCTCGTGATCCAGGGCGGGATGGGCGCCGGTGTATCCAACTGGGTGCTGGCCCGCGCCGTCTCGCTGCGCGGACAGCTCGGCGTCGTGTCCGGAACCGTGATCGACACGATCTTCGTGCGGCGGTTGCAGGACGGCGATTTCGGCGGGCACCTGCGGCGCGCGATGAAGCACTTTCCCTGTCCGGCGGTGGCCGAGGCGGCGCTGAACCGCTATTTCCACCCCGAGGGCCGGGCGCCCGGCGAGCCGTACAAGGCGCTGCCCACGTACAAGCAGGTGGTGAGCGCGGCCCGCCAGCAGATCACGATGCTCGCCAGCTTCGTCGAGGTGTGGCTCGCCAAGGAAGGCCACCGCAATCCGGTGGGCATCAACCTGCTCACCAAGGTGCAGATGCCGAACCTGGCCACGCTCTATGGCGCGATGCTGGCCGGCGTGGACGTGGTGCTGATGGGCGCCGGCATCCCGCGCGAGATCCCGGGCGCGCTCGACGCGCTCGCCCTGCATCAGCCGGCGGTCATCCGGTTCGAAGTCGAAGGCACCGGCGGCGACGTCGAGTATCTGGCCTTCGATCCCGCCGAGCACGGCGTGCCGGAGACCACCGGGGCCCTCAAGCGCCCGATGTTCTTTCCCATCGTCTCGGCCAACTCCCTGGCCACCACGCTGGCCCGCAAAGCCAACGGCCGCGTGGACGGATTCGTGATCGAGGGCCCCACGGCCGGCGGCCACAACGCGCCGCCCCGCGGCGCGATGCAGTTGTCCGAGACGGGCGAGCCGGTGTATGGCGAGCGCGACGTGGTGAACCTCGACAAGATTCGCGAGCTCGGGCTTCCGTTCTGGCTGGCGGGGGGTACCGGTTCTCCAGCCGGGCTGCGGGCGGCGCTCGACGCCGGCGCCGCCGGCATCCAGGTGGGGACGCTGTTCGCCTTCGCCGACGAGTCGGGCGTCACGCCGGAACTCAAGGCGCAGGTGCTCGCCGGGGTCAATCGCGGCGACGTCACCGTGCGCACCGATCCGCGCGCCTCGCCCACCGGGTATCCCTTCAAGCTGGTCGACGTGGCCGGCGAGCAGGGCGACTTCCAGAGCGCCACGCGGGAACGCATCTGTGATCTGGGATACCTGCGCGTCGCCTACCGGAAGGACAGCGGCGGGCTCGGCTACCGGTGCCCGGCCGAGCCGGTGGACGCGTACGTGGCCAAGGGCGGCACCGTCGAGGAGACGGAGGGGCGGCGCTGCCTGTGCAACGCGCTGCTGGCGAACATCGGGCACGCGCAGCTGCGCACCCGCTGGGACGACGAGCAGCCGCTGCTCACCAGCGGCGACGACCTGATGGCGATGGCGCCGTTCCTCGACGGACGGACGCACTACGGGGCGGGTGAGGTGCTGGACTATCTGCTGGCCGGAGTGGACCCGGCGGCGGCGTCGAACGTGGACCGTCTCACGGTGCACGCCTGACGGTTCACGCTTCACCCTTCACGTTCCGCCCCGCCGCTTCGCCACCAGCCGCTGCAGCCGTAACCGCTCCTCGCGCTCCCGCTCGTCCAGATCGCGGCGCACGCCGACGATCTGCGACTGCAACGTGGGTGCCACGCGCTGTTCCAGCGTGCGCAGCCGCCGCGACGTGGTGGCCACGGCCTCGCTCAGTCGCCGCACCCGCTGCTCGCGCGGCGCGGCCTCGATGAGCAACTCGGCGAACTGTTCGTAGCGGCGCGCCGCCTCCTCCACCGCGAACCCCACGTCGCCCGGCGCGAGTCCCCGTGCATCGAAGGTGCGCTGCAGGACGGGCCGTTCGGTCACGTCGCTCACCGCGAGTCCCCAGACGTGCGCGGGCCGCACCTCCACGCGCGGGTCGCCGGGCGGCCAGGCCATGGCCGACAGGCCGGAGATGCCGTGCATGGCGAGCGCGTCGGCCAGCGGCTCCGCCGCCGCATTGGCACGCTCGGCGAGCTGCTGCCGCACGTCCACCGCGGGGCGCGCCAGCTTGAACAACTCGGCCACCAGCGCCTCGCGCTTGCGCCGCGTGAGCGCGGCGCCCTTGAGCACGCGCTCCAGACGGCGGCGCGCGCCCAGGAGACTGGCCCGCGTGGGCGCGAGCCGGTCGCGGGCGCTCACGCGGCGGGCTCCGGTTCGGACGCTGGCGTCCCGGCGTCGCCCGCCGGTTGGGGCGCCGGCTCGCCGGGCAGGGGCTCGACGACGTCCGCCTCGCGTTGGGCCACCACCGCCCGGCGTGCGGCGAGCGTGGAGTCGCTCATCCGCACGAGATCGTCGCGCGGCAGCGCCTCGAGCAGCGTCCACCCGTGCTCGAAGGTGTCGTCGATGGTGCGCCGCCCATCGGGCTGCCCGACGAACTCGCGCTCGAAGCGATCCGCGAACGCGAGCGCCCGGTGGTCGACGTCTGGCAATCCCGATTCGCCGACGATGGCCGCCATCGTGCGCGCCTCCCGCCCGCGGGCGTAGGTGGCGTAGAGCTGGTCGCTCCATTCGCGATGCTCAGGGCGCGTGCGGCCCTTCCCGATGCCGGCGTTCATGAGCCGCGACAGCGACGGCAGCACGTCGATCGGCGGCGCGACGCCCGAGCGATGCAGCTCGCGCGACAGCACGAGTTGTCCCTCGGTGATGTAGCCGGTGAGGTCGGGGATCGGGTGCGTGAGATCGTCGTCGGGCATCGTGACGATGGGGATCTGCGTGATCGAGCCCGCCTTGCCGGCAATGAGCCCGGCGCGCTCGTAGATGGTGGCGAGATCGGTGTACATGTAGCCGGGATAGCCGCGGCGGCCGGGGATCTCCTCGCGCGCCGTGGCGATCTCGCGCAGCGCCTCGCAGTAGTGCGTCATGTCGGCGATCACCACGAGCACGTGGATGCCGCAATCGAACGCGAGGAACTCGGCCGCGGTGAGTGCCAGCCGTGGGGCGAGCAGCCGTTCCACCGCCGGGTGCGCGGCTTCGTTCAGGTAGAGGACGGTCCGCGACATGGCGCCGCTGGCGCGCACGCGGTCCAGGAACTCGCGCGTCTCGCGCGCCGTGATGCCGACGCCCGCGAACACGACGGCGAACGGTTCGCCGCGCGGGGCGCGCGCCCACTCCACGATGCGCGCGGCCAGGTCCAGGGCCGGCAGCCCCGGGCCGCCGAACACCGGGAGCTTCTGCCCGCGCACCAGCGTGTTCATGGCGTCGATGGCGCTGATGCCGGTCTCGATGAAGTCGCCCGGTCGCGCGCGCCGCATGGGATTGATCGGCGCCCCATTGATGGGCCGCACTGCCTCGCCGATGGGTGCTGGCAGGCCGTCCACGGGGGCGCCGTGTCCATCGAAGGCGCGGCCGAGCAGTTCGCGGCCCACCACCGTGGTTGCGACATCGCCGGTGAGCACCACGTCGGCCCGGTCGGGTGCCAGCCCCACCGTGCTGTCGAGCAGTTGGATGGTGGTCGTGCGCTCGCCGGCGTCGATCACCTGCCCGCGGCGGTCGGGCTGTCCGGGGAGCTGCACGCGCACCCACTCGCCCAGCGCCACGTGGCGGGTGCGCTCGAGAAAGAGCAGAGGGCCGGCCGCCGATGCGGCTCCGTGGTAGCTGCGTTCCGGGGCGATGCTCATGCCGTCCCTCCCGTTCGTGCCGCCGCTCGGACGGGCTCGGGTGCGAGCGCGCGTGCGGTGGCGAGGGCGTCGGCGGCGCGGGAGGCCACCTCGTCTTCGGGACAGTCGCGCAGGGCGCCCAGGGCGCGCCGGACCGGTGCGAGATCGAGCCTGGCGAAGACGGCACCCGCGTCCAGCGCCCGTATGCCGGCGCGATGGGCCTCCAGCGCGGCGCGGGCCAGCCCGTAGGTCTTCGTCACGCTCGACGACGCGTCGTGCTCGTGGAACGCGTTCTGCCGCAGCACCACGTCGCGCACGATCGCCGCGCACTCCATGGTCAGCCGGTCCGCGTCCTCGAGCGCGTCGGGACCGACGAGGCTGGCGATGTCCCGCAGTTCACGTTCGTGCTGCATCAACTCCATCAGTCCCAGCCGCACCTCCGACCAGTCGTCCCCGCCCTGATCGGCGAACCAGTCCGCGATGCGTTCGACGTACAGCGAATAGCTCGTCTCCCAGTCCACGGCCGGAAAGTGGCGCTGGTGAGCGAGCCCGGGGTCGAGCGCCCACATCGCGCCGGCCACGCGCAGCGAGGCCTGCGTGACGGGCTCCGAAAAGTCCCCGCCCGGCGGCGAGACCGCGCCGATGATCGTCACCGCGCCGCGGCGCTCGGGTGCGCCCATGACGCGCCCACGTCCGGCCCGCTCGAAGAACTGCCCGAGCCGGCTGGCCAGGTACGTCGGATATCCCTCCTCGCCCGGCATCTCCTGCAGTCGCGCCGCCATCTCGCGCAGCGCCTCGGCCCAGCGCGAGGTGCTGTCGATCATCAGCGCCACCCGGCACCCCTGATCGCGGAAGTATTCCGCGATCGTCACCCCGAAGTAGATGCTCGCTTCACGGGCCGCCACCGGCATGTTCGAGGTGTTCGCCACGAGCACGGCGCGTTCCATGAGTGGGTGCCCGGTGCGCGGATCCACGAGCGCCGGGAACTCGGTGAGCACGTCCGTCATCTCGTTGCCGCGCTCGCCGCACCCCACGTACACGATGATGTCCGCCTCGGCGTGCTTGGCCAGCGATTGTTCGATGATCGTCTTGCCGGTGCCGAATCCACCGGGCACGGCGGCGTTTCCCCCTTCCGCGATGGGGAAGAAGAGATCGAACACGCGCTGCCCGGTCACGAACGGCCGCTCGTATCCCAACCGTTCGGCGAGCGGCCGGGGAATGCGCACCGGCCACCGGTGGGCGAGGTGGAGCGGCGAGCCGTCGTCGAGTTCGCCGATCGCGTCGGCTACGTGGTACGACCCCGAGGCGAGACGCGCCAGGCGTCCCCGAACGCCGGGCGGCACCATCACCTGGTGGGTGAAGCCAAGGCGCTCCGGGACCGTGCCGAGCACGTCGCCGGGATTCACGGCCGCGCCCGCCTCCATGGTGGCTGTGAACGCCCAGAGGTCGCCGGGGTCGAGCGTGTCGGCCGCGGCGCCCGGGCCGATGAAATCGCCGGTCGCCTCGGCAACACGCGCCAGCGGGCGCCCCACGCCGTCGAGCACCGCGCCCAGGAGACCCGGTCCGAGCTGCGCCGTGAGCGTGGTGCCCGAAAACTCCACCGGCGCGCCCAGGCGCAACCCGGTGGTGTCCTCGTACACCTGCAGCGTGGCCAACTCGCCCTGCACCCGGACCACCTCGGCGAGCAGCCGATGCTCGCCCACGTAGGCCAGTTCGTACAACGCGGCGGCGCAGGGGCGGGCCTCCACCAGGGCGCCGGCAATGCGCGTGACGGCCGCGCTCATTGGAGCCTCACGCGATAGCCGATCGCGCGCCGCAGCAGGTCGAGAATGTAGGCCTCGGCCCGATCGGTGGCGGCGCCCCACGCCGCGCGGGGCACGGGCACGACGATGGGGAGCGCCCGATCTTCCAGCGCGCGCTGGAGCCCGGCGGGGAAGCCGTCGAACAGCGGTTGCTCCACGAGCAGGATGCCCAGATCCGGTTCCTCGATCAGCGCACTCACGCGCTCCGCCGCCGCGGCCGCGTCTTCCACCTCGTCGGCCGGCAGGCCGGCCAGCCGGAGCCCCGCGGCGAGCGCGGGCGTGGCAAGCGCGCGTACGCGGTAGCTCACGCGGCCTCCTCCAACTCGCGCACGCGCACGGTGGAGGGAACGCCGAGCGAGAGTTGCCAGAGAATGCGCTGCAGAGCCCGGTGCTCGGCCCGCAAGCGCATCACATACAGCAGCACCGGCGCGAGGCTGAGTGGCTCCCGCCGCGCCATGTTCCGGTACTCGGTGATGAGGGCCATCAACGCCGCGTCGTCCGGCGCGCGGGGGGCTGGAACGAGCGCCACGGCCAGCGGCGTGCCCGCCACGCGCGTCTGCAGACGAGCACGCAGTGGTTCGACGCTGCCGGCCTCGGCCGCGAACCGCAGGTCCTCGAGCGTCAGCACGGCGCCGCCGGGTACGAACAGCGCCTCGGGATCGGCGTCCGACCGCTGCTCGGCGAGGAGCCGTGCCGCCCACACGTTGACGAGATCGACCGTGTGCTCCACATAATGGCGGAGGGCGCGGTCGCCCGCCCGCGCGGCGCGGGTGGCCCGCACCGACCAGGCACGGACCACCGCCTGGTCGAGGGAGAACAGATCCAGCCGCTCGCGCCGCGCCTGCTCGGCCACCACGTCGGCGAAGGGGTGGCGCAGGGCCAGCAGGGCCGCCCCGATGGCCCCGACGTCGTTGAGCAGCGACAGCTCGTCCAGCGCGCGCGCGGGCAGCGCCGCCGTCGGGATGAGGCCCATGGTGCGCAGCGCGGGGTCGATCCCGCCGAGTGCGCCGCGGACGAGGGCGCGAATGGAACGGCGGTCCTCGTCCTCGATGAGTGGCACCAGCACGTCCTCGCAGTCGCGGCTCCAGCGTTCGAGCACCTCGAAGCGGCGCGCGGCCACGCGGCGTAGGGCACGCTCGATGGCGCGTTCGTCGGGGGGCGGGGCGTTGGGCGCAAACGCCAGGTAGCCGATGCGCACCAGCCCGTCGGAGAACGCGCGCCGGTCTTCCGACGACGCCAGCGTGCGGAGCGTGCGCTGCGGAACGAGGTGCCCGGCAAGTCCGCGGGCGCGGGCGACGAGGGGTCCCCAGGCGTTCATGGCGCGGTCCCTTCGATGGCACGCACGGCCTCGATGCCGAGCGCCGGGCGCAGTCGCCGCAGGCGCGCGATCAGGGTGGCGTCGATGTGGACGGTGCGCGCCGTGTTCTCCAGGATTGCCCCGGTGGCGACCGCTTCGTCATCCTCGATCGGCGTGTCGGCGCGCCCCACCGCGGCGAGCGCGTCGCGCACCGCGTCGTGCAGCGCGGGACGGCAGCGCGCGCGCGCGTCGTCGTCGGCCAGGAAGGGCAGGGCCTCGGCGAACAGCGGCGTCAGGCGTGCCGCCAGATCGGGCGTGCCGGCCAACGCCTCCAGCCGTCGCTCCGCCTCGTCGAACACGCGTGTGACGAAGGTCGCGCGCGCCGTGAGCACCTCGCGGACGGTGCTCTGCGCCGCGCGTGCCCGCGCCGCTTCGCGCTGGCGGGCGAGGGCGCGTTCCTGCTCGTCGAGCATCGCGGTCCGCCGGCGTGCGCGCTGCGCCGCCGCCGTGTCGCGGATGCGCGCCGCCTCGGCACGCGCCTGCGCCCCGCGCTCGGAAATGGCGGCCTCGGCTTCCTGCCGGAGCTGCGCGAGCAACGGGCCGGCATCGGCCGGCATGGCCTAGGCTCCGCCCGCCCGCAGAATGATCAGCACGGCCACGATGAACCCGAGAATGACCATCGTCTCGGGAATGGCGACCAGCACGATGATCGTGCCGGCGAGTTCGGGCTTTTCGGCGAGCGCCGCGGCGCCGGCCGTGCCGATCTTGGATTGCGCCCAGGCGGTGGCCAGGGCGGAGATGCCGAGTACCGCAGCGGCACTGATCACGATCCACATCATGTTCATGACGGTCTCCTCGACGACCCGGGAATTGGCGAAGCCGGGCGATGCCCGAACGGCTCGTACGGACGCCCGCCCGGGCTGTAGAACTTCCCAAAGAACTCCACGTAGTGGAGACGGAGCGCGTGAATGGCCGGGCTGAACAGGCCGATGGCGAAATTCACGAGGTGGAACAACAGCGCGAACACGAGCCCCACCAGCGTGCTGCCCACGGCGCCCACCATCTGGTTGGCCACCACGGCGAGCATCACCGAGGCCGTCCCGATGGCCATGATACGGGCATAGGACAACACGTTGCCCAGCGTGGACAGCAACTCCACCGGCGCGATCAGCCCCTCGGCGAACACGAGCACGGGGAAGATCACCAGCAACGCCACGACGGCCGGCGTGAACAGCCGGGAGGGCAGCACTTCGAACGCTGCCAGCAGCGCGCCGACCACGAGCAGCACCATCACTGCCGACACGCCGCTGCCGAGCGCGTGCCTGGGTTCCTTGTGGAACGATGTGATCGCGCCGAGCACCAGGCCGAGGACCACGTGCGCCACGCCCAGCCCCACCGCGAGGGCGAGGGTAGCGAAGACGGCGGTTTCGCGATTGAAGATGATCGGATGGATCCCGAGCAGCCGTACGCCGAGGTCTCCGAAGTACTCGCCGAACAACACGCCGAAGATGATCGCGAACGCGGCGCACGGCCCGGCGATCTCGGCAGCGGTGCGGAGCAGCGACCCGGGTTTCGCCTTCGCGTGCACCAGCAGCGCCAGTCCGCCCAGCACCACGCCGTACCCCACGTCGCCCAGCATCATTCCGAAGATCAACGGGAAGAACACCGCCACGAACGGGGTGGGATCGATGGTCCCGTATCTGGGCAGGGGCAGCAGCGCGATGAGTTTCTCGAATGGGCGGAAGAGCCGCGGATTGGACAGCACCACCGGCGGGTCTTCCTCTCCCCATTCCTCGTGGGCCACCGTCTCGACGATCACCGTGGAACCCGCCGCGGCGGTCACGCGCCGCGCCAGTTCGCCCACGCTGCGCTCGGGCACCCAGCCCTCGATGGCGAAGGCGAATCGCGTCATCGCCGCCCGCTCGTGCGCATGCACGGCGGCCAGCCAGTCGTCGATGGCGGCGCGGGCGTGGCGCAACTCCGGCCCGCGCTCCACGGCCAGTTCCTTTCGCTTGCGCGCGCAGGCGTCCAGCTCCGCGGGAATCTCGAACAGCCGCGCCAGCATCTTCGGCACGGCCTGCTCGAGGGGCACGTCGCGATACCCCTCCGGCAGGGGCACCTCGGGCACGCGCGCCTCCGCCAGCTGCGCATCGAGCTTCTCGCTGAACTCGCGCGGCAACACGAGCAGGATCGCCATGTCGCCGCCCGTGAGCTCGTGTGTCGTCATCGTGAAGGCAGCCCCCAACTGCTCGCGCAGCGCGCCGGCGAGCGCGTCCACCGTGGGGCGGGCGGACGCGGGCACCACCACAGCGTGACTGGTGAGCCTCGGCGAGCCCGCCACCTTGCGCACGGCCGGCAGGATGGCCGACAGGAAGTCGCGATACCGCGTGATGAGGGCCCGTTCCTCGCCCAACGCCGACTCGCGCTGACGCAACGCACGCGCGTCGCGCGCCGACCGGTTGGCCAGCCGCGCCCACCGCGCGAAATCGTCGACCGTCGCAGCGCTCGTCGTGCCGGTGGTGCCGGTCACGTCGAGCAGCCGCATCGCCTCATCGATTTCCTCGAGCACGCGCGCCAGCTGACCGCGGCGCCGCTCGGTGTCGGGCTCCAGCCGTGCGGCCGCCACGCCGGCCCGCGGCGGCGCCTCGGCCAACTGCAGCTGGCCGAAGTCCTGCACCGCGCCGAGGGCGGCGTCGAACCGGTCCTTCGGTCCGAGCACCCGCACCTTGGCCATGGGGATGATCATGGTTCGGCGACGGGCGCCACCATGGCAGCCAGGCGTTCGGCGATCTCGGCGATCCGCGCGTCGTCGGCGTCGGCGTACAGCACGCGCCGCCGTTCGGCCTCGTCGCGGATGGCCCGCGCGTCCGCCTCCCGCTGTTCGGTGGCCTGCAGGTCGAGCAGGCGCAACGTGTCCTGCAACTCCCGTTCGGCCATCTCATCGGCCGCGTGCGCCGCGGCGCGTGCTTCGTGCACCAGCCGCTCGGCGTCGCGCTCCACCTGCTGCAGGCTGGCCGTGACCGCGCGTTCCGCGTCGAGCAGTGCGTCGAGGGCCGATGCCTCGGTGCCGGCGGGCGTGTGTCGTTTTCTGGTGGCGATCATGTCCGGTTCCCCCTGCGTTTCTGGCTCCGCTGCGGGGACAGAACCACGCTCTGTAGTTACCGGCGCACCAAGGGGGGCCTGCATCGGGAGTGTACCACCAAACCGTCGGGGTTTCACCGACCGGCGGTGAGCCGGCGGACAGCGACCGGGGCGCGCGACGCCCGCGGCTCAGTTGACGCCTGACGACCTGACGATTGCGGCCCGGGCTGCCAGCCGCCGGATGGCGGCGCCGATGGCCGCCATCCGGGACGCCGACATCATCATCAATCCGGAATGGGCGCGGCGGCGCGACGTGCGGATGACGGCCGACGTGTCGGGCGCCACGTAGACGATGGCGTAGTGCGTGCCCCGGCTGGTGCTTGCCGGCACGACGCCGGTCGGCGCGGCGGCGTACGACGTGTGCGTGCGCCATGCGATCCAGAACGTACGGTCGCTGAGCGTGGCGGTCGGGGTCCCCGGCCGCCCGGTGCGCGACCGGGCGGACGCCGGGTACAGGCGGACGACCGACGTTCCGGGCCCGGTGACCCCCGTAGCGCCGAGGGCTCCACGTCTCCTGCCGTCGGCGTTCATCCTCCGCCCTCGAACGCGGGGGCGCGCTTGTCGAAGAATGCGTTCAGCCCTTCCGCGAAGTCGTGGCCGTCCGCGCAACGCGTCAGGTGCTGCAGCTCCTCGTCCAGATGGTAGTCCAGCTGCTCCACGCCCGCGGCCTGGTTGATGAGCCGCTTGGCCACGGCATATGCCGCCGTTGGGCCGGCGGCGATGCGCTGGGCCACGGCCATCACATCGGCCCGGAAGCTCTCCTGTGGGAACACGTCGTTGACGAGCCGCATGTCCTTGGCTTCGGCCGCCGACAGGCGCGGGTTGAGCAGTACGAGCCCCATGGCCATGCGCAGCCCCAGCAGGCGGGGCAGGAAGAACGTGGAACTCTCGGCCCCCGTGAGCCCCGTCTTGTGGTACGCCCATTCGAACGTGGCGCGGTCCGAGGCGAACACGAGGTCGCAGGCCATGGCGATGCCGAACCCGCCCGCCGCCGCCACCCCGTCCACCGCGGCGATGAAGGGCTTGGGGGCCCGCTTGATCTCCGAGATCGTGCTGTGCAGGTACTCGAGAATCTCCTTGAATCCCTCGCCGAAGCCCGGCGGTTCCGCCGTCCCCTCGGGGCGGAGGTAGCCGAAGTCCTCCTGTGAGCCCTGGGCCCGGATGTACTTGAGGTCGGCGCCGCTACAGAAAATGCCGTTGGTGCCGCGCACGATCACGCAGCGCACCTCCTTGTCGCGCGCCAGTTGGAGCCCGGCCTTCCGGAAGTCGCGGGCCGTTTCCACGTCCATGGAGTTGAAGCGCGCGGGACGATCGATCACCAACTGCCCCACGGGGCCGTCCCGTTCGATGTGGATGTGTTCCATGGCCATGGCGACGGTCCTCAGCAGATGCGTGGCAGCAGTTCGCCCTCGTACTCCGAGAGCAGTCGCTTGCCGAGCCCGGTGTCGAGCACCACGTCGCCGGGCCGCGTCGCCACGCACTCGCCGATCACCGTCGCGTGCTCGCCGTGCGGATGCCGCCGCAGCGCCTCGAGCACGGCCTGCACCGTCGCGTCGTCGCCGCGCACGCCGAGCACCGCCTTGCCCTCGTTGGCCACGTGCAGCGGATCCAGCCCCAGCATCTCGGCGGCCGCGGCCACCACCGGGTTCACCGGCACGTCCGCCTCGCGAACCAGGATGCCGACGTGCGCCTTCTCCGCCATCTCGTGCAGCGCGCTGGAGAGGCCGCCGCGCGTGGGGTCCTTCATTGCCACCACGGCGCCTGGCCGCGCGCGGAGCGCGTCGCGGATCATGTGGTTGAGCGGCGCGACGTCGGATTTCAGTTCGGCGTCGATCTGCAGCCGGTGGCGGTGCACCATGAGCGCCATGCCGTGGTCGCCCACGTTGCCGGTGACGATGAGGCGGTCGCCCACCTGCAGCCCCGAATCGCGCACGATGGAGTCGGCCATCGCCACGCCCGTGGTATTGATGACCACGCCGTCCAGCTCCCCGCGTCCCATCACCTTCGTGTCGCCCGTGATCACGGTGGTTCCCGCCTCGCGGCAGGTGTCGAACATCGATTGCTGCACGCGTTCCAGGTCGGGGAAGGTGAATCCCTCCTCGACGATCAGCGCGCAGGTAAGCCCCATCGGCTCGGTGGCGCCCATCATCGCCAGGTCGTTCACGGTGCCGGCGATCGCCAGCCGGCCGATGTCGCCGCCTGGGAAGAACGCCGGCTGCACCACATGCGAGTCGGTGGTGACGATCAGCCACCGGTCGCCCACGCGGAGCGCCGCACCGTCGTCCATGGCGGCGATGCCGAAGCCGTCCACCTCGACGTCGACGAAGCCGCGCGTCAGCGTTTCCTGAATGAGGCGCCGCATGGCCCGCCCGCCGGCGCCGTGCTTCATGACGATCGTCGGGTCGCGGCGGCCGGAATGGAGGCGAACGGCCTCCTCGTTGATCGTGGTGGTCATAGCTTCGGGTGCCCTCCGTACTGGTGCCAGATGCGGCAGGTGCCCTCGCTGCTCACCATGCAGGCGCCTACCGGCGCGTCGGGCACGCACTCCTTGCCGAACAGCGTGCACGTCTCGGGCGACGAGATGCCGGCCATGATGTCGCCGCAGATGCAGAGCTGCGTGAGCGCGGCGGGGGCCTGCGTCCACAGGCGCTTGAGGTCGATCGTGAAGTGGCGGCGTGCGTCGAACCGCGCGAACTCGTCGCGCAGGCGCAGGTTCCCGTTGGGCACGTGCGCGATGCCGCGCCAGTTGCCGCCCGTGGTGCGGAACACGCGCCAGAGCTGTTCCTGGGCCACGCGGTTACCCTCCTTCGTCACGCAGCGCGGGAAGGCGTTCACCACTTCGTGGCGGTCGTCGCGAATGAGTTCCACGAGCTGGGCCAGCCCGGCGAGGATGTCCAGCGGTTCGAACCCGGCGACGACGACGGGAATCCCGTGCCGCTCCACGAACCGCTCGAAGATCCCCCAGCCGGTGATCGTGGCCGCGTGTCCCGCGGCGAGGAAGCCCTCGATGCGCGTATCCGGCATCTCGGCCACGATCTCCATGACCGGCGGGATGTACTTGTGCGCCGAGAGCACGAAGAAGTTCGGCGGTGGATCCGCCACGAGGATGGCGGCGGTCGCCACGGCCGTGGTCTCGAATCCGCTGGCGAAGAACACCACGGGTTCGTTGGTGTCACGCGCGATCTCCACCGCCTGCGCCGCGCTGTACACCACGTCCACGTTCGCGCCCATCGACTGCGTCTCGGCCAGCGAGCGTACGGTGCCCGGCACGCGCAGCATGTCGCCGTACGTCACCACCCGCACGCCGTCCTCGGCCAGTACCACGGCCTCGTCCACCTCGGGCAGGTCGGTGACGCACACCGGACACCCCGGGCCCATGATCACGTCCAACGCCGCGGGAAAGGTCTGCCGGAGGCCGAACTTGGCGATCGCCTGTTCGTGGCTGCCGCACACGTGCATCACGGTCACCGGAGCACGGCCGATCTGGTCGCACATCTGTCCGATGGCAGCGGCCAGTTCGTGCGCACGGGCCGGATCGCGGAACTTGAGTTCGTCGGCCCCCTTGGGACGGGCGACGCCGGCCCCGACGCCGTCAGGCATCGGGAACGCTCCGCGCCGGCGTTGTGGGGCCCGAAGCCGAGGCCCGCGTGGCATCGATCTCGCCGCGCACGTCGGCGGCCATCATGTCGTTCTCCGCCTCCCGCAGCAGCAGTTCGTAGAGCGCGAGCGTCTCCTCGATCTCGTGGCTGGGAATGCGCCGGATGGCGAACCCCACGTGGTTGAGGATGTAGTCGCCCGGCGCCACGGGCTCGTCGATGATGTCGAGCCGCGTCTCACGCCGCACGCCGAAGAAGTCCACCTGCGCGATCTGGCCGTTGACTTCGAGAATGCGGCCGGGAACTCCGAGACACATCGCTCCTCCGCGGATGGAGCGGGCCCGTGACGGCCCGCACAGTGCACCCAAGCTGGGAAGCGCGGGATGTCGTGTCAGTCGGGTGGTTCGCGATCCGCGCGTAAGGCTTTCACCTACCGGAAGTCGGGTGCTCGCCGCGTCCGGGGCGTGGACGCGCGCGCGTAAGGGAACGCCGAAAAAAACTCGGGGAACCGCCGACGGTTCCCCGCTGTGCCGCTGCACATTTTCACGTCGAAGTACGAGCCAAACACTTGATCGATGACATCTGGACGGCAGGACCCAAAGTCACGTAGGAGCACCCCCCTTCAATTGAACTCACGCCCCCCCCACGGAGTGCGGAGAGGATGGATATGAAAGTCACGATGAATCCGGTTCTGGGGCGGCTGACCGCGCTGTTGATTGGAGCGACGGTCGCCGCCTCATGTACCAGCGACAAGATCGTCTATCAGAGCAAGCCGAACTTCTCGACGCCACCCGCGGCGGCCGCGAACTTCGTCGGATACTCCGATACGGTCGCCAAGCAGACCGTCTGCGGTAACTGCCACGTCGACCAGCAGGCCAAGTGGTCGACCACCAAGCACGCCTCGGCGTGGGCGGATCTCCAGGCGAGCGGCCACGCCGGCGCCTCCTGCGAGCCCTGCCACACCGTGAACTCCAACGGCAACGCCTCGCCCGACTCGCTGTCCGGCTATCTCGCCACCAAGGACGCCCGGTACGAGGACGTCCAGTGCGAGAGCTGTCACGGCCCGGGCCTCACGCACGTGAGCGCCCCCAGTCTGGCCAACCGGCCACTGCCCTCGATCGCCGTCGACACGGGGATGAAGGACGGCTGCGGCGAGTGCCACACCGGAAGCCACGACCCGTTCGTGGATGAATGGGTTCAGACGAAGAATGCCGGACATGCCCACCTCGAGGCGCATGCCCTGGGCAACGCCGCCTGCACGACGTGCCATGTCGGCCAGGATGCGCTCCTCGCGTGGGGTGTGAACACCAATTACAAGGAAGCGAGCGAGGAAGCCACGAATCCGATGGGCATCACCTGCGCGGTCTGCCATGACCCACACGGCGGGCCCAATACGGCGCAGCTCCGCTATCCCATCGACGTGGCCGATACGGCCGGCAACCTCTGCATGCGCTGCCACCAGCGCAACGGCCAGCCGGTGGCCCCGGCCAGCAAGTACGGCCCCATGGCCCCCGAAGGCCCCGTCCTGCTCGGCTACGCCGGCTACTTCCCGGCCGGCTATACCGGCCCGGACACGATCGTCGGCACCCACGGCTCGTCGGCCAACGCGAAGCTCTGCGTCACCTGCCACATGGGCAAGATGACGGTGAACGACTCGGCGGGCGCACTCGTCACGAGCTACATGGGGCACAACTTTGCCGCGGCGCCGTGCCTCGACGCCAACGGCGTTCCCACCACCGGATCCTGCGACGTGTCGCAGCGGTCGTTCTCGGCCTGCGCGACGAGCGGCTGCCACGGGACGCCCGCCGCAGCCCGGTCGGCCTTCGTCGCCGTCTCCAGCCGGCTGGCGCTTCTGGATTCGGCGCTCAACAGCCAGCTGGTCCAGATTCCGGATTCGGTGTACCAGAGCACCACGATGAACTCGGCCATCGGCGCCAAGTTCAACCTGCAACTGGCCGAGAAGGCCGGCAGCGAGGTGCACAATCCGTTCCTGATGGAGACGCTGCTGACCAGTAGCATCAGCCAGATCCAGACGGACTACGGGATCGCGCCGAAGATCAGCGTGAACCTCGCGAACATTCTTCCGCAGACAGCGGCCAACTACCGCTGAGTAGTGGGGATGGGTGGTCGGCAGGGGGCGGAACCAGGGTTCTGGTTTCGTCCCCTGTCGACGTTGGCGGAGGGCATCGGGTCGGACCCCGGGGGTACCCATGGGCCGGTGCACGCGTTAAACACATGACAGGACCGTCCGACAATCCCGTACAAAACTCCGGCAACTACTGACGGTTCCGCCAGGTCCGGAGGCCCACATTCCACCGCGCAGGCAAACGTGAGAACAGCAGTCGAAATCGAGTAGGAGTAGCGGGAGTTTCACGGTTCGAGCCCCACGCCCCCCACGGAGTGCGGAGAACATGAAAATGAGAGTTCCCAGAAGTCCGGTGCTGGGGCGGCTGACCGCAGTGTTGATCGCAGCGGTGGTCGCCTCGTCGTGTACCAGCGAGAAGATCGTCTACCGGAGCGAGCCGAGTTTCACCACGCCACCAACGGCGGCGGGAGACTTCGTTGGGTACGCGGACACGGCCAGCAAGCAGACCGTGTGTGGTAATTGTCACGTGGACAAGCAGGTTCAGTGGGCCACGACGAAGCATGCGAGCGCGTGGGCCGACCTCCAGGCCAGTGGACACTCCGGTGCCTCCTGCGAACCCTGCCACACCGTGAGCAAGAACGGCAACGCGGTAACCGTGGACGACGTGGGCTACACGTCGACACACGACGCGCGGTACGAGGACGTCCAGTGCGAGAGCTGCCACGGCCCCGGTCTGGCGCACGTCACGTCCCCGGCACTGGGGAACCGTCCGCTGGCGTCGATCGCGGTCGACACCGGCGCGGCGTTCGGCGACGGCTGCGGCGAATGCCACAGCGGCGCGCATGAGCCGTTCGTCGACGAATGGAAACAGTCGATGCACGGGCAGATGAATTCGCACGCCATGGGCAACGCCAGCTGCCAGCCCTGCCACACGGCGCAGGGTGCGTTGGCCGCGTTCAACGTCAACACCGCCTACCTGGAGAAAGACCAGGTGGGGACCAATCCGCTGCCCATCGTCTGCGCGGTGTGCCACGATCCGCACGGCAGCGACAACCCCGCACAGCTTCGGTTCCCCATCAACTCCACGGATCCGACGCAGAACCTGTGCATGAAGTGCCACCAGCGGAACGCGGTGGCCGATCCCACGAACACGCACGGGCCGCACTCGCCGGAAGGCCCACTCCTCATCGGCACCGCTGGCTGGTGGCCGCCGGGCACGCAGCTCAACCTGCCCGACACGATCGTTGCCACGCACGGGTCGAGCCGGAATCCGGGGCTCTGCGTCACCTGCCACGTGAACCGGTTCACGGTGACCGATCCGAACACCGGCAACTTCGCCTTCCAGGCCACGGGGCACCTGTTCGTTGCCATCCCGTGTCTCGATTCCGCGGGGCTGCCCACGGTGGACAACACCTGTGACATCTCGCAGCGGTCGTTCAGCGCCTGTACGGCGAGCGGCTGCCATGGCAGTGACGCCGTGGCCCAGTCGGCCCTGACGGCCACGCGCGGACGGCTCGCGCTGCTCGATTCGACGCTGGCGCACCAACTCGCCCAGGTGGATCCGGCCGAGCTGGCGGTGAGCACCACGCTCACCACGGCCAAGGGCGCGCAGTTCAACCTGCAACTCGCCGAGGAGCCGGGGTCGGTGGTACACAACCCATTCCTCATCGAGGCGCTGCTGACGGCGAGCATCAACCAGATGCAGAAGGACTATGGCATCGCGCCGCAAGTCGGCGTCAACCTCAACAACATTCTGCCCACGATGTTCAAGAAGTGAGCCGGATGTCGATGGAAGACGTGCAGTAGAACCACTCGGTGCGGGCCGGGGACGAACACCTTCCCGGCCCGCACCAGCACCGGGCCCCACGGCCCGGTGCCGAAGACTCTGAACCGCTGACGCAGTACCGGAGGCGACGATGATCGGGGGCGACGGAGCGCACGACGCCATGATCGATGGATCCGTACGGCAGCAGAAGTCCCACCGGGGCCGCGGCCTGACGTCGACGGCCCTCGCGCTCGTTCTGCTGGCGCTCTCTACATCGGCGCTGCGCGCGCAGGGGTACGTCATTCAGGGATCCAGCTTCGCGCAGTTTCTGGACATGCGCCCCCTGGTGGCCGACAGCGTTCCCTTCGCCGCCACCGATTCCGTCTCGACGATCTTCCGGCGGACGCCGAGCGGCGTGATCACCACGTGTGTGACGGGTGATCCGTACTGCTACTTCACCCGGTCCGCCCCGCGCGCCAACCTCACGGCGCTCATGCAGGACGTGGACGTCACGGCGTGGGGATTCCGCCCCGGCCTCAGCGTGCACGCGCAGCTGCGCGCCCGCACGGCCGAGGGAGACGCGCGGAGCCTCTGGCCGCAGGCCAATCAGCACTTCGACGTGCTCGCCGCGTACGTCGAGTACGAACGCTCGCCCGTGCTGGCGCGCCTCGGCCGGCAGTGGGCCACGTCGGCGCTCGGCGTGTTCAACTTCGACGGGGCGTCGGTGACGGTGCACCCGGTTCCGATGCTCGGGCTGAGTGCCTACGGCGGTGGAACGCTCATCCAGGGGCTCGACCGGCCGCTCGGCGCGGCGGCGCTCTCGCCGGTGGAAGACATCCCGCCCGTGGACAAGTCGTTCCTCGTCGGGGGCACGATGCAGTTCCGGCCCAACGCCAACGGCGCGGTGCAGGTCCAGTACCAACGCGAGGTCCGCAACGACCGCGGCGCGCTCTACTCCGAGCGGATGGCGGCGACGGCGGAGTTCCGCGCTCGGTACGCGTCGTTCGGCGGCGAGGCCACCCGCGATCTCGCCACGGAGACGTTCAACGACCTGGGCGCGCACGTCGCGTTCAATCCCTGGCACCGCATCGGGACGCGCCTCGACTACCGCCACTACGCGCCGTACTTCGATCTGTGGACCATCTGGGGCGCCTTCTCTCCCGTGGGCTACAACGAGTTCACCGGCAACCTGAACTGGGCCACGCCCGGGGCGCGGCTCGCGCTCGGCCTGTCGGGCGGATACCGCAAGTATGCCGACACCTACACCGGCGTCGCATCGCTGCCGCTCCGGACCAGCGGATGGCGCGTCGGCGCCAATGGGTCCCTGCGCGCCACCAACACCTGGATGGTGCAGGGCAGCTACGACATGGACATCAACTTCGGCGCATCGAGCACCGATGGCGACGTCGCGATTCGCTGGCAGCCCGGCGACCGCGGCTCGCTGGCGGTGCACGGCACCGCCTTCCAGAACATCTATGAGTTCACCGTGGGCGAAGGACGCGTCGTCGGCGCCGGCCTGCAGGGGGACTTCCGGCTCACGCCCGACCTGCGGCTGGTGGGCGACGCCACGCTCTACCGACACACCGGCCGGAACGAGCCCGATCTGGCGGACTGGAACCAACGGCGCGCGAGCCTCCGTCTCGAATGGCGGGTGGGCGGCGAACCCGGGGGTGGCAGTTGGACCGTGGGTCCGGTGAGGCGGCCATGAAGATCAGACGCCTGCTCATCCCGCTCCTGCTCGCGGTGGCCACGGCAACGCTGGGCACCCAGCAGCCCCGTGGCGCGTTCCCGCACGCGCGGCACGCCAAGCTCTTTCCCACGTGCGCCGGCTGCCACGCCGGAATCCTCGACGGTGACTCGTCGCGCATGTTCCCCACCGCCGAGGCCTGCGCGCAGTGCCACAACGGGACCGACGTGCGGCGGGTGGCGTGGACCGGCCACGTGGAGAAGGCCACCAATCTCAAATTCTCGCACGCCGAACACGAGATGATGTCGGCGCAGGGCGGGTCCCCCGCCCAGTGCGTGAACTGCCATGGCCAGCAGGCCGGCCGCGACACCGCGTGGATGCACGTCGCCGGCGCCAATCCCGCCGCATGCATCACCTGCCACCGCCACCAGGCGAGCGAACACCTGGCGCCCACGGCGGACTGCGCCACCTGTCACAAGACGCTGGTGCAGGCCACGAGCCTGTCGGCGGGCGACATCGCGGCGTTCCCCAAGCCGGCGTCGCACAGCGATCCGAACTGGCTGTCCACCCACGCGCCGAAGAACGACGCGCAGGTGGCCCAGTGCGCCATCTGCCACGCCCGCGAGAGCTGCGAGCGGTGCCACGTGAACGCCGATCAGGTACCGGCCATCGCGGCGCTCGGTCGCGACACCCGGGTGGCGGCGCTGGAGCGCGAGATGAAGCCGGCGTACTTCACGCCGGCGTCGCACAAGGCGTTCGACTGGGAGTACACGCACGGACCGTCGGCGCGCACGGAGACGCAGACCTGCGCCACCTGTCACGCGCGCACCAGCTGCACCACCTGTCATATCGGTACCGCCGGACAGGATGTGATCAGGAAGCTGCCGATGCCCGTACCCGGCCGAACCCAGGGCGTGCTGCTGGTGCACGCCGCGTCGGTGTCCATCGAACGGCCCAACCCGACCGCCGGAACGGCGGCGGGGCGCGGCCTGGTGCTGCTGGCGACGGTGCGCGATACGGTGCGGTCGACCGCGGTGCACGTCCACCCCGACGGCTTCGCCACCAACCACAAGGACGTCGCGGCCAGCGGACAGCTCAACTGCCAGGGCTGCCACCAGCCGCGCGACTGCACGGCCTGCCACGACGGCGTTTCGCCCCGGGGCGGCTACCACCCAGCGGACTTCATGTCCCGGCACGCCACGGGCGCCTACGCGCAGGAGCAGAACTGCAGCAGCTGCCACCGCGTGGAGACCTTCTGTCGCTCATGCCACCAGAAGTCGGGCATCGCCAACACGGGCGGCGTGCGAGGCACGGCGCATACGGGGCAGCCGCTCTGGCTGCTGCAGCACGGGCAGGCCGCGCGGCAGGGGCTGTCGTCGTGCACCGCATGCCACCAGCAGCGCGACTGCCTGCGCTGCCACTCGAGCCTGGGACTGCACGTCAATCCGCACGGGCCCGACTTCAATGCGGAGGCCATGGGGTCGCGCAATATGCAGATGTGCCTGGTGTGCCACCTGACCAATCCGCTGAAGAAGTGAACGGCCACACCTAACGGGCCACCGGTAACTGGCCACCGGGGACTCGTGACTCGTAGGTCGTGGTTGGCGGTCAGCGGTTGAGCAGTACGCACCCGACTGCCCAATGCTCACGACGAGCTCAGCGTGTTCAGTGGTCGGTAGTCAGTCGTCCGTGACCGAAACGACACCGGGACGCCGCTCCATGGAAGGAGCAGCGTCCCGGTACCGTTTCGGTCGACCGTTGACCGTTGACTGTTGGCTGTCGACTCCCGACTTGCAGTTGTCCGCTTCTTCAGCGTTCGGCCGTCGGCCTTCAGCTCTCAGCCTTCCCGCGCCTTACTTCTTCGTCGCGGCCTTGGTTGTCCCGGCTGCGTGCATCTCCTGCAGCGCGCTGTCGGTCAGCATCTGCGTATTCGGGCCCTGGCGCCGCTTGATCTCGGCGCTGGCGCTGTCGGCCAACGGCTTGTTGCCCAGCTTCTCGGCCGCCATGTAGATGCCGAAGAAGGGCGCCGCGTTCAACGGCGCGAGATCCGACGCCTGACGGTAGCTCTTGAGCGCCGCATCGTACTTGCCGGCCCGGTACTGGGCGTTTCCGCTGTCCAGCGCCGCGCGGGCATCGGGCGACATCGTGGTGTGGGGGTTGGCCGTGCTGTCACCGGCCGCCACCGCGCCGAGCGGCGTCTTGGCCGGCTGCTGGGACTGCTTGCATGCGCCCGCGGCGAGCAGCGCCGGGAGCGCGAGGAGAGCAATGGCGCGGGACGCGCCACGAGAAATCTCGGACATGACTGACCTCGGGAGTTGGCTTCGAAAGCTGCTCTTACTGCGCCGCAGTATCGCGGAATCGGGGGGTTTGACGCAGCCGGACCTTTGCCGCGCACGCTGTAAGCATTTCCCCGACGGCACTGTCCGCGCAACCCCCCTTCCTATTCAGGAGTTTGCTTCTGTCCGCCTTTCGCGCCGAGCCGGATCATGTACACACACGAAAGTCTATAGACGCGGCCGCCGGGTCGGGGACCACCGCACCCGCCGGTTCGCGCACCACCAACCCATCCTAGGGGGTTGTGTCATGCTCACGCCAACCACGCACGCGTGGTCAGACGACGAAGCGCTGGGCGGATATCTCGGCCGCCGCGGCATCAGCCGCCGCGACTTCATCGAATTCTGTGGACAGATGGCCGCTGTCCTCGGACTCAGCAGCCTGGCGGTGCCGAGAATCGCCGAGGCCATGGAAGCGCTCAAGCGCCCCAGCGTCATCTGGCTGCAGTTGCAGGAATGCACGGGTTGTGTCGAGAGTGTCATCCGCACGTCGGATCCGACCATCGGTGACCTCGTCCTCGACGTGATCTCGCTCGACTTCATGGATACGCTCATGGCGGCGGCCGGCACGCACGCCGAGCAGGCGCTCGACACGGCCCGCAAGCAGAACGCCGGCAAGTACATCCTGATCGTCACCGGGTCGGTGCCGACGAGCGAGAACGGCATCTACACGATGATCGGGGGCCGCACCGCGCGGCAGCTGCTGGAGGAAACGGCCAAGGATGCGGCGGCGGTGATCGCCGTGGGCGCCTGTGCCCACTGGGGCAGCGTCCAGGCCTCGAAGCCGAATCCCACGGGCGCCGTGGGCGTTTCGGAGATCGTGAAGGACAAGCCCGTGCTCAATATCGCCGGGTGCCCCCCGATCGCTGACGTCATCACGGCCACCGTGGTGCACTTCCTCACCTTCGGACGCCTGCCCGAGACCGACGGCGACGGACGGCCCCTGTTCGCGTACGGCAACCGGATTCACGACCAGTGCCCGCGGCGGGCGCACTACGACGCCGGCCAGTTCGTGCGCGCGTTCGACGACGCCGGCGCCCGCGAAGGCTGGTGTCTGTACGAGGTGGGGTGCAAGGGACCGGCGACGTTCTCGCCGTGCCCGATCTTCATGTGGAACTCCCATACCGATTTTCCAATCGGCGCCGGCCATCCCTGTATCGGCTGCACCGAGCGGAACTTCTGGGACACGATGTCGCCGTTCTACCACCGCCTGCCCAACGTGGCCGGCGTCGGGGTGGAGCACACGGCGGACATCCTCGGGGCCGCGCTCGCGGTAGGCGCGGCGGCCGGCGTTGCTGCACATGCGGCGGCGACGGGCATCTATCAGATCCGTTCGCGGCGTGCCGAGTCGGGCGCCGACCAGCAGTCGAGCGCAACCGGCCGGGAGGACAGCCATGGCGAAAACTAAAGTCGTGATCGATCCGATCACGCGCATCGAGGGCCATCTGCGCATCGAGGCCCAGGCCGAGAACGGCATGGTGTCCGACGCGTGGGCGTGCTCCACGCAGTTCCGCGGCATCGAGATCATCATGGAAGGGCGGGATCCCCGCGATGCCTGGGCGTACACCCAGCGCATCTGCGGCGTGTGCACGGTGGTCCATGCCGTCGCCTCATGCCGGGCGGTGGAAGACGCGCTCGACATCCACATCCCGCCCAATGCCAACACGATTCGCAACCTCGTGCACGGCATGCAGTTCATCCAGGACCACGTGATCCACTTCTACCACCTCCACGCCCTGGACTGGGTGGACGTGGTGAGCGCGCTCAAGGCCGATCCGGCGCAGACGGCCAAGGTCGCCGCGTCCATCTCGCCCTGGCCGAACAACTCGGCCACCTACTTCCGCGAGGTGCAGGAACGGCTCAAGACCTTCGTGGGCAGTGGGCAGCTCGGCATCTTCGCCAACGGCTACTGGGGCCACCCGGCGTACAAACTGCCCCCCGAGGTCAACCTGCTCGCCGTGGCGCACTATCTGGAAGCGCTCGACTGGCAGCGCGACGTCATCCGGCTGCACACGATCTTCGGCGGCAAGAACCCGCACCCGAACTTCCTCGTGGGCGGGATGGCCAGCGCCATCAATCTCGAAGGCACGGCGACGATCAATGCCGCCAAGCTCACCGAGATCAAGGACATGATCACGCGGGCCCAGCGGTTCGTGGAGCAGGTCTACTGGCCGGATCTCGTGGCCATCGCCGGCTACTACAAGGACTGGGCGGCCATCGGCGGCGGCACGGGCAACTATCTGGCGGTTGGGGAATTCCCCGCCACAGACATCCGCGACGTGGATTCGCTGTACCTGCCGCGCGGCATCGTGATGAACAAGGACCTCAGCAAGGTGTTGCCGTACGACCAGACCAGCGTGACCGAGAGCGTGTACTCGGCGTGGTACGACTACGACGAGGGCCCGAACGCGGCGTTGCACCCCTGGAAGGGCGAGACCAAGCCCCACTACACCGGGCCGCAGCCGCCCTGGCAGTACCTGCAGGACGAGACGAAGTACACCTGGATGAAGGCGCCCCGCTACGACGGGCACCCCATGGAAGTCGGCCCGCTGGCCCGGATGCTCGTTGGCTACGCGAGCGGACACAAGGACATCAGGGCGATCGTCGGCGACACGCTCAAGGCCCTCAACGTCGGGCCGGCGGCGCTGTTCTCCACGCTCGGCCGCACCGCCGCCCGCGGCATGGAAACCGTGCTGCTGTCGCGGCAGATGAGCGGCTGGTTCGACAATCTCGTGAGCCGGATCAAGGGAGGCGATGTGTCGACCTTCGCCGGCAAGAACTGGGAGCCCGGCACGTGGCCCAAGACGGCCCGCGGCTACGGTCCCCTCGACGCCCCGCGCGGCGCCCTCGGCCACTGGGTGGAGATCGCCGACGGCAAGATCTCCCGTTACCAGTGCGTCGTCCCGACCACGTGGAATGCGTCGCCGCGTGACGACAAGGGCGTGGTGGGTCCGTACGAGGCCGCGCTCACCGACCACCATCCGCTGCTCAAGCCCGATCAGCCGATCGAGATCCTCCGGACGGTGCACTCATTCGATCCGTGTAACGCCTGCGGCGTGCATGTGCTCGACGCCGAGGGCGAGACGGTGACGGAGGTGCGCGTGCAATGACCCCTCTCGATTCCAAACATGCGCGCGGCTCGCCCTGGCCGTCGATCGACGAACGGGCCGGGGCCATGACGCGCGAGCCGGTCATCCAGCGCGGCGGCCGGTCGGAACACTGGGTCTACCTGTGGCACTGGCCCATCCGCGCCATGCACTGGACGGCGGCGGTCTGCATCGTCGTCCTCGTCGTCACCGGATTCTGGATCGGCCGGCCGTATTTCATGACCGGTGGGGCGAGCCAGACCTTCGGCCTGCAGTACGTGCGCCTCGTGCACTTCATCGCCGCCGGCGTACTCGTCGCCACCGCCATCGTCCGCATCTACTGGCTGTTCGCCGGCGACCGCTTCGAACGGCTGCCGGCGCTGTTTCCGGTGCGGAAGAGCGATTGGGTGAATCTGTGGAAGATGGTCAAGTTCTACCTGCTCGTGCATCCGGAGCGTGCGCCCCGGTATCTGGGGCACAATCCGCTGCAGCAGTTGTCGTACACGTTCACGTATCTGATGGCCGCGCTGCTGACCGTGACCGGATTCATCATGTTCGGCGAGGCGAATCCGCAGGGCCTCATCATGCACACTTTCGGACAGCTCGCGCCCATGCTGGGCGGGTTCCAGTGGGTGCGCGTGATCCATCACGTGGCCGCCTGGTACTTCCCCATCTTCATCGTCCTTCACGTGTATCTCGCTATCCGCGCCGACCTGCTGGAGCGGAGCGGCGCGATCTCGTCGATCATCAGCGGCGGCCGGTTCGTGGCCACCGACGAGCACTATGCCGACGAGTGAGCGGCGTTCGGGCGATGTCGTCGTCGGATTGGGCAACCCGATCATGGGCGACGACGGCATCGGCCTGGCCGCGCTCGAACGCCTGCGCGCGGAGTGGGAGATCCCGGCGGCCGTCGAACTGGTGGACGGCGGCACGTGGGGCATGACCCTGCTTCCGCTGCTCGAAACCACGGAGCGCGTGCTCTTTCTCGACGCCATCCGCACCGGGCGCCCCGTGGGAACCCCCGTGGTCCTCGTGGGCCACGAGATCCCGCGGCAGGCGGCCCTCAAGGTTTCGCAACACCAGATTGATCTGCGCGAGGTGCTCGCGGTGGCCGAGTTCCGCGGCACGCTACCTCCCGAAATGGTGGCCGTCGGCCTCGAGCCGTCCACGTTCGAACTCGGCGACCCGATGACACCGGCCGTGCTCGACAACATCGACCGCGTGGTGGAGATGGCGGTCGACCAGCTGCGGGCCTGGGGGCACGAGTGCCGGCCCTTGGCTTTCAAACAGGAACCACAGATTACTGGCCACTGATGACTGAGCGCTCAGAGCCGTCAGTCGTCAGTGGCCAGTCAACAGTTCACGAACACCGCGCTTAGTTCACGATCACCGCCCTTTCAATGCACGAAATGTCCGTCGCCATGGAGATCTGCCGCATCGTGGACCAGAAGTACGACCGCGAGGCCGGGACGCTGGTGACGGTCGGTGTCGAGGTCGGCGACGACGCGGGGCTCGAACTCGGCAACCTGGAATTCTGCCTGGAGGCGCTGCTCTCGCAGCCGCCGTTCACCGGCGCCAAACCGCACTTCGACCGCAAACCCGGCGACGTGCTGCGCGTCAGCTACCTGGAGTTGGACGATGGCCATTAGAACGATCGATGTTCGCGAACGCGTCATGGAGAGGAACGACGCCATTGCCCGGGACATCCGTGCCCGGCTCGACGCCAGCGGCGTGGCGGCGCTCAACCTCGTCTCGTCGCCCGGCTCCGGAAAGACGCTGCTGCTCGAACGCACGCTCGACGCCCTCGGCGACGAGCTGCGCATGGCCGTCATCACCGGCGACGTGCAGACGCAGAACGACGCTGAGCGGCTGGCCCGCCACACCACCCGCCTGGTGCAGGCCGTGGTCACCGGCGGCGCGTGCCACCTCGATGCGCGACAGATCGACAACGGCCTCGAGGCCGTCGATCTGGACGACACCGACCTCGTGTTCATCGAGAATGTCGGGAACCTCGTCTGCCCGGCGTCGTGGTATCTGGGCGAGGACGCGAAGGTCGTGGTGTTCTCGGTGACCGAGGGCGAGGACAAGCCGCTCAAGTATCCCAAGATGTTCCGCGAGGCCCGGTACGCGGTGCTGAACAAGGTGGATCTCCTGCCGTACGTGCCGTTCGACGTGGACCAGGCCGTCGAGTGCGCGCGGCGGGTGAATCCGGAGTTGGAGTTCTTCTTCACGTCGGCCACCACGGGCAGCGGTCTCGACACCTGGTTCGATTTCATCCGGCGGGTGGCGCGATCCGGACGAGCGCCGGTGAGCGCGCCGGTGGCGGCGCGCGCTCAGGCATGAACCGAACGATCGAGGCGCAGCGGGCGGAGCCGGGGGCCGGGCAGTCGACGGACGGGCTCCGCCTTCGCGTTGCCGGGGTGGTGCAGGGGGTGGGCTTTCGCCCCTTCGTGCACCGAATGGCGGTGCGGCACGGCCTGCGGGGATGGGTGCGTAACACCACGGGCGACGTCGAGATCGCCGTGGCGGGCGAACCGTGGGAGCTGGAGCGCTTCGTCCGCGCCCTGAGCGCCGAAGCGCCGCCGCTGGCGCGCATCGACCGCGTGGAGCGCGAAGTCCTGCACGGCGCGATCCTCGGTCCGTTCCGGATCGTCGAGAGCGACGGCAGCGGCGAGGAGGGCCAGTGGGTGTCGCCCGACGTCGCCATCTGCGCGGCGTGCGAGGCCGAGCTCTTCGACCCGCTCGACCGCCGGCACCGCTATCCGTTCATCACCTGCACCAACTGCGGCCCCCGATATTCGGTGATCGAACGCATGCCGTACGATCGCGAGCGAACCAGCATGCGCCGGTTCGATCAGTGCCCCGCGTGCGCCAGCGAGTACGCGAGCATCGGCGACCGGCGCTATCACTCGGAGACCAATAGCTGCCCCGTCTGCGGGCCTCGACTCGCCTACCTCGACCGCCGGGGCCACCCGGTGGATGCCGACGACCCCATCGCGTCGGCGGCCGCGGCGCTGCGGGGAGGCGGCATCGTGGCCGTGCGCGGCATCGGCGGGTTCCACCTCGCTTGCGACGCCACTGCCGAATCGGTGGTCGCGCGCCTCCGGCGCGGCAAGCACCGGGACGGCAAGCCGCTCGCCGTGATGGTGCGGTCGCTCGCCGACGCCCGCCAACTCGCCACGATCGGCGATCGGGAGGCCGAGTGGCTGGAGCGCCCCGCCCGGCCCATCGTCGTGGTCGAGGCGCGCCAGGGATCGCCGGTGGCGCCCTCGGTGTCCGGCGGGCTCGCCACCATCGGGCTCATGCTCGCCTACACGCCGGTGCACCTGCTGCTCCTCGAGGCCGTGGGGCGCCCGTTGGTGATGACCAGCGGAAACCGGAGCGGCGAACCCCTGGCCGCGTCGCTCCACGAGGCGCTCCGCGATCTGGAGGACGTGGCCGGGTCGTACCTCACGCACGATCGCGAAATCGTGGCGCGGATCGATGACTCGGTGGTGCGGGTGGTGCCGGGGCAGGGCCGTGGGCCCGACGGCCCGGCGGCGCCCGCCATCCTCATGCGGCGCGCCCGCGGCCTCGCCCCGCTGCCGGTGGCCCTGCCCGTGGCCGCGCCGGAGCCGCTAGTCGCCGTGGGACCGCACCTCAAGAACACCTTCACCCTCGCCACGGGGCGGGACGCGTACGTGAGTCCGCACATCGGCGACCTCGAGACGCTCGACACTGCCGACCACTGGCGCGCTACGTACGACGCGTTCCGCCACCTGTTCCGCGTCACGCCGTCCGTGGTGGCGCGCGACCTGCACCCCCAGTACCTGTCCACGCGCCTGGCCGCGGAGCTCGGCATCGACCGCGTGATCGCGGTGCAGCACCACCATGCCCACATCGCCGCCGTGGCCGGCGAGCACGGCGTCGCCGATCCCGTGATCGGTGTGGCATTCGACGGGACGGGGTACGGGGACGACGGCCACACCTGGGGCGCCGAGATCCTCGTGGCCGATCTGACCGGGTACCGGCGCGTGGCCCAGCTCAAGTATGCCCCGCTGCCCGGCGGCGACGTGGCGGCCCGTTCGCCCTGGCGCGTGGCGTTGGGGTACCGCTCGCTCGCGCCGGAGCATGCCGACGCCTTCTCCCTCGCCCATCGCGGCGTCGATCCACGCACCGTCCGGCTGGTGGAGCAGCAGATCGCCGCCGCGGTGAACACGCCGCTGGCCTCCTCCATGGGCCGGCTGTTCGATGCGGCCGCGGCCGTGCTCGGGGTCTGCCGCGAGTCGCAATTCGAGGGAGAGGCGGCCATGCGGCTCGAGGCACGGGCCGCCCACCACGAGGCCGGCCCTCTCCCGTACGAGGCCGTCGCCGGCGGGGAGGGTCGTCACCACTTCGATCCCCTCCCGCTGCTGGCGGAGTTGGGCCGGCGCGCGCTCGGGGGCGAGGACGTGGGGCGCCTGGCCGCGGTATTTCACGAGAGCATCGCCGAAGGTACGGCCGCGTTCGTCGGCTCGTTGGCGGCCCGGGAGGGTATCAGCCGGGTGGCCCTGGGCGGGGGCGTGTTCCAGAACGCACGGCTGCTGGCCTCGCTGGCCCGGAGGCTCGAAGCACGGGGTCTGCAGGTCCTCACGGCGCAGGTGCTGCCGCCCAACGACGGGGCCGTGAGCTATGGACAGGCGGTGGTGGCCGCGGCGCAGCTCGCCCGACCCTGAGTGGGGCCGTGGTGCGGAGGGAGCTTCGGAACGGGCGCCCCGAACCCGTTTCGCGTAGAATTATCCAGCGGCACGACGCCTTGGCGGCGGTACCGGTTGCACCACGACCTTGAGGAGGACGGATGACGGCACTACGGGGTGGACGGGGCAGTGCGCTGCTGGGCGTGGTGGCGACGGCGCTCGTCGCGGTGGGATGCTTCGGCAAGCCGAAACATCCCGTACCGGCGCCGCTGCCGGTGACCCTCTCCATCGTCAGCCACGCCTTCGCGGACGTGGACGTGTCCGTGCTTCCGTCGCTAGGAGCCGGCTCCATGCGGCTCACCACGGTATCGGGCTTCTCCAAGGCGACCATCCGTCTCCGCGCCACGCAGCTTCAGCCCGGGGGCGTGCTGCAGTTGGAACTCCACGCCATCGGTACCAACACCCAGTGGTTCACCACGGCGCTCCCCGTTTCACCCGGTGACCACGTGGTTCTGGAGATCAACTCCGACGCCAACGGAAACATGAGCCGGAGCGTGCTCTATCCGCTGCCGGACTCCGACTCGGGCGACGGCTCCGCGCCGCCGCCGGCGTCGTAGGCCGCCTACCGTTTTTGGAGAGAGGTCGCTAGAGTTCATATATTGCTACATCGGCATATACGCATATTGGAGGATATACGCGATGGCTAGACCGCACGGGCGTGCGCCCATGGTGATCACCCACGAAGGGGGACTCAAGTTCGCCGCCCAGATTCGTTCGCACCGGCTCATCGTCGACCAGCCGGCCGGTGTCGGGGCCGACGAGGGCCCGATGCCGCTCGAGTTGATCGGCGCCTCGCTCGGCACGTGCGTCGCCCTCTACGTCCAGCAGTTCTGCGAAGCGCGGGGGCTGCCCTATCAGGGCATGCGGGTGGAACTCGACCAGGTGGGCGCGCAGAACCCCGGACGCATTGCCAAGTTCATCGTCCGCGTGATGCTGCCCTCGGCCCTGCCGCCGCAGTACGCGGAGATGCTGGAGCGCGTGGCGCGGAGCTGCCCGGCGCACAACACCCTGGTGCATGGCGCCGACGTGGCCGTGGAGATCGAAGCGCCCACGGCGTCCGCCGCCAGCGCCTGACCTTCGCAAAAATCGGGGTCAACCCCCGACTTCGCGGTGCGTCATTCGCCGACAGCCCCGGTTTCCCGCTCGCCGTACCGTTCATCCAGACAGGCGAGCGGGGAGCCGAGTTGCCGCCTCGACTTCGCGTCCAGGTTCCGTGCGGCACATATGAGGATAGACCCATGAGGACTCGCAACGCATTGGCCAGAGGACTGGCGACGGCGCTGCTGCTCGCGGCGACGGCCGGTACGGCCGCAGCCCAGCGGGGCGGCCAACAGCAGCAAAAGCAGCAGCAGATGCAGCAGCAACGCATGCAGGACCAGCAGATGGCGCAGATGCAGAACATGGTGCAGCGCATGACCCAGCTGCAGACCCGCGCTCATGAGATGACGCAGACCCAGCAGCAACAGATGGATCGGCAACAGACCCAGCAGACGGAGCGTCAGCGGTTGATGCTTCAGACCTGCCAGGCCGCCGACCAGGCTGCTGCGCAGCTCAAGACGCTGGCCGAGCGCGCCCGCGACATGCAGAAGGATCAGGACATGCTCCGCGACCGCGATCAGCAGCGCGACATGGATCAGCTCCGCCTGCACCTGAACGCCGTGGCCGACCAGCTCGAAGCGAGCGTACGGACCATGGAGCAGATGCAGAAACGCCTGAGCGCACCGCCGGCTCCGTAAGGAACCGTACGCCGGGCCTGGCCCCCGGCAGACATCGCGCGGTGTACTCGCCGGCCGTCGTGGGGTGACCTGCGGCGGCCGGTGCAATTTTGCGAGGCCGCCCGAGAGGCGATGCCCGCGGCCGAAAGTTCGGGGCGCGCCCGACGGGCGAGTGCGGCATCCGCCGACAGGCCCGGAGTTGCGTTCGGGGTACCCTTCCGTTCGGCAGTGCGAACGGAGGCCGGGCTGCCGCCTCGGCTCCCATTGGGATTTCCGTGCGGCACGGACGAGGAGAGGATCATGATCAATCGCAAATCGCTGGCCCTTGGCATCGCGTCGGCCCTGCTGGTCGTCGCGAGCGCGGGCGTTGCGGGGGCCCAGAAGGCCGGTCAGCAACAGCAGCAACAACAGCAAGAGCTGGAGCAGCAGCGCCTCCAGGACCAGCAGCTCGCGCAGATGCAGAACATGGTCCAGCGGATGACCCAGCTGCAGACGCGGGCGCACGAGATGACGCAGAACATGGAGCAGCAGATGCAGCAGCAGAAAACGCAGCAGACGGAGCAGCAGCGCCTGATGCTGCAGACGTGCCAGGCGGCTGACCAGGCTGCTGCACAACTCAAGACCCTCGCCGAGCGTGCGCGCGACATGCAGCAGGACCGCGAGATGCTCCGTGACCGCGATCAACAGCGCGACATGGATCAGCTCCGCCTCCATCTGCACGCGGTGGCCGACCAGCTCGAGGCGAGCATTCGTACGATGGAACAGATGCAGAAGCGCATCAGCGCTCCGCCCGCGCCGTAGGGCGCCGTTCGCCGGGGGCGGCCCTGGGCGCGCAACGCGAGACGCCGTCACGAGCCGTCGCGGGAACACCCGCGGCGGCTCGCGCGCGTCGGGAGTTCGGTTCGTCGGCCGTCCGGCGGGGGCCTGACGTCCGTGTCCGCTCTGTTGCTCGTCGTACCCGCGCAAGTGGTGAGTTCTAGAGACTCGGTAGGCCCGCCGGGCAGCGGGGCGTCCTCGCGGTTCCCGACGCCGATCGCGGATCGTACCCGACTCAGCGTGTTCCCAGTCCGTCGTACCCTCCATCATCGCGCTGCCGGCTACAGGGCACGGCGGCGCGGTAGTGGGCCGCGGCCTGCGGGCAGGGCCGGCGACCTGAACACATGGGTGGGTTGAAGGGAGCAGCGGATCACGCTCGCTCCGACACGGCGAAAGCCTCCGACGAAGGAGGGGACATGAAAAGGATGCAGAGCGCGCGTCTGGCGGCGAGTCTGGCAGTGTTGGCCGGCGCCATGATGCTGGGTAGCTGTAACGGCGACAAGGTGGTGGAACCCAAGACGCAGGTTGTCGTGGCACGCCTCGCGGTGGTTCCGGCGCTCGACACCCTCAACATCGGGCAGAGCCTGCAGCTGGCGGGCACGGCGTACGACGCGGACAGCGTCGTGTTACCGACCGTCGCGCTGACGTGGCTGAGCCAGAATCCCGCGGTGGCGACCGTCGATGGCGGCGGACTCGTGACGGCGGTGGCCGAGGGCACGGCGGAGCTGACTGCTTCGTACGGTGGCCAGGCCTCCACCTCGACGATCACCGTCTATCAGGTGCCGGCAGCCGTGATCGTCGATCCGCCCGCCAGCGACATCCGTGTGGGCGACAAGATCACGCTGCTCGCCCTGCCCAAGGCTGCCGACGGCACGACGATCGGCGGTCAGTTGACCTACACGTCGAGCGACACGACCATCGCGAAGGTCAGCCCCCTGGGCCAGGTGACCGCTGTGGGTGAGGGCAGCGTGACGATCACCGCGTCGAGCGGCGGCAAGACGGCCAGCGCGCAACTCAGCGTGCACGGGCAGGCCCCGGCCGTGGATGAGGGCCTGGGCAACAACCTCTCGGTGCCGGTCGTGTTCGCCGAAGGGCTCGGACTCACCGGCCTTCCCGTGAGTGACGCCGGGGAGCGGGCCTATTTGAGCACTGGTATGCGGCCGACCGCCGACGAAGGCGTGACCGTCAAGAGCCTGCCGTTCTTCTACGTGGCCAACCAGCCCAATTCGGGCGGCTACTATCTCCAGAACACGGGCAACATCTGGCAGGCGGAGTGGCTGGACGGCAGCACGATGGGCATGCAGCACGCCGAAGCGCAGTGGGGCGACAACCTCACCCATCATACCTGGCAGACGGGCATGCCGATCCGCGTGGAGGTGTCCCTCAACGACCTCTCCAGCGGCGCGCTCACCGGCTACAACATGACGGCGCTCTCGGGGTCCGGCCGCACCGAACTTCAGGGAACCGACGGCACCACGAGCGCCATGACGCCCACGATCTTCACCGTGGTGCCGCGCCTCGTCGTGCAGAAGCTGAGCGGCGAGAACGGCACGGTGGTGCAGACCCTGGTCGACAAACCGGTGGCGGCGGGGCTGGGGGCCGAGGAGAGCCCGGGCTTCTTCGGCGCCGAGGTGAACGTGGCTGGCCGGGTCATCTACGGATACAGCCTGAACATCGGCAGCCTCACCATGGATCCTGGCGTGTCCGCGTCCGGCTGGTGGCGCATTGCGTTCGTGCTCGACAACGGCGCGACGGTGGGCGGACGATCGGCCACGCGCAACGTGACCATCGATCGGGTCACGGCCACCGAGGCGTTGGACTCCGAGAGCGAGGCGCTGTTGTATCAACCGCAGGCCGCGCCCAACGGGCAGTCCACATGGGTGGACATCAAAGTGGATTCGACGACCAACGGCGGTGGCGGCAGTGGCGGCGGCGGCGCCGATAGCGACGTGGGCAACAATCTGTCGAACCCGGTGACCTTCGCCGAGGGTATCGGACTCACCGGGCTTCCGGTGAGCGAGGATGCGGGGCTCCGGCCGACGAGCACGGAGGGCATTACCGTCGGCGACCGGCCCTTCTTCTTCTCCGGAAACTCATCCGACTGCGCGGTCGGCGGGGCGCCCTTCTTCTGTCAGCAAGGCCGAAACGTGTGGCAGGCCCAGTGGTACGATGCGAGCGGGCAGCCGACGCGTGACGCGGAAGTGGCGTGGGGGGACAACCTCCTCAGCAACACCTTCAACACGCACATGAACGTGCATGTCGAGATCACGCTCACCGACTCACCACGCCGCCCATGCAGGGTTCAACATGGCCGTGATCTCTGGTACGGGCTCCACGGAGATGCAGGGCACCGACGGTACCACGGGGAGCTTCACGCCCAACGTGTTCACCCGCGGCGCGCGGCTCACCGTGCAATTGCTGGACAGTGCGACCCGCGTGCCGGTGTACACGCTGCTCGATCAGGGCGTGTGGGAGGCAGGCGACGGATCCGGCCGGTTCGCGCCCGAAGTGTCGATGGGCGGGCAGGTCGTGTACAGCTACAACCTGCTCATCCAGAACCTCACGCTCTCGGACCCGAACCTGCACAAGTACGGGTGGTGGCGCTTCATCTTCACGCTCGACCACTCGGCACCCGTGCCGCCGAATGTCCGCATGACGCGGCTGGCAGTGGGCGGTGACGAGGGGGGAGGCAGCGACGATGGTTCCGGTGCCGGTGGCAGTAGCAGTGGCACGGGAGGAATTCCCTCGAGAAACGTCCCGTCGCTCACGCAGAGCGGACTGGTGACGTGGATCGACGTCTACGTCGCCAAGGGCAGTGGCGGGGGCGGGGGCGGGGGCGGCGGGCACACGCCGTAGCAGTGTCCGAAGGCCGGCGGGTGGCTCGATCTACGGGCCGCCCGCCGCGCCGCAGTTCGTGGAGCAATGGCCCGGCCCCAAGGCGCGGGCGAAATGAGGGAGCGATCATGACACGTCATATACGCACGAGGGCCCTTGCATCTCTCGGCCTGGTGTTCGCGGCCATGTTGGTGCCGGCGCCGGGCCTTCGGGCTCAGGTGGTGAGCTACAGCCTCTCCACCAACTATTCCGCCGGTTCCTACATCTTCAGCGGCAACGCCTGGAGCGCCGCGATGTTTCACGGACTGCAGGTGCAGGCCGGGCGGTTCAACTTCTCGGCGTCGCTGCCCATCGTGGCGCAGAACAACACGGCGCTGACGTACATCGGCGGCGTGATCGTCCCCACGGGCGGGCCCGACGGAGCCGCGGTGGCGGAGCGTGAGAAGGGGCAGCCCGTGCAGATGGGCAAGGGTGGGCGGGGCGGGGCGAGCATGCAGCGTGCGCCGGGCGGGGCCGCGCTGGCCGTCGCCCCCGGTGATACGCTCACCGTCGCCGAGCCGGGCGGAACCGCCGTGAACGTGGGCGACCCCTTCTTCTCGGGGGGCCTGGACCTGTACCGCGGCACCGGGTGGGTTCGCTCGATGAGCGTGCAGGCGTTCGCCAAGGCCCCGATCGCGTCCGTCTCGTCGGGGGTCAGCACCGGTCAGTGGGATTACGGCGGCGGTGCATCGATCTCGCTGGGTTCCGGGCAAACCTTCCTGTTCGGCGACGCCTCGTACTGGGTGCTGGGCGACATGCCCACGCTCCAATTGATGGACAACGTGGTGTACGGGGTCGGGCTCGGCCGTGCATCGGACGACGGGAAGTGGTCGGTGATCGGATCGCTCTCGGGATCGAGCGAGATCATCCGGAACGTCACCCCACCGGCGAGCGCCGGCCTGAGCGTCGGCTACCGTCAGTCGACGTGGCAGTCGCTGACCTTCGGCGTCCACGTGGGGCTGACGGAATCCGCCTCGCAATTCAGCGCCTCGATTGGCTGGCGGGTGCGGCTGTCGGGTACGCCGTAGGCGCGGCACCGCTTGGGGTAGCCCGGGCGGCCAGGGCGACGGGTGCCGATGGGCAGCATTGGCGCCAATTGGTTGATATGTAATCTACAATTGAGTTTCAGCGGTTTCCCACGGCGTTGCGTATATCGGTTCAACGACGTGGAACTGTTGTTCCCGTCGCACCCCCAACACCGTCGGGGCCGTTCGGGTGCAACCGCCCGCGTGCCGCGATGTGGCAGCCCCCCCGCTTGTGCTCAACATTCGATGGTTGGCCGTTCCCCTCGGTCTCGCTGCCTGCGCGCATGCGGGCCCCGTCGTGTCATCGGGGCCCGACGTGGCCAAGCGCGCGGTTGCCACCCACGGCATGGTGGTCTCCGGCAATCCCTACGCCAGCGAGGCCGGCGTCGAGATCCTGCGCCAGGGCGGCAACGCCGTCGATGCAGCAGTCGCGACGGCGTTTGCTCTGGGCGTAACCGAGCCGATGATGAGTGGGCTCGGGGCCGGCGGCGGGATGCTGGTCTATGACGCCGCCACCCGTCGGGCTTCTTACGTTGACTTCTACAGTGAAGCCGGCGCGGTGCCCGACTCCACGCTACGCCAGCTCGGGACGTCGATCACGACGCGCGGCGTTGGCATTCCCGGCGCCGTCGCGGGCTTGCTCACCGCGCAGGCACGCTACGGCAAGCTCTCCCGCGCCGCCGTCATGGCGCCGGCCATCAGACTGGCCGCCGAAGGATACGTGGCCAACTCGCTTCTCCAGCGCGAAGTGCTGGCCGAATCGACGAAGGTGGGTCGCTATCCCGGGGCCCGCCGGATCTTCCTGCCTGAAGGACACCCCGTACGCGCCGGCGACCGTGTGGTGCAGCCGGAACTCGCGGCCACCATGCGCGTCATCGCCGCTCGGGGGGCCGACGCGTTCTACACCGGCGCCATCGCCGACGACATCGTGCGCGTGCTCCAGGAGGGTGGCAGCCGCGTGTCGCGCGAGGATTTCGCCGGCTACGCGCCCCGCTTCAAGCGGCCGCTCTGCACGGTCTACCACGGACGGGTCGTGCTCTCGGCGGCGGCGCCGCAGTCCGGGATGCAGGTGCTGGAGACGCTGAATCTGCTCAACGGGCGTGACCTGCCGACGCTCGGCCTGCCCAGTCGCTCACCCGAAGCGTTTCGCGTTCTCGTCGGCGCCATGCGGGTGGCACTTGCCGACCGGAGTGCGTTCGTCGGCGATCCCGACCACGTGGGGGTCCCGCAAGCGGGCGTTTCGTCGCCGGTGTTCGCGGCGACCCGGGCGCCGCTCGTCGATGCCCCGGTGCGCGGGCGTCTCGCGCCGGGCGATGCCTGGGCCGCGGATCGCGATGCTCCGCCGGCCGGCTGCGCCCCGTTCGATCCTGCACCTGCGTCGCCGCTTCCCCGGCTGGCGTCGCTCGGCACACCTGGCGACGGGGCCCTGGCGGAAACCACGCATCTGACCGTCGTCGATTCGGCCGGGAACGCCGTTTCGCTCACCAACACGCTGGGCCTCGGCTTCGGCACCGGTACATGGGTGGACGGCGTGTTCTTCAACAGTGCGTTGTTCAACTTTGCGCGGAACGATTCCGGGCCCAACGCGGTCGGGCCCCACCGGGTTCCGGCGTCGACGATCGCCCCCACCGTGGTGCTGCGCAACGGCGCCGTCGAGATGGTGGTCGGCTCGCCCGGGTCGGCGGCGATCCCGCCGGCCATCGTGGAGACGATCGTGTACGGGCTCGACTACGGCATGGATCCTTTGGCGGCCCTCCGTATGCCCCGCGTCATCCCGACGGTTGGTGCCTCGCTTCGCATGGAAGACGGATTCGGTGGGCCGGTGTACGCCGCGGCCAGGCAGTGGGGCTACGACGTGGTCACCACGCCGCCCGTGGACATGGGGTTCGGGGGCGTGACGGTGATCATGCGTGTGAAGGGCCGCTGGGTGGGTGCAGCCGATCCGCGCCGCGACGGCGAGGTGCGTGGCTATTAGACCGGCGGACGAAGTCGGACGTGCGGCCCGCTGCGGCGCGCGTCTTCTTGTGGTCTTCCGGCATCGGGAGACCGTGGTGGAACCGAAAGGAGGAACTCCCATGAGGTTGATGACATTCGGACGGTGGGGCGTAGCCGTGCTGGCCTTGTTGGTCGTGCCGGCGGCGCTCGTGGCGCAGCAGCCCACCGGCACGATCACCGGTTCGGTGGTCGAGCAGGGCACGGGCGCCCCTCTGGTCGGCGCACAGGTCTCCATTCCTGCCACGCATCAGGGCGCCCTGGTGGGTCCGGACGGCAAGTTCACCATCGCGCGCGTGGAGGCGGGTCGCGTGACGGTGCGGGCGCAGTATCTCGGTTTCGAGCCGGCGCAGCAGGTAGTCAGCGTTACCGCCGGCGGCATGGTGACCGCCAACTTCGAGCTGAAGCGGACGGCCGTGACGCTGGCCGATGTCGTGGTGACCGCCACCGGTGAGGAGCGCACCAAGGAAATCGGAACGGCCATTTCGGGCATCGATCAGGCGGCCCTCGCCCGTGCGCCGGTCGTCGATCTCCAGCAGGCGCTCGTGGGCCGGACCAGCGGCGTGACCGTGCTCAGCAATTCCGGCCAGCCTGGTGCCGGCGGCACGATTCGCCTGCGCGGCATCAACAGCATCAGTCAGGGCAACAGCCCGGTGATCTACGTGGACGGCGTGCGGATCTACAACGGCGGCACCGGCACCAGCGTCGTTGGGCGGCAGGAGACCAAGCCGCTCAACGATATCGACGCCAGCGACATCGACCACATCGAGATCGTGAAAGGGCCGGCCGCGACCACGCTGTACGGCACCGAGGCCTCCGGCGGCGTGATCCAGATCTTCACGAAGCACGGGGTGGCGGGGCGGCCGCAGTGGCATGCCGAGATCACGCAGGGCATGAACAACATGGGTCACGTGGGGCCGAAGAGCGATCCCACGGGGCTGTTTCTCAACAAGTGCAGCGGCGTGCTCACCAACGGGCGTGGCGACACGTTCGAAGACGCCACCTGCCCGTCCAGCGGCAGCTGGCTGCGGGACGGCCCGGTGCAGCGGTACAATGCCAGCGTGCGCGGCGGGTCCGCCGATGTGACGTACTACCTCAGCGGCAACGTCAATCAGTCGATGGCCGTGCTACCCGAGGGCGGCAACCGCGACGGCGGGGTGTCCGGCAACTTCACCTTCCGTCCGTCGAACGGCTTCGAATTCGGTCTGAGTTCCCAGTACACGGCGCGACACGTGGACTGGGTGGCGGACGGCAACAGCGCCAACGGCGCGATGCTCAACATCTCGCGCGGCCCCAACACGAATTTCAAGGGCAGCGGGTGCGTCGACGCGGTGACCACCTGCATCACGAACGCCACGCTGTTCGGCGTCACCAGCTATACCAAGCAGAACCATTACATCAACGGATTCACGGCCAAGTACGACGCCGAAGGCGCATTCAGCACCCGGCTCAACGTGGGCTACGACTATGACGATGCCCTGTTGGCCAGTGAGTATCCGTTCGGTTTCCCCCGCCAGCCACTCGGGCAGCTCTGGCAGACGCAGTGGAATCGCACGCTCATCACCACCGACTTCGCGGCCAACTGGAAGCAGGGCTTCGGCGCCGACTGGCAGACCACGAGCTCCGTGGGCGGACAGATGTTCGACAGCCGGTACCGCAACGTCGATCTGGAATCCGACTACTTCGCGGGCCCGGGCATCCCGGTGCTGACGTCGGGTTCGCTGCGGCAGATCAATTCCGCCACCGACGAGCGCGTGATCAACGCCGGCTTCTTCTTCCAGGAAATCGTCGGATGGCGCGACCGCGTGTTCGTGACCGCCGGCCTGCGCGAGGACGGCAACAGCGCGTTCGGCAAGAGCTTCGGCTTGCAGCAGTATCCCAAGCTGAGCGCGGCCTATGTCGTGTCGGAGGAACCGTGGTGGCACGTGCCCCACGTGGAGACGTTCAAACTCCGCGGCGCGATCGGCGAGTCCGGCAAGGCCCCAGGGGCCTTCGACGCCGTGCGGACCTGGAACCCGATCGCGGCGCAGAACGGGCAACCGGCGTTCACGCCGGCCCAGGTGGGCAATGCCGACCTCGGCCCCGAGCGGACGCGCGAGACCGAGGTCGGCTTCGACCTCAGCGCCTTCGCGGGCGTGATCGGCGTGAACGCGACCTACTACCAGCAACACACGCTGGGGGCACTGATTCCCGTGCAGCTGCCGCCGTCCAATGGGTTCACCAACACGCAACTCGAGAATGTCGGCAAACTCCAGAATACGGGCGTCGAACTGACGCTCGTCGCCGAGCTCCTTCGACGCGCCAACGTGGAATGGGAGGCGCGGCTGAACTACACGAAGGTCGTGAGCAAGGCGGTGGACCTCGGCGGACAGGCGATCACCATCCAGGCGCTCTCCGATACCTATGTGAAGGAGGGCTATCCGGTCCCCTCGTATTTCGGCTACAAGGTCACCAACCCGAACGCCATCGCCGACCCGATGGTCGATACGAACGCGTATCTGGGCGCGACCTATCCCGACCGCATCATCACACCGTCCACCTCCGTCACGTTGTGGCGCGATTGGAAGATCGACGCGATTGGCGAGTGGCAGCTCGGTGGGCACCTCCTCAACGCCGTCGGCTATCAGAACGCCAACCTCGACGTCTGGCAGCCCTGCTTCGACGTGCGCACCAAGCTGCGCGCGGCGGCGGCCGGTGACGCCTCGGCGCTCAACGACGTGACGGCGCTCCAGCGGGCCAAGTGCACCATCGTGAGTTCTCAGCGCGACTACTCGTACTGGGTGGAGCCGGCGGACTTCTTCAAGCTCCGCAGCATCACCGTTACCTACGCCATTCCGGAGCGGTTCGCCCGTGGGCTGCACAACCCGTCGCTCTCACTCTCCGGCACCAACCTCTGGACCAGCACCAAGTACACCGGCACGGATCCCGAAGTCGCCGACATCAGCACCAGCAGCTTCTCGCGCCGTGACTACTACGTGTTCCCCACGTTCCGGACGTTCACTGCCACCCTGCGGTTCGGCTTCTGACCCGGACGGAGACTCCTACCATGAAATTGACACGAATCCTCCCGGCGTTGTGCGCCGCATCCGTGCTCGCGGCGTGCGACCTCTCGGTGACCAATCCCGGACCGGTCCAGGACGCCCAACTCAATACCCCCAGCGCCATGCCGGCCCTGGTGAACGGAATGTCCGGTGACCTGTCATTGGCGCTGGGCAATTTCCTGATCGGCAACACAGTGATGACCGACGAGCTCGTGCACTCGGGCAACTACGCCGCGCCCAACGAATTCGCGGTGGGCATCATCCGGCCCGAAGACGTCGATCCCGACTACCAGAACCTCCAGCAGGCGCGGTGGGTGGCCGAGGACGGTTTGCGCCGCATGCAGGCCGTGCTCGGCGCTGCCTTCGAGTCGAATCCCGACACGCCTCGTGCCTACCTGTACGCCGGGTTCGCCAACCGGCTGCTGGGCGAGAACAGCTGTCAGGCCGTGATCGACGGCGGTGCGGCGCAGAGCGACTCGGTGTACTTCCAGCGCGCCGAGAGTCTGTTCACCCGCGCCTACACACTCGCCACCGCGCTCGGCGTCGACTCGCTGGCCACGGCGGCGATCGCCGGTCGCGCTTCCGTGGAGATGGACCTGGGCGATTGGACCAACGCCGTCGCGGATGCGGCCCAGATCCCGGCGGCATTCAGGTTCGGCGCCGTCTTCTCGCTCAACACGTCGCGCGAGAACAACGACCTGGCGTACGAAACCCATACCCGGCGCGAACTCACGGTATCCGGCACGCAGTGGGCGGTAACCGACGCCGACCCGCGCACACCGTGGGATACGGTGTTCACCTCGTCCGGCAAGGTGCAGACGGGGCAGGATGGGAAGACGAAGTTCTTCCGTCAGGACAAGTACGTGAGTCTGGCGGACTACATCCCACTGGCCAAGGGCACGGAGATGTTGGTCCTCCAGGCCGAGAACGCTCTGCGCAACAGTGACATCCCGGGCATGACCGCGTTCATCAATCAGGAACGGGCGGTCTACGGAATGACGCCCCTGGCCGATCCGGCCACGACGGCCGACGCCTGGACGCTGCTCCAACAGGAGCGAGGCGCCGTGGTCTGGCTCGAAGCACGTCGCCTCTGGGATCTCCGGCGTTGGTACGCCGAGGGGACCAACACCTTCCTTTCGGGGCGGGACAAGTGCATGCCATTCGGTTCGAGCGAGTTGGCGTCGAATCCGAACCTGCACTGATCTCCGCGGCCGGCAACGGCGTCGGGAGTAGGAGGGCGGGGTGGGGGCTACGGCTCCCACCCCGCTTCTCGTTTCCGGGCGTCGCGGGCACGCCGACCCGGCGACGACCTATCTGCCTGGCCGGCCTTGCCCCATGGCGTCCCGGTTCTCACGTTGATGCGTCCCGCTTCGGAACGTGTCGATGTCTACCATCCGTTTGTCCGTCGCCGCGCTCGCGCTCGGCATGCTCGCCTCCTGCGCCGTGCCGCAACAACAGCCCGCGGTCTACGTCCCGCAGGCTCGCTACGTCACCGTGACCACCGTCGCCCTGATGGTCAAGGAGGACGCCGGCGTGCTCCCCTTCCTCAAGAAGGACTTCGCCAAGGGCGGGGTGCTGGACGGGAAGGAGGTGTATGGCTTCATGCCGAGCACGATTACCGTGGCGGCCGGCGACACCATCCACTTCCACTTCATCAACCCCGAGGACGACGAGCACAACTTCGTGCTCCGCGACCTCTTCGTGAAGCTCCCGGGCCAGACCATCGTCGATACGACCTACGTGGCCCGGAAACCCGGGATCTACGACTTCGCCTGCGCCATTCCCGCCCACCTGCCCATGATGCATGGGCAACTCGTGGTGCTGAACCCGGCGGCGGTGGGCGCCGAGTAGCCGCGGCTCCGCCGTCCGCGGCACCGGAGGGCGCCGGAGGGCGACGCGGCCCCGCTTCCATCGCGCCCCCGGATCGCGCATTTTGCGAGAGCGGTCCTACCCTCCGTCCCCGCCCGCCAATGCGAAACCTGTTCCTCGCGCTCACCGGAGCGCTGGCCGTCGTGTGCTCGGCCGGCGCGCAGAGCTACGCGCCCTCCAGCGGCGTGCGCTACCACCGGCTCCTGATTCACAACGCGCTCGTCATCGACGGTGCGGGGAACCCCACCCGCGGGCCGATGGACATCGTGGTGGAGGGCAACACCATCACCGGCGTCTACGCCGCCCGGCCCATGGCCGAGACGGCGGCCTCACCGCCGACGCTCGGCGGCGGCAAGTTCGATCGCGTGATCGATGCCACCGGCATGTACGTCATGCCCGGCATCATCGACGTCCATTCGCACATCCAGTTCGATCGCGCCGGCATCCCGATGCCGCACGACTACGAATTCAAACTGCTGCTGGCGCATGGCATCACGACGATTCGCGATCCCGGTTCCATGCAGGGGCCCGACACCATCGTCGCCTACGCCAAGCTCTCCGACGAGAATAGGATCGCGGCACCGACCATCATCCCGTACGTCGTCGTGCAGTCGGAGTACCCCGACTCGGTGCGCGCCCAGATCCGCCACGTGAAGGCCATCGGCGGTAAGGGGCTCAAGGTGTTCATCAACCGTCCCGACGTGTGGGACGCGATCTCCGATGAAGCCCACAAGCTCGGGCTCCCCATCGCCACCGACATGAAGATCCAGGAGACCGACGCCATCCGCGCCTCGCAGCTCGGCGTCGCCTCCATCGAGCACTGGTACGGCATTCCCGACGCCGCCACGCCGGGGCCGCAGAATTTCCCCGACTACTACAACTACGACAACGAGGCCGACCGCTTCCGCTGGGGCGGCGACATCTGGCGGCAGGCCGACTCGGCCCGCCTCTCGGCGGTGCTCGACACGATGCTCGCGCACCACGTGACCTGGGACCCGACCTTCGCCATCTACGAGGCGAACCGCGACCTGGCCAAGGCGCAGACCGAGCCCTGGTTCAGGGACTACGCCCTGCCGGCGATGATCAAGTTCTACCAACCCAGCCGGACGTCGCACGGCTCGTACCAGGCCGATTGGACCACGGCCGACGAGGTGATGTGGCGCAACAACTACCGCATCTGGATGCACTGGGTGCGCGAGTACGCCGCCCGCGGAGGCAATGTGACGGTGGGCTCCGACGCGGGGTTCATCTGGGCGTTGTACGGCTTCACCACCATTCGCGAGATGGAGATGCAGCAGGAGGCCGGGTTCCACCCCATCGAGGTGATCCAGCACGCCACCTCCAACGGCGCCAAACTGCTCGGCCTGCCACACACCGGCGTGGTCCGCGCCGGATTCGACGCCGATCTCGCGATCGTGGACGGCAACCCGCTGCACAACATGAAGGTGCTCTATGGCCTGGGCATGGACACGCCGGGCCCGGACGGCAGCCTCGTGCACCACGGCGGCGTTCGCTACACCATCAAGCAGGGCATCGTGTTCGACGATCACCAACTCCTGGCCGACGTGCGCGCGATGGTGCGCCGGGCCCGGGCCAACAGCACCACGGGGGAATCCGGTAGATGAGCGCTCGTCTGTCACAGCTGGCTCAGGGACTCGTCGGATCGGAGATCCTCAAGATCGCCGCCGAAGTGCGCGAGCTCATCGCGCAGGGGCGGCCCATCTGCAACCTCACGGTCGGTGACTTCTCGCCCACCGAGTTCCGGGTGCCGGAGCGGCTGGCCCGCGGCGTCGCCGACAACGTCACCAAGGGGCAGACCAACTATCCGCCCTCCAACGGCGTGCTCGAACTGCGCAAGGCCGTGGCGGCGTTCTACAAGCGCGGGCTCGGGTTGGACTATCCGATCGAGAGCGTCATGATCGCGTCGGGCGGCCGTCCGGTCATCTACGGCGTCTACCAGACGGTGGTCAACCGGGGCGACACGGTGGTGTACCCCGTGCCGAGTTGGAACAACAACCACTACGCCAGCCTGGTCGGGGCCAAGGCCGTGGAGATCGCCTGCGGCGCCGACACCAACTTCCTCCCCACCGCCGCCATGCTCCGCGATCATGTACGCGGGGCGTCGCTGCTCGCCCTCAACTCGCCGTCCAATCCCACCGGCACGTTGTTCACCGAGGAGCAGTTGGGAGACATCTGCGACCTGGTGCTCGAGGAGAACGCCCGCCGCGGCGCCAGCGACCGCCCGCTGTTCGTGATGTACGACCAGATCTACTGGATGCTCACCTTCGGCGGCGCCCACCACGTGAATCCCGTGGGGCTGCGCCCGGAGATGGCCAAGTACACCGTATTCGTCGACGGCATCTCGAAGGCCTTTGCGGCCACCGGGCTCCGGGTGGGCTGGGGGGTGGGGCCGGCCGACGTGGTGAAGAGCATGGCCGACCTGCTCACCCACATCGGCGCCTGGGCGCCGCGGCCGGAGCAGATGGCCACCGGCGAGCTGCTCTGCGCCGAAGACGACATCCGCGACTACCACGCCGTGATGATCCGCGACGTTCAGGAACGCCTGGGGCTCATGGCCGAGGGCATCGATCAGCTCCGGCGCGAGGGGTTCCCGGTGGAGAGCACCACGCCCCAGGGGGCCATCTACCTGAGCGCGCACTTCCGGTTGCACGGCAAGCGCATACCCGATGGCCAGGAACTCCGCACCAACGAGGACGTGCGCCGGTACCTCCTGCAGGCGGCGGGCATGGCGGTGGTGCCCTTCCAGGCTTTCGGCCAGCGCGAGGAGACGGGCTGGTTCCGCCTCTCGGCAGGTGCCGTGTCGCCGCAGGCGGTGCGCGAGCTGATCCCGCGGCTGCGGGGGGCGCTGCAGGCGCTGCGCTAGCGCGCCTTACCGCGGATTGGCACAACGGGCCGCGATCTCACGTACCTTCCTGACATGAGGTCGCGCGCCGGGTGCGGCGTGCTCGGGTCCCCAACCAGGAGGGTACGGCCATGAGTTGGATCATCTCCCTGATCATCGGCGGCATCGTCGGCTGGCTGGCCAGCATCATCATGAAGACGAACGCGCAGATGGGCCTGATCGCCAACGTGTTGGTCGGCATCGTCGGCGCCGTGCTGGGCAGCTGGCTCGCGGGCCTCGTGGGGCTGGCTCCCACGGGCGGGGTCGGCCGGTTCATCGTCGCCCTGCTCGGCGCGGTCGTCCTGATCTTCATCCTGCAGGCGCTCGGATTCTTCAAGACGAAGTCCGCGTAGCGCCGGGCCGGCCGGCAAACCTGCCGCCACGACGGGGGCCCGGGGGGCACGGTGGCGAGCCGTGCCCTTTGCTTCATGCCGCAAACGGGTGATCTTGGAACGATGACGACACTTGCCCTGGCTCCGGAAACGCTCGAAGGCTGGTACGTGCTGCACCAGACCTTCGCCCTCGACCGCACGGCGTTGCGCGCCCTGACGGCGGCGGATTTCGACCTGGTGGCCCGCGACTTCGCCGCGGCCATGCACGACCTTTCCGGCGGCGATGGCGCCGAGGGGTGGAGCGCGCTCGTGCCCCTCGTCGGCTCGAAGGCCGATTTCATGGTCATGCACTTCCGCCCAACGCTCGACGAGCTGGGCGTGGCGCAGGCGCGGCTCGCCCGGGCACGGCTCACCGACTTCGCGTCGCCCGTCGAGTTCTTTCTCAGCGTCGCCGAGGCCGGGCTCTATTACATCACCGCGCAGCTCGCCAAGGCCGCCGACGCGCGCGGCGGCAAGGTGGGCGACGACGAGTACCGGGCCGAATTGAAGAAGCGCGTCGATGCTGAACTCGCCACCGAGCACGTGCGCAAGCGCCTCTACCCGCCCCCGCCGAGCGATCGGATGCCGTACGTCTGCGTGTATCCCATGGACAAGAAGCGCGAGACGGGGCAGAACTGGTATGCGTTGCCCATCGAAGCGCGCAGCGATCTGATGAAGTGGCACGGTCTCACCGGCCGGAAGTACGCCGGGCGGGTGCTGCAGATCATCAGCGGGTCCATCGGGCTCGACGTGTGGGAATGGGCGGTGACGCTGTTCGCCGCCGATCCGCTGGAATTCAAGAAGATCGTGAGCGAGATGCGCTTCGACGAGGCGAGCGCGAAGTACGGAGAGTTCGGCAACTTCTACGTGGGGAAGATCGCGACCCCCGAGGCGTGGCTGAGCACGCTGCGTCCGACCGCAGGGTAGGAGCGGAACCGTCCACCCACACCCCCGAGAGGAGGAAGGCGACCGATGCTCGTGACCCTGCTGCTGTTGCTCGCTCAGCAGACCACGCCGGCGATTCAACGCGACACCGTGCTGCCCGATACGGCGCGTCTGGTGGTGGCCAACCGGACCGTGACCGTCTTCCGGGCCCCGCTGGGCGCGCTGTCGCCGGCCGAGCGGGCGTCGGCGGCGATGGTCCGGATCGACTCGGCGGTGGCTCGCGGGCAGGACTCGGTGGACGTGACGCCGGCGGCGGAGGGGCTCCTGGTGCGGGCCGGCGGCGTGGCGATGTTCGTGGTGACGCCGGGCGACGTGCACGCCACGGGGCGCGACACAGTGGCCAACCGCGACTCGCTGGTCCTGGCGGCCCGTGCGGCCGCCGAGACGTTGCGCCTGTCGATGCGCGACGCACGCGACGCGCAGAGCGTCAAGGCCATTCTCATCGGGCTGCTGCTGGCGCTGCTGGCCACGGCCATTCTCGTCGTGCTCTTCCGCCTGCTGTTCAAAGCGCGCCAGGCGCTGCTGGCGCGCGTGAGCGCCTTCTCGGCGCGGGCTGCCCCCCAATTGGAATTCCGCGGCACGCCGCTCATGCGCGCCAACCAGATCGCCAAGTTCCTGCGGCACACCATCACCTGGGCCAGTGCCGCGCTCGTGGTGCTGGCGTTGTACGTCTACACGGGCTACGTGCTCACGCGGTTTCCCTGGACGCGTCCCGCGGGCGAGGCGCTGGGCAAATACCTGAGCACGACCCTGCTTCATCTGGGGGGCTCGCTGCTGCACGCGGTGCCCAAGGTGTTCACGATCTTCCTCATCTTCGTGATCACCCGGTTCGCGACGAACATCGTCCGCACGCTGTTCGACGCCCTGGGCCAGCAGCGGATCACGATTCCCGGCATCCATCCCGATACGGCGCAGCCCACGCGGCGCATCGCGAATGCGCTGCTCTGGATGTTCGCCATCGTCGTCGCGTATCCCTACGTCCCCGGCAGCGACTCGGCGGCGTTCAAGGGCGTGTCGGTGTTCGGCGGTCTGCTGATCACGCTGGGATCGGCGGGGCTGGTGGGGCAGGCCATGAGCGGCCTTGTCTTGATGTATTCACGCAGCTTCCGCGTGGGGCAGTACGTCCAGGCGGGCACCGTGCAGGGAACGGTGCTGGAACTTGGCCTGCTGGCTACGAAGCTGCGGACGCCCAAGAACGAGATCGTGACGCTCCCCAACACGGTGGTCATCGGCTCGGCCGTCACCAACTACAGTGCGCCGACGGAATACGGGCACCCGCTGCTCATCTACTCGTCGGTTACAATCGGGTACGATGTGCCCTGGCGCCGCGTGCACGAGTTGCTGATCGCGGCGGCGACCGGTCTCGACTTCGTGATCGAGGAGCCGGCGCCGTTCGTGCTGCAGCGCGCGCTCGACGACTCGTACGTGGAGTACCAGGTGAACGCGGCCATCGACGCGGCGCGGGCCGACGAGCTGCCGTCGCTGTACGCCAAGCTCCACGCGGCGATTCAGGACTCGTTCGCGGACGGAGACGTGGAGATCATGTCGCCGACCTACCTGAGCATGCGCGACGGCAACAAGTCCACGGTGCCGGTGCGGAGCGCGCCGGCAGGCGGCTGAGTCCGCTCCGTGTCGGTCATGGCGTCGTCGGGGGCTGCCGTTTAATCGATTTCTAATCTTCGATTCATGGCGGGCCAACCGACCGACCTTAGGTTGGCGGAAGCTGCATCTCCCTCACGCATGCGAACCGGGAGGACCGCGATGACGGCAGCAGGCACACACCGGCCCGGAGCCGGACTCGTTCCCGCAACGCTTTCCCGCAAGTCACACTCGGCCTGGCTCGCGGCGGCGGCCGTACTCGGGGCAGCTTCCCTGCTGGTGGGCGTGGTCGCCGTGCTGGCGAAGCGGTCGCCCCCGGCCGTCGCGAGACAGTCGGGCGACTATGCGGGCTTCCTCACAAAGGACGTCGGGGCTGGCCTGCCGGTGGCGCTCAATCCGGGATTCGTGCTCGCGGTCGACGGTCCGGGCACGTCGGCGCGCGCCCGCGCCGTTCGCCTCGGCGCCCGGATCGTGGATCTCGAGGTCGTGGCGCTGGCGCGCGACGACGCGAGCAACGCGGCGTACTACCATCTCGATCCGATTGCGCTGGCCACCGTCGCCTACAACTCGGAGCTCGTGGTCCAACTCGCCGACAGTCTGGTCTCCACACTGCGCGCGGTCGGCGGCTCCGAGAACGCCCGGCGGCTGTATGCCTATGTGGCCTCCGATGGCCGGCGGGGAGCGACCGTCGGCGGGGAACTGGAGATGGCGCGACGGGAACTCCGGAGCCTCGAGCCGCGATTCGTCGCGCTTGGGAACTGGATCGAGGCCGCGCGCGTGGCGGCACTCCGCGGCGATCGGAAGTACTTCGCGTCCTGGGTGAGCACAGCGATGGCCGCGCGCGCGCCAACCATCGCGGGAATCCCCGCGGAGGCGCGCGCGTCGCTGACGGACGTCCGGGCGCTGATCTCCGGCGGACTCCCGAACGATTCGCTCGCGGTGGTCCGGGGCCTGACACGCGCGCTGACGGCGCTCACGCACTGACCATCGGCCGTCGCCACTCTGCGGACCTTCCCCTTCGGGAGCGGCGAACGGTCTGGAGGCGGGGGCCTCTAGCGGCCGCGTCTCGAAACGGCTAGGCCCCCGGCCACTTGCCCGCCGGCCCCCCTCGCTGCAACGTCCCATCATGCCAGACCCCAACGTTCCCTTCGTCTCGCCCGCCGCCGCCCTGCCCGCCAACGAAGTCAAGGCCGGCACCGCGACCAATATGCAGGTGCTCGTGGGTCCTGATACCGGCGCGCCGAACTTCTCACTCCGCCGCTTCATCATGGGGCCGGGAGGCGGCATGCCGCTCCACACCAACGAGGTGGAGCACGAGCAGTACGTGCTGCGCGGCCGCGCCCGCATCCGCATCGGCAACGACGTGCACGAAGTGGCGCCGGACACCACGCTCTACATCCCGGCCGGCGTGCCGCACAGCTACGAGGTGCTCGAAGCGCCCTTCGAATTCCTCTGCGTGGTTCCCAATCGCCCCGATCAGATTCGCCTGGTGGACGCATGCTGACCTATCCGGCGGCCCGGGACACCCTCGTCAACCAGCTCCGCGCCGACGCGGCGTCGCATCGCGCCGAGCAGTACGATGCCATCGGCCGCCGCTTCGACCGTGTCGAGCACGAGTTTCCCACCGGCACGGCGCCGGAGTTGGCCAAGCTTCACATCGCGCTGGCGTTTTGGGACGGGTGGATCGACGCTCGCAACAACGGGTGGCCCCGCGGGCCGATCGCCGAGGCCGACTGGCCTGCGCTCGCCGACTCGGTGGCCGACGACCTCGCGGCCGACCATGAGATCGGCAATCCGCTGGTACTCGCGCGCTTCGACATCGTCCGGCATCCGAACCTCAACGAACGGGTCCAGACTCTGGCCGCGCGCCTCCGCAAGCGCGAGGGGCAAGGGGACCCCGTCGCGTGAGGGATCTTCCCATCGAGTTGCTCGGCTCTCCGCTGCTGCGGCAGCGCGCCGCCGAGATCGAACATTTCGACGACGCCCTGCGCGAACTCGTCCAGGCCATGTTCCGCACCATGTACCGCGCCCAGGGGCAGGGACTGGCCGGCCCGCAGGTCGGTGTGCTGCAGCGTCTGATCGTGATCGACATGCCCGACGACGATTCGGCGGCGCTCGCGCTCGTCAATCCGACGGTCGTGGAACGTGCGTCGCAGACCCGGAGGTTCGAGGAGGGCTGTCTGAGCATTCCCGGGGTGACGGCCCCCGTGGCACGGAGTACCCGCGTCGTCGTCGAGGCCCGCACGCCCGACGGCGCGCCGATCCGGATCGAGGCAGAGGACGCGCTCGCCGACTGCCTGCAGCACGAGATCGATCACCTGGACGGGGTGTTGTACATCGACCACCTCTCCCACCTGCAGCGCCAACTGCTGCTCAAACGCTACCGGAAACTCGAGACGCGCCGGCAGGCCTGACCGGCGCCGGCGGAGGACACCGATGGCCGATACTCGACTCTCTCAAACGCTGGTCGGCACCTGGGAACTGTACGCTCGCGAGGACCGCACCCCGGCCGGTGAACTGCGCGTCGACCCGACGTTGGGGGCCGACCCGGTGGCGCTCCTCTACTACGACCGCGGTGGCCACTTCGCCGCGCAGTTCATGAAGCGCGACCGGTCGGGGGTCGAAGTCGAAGCCGGCGGCGCCGGCCCCAACAACAGCCGTGCGCGCGGCGGCTACGACGCGTACTTCGGCGAGTACTCGGTGAACGACGCCGACGGCACCGTCACCCAGCGGCTCACCGGCGCGCTCTCCCCCGAGAACGTGGGGCAGGTGCTCACGCGCGGCATGACCGTGCTCGGCGATGAACTCGTCATCGAACTCGACACCGCCTCGGTGTCGGGCGAGCCGGTCACCCGAACGCTGCGCTGGCGGCGGGTCGGATAACGCACCACGACCGCCCCGCCACCCCGCCTACGCGGCGTGGTTCTGCTGCATCTTGGCTTCGGTGACGGTACGCTCGTACAGGTTGAGCACGTGGCTGCGTGTGATGAGGCCCAGATAGCTGCCGTCCTCCGCATCCACCACCGGCACGGCGCCCGCGCCGCGCACACCCATCTTGCGAATGGCGTCGAGCAGGGTGTCGGCCGGCGTCACGGTCTCGGTGGGACGCGCCACGTCGGCGGCCACGATCAACTCCGCCAGATAGCCCGAGTTCGCCGCCACCTCACCCAGGTCGTTGATCGCAATCACGCCGATGAGCTGCCGGTCTTCGCTCACCACCGGGAAGTAGGTCTGGTCGCTGTTGCCCAACTGCCGGAGAAAGTTGTGCACGGGGGCTTCTTCGGGGAGCGTCTGCGCGTTGCGGTCGTACGCATCGGCCACGCGCAGGCCGGCCAGCGTGTCGCGGTCGGCGCCGTGCGCCACGCTCTCTCCGCGGCGGCGCAGCCAGCCGCTGTACAGCGAGTCGGGTTCGAGCCGCCGCGCCACCGTATGCGCGATCACCACCGTCAGCATCAGCGGCAGCATGATCGCGTAGTCGTTGGTCATCTCGAATGCCAGCAGGATGCCGGTGATCGGCGCGTCGGTGGCGGCCGCGATCATGGCGCCCATGCCCACCATGCCGTAGACGCCCGGGTTGATGCCGCCGGCGGGCCAGGCCGCCGCGAGGGCACTGCCCACCGCGCCGCCCGTGGCTGCGCCGATATACAAAGAAGGTGTGAAGACACCCCCCGACCCGCCGGTGTTCAGCGTCAGTGACGTCGCCAGAATCTTGCCGACCGCCAGCGCGGCCAGCGCGTACCAGCTGAACGTGGTGAACGATTCGAAGTTGATCGCCAGGTGCCCGTAACCCACCAGGTGCCCCTGGGACGCGAACACCAGCAATCCCACCAGCGCCCCGCCGCCGGCGGCGATCACGGGTGGGCCGTACTTGAGCTTCTTGGCGCGTTCGCCCACGCCGAAATAAGTGCGGATGAACGCCGCGGCCACGAGTCCCACGATCAGCCCGAGCAGCGGGAAGAAGATCAGTACCTCGCTGATGTGGCTGTACGTGAACGCCCCGGACTGGAGGGGCGGCAGTTGGAACGCCGGGTTGTTGCCGAACACGGCCCGGGTGACCACCGCCGACATCACGCTCGCCACGACCACGGGGGCAAAGGAGATGCCGGACATCGTGCCCAGCGTCTCTTCCAGCGCGAAGAAGGCGCCGGCGAGCGGGGCGTTGAACGCGGCGCTGATCGCCGCGCCGGTGGCGCACCCCACGAGCACCCGCACCCGTCCCGGTTCGAACCGGAAGCGGCGGCCGAGCCACGACCCGATGAGCGCGCCCAACACCACGACGGGGCCCTCGCTGCCGGCCGATCCGCCGCTGCCGATGGTCACCGCGCTGGCCGCCGTCCGGGCCAGCGCCGGACGCGTGGGAATGAATCCGCCGCGTTTGACCACCGCCAACTGCACGTCGGGAACGTTCATTCCTTCGTGGCCCTGGCCCAGCCGGTGCATGATCCAGTACGCGGCGGCGAAACCGAGGCCGGTGATCACCGGGCGGTACGCATTCACCGTGACCTGGGGGATGTACCGCGACGGCCACTTGTAGAAGACGTCGAACGCCAGGTCGATGCTCTTGTAGAAGGCGACGACGCCGAGGGCCGCGAGGATGCCGATGGCGACCGCGAAGCCCAGGAGTACCCAGTTCTCGCTGAACTCACGGGCGTTGAACCACTTGACGAATTCGTCCCAGATGATCTTGCCGACGACGATGCTGCGCCGGACGAACTTCCGGGTCGCGTCGGCGAGGCTAGATTTTGGGGCGTCGGACGCCGGTTCAGTTATGGCTGGCACAGCAAGGCGGTCTAACCCGGGCACACACGGCGCCGGGCGTTAGATTCAGGGGTTGGAAGTGTTCCAGAAGAACCAATCTATTTAGTTTTGGCAGTTCGTGCATTGTCGGGGCCGGGCGGCCCCTACTACACCCTGGGGAGGAATTCTGTGATGAACGTTCGGTTTGGTGCGGGCGTGGCTGCGGCCATGCTTTCGCTGGCGATGATTGGCTGCGGCGGCGGTGGAGAGAAGGCGGCGGCGGGCAGCAGCACGGCGGCGGCTCCGGCTGCGGCGGCGTCTGCGTCCGATTCGTCGAGCATGGCGGCCACGAGCTCGGCCAAGTACATGGCGCCCACCGGCAAGACGTGGGAAGTGAAGATGATGGGCGACGCGCAGGGCTATCGATTCGATCCCAAGACGCTGACCATCCATCAGGGTGATGCGGTCAAGTTCATCATGGTGTCCGGCGGCCCCCACGACGTGACCTTCTGGGCTGACAGCATCCCGAGCGGCGCCGAGGCGCAGCTCACGGCCAACATGCCCAACCACACGGCGCCGCTCACCGCGCCGATGTCGATCAACCCGAACTCGGCATACATCGTGTCATTCGCGGGCGTACCGGCCGGGCTGTACAAGTACTATTGCACGCCGCACCTCGCGATGGGCATGGTCGCGCAGATCACGGTCGAGAAGTAAGCACCAATCCTCTGCCGACGGCCGCCGGCGAACCGCCGGCAGTCGGCAGACGACAAGATCAGAGTGCTCAGTCGACTGGTAACGGTCGACCGTGCAGAGGTGAATGCGGTGGGGCTCCGTAACCGGAGCCCCACCGCGTTGCCTTTTCGGTACACGGTTCACCGACCACTCGGAACACTCGACCGGTAGTTCGCGGTTTGTGTGCGTCCCCCGGCGTCCGCGCCGGAACGAATTCCGCGCGCCGCGGGTTCTACCGCAGCGGTCATGTCGGGCCGCGTCCGATGCATTCATCTCCAGCCGTCCCGTCTTCATGCGCGCCAACAACATCCTCGAGACCATCGGCAACACCCCGCACGTCCGTATCAACCGCCTGTTCGGCTCGCGTGCCGAAGTCTGGCTCAAACTCGAACGCGCAAATCCCGGCGGCAGCATCAAGGACCGCATCGGCGTGGCCATGCTCGAGGACGCCGAGCGACGCGGTCTGCTGAAGCCAGACAGCGTGATCATCGAGCCGACGTCGGGAAACACCGGCATCGGGCTGGCGCTCGCCGCCGCGGTGAAGGGGTACACGCTCGTGCTCGTGATGCCGGAGTCGATGTCTGTCGAGCGGCGGCGCATTCTCGCGGCCCTCGGCGCCACCTTCGACCTCACGCCGAAGGAGAAGGGAATGAAGGGCGCCATCGAACGGGCCCAGGAACTCGTCGGCAAGACACCGGGCGCCTGGATGCCGCAGCAGTTCGACAACCCGGCCAATCCCGAGATCCACCGCCGGACGACGGCGCAGGAAATCCTCGCCGACTTCCCCGAGGGGCTCGACTATCTCATCACCGGCGTCGGCACGGGCGGACACATCACCGGCGTCACCGAAGTGCTGAAGCAGAAGTTCCCCAGGCTGCAGGCGTTCGCCGTGGAACCGGAGAAGAGCGCCGTGATCGGCGGCGGCGCCCCCGGGCCGCACAAGCTGCAGGGCATTGGCGCCGGCTTCATTCCGGGCGTGCTCAACGTGAAGGCGCTGGACGGCACCATCGCGGTGTCCGAGGAGGAGGGGTTCGAGTTCGCGCGGCGTGCCGCCCGCGAGGAGGGCATCTTCGTCGGTCCTTCGTCGGGCGCCTCGCTCGCCGCGGTGGCCAAGAAGCTCCCCGACATGAAGCCCGGCAGCCGCGTGCTCACCTTCTGCTATGACACCGGCGAGCGCTACCTGTCGGTGGACGGACTGTTCACGCTTCCTTGATGCGGGGCCGGCTCAGCGCGGGCTCCGGCGGGCGGTCGTGCCGCGCCCGCCCGCCGCGCCGCGGGAGCGCGGCGCCAGCGCCTGGAGCGCCGGCCGCAGCCGGCGGACCGCCGTGGCGATCGTGCGTTCGGTGACCGCCGAGTAGCCGAACAGCAGCGCCGGGGGCAGCGTCACCTGTTGGCAATAGCGCGAGAGAGGTGGTGTCTCGATGCCGATGTCCAACGCCGCCTGGAAGGCGGCGTGGTCGTCGATGCCCTCGCGCAGCCACCCCACCACGTGCATGCCGATGGCGGCGGGTTGGATGCGGAGCAGGCCGGCCAGCTCGCGCTCTGCGGCCGCCACGAGCGCCTGCTGCCGGGCCGCGTACAGCGTGCGCATCCGCCGGACGTGCCGGGCGAAGTGGCCCTCGGCCAGGAAGTCCGCCACCACCGCCTGTTCGACGGTGGGCGACAGGTAGTCGGCCAGCGTGCGTCCCATGTGAAACGCGTGGGCCAGGTCGCGCGGCACCACGACGTACCCCAGCCGCAGGGCGGGGAAGAGCGTCTTGCTGAACGTGCCCAGGTAGATCACGCGGTCCTCGGCGTCCAGACCCTGCAGGGCGAGATGTGGCTGGCCGGCGTAGCGAAACTCGCTGTCGAAGTCGTCCTCCACGATCCAGGCGTCGGCGCGGCGCGCCCAGTCGAGTAGTTCGAGCCGGCGGGCCAGCGACATGGTGACGCCCAGCGGATACTGGTGCGAGGGTGCGACGAAGGCGGCGCGCGCGCCGGGAGCGCGGCGCTGTCCTTCGTCCACCACCAGCCCCTCGCCGTCTACCGGTACGGGCACGATGCGCGCGCCGGCCGCGCCGAGCGTTGCGCGGGTGCTCATGTAGCCGGGATCCTCCATCCAGACCGGGTCTCCGGGGTTGAGGAGCACGCGCGCCGCGAGATCGAGCGCCTGCTGGGTGCCGCGCACCAGGATTACCTGGTCCACCGCTGCCTTCACGCCGCGGGCGGCGCCGAGGTAGTCCACGATCTCCTGGCGCAGGGGGCGGAAGCCCGCGGGGTCGCCGTAGCGCATGAGCGCGGTGGGGGTCACCCTCCAGCGCCGCTGATAGAGCTGACGCCAGGTCTTGACGGGGAACACGTCCACGGCCGGTTCGCCCAGGCGGAAGGGAACGGGTGACCGGTTGGAGAAGGGGGCGCCGATGACGGCCGACGTGTACTGGGCGGCGCGGTCGGCGATCGTCCGCCGGCCGCCCGGTTTGGAACGCTGTCGCACGGGCGTTCTGGGGGGCGCCGGTCGCAGGTCGGGCAGGTCGCGCGCCACGTAGCTCCCCGACCCCGTAGACCCCGTGAGGTATCCCTCGGCGATCAGGTGCTCGTAGGCGAGCACCACGGTGCTGCGGGCAACGCCGAGTTGGGTGGCGAGCCGTCGGGTGGAGGGCACCTGCGTGCCGGGGGGCAGGCGGCCGGCGAGGATGCTCTGGCGAATGGCGTCGAAGATCTGGCGGTAGCGGGTGCGCCCCGAGTCGGGTTCGAGGTTCACGAATAACGGCATGGCGCTGGGGGCGCGTCGGCTCACGGGAATCTCTGGTTGGAGGGTTGCCGGGGCATATCGGGGCCCAAGTGGTATGGCAGAATATTGCATTGCGGTCATCCGTGCCAGACCGTTCTGCACATCGTTCCCCGCAAATTCCCCTTGGGCGGCGGCAAAGTGGTCTGGTCGATTCGATCATCTCTGGAGCTTGTGGACGCGCCATTGGCTGGCGAGCGTACAGACATAACGAGGCCCCGTTCGCGGATGAGCGGGGCGATTGGGCAGGTGAATCTCCAGCACATTCGGTTATGGCGACTCGTAACGGCGACCGCTTTCGTGTGGTACGCGCAACACGGAAGCATCTGGAAATGCTCACGGAACTCTTCCATTCGTACCTGGCGTTCTATCGGTGCGATCACGACCGCGAGCGGGTGAAGACGTTCCTGACGGCCCGGCTGCTCCGCAAGGAGTCGGCGTTGTTCGTGGCGTTGGAGGGGACGGGGGTCGCGACGCGGGCCGTGGGGTTCGCGCAGCTCTACCCGACCTTCTCGTCGTTGCGGCTGTCGCGGATGTGGGTGCTGAACGATCTGTACACCATTCCGGAGTGCCGGCGGCACGGGGTGGCGCACCTGTTGCTGGCGGCGGCGCACACGATGGCCGTGGGCACGTCGGCGTCGCACCTGGAACTGATCACGGAGCGGAGCAACGGGGCGGCGCAGCGGGTGTACGAGTCGGTGGGCTTCCGCCCCGACGATCGCTTCTGCCGCTACGAGCAGGATCTGGTGGACGCCGAGCACCCGGCGATGCTGGCGTGAAACGCGGCGGGGGCGCCTGACGTAGGGAGGGGTGCCCCTTACCGATGAGGTTCACGCGATGTTCACGCTCGTCAGTGGTCTGATCGGACTCGTCGCCGCGGTGGTCCTCGGCGTGTTGTTCCTGGTCGGGTTGCCGTTTCTCATCATGGCCGTGATCGCGCTGGTGGCGTTTGCGGTATTGGCGGCGATCTTCGGGTTGGCCATCGGGTTGCTGAAGCTGGCCATCTTCGTGGTGCTGCCGGTATTCATCCTGTTCTGGCTTGTGAAGAACGTGCTAGGATTGGGCCGGAAGCGGTCGATGGCGCCGTAGCGAGGGAACCCTGGAGCAGGGTGGTGTGTCTCACTCAGTGCAGGTGCAGTGCTCCTCCAGGGGAAGGGGTGGGCGGGTCGATACGCGCTGATTTCGAGGGAGGGACCAGCAATGGTACCGCGCGTAGGACTTCGCCCGACCGGACTGTGCGACGTTGGCGTAGTTGATGGACCAGGGCGCGCAGGTTAGGTTACGCGTTCTGCCGTTGGGCCGGATGGCAGTCGAGGGTTGGCTGCACAGGGACATCCGATCCGCGAACGGGACGTAGCGCAGTCCGGTAGCGCACCTGAATGGGGTTCAGGGGGTCGCGGGTTCGAATCCCGCCGTCCCGATAGAGGTACCAGTGGATTTGGAGTATTCGCGCAAAAGCGCCTCGGCCAGTTGCCGAGGCGCTTTTCATTTCTGCATCAACATCTACCCCGGCCTTACTCCCCGGGCCGCAGATGCTCGCCGAAGAACTGGTCCACGCGCCGCCAGGCGTCCTCGAGCACGAACGCCCGGTCGAAGTAGTGAAATTCTCCCGGGTACATCATGAATTGCACCAGGTGGCTCTTGCCCGCCTTGAGGATCGAGTCGAGCAGCAGCGTGGTCTCCCAGAAGGGCACGTTGACGTCGGCGGTGCCGGCAAGGACGAGCAACGGGTCCTGCATCTGCCCCACGCGGGTGGTCACCGCCGAGCGGGCGTAGATCTCCGGATTCTCCTGCGGCGTGCCCATGCGCGCCTGCATCCAGCCCGAGTGGTACGGGTCCAGGTAGTAGTAGCCGGGATTCACCAGCCCGGCCACGTCCACGGCGCAGGCGAACAGCTTGGGCTGGCGCGTGATGGCGGTGAGGGTGAAGAACCCGCCGTAGCTCAGCCCCCAGACGCCCACGCGATTCGGATCCACGTAGGGCAGGGTCTTCAGATACGCGCCGGCCAGCCGAGCGTCGGTGGCGTCCTGGCCGCCCACATCGTGGTACACGGCCTCGCGCCAGTCGCGGCTGTACCCGATGCTGCCGCGGTAGTCGGGCGCGATGACGATGTAGCCCTCCTGCAGCAGATACTGATGGAAGGCGTAATAGACCCCTTCCCGCCGATCCACGTGCCAGCCGTCGTAGTTCTGGTTCACGCCATCGGGATGGATCCAGACGATGGCGGGGTGCTTGCGCGACTTGTCGAGGTGATGGGGGACGAAGAGCCAGGCGGGCACGGACCTGCCGTCGGCGGCGCGATAATGGATCAGCTTGGGCGCCACGAAGTCGTAGCCCGCGATGCTGGCCGGCATGGAGTGGGTGAGGCGCAGCGGTGTGCTGCCGCTGGAGGCGACTACGTAAATGTCGGGCGACTCTTGCGCGTCGGTGTGCTGGTAGGCGATGCGGGCATCGTCCGGCGACCAGACGGCCTCGATGTTGGTGCCATTGCCGTGGGTGATCCAGGTGACGGTGGCGTGCTCGGGTGAACCGTGCAGATCAACGACTCCGATCTGACGGTCGCCGGGACGGCCGGGCTCGTTGGCATCGAAGGCGATGCGGTCGCCCTTGTGCGACCACACCGGCCGCCAGGAATCGAAGGCGCCGCGCGTCACCTGCACGGCGGGTCCCCCGTCGGCGGGCATGACGTAGAGCTGATCCCAGCCGCTGGTGTCGCTGGCAAAGAGAATCCATTTGCCGTCGGGCGAGACCTGGGGCGTGGCCCCGCGGTCGATCATGCTCCAGAACTTGTCCTCATGGTCCACGTGCACGGCGCGCGCCGGACCGCCGTTGGCGTCGAGAAAGTAGATGGTGCGGCTCTTGTAGTCATCGGCCACATGGCTGAGCACGAGCGTGGTGGCGTTCACCCAGCTCGGCGCGCCGTACCCCCCGCTCGGCCCCTGGACCGCCACCGGGGCGCCGCCGTCAACCGCGGCGACGTAGAGCTTGCCGGACACGAACTCGGGGCGGGCGAAGATCAGCTTGTCGCCGACCTCCGGAAAGATGGTGTCGTGCGGCACGGGATGCGCGCCGACGGTATACGCGATGCGGCGACCGTCGGGCGACCATCGCAGGCCGCCGATGTTCTCGGACGCGCTCGCGACGTCGCGTCCCGCGCCGCCGTTTTGCGGCGTGACGACCAGCTCGAAACCGCCGTCCCGGCGCTCGACGCGGGCAAGAGAGCGGCCGTCGGGTGAGGGCGCGGCGCCGCCAGCACCACCGCGGCCGCCGGACTCACCGGCCGGTGCGCCGCGCACCGGTGTGGGCGTACCCGGTTGTTCGGCGTTGACGCGGTAACGGCCGTACACGCCGCCGGAATCCCAGGTGAACGTCAGGCTCTGGCCGTCGGGTGACCAACGCCAGGCGGACGGATATTTGATTCCGATGACGGCGGGGATGGTCAGGCGCTGCGCGCCCGCCGGCACTGCGAACAAGAGGAACAGGAACAACCAGGGCGCGCCGGCGTGTCTCGCGGACGCGGCCAGGGTGAGCTTCGGCTTGAACGCGGGAGCGGGCGTGCGGCGGGACGGTTTCGACATCGGGGACTCCTCCTCGTGAGCGGCAAACTTCCGCCCGCAGAGCCCGCCTGTCCAGAGCGCTTGCGCGCTCGGAGAACCGGAGCCACTTCTGAGCGCATCCGTCGCGCGTATACTTGTCACGCCGCCGCGCTCCGCGGGTCGTTGGCCCGCGGGTGACGATTCCCGATCAAGGAGAGTACTTGTGCGCCTCACCGTCCTCAGCGGTCTGCTCCTCGCCGTTTCCGCCTTCGGCGCCGGCGCCCAGCAGCCCCGCGCGCCGCAGTTCAAGGCTCTGGACGTTCAGTCCGGGCACTGGGTGTACCGGGGTACCACCGCGCCGCGGCAAGCGGGCGGCAAGCCAGGGACGTTCACCTGGGACGAGCACTGCGGCTGGTCGGCGGACCAGCTCTTCCTGATGTGCAGCTTCGACAACGACTGGTCCGGCCGGAAGGTGCAGTCGCTGGTGGTGGACACCTGGAACAGCCGCGACAAGTCGTACTGGCACTACGAGATGTTCGCCGTGGGGGCGAGCGGCGAGAAGCCGTTTGCGTCGAAGATGACCATTCAGGGCGACACGTGGCTCGAACTCGGAACGGAGATTCGCGGCGGCAAGACGACGTACGAGCGCATCAGCTACGTCTACTCGTCTCCGACGCACGTGACCGTGAAGATCGAGGTATCGCCGGACAACGCACACTGGACGACCACGTTGGACGGGAGCGGGGTCAAGCAGGTCAACTAGCCGCTGCGTCAAATCCTGGGAACTCCAGTACCCTCGTCGCCGCCAGGTCCCAACGGCCACCCAGGGCGGCTCCCGAGATGGGGATCACGGCAAGCGGTGAGAAGGTCGCGCCACCTACCCCTTGCGTGCCGATGGTAGCAGCGGCATCTTGCCATTGCCTCGCAAGGGAAGCCGCCTGTCCACGCAAATTCTGCCCGCCATGCCCGACCTCGACGTCAGTCTCCTCCGCGGCACGCTCGACCTGCTCATCCTCAAGGCCCTTTCCTGGGGGCCGCGCCATGGCTATGCGGTGGCCGAGTGGATCGAGCACACCACCGGCGATGCGGTGCTCGTTGGGGAGGGTACGCTCTATCCCGCGCTCCACCGGCTGGAACGCGCGGGGCACGTGAGCGCAGAGTGGGGCCTCTCGGACAACAACCGGCAGGCAAAGTTCTATACGCTCACGCGGTCGGGACGCGCCCGGCTCAAGGTAGGGACCACCTCGTGGCTCAGCTTCGTGGACGCCGCGGCGCGCGCGCTCACTACGGCGGTGACGCCGGCATGACCGGTCGCCGCGGGTGGCGACGCGTCTTCCGGCTCGATGTGGGGCGGGACCACGTGCAACGCGACGTCGACGAGGAGCTCGCGTTCCATCTGGCGATGCGGGCCGAGAAGCTGCAGCGCCAGGGCGCCGACGCCGAGACTGCCGCGGGGCAGGCGCGGGCGCGGTTCGGGGACCTCCCCGCCATTCGCGCCGAACTGCTCACCATCGATCACGGCAAGGAGCGGGCCGTGAAGCGTGGCGACTGGATCCACCGCTTCCGGCGCGACGTCGCGTACGCCGTTCGCGCCCTGCGGCACCACCGCGGATTTGCCGCCGTCGTGGTGCTCACCCTCGGCCTGGGCATCGGGGCCAACACGGCGATCTTCACGCTGGTGAACGCGCTGCTGCTCCGCCCCCTGCCCGTATCGCGCCCGGAACAACTCGTCGCGCTCGGCGACGTGACCCAGACGAACTCCGTCTGGTCGGGGTCGCCCCGCACCGACGTCTATTCGTACCCGCTGTATAAGGACATCCGCGACAACAACAGCGTCTTCTCCGGCATCTACGGCATGGCGGGCGCCGGATCGCTGTCGTTCGTGTTCGATCATACGCCCGCGGCTGGCTCGTCCACCAAGGGCTCGACACCGGCGCCGGAGCACCCGAGCGCGCGGTACGTCACGGCGAACTACTTCCGCGTGCTCGGAGTCGGGGCGGCAAGCGGGCGTGTGTTCCGGCCCGACGAGGATCGGGTGGTCGGCGCGGCTCCGGAGATCGTGATTTCGGATGGGTACTGGAAGCGGCGATTCGCCCGCAGTCCGGCAGCGATCGGGCGCACGGTCTCGGTAAACCATGTGCCGATGACGATCATCGGCGTCACGCCGCCGGCCTTCAGCGGCGACGTCGTCGGCGAGCGGTCGGACGTCTGGATTCCGATCAGTATGGAACCGGCCCTTTCCCCGACTGAGAATTGGCTGAACGACCGCGACTACGATGCCCTGCTCCTGATGGGCCGGCGGAAGCCGGGCGTCACGTTGGCGCAGGCACGCGCCGAGCTGGTCCCGCTGATCACGCGACTACTCGACCAGGCGGCGAAGCGGAGTGGCGGCGGCAGCGTGGCGGGGTCGCAATTCAACTTCCCGATCACGCCCGGCGCGCGCGGCTTCTCGTACTGGCGCCCGCACTATGCGACGGCCCTGTACACCCTGTTGGTGGCGGTCGTGCTGGTGCTGCTCATCGTGTGCGCCAACGTGGCCAGCCTGTTACTGGGACGGGCCACGTCGCGCGGGCGGGAGATCGGCGTGCGCCTGGCGGTCGGCGCCGGCCGGGGGCGGCTCGTCCAGCAGCTCATGATCGAGAGCATGACGCTCGCGATCGCCGGTGCCGCGCTCGGCCTGTCGCTCGCCCACTGGGGGATCGCGCTGCTGCTGCAATTCGCGGCGGGCGGGGGCCGCGTGCTCCCACTCGACACACGCCTCGATCCGCGGGTACTCGCCTTCACGGCCGCGCTCACCGTCGCCAGCGCGCTGCTGTTCGGACTTGCCCCGGCGCTACGGGCTACGCGTGTGGATCCGGTGACGGTGTTGCGTGCGAGTGCGCGCGGAATCTCCGGTCCGTGGCGGCGTGCTGCGGCCGGCCGCGCGCTGGTGATCCTGCAGGTGGCGCTCTCCCTTACCATGCTCGTTGCCACCGGCATGGTGGTGCGCAGTCTCCACGGGTTGGAGACGAGCGACATGGGGTTTGCCCGCGACCACCTGCTGATCGTGACGGCGAGCGCGAAGAAGGGCGAGCGCTCCGACAGCGCGCTCGAAGTGCTGCGCGGCGAACTGGCGGCGAAAATCAACGCACTCCCCGGCGTGGCCGCCGTGAGCTTCTCGAAGAACGGGTTGTTCAGCGGCACCGACGCCTTCACCACGGTGGAAGTGCCGGGCTTCGTGGCCCGCGAGGCGAGCGATTCGCTGGTCGACTACGACGTCGTCGGTCCGCGGTACTTCACCGCCCTCGGCGCAGTCCTGCGCCGGGGGCGCGACTTCACGGCCGCCGACATGGGTGATCCGGGTTCGGTGGCGGTGATCAACGAGTCGTTCGCCAAGCGCTTCTTCCCGAGTGTGGACCCCATCGGCAGAACGGTGGCACGCGGTGGGCCGCCGTATCGCATCATCGGCGTGGTGGACAACGTGCATGTGAACGAACTTCGGGGTACGCCGAAGCCGCGCCTGTACGTCCCCATGTGGGAGCGCGGCGGTAGCTACTTCGAGGTGCGAACCATCGGAGACCCGGCGCAGCTCGCGCAGCCGGTCCGCCGTGTGTTGCAGACTGCTGCACCGGAGTTGCGCGTGAGCGAGCCCGCGCCGCTGAACGACCTCATGCGGGAGTCCATGCGCCAGGACATCCTGCTGGCGAGGCTCGTGACGAGCTTCGGGTTGCTGGCCGCGGTGCTCGCTGCCATGGGCCTGTACGGCATCCTGTCGTACGCCACGTTCCGGCGCACCGGCGAATTCGGGCTTCGGATGGCGCTGGGGGCTGAACCCGGAGAGATCCTGCGGCTGGTACTTCGGGACGCGCTCTCCCTGCTCGCGGTGGGCGTCGTGGTGGGGGTGCCGCTCGTACTGGTGGGCGCCCGTCTGCTGCGGAGCGAGTTGTATGGCGTGGGCCCGTTCGATCCGCTGTCGTTCGTGTTCGCCGTGGCCGTGCTGGCCGTGAGCGCGCTCCTGGCCGGGCTGCTCCCCGCTCGGCGCGCTGCCCGGGTCGGACCGCTCGTCGCGCTGCAATCCGAGTAGAGCACACCGTCATGCCGGCCGCTCGGTGGGACTCGCCCGCCCGCAAACGGCGCTGCGGCTCCAGTCGGTCGACAACCGTGATATGGATGCGCCGGCCCAATCCCCCGACCCAGTTGACACCCTGTCCGCGGCGATTGATTGGTCAGTCGCCCGGCGTGATGGAGGCACCTCTCGAGGTCGTTCTTGATTCCGCGGACAGCGCGTTGAGCTATTGTTTCGTCTCGTCCGCATGCTTCGTTTCCACCGCCGGCATTTCACGCGGGTCGGGAACGTGCTTGACCTTGAGCGTGGCGATCGCCTGGCGGAGCTGCGGCGCAACGCGGGAGTCGGGATAGCGCTCGACGAGCCGGCGCAACTCGACGAGCGCGCGCGCCGGCGTGCCCAGCGGGCCGAGGTAGAGGTCGGCCAGGCGGTTGCCGACGTACAACTCCTGGCCTGAGTGGAGTCCCGAGATCCGCTGGGTCTCGCGCAGCAGCTCCGCCGCGCGCTGCGGATCGTGCGCCGGCCCGGCGTACAACTCGGCGGCACGGATGCGCGCTGACGCGTTGGCCGGGTCGGCGGCGATGCGTGCTTCGTAGAGTGCGAGCGCTTCGGGTACCCGACGCTGCATCACGAGCGCCTCCTCCTGCGAGAACTGTTCCTCGTATGGCGTGCTGTCGCCGGTGGGAAGCAGATAGAGCTTTGCCACGCCCGCGACCGGCTCGATCAGCAGCATGGCGAGCGCGAAGAGCAAGGCCCAGGTGAGCACGAACGCCACCGGTACGGCGATGATTCCGGGGATGGCCGCCGGTGTGTGATACAGCACCACCGGAACGATGACCAGCGAGCCGAACCCGGTCCACCCGGCCGCCTTGTAGACTTGGGCGGTATTCGGACCCAAGCGGTCGCCCAGAGTCCGCCGGTAAAGGCGCGGCTGCGGAGGTGGCGAGTGACGAGGCATGCGGTCTGCTCCGGGCACGATGGAGACGCTCCCAAGGTACGTCGCCGGCCAGGAGGCGTCCGCCTCGTTGCCCAGGTTAGTGCCAACTCACAGGATCAGTCCCGACGCCCAGAGCGCGAAGCCGTTCGCCGAGATCCCTGCGGGCACATTCACCCGGGGAATCGAAAACGACTTCTCGATCTGCGCGGGCACCCAGCCGCCCTCGATCGCGAATGCGGCTTCGTAGCCCGCCGCGGCCGCACCGCGGATCACGCGGGCATCGTGGCGGCCGTACGGGTACGCGAGCAGAGGCACGGTGCATTTCGGGAATCGCTCGCGCAACCAGGCCAGCGGCTTGGTCAACTCCTGCGTCAGCCGATCGTTGTCCACCTCCACGAGATTCGGGTGGCTCCAGCTATGGGCGCCAAGGGTCACCTTTCCACTCCGAGTGGCCGACTCGAGGTCGGCGACCCCCGCGGCCCGGGCTTCGGGGGCAGCGGCCCAGACGGGGGCATGCTGCGAGGCCGCCCACGCCCGGATGGCCTTGTCATCGCCGGCGAACGCGTCGAGTCCCGCGGCCCGTATCTCGGGATCCAGCCCGTGTGTCGGCGAGGAGAGCTCGTCCCACCAGAACGCTCCACCTTCGAGGAACTCGGGGGTCACGAACACGGTGGCCGGCAGACGCCGTCGCGCCAACTCGGCAAGCCCGAGCGAGACGGCGCCGCGGTAGGCGTCGTCGAACGTGATCGCCGCCCGGGGGCGCTTGTGGTTGATCGACGCCGAATGGAGCAGCTGCCGCACCGGCACGATGTCGTGCGTGGCCTGAAGAATGTCGAGTTGTGCGCGAAAATCGCTGATCGGCAGGTGCAGCGATCGATCGCCGGCGCCGCTCCACCCATCCGGCACCACGTCGTGGTAGGCGAAGATCACCGCTCGTTGCCGAAACGCGCGGCGGATCAGTGGGGCAACGGTGACCCGGAGCCCGAACTCGGCGGTATGCTTGGCGGAGCTCCGAAGCGACATCCTCACCCTCCGAGGAGGGCCTGCGCGCCGACAGTGGCGCCAGGCCGGCTGGTTCCCCCATCGGAGTCGATGGGTGCGTCCCAGACGTGGTTGAAAGTCAGGCGGTGTCGCGCTGACGCCGCTCACGCGCCAGCGGCGGTGGTCGACGGGAGTTTGGCAGGCTGGGCGTGATTGAGCAAGGGCATCGAGCGGGCGGCGTGTGCGCCCGAGTCGGCCCCCACGCCCGGCGCGCCCCCGGCATCGGCACCGGCCGGTTGCCCTCGGCCGGCCGGATCGGAGCGCGCACGAAGTACGTCACGCAGGTCCGGTGACCATCTGCTCCCCTCGCCGGTTGGGCCGGATGAGCACTTCGAGCCGCGTTCGATTGCCAACGTCTTGGGCTGGGGTCACAGATGCGCCTGCGTCTACCGTCGGAATCGCTGTTCGCCATAGTCATGTTGGCCGCGCTGGCGGCATGCGCCGCCGCTCCCACCGAGCCGACGGGTCCGTCGCCCGCGCTCACGACACTGCCCCGGCCGCTCACCGCCGCGGAGCAGTCCATCGTGCAGGCCTCGAACGCCTTCTCGTTCGCCCTGTTCGATACGGTGTCGGTGGCGGAGCCCGGCGCCAACGTCTTCCTCTCGCCGCTCAGTGCGTCGATGTCGCTCGGCATGGCGCTCAACGGCGCCGCCGGCGCGACGTACGACCAGATGCGCTCGGCGCTGCAGTTCGGAAGCGCGACGCAGCACGACATCGACGCCGGCTACCACTCGCTCATCACGCTCCTCACGTCGCTCGATCCGGACGTGACGATGCAGGTGGCCAACTCGATCTGGTACGACCGCACATTCCCGTTCTACCAGAGCTTCCTGGACACCACGAAGACCTACTTCGGCGCCGAGGTGCAGCCGCTCGATTTCACCAACCCAAGCGCCTCGCTGGCCGCGATCAACGGCTGGGTCAATACGAAGACCGACGGAAAGATCCCGTCGATCCTCGACGCGATCAACGGGAACGACGTGATGTTCCTCGTGAACGCCATCTACTTCAACGGAAACTGGCGTGCGCGCTTCGATCCCGCGGAAACGCGGGAGGCGAACTTCACAGCGGCCGACGGGAGCACGCAGCCCGTGCAGTTGATGCACCGCCTCGGCACGATGCTCTACACGTCCGATCGGAGCTACCAGGCGGTCGAGTTATCGTACGGCGATTCCGCGTTCGCCATGACGGTGCTGCTGCCCGCGCCGGGCACCAGCGTGGATGCGCTGGCCGACTCGCTGTCCCCCGCCTTCTGGGCGGGGCTCACCTCGAAGCTGAACGGCGAACGGGTGGATCTCTATCTCCCCAAGCTGATGCTGACCTACTCGCGGACGCTGAACGGCGACCTCGAGGGGCTCGGGATGCGGGACGCCTTCGTCCCGAACGGAGCGGACTTCACCGGGATGTCGTCGGCGGGACACTCGTTGTACGTCAGCATCGTGAAGCAGAAGACGTACGTACGCGTTGACGAGAACGGCACGGAGGCCGCGGCCGCCACGGCGACCGGCGTGGGCGTCACCTCGCTCCCCTCGGGCATCGTGATGCGCGTGGATCGGCCATACCTCTTCGTGATCCGCGAGCGCCTCTCGGGGACGCTCCTCTTCATGGGGAAGATCACGACCACGGCGGGCGCATGAGGGGCGCGCACCGCGCGGCCGCGGCGGGGATCTCGGCGGCGTTGATGGCCCTGACCGCGTGCGCGGGGGCGCCAACCTCCACGAAGCCGGATGACATTTGGGCGATGCAGGCGCGATGGCAGTCCCGTAACATCACGAACTATCGATACGACTTCGACCAGGGCGGGTTCTTCAATGCGTGTCCGCGACCGGTCCACGTCTACGTGAGCGCCGCCAGCGTGGATTCTGCGGTCGTCGTGGCGACGGGCGAGCGAGTGACGCCTGCCGTGGTGCCGATGTGCACGCCGACGATCGACGGTCTGTTTGCAGGTGCGCTGAGCGCGGCGGCGAACGGAACCCTCTCCAGGATCCGCTACGATGCGCGTTACGGCTACATCACGGAGATGGTGATTGCCGGACCACCCGACGCCGGCGGGTACCTCGCGGCCTCGTCGTTCGAGCCGGAGTGATCAGGGCAGCGTGATCAGTCCGAAAGCGCCGCCGAACTCGTCGTGGACGGTAGGGAGATTCGCCGGCACCACCCAGGGCCCGTCGTCGATTCGCACGGCGAGCCGGTGCGGGCCCGACGGAATGTCGCCGACGAACGTCCACGCATTGCCGTTTCGCGTGAGCGCCCGCGGCGCCCAGCCGGTGAAGTCCGCCATCAGTTCCACCCGATCGGCGCCGGCGATGCGGACGCGTAACTCCTTCGTGCCCGAATCGGCGACGCTCGCCGTGACCACCGGAACCGTTGCCGGGAACGTCCTGCGCTGAACCCACGACGGCGGGCCGTGCAGACGGACGCGCAGCGAGACACTGACGTACCGTGAGTTGGGCGTGCCGCGGGTGAGGTCCTCCAGTGCGCGTCCGGCGGACACGAGGAGCCCGAGCCGCGGCGTGAGCCACGCCGTAACCGTTCCCGATGCCCACGTGGCGTTGGGGATTCCTCCGCCCGCCACGCGCCCGCGCCAACCGGCGGCGGCCGACACGGCGAAGCGGCCCCCCGGCGCTTCGCGAGACCAGCCCGCCGCGACGTCGGTGAAGGTCGGCGTCGGCAGGGCGGGGGCGCCGACCCCCAGGCTGTCGAGTTCCGCGGTGGTCGGCACGCGCATCGTTCGCACGTCCAGGCTCCAGCGGCCGCTGTCGCCCAGCCACCAACCGCCGGCCTCGGCCACTGCCAGACCGCGCGTGACCGGACCGTGTACGGCGCCGAGTCCCGCGCCGGCATACACGCTTCGCCAGGCATTCCCCACGTACTCCCGAACCGTCGCCACCCCGCCCGTCGCGGGGCGCGCGCCGTCGTACGCAAGATCACTGGCGGTGGCTTCGAGATTCCAGCGCCAGGCGCTTCCGGGCGGCGCGAACCACGCCGCGCTCGCCACGCCCTGCACGGCGCAACTCCCCGAGGCGCCGCATGCGCCGAGCACGATCGCGGCCACCGCGCTGCGGTCGGTCTGCCTGGTGATGGTGGCGCCGGATGCCCCAGCCAACGACTGCGGGATCCCTGTCTGGCGCAGCCAGGCCGTGCCGGTCTCGAGTTCGACGCGCAGCGGATCTTCCTGCGCCGCACCGCGGCGCGGCGCCCAGAGCAGCAGGCACAGGGGCAGGACGTGGAGAGACACTCGCCGACGCATGCAGGAAACTACCGCGCGTTGCGAGCCCGCGTGCCTCGTCAGCCGCCTCCCTTCACCGCCGGTACCGAGGTGGCGGCGGGCAGCCCAGGTGCACGTGCCGGGAGGATGGCTTCCAGTCGCTGAATACGCACACCGAGCGATGCCTCGGCATGCGCGCCGGCTTTCACGTCCGCGTTCACGTCATTCCCGAGGGCCACGAGCTGCCGCGGCGGCGCGCCGCGGCGCATCAGCGTGGCAATGATGGTGGCGGCGCGTACCGGCGGCACGCCGGTGGCGGTCAGTTCCGCGACCACGCCCAGGGGAACGGCGATCGGACGCTTGCCGGCCACGCCACGGATCATGCGCAACGCATCGGGCGTGACGCCAGCGCTGAGCGCGTCGGCGCCCGCGGCGACGTCCCCGGGCGCCGGCATGGGTTGCAGGGCGGTGCGGGCGAGCGCCAGCCGCCGGGCTACCGCGTTCGCCGCAGCCACGATCAGCGAGTCGGGGGCATGTCGGAGCGCGCCGAGCTGAACCTTGGTCTCGATCGGGCCCACGGGCAGCCCCTGGCTGCGCGCCTGCGCCACGACGGCAGCGACCTGGGCGGCCGCAGCCGAGTCCAGTGCCACGCCCGCAATGGCTGGGCCCGGGTGCGAGTCCTGGGCCCCCGCAGCGAGCGCGAACGCGAGTCCCACGGCGATGAGGCCCGCCGACCACGCCGCCCGTGTCATCGACGTTCCACCACGACTACGGATTCTCCGGAGCCGAGGTCCGGATCGTGCGACACGGGCGCCTGTGGGTCGAGAACGAATGCCGTGTCGTCCACCATGAAGGCATAGGCGTGACGCCCGGGCATCAGGGGAACGGTCACCGACCAGAGGTCGCTGCCGGGGGCTCGCGTGAGCGGCGTTGCCTTGGCATTCCATCCGTTGAAGTCGCCCACGAGCGCGACGTGGTGCGCGCCTTCGCCACGAAATACGAACTGCCAGGCGAGTGGGCGCACGTCGGCGTCGGCGTCGGCGGCGAGTTGGACACCAGGGGCGGACGTGCTGCTCGACACGGTGGGCGCCGCGGCGGGCGCAGCCGAGTGCGCGGTGCTGCGCGCCAGATAGCCGATGACGCAGGCGGCGGCGGCGACCCCCGCGTAGCTGATCCACCGGCGCCGCCGTGCCGGTGGCGGGCCGGCGTCTTCTCCGCGCCGTGGCGCGGCGATGGCGATCGCGGCCACCCGCTCGGCGGTGCCGGGGTCGACCGCGGGCAACGCGCGCAATTCCTCGATCGCGCGGTCGACCACGGGGGACAGGTTTGGCTCACTCATATGCCTGCTCCCGACTTCCCAGCGAAGCACGGAGCTGATCCGCCGCCCGCTTGGCCCGCATCTTGAGCGCCGATCGCTTCACGCCCGTCATGGTCTCGATCTCCTCGTACGAGAATCCGTCTACATAGTGGAGCAGGAAGACTTCCCGGTTGTAGTCCGGCACGCCGGCGAGTGCCTGCCGGACGGCGTCCCCCCACTCGTCCCGTCCGCTCGGCTGCACCGGCGCGGCGGCCACCGCGTCGGCCGCGCGCATGTCGTCTAGGCGTCGCGACACCCGCGCGTACGCGCTCGCATTGGCGTTACGGCAGCAGTTGCCGAGGATCTGGAACAGCCACGCCTCGAACCGCTGGCGTTCCTGGTAGCGCGGCAGCGCGCCGTAGACCCGCGTGAACGTCTCCTGCACGATGTCCTCCGCATCGGACGGGTTCCGGAGCATGCTCCTCGCGAACCGGAGGCACCGGGCGTAGTACGCCTCCACGAGCGCGGTGAACGCATCGGCGTCCCCGAGCTTCGCGCGGTGGATCGTCGACGGATCGACACGCGTGGGAGTGGCGGTGTGCTTCAGCGGCGAAGGCGTTCTCAGTGGAGTGGTCCCGATCGAGTCTCCTCCAGCTTAACCGGATCGGCCGCGGTACGGTCACTCCGGACGGAGAGCCCCGTGGCCCGGGGCCTGGCACCGGCGCCGGTGGGTGACATGAGCCAGATACGCATGGTTGGGCTGATGGGGACGTCGGAGTCGAACCAATCCGAGGGGGTCCAGCGTGCGTCCGTTCAGTGTGGTACTCGTGTTGGTTGCGTTCGCCGCGTGTTCCGGTTCGTCGGGGTGCGCCTCCACGGCGCCGTGCACCGATCTGCGGGCGACCGCGAATTCCGTAGCCGGTTCCTGGACGGAAACGCAGACCTGGCGGAACATCTCGCTGCAGGTCTCGCTCGCGGCACAGGACACGACGCTCACCGGGTCGGCCACGTATCAGGTGACCGGCGGATCCACCGGCACCGCGACCGTGAGCGGGTTTGTGTTCTGGCAGGATTCCGCATTCGTGCCGTCGGGGCACGTGATGCCGGCGCATTCGGTGGTCGTTCTCGACTTCGCGTTCGATGACGGCAGCTCGGCGCACTTCGACCAGGGTGTGCTCAGTGGGCCGAACACGCTCAGCGGCGCGCTGACGTTCGCCGCCGACGCCTCCACCAGCTACGGCACGTCGTTCGTTCGCGCGGGACCGTGACGGCGGCGAGCCCGATCAGCGTTTCGGGAATGCCAGCGAGACTCGTCGCGCGCCATGTTAGTATACTGGCTGGGGCGACGGGCGAACCTTTCGTGTCGGCGCCGCGTGCCCCCCACCGCAACCGACAACGGAGGCGCACTTGTTCCGAAAACGTTTCGCGATCATGGCCGGCGGGGCCGCCGCGCTGGCCCTCGTCGCGGCCGCCGCCGGCGCGCAGACCGCCAAACCCACGACCTCGTTCACCGGCGACCTGGGCTACGTGGGCGCGTCGGGGAACACGAGACTCACCACGCTCAGCATCGGCGACAAGATCGTCCACACCCGCGGCGTCTGGACGCTCACGCAGACAGCGGCCTATGTGTACGGCAAGACCAACGGCACGGAGAGCGCCAACCAGTTCGGCGTGTCAGGACGTGCCGACTGGGCGTTCCAACCGCGCCTCGGACTGTTTGCCGCGGCGTCGTACGAGCGCAATCCGTTCGCCGGCTTCAAGCGGCGCACCGACGAGCTGATCGGTCTGCGCTGGAAGGCGGTGGTGGCGCCGCGCGATTCCCTGAGCGTGGACGCCGGCGCCGAGTTCACGCAGCAGACGGACGTGTCGGGACTCAACGACAGCTATCCGGCCGCGCGCGCCGCCGCGGCCTACAAGCACGTGTTCAGCAAGCTCGCCTACTTCCAGCAACTGGCCGAGTACATCCCCAACCTGCAGTCGGGCGGCGGCTACCGCGTGAACACGGAGTCGTCACTCGTGGCGCCCGTCTCGACGCATATCGGGATCAAGATGAGCTACGCCATCAAGTACAACAGCCAGCCGCCGGTGAACTTCGGCACCACCGACCGGCTGTTGACCGCGGGCATACAGATCTCCTACTAGCGCTCGCCAGCTAGGCGCCCCCGCCTCCGCCGCCGCGGCCCTTCCTGGGCTTCGGCGGCGAGGCTTTGGTAGTCGAACCCTTGGCCGGCTTCGCGGTCCGGCTGGGTGGCGCCTTTGCCGGTGGCTGCGCCTCGCGCACTTTCTTCATCTGATCGGGGTTCAGCGGGCGGCCGGGGTTCGCCTTCATCACCTTGGCGCGCTCGTTGAACGGTGGCGTGGGCGGTGGTGGCGGCCGCTTGGTGATGATCGGCTGCGCCCCACCTGTGCGCGGTTGCGCCGTCCGGCCGGCCGGCGGCTGCGGCACGGGGCGCGGCTTCGCCACCGGCGGTGGCTCGGTGCCGCGCCTCGGCTCCGCGGCGCGCGGCGGCGTCACGTGGATCATCGGCGGACGCCGGCCCGCGGGCGGCCGTGCGGACGGCTCTCCGCCCGCCGCTGCCCGGCCCGTGGGCATGACGGGGGGATGCGACTGGACGCGTCCCTGCTCTCCACGGCGCATCGGTACCACGGCGCCGTCCACCCGATGGCCCTCGCGGAAGACCGACACGGGGACGGCCGTGATGCCGTTCACGCGATGCGCGTACCGGATGCGCGACATGTCGGTGACGCGCACGAACCGGTCGATGTCGTGCACGCCGCGCACGTTGGCCGCGTTCACGCGCCGCAGGTAGCGCGGCCCGTAGTGGTACCACGGGATGAACGGGTCCCGCGGCCCGAGCGGGAACCAGGCCTGAACGCCGGCGCGGAATCCCCCGTCGCCCACGAACACCACCAGCGCGGGAGAGTAGACCGGGCGCACCATGGGCCCCGGCACCCACGCCCAGGCGCCGCCGAGCAGCGCCCAGCGTCCGTAGTGGTAGGGCGCGAAGCCCCACGGCTCGCCGGCCACCCATACCCAGCCCCAGGGCTCGATCCACACCCAGTGGCCCATCCGGTACGGCGCCCACCCCGGAATTCCCGGCGGCGGATACCACACGAATCCATACTGGGCGGTGTTGGCCCAGTGTCCGTAGTGGTGCAGGTCGGCGCAGCCGGGAATCTCGCTGCTCATATACTGGCCGCAGTCCGCGGACGCGTACCGGGCATCGCGGTCGGCGCTCCACGCGTCGAACGACGTGAGCAGCGGCGGCGACACGACGGCAAGGTCCACGGGTCCGAATCCGGTGAGCCGCACGGTCTGGTGGCCGCGCACCGTCTGTCCGAGGCCCGGACCTTCCACGTCCACGGCGCCGTCGTCCACGCTGATCAGCGTATAGGCCGCGTTCGCCGGAATCTCGACGCGGTAGTGGCCCGGATCGCGAACGGTGACCGCGCCGTTGGGCGTGTCGATCTCGATCGTGTCGCCGAAGTCCAGGCGCCTGACCGTCAGGCGCAGCGTGCCGCGCGCGAGCCCGAACTGGGCCAGCTGATCGGTGAGATTGGTGATCGTGAGATCGGTGGCATCGCCGATGCGCGCCGTGAACGCGCCGGCTTCCAACTCCGCGCGCGACTGAACGTCCGCGTAGATGCGGTCGCCCGTGGTGAGCGAATAGTTGAGTCCGGCCATTGCCCAGTCGGTATCGCCGGCGGCCTGCAGCGAGACGGTGCCGTCCATGGCGCTCAGCCGCGCGACGCGGCCGGGGGGACCGTCCGGTGCGGCGGACTGTGCCCATGCGCCGCCGGCGAAGACGGCGAGTAAACCGATGGCGGGAATCACCGCCCGCCGAAGGAACGGCCCGTTGATCCCGAACGCGCGTGTCTGCTGCGGCATACGACGCTCCGCGATGGTCGTTGTGAATCCCTAACCGCGAACCCGGCCGGAGTTCCGCCCGGAAACGCCCCACATGTTCCACCATAGCATGGTGCGTCGATCCGAGCAGTCGGAAGAATGGCGGGGATGCGGAAAGGGGAAGATGTAGGTCGGGATCGGGAGGGCCCGGCGCATGGGGGATCTGTCAGGTGGAGGACAGCCAAGATCCGATTGTCAAGTCGTGATTGCACAAGGTCTTGGAGCGATACTGCGATCTGCCGGCAACGTCCCGATTGATCCATTGCGTTCATGGGCTATACTTTCCGGGCATCACTTCCCGCAGGCGTGATCGGCCGAACCGACCCCACCGACGCGACGTGCGTGCAGGGAGACAAGCTCCGTTCGCCGTCCGCCGCCAATCTGATCGGCCCTCCAACCCCGCCGAGATGCGCATCTGCCTGGTTACGCCATACGATCTCTCTCATGACGGCGGCGTCAACCGACATGTCATCACGCTGGCCCAGGCGCTTCGGCGGTTGGGGCATCACGTGCGGGTGCTGGGCCCGGCGAGCGGCGAGACGCCGCCCCGCTGCGACGGGATTCCGGGCGTGGTGCCGGTGCGCGGTAATGGATCGCGGGCCCGTGTGGGGCTCCTGTCGTCCAAGCGCGCGGTCCGTCGCTATCTCGAGAACGGGTGCTTCGATGTGGTGCACGTGCACGAGCCGTGGGTGCCGGGGCCGGCGCGCTACGCGGTGCAGTGCTCGCAGATTCCGCTGGTGGCGACGTTCCACACGTTCGCCGAGTCGGAGCCGCGGATGGCGTCGTTCGCCCGGCGCATGCTCGCCCGCCCGCTGCACCGGCTGAGTCTCGGGATCGCGGTGTCGAATCCTGCGGCGGACTACGCGCGCCGCATCTTCGACGGGCCCATCCGGATCCTGCCCAACGGCATCGATCCCACGGCGTTCGCGGAGCCCCACGCCACGCACGGCGTGGACGGCGCGGGGCCGTGCCCCCGTGCGCCGGGTCCGCTGCGGCTGCTGTTCGTGGGTCGGTTCGACGAGCCGCGCAAGGGACTGCGGCACCTGCTGGCGGCGGCGGCGCTACTGCGCGAACGCGGACGCGAGTTCGAGCTGCGCGTGGTGGGCCCCGGCGACCCCCTGGCATTCGGCGATCTGGCCCGCCGGTCGGGCGCCATCTTCATCGGGCGCGTGGACGACCACGAACTGGCCGCCATGTACCACTGGTGCGATCTGTTCTGTGCGCCGTCCACGCACGGCGAGAGCTTCGGTGTGGTGCTCATCGAAGCGATGGCCAGCGGGCGGCCGGTGGTGGCCAGTGACATTCCCGGATATCGCGATGCCACGGCCGGCGCCGCGATCCTGGTGCCGCCCGGCGATCCGGCCGCGCTGGCCGACGCCATCGAACGGACGGCCGACGACGAGTGGCTGCGTCACGCCGTGGTGGGGCGTGGCTGGCACCGCGCCCACCAGTTGGCCTGGAGCCGCGTGGCGCTCTCCCTCAACGAACTCTACGAAGACGTGGCGGCGATGCGGGCGCTGGGCCGCGACGCCGTCGGCGTCCCGGCGTGACGGGCGGGCCGGCCGTCACAACCCGGTTCGAACGCAGTCCCGCTCTCGCGCGCGTCATCATTCCCGTTGTCCGCGTGCTGGGGCGTTGGTACTTCCGCGCGCGGTCCGTCGGCGCCGAACACATTCCGGCCGACCGTCCGGTGATCTACGTGTGCAAGCATCCGCGTTCGTTTCTCTACCTGGAAACGGTGCTGCTCGCCCTCATGACGTTCTGGGACAACGATCGGCCCCCCATTCGTGTGCTCGAGAAGACCGGGACCTCGCTCCACCGGACGCCGGTGCTCGGATGGATGCGGCGCAACGTGAATGCCGTGCCCGCCACCGAAGAACACGCGCTGGACGCTCTGGGGCACGGCGAATCGCTGCTCATCTTCCCTGGCGGCACCCGCGAACTCTATGGCCCGCGCGATACGCTCCGCTGGGAGGGACGCACCGGCTTCGCCCGGCTGGCCATCGCCGCCGGCGTGCCGGTGCTGCCGTTCGCCATCGCCGGCGCCGACCGCCAGCACTGGGGCCGAGTGGCGATCGGCGGCGGGAGTCTCTGGATGCCGCCCTTTCCACTCCCGGTGCGACTGGAATATCGGTTCGGCCAACCGATGCTGGCGGCCGAGGGGGAGCCGCCGGCCGCGTTCGCAGCGCGGGTGGAGGCAGCCACGCGCGAACTGATCGCGACCAGCCGGCGGAGCGCCGCGTGACGGGCAGCAACGGTTCGTCACCGGCGCTCAACCCGACGCTCTACCGCAAGAGCTCGGGGTACCTGCGCCTGGCCCGCTGGATGTCGCGCTACCACCGCACGCGCGTGGAGGGCACGCCGCCAACGGGCCAGTGCATCTACGTGACGCACCATGGCGCGGGATACCTGAGCGGTGACCTGTCGATCGCCATCTACCACCTGGCATGGAGCGACTGGTTCGAGCACGGCGGCGAACCGCGCCCGCTGGCGGTGGCCGCGGTGCAGGGCAATGCGTTGGAGCGCGCCATCCCAGGCATCGCGCGGCTCAAGCGCGACGTGGGGCTCATCGATCCGTCGGAACGCTCGTGCCTGCGCGCGTTGGAAGAGGGTCGCCAACTGTTGCTCACGCCGGGCGGCAGCCGCGAGTCGACGCCGCGCGCGCGCGGCTACCGTCTGCGGTGGAACGATCGCTATGGCTTCGCGCGGTTGGCGGTGCGTACGGGCGTGCCCCTGGTTCCGCTGGCGACGGTGGGCGGGTTCGCCGCGTACCCCGGGTTCACCATGGGCCGGCTCTCGTTCTGGAGTCCGGTGCCACTGCCGGTGCGGTTGGACATCGCGATCGGCACGCCGATCGAAGTGGAACGCGATCCGGAGCACGCGCGCGATGTGGCGGTGTTGAAGCCGGTACACGCGCGCGTGCGACAGGCGACGCAGGATCTCTACGACCGGCTGCTGGCACGGCGCGGTGGCCGCGCGTGACGCGCACGCTCGTGGCCGGCGACTGGCACCTGGGCACCTACAGTCCGCCGGCGCACCGCGCGCTGGCGCTCGGCTTCCTGCGTTGGGCCGCCGACAGCGCCGACCTGATCGTGCTCAATGGGGACATCTTCGAGGGGTTGTTCGAGTCGCCGGCGCGCGCCGAACGCGCGCACCCGGAGGTGGCGGCGCTGATCACGAGCCTGGCGCGGCGGGGCAGGCTCCGCCGCACGCTTGGCAACCACGATCCGGAGGGCGGCGCGGCATCGGTGGTGCTCCAGCACCAGCGGCTCGGGCGCGTGCTGGTGGCCCACGGCCACCTGGCCGACCCGGTGCACGTGTCGTCGGTGGGCAACTTCGGCGACGGGATCTCGCGCCGGTTCGGCCACCTGTCACTGGTGCGCGGGGCGGCGTGGATGGCCGAGTCGTTCGTGGCCGGCACGCTGGCGGCGCCGGTGGACCGGATGTTCCGTCGCAAGTGCCTGACGCTCATGGCCCGCGAGCGGTGCGCCTTCGGCGTGTTCGGCCACAATCATCGCCGGCATCTGGTGCCGGGCGATCCGTACGCGAATGCCGGCCGCCTGCGGCGCTCCCGGCTGGAATACCTCGTGCTCGACGACGTCGGTCCGTCGCTGGGTGACTTCACCGTCGACGGCGCGACGGCGGACGTGGCCGCCGCGTCGTGATCGCCTCGGTGCTGGCGTTCCTGGCGCGCTGGCAGTATCTGGGCGCGTTCGTCGGGATCTTCCTCGAGGAGGCCGGAGTTCCGCTGCCGGTGCCGGGCGACGTGTTCATCGCGGCGCTCGGCGCGTCGGGGCGTGCGGGACATGCCAACTACCTGATGACGACGCTGGTGGTGTTCGCGGCCACGCTCAGCGGCAGTACGCTGCTGTTCGAGTTGTCGCGGCGTGTGGGCCAGCCGCTGCTGCGCCGGGTGGGGCACCGATTCGGGTTCGACGGCGAGCGGGCCGACCGCGTGGAGGTATGGTTGCAGAACCATGGCTCGGTGACGGTGGCGCTCGGGCGGCTGGTGCCCGGGTTCCGCATCGTGCTCACGGTGGCGGCGGGCGCCCTGCACATGGGGCGCGTGAACTTCCTGGTGGGTGCGGCTGCGGCATCGGTGCTCTGGGCCACGATCTACTACTGGTTGGGCTACGCGCTCGGCGCCGGGGTGACGCAGATGATCCGGACCGCCGCGGGGCGCGCCTACCACAACCCCGAGGTGGCGGCGGCGATCGTCGTGGTGGTGGTGCTCGTGATCGCGGCGGTGATCGCGACGGTGGTGTGGAAGCGGCGGTCGTCGCGCGAGACGGAGACGGAGGCGGAGGCCCACGCCGCGTCAGCGGACACCCCGGCCGACGGCGAGTCACCGCGCTGAGCCGCCCGCGGAACCCGGGCTCCTGGTTCGACGTAGGGAATCGGGAGAAACGGCGCATTCTTCCCGTAGCGGGGTAGAAAGCGGCCACGTAGGTTTGGAACCTGCCGCCGGGGGCGCGATCGGACCGTCGAGGTCGTCGCGTGTCGGCGGCGCACACCGCTCGAGGCTTCCATGTCCGATACGTCCAGAAAGTGGGCCGGCCGCGCCATCCAGGTGGTGCTTCTGTTCGCGGCGCTCGCCTTCGTCGGGAACTGGTTCCGCTCGCACTTCAACAGCGCGCGCCACGAAACGCATGTGGCAGCGCTGGAGGCCCCGCCGGATTCGCTGGGACCGGGCGACCTGCTGATCCAGAACGCGGACAGTTCCGTGGATCTGATCCTGGCCGGCGACCGGATCTGGGCCGGGCTGTCGCCGAAAACGGTCGCGAAGGTCCGTCGCCAGATGGACACCTCCCAACGCTCCGACACGGGGCTGGGCGGGAGCATCGCGAAGCTGGTGAAGACGGGGGTGGCCGGCGCCATCGACAAGCACGCCGTGTACCGGCTGTCCGACCTGCGTGACGTGCGCTACGAGAACGGCCGCCTGATCTTCGATTGGAAATCGGGCGGGCACGACACGATGTTCCAGAACACCAGGGTCAACGGGGATCGCGCGGACGGGACGTTCAGTAAGGAGGACGCCGAACGGTTCATCGCCGCGGTCCACGCGCGCCAGAAGCAGTTGGGACTTCCCTAAATCTCCATACCATGCTGAACACATTTGCGGCGCTTCTCGCGCTCGGGATGCCGGGCGTCCGGCCCGCGCCGCAGGCGGCCCCGCCGGCCATCCGGCACGTCTTCGTGATCGTGCTCGAGAACCAGGCCTACGAATCGACCTTCGGCGCCGGATCGCCCGCCCCGTATCTGGCCGACACGCTCGTGCGCGCCGGCGCGTTCCTCCGGCAGTACTACGGCATCGGTCACGCCAGCCTCGACAACTACATCGCGATGGTCAGCGGCATCGCACCCAACCCGCACACACAGGCCGACTGCGAACGCTACGTGGAGTTCGTGCAGACGGGCACGGCGCCCGACGGCCAGCCCATCGGCGGCGGGTGCGTCTATCCAGCCGGCGTCCCCACCATCGCCAACCAGCTCATGGATCGGCACCTGAGCTGGAAGGCGTACATGGAAGACATGGGCAAGGATCCGTCGCGCGAGTCCGCCACCTGCGGCCACGCCGCGATCGGGACGGTGGACCGCACGGAGCGGGCCGCGCCCAACGATCAGTACGCCGCCAAGCACGATCCCTTCGTGTACTTCCACGCGATCATCGACGCGCCGGTGTGCCACACGAACGTCGTTCCGCTCACGGCGCTGACCGCGGATCTGCGGTCGGCGGCCACGACCCCGAACTATGCGTTCATCGCTCCGAACCTCTGCCACGACGCACACGACCGCCCCTGCCGCAACGGCGAGCCCGGCGGTCTGGTGTCGGCCGACCGGTTCCTGGCCGAGTGGGTGCCGCGGATCATGCGGTCGGCGGCGTACCGCGACGGCGGACTGATCATCATCACCTTCGACGAGGCACAGAGCGGGCACAAGGAAGCGTGCTGCAACGAGCCGACGGGGCCCAACACGTCGTCGCCGGGAGCGGGTGGGCCGGGGGGCGGACGCACCGGTACGGTGCTCCTGTCCCCGTTCATCCGGCCGGGTACGGTGTCCGACGTGCCGTACAACCATTATTCCATGCTGCGTAGCGTGGAGGACATCTTCGGACTGCCGCATCTGGGGTACGCGGGGCAGAAGGGGTTGGTGCCCTTCGGCGACGACGTTTACACGGGGTCGGCGTCCTTGAGGCCAACCAGTTCGAGCAGCTTGAGCGCGTTGCTCGACGTCGCCTTGCCGGGGCGCAGCCGGTAGTCGAAGGTCATCGACGCCGCGCCATGGGCGCGCGAGAACTCCTCGCGGAAGTGCACGTGCCGCGACACGGCTGACAATTCGGGATCGTCCACGAGTTGCAGGTCGTGCGTGGACACGGCGCCGATGGCCCCCGTGCCCACGAGGTGGCGCAGCACGTGGCGGGCGGCCACGGTGCGCTCGGCGGAGTTGGTGCCGTGCAGGATCTCGTCGAGGAGATACACGAACGCCCGTTCCCCGGCCGGGGTCACCGCGTCGGCGGCGTCGACCACCGACTTCAGCCGCTCCAACTCGGCCATGAAGTAGCTCACCCCGCGCTGCAGCGAGTCCTGCACGCGCATGCTCGTGTGCAACACGGCGGGCGGGTGGCGGAAGCGGCGCGCGCACACCACCGATCCCGCCTGGCTCAGCACGAGGTTGAGACCGATGGAGCGGAGCAGGGTGCTCTTGCCCGCCATGTTCGACCCCGTGACGACGAGGATGCTGCCGGCGGGGCCGACGGTCACGTCGTTGCGCACGCCCACGTCGTCGGCGAGCAGCGGATGGCCGAGCGCTTCGGCCTCGATGGCGGGCGCCGCGTGGTCGGCGAGTTCGGGGAAGGTCCAGTCGGGGTTGTCGTGGGCCAGCGTGGCCAGCGCCGAGAGACTCTCCATCTCTCCGAGCGCGGCCATCCAGTCGGCCACGTGGGCCCCCGACCGCCGCTGCCATCGCTCGATCAGGTGTGCCACGTGGAAATCCCACAGAGTGAGCGTATTCACCGCGAAATACAGCAGCGGTGACAGGCGGAGTTCGGTGGAGTCGGCGAGGGCCGTGAGCCGCCGGATCTCCGCGTCCGCAGGGGCCGGCGTCGTGAGGCGCTCGCGAATGGACGCCAGCAATGGGGCGTCGAACCGCTGATCGGCCACCACGCGCGCCATCGCGCCGTACCGCCGCAGCATATTGGATTGCCCGACCACCGGCTTGAAGCAGTCGCTCAGCCGGCGGGAATGGTCGCTCACCAACAGCCAGCCGGCGATCGCGGCCACCACCCAGAAGGAGTGCGGCGTGGCGCCCGACAGCTGCGCGGCGATCAGGGCGATGGTCGCCGCGGGGATGAGCACGGTGAGGGCCAGGAGCCAGGGCTTGGCCAGCAGCCAGCCGTCGCCGGCCGCCCAACGCGTGAGTGCACCGAGCGCCTCTCCGCTCACGCTGATGCGCAGGCCGGCGACGGCAAGTTCCTCCCGAAAGAGGTCGCGCTCGCGCAATTCGGCCACCGCGCGCTGCCGTTCCCGAATGGTGGCGGGGTCGGCGGGCGCGACCAGCCATTCCCGCAGGGTGGTGCGTCCCGGTGCCCGGCTCATGGCCGGCATCAACTGGACCAGCGAGGCCTGACCGAACAGATCGAGATCCACCGCGAACGGGTGGCCGGGCGGCTCGACCACCCAGGGACGCACGGGAATCTGCTCCCACGCGCGGGCGGTGCGATGCTCGCCCTCTTCGGCCAACGTGAGCAGGTCGTTGGTGTGCTGGAGCCGGGTCTTGGCGCGATTGCTCGCGCGTACGAGCAAGAGGAAGCCGGCGAGCACCACGACGGCGGCAGCAAGCCAGAGCGCGCGATGCGAGCCGGCGGTGGCCCACCGCGCGAACAGCAGTCCGGCGGCGACGAACACGAGCAGGCGCAGGTTGCCCAGACGGTCCACGGCGGCCGACTGGCCGGCGCGGCGTGCGCGGAGTTCAGCGGCCCGGGCCGCGTAGGCGGCGCGAACGTCGGCGGAAGTTGCCATGCCTTGAAAATGGCGACCTGCGCCGTTTCCCGCGCGGGGTGGCGACGGCTGGCGGCCGCCACCCCGCGGAGTCAGTCGCCGCCCTTGTCGATGAGATCGGTGAAGGCATCGAGCGACCGCATGAACTGGTAGCGCGGGTCGCGAACGATCTCGTCGATGGTGATGGCCTTGCCGGCCAGCGCACAACGCAGTTCGTCCAGGGTGCTCCCGGCGTCGCGGCTGAGGGCGTAGGCGCGCGCGCGTTCGCGGCACACCGTCGGGGAGCGCGGGTGAATCATCTCGGCCACGTTGAGCATGGCGAGCGCGCGCGACTCATCGTTGACCGCGATGTAGGCCTCGGGCTCGTAGAACGACGCCTGGACGTACAGTTCGGCCAGCCGCCGTTCGGCCCACATGGCGCGGACCGAGTCCTGCCGGTCGGCGGCCCACTGCTGGAACTGCACGATGCGCAGGTCGCCGGCAAGCTTTCGCAGATCGGGCACACCTGGATGCTTCCGCACCGCGCGCAAGGTGGCTCCCATGGTTCCCTGCACGCCGGGCGTGCTCTTGCGGAGCGAGTCAAGTTCGGCCCGCCACCGTTGCACGGCCGGCGATCCATCGAGTGCCGCGAGCTCCGCGCGCGCCGCGCCCAGGTCGTGCAGCCCCGTCCAGGCGGCGATGATGCCGGTCCACTGGTTCGCCGCCTCACCGGTGCGGCCCGAAGCCGCGGTTGCGACGGCGTGTGTCGAGTCGATGGAGAACACCGAGTCGACCAGGAGCGAGTCCATCGGGCGCAGCTTCCGCACCATGGCACGGGCCTCGAGCCAGCCCATCGCCTGCGCGAGCGCCGGTTCGGGGGGCCACTGGTGGCCGCCGCGGAACAGGTCGGTGCGGATGGGCGCGCCGAGGGCGCGAAGCGTATCGGTGGTGTTCAACACCTCGTCGTAGTTGAACCCGCTGTCGCCGGCCGCCATCGCCACGTCGAACGGCGGCTTCCCGCCGTATTGCCGGCGCCAGGCGGAATCGCCGGGCATCGAAGCGCCCGCCGAGATGATGCCCGCCACGTGGCCGCCGGCGCTGTACGCGAATACCCAGGTATCGCGGGCGGTGCCCGAGAAACCGGCCAGGTAGAGGCGCGAGGTGTCGATGCGGAACGCCGAGAACGCATCGTCGAGCATCAGGTTCACGGCGCGCTGGTTGGGTGCGTTCGCCTCGTCGCTGCGGGTGTCGTAGCTGCTCATCACCACCCATCCCAGCCGCTCCGCCGCCGGCACCATCCGCGCGATGGACTGCCGGGCATCCCCCCGCGGGTCGAGCACGAGCAGCAGGGGCACGGGCGCGTTGCCCGTGTAGTCGCGCGGGATGTACGCCGCGTAGCGGAAGCTGCTGTCCCGTCGCGCAACGAGCGGTGCGAGCACGGAGCCCTTGTAGGCGCTGTCGATCTGCTGCCCGGCGGCCCGACCGGTGGGCACGAGAGCGGGAAGCGTGGCGAGCGCGGCGGCGAAAGCGATGCGTAGGGGGCGCATGAAAGCATGCCTCGGCGGACGGGTGGGTCGTTGCCGGACAACATTACAACATTCGCGGCCGGACGCGAATGGTTCCCGGGATCTTTACAGGGGGCGTACGCAAAACGGCAAACGGGGGGGTGAGCACGGAAGGCGAGATTCGGGAGTCGACGGCTCGCAGCCGCTGACGAACGGCGCACTGCCAGCCGTTGCGTGCTAACTCGCCGCCGTCATCGCCAGGACCGCGAACGAGGCCAACCAGTGCTCTCCCATGTAATCGCCGGCCACGTGCGGCAGGCTGGCGGCCAGGTGCCGGTCGGCGGCCGCGCGCGCCACCTCGACCCGAGGATCGTCCGCGGGCAGCGCACCGGCAATCGACCGCCAGCACCAGGCGCGGGTGAGATTCAACCCATCCAGGTGCGCGATCTTGCCGTCGCTGCGATCGCTGACGTGCGCGGGCCGGAAGAGCGTGGCCGGTTCCTGCTCCGCGATGCGCGGCAGAAAGCGGCCGAGCCAGTCGGCGAATCCGCGCGGCGGCATCATCCGTCGCATGCATTCGGCCTCGATGAGCGCCGACGACAGGAAATCGTCGCCGCCGGGTTCCCACGCCTGACAGTCGGCGTCGGTTCCGTACCAGCCGTTGGCCTTCTCGCGCAGCAGGCCGGCCAACGCGGTGTCGCCCACCCTCGTGGCGTAGTCCATGGCGAGGGTGAGCGCGAAGGCCGTATTGAAGTGGGTGCCGACGCGCACCGGATACGTGGCCTTGGGCAGGAACTCCCGGAACCGCTGCACGAATTCGGCGACGAGCGGTTGGAGCGCCGACGACCATCGCCGGCCTTCCGGTGTGGTGTGGCGGGCGAGTTCGCCGCCGAGCATCAACAGCCACGCCCAGCCGTAAGGGCGTTCGAATCCGCCGCGCGACGGCTCCCGGAGGTATGCCACCTCGCCGGCCACATGCTCGGCGGTGAAGTGCGCGTCGAACTGCGCGCGGATGCGGGGCGATTCGTTCAACGACGGGAAGTGCCGATGGAGCAGGGCCAGCATCCAGTAGCCGTGCACGCACGAATGCCAGTCGAAGCTGCCGTAGAAGATCGGGTGCAGCGCATGCGGGCCGCGGACGTCGTCGGCGCCGTTGAGCACGTGGTCGAGCTTGTTGGGGTACTCACGCGACACGTGCCCGAGTGCGATGGCCGCGAACCGGGAGGCGGTGGCGGCGGAGAGCGTCGCGTCGGAGCGGTCGAATTCGGCGGTCATGATCAGTACCGGAAGACCAGGAAGTTCATGAGCAGGATGTTGGCAACGAGCAGCAGGATACCGGTGGGGATCTGCACCTTGATCACGCCGTTCTCGTCGGGAAGTTCGAGCAGGGCCGCGGGCACGATGTTGAAGTTGGCGGCCATCGGCGTCATCAGCGTGCCGCAGTAGCCGGAGAGCATGCCGATGGCAGCCATGATCGCCGGGTCGCCGCCGAACTTCGTGACGATGAGCGGCAATCCGATGCCGGCGGTCATCACCGGGAAGGCCGCGAACGCGTTGCCCATGATGATCGTGAACAGGGCCATGCCCACGGCGTACGTCACCACCACCACGAAGGCATGGTCCAGCGGAATCCAGCGGTTGAAGAGCGTGGAGACCACGCCGCCCACACCGGCAATGGCGAACAGCGCGCCCAGCGCGGCGAGCATCTGCGGGAGCACCGCGGCCCATCCCACGGAGTCCATCAGCCGGCGGGCCTCCTTGATGGGCGACGCCAGCGGCGCGCGGAGCATGATCATTCCCGCCGCCAGCGACACCACCGTTGCCAACCCGAGCGAGATCACGGTGACCTGCTTGGGATCGACCAGCGGGACGCCGTGAATCTGCAGATGCTTGAACGCGCTCGTGCCGGCGAGCGTGACGGCGGGAATGAGCAGAGCGGGGACGAAGAGGCGGTTGCCCCATCGCCGGGCGCTCGCCTCGCGCTGCTCGCGCGTGGCCGATTCGGCGCCGCTGCCGCCCAGCCCGCCGATGCTCGATACGAGCACCATGCCGATGACCAGGCAGCCGTTGGTGAAGTCGGAGAGGTGCGAGCCGATCAGAAATGTGATGGCGTAGATGCCCCAGAACAGGAGCTTGTTGTAGCGCTTGCGGTCGCCGGCGTCGAGCAGGTTCACGATCGCGATGCCGGCGAGCATGAGGCCCATGAGCAGGTAGACGGAGCCGAGCCCGATCATCGCCCGGCCTCCGCGTCGTCGTCCCGCCGTCCCGCCGGTTGACTGTCCGACTGGCCGGCCCTCCGGCCGGCCCGCCGAACCTCCGACTCCCGCTTCAGGCTTCGATCCAGCATCGCGAGCCGCACGAAGTGGATGGCCGTGGCGCAGAGCGCCGTGGGCACGGCCCACTTGGCGAGCGTCGTCGCCGCGACGTCGATGCCGTTCTGGGCCAGGAACCCTTTGATGAGCAGGATGGACCCGATGGCGATGAAGATGTCCTCGCCGAAGAATGCGCCGATGTTGTCCACCGCCGCGGCGTGGGCGCGAATGCGGAACCGTGTCTTGTCCGGCAGTTCGCCGAACCGGCTCTCGGCCGCGCCCTCGGCCATCGGCGCGAGCAGGGGGCGCACCATCTGCGCGTGTCCGCCCAACGAGGTGAGCCCGAGGGCTGCGGTGATCTGCCGCAGCGCCATGTACGCCATGAGCACCCGACCCGTCGTGGCCGCATGGATGCGGGCGATCATCTCGCGCGCGCGTTCCTTGAGGCCGCTGCGTTCAAGCAGGCCGATCACCGGCAGCACCATCCAGACGATGGCCACGTACCGGTTCTCGGTGAAGGCCTTGCCGAAGGCGGCGATGACGTCGTGCAGCCCGAGTCCTCCGGCGAGGCCGGTGACGATGCCCGCCACCGTGACCACGAGCAGCGCGTTGATGCGCAGCGCGAACCCGATGACGACGACGAGAACTCCGAGCAGGGTGAGCATGGGGCGGGAAGCTACCCCGTGGCGGGAGGCGGCGGCAATCCGAGCGTCCGCGTCGGTTTGCGCGCGAGGGATGGCGTCGCGGGGATTGCGGGGTGACACTTCAGCATCAACGGAGGAGCCCCCCAATGCAGATCCAGCGAGTCTTCCACGCCGCGGCCTGCGCCGCCGCCATCGGCCTCGGCGCCACCAGCGCCGCCGCCCAGCACGACCACGGTGCCATGAGTGCCACCCCGGCCGCGCAGCCCTCCAGGCCCACCGAGGCGGGGCAGGGTGCGTTTGCCGCCATCCAGGAAATCGTGCGCATCCTCAAGGCCGACTCCACCACGGATTGGTCGAAGGTGAACCTCGAAGCGCTACGCCAGCACCTGATCGACATGAACGACGTGGTGCTGCACGCCCAGGTTGCGCAGCACGACACCGTGGGTGGATTCGAGGCCGACGTCACGGGGCAGGGGAGGACCACCGGCGCCATCCGCCGGATGCTCACCGAACACGCCCGGATGATGGAGATGATGGGCGGCTACCACGTGAGCGCCACCCCGATCCCGAACGGCGCCCACCTGGTGGTGACCGCCCTCGATGCGAACGACGCGCGCGCGGTGGCCGAGTTGCGCGGGCTCGGTGTCATCGGCATCCTGGCGGACGGCGACCATCACCCCATGCACCATCTGGCGCTGGCGCGGGGCCAACCCATGATGCACGACCACCGGTGAGTCCGGCGACCGACACGAAACCGTGACCGGGCGGAGCTCGACACCGCCCGGCGACATTCCAGATTTGAGCCCATGATTCTCTCCGCCCTCCTCGTCGCCCTGCTGCAGCAGACGGGCGCACAGCAGCCCCGGCGCACCGTGCCCGATCCGGGCGTCATCGCCACCGACCAGCGCGTGACGCCTGCCGGTGTGCAGACCGTGTTCACCGGCCGCGTGGCCGGCGTGCGCTTCGCGGGCTCCGCCAGCCGCATCTGGGTGGCCGTGCCGCGCGCGGCCTACGAACTCGACTGGCGCGACAACCGTGTGCTCACCACGGCGCACTTCGACGGCCGGCCGGGCGTGCACGGCGTGGTGGTGGACCCACTCACCGGGCATGTGCTCGTGTCGTCGGTGGGGCGGCTGCCCGCCGGGATGGAGAACAGCCGCACGCCCGGGACGGGTGCCATGCAACGCGGACGGGCCGTGTCTCAACTCACCGCCTACGCGCCGGGCGCATCGGCGAACGACTCCGCCGTGGCCACCATGAACTCGGGCGAACTCGGCTCATACATGGCAGGCGGGCCGGCCGTGGCGCGCCGCCCCAATGCCTCGGGGCATCGCGTGGCCGTGCTGCCCCTGCCCGCCAACGACCAGTTGGCGATCGTGGACGCGGACTCGGGCACCCTATTGCGCGCCCTCGACGTCGGTGTGCTGCCCGTGGCCGCTGTGATCGACGACGACGGCACCACCGCGTGGATCAGCAACTTCGGCGGGCCCAAGCCGGCCAGCGGCGACCGTGCGGCGCGCCAGTGCTGCGATCCGATGGCCGAGCCGGTGCGCATCGATGCGCGGGGCATCGCCGAGCCGGGGACGGTGGCGGAGATCGACCTGGTGGGCGGTCGGATCGTGAAGAGCGTGGTCGTGGGGCGGCATCCCACCGGCCTCGCCTGGGACCAGCAGCGTGGGCGTCTGTTCGTGGCCGACGGCAACTCCGACGCCATCACGATCGTGAACACGCGCACCGGCGCCGTCACGGCCAGCGTGCGCGTTACGCCATTCACCGAAACGCGCATCGGGCTCGCGCCCACCGCGGTGGCGCTCGCCCCCGACGGGCTCACGCTGTACGTGGCGCTGGGCGGGATCAATGCAGTGGCGGTGTACGACGTCTCCACCGGGGCCGTGTTCAAGGGGCTGATTCCTACCGGCTGGTACCCGTCCTCGCTCGACGTCAGTCCCGACGGTTCGACGCTCGCGGTCGGCACGCTGCTCGGCGTCGGGTCGGGCACGGGCACCACGTCGGGCTCGCCCGGCAAGACGGGCCGGCAGGTGTACGCCGTGCGCGGTTCGGTAAACGTGATCCCCGTGCCCACCGACGCCGAACTCGCAGCGTACACCACCTCGGTGGCGCACAACAACCGGCTGCGTCTGGCGGGACCCGGCGCGGATTACCAGCCGGGCATGCGCCCCGGCGAGCCCCCGCGCGCGGTGCCCGAGCGCCCCGGCGAGCCTTCGCTCATTCAGCACGTGGTGTTCATCGTCCGCGAGAACCGAACGTACGATCAGGTGCTCGGCGACATGGGCCGCGGCGCCAGCGACAGCTCGCTGGTGATCTTCGGCCGCGACGTGACGCCGAATGCGCATGCGCTGGCCGACCAGTACGTGCTGCTCGACCACTTCTTCGCGTCGGGCGGCAACTCGGCCGACGGCCACCAGTGGCTCACGCAGGCCAACGAGACCGACTACCCGATGTGGCCCCTGTACCAGGGACGGAGCTATCCGTCGGAGGGAGACGACGCGCTGACGTACTCGCTCGGCGGATTCCTGTGGGAGAACGCCGAGCAGAAGGGGAAGTGGGTGTCGGTGTTCGGCGAGTACGCGCCGGCGCCGTCGGATTCCATCTCGTCGGTGCGCCGCGACCTGCTGGCGCAGTACCGCGATTCGGCGGCGCATTCGCCGGCGTATTTCCGGAAGCTCGCGCGCACGCGCTACGACACGCACTCCGACATCCCGTCGCTGGACAGGGTGCTGGTGCGCGAGTATCCGGGGTGGACGCAGGAGATGCCCGACGTGGTGAAGGCGGACATTTTCGACGAGCACGTGAAGGAGTGGAACGCGGCGGACTCGATGCCGAATCTGGTGATGGTGATCCTGCCGAGCGACCACACCAACGGCACGGCCCCAGGGTGGAGCACGCCGCGGGCGTCGGTGGCCGACAACGATCTCGCGCTGGGACACATGGTGGAGGCGCTGTCGCACTCGAAGTTCTGGCCCTCGATGGCGATTCTGGTGGTGGAGGACGACGCGCAGAACGGCGTGGACCACATCGACGGCCATCGCACGGTCGCCCTGGCGATCTCGCCCTACGCCCGGCGGCACGCCATCGACAGCACGTTCTACAGCCAGCCGAGCATGGTGAAGACCGTGGAGTTGATGCTGGGGCTGCCCGCGATGAGCATGTTCGACCTCGTGGCCAAGGACATGCGCGCCAGCTTCCTGGACTGGAGGGCGCGCCCCGACCTGACGCCGTACACGGCGATCGTGCCCCGTCAATCCATCTACGAAGTGAACCCGCGCCTCGGGCAGCTCAGGGGCGCGGCGCGCGCGGGGGCGCTGGCCTCGTCGCGCATGCGTCTGGACGTGCCCGACGCGGCGCCGAGCGACGAGCTGAACCGCATTCTCTGGCACGACGTTCGCGGGTGGAACACGCCGTACCCGGGGGTGCACCACTCGCTCTTCTTCCCGATGTCGGTTGACCTGCCGGACGGAGACCGCGAAGAGCGGGGCGGGGCGCGTCGCGACCCGTAACGGGCAGCCAGCCACCGGATTCGCTATCGTATGTCCATGCGAGTTCTGGCGGGGGATGTGGGTGGCACCAACGCGAGGCTGGCCATCGTCGAGCTCGGCGATGGGCCGGCGCACCTGGTCCGCGAGCGCGAGTACGCGAGCGGCGAGGCCGACGGTCTCGCGTCGATCATCACGCGGTTTGCCGACGAGGTGGGGGAGCTTCCCTCCCGGGGATGCATCGCGATCGCCGGCCCCGTGGTCGGCGACGAGGTCCGGGCCACCAACCTGCCGTGGGTGGTCAATCGCGCCGAAGTGGCGCGCTCCGTGGGCATCGATCGGCTGGGACTGATCAACGACTTCTTCGCGGTCGGCGTCGGTCTCGAGCACCTCGAAAGTGCGGATCTGCTGACGTTGCAGCGCGGGGAGCCGGAGGAGCGCGGGCCGGTGGCCTATCTGGGCGCTGGCACGGGGCTCGGCGTCGGGTTCCGGCTGTGGTCCGGTGAGCGCTACCGCGTGTATGCGTCCGAGGGCGGACACGTGGACTTCGCCCCGCGCAACCGGTTGCAGGACGGGCTGCTGTCGTTTCTGCGGGGCAAGTATGGCCGCGCGTCGAACGAGCGCATCCTCTCCGGCGCCGGGTTGGCCGACCTCTATGCCTACCTGACCACGGCGACCGCGGCGGCGGAACCGCAGCCGGCCGTCGAACGCGAGATGCAGGAGCAGGATCCGGCGGCGGTGGTCACCACGCACGCACTGGCCGGCGACGACGCGCTGTGCGGGCTGGCGCTGGATCTGTTCGTGTCGGTGCTCGGCGCCGTCACCGGCAACCTGGCGCTGATCGCCGTGGCCACCGGTGGGGTGTTCATCGCCGGCGGCATCGCGCCGCGGATCGTGGAGCGGCTGCAGAGCCGGGCCTTTCTGGATGCCCTGCACGACCAGGGGCGCCTGTCGCCAATGGTGGCGAAGGCGCCCGTGCACGTGGTGATGAATACCAAGGTCGGCCTGCTCGGCGCCGCCGGATACGCGGCGCGCCACTGATCAACTGCGCTTCAGCCCTCCCCGCATCCGTACTTGGGTCCGGTGAGGGCGAGTTCTTCGTGGAGCACGCCGAGGAGCGGCCGTCCAGGGTCCACGTCCGCTTCGTGGTGCTTGCCGTTCACGTCGAGCGCGATGCGCATGGCTCGGGCCGCCTCGGCTGGCCGGTACGATTTCGAATATATGGGAGTGTCCCGAAACGCGGGCAGCGAGTGCGGTTTTCGCACGCTCGGGTGCGGGTTCGGCAGCCCCCGCCGCCCGGCCCACCAGGCGAAGTCATTCCGATACGAACACTTAGCCGGTGGCATGCGTATTGCTTTTGGAGCAGGACAGCCGACCACGCTCGATGGCGTGGAGACTCACTCGAGAGGGATGCATCCAGTTATGAAACGAATCATCATCGCAATTGTCGTGATCGCGGCCGTTGGCGCCGGCGTGTTCTATTTCAAGCGGCAGGCATCGGCCGACCCGACCACGTATCTGTTCGTTCCCGTGACGCGGGGCGACATCGAGGCGACCGTGAGCGCCACCGGCAACCTGAGCGCCGTGGACTCGGTGCAGGTGGGCACCCAGGTGTCCGGCCGCATCGACGCGCTGTACGCCGACTTCAACGATCACGTGCGCAAGGGCGAGCTCATCGCGCGCCTGGACACCACCGTGCTGCAGCTCTCCGTGGACCGCGCCAAGGCTGCGGCGGCCCAGGGTGTGGCGAGTCTCCGTCAGACGAAGTTCGCGCTGGAGCAGACGGAGCGTCTGTTGGCCACCAAAGCGGCCACGCAGACGGACTACGAGGGCGCGGTGGCCGCGTTCGCGGTGGCGCAGGCGAACCTGAAGTCCGACTCGGTCCAGTTGAAGGAGGCGGTGCAGAACCTGAACTACGCCACCATCTACTCGCCCATCAACGGCATCGTGATCAAGCGTAGCGTGGACGTGGGGCAGACGGTGGCCGCGAGCTTCTCGGCGCCCGAACTGTTCCTCATCGCCGGCGACCTCAAGGACATGCAGATCGTGGCGTCGGTGGACGAATCGGACATCGGGGAGATCCACGACGGGCAGGACGTGACGTTCACGGTGGAGGCCTATCCCAACCGCGTGTATCACGGCACGGTGAAGCAGGTGCGCCTGCAGTCCACAACGTCCGACAACGTGGTGAACTATCCGGTGGTGGTGGCTGTGAAGAACCCCGATGGCTCGCTGCTGCCCGGCATGACGGCGACGGCGAACTTCCAGATCGCGCAGGCCAAGAACGTGCTCAAGGTGCCCACCGGGGCGCTGCGCTTCCAGCCGACGCAGGAGATGGTGGCGCAGATGCGCGCCGAGTACGCGGCGCGCGGTGATACCGCCGGCCGCGCGGGTCGGGCCGGTGGTGAGTCCGCGGCGGCCGGGGCGCGGCGCGGCGGCACCGGCGCATTCGGCGGTGGCAGAGCGGGCGGTCGGGGCGGCAACGGTGGCCAGCGCCCTGCGGACGTCGGCATGCTGTGGTACGTCGGGCAGAACGGCAAGCTGGCCGTGGCGCGCGTGCACACCGGGCTGACCGACGGCCAGTACACCGAGGTCTCGAGTCCGGACCTGAAGGAAGGGATGCAGATCATCGCCGCGGTGACCGGCGGATCGATGGCCGCGGGCGGCGCCCAGAATCCGTTCTCGGGGCAGCAGGGCCGCGGCGGCCGCGGCGGATTCCGCGGAGGGTTCTAACATGACGCCCCCGGAAGACCACGTCATCCACGTCGAGGCGCTCACCCGCGTCTACGCGACGGGCAAGACCAAGGTCCATGCGTTGCGCGGCGTGGACTTCACGGTGAGCAAGGGCGAGATGGTCGCCATCATGGGCGCGTCCGGCTCGGGCAAGTCGACGCTCATGAACATTCTCGGCTGTCTCGACAAGCCGACGTCGGGCAGCTACTGGCTGGACGGCGTTCGCGTGGACGGGCTGGACAAGAATCAGCTCGCTGACATCCGGAACGAGAAGATCGGATTCGTGTTCCAGGGGTTCAACCTGCTGGCGCGCACGTCGGCGCTCGACAATGTCGAGTTGCCGCTGCTGTACGACCGCACCGGCCGCCACCACCGCGACACGCGAAAGGCGGCCAGGGAGGCCCTGGAGCGGGTGGGGCTGGGCGAACGGCTCGATCACGAACCCAGCGAACTCTCGGGCGGCCAGCAGCAGCGCGTGGCCATCGCCCGCGCCCTGGTCACCCAGCCGGCGCTGGTGCTGGCCGACGAACCCACCGGCAACCTGGATTCCCAGACATCGGTAGAGGTGCTGGCGCTGTTCCAGGAGCTGAACGATCAGGGAATCACCGTCGTCCTCGTGACCCACGAGCACGACATTGCCGAGTACACGCGTCGCGTGGTGGAGTTGCGCGACGGACACATCATTCGCGACGAGCCGATTCTGACCCGTCGCGTGGCCGCGGACGACGTTGCACGCGTCGGCACGGTGGCGGGAGTGGTGGCCTGACATGAAAGCCTCTCGACTCATCAATATCGCGGGCAAGAGCATCCTGAAGAACAAGATGCGCACCCTGCTCACGATGCTCGGCATCATCATCGGCGTGGGCGCCGTGATCGTCATGGTCGCGGTGGGCCAGGGCGCCAAGTCCGAGATCCAGCGGCGGATCGACAACCTGGGCACCAACATGGTGGTCGTTACGCCGGGGGCGATCAATCAGGGCGGCGTGAGCCAGGGCGCCGGCAGCTCCAACCGGCTCACCATCGAGGACTACAAGGTGCTGGCGCAGCAGGCGCTGCTGCTGCAGCACGTGTCGCCCGTGGTGATCACCTTCGCCCACATCGTGGGTGGCACCGGCAACTGGCGCACCGGCATCCAGGGCGTAACGCCCGACTTCGCCGACATCCGTGCCTGGAAGGTGACGTCGGGCCGGTTCTTCGACCAGGCCGACGTGAATTCCAACGCGCGCGTGATCGTGATCGGCAAGACGGTGGCCAACAACCTGTGGCCCAATCAGGACCCGGTGGGGCAGGAGGTCCGTATCAACCGCGTGCCGGTGAAGATCATCGGCGTGCTGGCGCCCAAGGGACAGACGGCCGAGGGCAACGACCAGGACGACGTGATCCTGGCGCCATACACCACGGTGCGGACCCGGATGTCTCGCCACCAGTTCATTCCGCAGATCATCGCCAGCACGGCCACCAAGGAGCAGATCCCCGCCGCCGAGGCGGAGATCACGCAGATCCTGCGCGGCGCGCACAAGCTGGCGTCGTACGACCCGAATGACTTCACCGTCCGCAACCAGACGGATCTCGCGCAGGCCGCCTCGGGGACGGCGGACGTGATGACGCTGCTGCTCGCGGCCATCGCCAGCATCTCGCTGCTCGTGGGCGGCATCGGCATCATGAACATCATGCTCGTGTCGGTCACCGAGCGGACCCGCGAGATCGGGATCCGCATGGCGATCGGGGCCCGCGGCACCGACGTGCTCACCCAGTTCCTGGTCGAGGCGATCGTGATGAGCATCATCGGCGGGCTGTTCGGCGTCGCGCTCGGCTATGCCGGGTCGGCGATCGTCCAGCACACCACGGGTTGGCAGACGTCCATCGAGCCGGCCATGGTGGGCATCGCCATCGGCTTCTCGGCGGCGGTGGGAATCTTCTTCGGCTACTATCCGGCGCGGAAGGCGGCGGCGCTGGATCCCATTCAGGCTCTGCGATACGAGTAGACGGTGCACGGTGGCACGGATCGGGCCGGCGGGGCGGACGCGATGGTCGCTCCGATTCCCGCGGCCCCGTATATTCGCACTTCGACCCCGGACACTTCCGTTCGGGGCAGCGCCGATGGGGAGTTCATGCGGACCTCTCGCGTGGGCCGCTGGGCCCGTTGGGGGTGGCTGGCTACGACCTTCGCCATGGGCGCGGCCCTGCTCGCGACGGCGTGGACCAGCCGCGTACGCGTGGACCGTGCGGCTTCGACCCTGAATCGCGGCCAGGCCGGCGTGCTGCTGGAATCGGCACGACAACTCGTCCGCGAACTCCCGTCACCCATCAACGTCGCGCAACTCGACTCGCTGCTCCGGGTGCGTGAGGACGCGGGGTTGCGCTACGTCGGCGTGTTTGGTTCCGACGGCGCGCCGATTGCCCAAGCGGGTACGCCGCTGGGCGCGGTGCAGTTGGCGCACGGACACTTCGATCCGGGGCCGCCGGTGGTGGCGAACGTCGGGTCGCGCATCCGGATCACGGCCCCCGCGCCGTCGGAGCGTGGATCGTTCGGCGAGGATCGCCGTGAGCGCCGCCGGTTTCTGGCCATCGAGTTCGAACCGGTGGTGGCCGAACAGATGGCGGCCGATTCCACGAACACGCTGCTGCTCTCGGCACTGATGGCCGCCGCGCTGCTGGCCGCCGCGTTCGTGTTCTGGCGGCTCTCGGTGCAGCAGGAGCAGGCCGAGCGGCGGCTCGAAGACCAGCGCCGCCTGAGCGCGCTGGGCGAGATGGCGGGCGTGATGGCGCACGAGATCCGCAACCCGCTCGCGTCGCTCAAGGGGCACGCGCAACTGCTTGCCGAACGGCTGCGCGGGGGCAACGAGGCCGAGCGGCGCAAGGCCGATCGGGTGGTGCACGAAGCCGAGCGTCTCGAGGCGCTCACCACCGATCTGCTCGATTTCGTGCGCTCGGGGCCCATCGACGTGACGCCGTCCGATCCCCGGGCGCTGGTATCGGCGTGCGTGGAGGAGGTGGGGGCGGACGCGTTCGCGCTCGACCTCGACGCGGCGCCGCCCAGTTGGCCATTCGATCAGGCGCGCATGCGACAGGCGCTCACCAACGTGCTCCGCAACGCCCAGCAGGCCACGGCGGCGGGCACGCGTCCCGAGGTGGCGGTGCGCGAGCACCGTGGGCAGCTCGAGATCAGCGTGCGCGACTTCGGCAGTGGGATTCCCGCCGGCGACGAGCAGAAGATCTTCACGCCCTTCTACACGACGCGCACCACGGGCACCGGGCTCGGGCTGGCCGTGGCGCAGCGCGTGACGCAGATGCACGGAGGGACGATCACCGCCGCGAACCACGAGGGCGGCGGGGCGGTGTTCCGCGTCACGCTGCCGCGGAGCTGACGCGCGCGATGGCGAAGATCCTCGTGGCGGACGACGAGCAGGGATTGCGCGAATTCGTGGCCGAGGCGCTCGAGGACGACGGCCACACCGTGGTGGCGGTGGCCGACGGCCAGGAGGCCGCGCGCCGGATCTCGCGCGAGAGCTTCGACCTGCTGATCACCGACCTGCGGATGCCGAAGCTGGACGGACTGGGCGTGCTGCGCCACGCCCGCACCGAACAGCCCGAGATGGAGGTCATCCTGCTCACCGCGCACGGCTCGGTGGAGAGCGCGGTGGAGGCCATGAAGCTCGGCGCGTTCGACTACCTGGAGAAGCCGATCAGCAGCCCGCGCGAACTGCGGCTCCTGGCCGCGCGCGCGCTCGAGCGACGGACGCTTCTTGCCGCACGCGACCGCGCGGCGCGCGAGGCGGAACCACTCCCCCCGCTCTCGTACGGAGATCCGGCCATGGAGCCGGTGGTGGAGGCGCTCCGCAGGGTGGCGGCCACCAATGCCAGCGTGCTGCTCGTCGGCGAGAGCGGCACCGGTAAAGAAGTGGCGGCGCGCACGCTGCACGCATGGAGCACCCGCGCGGGCGGTCCGTTCGTGGCCGTGAACTGCGCGGCGCTTCCCGAGACGCTGCTCGAGAGCGAGTTGTTCGGGCACGAGAAGGGCGCATTCACCGGCGCGAGCGCGGCGCGCCGCGGGCGCATCGAACTGGCCGACGGCGGCACCTTCTTTCTGGATGAGATTGGCGAGATGAAGCCCGAGGTCCAGGCCAAACTGCTCCGCGTGATCCAGGATCGCCGCTTCGAGCGCGTGGGCGGCACGCGAACCATCGAGTCCGATGTGCGCTGGGTGGCGGCCACCAATCGCGACCCCGCCGAACTGCGGGCCTCGGGAGCGTTGCGCGAGGATCTCTACCACCGGCTGGCGGTATTTCCCATCCATCTGCCGCCCCTGCGCGACCGGCCGCGCGACATCCTGCCGCTGGCCGAGAATCTGCTCCGCCGGATCGGAGCGCAGATGGGGCGACCCCGTCTGGAACTCGACGACGAGGCGAAGCGTCTCATCCAGTACGCGCAGTGGCCCGGCAACGTGCGCGAGCTGGCCAACGCGCTGGAGCGCGCGGCCATTCTCGCCGATGGATCGCTGATTCGGGGCAGCGACATCCAGTCGCCCAACGGCACCGGCGCCGCCAAGCCGATACCCGCCCCCGACGCGGCCAACGGGCCGCGCGCGTTGGCGACGATGGAGCGCGATGCGATTGCCGCCGCGCTGGCCGCCACCGGTGGCAACCGGCGCGAGGCAGCGGAGCGGCTGGGCATCGGCCTGCGTACGCTCTACGACAAGTTGAAGCGGTACCGACTGGAAGATCAGTGAGAGGACGAGCAGTGAGGCGGTGAGTGGGTCGACCCCTCACCGCCTCGCTGTCCGACTGTCCGACTGTCCGACTGTCCGACTGTCCGACTGTCCGACTGTCCGACTGTCCGACTGTCTGACTGTCCTACTGCTTCTCACTCCACCACCACAACGTCGGCGCCGCCTTGGTCCGCGGCCAGATCTCGTTCAGCGTGCTCCCGTCGTAGAGGCGGCCGTTCTTCATCACGTACTTGATGGTGTTCGTGTTCTTGATGTCGTCCAACGGGTTCTTGTCGAGCACCTGCAGGTCGGCGAGCTTGCCCGGTTCCAGCGACCCGAGATCCTTCTCGAGCCCGATGGCCTCGGCGCCGAAGATCGTCGCCACTCGCAGCACGTCCATGCGGGGCATGCCGCCCGAGGCGATGTTCCAGATCTCCCACTGCGCGCCCAGTCCCTGCAACTGGCCGTGGCTGCCCATCCCCACGCGCCCGCCGGCCGCCACCACCTTGGCCGCCTGGGCGGCGAAGAGCGGGAACGACCACTGCGTGGGCGCCCACCATCCGGGCCGGCGCGAGGCCTTCTTCTCCACCACGTCGCGCGGTGTGAAGTGGTTCAACTTGGGGTCGTCGAGTACGTCGCTGTGCTCGTACCAGTAGTTCTCGGCCCACGGCCCGCCATACTCCACGATCAGCGTCGGCGTCCAGGTGATGCCCGCCGCGGCATACAGTTCGATCACGTCCTTGTAGAGCGGCGCGATGGGGAGGGTGTGTTCGCTGCCCGAGTAGCCGTCCATCGCTTCGGTGAGGTTCTTCTTGAAGTCGAGGCCGCCCTCGAGCGTCGGCATCAGGTGCTGTTCGCGGGCCGCCATTTCCACGAACTGCCGCACCCGACGGTCGCCGGTCATGTACTGCTTGATGGTGTTCGTCTGGTAGTACTTGGAATAGCGTGACAGCACGAGTCGGGCGTCGGCCAGCGACTTGATGTTCTCCGCCGCGAACACGCCCGGGCCCGTGGAGTAGATGCGGGGGCCGATGAACTGCCCCGTGGCCACCATGTCCTCGTACGAGAGCACGTCGGTGGCCGAGGTCTGGGGGTCGCGCGTGGTGGTGACTCCGTAGGCCAGGTTCACCATGTACTCGAACGGCTGCGACCGGTGCACGCCGAACGCCGGCCAGATGTGCGCGTGAATGTCCACGTACCCCGGAATGATGGTCTTGCCCGAAACGTCGATCACGCGCGCGCCGCTCGGGATCGCAACCTGGCCGCGCGCGCCGACGGCAGCGATGCGGTTGTCCTTCACCACGATGTCGCCGTTGGCGATCACCTGGTCACCCTTCATGGTGATGATGCGGGCGCCGCGGAGTACCACCGTACCGCGTGGCACGTCGCGGGCCACGGTGATCACCACGTCGTGCTGCGCCGCCTCGTAGGCGGGCTTGTTGGCGGGACCACCATCGCTTCCGCGACCGCCGCGCGCGCCCGCGCCCCCGCCGCGTCCGCTCCGCCCGTTGCCGCCGCGAGCCGCGGCGATGGAATCGGCGCGCTCCGTGGAGTCGGCAATCGCCGTGGCCGCGGCCGCGACGTCGTACGTGAACAGCGTGTGGGCGAGCGAGAAGTAGATCGTCTTGCTGTCCGCCGTCCAGGTGCCGAATTCCCCACCCACCGTCGTGAGCCGGTGCACGGGCACGGCCGACGGGCCCGTCAGGGTGACCTCGGGGGCGGCGCCGCCCTTCTGGGGCACGGCGTCCACCAGATACGCCTGCACGCCCGACTGCACGAGCACCCGGGAGCCGTCGGGCGAGAGGAGCATGTTGCTGGCGCCTCCGCCGCCCCCGCCGCCCCCGCCGCCGCGCCGTCCGCCGCTCTGGACGCGCAGGATGTCCTTGATGTCGGTGCCATCCCAGCGCATCGACGTCAACTGCCCGCCCTGGAACAGGTAGATGCGCGACGTGTCCGGGCCGAAGTGCGGCTGGCCGAAGCTGACGAGCGGCGCGATCATCGTCGCCGGTCCGCCTGCCGCCGGCATCCATGCCAGCTCCACGCCGGTGGCCTCCGCGTTGGGCCGCTCCAGTTCGTCACGGTCGCGTCGCATGTCGCGCGGACCGCGGCCGAACACCAGCCGGCTGCCGTCGGGCGAGTAGGCGAGTTCCTCGTAGTACGCGGACTGCGTCGTGAGCTTCTGCGGCGCGCCCTGGCCGTCGGCGCGCACACGATAGATGTCGCCGCCGGTGACGTCGCTCCACGTCACGTAGGCGATGTAGCGGCCGTCGGGCGACCACGCCGGCGAGTACTCGCCCACCGTGCTCGAGGCGACCAGCCGGTGCGGGGTGCCGCCGGGCAGGTCCATCACCCACACACGGTCCAGCGCCGTGAATGCCATGCGCTTGCCGTCCGGCGAGGGCGCCAGATCGCGGATCTGGTGCACCGTGATCGTCGAATCGTCGAACGGATACTGATCCTTGATCGCGCCGGCGATCAATTCGTCATAGTCGGCGCTGAACGGGATCATCGTCGCCTGGCCGTCGGGAATGCCCACCCGCCAGAAGTGCCCGAGATACGCGACCACGATGGCCTTGCCGTCGGGCGTGAAGGCGAACGGCGGCTCGAGGTCGCGGGTGAAGCGCGACTCCTGGTCGTCGCGCTGCACGCGGTGCACCAACCAGTGTTCGTCGCCGCTCGACAGGTCGCGGATGCGGAGCGAGGTCACCGAGTCCTCACGCGTGGCGTACACCAGCCACTTGCCGTCGGGGCTCACCTCCGGCCGCATGCCCGAGCCGGGCGCGTCGGTGCGGATGTAGGTGTGCCCGGTCTCGCGATCGTACACCGCGATCTGCCAGCCGAGCGATGTCTGGTTGTACCCGCCGCCGCCGTTGCGCGCCGCCACGTACATGTAGCGGCCGTCGGGGCCGAACGCCGGCCCCACGAAGTTGTTGAGCGCGCCGGCGCCTCCGCGCCCGCCACCGCGTCCACCGGGGCCGGCCGTGTCGGTGCCCGTGAGCTGCAGTCCCGTCCCGCCGCCCACGTAGTACATGTAGACGTTGTACGAGCCGCCCGAAAAGCTGTTGGACCGCGACGCTACCACGTACCGGCCGTCGGGCGTCCAGGTGGGCGAGACGAAGCTGTGATCGTTCTCCCTGGTCAGCGCGCGCACGTGACTGCCATCGGCGTTCATCAGCCAGAGGTTCTCCGACCCGCTCCGGTCGCTCGCGAACACGATCGTCTTGCCGTCGGGCGAGAAGTTCGGCTGGCCGTCGAACGCCTGGCCGCTGGTGAGCCGCGTGGCCTTGCCACCGGCGATCGGCATCTTGTAGATGTCGCCCAGGAGGTCGAACACCACCCACTGGCCGTCGTTCGAGACGTCGAGCGACATCCACGTCCCTGCGGTGGTGGTGAAGCGCAGTGGTTTGGTGGGGTGCTCGGGCAGGTTGTAGCCGGGGCCGCCGCTGGAGTCGGCGGTCGCCTCTCCCTGTTGCGCGGTGGCCGGGCGGGCGCCGGCCAGCAGGACGGCCACGAGCGCGGCGGTGGCGGACGTGATGCGGGGAAGCGGGAGACGACGCATGCTTCGCCTCGATGTTGAGGGGGCGGGGGAGGAGGGGTGGGGGTCGATCGACGCCGTCGACGGGAAATCGGCGGCGCGTCGGGTGCAGCAAACTGCGGCCTGGTGGGCGGTGCGGCAAGACTCCCGGCCGGTATTGAGTACCGGATGCCGCACCGGCGGTGTGCGCCAACGGGGCGGTGCGACGGCATGGGCCGCAGGGGATTCCCTATGGACGGTGCCGCCACCGGTTCCTACTATCGAGCAGCGCGGTTCGCCGAGCGCATTCGGAGGTGAGATGTTCATGCTCGTGGGAGTGCTCCCGGAAGCCACGCCGGCGCTGGATGCGGCCGCGCGGCTGAGCATCGCTGCCCTCGTCGGGCTGGCCGTCGGGACGGAGCGGGAGTGGTCGGGCCACGCCTCGGGTCCGCAGGCGCGCTTTGCCGGAATGCGCACCTTCCTCCTGCTCGGTATGCTCGGCGGGAGCGCGGGCCTCTGCTTCTGGTGGAGCTACGCCGTGGCCGGCGGCGTGTTGCTGGCGGCGGGTGCGGTGTTCGTCGCCCTGGCCTATGCCATGGCGGTGCGCCGTCCCGATTCGGATCTCGACGGCACCACCGAAGGTGCGGCCCTCGTGGTTCTGGCCCTCGGCGTGCTCTCCGGGCTGGGGCAGATGGGGCTGGCCGCCGGTGCGGTGGCCGTGGTGCTGCTGGTCCTCGGCGAGAAGGAGCGGCTGCACTGGGTGGTGCGCAAGATCGGCGAACGGGAGATGCGCGCCACGCTCCAGTTCGCGGTGCTGGCGCTCGTGGTGCTGCCGCTGCTCCCGACCGGTCCCTTTGGACCGTTGGGCGGCATCCGTCCGCGTGCGTTGTGGGCCATCGTGCTCTTCTTCGCGGGTCTCAACTTCGCCGGTCATATCACGCGCCATGCCGTGGGGCCCAACCGGGGCTATGGTGTGACCGGGCTGCTCGGCGGGCTGGTGTCGTCCACTGCGGTCACGCTGCAGTTCTCGCGGCTGAGCCAGGGCGACGACGAGTTGAGCCGGCCGCTGGCGTTGGGGGTGATCGGCGCCTGCACGGTGCTCGTGGCGCGCGTGTTCGCGGCCGCCACCGTGTTGAACCTCGACGTGGCCCGCGAACTCCTGCTCTATCTGCTGCCGTCGGCAGTGGTGGGCGCGGTATTGGTGACGCGCGCGCTTCGCCATCCCTGGCCGGCCGCGTCGGCCGAGGCGAAGCCCGACCTCCAGAGCCCGCTCCGCCTCTGGTCGGCCATCCAGCTCGCGCTGGCGTTCCAACTCGCCATGATGCTGCTGGCGCTGGCCCAGCAACTCTGGGGGAAGGCTGGTGTGCTCACGTCGGCGGCCGTGCTCGGACTCACCGATGTCGACGCGCTCACCGTGTCGATGTGCCGGTCGGTGACCGACGGCGGCGCGGCGTCGCTGGCGGCGCAGGGGATCGCGATCGGCATCCTGTCGAACACCGTCCTCAAGCTCGGGCTCGCCCTCACGCTGGGATCGCCGCGATTCCGGAAGGCGGTGGCGCCGGGCTTCGTGGGGCTGGGCGCCGCCGTGCTGCTCGGGCTGTGGCTGGGAATCCGGTTCTGAAGCCTTGGGGAGGGCGGTTGCGGGGCGGCGTCCGACAAATCCCGGGACTTGTGTCGGGATTCCCTGACCACATCACCGGCGACCCCCTTATGGAATGGGCCGCCCGACGGGGCCATTGTTGGGCCCATGAGCATGGGGCTTGCCGTGACCACTGACGAGAATCCGAGCGGCGCCGTCGCGTCGTTCGACATGCCGCGCGCCGCGGCGGCCGTCGTACACCCGCGCTGGGAATGGCGGGTTTTCGAGCGGACCTTCGGCGCGCCACCGGCCGCAGACATCGTGGGCGGGGCACCGCCCGTCGAGCAGACCTATCTCCTGTCGTTGCTCTCGCCGCACAGCGTGAAGGTTCGCGATGGGCTGCTGGACATCAAGCGGCTGGAAGGGGTCGACGAGAGCGGCCTCCAACTGTGGCGCCCCGTCCTGACCGCGGAGTTCCCGATCGACGCGTCCGTCCTGGCCGCGGCCTATGCCGCCTGGGGCATTCCGGCGCCGGTTGCCGACACACCGCTCCTTTCGCTGAGCGACCTGTTGTATCGCGTCGTGGTACCGCATCGCCTGTTGCGCATCGTGACGCTCACCAAGCGCCGCATGCCGATCGCCATTGGCCCCTGCCAGGGCGAGCGGGCGCAGTTCACCATCGGACGCCACCGGTGGAACACCGTGTCGGTGGAGGACGCCGATCGCGGGCGGGTGCTGGCCGCTCTGCGCGAACTCGGCCTCGATCCCGCGGACAACGAGGACTATCCGCGCACGCTCAAGCGCATTCTGGGACTTCCCGACCACTCGTCGGATCCACGGAGCGCCCTGCCGACGCTCTGAACGGGACCTCCGGCAGGCCCGGGGGCTACATTTCCGCTCCGGGCCCACATTCGGAGGCAGGCATGGCGACCGAGATCGAGCGCAAGTTTCTGGTGCGGCGGGAGGCGTGGCCCGCCGACGGCGTCTCCGGCGTGCGCTACCGTCAGGGGTACCTGGCCAGCTTTCCGCTGCCCGTGGTCCGCGTGCGCGTAGCGGGCGACCGCGGCTATCTCACGATCAAGGGGCGGACGTCGGGCATCGCGCGGGAGGAGTTCGAGTATCCGATCCCGCTGGCCGATGCGGAGCAGATGCTCGATACCCTGTGCGCGGCCCCGGTCATCGAGAAGGTGCGGTACCGCGTGCCGTACGCCGGGTTCACGTGGGAGGTGGATGCGTTCGAAGGCGCGAACGCGGGATTGCTCCTGGCGGAAGTGGAACTCCCCGCTGCGGACGCGCCGGTGAAGCTGCCGCCATGGGTGGGGCGCGAGGTTTCGGACGACCCACGCTACTTCAACGCCAACCTCGCCGTGCATCCGTACGCGGAATGGGGCGACCGGGCGTAGCGCACTACCGGTCGCGCGCCCGCCAGGAGCCGGCGACCACCAGCGCCGTGCCCACGGCGCCCCAGGCGAGGAACAGGTCGCCGGCGTAGCGGTACCATCCGCCTGCCACCACGAGCAGGCTTCCGGCAACCAGCAGCGCGCCCGCCGCCACCGAGCCGGTGAGCCGTTCGATGCCGCGGGTGGCCCGGCGCTCCGTGCGTTCCAGGCCCGGCACGCGCACCTGGCCCAACTCTCCCTCCGAGATGCGACGAAGCGTGCGGCGTAGGTCGCCGGGCGCGCTGTCCACCAGTCGCTCCACGTCGCGGTGCACGCGGCGCGCATGCTCCAGCAGCCGGGTCGGCGCGAAATGGCGCGACGCCACGCGCCCCAGCTCGTCCTGGAAGGCCTCGGCCACGCTCATCGAGGGGTCGAGATCGCGCATCACCGCTTCGGCCAGCAGGAACGCCCGGGTGAGCAGCAGAATCGGACCCGGATTCCTGATGCGGTGGCTCGTGCCGAGCCGCAGCAGCGACTGGAGCGCGTCGCCCACCGAGACCTGTGCCAGGTCCTGCTCGTGGATGTGGCGGAGGAGCGTGCTGAGGTCCGCCTCGAGCGCGGGGCGATCGACGTCGGCGCCCACCAGTCCGACATCGAGATAGGCGTCGGCCGTGTCGCGGACGTCGCCGCGCACCACGGCGTCCAGCAGCGCCGTGAGGCTCTCGCGCATCGTCGCGTCGAGTTCACCCACCATGCCGAAGTCGTGCAGGCAGAGGCGCCCGTCCTCGAGCACCGCGATGTTGCCGGGGTGCGGGTCGGCCTGGAACAGCCCGTTCTCGAAGATCTGGTGCAGGAGCAGCGTCGCGATGCCCCGCGCCAGCCGCGGCCGTTCGTCGGGGTGCGTCGCGGCGTACCGGTCCACGCGGACGCCGCGAAAGTATTCCATCGCGATGACGGCGGGGCCGCAGGCTTCGGGGACGATGTCGGGCGTCCATACGCCCGGGACGTCGCGCAACTCCTCGCGGAACCGCCGGATGGTGCGCGCCTCGAGGCGGAAATCCATCTCGCGCTGCAGGCTATAACGAAATTCCTGGATCAGCCCCACGAGATCGAACGTCTGGAGGCGGCGCACGTAATGTTCGCTCAGCGCGGCGAGGTAGGCGAGGATCGACACGTCCTCGGCCACGCGCGCTTCGAGGCCGACCCGGCGCACCTTGAGCACGATCTCGCGTCCGTCGCGCAGCCGGGCGCGATGCACCTGGGCGATCGTCGCCGCCGCGATCGGATCGGAATCGACCCACGCGAAGTGATCGGATAAGCGGCCGCCCAGATCCTGTTCGACGATCGCCGAGACGTCGGCAAAGGACATCGGCGGCAGGTCGTCGTGCAACCGCTCCAGTTCGCGAACGTACTCGTCGGGGAGCAGGTCGCGGCGTACCGCGAGCACCTGCCCGAACTTGAGGAACACGATCCCCAACTCTTCGAGCGCCACGCGAACCTGCACCGGGTCGGGCCAGTGGCGCCGGCCGCGCATCGCGCCCAGAATGCCGTGGCGTCGCAGCACGCGGAGGATCGCGAACATCCGCGGGGCGCGCCGGGCCACCGCGCGGGGGCCGAACGCCACCACGTGCTGGGGCAGCGCCGGAGTCGCGGCCGGGGCACTCTCGCGCGAAGATGGGGTACTGATCGTTGGCTGACTCGTCATGGCCGTTCCCTGCAATGACGGACTCCGTGACGCCCGATTGGTTCGCGCGGAGGGACCGTCACCGCCTACGGGTTCTGCCGTAGGCTACGGGGCGACTCGGCGGCTGTCTGTCCGGAGCGCACCACGGGCGCGTGGGCCTTTTGCTCATTATCCTGTGGGGCGTTTCCTGTTCGGCGGTGTCGCCGCGGCCGTTCCCGGCCCGGCCACCGCGGTGTGTGTCCCGCATCCATACCACGGAGTGATCTATGAAATTGCAAACGCTCGGCCTGGCAGCGTCCCTGGTGGCGATCGGCGCCTGGAGTGCGCCGGTCCGTCCCGTACCGGCACCGTCGCAGGCGGTTCACTACCAGGCGGAACTGAACGCCGCCAGTGAAACGCCCGCCAACACGTCCACCGCCACCGGCATGGCCAACTTCGTGCTCAACGGCAACCGGCTCCGCTACACCGTCACGGTCCATGGGCTCTCCGGCCCCGCCACGATGGCGCACATCCACGTGGGCGCCAAGGGCGCCTCGGGCCCGCCGGTCTACAGCTTCAAGATCAAGAAGGTGGCCGGCGGCACGCTGGCGCAGGGCTACGTCGACCTGAGCAAGGAAGTGAGCAAGGGGGTTTCGGGCGACTCGCTCAAGACGCTGCTTGCCAACGGCAATGCGTATGTGAACGTGCACACGGCCGCGCACCCCGGCGGCGAGATTCGGGGGCAGATCGAGAAGAAGTGAGGCGTGGACAGGGAGGGGTGAACGCGAACGAGCGGCCATCCGTTCACCCTCCCCGCTCTACGTTTGGCCTTCCTCATTCAGCACGTCGCGCACCTTGACCAGAAACACGTTGTGCGTGAACGGCTTCTGCAGGAACGAGACCTTCCGGGCGGCCAGACCGTGCTCCACCACGGCTTCGTCGGTGTAGCCGGAGACGAACAGTACGCGCGCCTCCGGATGGCGGGCGTTGACGGCCAGTGCCAGATCGGGCCCACTCATTCCCGCCATCACCACGTCGGTCACCAGCAGGTGGATCGGGTCGGTATGCGCGGTGGCCAGCTCCAGCGCCTCCTCACCGCTGGCGGCGGCGAGGACCGTATAGCCGCGGCTCGCCAGCACCCGGGTCAGCAGGGCGCGGATTCCAGGCTCGTCCTCGGCCACCAGCACCGTCTCCGCCCCATCCAACTCGGTGCGGCGTGCGCCCGGCGATGCCGGAGCCCGCGGGGCGTCTTCCACGCCGGGCAGGTAGATCTTGAACGTGGTGCCCTGGCCGATTTCGCTGTAGACCCACACGAAGCCGCCCAGCTGCTTGACGATGCCGTACACCGTGGCCAGTCCCAGTCCGGTGCCCTTGTCGCGGGCCTTGGTCGTGAAGAACGGCTCGAACAGATGCTCCTTCACCTCGGGCGGCATCCCCTCGCCGGTGTCGCTCACCGCGATCATCACGTACGGACCGGCGGGCATCGCGGCCTGCCGCTCCAGGACGGGCTCCGTGAAATTCAGGTGCGTCGTCTCGATCGTGAGCGTCCCTCCGTCCGGCATCGCGTCACGCGCGTTCACGGCGAGGTTCATGAGCACCTGTTCCAACTGCCCGGCATCGGCCCGTACGATGTCGGGGTCCGCCCCCGGCACCACATGGATCCGCACGTCTTCGCCCAGCACGCGGCTCAGCAGCCGTTCCACGCCGACCACGAGCTGATTGACGCTCATCGGATGCATGGTCAACACCTGGCGGCGGCTGAACGCCAGGAGCTGCCGGGTCAGATCCGCCCCGCGTTGCGCGCTCCGATAGATGTCCTGCAACTCGGCATGAACCGCGCCGTCGGCGGCCTCGCTGTCGAGCAGGAGTTCGGTGGTCGTGAGAATCACGGTGAGCAGATTGTTGAAGTCGTGTGCGATGCCGCCCGCCAGCCGTCCGATCGCCTCCATCTTCTGCGATTGGTGGAACTGGGCTTCCAGGCGCAGGCGCTCGGTCACGTCCTCGATCATCGTTTCGATATAGGGCTCACTGCGCTCCGAGTCGCGGACCAGCCGGGCACCGAACCGCACCGTGATCACCTGGCCGTCGCGCCGCCGCCACTGGATCGAGTCGCGCCGCGCGTACCCGGTGGCCTGCACCTCGGCCAGGCTCGATGCGCGGTCGGCGGGGTCCACGTACACGTCGAGCATGTTCTGGCCGGGCAGTTCGCTGGCGCGCGCGACGCCGAGCATGCGCGCCAGGGCGGGATTCGCGTCGAGGATCCGTCCGTCGAGGGTCGTGACCTCGATGCCGTACGGGGCCTCCTGGATCAGCCGGCGGTAGCGTTCCTCGGACCGCTGGAGCGCTTCGGCGGCGCGGTTGCGCGTGGTGACGTCCGTCGCGAGCGCGAGCACCGCCGGCCGGCCGTTGAACTGCAGGGTGTGCGCCACGATCTCGACCGTGATCGGAGTACCGTCCTTCAGGAAGTGGCGCCACACGCCCCGCGGCTGCGGCCGCTCCCCCATGGTGTCGATGGCTGATTCCAGGCGCGCGACGTCCTCCGCCGGGCGGATGTCGCGCAACGTCATCGCGAGAAAGTCCTCGCGGCTGTACCCGTAGTGCTCCTCCGCGGCCGTGTTCACCGCCAGGAACTGCAGCGTTTCGGCGTCGACGACGTACAGGGGGGTCGGCACGGATTCGAACAGGTTGCGGTAGAGCTGCTCGGAGACGAGCGAGGCGTTCAATGCCTGCTGGACCCGGGTCCGCATCGCGTCGAAGGCATGGGCGAGTCGGGACAGTTCATCACCGTCGCCGTCCAGCAGCGCCCCCGGTCCTGCTTCCTCGGCGCCCATGGACTCGGCGGCCGAGGTGAGAAGCCCCAGTCGCCTGGTGAAGCGTCGGCTCAGCAACCACGCGCCCACGAGCCCCAGGAGCAGCGTCAGCACGTTCACCAACAGCAGGCGGTGCACGTCCTGGAGCGCCGGCGCCAGCACCGAATCCGCGGGGAATGCGACGACCACGGACCACGGTGTCTGGGCAACCTCGTGGGCCACGGCGAGCATCTCGCCGGCGCCCGGACGCTCGAAATTCTGGAGCACCACGGGCGCCGAGGGGCGGATCGGCGGCGGGCGCGCCGACGAGTGGAGGTCGGTCCACACACTGTCGTCGGTGTTGCCGACGAACAGCTGACCGCCGGCGCCGACGAGCAGGGCCAACTGCCGCCACGACGTGGGCGGCGGCAGGACCGGGCGCCATTGCACCAGGTACCCGATCACGCGCCGGCCTTCCGTCATGCGCATCGCCACGGGAATGAACGGTGTCGTTCCCCGGAGCTGCAAGCGTCCGACCACCGCGGAGTCGGTTCCCGCCGCCCGCTGTCGTAGCGCGTCGCTGAAGGTCAGGGCGGCATCGGTGTCGTTTCCCGGAACGGCGGTGACCACACGTCCCGAGGCGTCCCGGAGTTGAATGATCGACGTCGGCGAGATCAGGCGCAGCCGGTCCACCGCGTCGGCAACCGATGCCGGGGCGCGCTTGGGCCGGGTCCGGAGCAACGCGTGCAGCGCGGTGGACTGCGCGAGCGAGGCCATGTGCGCCGTGTACTCCTCGCGCGACAGCTCCAGCATGTCCGCGAATTCGTCGGCCACCCGGGTGAGGCGATCCGCGGCGTGCGCGCGATCGGCCGACGCCCGCGTGCGGTAATCGCCCCACGTATTGATGGCGACGACCAACGCGATCAAGGCGCCGATGAACAGCGGCAGCTTGACGGAGATCGATGTGCGCAGCAGCGGGCCCTGAACGGCCGCCGCGGTCGGGTCGCGAGGGGTAGCGGACACTGCTCCAATCTTGAGAAATGGACCGGAGGGTGCGCAACCAGGGCTTCCCGGATCAGCGAAACCCCTGTTTGCGCGGAACGGTGCAACGATATGTCTTTGCTGATCGTCCTATCGCATCCCGGTCTCCCACCCGGTGAACGCCCAGACGTCCGCCAATTGCGCGATCCGCTTGTCGGTGGGCATGTACCCGTGGCTCGTCTTGGTCTCCACACGGAGCAGAATGGGCCGGTGGCAGCCCTGCGCCGCCTGCATCGCGGCCGTGAACTTGTACGAATGCCCCGGTACCACGCGGTCGTCATGGTCGGCCGTGGTGACGATCGTGGCCGGATAGCAGGTGCCCGGCTTGGCGTTGTGCACCGGCGAGAACTTGACCAGGTATTTGAACTGTTCGGGATTGTCCGACGACCCGTATTCCGGCACCCAGCCGATGCCGGCGCTGAACTTCTGGTAGCGCAGCATGTCCATGACGCCCGCCCCGGGGTAGGCGGCGGCGAACAGTTCCGGGTGCTGCTCCTCCGTGGCGCCCACCAGCAACCCACCGTTGGAATACCCGTGGATGGCCAGGTGCTTGGGAGACGTGTACTTGTGCGCGATGAGATACTTGGCGGCCCACGCAAAGTCGTCGAAGACGTTCTGCTTCTTGTCCAGCCGGCCGGCGTGGTGCCAGGCCTCCCCGTACTCGCTGCCACCGCGGATGTTGGCCACGGCGTAGATGCCGCCGTGTTCCAGCCATACGGCCACCGTCGGGCTGTAGGAGGGAAGGGTGGCGATGTCGAATCCGCCGTACGCGTAGAGGATCGTGGGGTGCGAGCCGTCCAGCGTGGTGCCCTTCTTCATCGTGATGAACATCGGCACGCGCGTGCCGTCCTTCGAATGGTAGAACACCTGCTTCGTCTCGTACGGCGACGGGTCGAACAGCGTCTTCCGCGCCAGCGGGCTGAACACGGTCGTCTGCTTCGTGGCGAACTCGTAGTGGTACACCGTGGTCGGTGCCAGGTACGATGAGAAGGCGTAGAACAGTTCCCGACGGTCGGCCCGGCCGCTGAGCCCGCCCACGGCCCCGATGCCCGGCAGCGACACCTGGTCGACGAGCTTCCCGTCGGCGGTGTACATCCGCACGTGGCTCTGCACGTCCTCCAGCGTCTGCACGACGATGCGGTCGCCGGCAATCAACGCCTGCTGGATGTTGTTCTTCGTTTCGGGCACCACCGTCCTGGCGTGCGCGAGCGATGTATCGGGAAGCGCCATCGCGATGATCCGCCGGTTGGGCGCGTCCTTCGTGGTCTGGATGAAGATCGTGCTGCCGATGTTGCCGATCACGCCGAACTCGGCGTCGTCCGACGTGTTCACCGGACGGATCGTCGCGCCGATGTCAGGATCCATCGGGTCGCCGAGGTCGGCGTAGTAGAGCAGGTTCTCGGGGTTCGTCCCGTGGTTGAGCGTGATGAACAGGTAACGGCCGTCGTCGGTCACGCCGGCGCCCTCGTACCAGTCGGGGCGGTCGGGCCGCTGATAGATGAGCCGGTCCTGCGTGTCGGGCGTGCCCACGGTGTGGTAGTAGATCTTGCCGTTCACCGCGGCCGCCGTCAGCACCTGATCCTTGGGCGGCGCCGGGAAGCGCGTGTAGAAGAACCCCTTGCCGTCTCGCGTCCACGACACCCCGGAGTATTTCACCCAGTGCACCGTGTCGGCCAGGTCGCGGCCGGTGGCGAGTTCACGCACGTGCAGTGCTTCCCAGTCCGACCCGCCGACCGAGAGCCCGTACGCCAGGTAGCGTCCGTCGGGCGACGGCGCGTACGAGGCGAGGTCCACCGACCCGTCGGCCGAAAGCGTGTTGGGGTCGATGAGCGTGGCCGGCGTGCCGCCCACGTCGGCCTGGTCGTACAGCACCGACTGATTCTGCAGGCCCGAGTTCATGCGGTAGAAGAGCCGGCCGGCCACGCGCTCCGGCAGGCCGATGCTGGGCGAATTCCAGAGCGCGGTGAGGCGCTTGCGAAAGGTCTCGCGCAGCGGAATCTGGTCCAGGTACCTGAACGTGACGGCGTTCTCGGCTTCCACCCAGCGGGCCACCTCCGGAGAATTCTGATCCTCGAGCCAGCGGTACGGGTCGGCGACCTTGGTGCCGAAGTAGTCGTCCACCACGCTGTCCCTGCGCGTGACGGGATACTTGGGTGCCCGCTGCGCGGCGGCGATGCCCGCCGTGGTGCACAGCGCGACGAGGAGGATGGCGAGGGTCGCCGGAAAGTGACGCATGGGGTGTGACAACATGCCGCACGGCTCCGTGGGTTGGACCCCGTATTCTCTCCACTTCGGGCGCATGCCGCCAGTCGCCGGCCGGGCGCGGTGTCGGCCGGCTTCCCGGCGGTTGGGGAACGCGCGCTTGCGGATCGGGTAGATTTATCGGTCGCGGCCCCCCCGGACACGCCGACACCCCATTCTCATGCCCTCCCTGCACTGCCTCGTTGAGGACGTCCGTCCGTCGGAGCGTTCCGGGTACGCGCGGTTCACGCGCGCGCGTCTGCTCGTTCCCGCACTCGTTGCCGTGGCGCTTGGCGCCTGCGGCGGTTCCAAGTCCGCCAGCTCCACCACGGCACCCCCAACGGGCGTCGTGGCCTCGATCAGCGTCGCGCCCACGACCACGACGCTCGTCATCGGCGACACCCTCCGGTTCGTCGCCACCCTGTACGACAACGCGAGCAACATTCTCACGGGCGATACCGTTGCCTGGTCGAGCAGCGATTCTTCGGTGGCGACCGTCAGTGACTCGGGCACGGTCACCGGCGTCGCCACCGGCACGGCGACCATCACCGCCACGAGCAAGGGAATCCTGGGTACGGCGGCGCTCACCGTCACGCCGCCGGTCACGAAGGCGTTCACGGGCGTGACCGCCGTGGTCGCCGGATTCGCGCACAGCTGCGCTCTCGTGACTGGCGGAACGGCGTATTGCTGGGGCAGCAATGCCAGCGGACAGTTGGGCAACGACACCACCGGCATCTCGCCCTTCCCGCTCACCGTGTCCGGCGGGCTCACCTTCGCGTCGCTGACCGCGGGCTACTCACACACCTGCGGCCTCACCTCCGCCGGCGCGGCGTACTGTTGGGGAGACAACGCCACGGGGGCGCTCGGCAACACCACTGCCAACACGACCAGCGGCACGCCGGTGACGGTCGCCGGAGGCCTGACCTTCAAGATGATCAGCGCCGGGTACGCCCACACGTGCGGCGTCGCGGCGGACAGTTCTGCCTACTGCTGGGGCGCCAACGAGAGCGGAGAGTTGGGCAACGGCACGGTGGGACAGGACAGTTCCACGCCCGTGCTGGTGTCCGGCGGACTCAAGTTCGCGTCGGTCAGCGCGGGCGGTGTCTACACGTGCGGCGTGACCACGGCGGGCGCCGGCTACTGTTGGGGGGCCAACGCCTACGGCGTGCTCGGCGACGGAACCACCACCGACAGCCCCACTCCGGTGGCCGTGGCGGGTGGCCTTCAACTCGCGTCGATCACGGCCGGCGTGTACCACACCTGCGCGCTCACGGTGAACGGGGCGGCATACTGCTGGGGCGAAGCGGGAAACGGGCAGCTCGGCTCGGGGCTGACGTCGTTGAGCAGCTCGACGCCGCTGGCGGTGGCCGGTGGTCACACCTTCGCCTCCATCGCGGTCGGCGAACTGAGCAGCTGCGCCACCACCTCGCCGGGGGTCGGGTACTGCTGGGGTTCGGGCAGCTTCGGCGCTCTCGGCACCGGGTCCACGACCCAGGCCGACACCCCGCAGGCCGTGAGCGGGTCGTTGGTCCTCGCGTCGGTGAGCGCCGGCATCTCGTTCCACGCCTGCGCACTCGATTCAACCGGCGGCGTGTACTGCTGGGGATACGACAACAGCGGCGAACTGGGCACCGGCAGCGCCGGCGGTTACAGCGTGACGCCGCAGCAGGTGGTGGTGCCGAACAACTGAGCCGGGGGTACCTCCACACGCGGGTGATCGCCGGTCCCGGGGTTTGACCTGGGGCCGGCGATCGTGCTGTTTTCACCCCATGCCGAACGTCGCCGTCCAGACCCACCCCTTCTTCACCGACCTGCGGAGCCGGGAATTCTCCCGCCTCGACCGGCAGCGCCACGCGTATCTGGACTACACCGGAAGCGGGCTGTACCCCGAAAGCCTGGTCGAGCGCCATGTGGAACTGCTGCGGAAATCCATCCTCGGCAATCCGCATTCGCGGCACAAGCCGTCGGAGGCCAGCACCTCGCTCCTGACGGAAGCCCGGACGGCGGTGCTCCGATTCGTGGATGCCCCACCCGACGAGTACGAGGTGGTGTTCACCGGCAACGCCTCGGCCGCCATCAAGCTGGTGGGTGAGAGCTATCCGTTCGCCGCCGGCGGCGCGTACGTGCTGGCCGAGGACAACCACAACTCCGTGAACGGCGTTCGCGAGTTCGCGCGCCGCGCCGGCGCGCGGATCACGTACCTGCCGCTCGATGCCGGGCTCCGCCTGGACGATCCGGAGGCGAAGCTGGCTGCGGCGGCAACCGCGGCCGGCACGCGGCCGCGCCTCTTCGCGTATCCGGCGCAGTCCAACTTCACCGGGGTCAAGCACGCGCTGGAACTCGTGGCGTCGGCGCAGGCGCTCGGCTTCGATGTGCTCCTGGACGCCGCCGCCTTCGTCCCGACCAACCGGCTGAGCCTGCGGCGCGTGCCCGCCGACTTCACCGTGATCTCCTTCTATAAGGTGTTCGGGTATCCCACCGGGGTCGGGGCCCTCGTGGCACGCCGGAACGCGCTGGAGAAGCTGCACCGCCCATGGTTCGCGGGCGGCACCGTGGACTTCGCGTCGGTGCAGAACGACACGCATCAACTGCGATCGTCTGCCGAGCGATTCGAGGACGGCACGCCCGACTTCCTCGGACTCGCCGCGCTGATACCGGGTCTGGAGTTCATGGAGCAGATGGACATGGACCGCCTTGCCGAGCACGTGCGCGTGCTCGCGGGCGAACTGCTGGAGGCGTTGACCTCGCTTCGCCACACCAACGGGAACCCGATGGTGGTGGTGTACGGGCCGCCGACCATGGACCGCCGTGGTGGTACCGTGGCGTTCAACGTGCTCGACGCGGCGGGGCGGCCCGTGTCCTACGCCGTCGTCGAGGATCGTGCCCGGGAGGCCGGGGTGTCGGTGCGCGGGGGATGCTTCTGCAATCCGGGCGCCGGAGAGCGCGCGTTCGACCTTCCCGCCGACGAGGCGGCCCGGTGCTTCCGGGCTACGGCCCAGGGCTTCACCCTGGAGCGTTTCGCCGAGTGTATGGGGTCGGACATCGCCGTCGGCGCCGTGCGCGCCTCGGTGGGTATGGCCACCAACTCGGACGACATTCGGCGGCTCGAGAGGACGATCGCCAGTTTCGCCGATCGTTGAGTGCCGCGATGAACCCCTCGGACTTCAGCGCCAACGCCAGGGCGGTCGTCGACTGGGTGGCCAACTACCGCGCCACGATCGCCGACCGCCCGGTGATGGCGCGCACGGCTCCGGGTGAGATCAAGGCGCAGCTGCCGGCCTCGCCGCCGGTGCAGGGCGAATCGTTCGACGCGATGCTCCGCGATTTCGACACCATCATCGCGCCCGGCATCACCAACTGGCAGTCCCCGCACTTCTTCGGCTTCTTCCCGGGTGCCGGATCGCTGGCCAGCGTACTCGGCGACTACCTGAGCAGCGGCCTCTCCGTGCTCGGCCTCTCGTGGCAGGCGTCGCCCGCCGTCACCGAACTGGAAGAGGTGGTCACCGACTGGATGCGCCAGATGGTTGGGCTCTCCGACTCGTGGAGCGGGGTCATCCAGGACACGGCGTCCACGAGCACCCTGGTGGCGCTGCTCTGCGCCCGCGAGCGCAGCACCGATTACTCACTGGCCCGAGGGGGACTGCAGGCGGCCGAACGGGCGCTCGTGGTGTACGTCTCGGCCCACGCCCACAGTTCCGTGGACAAGGCGGCGCTGCTCGCCGGATTCGGTCGCGACAACGTTCGCCTGGTGCCGCACGACGACGCGTATGCGATGCGCGCCGACGCCCTGCGTGACCTGATCGCCGAGGACCTCGCCGCCGGTCGCGTGCCGTGCGCCGTGGTCGCGACCACCGGCACCACCGGCACCACCGCCGTCGACCCGGTGCACGAGATCGCCGCCGTAGCCCGCGATCACGCGCTCTGGCTGCACGTCGACGCGGCGATGGCCGGGTCGGCGATGATCCTGCCGGAGATGCGAGTCCTCTGGGAGGGGATCGAGGGCGCGGACTCGCTCGTCCTGAATCCGCACAAGTGGCTCGGCGTCGTCTTCGACTGCTCGCTGTACTACGTGAAGGACGCCGAACACCTGGTGCGCGTGATGTCCACCAACCCGAGCTATCTGCAGAGCGCGGCTGACGGCCGGGTGAAGAACTACCGTGACTGGGGCATCCCGCTGGGCCGCCGCTTCCGCGCCCTTAAGCTCTGGTTCCTGATCCGCGACCAGGGCGTGGCGGGGCTGCAGGCGCGCATCCGGCGCGACCTGGAGAACGCCAGGTGGCTCGAACACCACGTGCGCGCCGAACCGCACTGGCGCGTCCTCGCGCCAGTCGTGCTGCAGACGGTGTGCCTCCGACACGAGCCGCCCGGTGTCGAGGGTGACGCGCTCGACCGGCACACACTCGCCTGGGTGGACCGGGTCAATCAGTCCGGCGCGGCGTACCTCACGCCGTCGGTGCTCGACGGCCGCTGGATGGCGCGGGTCTCGATCGGCGCCGAGCCGACGGAACGCGAGCACGTCGCGGCGCTTTGGGAGCTGATGCGCGAGGCGGTGGCCGGCCGACCCGCCGCTGCTGGCACAATGTCCGGGCGACCGGTACTGTAGGGGCGTTCCTCGAGCGGTTGTCGCGATTTCCCCCCACATCCTATCCGCCATCGGAGGATCCATGAATCGCCAGAAGATCGTCATCGCCGGGCTCGTGGCCGGCCTGGTCCTGAACGTGCTCGACTTCGTGAGCTACAGCTACATCGTCGGCGCGCAACTCGCCTCGGCCATGGACGCGGTGAACCCGTCGTTGTCGGCGGCGATGTCCACGTCGCGCGCCATGGCCACCAGCGTCGTGATCGACTTCCTGATGGGCATCGCGCTCGTGTGGTTGTACGCCGCCATGCGGCCCCGCTACGGGGCCGGGCCGCGCAACGCCCTGATGTCGGCGTTCTTCGTCTGGCTGATCTCGGCGTTCGCGTTCAGCATGTTCCACACCATGGGCATGATGGGCATGCATCTCTGGCTGCTCATGGCATGCATCGCATTCGTGAATCTGGCCATCGGCGCCCTCGTGGGGGGCAGGCTCTACTCCGAGTAGCGCGGCGGTCCCGCCCGCGCCTGCCCCGGTCCAGTACGTGACGCCCCTGCTCCCCGGCACGCCGCCGCCGCTCCCCCGCGCGCTGACCCTCGTCAGTCGTTCCGCAACGCCAGCACCGGATCCACGCGGCTCGCCCGCCGCGCCGGCATCCATGCTGACAGAATCGCGATCATCGCCAGTAACGTGCTCATCACGGTGAACGTCAGCGCGTCCCCCGGCTGGATTTCGTACAGCAGGTGCGTCATCAGGCGCCCCAGCGCGAGCGCTCCGACCACCCCCGTGACCACCCCGGCCAGCACGGCCGGCGCCGCCATCCGCACCGTCTCACGCACCACCGCGGTGCCGCTCGCGCCGAGCGCCATGCGTACGCCGATCTCCCGGGTCCGCTGGCCCACCACGTACGACATGACGCCGTAGACCCCGATGGCGGCCAGCAGTAGCGCCAGCGCCGCGAACGATCCGAGCAGCGTCATGGCGAACCGCGGGTCAGCCACCGATTGGCCGACGATCTGGTCCATGGACGTGGCGTCGAGGAGCGGGAGATCGGGGTCGAGCCGGAGCAGCGCGCCACGCACGCCCGCGACCAGGCGCGTGGGATTGACCCCCGGCGCGGTCCTGGCCACCAGGGTCATATAAGAAACAGGATACTGCGCATGGGCCAGGTACACGATGGGCCGCGGCGGCGTCTGCAGCTCCTCGTCGTGCACGTCATGGACCACGCCCACCACTTCCCCGCCGGCGCGCCCGCGTCCCAGCCCGAACGACGTGCCGATCTCGATGGTGTGCCCGATCGGGTTCGCCCCCTTCCAGAGCAGCTTCGCCGCCGCCTGGTTGACCATCACCGCGCCGGGCGCGCCGTTCCGGTCCTGGTCGGTGAACGCGCGGCCGCCCACCAGCGGAATGCCCATCGTCCGGAAGTAGTCCGGCGTGACCAGGCGAATCTGCGTCGACGGCTGGTCCGCGTCCGGAATCGCCTGCCCGTCGATGGCGTGCGTGCTCATGGAGTAGTTGAAACCGGAGAGCGGCACCCCGGTGATCGCCGCGGCGCTGGTGACGCCGGGCAGCGCCCGCAATTCGCGCAGCATCCCGTCGTAGAAGATCTGCGACTGTTCCGGCTTCGGATACCGCGCGTCGGGGAGCGACAGCCCGAACGTCATCACATGCGACGTGTCGAAGCCGGCGGGTACGCGCTGAAGCTGGGCGAAGCTCCGGATGAGCAACCCGGCCCCGGCGAGCAGGATCATGGCCAGCGCCAACTCACCCGCCACGAGCAGCCCGCGCACCCGCCACCCCGCGCGGCTCATGGTGCCGCCGCGCCCGCCGTTCTGCATCGCCCCGTGCAGGCGCGAGCCCCGCGCCGCCTGCGCCGCCGGCGCCAACCCGAACAGCACGCCGGTGAAGATGCTCAGGACGAAGGTGAATACCAGCACGCGAAGATCGACGCTCGCGGCGGCGAACTGCGTGAGCGTCCACGGCCGGATCGCGTTGAGCGCGCGCATGGCGCCCAGCGCCACCAGCACCGCGCCCGCCCCTCCCATCAGCGCCAGCAGCAGGCTCTCCACCAGCGCCATGCCGATCAGGTCGCGAGGCCGCGCCCCCAGCGCCGTGCGCACCGCGAACTCGCGATGGCGCGCGGCGCCGCGCGCGAGCAGGAGGTTCGCCACGTTCACGCACGCGATGAGCGCCACGAGCCCCACCGCGCCGAGCATGAGCCACAACGCCCGCTGCGAGCCCTTGCCGACCAGCGACTCCCGGAGCGTGACGGCGCTGGCGCCGTGATCCTTATTCGTTCTGGGATACCGCTCGGCGAGCTGCCGGGCCAGCGCGTCGAGATCGCGACCCGCGGCCTCCACCGTCACGCCGGGCCGCAGGCGCGCCACGACGTCCAGATAGTGCGCCCCCCGCTGGGTGATGAGGTCCGAGTCGCTGAAGGCGAGGGGCAGCCACAGCTCGCTGTGATCCGGATATGCGAATCCCGCCGGCATCACGCCGACGATGCGGCGCGACTTGCCGTCGATCTGCACGGTCTGTCCGACCACCCCCGGGTTCGCGCCGAAAAGCCGCTTCCATACCCCGTTGCCCAGAATCACCGCGTCGGTCTGCCCGTACGTCTCCTCGCCCTTCGTGAACGGGTGTCCCAGCGCGGGCTGCACGCCCATGGCGTCGAAGAACCCGTGCGTCACGTGCGCGCCGGAGAGCGGCGCGGGGTCGCCGTGCCCGGTGAGCGTGGGCTGGTCCTCGTACATCGCGCCCATCGCGGAGAACGTATGACTCTGCGATTGCCAGTCGATGAAATCGGGGGGAGACGCGACCCATTCGTGGCCCCGTATCGACTCGTACAATTTCACGATGTGCGACGGGTCGCCGTAGGGCAGGGGGCGAATGAGCGTGGCGTTCACCACGCTGAACACTGCCGAATTGGCGCCGATGCCCAGCGCCAGCGTCGCGACGGCGGCGAGCGCGAACCCGCGCTGCTGGAGCAGCTTGCGCGCAGCCAGGCGCGCGTCGAAGCCCAGCGTGCGCCACCATTCGCTGCGCTCGGCTTGCCGGTGTACGCGCTTCGAGCCGCGCTGCATGTCGCGCCGCGCTCGCTCCACGTCCCCGAACTGCGCCCGCGCCGCACGGCGTGCGTCGGCGGGGCTCATCCCCCGCGCGAGGAATCCGCGCTCCAGCTCCTGCAGGTGGAACGCGAGTTCGTCGTCCACGTCGGCCTTGGGATCGGCGCCGAAGAAGCGCGCGTAGCGCCGCCAGATCGGCTCGCGCGCCGACACGTCAGGCCCCCGCCGGGGCGGGCAGCAGCGGAATCTCGAGGGCGGCGAAGATGGCGCGCGCGTAGCTCGTCCAGCTTGCCGTCTCTTCGCGAAGCCGCTTGCGCCCGGCGGCGGTGAGCGCGTAGTACTTGGCGCGCCGCCGGTCTTCGGTGAGTCGCCACTCGGGCTCGATCAGCCCGCGCTCTTCCAGCCGGTATAGCGCCGGGTACAGGGACCCGTCCTCGATATGAAGCGCGTCGTCGGTGGCGCGCTCCACCCAGCGGGCAATCTGATAGCCGTGGGCCGGGGCGCCGCTCACGGCCTTGAGCACGAGGAGGTCGAGCGTGCCGCGGAGGATTTGCTGTTTGAGGTCTGCCATGATCCAGTCCTAGAATGTCTAGGCCGAGATTGATGCTGCCGACCTAGAAAGTCAAGGGCGGCCGCCGTCATGGTCCTTCGACAGCGCGATCGACCGGAGCGTTTGTGCCGCCACCGCGGCCGTCGAAACTCGCGGCGGTGACGTATCTTCCGCCTCGCCACCTCACCGCCTTACCATCTCACAGTTTCACCCTCAGGCCCCCGGTCTTGGCGTCGCCTCCCGGCACTCCACCACGGTCTGTCCAGGCGCAATCCCGTCGGCCGTTGCCGCGACGACGAGACTCCCCGCCTCCCGACCCGCCTGCACGATCGCCATGGCGAGCCCGTTGAATACCCGGCGCACCGTGCCCTTGTCGGCGCCGTGATCGCTGGGGTCGCCATTGCCGAGCCCGATCAGCCGACCGCTACCCGACACCGTGAATGCGATCTCGTCGTTGGCCACCGGCACCGTGCGCCCCTGCGCGTCCACCACCCGCACCTCCACCACGGACACGTCCTCGCCGTCGGCGTCGATTGCCGGGCGGTCCGGCGCGAGCACGATCCGCGCCGGCGCCCCGGTGGTCTCGCGCGTGTCGGTGGCCAGCAGCTTCCCGTTCCGGTAGCCGCGCGCCTCCAGCGTTCCCGGCTGGTAGGCGACGCGCCACTCGAGATGCGTGTTGTGCTTCACGGCCTGCCGGCCCAGGGAGCGGCTGTTCAGGAACAGTTCCACCTGCTCGGCGTTGCTGTGCACCCAGACGCGGATCTCCTCACCTTCCATGCCGGGCCAGTTCCAGTGCGGAAAGAGATGCACCACGGGCGTCGTGCCCCACCATGCCTGGTAGAAATAAAAGTTGTCCTTGGGAAAGCCGCAGGTGTCCATGATGCCGAAGTGCGAGTTGATGCACGGCCAACCGTAGGGCGTCGGCTCGCCCCGGTAGTCGAAGCCGGTCCACGCGAAGCCCCCGGCCAGGAAGGGGCGCGCCGCGTAGGTGGTCCACCAGCTTTCCGCCGTCGTGGCCCAGGGCGGGAACTGCGTGTCGTACGCTTCCACGTAGCCGCGCGTCTTGTCGTTGGCATAGATGCCGCGGGTGGAGACCGTGCTGGCCGTTTCGGTGCCCATCGACCACTGTTTGGGAAATTCCGTATGGAAGGCGTCGATGCGTTTCCCGTCGCCGTAGTTGAACCCCTGCACGTCGACCACGGCCGACAGCCCCTTGCCCCATGACCCGTTCATCGCCTCGGTGATGGGCCGGGAGGGATCGAGCCGGCGGGCCAGCCGCTTCATGCTCGCCGCGATGCGGGCGCCCTCATCGGTGCCCTGCAGCGGCTCCTCGTTGCCGATCGACCAGCAGAACACGCTGGCGTGATTGCGGTCGCGGCGGATCAGGCGTTCGAACTGGCTCAGTCCCTCGGGGCTCGACGAGAACATGCGCGTCTCGTCCAGCACGAGCATGCCCAGCCGGTCGCAGGCGTCGAGCAGTTCGGGAGTCGGCGGGTTGTGTGACGTGCGATAGGCGTTGCATCCCATCGCCTTGAGGCGCGCGATGCGGTAGTACTGCAGGCGGTCGGGAAGGGCCGACCCCACCCCGGCGTGATCCTGATGGTTGCACGTGCCCCTGATTTCCACGTGCTCGCCGTTGAGGAAGAAGCCGCGATCCGCGTCGAACTGCATGGTGCGCACGCCGAACGTCGTCTCGTAGTCGTCCACCGGGGTGCCGGCCACCTCGATGGTGGTGAGGAGGCGGTAGAGGTGCGGCGACTCGATGGACCAGCGCACGGCATTCGGGATCGTCGTCGTCTGATCGACCGTCGCGCGCCCCCGGGTGGGCACCCGCACGCCGCCCGTCACGGCGCTGGCGCGCGTCGTGCCGGCGTCGTCGACGACGCGCGACACCACGCGGCAGACGGTATCGCCGTCGCTGTCGTTCACCACCGTGGTCTGGAGGCGCAGCCGGGCGCTGGTGCCATGGGACTCGGACGTCACGTACGTGCCCCACTGCGGCACGTGCACGGGCGCCGTCTTCACCAGCCAGACGTGCCGGTAGATTCCGGCGCCCTCGTAGAACCATCCCTCGTTCTCGGTGGCGTCCACGCGCACCACGAGCACGTTGTCGCCGCCGTAGTGCGCGAAGTCGGTGATGTCCACGCGGAAGGGCGCGTACCCGCTGCCCGCCGTGGTGAGGTACACGTCGTTGAGCGTGACGATGCAGTTGCGGTAGACGCCGTCGAATTCGAGCGCGAGTCGGCGCCCGGCGTCGGCGGCCGGAATCGCGAACGTCTTGCGGTACCACCCGATGCTGGTGGCCGGGTAGTCGCGCCCGACGGGTTTGAAGCCGTGCGAGGTGAGCGCGGGATCATCGACGAACGGCAGGGCGACCGCCCAGTCGTGGGGGAGGTCGATCGCGGTCCACGTGCTGGCGTCGAAATCGGGCCGTGCGGGTCTGAAGAAGTAGCCCGTCTTGGCGAACACCCCGTCGTTGCCGTGCCCGAAGCCGAAGTCCTGCGCCGGGTCGTCCGCATGGCCGTGATGGAAGCGCCAATCGAAGTCGAGCAGCAGGCGGTCGCGGAGACGTGTCGCGGCGGGCAGCGTCGCGAGGTCCGGGCTCGACGCGTCGTGGGGACCGTCGCCCAGGGCGGCAAGGGGAAAGCCCTGGGCCGTGCCCGGCAGCATCGCCGCGCCGGCGGCGAGCAGTCCACTCTTCAGCATGTCCCGTCGTGACCAGATGCGCATGGTTCGTCTCCGCGTGCAATCGTTTCGGCGTCGGATGCGTTAAGTTGTAGGAACGGGCGCGGAGCGCGCCCGTGATCCGGTATTCGGAATCTCTGCCTGAACCATCCGACCCGCCAGTGAGGTCGCGGCCGCCTGAGCGGGCGCGGACGCGCGACCGGCGGCAGCGCGCCGCCCACTCCCCGAACCGGTGGCGCCACGAGGAGAGCGATGATCATCGATTGTCACGTCCACCTCAACAACTACCACGATCAGATCGCCGTCTCGCTCGACGAGAGCCTGGACAAACTGCAGCACGCGATGGAGGAGGCCGGGGTCGATCATTCCATCGTACTCACCAGCTACGTGGTGAATCCCAATCGGCCGAGCACCGCCGAAGTGGTGCGTGCCGTGTCGAAGGTCAAGAACCTGAGCGTGGTGGCGGGCATCAGCTACACGCATTACAAGGAGCGCGATCTGCGGCAGATGGCCGACTTCCTCAAGGATCGCCTGGTCGTGGGCCTCAAGCTCTATCCGGGCTACGAGCCGTTCTACCCGCACGATCCGCGGCTGCGCGTGGTGTACGATCTGGCCGAGGAGTTCGACGTGCCGGTGATGATCCACAGCGGCGACACGTACAGCCCGAAGGGCAAGCTGAAGTACTCGCACCCGCTGGAAGTGGACGAGGTGGCGGTCGACTACCCCAACGTGAAGCTCGTGATCTGCCACCTCGGCAATCCCTGGCTTACCGACTGCATGGAGGTGGTGTACAAGAACAAGAACGTGTACACCGACTTCTCCGGCCTCGTGCTCGGTGAATTCACCGAAGCGTTCGAAGACTTCATGGAACGGCAGATCGAGGAGGCCATCCTCTACGCGGGCGAGCCCAACTATCTGCTCTACGGCACCGACTGGCCCATCTGTTCGATGAAATCGTACGTGGAATTCGTGAAGCAATTGAAGATGAGTGACGAGCAGAAGCACCAGATCATGTACGAGAACGCTCGGCGCCTGTTCCGACTGCCGCTGCCGGCGCGCGACGCGCCGTCGGTCTGACTTCCTCCCCCCGGAGGCCTATGATCCGTGTGCGAGAGATCCGTACGGCGAAGGACCCCGCATTCGCCAAGGCGCACGCGCTGTTGCGCCGCATCTTTCCGCGCTCCGAGATGATGCCGCGGCGTGCCTGGGTGCAGGTGCTCCGGGAGCGCGAGCAGGGCCTCTGGACCGATCTCAACTGGCATCTGTTCGTGGCCCAGCGCGACGGCGTCGTGATCGGTGCCGCCAGCGGGTCGTATCTCGGCAACGTCAACGTGGGCGTGATCGGATATGTCGCGGTGGATGCCGAAGCCCGCGCCGGGGGCCTCGGGCCCCGGCTCCGCCGCGCGCTCGTCCGGGCGTTCACGCGCGACGCCCGGGACGTGAACGGCACCTCGTTGCGCGCCGTGGTGGGCGAGGTGCACGCCGACAATCCCTGGCTGCGCGTCCTCGTGAGCCGCCACCACGCGCTGGCGCTCGACTTTCCGTACTACCAGCCGGCGCTCCACCGCACCGAGAAGGGCGTGCCGCTGGTGATGTACTACGAGCCCATCGGCGCGCGCCGCCGGTGGCTCGCCGCGGGCGAGGTTCGCCGGCTGTTGTATACCATGTGGCGCCGGGCCTACCGCGTGCCGAGTCCGCTCAAGGACCCCAACTTCCGCCGCATGCTCCGCGCGCTCGACGGCCGGCGGCGCATCGGGCCCCGGGTGATGCTGCCACGCACGCACCGGACCCGCCACTCGATCAGCTGAGCCGCGGGCACATCCCGGGCGAAACACCGTGAACGCTTCGGAGGGAAGATGGATGGTGTGCTAAAGCAGGTTGGACCGTATCTCATCGTGCTCGGTTTTGCGGTCACGGGTGTGATCGTGGCGTACGTCGTGCGCCGCGTCGTGTTCCCGCAACTTCGGCGCGCCGCGGCACATACGACGAGCACGGCTGACGACAAGGCCCTTGCGGCCCTCGAAAAGCCGGTGCTGCTGTGGGGCGCCCTGCTGGGCGCGCACATCGGCATCGGCACCGTCCCGAGCTTCGCCGCAGCGGCACACGGGGTGCAGATGACGGTGCAGGTCATCCTGCTGGCGTCCGCCACGTGGACGCTGGGCACCATCGCCGGCGATTTCGTCAGCTCCCGGACCGCCGACACCGAACTGCCGTCCGCCAACCTGATCTCGTACCTCGCGCGTGCCGTGGTGATGCTCGTCGGCGCGCTCGTACTGCTCCAGACGCTCGACATCAAGATCACCGCCATCCTCACCACGTTGGGCGTCGGCGGCTTGGCGGTGGGCCTGGCGCTGCAGGACACCCTCGCCAACCTGTTCGCCGGGATCCAGCTCCTCCTCTCCAAGCAGGTGCGGGTGGGGGACTTCATCCGCCTGAGCAGCGGCGAGGAAGGCTTCGTCACCGACATCACGTGGCGATACACGACCATCCGCCAGCTGCCCAACAACTACACCATCGTCCCCAACGCCAAGCTCTCCAGCGCGGTCACGTCCAACTTCACGATGCCCGACCCCGAGCAGTCGATCCTCGTGCAGGTCGGCGTGTCATACGATTCGGATCTGGAGATGGTGGAACGCGTGACGATCGAGGTGGCGCGGGAGATCCAGCGAACCGTGGAGGGCGCCGTCCAGACGCACGAGCCGTTCACGCGCTATCACACGTTCGGCGACTCGAGCATCAACTTCTCGGTCATCCTGCGCGGACAGGAGTACACGGCGCAGTACCTGATCAAGCACGAATTCATCAAGGCCCTGCACGCGCGCTACAAGAAGGAAGGCATCGAGATCCCGTTCCCGATCCGGACGGTGTACATGAAGCAGACCTAGCCGGCCGCCGGTCAGCCGCCCGCGCCGCCGGACGCGCCGGCGGCCAGCCAGCGGAGCAGCTGGATCACGGCCGCGGGATCGGGAAGCCGGTAGTCGGCCGCCGACGCCGTCGTGGCCACGTTGGGCGACACGTGGATCGAGCGCCCGATGCCGCGGAGCGACTGGAAGGCGTCCTCGTCGGTCACGTCGTCGCCGATGTACAGCGCGCGCGTGCGCGACGGCCAGTCGGCGCCGTGCCGCTGCATCAGCACGTACAGCACGGCCTGCCCCTTGTGCCAATCCAGCGGCGGGCGTCCCTCGACCACCATCTTGCCGTGCGTCACGCGCAGGCGCAGCCGGCGGAAGATCTGCTCGGCTCGCCGTTCGACATCCGCGCGCTCATCGGGGTCCACCTGGCGCACGTGGTACGACACGGTGGCCGCCTTGCGTTCCACATGCGCGCCGCGCACGTCCAGCGCTTCCAGCCGCCGCGCCGCGTTGTCCATGGCCGAGCGGTAGTGATCCAGCCCCTCGTGCCGCAGCGAGACGCCCGGCCCGTCGATCTGGAACCCGTGATCCCCCACGTACGTGATGCCGGGAATGCCGACCCGCTTGCGCACGTCGTCCAGCGAACGCCCCGACACGATCACCACGTCCAGCGCCGGGTTGCGCGCTGCCTGGACGAGCGCCGCGCGGGCGCGCGGCGACAGACGGGCGTCTTCGGGGCGGGCCACGATCGGGGTCAGCGTCCCGTCGTAGTCCAGAAACACCACCGCCGCCGGCCGCCCCGACAGCCAGGGGGTCAGGCGCCGCCGCAGCTGGTCCACGGGCGACGCCTGCGGCGCCTGGCGGCCCACGGCACGGTCGGCCGCCGTGAGGAAGCTCCGCACCCAGGCATGCACGTCGTGCGTGCGTACGCGGTCGCGGAGTGCCGACATGCGCGCCTGGCGCTCGTCGGGCTGCATCGACAGCGCGCGGTTGAGCGCCGACGCCACGGTGTCGATGTCGAACGGGTTGACCACCAGGGCTTCCTGTAGCTCCTCCGCCGCGCCGGCCAGCTCCGAGAGCACGAGCACGCCGCTCAGCGTCACCTGCGCCATGACGTACTCCTTGGCCACCAGGTTCATGCCGTCTCGCAGCGGGGTGACCATGGCCACGTCCGCCGCGCGATACAGCGGGATCAGCTCCTCGGCCGGCAGCGAGCGCACCAGGTAGCGGATCGGCGACCATCCGGCTTCGGAAAACCGGCCGTTGATCCGGCCCACCGCCTCGTCGATCTGCCGCTTGAGCTGCGAGTACTCGGCCACCCGTTCGCGGCTCGGCACCAGGAGTTGCGTGAACTGGATGTGGCGGCGGTACTCCGGCCACCGCTCGAGCAGCCGTTCCACCGCCAGCAGCCGTTCATAGATGCCCTTGGTGTAGTCCAGCCGGTCGACGGCCAGGATCTCCCGCGCCCGATCGCCGTGGCGGGCGCGCGGGCCCGACGCCTCGGCCACCGACGCGACGTAGTCGGCGTCGATGCTGATCGGATCGACGACGGCCGTGACCGTGCGCCCTTCGTATTCCACCTGGCGCGATTCGCGATCCACGTTGCAGCCGAGCAGCCGCGCGGCCGCGTTCAGGAAGTGATCCGCGTAGCTGTCCACCTGGAAGCCGACCACGTCGGCGCCGAGCATCCCGCGCAGCAGCCGCCGCGACCAGGGCAGCACGCGGAACACGTCGGTGGCGGGGAAGGGGATGTGCAGAAACGAGGCGATCCGCGCCTCGGGCACGAGCTGCCTCAGGTGGTGCGGCATCCGCAGCAACTGGTAGTCCTGCACCCAGACCAGTTCGCCGGCCCGGGCGAACGACGCCGCCCGCTCGGCGAACCGCTTGTTGACCGCGTCGTACACGCGCCACCAGTTGGCCTCGATGCGCGTGCTGCCGACGAAATAATGGAACAGCGGCCACAGCGTGCGGTTGGAAAACCCCGCGTAGTATTGCGTGACCTCGTGCGCGGACAACGGCAATGCTTCGTACCGCACGTTGCGGTCCTTCGGAAACACCACGTCGTCGCTCTGGGCCAGCTCCTCGCGCCCGATGCCGGGCCAGCCGATCCACACGCCCCCGCGCTCCCGGAGCACCGGGGAGAGCGCGCTCACCAGGCCACCCGGCGAACGCCGGAAGGTCACCCGTCCGCCCTTCCGCTCGGCCTGGAAGGGTAGCCGGTTGCTGACGACGACCAACCGCTCTGAAACGGCCGCCGCCCCTCCGCGTGTCTTGGTCCGGGGTGCGCGATCCATGTCGTGCAACCTAACCAACTTACGAGCTCACGGAAACATGAACGCGCGGCCATACCAACTTTGGTACAGCCGGAGTAGCGTACTCCGGTGCGGTGACAAGGCCCATGCCGTCGCGCGCACCCAGCTCGGCCTCCGTCCTGGCCGTCGTCCGACCGCGATTCCGGCCTAGCGCTGGGCGACGACGGCGTGGTACACATTAACCCTTCGCGCTGTACGACTTCCTCGAGGGTGTATTGTCCCAGCACGGCCCTGATAAGACGGCGGGTGCGTCCCTGCCAAATGCGCCGGCGGCGCTCGCCGACCGGTACCGCGAGATCTATGAAGCCGTGGCGTTGCCGGTGTTGGTGATCGACGCGGAGAGTTGGCAGATCCTCGCCGTCAACGAGGCGGCGGTGAAACAGTACGGCTACCCGCGCGACGAATTCGTCGGGCTGTCCGTGCTCGACGTGCGGCCGCCCGACGGCCAGGCCGAGGCGCGCCGCGTGTTGTCGGAGATGCCGCACGGGTTCTGGAAGGCCACCGCCGTCCGCCACCAGCGCAAGGACGGATCGATCTTCCGGGTCGACGTGTGGTCGCGCGATACGGTCATCGACGGGCGGGCCGTGCGCATCTCCACCATCAGCGACGTCACCGAGCGCGTACTGCTGCAGCACGAGTTGCAGCAGGCGCAGAAGATGGAAGCGGTGGGCCGGCTGGCGGGCGGCATCGCGCACGACTTCAACAACGTCCTGACGTCCATCATCGGAGGGGCCGAACTCCTGATGGAATACGTACGGGACGACGCCGCGGGGCGCGATGAGGTCGCGGCCATCCGTCGCGCCGCCGACCGCGCGGCGTCCCTCACCCGCCAGCTCCTGGCGTTCAGCCGCCAGCAGGTGATGACCGTCGAGGTCGTTCCGCTCAACGACGTGGTCGTGCGGACCGAGGCCCTGTTGCGCCACACGATCGGCGAGCACATCGAACTCCGCACGGAACTGGCGGACGATGCCTGGGCGGTGCGCGCCGATGCGTCGCAACTGGAGCAGGTGCTGATGAACCTCGCGGTGAATGCGCGAGACGCGATGCCCGGCGGCGGCGCGCTGGTGCTGGCCACCCGCAATGTCTCGCTGCCGACGGGCACCACCCCCGCCGGGTTGAGCATCCCCGCCGGCGACTATGCGGAGCTGACCGTGCGCGATACGGGCATCGGGATGGACGCCATCACCCGGGCGCGCGTGTTCGAACCCTTCTTCACCACCAAGCCGGCGCCCCAGGGGACGGGGCTGGGGCTGTCGATGGCCTACGGCATCGTTCGCCAGAGCAACGGATTCATCACCGTCGAGTCCGCCGTGGGCGAGGGGACCTCGTTCCGTATCCTCCTGCCACGCGCCGGCCGCGGCAAGAGTCTCGCGGCCCCGGCCACCGGCGCCACCGCGGCGGGCGGCCAACAGACGGTGCTCGTCGTCGAGGACGAAGACGCGGTACGGCGCATCACGTGCCGCGTACTCGAACGCCTCGGCTACGCCGTGCTGTCGGCCGCCGACGGCCAGGAGGCGCTGGCCCTCGTCGAGGCCTCGCGTCCCGGACTCCAACTGCTCGTGACCGACCTCATCATGCCGCGCATGAGCGGCCGTGAACTCGCCACGCAGCTCGTCGAGGCCTATCCGGAATTGCGCGTCCTGTTCGTGTCGGGTTACACTGACGAGGCCGTGGGGAACCTCGGCATGCTGGAGCGGGGCAAGGCGTTCCTGCAGAAGCCCTTCTCGGTCGAATCGCTGGGCGACGCCGTGCGCCGCGTGCTCGGCGACGCTTGATCGGCCCACACCGCCGCGCCCCCTCACCGTCTCACACTCATGCCATCTCGTCGCGACTTTCTCTCTCGCAGCGCCACCCTGGGACTGGGCGCCGCGTTCAGCGCTCCCTGGCTGCAGCGCGTGCTCTCGTGGAACGCGCTCGCCCGGGACGGCGCCGATGCCCTGCACGCGTCGGCAACGCTCGCTGCCAACGACCTCACGCTCGGCAACGGCGCCATCGGCGGTCGCTGGCAGGTGGCGGATGGCAAGCTCCGCGCCGTGCAGTTCGAGGATCGGGTGAACCATCGCACGGTCGTGCCGCCGGCCGCGGTGTTCGCGCTGGCGATGGCCGACGGCAGCATGCTCTCCGCGGACGCGATGACCGTCGTCGGCGCGCCGAAGGTGGAGTCAATGAGCGCGAACGCCGGCGCCTCGCGGTATGCCGAGCGTGTGGGCGGGCGCCGGGTCATCGTGGTACTGCGTGACGCCTCCGGGCACCTCGAAGCCGAATGGAGCGCCGTGCTGCGCGACGGCTCGCGCTATCTGCGGCAGGAAGTCACGCTGCGCGCCCGGGGCGCCGAGGTGCCGGTACGCGAGATCACCCTGGTGGACCTGCGGGCGCCCGGCGCCACGGTGACGGGAACCGTCAAGGGAAGTCCGGTGGTGTTCGACGATTGGTACGTGGGCTTCGAACACCCGCTGTCGCTGAGCGCCGTGGACGGGGACCATGTGACCTGCGCGTTGCCGCGTACGCTGCCGCTGCGTCCCGATGCGCCGGTGGTCGTGTCGTCGGTCATCGGCGCCGTGCGGCCGGGCCAGCTCCGGCGCGACTTCCTCACGTACGTCGAGCGGGAGCGCGCGCATCCGTACCGGACCTTCCTGCACTACAACTCGTGGTACGACATCGGCTACTTCTCCAAGTACACCGAAGCCGACGCGTTGGCCGTGATCGACGCGTTCGGCGAGGAGCTGCATCGGAAGCGGGGGGTGGTGCTCTCGTCGTACCTGTTCGACGACGGGTGGGACGATCCGAAGACGCTGTGGGGATTCGGGCCCGGGTTCCCGCACGGGTTCACCAACGTGCGCACCGAGATCGCGAAGTACGGCGCCGCACCGGGAGTCTGGCTCTCGCCGTGGGGCGGCTACGGCCAGCCCAAGCAGGACCGGCTCAAGTACGGCAGGGCGCAGGGCTTCGAGACCAACGACGGCGGATTCGCCCTCTCCGGCCCCAAGTACTACGAGCGGTTCCACGACACCTGCGTCGAATTCATCCGCAAGTACGGCGTGAATCAGTTCAAGATCGACGGCACCGGGAACGCGTCAACGGTGATTCCCGGCAGCCGGTTCGACAGCGACTTCGACGCCGCCATCGCCCTCATCGGCGACCTGCGGCAGCTCAAGCCGGATCTCTACGTGAACCTCACCACCGGCACGTATCCGTCGCCCTTCTGGCTGCGGTACGCCGACTCGATCTGGCGCGGCGGCGAGGATCACTCGTTCGCCGGCATCGGCACCTGGCGCCAGCAGTGGATGACCTATCGCGATGCCGACACGCACCGGCACGTGGTGAAGCGCGGCGCGTTGTATCCGCTCAACTCGCTGATGCTGCACGGGCTGATCTACGCCAAGCACGCCAACCACCTGATGGACGATCCCGGTGGCGACTTCAACGACGAGATTCGCGTGTACTTCGGCAACGGAACCCAGTTGCAGGAGATGTACGTGACGCCGTCCAACCTCACGGCGAGTAACTGGGATACGCTCGCCGAGAGCGCCGAGTGGTCGCGTCGCAATGCCGGCACGCTGCGCGACACCCACTGGGTGGGCGGCGACCCCGCCGAGCTCGAGCCGTACGGGTGGGCGGCCTGGGCACCGGAGAAGGCGACGCTCACCCTGCGGAACCCGAGCGACGAGTGGAAGACCATCGCGCTCGATCCGCGGCAGGCGTTCGAACTTCCGGACGGAGCCGCGGGCCGGTTCACGGTGCGCAGTCCCTGGAAGGCCGATCGCGGCCAGGTGCCGTTCGAGATCGCGGCAGGTCGTGAACACGCGTTCCGGCTGGCCCCCTTCCAGGTCCTGAACCTGGACGTCGTTCCGCAGCCGGGTCGCTGACCGGCCACTGGCGACCGGCCACCGCCCATCCCTGGCATCCGTTCGCCGTTCCCGCTCGGCGTCTGTATCTTCCCGCGTCATGCCGGCTCCCGCGTCCGTCACCATCCGCTCGCTCGCGTCGCTCGATGAATTCCGGGCCGCGGTGGCGCTGCAGTTCGAGGCGTGGGGGCCGGGCCTTGCCGATCCCACGTCGGCCACGATCCTCAAGATCGGCCAGAAAGTCGGCGGTGTTTCGGCCGGCGCGTTCGCGGCGGACGGCACCCTGCAGGGATTCGTCTTCGGGCTCACCGGCGTGCAGCGGGGGCGGATCGTCCACTGGTCGCACATGCTCGCCGTCCGCGGCGACGCGCAGAATCTCGGCATCGGACGGCGGCTCAAGCAATTCCAGCGCGAGGCCGTCGCGCGGCTGGGCGCCCACGTCATCTACTGGACCTACGATCCGCTGGTCGCCCGCAACGCGCACCTCAACTTCAACGTGTTCGGCGTGGGCGTGACGGAGTACGTGCGCGACATGTACGGCGATATGGGCAGCGAGCTGAACCGAGGCATCGGCACCGACCGGTTCGTGGTAGCATGGCCCGTGGATGCCGCCGAACTGCAGGCGCGTCGCGCCGAGATCGCGGCTGCGCACGACGACCCCGACTTCCGCGCGGCGCCGGTGGTGAACGCCGACCCGGCGGAAGAACTGCAGCGCGCGCCGGCGGCCGCCGGCGCGCCCAGGCTGCGGGTGCGCATTCCGGCCGACATCGGCGTGCTGCAGCGCGGTGATCTCGCGGCCGCCGCCCAGTGGCGGGCCAGCACGCGCGCTGCGTTCGAGTACCTGTTCGCGGCCGGCTACCACGCGGCCGGATTCGTGGCCGATGCGGGCGCCGGCACGGCGCACTACCTCTTCTCACTCTGACCGGTCAATCCTCTCCCGTGTTCTCCCTCTCCCGCATCGTGGTCCGCGAGCTCCGGCTCGCCCTCAAGGAACCGTTCCGCATCTCGTCGGGCACGATCACCGAGCGCCGGGTCTGCCTGCTCGAGCTGCACACCGCCGACGGCATCACCGGATGGAGCGAGTGCGTGGCCGGCGAGCAGCCCAACTACAGTCCCGAGACCATCGACACGGCGTGGCATGCCATCCGCGCCTGGCTCGCGCCGCGGGTGCTGGGCCGGGAGTTTGCCGGCCCGGAGCAGGTGTTCGCCGCGCTCGACCACAACGTCCGCGGACATCTCATGGCCAAGGCCGCCGTGGAGATGGGCTGCTGGGACGTCGCGGCGCGCCAGCAGGGCGTGTCGCTCTCGCGGCTGCTCGGGGGGACGCGCGACCGCGTGCCCACCGGCATCTCCATCGGCATCCAAGCGCGCGCCGGACGCGCTGGTGGAGCGGGCCCGACAGGCCGTGGCGCAGGGCTACCGCAAGATCAAGATGAAGATCGAGCCGGGTGCCGACGTCGCGTTCGTGGGCGCCGTGCGCCAGGCGCTCGGCCCCGAGCTGCATCTCATGGCGGACGCCAACTCGGCCTACACACTCGCCGACGCCGATCACCTCAAGGAACTCGATCAGTTCAAGCTCATCATGATCGAGCAGCCACTCGATCGCGAAGATCTGATGCGCCACGCGAAACTCCAGCGGATGATCGCAACCCCTATCTGCCTGGACGAGTCCATCACGAGCGTCGATCGGGCCGCCGACATGATCGAGCTGCGCGCCGGCCGCATCATCAACATCAAGCCGGGCCGGGTGGGCGGTTTCGCCGTGTCGAAGGCCATCCACGATCTGTGCCAGCAGCATGGGATCCCCGTCTGGTGCGGCGGCATGTTCGAGAGCGGCGTCGGCCGTGCGCACAACGTCGCGCTCGCGTCGCTTCCCAACTTCTCGCTGCCGGGCGACGTGTCGCCCAGCGCGCGCTACTGGGAACGCGACATCGTGGCGCCGGAGTGGACGATGGACGCCGAGGGGATGGTGCACGTGCCGCTGGCCAATCCCGGGTTCGGGGTCACGGTGGACACGGACCGCGTGGACGACCTCACCGTGAAACGGGAAGTGTTCAGCGCATGAACGACCGGCTCGCGCTGCCCGAGGGGGTGGCCTCGCGGTTCACCGCCGCGCAGATCGAACGGCTCGTCGCGCTGCGGCGCGAGCTGCATGCCCATCCGGAACTGTCGCAGCACGAGCACGAAACCGCCCGCCGGCTCGCCGAGGCCCTCTCCGCCATCCCCAGCGCCGAGATCCGGCGGGTGGGGGACACCGGCCTCGTCGCCCGCATCCCGGGCCGCGACCGGCGCGCGCCCGTGGTGGCCGTCCGCGGCGACATCGACGCGCTGCCGATCACGGAGGCCACCGGACTGCCCTACGCCTCCACCCACCCCGGGGTGATGCACGCCTGCGGTCACGACGTGCACGCCACGTGGGCCGTGGGCGCCGCGCAGCTGCTGGCCGCCGATCCGGCGGACGGCGACGTGCTCGTGGTGCTGCAACCCGCCGAGGAGATCGGCAAGGGTGCCGTCGCGATCCTCGAGAGCGGCGCGCTCGATGGAGTGGCGTGCATCTTCGGTGGCCACGTCGACCGCCGCTTCGAGGTGGGCCAGGCCGTGGCCGATGCCGGTCCGCTTGCGGCGTCGGCCGACATGTTCACCATCGAACTCGTGGGGCAGGGGGCGCACGCGGCGCGCCCGCACGAATCCGCCGATCCGATCGTCGGTGCGGCGGCGATCGTCACGGCCCTCCAGACGATCGTCTCCCGCCGGCTCAATCCCGCCACGCCTGGCGTGGTGACGGTCGGCGTGGTGCAGGCCGGGACCGCGCCCAACGTGATCCCCGATCGCGCGCTCCTGCGCGGCACCGTCCGTGCCGTGGAGGCCCAATCGCGCAAGTTCATGGTCGACGAGGTGCGGCGCCTGGCCGAATCGATTGCGTCGGCCCACCGGCTCACCGCCCGCGTGGAGCTGGAACTGGGTACGCCGCCACTCGTCAATCCGGCGCGCGGAGCGGCGTGGGCCCACGCTGCCGCCGCGGAGGTGCTCGGCGAGGCGCACGTGGTGCCGCTCGGCTTCCTCAATCTTGGCGGTGAGGACTTCGCCTTCTACCTGGAACGCATGAACGGATGCTTCCTCCGGATCGGGGCGCGGGAACGCGGGGGGCCCGTGACGGCCGCGCACTCTCCCGGCTTCGTGGCGGCCGAGGAAAGCATCTTCTGCGGGGCCGCCATTCTGGCCGAGTGCGCGCGCCGGGCGTCCCGTGACTTGCGTCACGCGTGAACGCGCGGTCGGAACGTCTCACAGGATTGCGCGATCTCGCCCCCTCCATGCGATATTTCGAGGGCTGTCTGATCCTTCTCCGGGACTATTGATGCCAGTCCGTCCTCCGGCGCTCCGTGCCACCCTGTTTGCCGCCCTGGCGACCCTCGCGGCGTGCGGTTCCACCGCACCCGATCGCCCCGGTCCGGCGGCGCTGATGCAGTTGGTATCGGGCGACGCGCAATCGGGCGCCGTCACGTCGACGCTCGCCAGCCCACTCGTGGTGAAGGTGACGGACGCACAGTCGCGGCCCGTGCAGGGCGCGCTCGTGCAGTGGTCGATCACCAACGGCGTCGGAATTCTCACGCCGAATTCCTCGGCGACCGACGCCAGCGGGTCGGCCCAGACCTCGTATACGCTCGGCACGCTCGCCGGCCAGAACGAGGTGACCGCGTCGGTGAGCGGCGTGACCAGTTCGGTGACGTTTACGGCCACGTCCAACCCCGGTGCGCTGTACAAGGTGGTCGCGGCTCAGCATCTCCTCGCGCTGTGCGAACCCGGGGACCAGGGGACTCCCAGTGCAACGGCGGCCGATCAGTTCGGAAATACGGTCGACAGCGCGGTGACCTGGGTGTCGCGCGACCCGTCGGTCGCCACCGTCAGCAGCACCGGCACGGTGCAGTTGGTGAGCGCCACCGGCGCGACCTACGTCGTGGCCTCGTCGGGCTCGGCGCTGGCCGACAGCGTCTATGTCACCGCGGTCCCGCCCATCACGCTCGCCCCCGGTCAGGTGGACGACACCCTGCCGTCCAACGCGTTCTGCGTGCAGTCCAACCAGTTGGGTTCGGAGTACGTGCTGGCGGCGTTCTACAGCTCCACGTCACCCGGAAGCAGCGCCGGTATCGTGGTCAGCGGAACGCGGCTGGGCACCCTTGGCTCGGGCGCCAACATCATCGCCGCCAACCGCGTGCCGCCGGCGCCCATGCTGCTGCCGACGATGCCGTCGCACCCGGACTACGCGTTCGAGTACGCCCTGCGCGAGCGCGAGCAGCGCGAGATGCCGAAGTACGTCGCGGCGGCCCGCGCGTGGCAGGCCAACCGGGAGCGCCAGGGCGCCGCGCGGAGCGTGACGTCCGCTACGGTGACCAACACCGGCGCGACGACGGGTGCCGGCGCAGCAACCGGGACGTCCGCCGGGCCCAGCTTCTCGCAGATCACGAGCAGCACCAAGGTCGGCGATCTCGTGAAGCTCAATACGAACGCCACCAACTACTGCACCAACCCGACGATGGCCACGGCGCGGGTGGCGGCCATCAGCAGCTCGGCCATCGTCGTCGCCGATACGTCCAATCCCACGGGCGGGTTCACGGACGCCGAGTACGCGCAGTTCGCCGCCGCAATGGACACGCTGGTCGACCCGGTGGATACCACCGCCTTCGGCGCCCCGTACGACATCGACGGCACCAACAAGGTGATCATCCTGTTCACGAAGGCCGTGAACCAGCTCACCACCGATCCAACGAAGGGCATCGTGCTGGGGTTCTACTACTCACGAGACCTGCTTCCGGACTCCACCTGCGCCGGCAGCAACTTCGCGAACATGTTCTATCTCGTCGTACCCGACCCCGACCGGACCATCAACGGCGGCAACACGTTCACGGCCCAAAAGCAGAACGTGGCCAACATCGTGGTCAGCACCATCGGCCATGAGTATCAGCACCTGATCAACGCGTCGCGGCGCCTGTATGTGAATCACGCTCCCAGCGCTAACGAGGTCACCTGGCTGAACGAGGGCCTGAGCCACATCGCCGAGGAGTTGATCTTCTACCGTTCGTCGGGACTCAGCCCGCGGCAGGACATCGGTACGGCCGCGCTGTCCGACCCGAAGGTGTGGAATGCCTTCGGTGAGTTCATGTGGGGAAACCAGGGGCGCTACGAGACCTACCTGCCGGTCACCGAGACCAACGGCCCGCTCGGCGAATACTCCGGCGACGACGCGCTGCCCACGCGCGGCGCCATCTGGTCGTTCCTGCGCTACGCGGCCGACCAGCTCGGGCCCACCGACGGGACTTTCTGGTACCGCCTCGTGAACAGCCAGACCACCGGCCTGGCCAATCTGCAGAACGCCATGAACACGGACCCCACCCCGTATTTCCGCAGCTGGGCCACGTCGGTGTTCACCGACGATGTGGTGCCGGGGATCAACCCCCTGTACACCGAACCCAGCTGGAACTGGCCGCAGGTGTACGCGCGAGTGGGCAACGTGGCGTACACGGCGCCGCTGAGCCACGTGCTCACCAGCGGATCGGCGACGGCGACCACTCTCAACGCCGAAAGCGTGGGGTTCTTCCGGTTCGCCGTGGACAACGGGCAGCGCGGGCTGGTCTCGGTGACCGGTCCCGGAGGGAGCGCCGTCTCGGCGGCGGTGCGCCTGACACTCGTGCGCACCAAGTAGCGCGCCGGGCCCCGATCGGCGATCTTTCCAACATGAAGTCATCTGCGAGAGTCGATAGCCTGATGAAACGCTTCCTGGTGTTCGCCGCGGCGCTGTCCGTCGTTGCCTGCACGGGCGAGATTGCCGGCCTGGGACCACCCAGCGATCCGGCCACGGAGACGTTCGCGTCGTCGCTCGGCGTGAACCTGGCGGCCATGACCAAGACGCCCGACGGGCTGTACTACCGCGACCTGGCCATCGGCAACGGCGCCGTGCTCGCGCACGACACCACCGTCACGGTGACGTACTCGGGGTACCTGACCGACGGCACGCTGTTCGATACCGGAACCCAGTCGAAGTTCGCCACGGCGCAGCTCGTGCCCGGCTTCCGGGAAGGCCTCATTGGCATGCGCGTCAACGGCCGCCGCCAACTGGTCATCCCCTCGGCCCTCGGCTACGGCGAGGCGGGCAGCCCGCCCACCATCCCGCGGCAGGCCACCCTCGTGTTCGTGGTCGACCTGGTCAGCATCGACAGCGTGTAGCGACGTATGGGGGCCGGCGGTTTCCCCCGCTTTCGCCCCCGGGGTTGACCGACCCTGTGCGGCCGCGGCATGTTCGCCGCGGCCGTTCTCTTGTATCCGACTCTCGCCTCCCCAGGAGGGATGCATGTCTCGCAGATGGTCTGCAGCCGCAGCTGCCATCCTCGTCGTTCCCGCACTGGCGCTCGCGCAGCGCGGCGGTCGCGGTGGATTCGGCGCCGGTGGCGCCACGCCGGAGAACTCGGCGGTCTTCGCCCCGTCAGCGCCCACCTTCCCGACCGCCGATCCCATCATCGAGCGGATCTGGGCCATGGGCATGGACAGCTCGCACACCGAGCAACTGTCGCAGGTGCTGTTCGACTCCCTTGGGCCCCGCCTCATGGGCGCCCCCGACCTCAAACGCGCCCAGGATTGGCTGGTGGACACCTACAAGTCCATGGGCATCAGCGCCAAGGAGGAGCGGTACGGCACCTGGCGCGGATGGATCCGCGGCCCGTCGCACATCGATCTCATCGCGCCGCGCGTGCGCAGCCTCGAAGGCACCATGGTGGGGTATAGCCCGGGCACCGGCGGCAAGGACGTGGTGTACGAGACCGTCATCCTTCCGCACTTTGCGGATAGCACCGAGTTCGTACGGTGGCTGCCGCAGGCCGCGGGCAAGCTGGTGTTGGTGAATGCACCGCCGGCCACCTGCCGTCCCACGGACGACTGGGCGGCCAACGCCGCCCCCGAGGTCGCCGCACACATGGACAGCGTGCGTCAGGCGCTGGCGCGCGAGTGGGGCGGGCGCAACGTCCGCGGCACCGGGTACAGCCTGGCCCTCGGCGGCGGGGAACTGGGCGTGCGGCTCGAAGATGGCGGTGCCGGCGGCATCATCACGTCGCGTCCCAAGAATGGTTGGGGCACGCGCGAGATCTTCGAGACCTACAACGTGAAGACGCCGGCCGTCTCGCTCTCGTGCGAGGACTACGGCCTCGTGTTCCGGCTGACGGAGAACAACCAGCACCCGAAGCTGCGGCTCAACCTCGACGGCACGCTGCTCGGCGAGCAGCCGGTGTTCAACGTCGTGGCCACGATTCCCGGTACCAAGCATCCCGACGAGTACGTGGTGCTCTCGGCGCACTTCGACTCATGGGACGGCTCCTCGGGAGCCACCGACAACGGCACCGGCACGATCACGATGCTCGAGGCCATGCGGATTCTCCATCAGGTGCTGCCGCACCCCGATCGGACGATCATCGCCGGTCACTGGAGTGGGGAGGAGGAGGGTGAAGTCGGGTCCAAGGCATTCAGCGAGGATCACCCGGAGGTGATGAAGGGGCTGCAGATGCTCTTCAACCAGGACAACGGCACCGGCCGCATCGTGCGGTTGAACGCCGGCGGCCTGCCCGATGCCGCGGCACACCTCACGCGCTGGATGAACACGGTTCCGGTGGAGTTCAAGATGCAGACCGGGTACGACGGCAGTCCGGGACGCCCCGCCGGCGGCGGCAGCGACGACTTCTCCTTCAGCTGCGCCGGCGCTCCCATCACCGGGCTCGGCGCGCTCTCGTGGGACTACGGCAACTACACGTGGCACACCGGCCGCGACACGTACGACAAGATCGTGTTCGCCGACCTGCACGCCAACGCCACGTTGACCGCGATGCTGGCCTATCTGGCCGCGCAGGATCCGACGCAGATCACGCGTCAGCGCATCGACCTCGTCGCGCAGGCGCGTGCCGACTCGATCGCGGCCGCGGCGCGCGGTGGCGGTGGCCGCGGCTTCGGGCGCGGGCGTGGCCGCGGCGGTCCACCCACCTGGCCCAGTTGCGAGAAGGCGCCGAGGAGTACGAATCCGCGGCTCAAGTAGCGAACGACGGTAGGTCGGTAGGTCGGTAGGTCGGTAGGCCGGTGGAACGGATGACTGCGAGACGCAGTCCGTCCGCTGTCGGCCTACCGTCTTTCCGTCCCACTCTCAGGTCGTAGATTGCGTTCCGTGCCAACTCCAGTCTGGACGCCGAGTGAATCGGCGATCGCGAACTCGAACATGACGCGGTTCATTGCGTTCGTTCGCAATGAGGGGGCGCCGGTCCGCGACTTTCCCTCGCTGCACGCCTGGTCGGTGGACCGTCGCGAAGACTTCTGGGCCGCCGTCTGGCGATTCTGCGGCGTCGTGGCCGATGAGATCCCGGGCCATGGCGCGTGGTACACGGCGTTGGTCGGCCGCGAGCGCGTGGCGCCGCCCACCCCCGAGCTCGGGCCCACCTGGTTTCTTGGAGCGCGGCTGAACTTCGCCGAGAACCTGCTGCGCCATCGGGATGCCCAAGCCGCTCTCGTCAGTTGGAGCGAGACCGGCCGCCGCGCGGCACTCAGCTACGCCGAGTTGTACGACGCGGTCGCGCGCGCGGCCGCCGCGCTGCGCGCGGACGGGGTTTCGGCGGGCGACCGCGTGGCCGGGTTCATGCCGAACGTGCCGGAGACGGTCATCATGATGCTCGCGGCGGCCAGCATCGGCGCCGTCTGGTCGTCGTGTTCGCCGGATTTCGGCGTCAACGGAGTGCTCGATCGGTTCGGTCAGATCCAGCCAAAGGTGCTCCTGGCCGCCGCGGGCTACCGGTACGCCGGCAAGACCATCGACTGCATGCCGCGCGTGCGTGACATTGCTGCCCGCATCCCGGAAATCGAGCGCGTGGTGGTGGTGCCGCGCGAGGGCGCCCCGGTAGACCCCGCCGGGTTGCCGGGCGGGATTACGTGGGACGGGTACGTGGGCGCCGATGGCCCGCCCCCTCCGCTCACGTTCGCGCGGCTTCCGTTCGACCACCCGCTCTACATCATGTATTCGTCGGGGACCACGGGACTTCCCAAGTGCATGGTGCACGGGGCCGGCGGCACGCTGTTGCAGCATCTGAAGGAGCATGCGTTGCACACCGACATCGGTCGCGACGACCGCGTGTTCTACTTCACCACCTGCGGCTGGATGATGTGGAACTGGCTGGTGAGCGCGCTGGCGCGTGGCGCCACGGTGGTGCTCTACGACGGCGCGGCCATCATCAAGCGCGGGCCGGTGATGTGGGACCTGGCCGAGCGCGAGCAGCTGACCGTATTCGGGACCAGCGCCAAGTTCATCGCCCTCACCGAAAAGGAGGGGCGCCGTCCGCGCGAGACGCACGATCTCTCGGCCCTGCGCTGCATCCTCTCCACGGGGAGCCCGCTGGCCGAGCACAGCTACGACTATGTGTACCGGCACGTGAAGCCGGACGTCCAGTTGAGCAGTATCAGCGGTGGAACGGACATCATCTCCTGCTTCGCGCTCGGCAACCCGATCCTCCCCGTGTATCGGGGGGAGCTCCAGTGCCGTGGGCTCGGCATGGCGGTGGAGGTGTTCGACGAACAGGGACGACCGGCGCCGGTGGGGCAGGCGGGCGAACTGGTGTGCACGGCCCCCTTCCCGAGCATGCCCGTTCGCTTCTGGAACGACGCCGACGGTGCGAAGTACCACGATGCCTACTTCGGGATGTATCCCAACGTGTGGCGCCACGGCGACTGGGTGGAGCGTACGGCGCATGACGGGCTCATCATCCATGGGCGGAGCGACGCCACGCTCAATCCGCAGGGCGTGCGGATCGGGACGGCGGAGATCTACCGTCAGGTGGAGCAGCTCGACCAGGTGGTGGAGAGCGTCGTCGTGGGGCAGGACGTCACCACGGAAGTCGGATCCGACGTGCGCGTCGTGCTGTTCGTGCGGTTGCGCAACGGGCTCACGCTGGATGACGCTCTGCGCGAACGCATCCGCGAGCGGATTCGCACCAACGCCAGCCCACATCACGTGCCCCGGAAGATCGTCCAGGTGGCCGACATTCCGCGGACGATCAGCGGCAAGATCAGCGAACTGGCCGTGCGCAACGTGATCCACGGGCGTCCGGTGAAGAACACCGACGCGCTGGCCAATCCGCAGGCGCTGGCGCTGTACCGCGAGTTGCCGGAACTGAAGAGCTAGCTGCCGAGGCGGGGGCGGCCGCCCGACGAGAGGGCGCGGTTGGTGGCCTCCACCGACTCGGTCACCTGCGCGACCAATTCTTCGACGACGCCGTTCAAGCGCGCCTTGCGCTTCCGCGCGCTTCGCTGGAACGAGTAGCGCCCCGCGGTGAGCACGCCGCCGAACGCCAGCAGTCCCGTGCCGAGCGCGGCGACCACCGTGAGGGGGCCGTGCCCGGCGGCCAGGGGCACGACCGAGCCCATGATGCCCGCCGTCAGATATCCGCCGCCCACGAAGCCCAGAATGCGCGCCCGCCGGCTCAGCGACTCCAGATTCTCCGCCGCCCGGATGGTCGTCTTGCCGTTGCGCGACACCACCGAGACGTGCACTGTGCGTTGCCGCGCCAGCGAAGTCCAGGTCAGCGAACGCCCGACAGCCGACACCGCGCCGGCCTGCTCCATCCGCCGGCGAATCGTGTCGGCCAGCAGGTCGAAGTCGGCGTCCGACATCTCCCCCGGCACCACCGCCTCGAATTCGATGTTGGTGGCCGCGCCGAGCCACTTGGACGGCGGCGGACTCACGTCGTTCAGCCTCGTCGCGGCGAGCGCCGGCCCGCCGCCCGCGGCCTGCACCAGCCCGTGCTCCGCCATGGCGTGCTCCACGTACTGCGCCGGGATGCCCGCTTCGAGCGCGGCGTCCTTCACCGACCCGAGGTCGTAGCCCGAAGTGCGCGCCGCGTCGGCGGCGGCGTTGCGGGGGGCCGCCCGCGGAGCCGGCCGCGATTGAAGCCCGGTCATCGCCTGCAGCTCGGCCGCGCGGTTCCAGATCTCCTGTGCCTCCCCCTCCGACACCACGGCCGGCGCGTCCGGCGCCGGCTTCGCACGCGCGGCGTCGCGCGCTACCTCGCCCTCCACGCGAATCAGTGCCGCGGCGAGTTCGTCGCCCGACTGGAATCGTGCTCCGGGTTCCTTGGCCAGGCAGCGGTCGATGATCTCGGCGAGGGCGCGCGGAGCGTCGGGCGCGACGGTGAGTACCGGCGGCGGTGCCGTGTTCACCTGCGCGATCAGCACGGCCGAGGCCAGCGGTGCGTTGAACGGAAACCGTCCGGTGAGCGCGTAGAATCCCACGACGCCCAGCGAGTACAGGTCGCTGCGGCCGTCCACCGGCTCGCCGGTCACCTGCTCGGGGCTCATGTAGTACACGGTTCCGAGCACCTGGCCCGTGGCCGTGAGGGGGGCGGCTTCCGCCAACCGCGCGATGCCGAAGTCGGTGACCATCGCCCGGCCGCCGGCGCGCTCGATCAGAATATTCTCGGCCTTCACGTCCCGGTGAACCACGCCGTGCGCGTGGGCGTAGCCGAGGGCCTGCGCCACGTCATGCATCTGGCGGAGCACGTCCCGCGGGTCCAGACGCTTCGCTTCGCCGACCATCTCGGCCACCGACGCGCCGTCCACGTACCCCATGGCGAAGAACACCTGGCCGTCGAGCTCGTCGGCGCGATAGACCGGTACGATGTTCGGGTGGGAGAGCTTGGCCGCCGTCCGCGCTTCGCGCAGGAAGCGCTCGCGGATCGCGGCGTCGGCGGCCAGGTGGGGCGGCAGCGTCTTCAGCGCCACCGGGCGATCGAGCTTGAGGTCGCGGCCCAGATACACGATGCCCATCCCGCCGCGGCCGATCTCCCGCTCGAGCGCGTATTGGCCCGTGAGGCATCGGGCGAAGGCTTCGAATTCCGGGGACATCGATGGGCTGGTCACGTGGGCAGGAGTTATGGTCTGAGGCGCGGGGCGCCAGTTGGCGACGGGAGCGCCGCGTCCGTCGCTACGGATTCGCGGATCTGCTCCGCCAACTCTTCGGTGAGCAGGCGGAGTGCATTCTTCCTGCTTCGGCTGCGGTTGGCAAAGATGGTGCGCGCCAATCCGTACATCGCCGCCAGCCAGCCCAACTCCATCAGCACCGCGCCGGCCGGCGAGTGAAACACACTGATGCCGACGCCGATGGCCGCGCCGCTCATTCCGCCACCGGCGCCGCCGATGATCCCGCCGAACAGGCCGCCGGCCAGCCCGCCGGTGCTCTCCACCACGCGGACCGTCGTCTTGCCATTGCGCGCCAGCACCGAGACGTGCACCGCGCGCCGCTTCCCCAGCGCGTTCCACGTCAGCGACCGGCCGACGGCGGTGAGCGCGCCGGCGTCAGCAATGTGGCGGCGAATCGTCTCGGCCAGAAGGTCGAAATCGCGCTCGTCCATTTCGCCGCCCACCACGGCCTCGTACTCGATCGTCGTCGGGCCGCCCGCGATCCACGGCACCTTGGGGCGCAGGTCGGTAACGGCCACCGTCACGCCCGCGTTCGCGCGGGCGGGGACGAGGCCGTGTTCGGCCATCGCGTGGTCCACGTACTGCGCGGGGATGCCGGCCTCCGCCGCCGCTTCCCGAACGTCCGACAGCGCGTATCCCGATGTCCGGCTCACGTCGCCGGCGGTGTCGCGCGCCCGTGGAACCGGCACCGGTCGCGGCTGGAGTCCCGTCTGCGCCTGCAGCGCCGCTGCCCGTTCCCAGATCGCCTGCGCTTCAGTTTCCGACACGAGCTTCGGTGCCCGGGGCAGCGCGGCGGCGCGCGCCGCGTCCCGAGCCACTTCACCCTCCACCCGGCCGAGCGTCGCCGCCAGCTCGGCGCCGCTCTGGAAGCGCGCCTCCGGCTCTTTGGCCATGCACCGGTCGACGATCTCGGCCAGCGCGCGCGGCACATCCGGCGCGACGGTCAGTACGGGCGGCGCCGTTTTGGTCACGTGGGCCACGAGCACTGCCGACGCCATGAGGGCGTCGAACGGAAAGCGGCCGGTGAGCGAGTAGAACGCCACCACGCCGAGGGAGTACAGGTCGCTGCGCCCGTCCAACGCCTCGCCGCCCACCTGTTCGGGGCTCATGTAGTACACGGTGCCGAGCACCTGCCCCGTGGCGGTCAGCGGCGCCGCCTCGGCCAGACGGGCGATGCCGAAGTCGGTGACCATGGCGGCGCCCGTGGCCGAGTCGATCAGGATGTTTTCCGCCTTCACGTCGCGGTGGACGACGCCGTGGTCGGCGGCGTAGCCCAACGCCGAGGCGACATCGCGCATCTCGCGCAGCACCTCCTGCGGACCGAGCGGGCCGCCGCGCTTGACGCGCTCGGCCACCGACTCCCCGTCCACGTAGCCCATCACGAAGAATACGTGATCATCGATCTCGTCCGCGCGGTAGATGGGTACGATGTTCGGGTGCGACAGCTTGGCCGCGGTGCGCGCTTCGCGGAGAAAGCGTTCCCGGACCCGCGGGTCATTGGCCAGATGCGGCGGGAGCGTCTTGATCGCCACCGGGCGGTCGAGCCTCAGATCGCGCCCCAGATACACCACGCCCATGCCCCCGCGGCCGATCTCGCGTTCGAGCACGTACTGCCCCTCGAGCAGGCGGGCGAAGGTCGCGGATTCTGGCGTGGTCATCGTCACTTGCGATACGGGGGCGGCGCGCTGGGGTTTCGTCGGGACTGCCCGCCAAAGATGCGCCGCCTCGCGGCCCCGCGCGAGCCCGTTAGATTGGACGTATTCCACCCATCGCATGGCCGCATCCATCTGCGAGGACCTGATCATGGCAACTCAGACTCTCCCGGCGCCGGCCCAGGCGCATGATACGTTCCCGATCAACGGGACCGATTACATCGAGTTCTACGTCGGCAATGCCAAGCAGGCGAGCCTCTACTACCGGACCGCGTTCGGCTTCAAGCTGGTGGCCTACCGCGGCCCCGAAACGGGCACCCGCGACCGGGCCAGCTACGTCCTGCAGCAGGGCAAGGTGCGCTTCGTGCTCACCACGCCCCTGGGGCCGGACGGCGAGATCGCCCGGCACATCGCCGAGCACGGCGACGGGGTGAAGGACCTCGCCCTCTGGGTCAACAATGCCAAGACGGCGTATGCCAAGGCTATCAAGCGCGGCGCCGAGTCGGTGCGCGAGCCGGAAGTGATCGAGGACGAGCACGGGCAGGTGGTCATTGCCGCCATCCGGACGTACGGCGAGACCATCCACTCGCTGGTCGAGCGCAAGAAGTACAAGGGCCCCTTCCTGCCGGGGTTCGTGGCCGTCGATCCCGTGTACCAGGGCAAGTCCGTGGGCCTCAAGTACGTGGACCATTGCGTGGGCAACGTCGAACTCGGCGCCATGAACAGGTGGGTCCGATTCTACGAAGACGTCCTCGGCTTCTACAACCTGATCTCGTTCGACGACAAGGCGATCAGCACCGAATATTCGGCACTCATGTCCAAGGTCGTCTCGAACGGCAACGGCCGCATCAAGTTCCCGCTCAACGAGCCCGCCGCCGGTCGCAAGAAGTCGCAGATCGACGAGTATCTGGAGTTCTACCGCGGCCCGGGCGTGCAGCACATGGCGCTCGAAACCAACGACATCGTCAAGACCGTCACCAAGCTACGCAAGAACGGCGTCGAGTTCCTGCGCGTGCCGGCGACCTACTACGACACCGTCCTCGATCGCGTCGGCCACATCGACGAGGACATCGCGCCGCTCAAGGAGCTTGGCATCCTGGTGGATCGGGATGACGAGGGGTATCTGCTGCAGATCTTCACCAAGCCGGTGCAGGACCGCCCCACCGTCTTCTTCGAGATCATCCAGCGCAAGGGCGCCAAGAGCTTCGGCGCCGGCAACTTCAAGGCCCTGTTCGAAGCCATCGAGCGCGAGCAGGCGCTGCGCGGAAACCTCTGATGCCGTTCTATCACTCGCTCGGCGAGATCCCGCGCAAGCGGCACACCGTGTTCCGCAAGACCGACGGCGGGCTGTACGCCGAGGAGCTGCGCGGGCACGAGGGCTTCTCGGGGACGTCGGCGCTCCTGTACCACACGTATCCGCCCACGACCGTGAAGGCGGTCAAGCGGCTCCGCGAGATGACGTACGAACGCGATCCCGACCACACGCTCAAGCACCGGCACTTCCGCACGTCGCGCGTGAAACCGCACGGCAGCCCGACGCTCGACCGCACGCCGCTGCTGTTCAATCGGGACATCGCCATGCTGTACGTGGAGCCCACGCAGCGCGACGAGCACTTCTACCGCAATGCCCAGGGCGACGAGGTCGTGTACGTGGCCAAGGGAAGCGGCGTTCTCGAAACGGAATTCGGTGACCTGCCGTTCGGCGAAGGCGACTACCTGGTGATCCACCGCGGCATCATGCACCGCTACCAGTTGAACACCGGCGAGCAGCCGAAGCTGCTCGTCTTCGAGAGCCGGGGCCACGTGCGCACCCCGGCGCGCTACCGGAACGAGTTCGGCCAGCTCAAAGAGGGCGCGCCGTATTCCGAGCGCGACATCCGGATTCCGCAGGAGCTGCGCACGCACGACGAGAAGGGCGACTACCGACTGCTCGTCAAACAGTACAACGGCCTCAACGAGTACGTCATCGACCACCATCCGCTCGATGTCGTGGGGTGGGACGGCTACTTCTATCCGTGGGCGTTCAACATCCGCGACTTCGAGCCGATCGTGGGTCGCGTGCACCAGCCGCCTCCGGTGCACCAGACCTTCGAAGGCGACGGGTTCGTCATCTGCTCCTTCTGTCCCCGCCCGTACGACTTCGATCCCAATTCGATTCCCGCGCCGTACAACCACAGCAACGTGGATTCCGACGAGGTGCTGTACTACGCCTCCAGCGAATTCATGAGCCGCAAGGGCATCGAGTTCGGCAGTATCACGCACCACCCCGACGGGATCCCCCATGGACCCCACCCGGGTCGCGCCGAGGCCTCGATCGGCGCCAAACACACCGACGAGCTCGCCGTGATGATGGACAGCTTCCGTCCGCTCACGGTGGCCAAAGCCGCGCTCCCCATCGAGGATCCCGAGTACTACAGGAGCTGGCTCGACGACCAGCACGCGGCCTTCAATCCACCCACTTCCTGACCGACCCCACGGTCGAGATATGAAAAAGACAATCCTTCAGCCGCCGGCAGCCCGGGCCATCGTGCCCGAGCTGTCGCAGACGCGGCATCCCGATATCTGGGTCTACCGCTACAACGACGACGCCACCGGATGGACCCTCAGCATCGCCACGCACGCCGAGCCGGGCTCCCAGAAGCTCTCGCTCGGCGGCTTTCGTATTGCCCCCGAGTCGCGCGTCAACTCGCCCGGGTTCACCACCGACCACGAAGCCATCAGTCTGGCCATGGGCATGGAGGAGAAGGTCCACTGGTCGCGCGTCATCAAGGTGGGCGGCCCGCTCACCCTGCGGAACATCAGCCGCATCTGCGGCGGCAAGTGCGTGCTCCAGCCCACCCCGGGCGCACGCGTGGGCGAGCCCGGTGACGCGGCGCTGCTCAACTGGGCCGTCGACTGCTTCAAGGACGTGGAGGCGATCGGCGGGTTCTACCTCACCACGGGGCAGGACCTCGGCCACGGACTGATGTCCGACCGGCGCACGCAGTCGCTCGAATATCTGAATCAGCGGTACAAGGGCAGCGTCGTGGCCGACACCTCCAAGCCCACCGGCGAGGGCAACTACCAGTTGCTCAAGGGCATGCTGCGTGGGCTCGACATCCCGCTGGCGGGGGCCACCGTCGGGTTGATCGGCGCCGGCAACATCGGCGTCCACATCATCGCCCAGCTTCGTGCCCAGGGCACGACGATGGTGGTGCTCGAGGCCCGCGACGATCGGCGGCGCGAGATCGAAGCGCTCGGCATCAGGACCTGGGGGCCGAACGACAAGCAGGCCTTCGTCGCGATGCCCATGGACGCGCTGGTCGTGAACGCCGCCGGCGGCACGCTCGACTCCGAGACCGTCGCCACCATCTGTCGGAACCAGCGCGTGCGCGTGGTCTGCGGGTCGGAGAATCTCGTCATGCCCGACGCGACCGACGCCACGCGGCTGCGCGACGCCGGCAAGGTGTACGCGCCCACCGAACTGGGTGGGATGATGGGCTACCTCACGGCCGCCGAGGAGTACCTGGCGCATCTCGAGCGCCAGGTGTTCGACATCCGGACGCTGCTCGACGCGGCCAAGCGGCTGGACACCGCAGGGTACGAGGCGACGGTCCGCGTGAGGACGGGCGGGTTCAAGGAATCGTTCGAGGACGCCGTGCTCGGCCTGTACGGCGACGTGAATTAGACCTCACCGTCGACAGTGGGCGGCCGCTGGTGGTGAACTGCCGGCTGCCCGCTGCCGGCCGCCGGCTCTCAACCTCTGTTCTTGAACTTCGCGATCGCCTTCCGCGTGAATTCGCTCAGGACGAGCGTCCCGCTCATCTCGGCGCGTTCGGTGAGCAGCAGGTCCCATTCCTCCGTGCCCGCCCAGAACACCTGCTTGAGTTGCGCCATCGCTTCGGGGTTGGACTTGGCCAGCGTGGCGGCGAGCGCTTCGATCGCGTCGTCCAACTCCGACGGATCGTGGTAGACGCGCGAATATAGCCCATGGCGCTCGCACCACGCCGCGTCGCGCCAGTCGGCGTCGACCGCCATCGCACTGAACGCCGCCAGCCCGATCTTGCGCTCGATGGCCGGACCCACCACGAATGGGCCGATTCCCACCGCCAGCTCGCTCAGCTTGGCCGACGCCGCGCCCACGGCCATGCTGAAGTCCGATGCCGCGACGAGCCCCACGCCGCCACCGGCGACCTTGCCGTGCACGCGCGTCACGATGAACTTCGGCGCCCGGATCATCGCCAGTACCACGTGCGCGAATCCACTGAAGAATTCCTTGCCGACCTCCGGATCGTCGATGGCGACCAGCTCGTCGAACGAGGCGCCGGCGCAGAACGCGCCCGTGCCCTCACTCCGCAGCACGATCACCCGCGCCTTGGGGTCGGCCCCGGCGGCGGCGATCTGCGCCGCCAGCAGCTTCAGTAGCGAGCCGGGCATCGAGTTGCCCTTGGGGTGACCGAAGGTGACGGTCGCGATGCCGTCGGCAATCTCCATCATCACGTCGCCGGAAGTCCCCACGGCACTGTTGGTCGAGTGGGTCGTCACGCCAGATACCCTCCTCCTTCGATTGTCCAATGTCAAGGCGTCCAGTAGATTCAAGTTAAACGCGGCCAATCGTTTGGGGGCTATCGGGCTTCGCCCGACAGCCCGTCCGACCCGTCTCGCCCCGTACTCGTCGGAGTGTTGCATGGAGCAGAAACCACAGGCCACCCCCGAGGACCCGGCCAAGCTCGCCGAATTCCAGGCGCGCATCGATGCCGGGGAATCCATCGAGCCCAAGGACTGGATGCCCGAGCGCTACCGCCGGCAACTCGTGCGCATGATGTCGCAGCACGCGCACTCGGAAATCGTCGGCATGCTGCCCGAGGGCAACTGGATCACGCGCGCCCCGAGCCTGCGCCGCAAGATGTCGCTCATCGCCAAGGTGCAGGATGAGGCGGGGCACGGCCTCTACATCTACTGCGGCACCGAGACGCTGGGCGTCGACCGCTCGGAACTGGTGGACCAGCTGCTGGACGGCCGCGCCAAATACTCGAGCATCTTCAACTATCCCACGCTCTCCTGGGCCGACATGGGCGTGATCGGCTGGCTCGTGGACGGCGCCGCCATCGTCAACCAGACCGTGCTGGCCAAGGCGTCGTACGGGCCGTACGCGCGCGCCATGATCCGCATCTGCAAGGAAGAGAACTTCCACAAGCGGCAGGGCTACGAGATCGTCGCCACTCTGGCCAACGGCACGCCCGCGCAGAAGGCGATGGTGCAGGATTCGGTCAATCGCTGGTGGTGGCCGTCGCTCATGATGTTCGGGCCCAGCGACAAGGACTCGCCCAACTCGGCGGAGTTGCTGCGCTGGAAGGTGAAGCACAGGACCAACGACGAGCTGCGCCAACGGTTCGTGAATCTCACCGTGCCGCAGGCCATCGCCGTGAACCTCACCCTCCCCGATCCCGACCTCAGGTACAACGAGGCGACGAAGGACTGGGAGTTCGGGGAGATCGACTGGTCCGAGTTCTATCGGGTGATCAAGGGCAACGGGCCGTGCAATCGCGAGCGGCTCCAGGCGCGCCGCGATGCCCACGAGAACGGCCGCTGGGTGCGCGATGCCGCCGCGGCGTACGCAACCAAGCATCACCCGAGTTCCACCGCCGCCGCCTGACCACGGACTCCCATGGCCAACGAATCCAGGACCGCGCCGACCGACGACACCCAGTGGCCCCTCTGGGAGGTGTTCACCCAGAGCAAGCAGGGCGCGCCCCACGAGCACGCGGGAAGCGTGCACGCGGCCGACGCCGAACAGGCGCTCCAGAACGCGCGCGACGTCTATGCGCGACGCGGAGAGGCGATCAGCCTCTGGGTCGTGCCCGCCGATGCGATCGTCGCCTCGACGCCCGGCGACGCGGGCCCGTTCTTCGATCCCGGCAACGACAAGGCCTACCGGCACCCGCAGTTCTACAAGGTGCCGCGCGGGGTGCGCGGGCTGTGACCGCACCCACCGTCGCCGCTCCGCGCCAGACGCCCGTCGCCAATCCGCTCTTCGAATACATCCTGCGGATCGCCGACGACCGGCTGGTCCTCGGTCATCGCCTGTCCGAATGGTGTGGGCACGGGCCGATCCTCGAAGAGGACATCGCGCTCTCCAACGTCGCGCTCGATCTCGTGGGGCAGGCGTCGGCGCTGCTCGCGCTGGCCGGGCGCGTGGAGGGGAAGGGACGGGACGAGGATGCGCTCGCCTACTTCCGCGACGAACGCGATTTCCGCAACGCCCTGCTGGTCGAACAGCCGAACGGGGATTTCGCCGATACGATCGTCCGCCAGTTCCTCTTCGACGCCTGGAGCGTGCTCTACCTCGATGCGCTCAGGGCATGCGGCCACGCGGAACTCGCGGCGCTCGCCGCCAAGTCGCTCAAGGAGGACACGTATCACCTGCGCCACAGCAGCCAGTGGGTGCTGCGGCTGGGCGACGGCACGGGCGAGAGTCACGCGCGGGCGCAGCGCGCGCTCGACGGCCTCTGGCGCTTCACCGGCGAGCTGTGCGCCGCCGACGCGATCGACGAGGCCGTTGCCGCCCAGGGCATCCGCATCGATCACGCGAGCATTCGTGCCCGGTGGAGCGAGATGGTGGCCGATGTCGTCAAGCGGGCCACGCTGACCCTGCCCGCCGAGCCGTCGATGGCGGACGGCGGGCGCCGCGGCCGGCACTCGGAGCATCTGGGCCATCTGCTGGCCGAGATGCAGGTGGTCGCCCGGTCGCACCCAGGAGCCACCTGGTGAACGCGGCCCGCCCGGCACGCGGCGACGTGCTGCGGATCCTCGGCGAGGTGATGGACCCCGAGGTGCCGGTGCTCAGCGTCGTGGAACTCGGCATCATCCGCGACGTGGACGTCGCCGGCGACCGGGTGCGGATCACGATCACGCCCACGTACTCCGGTTGTCCGGCCATGCGCACCATGGAGCAGGACATGCGCGCCGCGCTCGCCGGGCATGGGATCGGCAATGTCGAATTCCAGACCGTGTACTCACCGGCCTGGACCAGCGACTGGATTCCCGCCGAGGCCAAGGAGAAGCTCCGCCGCTTCGGCATCGCGCCGCCCGCGCCCGCGGAGCAGGGGGGACTCATCACCCTCACCAGGCGTCAGGCGCCGGTCGCCTGCCCGTACTGCGGCTCCACGAATACCGAGCGCCGCAGCGAATTCGGGTCGACGGCGTGCAAGGCGATCCATTTCTGCAACGCCTGCCACCAGCCGTTCGACGAATTCAAGCCGTTCTAGGGCGAGATCTCAGCGCGGCCGTTTCACCACAGAGCACACAGACCACGCAGAAACGGCAACTGCCGGAACTGCGATGGAACCGAGCGCTACACGGCGAGCAGCTGCTCGATCCGCGCCGCGATGGTCGCGGCGCTCGGCAGCACGGCGTTCAGCAGCACCGGGTGGTAGGGCATGGGAACGTCCCCGACGGTCAGCCGATCCACCGGGGCATCCAGATACCAGAACGCTTCTCGGGCCACCGTCGCCGCGATCTCCGCGCCGAAGCCGGCGGTCTGTGTGTCCTCGTGCACGATCAGGCACCGGCCCGTACGGCGCACCGACTCCAACACGGCCTCACGATCCCACGGCGCGATCGTTCGGAGGTCGAGCAGGTCCACGCCGGTGGCCGCCCCCAGCTGGTCGGCGGCGTCGATGCACCGGAGCGCCATCGCACCCCAGCTCACCACCGTGATCCGGTCTCCCTTCCGCACCCGGCTGGCCTTGCCGAACGGGATCACGTAGTCGTCGCCCGGGTAGCGGGCGCTTCCGTCGCTCGTCATAAGCAGCGACCGGTGTTCGAAGAAGATCGTCGGGTTGCGGCCTCGCATCGCGGCGCGCAGGAGCCCCACGGCATCGGCGGAGTTGGACGGCATCGCCAGCTGCCACCCGATGGCATGCGCGAATCGCACCTCGTCGCTCAAACTGTGCCACGGGTCGCCCACGTCCTTGCCGAATCCCCCCGGCATCCGGACCACGATCGGCGCCGCGAACTGGTTGTTCGTCCGCCACCGCATCGTGCCGCAGTTGTTGAGTTGCTCCGTGGCGGGGTCCGCATACTTCCGGAACTGGATCTCGGCCACCGGCATCAATCCCGCCACCGCCATGCCGACGGCGCGGCCGACGATCCCCTCCTCCGACAGGCTGGTGTCGAAGACGCGCTCGCCCCCGAACTTCTTCTGGAGTCCTTCGGTGACCAGGTGCACGCCGCCCTTGCGCCCCACGTCCTCGCCGAACACCAGCAGCTTGGGATTCCGCTCCAGCTCCGTGCGCAATGTGCGGCGCACCGCCTCGGCCAACCGCAGCATGTCGCCGTCCTCGGCCGGCGTCTCGCTCCCGTCCAGCGCCGCGATTTCCGCGTCGGTGAGCCCACCGATCGTTTCCGCGTCGCCGGCCACACGCGGCTCGGCGTACAGGAACCGCTTCACCGTGGCCGGCTCGGGCGCCGGACGCGCCCGCGCACCCTGCAGCGCCTTGTCGACGTCGCGCGCGACCTCGGCCTCCAGCTTCGCCCAGTCGGCCTTGGACATGAACGCCGGTACGAGATAGTCGCGCAGGCGCGGCAGCGGATCGCGCTTGGCGTCGGCGGCGATCTCGGCCGCGGTACGGTAGCCCTTCTGATTGTCGGGTCCGGAGTGGCTGCACAGGCGCGGGACGGTGAGCCGGATCAGCGCCGGTCCCTTGCCGGCCCGCACGTGATCCACCACTTCCTTGAGCAGGCGCGACGCCTGGTCGGGGTCGGTGCCGTCACCATCGCGAATGAACAGATTCCCGAACGACGCCAGATTGGCCGCGATGTCGCTGCCGGGCGTCTGCATGTCACTGGTGACCGAGATGCCCAGGCCGTTGTCCTCGATGTAGAAGAGCATCGGGAGCTCGAGCGTCGTCGCCATCGTGAGCGCCGACCAGAAGCCATTGGTCGCCACCGACGCCTCGCCGCCCAGCGCCACGCTCATCGAGCCGGCGTAGGACTCGTCCTCCAGCGTGTCGCGGTAGTAGGTGATGGCCTGCGCCCACCCGGCGGATGGCGTGTACTGCGAGCCCACGTCGCCCGACATCGGGAGTACGATCACGCCGTCGCGCCGCGGCAGGTTGCACACCACGCCGATATCGCGGCCATCGCTGAAGCCGCCCGAGCGGCCCAGCGGACTGGCCAGCGCATCCTCGATGCTCAGGCCCACCGACAGGAGCAGGGGCCGCGACCGGTAATACGCCCCCGCCGCGTCGTGCCGTCCCGTGAGCAGCGAGCCGAGGATCGCCTGCGCCATATCGTGGCCCCGCGCCGAGAACTGGTAGAGCACCAGATGGTCCTTCGGCACCGACGTGCGGTTCTTGTTGGTGGTCTCCTCCGCGTCGTCCAGCGCACGCGAGACCAGCGTGTGATAGGCGATCCGGCGCCAGTCGAAGGCGGCGTTCACGGCCGCTGAGCGGCGGGCGGGCGACTTGGAGGGCGACTTCCTGGGCATCGTACCTCGACCATTGACGGCACGGGATGAGATCGGGACGCGGGGCCCCGCGGAATTCCGCTCTGCAATCTGGCCACGTGGCCCCCGGAATGGGAGAGTCGGGTGCGCGGCAACCCCAGGATCGCGTATCTTTCCCGTCGCTGGCGCACCCCCGAGTCGCGAGGACGTGAATGGCCTACCAGTTCATCACCTGCACGCTCTCTGAAGGCGTGGCGACGATCACCCTCGATCGCCCCGACGTGCTCAACAGTTTCAACCGTGCCATGGCCTCCGAGCTCCAGCTCACGCTCGGGGCGCTGGCCCGGGATCCTGCCGTCCGGGCGGTCCTGCTCACCGGCAACGGCCGGGCGTTCTGCGCGGGCCAGGATCTCAGCGAAGCCGTGCCCGCCGATGCGCCGCCCCCCGACCTCGGCGACATCGTGCACGCCAGCTACAATCCGATTGTGCGTCTGATCCGGAGTATCGAGAAGCCGGTGGTGTGCGCCGTGAACGGCGTCGCCGCCGGCGCCGGGGCCAATCTGGCACTCGCCTGCGACATCCTCATTGCCGCCGAAGAGGCGTCGTTCATCCAGAGCTTCGCCAAGATCGGACTCATTCCCGACACGGGGGGCACGTTCTTTCTGCCGCGCCTCGTGGGTCTGCATCGCGCCACGGCGATGATGATGCTCGGCGAGAAGGTCACGGCCGCGCGGGCGCGAGAGCTGGGCATCGTGCACGACGTGGTGCCGCACTCCGTGCTGCACGACACCGCGTTTTCCATGGCCCGGTCGCTCGCGTCGCAGGCGACGCGCGGATTCGGACTCACCAAGCGCGCACTCAACCGTTCGCTGGGCGCCGACCTGGACTCGCAACTCGAATTCGAAGAGGAGCTCCAGCGCGAGGCCGGAGCGACGCACGACTATCAGGAAGGCGTCCGCGCCTTTCTCGACAAGCGCAAACCCAACTTCACGGGTCAGTGATGCCACTCCGCTCCGATACGGTGGTCGGCGTCGTCGGCGCCGGCACCATGGGCGCCGGGATCGCCCAACTGGCGGCCACGTGCGGCCACCGCGTCGTGCTCTCCGATGCCATGCCCGAGGCCATCGATCGGGCGAGGGCCGGCGTCTCGGCGTCGCTCGCACGGCGCGTGGCCAAGGGAAAGCTCGCGCGCGCGGACGCGGATGCAGCGGCGGCGCGCATCACGTACGTCACGGGGAGCGGAGCCGGCGCGTGGGCGCCGTTCGCCGAGTGCGGGCTCGTGGTCGAAGCCGTGGTCGAGGATCTGGCGCCCAAGAAGACCGTGCTCGCGGCACTCGAACGGGTGGTGGAACCCGATGCCGTCCTCGCCACGAACACCTCATCGCTCCCGGTGGCCGCGCTCGGCGCGGCGTGCAAGACTCCGGGGCGGGTGGTCGGGATCCACTTCTTCAACCCGGCGCCGGTGATGCCGTTGGTGGAGGTCGTGGGCGCGCTCACGACCGACGCCGCGGTGACCGATGCGGCACGCGCGTTCATTGCCGGGTGGGGAAAGACGACCGTCCTTGCCGCCGACACGCCCGGATTCATCGTCAATCGTGTCGCCCGTCCGTTCTACGGCGAGTCGCTCCGCATTGCCGAAGAGGGCCTCGCCGATTTCGCCACGATCGATTGGGCGATGCGCGAGATCGGTGGGTTCCGGATGGGCCCGTTCGAACTCATGGATTTCATCGGTAACGATGTGAACTACGCGGTCACCTGCTCGGTGTTCGAAGCCATGTACTACGATGCCCGCTACCGGCCGGCACTCACGCAGCGGCGGCTGGTCGAAGCGGGGTTGCTGGGGCGCAAGGCAGGGCGCGGCTACTACGACTATCGCGACGGCGCGGAGCGGCCGGCGCCCGTGCAGGACCAGGCGCTGGGCAAGCGCATCGTGGACCGGGTGCTCGCCATGTTGATCAATGAGGCCGTTGACGCGCTCTATCTGCGCGTCGCGTCGGCGGCCGACATCGACCTCGCGATGACGACCGGGGTCAACTACCCCAAGGGGCTGCTGGCGTGGGGCGACGAACTCGGCGTGCGCACCGTGCTGCACCGCATCACGGCGCTCCAGGAGGAGTATGGCGAGGACCGCTACCGCCCCAGCCCGCTACTCCGGCGCCTGGCCAAGGAAGCGCGGAGAATCCTCGCGTGAGCGTGGTGCCATCGGACGCGCAGGCGCGCGCCGAATCGGTGGTTCGCAGCATGCTGGAGCGCGACGCGTTCAGCCGGTGGCTGGGTATCGAAGTGCTTGCCGTGTCGCCCGGCCGGTGCACGGTGCGGATGACCGTGCGTCCCGAGATGGTCAACGGCTTCGCGGTGGCGCACGGCGGCGTCACCTACGCGTTGGCCGACAGCGCGCTCGCGTTCGCATCCAATACCAACGGTCGCGTTACGGTGAGCATCGAGAACAACATTGGGTATCCCGTGGCGGTGCATCCGGGAAACGTGCTCACCGCCGAAGCGGTGGAGGTGAGCGCGGCCAACCGTGTGGCCTTCTATAATGTGAACGTGCGCAACGAAGCCGACGTCGTCGTCGCCCTGTTCCGGGGCACCGTCTACCGCACGTCGCAGCATCACGAATCACCCCCGCAATCCCCATGACCGACGCTTATCTGATCGACGGCATCCGCACCCCCGTCGGCAATATCGGCGGCGCGCTGAGCGACGTCCGGGCCGACGATCTGGCGGCGCACGTGTTGTCCAGCGTGCTCGCCCGCAACCCGTCGGTGGATCCCGCGCGGATCACCGACGTGATCATGGGATGCGCCAACCAGGCCGGCGACGATAACCGGAACGTCGCGCGCATGGCGCTGCTGCTGGCGGGGCTTCCGGTGACGGTGCCCGGCGAGACCGTCAACCGGCTGTGCGCCTCGGGGCTGAGCGCGGTGGCGCACGCGTCGCGGGGCGTGAAGCTGGGCGAGGGCGATCTCTACCTCGCCGGCGGCGTGGAGAGCATGACCCGCGCGCCCTACGTGCTGTCGAAGGGCGGCAAGCCCTACGCGCGCGACATGCAACTGTTCGACACGAGTCTGGGCTGGCGCTTCGTCAATCCGAAGATGAAGGCGGCGTACGGCACCGACTCCATGGGCGAGACGGCGGAGAACGTGGCCGAGCAGTTCAGGGTGTCGCGTGACGATCAGGACGCGTTCGCCGTGCGTTCGCAGCAGAAGGCGGCGGCGGCGCGGGAGTCGGGACGACTGGCCAGCGAGATCGCGCCGGTGGACATCCCGCAGCGCAAGGCGGAGCCCGTTCGCGTGGAGCACGACGAGTTCATCCGCCCCGGCACGACGGCGGCGATTCTCGCCAAGCTGCGCACCGCCTTCCGCACCGACGGCAAGGGCACGGTGACGGCGGGCAATTCCTCGGGGCTCAACGACGGCGCCGCGGCGCTGCTCGTGGCGTCGGAGCGGGGCGCCGCCGAGTCCGGGCTCGCCCCGAAGGCGCGTGTGGTCTCGGTGGCCGCGGCCGGCGTCGAGCCGAGGATCATGGGCATGGGCCCCGTGCCGTCCACGCGCCGGGCGCTGGAGCTCGCGGGGCTCACGCTCGACCAGATGGACGTCATCGAGTTGAACGAGGCCTTCGCCGCCCAGTCGCTGGCCTGCCTGCGCGAATTCGGCATTGCCGACGACGACCCGCGGGTGAATCCCAACGGCGGTGCCATCGCCCTGGGCCACCCGCTCGGGATGTCGGGTGCGCGGCTGATCCTCACGGCGATGCGAGAGCTGGAGCTGACCAGGCAGCGCTATGCGCTCTGCACCATGTGCATCGGCGTGGGGCAGGGGATGGCCATGATCCTGGAACGCGTGTGATCTACGAATTCGAGGGATTCGTTCCGGTCATCGACGCGTCGGCGTTCATCCATCCGCAGGCGGCGGTGACGGGCAACGTCGTGATCGGCCGCGACGTGTACGTGGGGCCGGGGGCCGCCCTTCGCGGCGACTGGGGCGCGGTGATCGTCGGCGACGGATGCAACGTGCAGGAGAGCTGCACCATCCACGCGTTCCCGGGCGCAACGGCGGTGCTCGAAGATGCGGCGCACATGGGCCACGGATCGGTGCTGCACGGCGGGCGGCTGGGCGAGAACGTGCTCGTGGGCATGAACGCCGTGATCATGGACAACGCCGACGTCGGGGCCGGGTGCATCATCGGCGCCCTGACCCTGGTGCCGGCCGGCATGCAGATCCCGCCGCGAAAGGTGGTCGTCGGCAGCCCGGCGAAGATCGTGAAGGACGTGACCGACGAGATGCTCGCCTGGAAGAGCGAGGGCACGCGCGTCTATCAGGGACTGCCGGCCCGCATGCGCGCGGGATGGAAGGCCTGCGAACCGCTCCGCGAAGTCCCCGCCGACCGACACCAACAGCAGCAGTCGTACCGCACCTGGAAGGAGACGAGGAATCGCGCATGAAGCTGCAGAACTACGCGCTCGGCGAGTGGGTCACCGGCACCGGACGGACCACCGAACTCGTGCACGCCGTGACCGGCGAGACGATCGGCGAGACGTCGAGCGGCGGACTGGATTTCAAGGCGATGACCGAATACGCCCGCGCCGTGGGCGGGCCGAAGCTGCGCGCGATGACCTTCCACGCGCGTGCCCGCATGCTGAAGGCGATGGCCAAGCACCTGATGGCGCACAAGGAGCGATTCTACGAGATCTCCGCCGCCACCGGCGCCACGAAGTCCGATTCCTGGGTCGACATCGAAGGCGGCATCGGCACCTTCTTCGCCTACGGCAGCAGGGGCCGGCGGGAGTTCCCCGACGAGACGTTCTATGTCGATGGGCCCATGGAGCCGCTGTCCAAGGGCGGCACCTTCGTCGGCCGGCACATCTGCGTGCCGCTGGAAGGCGTCGCCGTGCACATCAATGCCTTCAACTTCCCCTGCTGGGGAATGCTCGAGAAGCTCGCCCCCACCTTCCTCGCCGGCGTGCCCGCCATCGTCAAGCCGGCCACGGTCACGTCGTACCTCACCGAGGCGATGGTCCGCGAGATGATCGCCGCCGACATCCTGCCCGAGGGCGCGCTGCAGTTGATCTGCGGCAGCGCCGGCGACCTGCTCTCGCACCTCGGCGGCCAGGACGCGGTGGCCTTCACCGGATCGGCTGCCACCGGGCGGATGCTCAAGGAGAGTCCGGCCGTCGTCGCCAACGCCGTCCGTTTCAACATGGAAGCGGACTCGCTGAACTGTTCCATTCTCGGTCCCGATGCGGTTCCCGGCACCGACGAGTTCGACCTCTTCATAAAGGAAGTGGTCCGCGAGATGACGGTGAAGGCCGGGCAGAAGTGCACCGCCATCCGCCGCACGCTGGTGCCCCGGGGAATGGAAGAGGACGTGATCACGGCGTTGCGCGCGCGGCTCGGCAAGGTCGTGATCGGCGATCCCGGCGTCGAGGGCGTGCGTATGGGTCCGCTGGCCAGTCGCGGCCAGGTGCAGGACGTGGCCGAGAAGGCCGCCGCGCTGCGCCATGCCGGCGAACTGGTATACGGCGGTGATGCCGACTTCCCGGTCACCGGCGCCGACCGCGACAAGGGAGCGTTCTTCGCGCCGATGCTCCTGGCGTGCGACGCGCCGTTCGCTCGCCGTGAGCCCCACGACGTGGAGGCGTTCGGCCCCGTGAATACCGTGATGCCGTACGCCGGCGTGGACGAGGCCATCGAGTTGGCCAAGCTTGGGCGCGGCAGCCTGTGCGGCTCGCTGTTCACCGCCGACCATGACGTCGCCCGCCGGGTGGTGCTCGGTGTGGCGCCCTATCACGGCCGGTTCATGGTGCTCGACCGGACGAGCGCCAAGGAGAGCACGGGGCACGGCTCCCCGCTCCCCAACCTGGTGCACGGGGGGCCTGGGCGCGCCGGTGGCGGCGAGGAGATGGGCGGCGTGCGCGGGGTGCTGCATTACATGCAGCGCACGGCGGTCCAGGGCTCGCCGACCGCGCTCACGGCGGTCATGGACCAGTGGATGGCCGGCGCCGAACAGCACACCGATCCCGTGCACCCGTTCCAGAAGACGTTCGATCAGTTGGCGATCGGGGAGACGCTGATCACGAAGCGGCGGACGATCACCGACGCCGACGTGCTGGCGTTCGCCAACCTGAGCGGAGACTTCTTCTACGCGCATATGGATGACGACGCGGCCCGCGGGTCGATCTTCGACCGCCGCGTGGCCCATGGCTACTTCGTGCTGTCGGCGGCGGCGGGACTGTTCGTGGATCCCGCGCCCGGACCGGTGCTCGCGAACTACGGGCTGGAGAATCTGCGCTTCGTGAAGCCGGTGTACATCGGCGACACGATCCACGTGCGGCTCACGTGCAAGCAGAAGACCGCCAGGGAAACGCTGCCCGACGGCATTCCGCAGGGCGTGGTGGCGTGGGACGTCGAGGTGTTCAACCAGGCCGACGAGCCGGTGGCGCTCTACACGATTCTGACGTTGGTGCGGCGCGCGGCGGCGTGATGCATCCCGGCCGGTTCGGCGGCGCCCTCTCCGTCTCCGAACTGAAATGCTGTCAATGAAGAAGACACAAAGACGATTTCGGTAATAATGTCCTTCACAGTAATACCTGATATGTCAAGGAAATGGTCGCTGACGGTTGCAGAGCATTCTCTCCGGAGCCGTATGCGGCAGCCGGAAGGTGCCGTTATGCGGTTTTTTGGGGTGGGACTTTCCGGATCTTTGTATCGAGTACGGTCTGCGGTCGTCGCAAAGCTGTCAAGCCACGCGATTGCAGCGAGTTGTGACGCATGAGACTGCGTCGTCCCCGACGTGCCGTCGGGATGCCATCCCGCCGGTCATGACGTAGCGCTCTGTGACAGAGCAGCGCCAGATTGTGACCGGCGCCGATATGTGAGGGGTTAATCCAAACGAGTACCCGGCCCAGGCCGGGGACGCAATCGGTCAACTTAGCCGATTGAGCAACTCGGTATTCGTGCAGTCGGCATGTCCGTGTGGGAATTTCTGAATGACTGCCCTGAGTCACTGCAGACCGGGCTCCTCCAACGGCGGGATTTCATCGACGTGGGTGGCGTGCCCGAAGGCAGCTTCAGTCGACCCACGGTGCCGCCGTGCGGGACACCCCGCCGGTTCTGTTCGCAAGTGGCCGCAGGGGATTCCAGAATTTGCAGTCCGTCCACCGGCTTCGCGTCCGTCAGTTGTCGTATCGGCGCGGAGTCTTGGAACTTCACCCGAGGGAACGACACGTTATGACCAGTAACCTCAAGCGCTTGCTCGCTGGAGCAGCCGTGATGCTGGGGCTACTGCCAGCGATGGCAGTGGCGCAGCAGGGCACGACGATTCATGGCCGGGTAGTCAATGAAGCCGGCGCCCCGATTCAGGCCGCGAACATCAGTATCACGTCGATGGGCGTCGGGGCCTACACGCAGGCCGACGGCAGTTATTCGGTTACCGTCCCGGCCCGCTACAATGGCCAGACCGCCAACCTCGTCGCCCGCCGCATCGGCTTCACCCAGCAGACGAAGCCGGTGACGCTCGCGGGTTCGACGATCACGCAGGATTTCGTGCTGACCGCCGTCCCGACCGTGCTCACCGGCGTGGTGACCACGGCGCTGGGCGCGCAGGTGCAGAAGAGCACGTTGGGCACCGCACAGCAGCAGCTCACCACGGCCGACATCACCAAGACGCCGACGGACAACGTGATCCGGGCGCTGCAGGGCCGGGTGTCGGGCGTCGAGATCACCGGGTCGGGCACGCAGGGCGGGTCGACGCGCATCGTGATCCGCGGCGCCAACTCCATCAGCGGCAACAACGAGCCGCTGTACGTGGTGGACGGGGTGCTGATTGCCAACCGCGACAACGGCGCCAGCGCGAGCAGCGGCTGGGATTTCGGCAGCACGATCAACGACATCAATCCCTCCGACATCGCGACGATCTCGGTGCTGAAGGGACCGAACGCGGCGGCCCTCTATGGCTCGCAGGCCGCCAATGGCGTCATCCTCATCACCACGAAGAGTGGGGCGGCGGCCGGGGGTGGCATTCACACCGAGGCCAACACCTTCTATACGTGGGACAACCCGTCCATCCTGCCCGACTACCAGAACCAGTACGGTCAGGGAGCGGGTGGCGCGTTCAAGTACGTGGACGGCGCGGGCGGCGGCGTGAACGACGGCGCCGACCAGAGTTGGGGCCCGAAGCTCAACACCGGCGCGATGATCGAGCAGTTCACCTGCCCGAACAGTACGTGCCCGTGGGTCTCGCACCCCAACAATGTGAAGAGCTTCTTCCCGACCGGCCACAACATGACGGCGAATTTCGCCGTCAGTGGCGGCACGGACCGCGCCAATGCCCGCCTCTCGGTGGGCACGGACCAGACGCAGGGCATCATTCCCGGCAACTACCTCCAGAAAAACACGGCGAGCCTGGTCGGCCGTCTGGAGGTGAATGACAAGTTCTCGACCAACGCGTCGCTCCAGTATGTGCGGGACCAGGGGCAGAATCGCCCCGGTCAGGGGTACGGCAACAGCATTCTGGAGAGCTTCGTGTGGTTCGGGCGCCAGGTCGACATGTCGGTGCTGAAGAACAGCTGGCAGAAGAGCGCCACGCTGAACAACGGCCCCGCCGGGCGCGAGTTCAACTGGAACTACAACTATCACAACAACCCGTACTTCCTGATGTACGGGAATCCCGAGAACGACCTGCGCGATCGCCTGATCGGGTCGGTGTCGGCCACGTACAAGTTCAACGACTGGATCAATCTGACCGGCCGCGCGGGCGGCGACGTCTACACGTTCGGGACCTCGCAGAACTTCTCGGTGGCCGACATCACCGGCGTCAACATGGATTACTCGACGCAGGGCGCCTTCGGCACCGACAACTATTACTCGAACGACCGGAACTCCGACCTGATCCTGAATGCCACGCACGATTTGGGCCGGCACCTGACCGTGACCGGCATGGTGGGCGGCACGATCCGGCAGGAGCACTACAGCCACGACCACCTCTACGTGCGCGGCATCACGGCGGCGGGCATCTACAATGTGTCCAACGCCGCCATCGCGCCGACTGTCACGCAGTATTTGCAGAACAGCCAGGTCAACAGCAGCTACGGCTCGGCGGCGTTCACGTGGGACGGCTGGTGGACGGTGGAAGGGACGGCGCGCCAGGACTGGTCGTCGACGCTGCCCAAGGGCAACAACTCGTACTTCTATCCGTCCGGCAATACGTCGGTGGTGCTCACCGACGCGTTCCCGGCGCTCAAGACCAACTGGTTGAGCTATCTCAAGCTGCGCGGCTCCATCGCGCAGGTCGGGAACGACGCGACTCCCTACCAGCTCGCCGCGACGTTCAACGGCAGCTCCAACAAGTACGCCGGCCAGCCGCTCTTCACCCTGAGCCAGACGTTGGCCAACGCCAATCTGAAGCCGGAAATCACCAAGTCGGGGGAAATCGGCGTCGAAGCCAGCTTCTTCAGTGGCCGGGCGAACCTGGACGCGACGTGGTACCAGAAGGCGACGCGCAACCAGATCTTCAACGTGCCGATCTCCACGACCACGGGCTTCGGGTCCCAGGCCATCAACGCCGGCCGCATCTTCAACCACGGCATCGAGGCGTTGCTCACCGTCATTCCGGTGCAGGCGGCCAATAGCTTCCAGTGGACCACGACGTTCAACTTCTCGCGCAACCGGAGCATGGTGGACGCGCTCTATCCGGGCATTGCCACGATCGTGCTCGGCGGGACGTGGGGCGTGTCGGCGCAGGCGCGGGTCGGCTACCCGTACGGCGTGTTGTACGGCACGGCCTTCAAGCGGGATCCGACCACGGGCCAGTTGATGACCGACGGCGGCCTGACGGTGAGCGGGGGCCAGAAGGTGCTGGGCAACTCGCAGGCGGATTGGGTCGGCGGCTGGAACAACTCGTTCTCGTACAAGAACTGGACGTTGAGCGCCCTCGTGGACGCCCATGTCGGCGGCGACGTCTTCAGCATCACCAACTGGTGGGGGAATTACGCCGGCGTGCTCAAGAGCTCCCTGGCGGGCCGCGAAGTGGATTGGAACAACCCGGGGCTCGTCATCAAGGGCATCGACGTGAACACGGGCCAGCCGAACACGACGAACGTGACGGCGGAAGAATACCAGCAGAACGTCTATCCCGTGAACGAGTCCGCGATCTATCGGGACACGTACTTCAAGCTGCGGGAGCTTCGCATCGGCTATGACCTGCCCGACCGCTGGGCGCACAAGTTCAACGCCACGGCGGTGAATGTCGCGTTCGTCGGATCGAACCTCCACACCTGGACCAAGGTGCCGAACATCGATCCGGAGTTCGCGTACAGCAGCGGCAATACGCAGGGGATCGAGTATGCCAGCATCCCGAGTCCACGGTCGTTGGGGCTCAGCGTCCGCATCACACCGTAACGCGACCGCACCGGAGATTCATACATCATGACGACACGAAAGAGACTACTCGCGGTCGGTGCGGGGTTGGCCCTCATGGGGGCGGCCGCGTGTAACAACAGCCGACTCACGGATTTGAACAACAATCCCAACAGTCCGACGGACGCGCCGGCCGGGCCGGTATTCACGCAGGCGGCGATCAACACCGCGACGCGTTGGGTGGGGAACGGCTATGACCTGCGCGCCACGGAGTGGGTGGCCCAGCATCTGGCCGAGGTGCAATACCCCGACGAGGACGACTACAAGCGCCTGCAGGCCGACCAGACCTCTGGTTTCTTCACGGCGCCGTACAACAACGAGCTCGAGAACCTGCAGAAGGTGATCGACAAGGGGAAGGCGGTCAGTGACCCCGGCTCGTACGGCCCCGCGATGGTCCTCCAGGTCTACGGCTTCAGCTTCCTGACCAACACGTGGGGCGATGTCCCGTATTCGCAGGCACTCCAGGGCGACCAGGCCAGCGGGACGCTCACGCCGGCGTACGACGCACAGAAGGACATCTACACGGGCCTGTTCAAGGCGCTCGACGACGCCAGCACCGCGCTGGCGACGGCCTCCAATTCCCTCGGGAGTGCGGATCCGATCTACGGCGGCGATCCCGCAATGTGGGCGAAGTTCGCCAACTCGCTGCGGGCGCGGCTGGCCATGCAGGTGGTCAACGTAGATCCGGCGCTCGCGAACACACAGCTTACGGCGGCGTTGACGGCGCCGGGTGGCGTGTTCACGTCCAACGCCGATGCGGCCGCGATTCGCTGGCCTGGCGACGGGGTATTCAACAACCCGTGGTCTGGCAACTTCGCCGGTCGCGACGACCATCGGATGTCGCAGACCCTCATGAATCCGATGCTGGCGGACAATGATCCCCGCGTCCCGGTGTACGCCCAGCCGACCGTGAATGACACGATCGTCTCGGCGACCATGCCCAATTACGCCGGCATGCCCAACGGCCTCACCCAGGCGACGGCGTCGGTCTACTTCAACGATACCTCGCGTCCGGGCGTGATCTTCTACCCCGGGGCAACGACATATGGCACCTTCGGCGATGGCAGCGGTAAGAGCACGCCGTCGTACCTGATGACATATGCCGAGGTCGAGTTCATTCAGGCGGAAGCCGCCGAGCGCTCGCTCGGAGGGCTGACGCCGGCCCAGGCCGCCGGGTTCTACGACGGCGGCATCATGGCCTCGATGGATCAGTGGGGTGTTGCGTCCGCCGACGCGTTGGCGTACGTGGCGCAGCCTTCCGTCGCCTACCAGGGCGGAACGGCCGGCCTCACGCAGATTGACATGCAGGAGTGGATCGCGCTTTATGGCGATGGCGGTCAGGCGTGGGCGCTGTGGCGCCGGACGTGCGTTCCGGCGACGCTGAAGCCGGGGCCGTACGCCATCATCAACACCGTGCCGCGACGGTTCGAATACTCCACGGCGGACCAGCAGGTGAACGGCGATCAGATCGCTGCCGCCGTGGCCCGTCAGGGTCCGGATCAGTTCCAGACGTCGATGTGGTGGGACGTCGTAAGCGCCGCGCCAACCTACACGACCGGGTGCGGCCAGCGGTAAGCGGTTCACGGCACGACTGAATGCGAGAGCCCTCCGAGCGATCGGGGGGCTTCTCGTTTGCGCCTCCCGGCCACGTCCCCGGTTTCCCGGTCACCGAATTGGCCGGCCGCCGTCACAATGATGTGACACCCCGAACGTTTCACGAGTTAGGCAATTGTAGCCGCCGCCGCCCCGGCCCCCTGGGACGGCGGTTCGCTTGCTCTTCCCCACCTTCTGGAGGCGACGTGACGAGACTCCGCTCCCTGCTGGCGATCGCCGCGCTCATGATGCTCTCTGCCCAGGCCGCCTGGGCGCAGCAGCGTCGAGTATCCGGCCATGTGACTGGCCCCGCTGGCGAACCGATCAGCAGTGCCCAGATCCAGGTTCAGGGCACGACCATCAGAGCTACGGCAACCGGCGACGGCGCATATTCCATTCCGTTGCCGGACGGCCCGCAGACCCTAGTCGTGCGGCGGCTCGGCTACAAGGTGACCACGGTCGCCGTGGCGGCCGGCGCGACCACCGCGGACATCAAGATGGAGAAGGACGTGCTGCAACTCGACAAGATGGTCGTCACCGGCGTGGCGACGACCGTCTCGAGTCAGAACGCGGCGAACGCTGTGGCCGTGGTGAGTGCGCAGGATCTCAACAACGCACCGGCCCAGACCATCGAGAGCGACCTCCAGGGCAAGATTCCCGGGGCCGTGATCACGACCAACTCGGGCGCCCCGGGCGGCGGCTCGCAGGTCCAGCTTCGCGGCGCCACCTCGATCAACGCCAGCTCCAGCCCCCTGTACGTGGTGGACGGCGTGCTCGTCAGCAATGACGCCATCGGCTCGGGCCTCAACTCGATCACCAACGCGGGCGGCGGTATCACCAACCGGCAGGATCAGCCGGTGAACCGCATCGCCGACCTCGATCCCAACGAGATCGAGAGCATCGAGGTACTGAAGGGCGCGTCAGCCGGCGCCATCTATGGCTCCAAGGCTTCAAACGGCGTCATCGTCATCACCACCAAGCACGGCCAGGCCGGCGCGCCGAAGGTGAATTTCACGCAGCGGTACGGCCAGTACACCATCTCGCACAAGCTGGGCTTCCGCTGCTTCCACTCGGCGGCCGAGGCGCAGGACTGGTGGACCAACACCATGGGCGGCAGCGGATCCCCGCCGGTGCCCTGGCAGCCGGTGTGCCATGACTTCGAGAAGGAGTTCTACGGCGGGAACCCGGGCTCGTACGAGACCGACCTGTCGGTGAACGGCGGATCGGCGAATACCACGTACTACATGGGCGGCTCGGCGAGCCGTGACAACGCGATCCAGCGCAGCACCTACTATCAGAAGCAGTTGGTCACCGCCAACATCGGCCAACTCATCGGAACCCGCATCAACCTGCGGTCGAACAACCAGTTCATCCACACGCTCACCGACCGCGGCATCTCGGGCAACGACAACAACCCCGTGGTCTCGCCGGGCGACATCTTCTCGGTAACCCCCACCTGGGTGGATCTGGCCCACACCGTCAACGGCGTGTATCCCACGAATCCGTTCGAGGGTGACCTCGCCAACCCCTTCCAGGACGCGGCGCTCGTCAAGAATCCGGAAGACGTCTACCGTTACATCGGCAGCGTGAACACCAACCTCTCGGCGTACAGCTCGGATCGCCAGACGCTGGACTTCACGCTCATCGCCGGCATCGATGCGTTCCAGTACAACACGCATCTGTACTCGCCGCCGGACGTGTACTTCGAGTCGGCCGACGGCCTCCCGGGCACCATCGTCACCAACAAGACGAGCAGCACGTACGCGAACGTGAACCTGTCGGGCGCGCACAAGCTGATCACCAACCGGTTCACGGCGACCACGTCGTTCGGGCTTCGGCAGGAGCGCCGGCAGAGCGACGCCATCTACAACCGCGGTCAGGACATCCCGGCCGGCGTCACGAACGTGAATTACGGCGTGCAGCAGTCGCTCACCGAGAACCAATTCCTGGTGAAGGACTTCGCCTACTACGCCCAGGAAGAGTTCCTCACCCTCCACGACCGGCTGTTCCTGACGGCGGCGATCAACGCCGAGCGGTCGAGCGTGAACGGCAACGACAAGAAGTTCTACCTCTATCCGAAGTACGCGGCCTCGTATCGTTTGCCCTGGCTGCCCAAGTACACCAACGACCTCAAAATCCGCGTCGCGTACGGCAAGGCCGGTAACCAGCCGGCGTACGGCAGCAAGTTCACGTCGCTGCCCATCGGCGTGTACGACGGCCAACTGGGCGCCACGCCCTCGGGCACAGCCGGCAACCCGAACATCAAGCCGGAAACCTCCACCGAAACCGAAGCCGGACTGGACGCGCAGTTCCTCGATGGGCGCGTGGCGTTGTCGGCCACGTACTTCAACAAGCGGGTCACCGACCTCATCCTGTCGGCCGCCGTGGCGCCGTCCACCGGCTACGGCACGAAGATCCTGAACGGCGGCGCGATGCGGAACACCGGCACCGAGTACGCCCTCAGCATGACCCCCATCGACCGCGGCAAGTTCACCTGGGTCTCGCGGACCACCTTCGCGAACGTCTGGAGCCGCGTCACCTCGCTCGACGTGCCTTGTTTCGTGCCCGGCGGCGTCTCCTTCTCGCTGCGTTTCGGCCAGCCGTGGGTCTGCACCGGGCAGTCGGTGACCACGCTGCAGGTGTACAACGGGTGGGATTCGACCTTCGCCGGCGGCAACTTCGTGAGTCGCGCGCGCCACATCACCTACCTCGAGAGCGCGCCCAAGTACACCATGGGCTTCTCCAACGAATTCGACTACGGCAACTTCCGCCTGACGAGTCTCTTCGACTACCGTCGCGGCGGGTATGCGGTGGATCTGACGGGGCTGTTCGTCGACCCGACCTCCATCCTGTCGGATACGGCGATGACCAACGCGCGGTTGGGCCGCTACATCCAGGGATACGGCGCCTACGTGGAGCCGGCCGGGTTCGTGAAGCTTCGCGAACTCACGCTCTCCTATCTCCTGCCCAAGAATCTGACCACGCGCCTCATCGGCGGTGACCACAGCCTCCGCGTCGAGGTCAGCGGGCGCAACCTGGCGACCTGGACCAAGTACAAGGGCTACGATCCGGAAGTGTCCAACTTCAGCAACGCGAACCTGGGCCGCTTCCAGGACGTGGCGCCGTATCCGCCCAGCCGCAGTGTGTTCTTCTCGGTGATCGCCAACTTCTGACGTGAACATCCCACCAAGGATGAATCGACTCATGATGAAACGAACCGTGGCGCTCATCGCCGTCCTCACGCTCTTCGGGGCGTGCAAGGACTCGACCGGAGTGCCGGATCTGAACAACGTCTCGTCGTCGCTGCTCCAGAGCGGACTCAACCGCTCGTCGGTGCAGCTGCTCGCCACCGGACTGCTGCGGTCGGATCGCGGGAACCTGGGCATCGTGTTCCCCGAGACGATGGCGCGGGACATCTATCGCATCGACACCGCCGAACCCCGGTACATCACCGAACTCATCGGCGGGCCGGCCGACCCCGGTGGGTTCGCCGCCGGCATGTGGGGCGGGTTCTACGCCGAGATTCGCGCCGCCAATAACCTGATCGACAACATCGGCACTGCCACCGACCTGTCATCGGCCGAGCGGTCGGCGACCACCGGGCTGGCGCGCACCATCAAGGCGCTGGCGTACTACCGGACGCTGGAGATGCGTGACTCCATCGGAATCCCCGTGGACGTCGATCACGACATCAACACCGCGCCGGCACCGTTCGTCTGCAAGCCGAACGTGCTCGACTACATCGGCGCACTACTCGACAGCGCGCAGGCCGATCTGCAGGCAGCGGGGAGCACGCCGTTCCCCTTCACGCTCCCCGGTGGATTCAGCTATCAGGGCGACTACAACACCCCGGCCACCTTCATGGCGTTCAACCGTGGCCTGGCCGGCAAGGTGGCGCTGTACCGTGGCATGGACCACAGCAAGCCGAACCCGGCGAGCTTCGCCACGGCGATCACCGACCTGACGGCCGCCATCGGGACGCTCGATCCGGCGACCCTGTGGAACTCGCCGTACTACGAATACAGCACGGCGCCTGGCGAGGCTACCAACCCCATCGTCGACGCCGCCATTCACCTCAACCCCATGGCCGGCGACAGCATCGAAGCCGGTGACCTTCGCGCGGCGGAAATCACCGTGCGCTCGTCGCCGATCACGGGTCAGGGCGTGACCACGGACTACGACTTCACCTACGCCATGCCGTCCATCGGCGCCAATCTGACGCGGCCCATTCCGGTGCTGTCGGACGCCGAATTGATCCTGCTCCGCGCCCAGGCCGAGATCGAGTCCAACGACCTGCCGGCCGCGACGGCGGACGTCAACTTCATCCGCACGAATCTGGGCGGGTTGCCGGCGTACGCGACCTTCCCGGACAAGACCACCGCCATCAATGCCGTGCTGTACGAGAAGCGCTACACGCTGCTCGGACAGGGCGCGCAGCGGTTCGTCGATCTCCGGGCGTACGGCCGGTTGAACGGCACGTATCTCCGCAAGGAGACGCCGCAGGACATCTTCCAGAGCGCGCTCCCCGTTCCGGCGGCGGAGACGAACGCGCGCGGCGGTTCCATCGGGACGGTCACCTGTAACTGATCGCCCGTTTGTAGTAGCGTAGGTTGAACGGCCCCGGCGACCGCCGGGGCCGTTCGGCCTTACCACCACGCGAGGAGGTGGGCCATGGACAGGCGACGATTCCTGATCGTGGGGCTGCTGCTGACCGCCGGCTGCTTCCATCGCGCGCCGCTCAACGAGGTCTCGAACCCGAACGTCATCACCGAGGACGAGATCCGCGCGGCGCAGGCCGCGTCCATCTACGACGTGATTGCCAAGCTGCGGCCGCAGTATCTGCGCGACCGCGGCCCCATCTCCTTCATCGGGGGCGCCCGCGACGTGGCCACCGTATTCCTGAACGACCAGGAGTACGGGCCCATCTCGCTCATGCGCGACCTGCCGGCGGGTGACTTCGCCGAGGTCCGATATTACTCCGGTATCGACGCCGTGCCGAAGTTCGGGCGGTACTACGGCTCGGGCGTTATTCAGCTGATCTCGCGCATCAACTGACCTTGCGGAGCGTCGCGCGGACCCGGCGAGGCGCTCCCCGAGTCCGCGCCGCGCGCCGCCCTCAGGGCCGCTTGTAGACTTCGCCGCCCTTCATCACGAACGCCACCCGCTTCGTGGCGGTGATGTCCTTGATGGGATCGCCCTGCAGGGCCACGAGGTCGGCCAGCAACCCCGGCTTGATGGATCCGATGCGGTCCTCCCAGCCGAGCATCTTCGCATTGGTGACCGTCGCGGCCGTGAGTGCCTGCACCGGCGTCATGCCGTACTGCACCATGAGCACCAGCTCCTTGGCGTTGTCGCCGTGGGTGAATACCCCCACGTCGCCGCCGGCGCAGATCTGCACGCCAGATTCGAGCGCCGCTTCGAAGCTCGCGTGCTTGGCCAGCATGCCGGCCGTTTCGGGATCGCCCGGCTTCCATCCGCCGTACTCGGCAATCGAGTAGCCGGCGGCCACCGTCGGGATGTAGAAGATCCCCTTGGCCGCCATCTCCCGGAACTCCTTGAGCGTGCCGCGGTCTCCGTGCTCGATGGTGTTCACCCCGGCCTCGATGGCGCGCTCCATTCCTTCGGGCGTGGTCGCGTGCACGGCCACCGGCACGCCGGCGCTGTGCGCGACCTCCACGGCCCGCTGCATCTCCGCTTCGGTGAAGGTGGCGTGCGAACCAGGATGCGGCCCCCACCGGTAGTCGCCGTAGAGCTTGATCCAGTCGGCGCCCTTGCCGATCTGCTCGCGCACCACCCGCTCGATGTCGTCCACGCCCGCGGCTTCCTCACCGCCCTGCGGCACGTCCCACCGATCGTCGAATCCCTTGGGCCCGTAGGCGCCGAGCGCCACGATGGCGCGCGTCGCAACGAACAGGTGGGGCCCCGGGATGATGCCCTGTTCGATCGCGTCGCGAAGCCCCACGTCGGCGAAGCCTGCCCCCTCGGTTCCCAGATCGCGGCTGGCGGTGAAACCCGCCATCAACGTGGCCCGCGCGTGGTTCACCGCCCGCGCCGTACGGAGCGCGAGCGGCTCCTTGAGCACCTGGTCGTTCCACGACGTCTCGTTGTACGGATGGAGGAACATGTGGGAATGCGCCTCGATCATGCCCGGGATGAGCGTCGTGCCAGACAGCTCGATGGTCGTTGCCCCGGCGGGCGCCTTCACCGCGTTCCGTGGCCCGACGGCCGCGATGTGGTCGCCGGTCACGAGCACGACCCATCCCTTGTGCGGCGTCGGATCGGCACCGGTCCACACCTGATCGGGCACGAGCAGCGTGGACGATGCGGTGTCCGCCGCCGAGCGCGCCCCGCGCCGCTGGGCGTGAGCCGGCGTCGCGGCACCGACCAGGAGCAGGGCAGCGGCGGCCAGCGGGAGGGAACGACGGAGGTGCATGGCAATCACTCCAGAGTCAGGTCGTTGGTGAGGGGCCCACGGGGAGTCCGGCCGACGTCCAGGCCTCGTACCGCCGGACATCGGAGCCACGTTGTTGAAAGCTCGCGCCCGGAGCGGCCCGGCGCCAATCGCCGTCCGCGATCTCGTCCGCCGGGGAATGTTGATCGGCGCGTGACACCATCCGGCGTTGGCGCTGGTCCCGCCGGACGCTCAACGCGACCTCCGCGGCGCCGGGCGATGGTCACGGCGGCTCGTCTCGGGGAGCCGTCCACCGCCGTCCGGCAGCACGCCGCCAACGTGCCTCTGGCGCGGGCGCGGACCGCGTGAGACGTTTCGGACGTTCGCTGTGTTTCCCTCCCGCAGTCCAGCCAACGCCGACCCTCCCGAGCCATGCGCAGATCCTCCCTCATCGTCGCCCTCCTCGCTTCATCCGCCGCGGCCGCCGCCGCGCAGGCCCCCAAACGCGCCCTCTCGCCCGGCGACTGGGACCATTGGCGCTCGATCACCGGAACCGCGGTCTCCCAGGACGGCAAGTGGGTGGCGTATTCGCTCACGCCGCAGGTGGGAGACGGCGAGTTCGTCGTTCGCGCGACATCGGGCACCACCGAGTATCGTGTACCAAGGGGCTTCATCGGGCGTCCGAACATGACGCCCGGCTCGGCCGGGGGGCGCGGTCGTGGAGGCGGCGTCCCGGGCGGACAGATCTCTCCGGATTCCCGTTTCGCGGTCGTCATGACGTACGCGCCGATGGCAGCGTTCGACTCGGCGCGCCACGCAGGACGGGGCGGCCGCCCGGGCACGCCGCCCAAGGCCGGGTTGGCCATCGTCGATCTGGCGTCGGGCCAGGTGACGACGATTGCCGACGTGCGTTCGTTCAAGATGCCCTCCGACGCGGGGGACTGGCTGGCCTACCAGCTGGACACCGATACAACCGGGGCCAACGGCGCCAATGGTCGTGCCGGGCGCGGCGGCCGTGGGGCGGCGAGTGATTCCGGAACCGCGCGCCGCAAGTCCGACGGCGCCACCGTGGTGCTCCGCAATCTGGCCAGCGGCGCCGAAACGAGGCTCGAGCACGTGGCGAGCTTCACCTTCGACGACAGCGCCAAGTACCTCGGCTATGCGGTCTCGAGTCGCGAAGGAGACGGAGACGGCGTCTACGTCCGCGTGCCGGGCCAGGCCGCGTCGACCGCCATCATGACGGGGAAGGGGGACTATCGCAATTTCACCTTCGACCGCTCCGGGTCGCGGGTGGCGTTCACGTCCGACCGCGACGACTTCGCGAGCAAGACGCCGAAGTTCACGCTGTACTACGCGTCGTTGAAGGACGCGAAGCCCGTCACCGTCGCGACGGCGGGCACGCTCGGCCCGAATCTGCTGGTCGCGGACTACGGCAGGGTTTCGTTCACGCGCTCGGGCACGGCGCTCCAGTTCGGGGTCGCGCCGCCGCGACCCGACACCGTGCCGCACGATTCGCTCTACGACAAGGCGATCTTCGACCTGTGGAGCTGGAAGGACGCCGAACTGATGCCGCAGCAGAAGGCCAATGCGGCGCGGGATCGCGACAAGACGTTCCTCGCCGTCTACCAGCTGGCCTCGAAGAAGCTCGTGCAGCTCACGGACGATTCCGTACCGAACGCTACGGTATCTTCTGACGGGCTGGTGGCCATGGAGACCAGCGACGTGCCGTACGCCATCGCATCGATGTGGGGTGAGGGCGGCAACGACGTGTACGCGGTGGATGCCACCACGGGCAAGCGCACCCTGGTCGTGAAGGAGCTGCAGGGCCAGCGCGCCACGCTGTCGCCGGGCGGCAAGTTCATCACGTACATGAAGGACGGACACTGGTTCGCGTACGACATCGCAAAGAGCCGGACGGCCGATCTCACGGGCGCCCTGCGCGGCGACCGGTTCGACAATGAACTCGACGATCACCCGGACATCGCGCCGGCGTACGGCCTCGGCGGCTGGACCCCGGGCGACGCGACGGTGCTGCTGTACGATCGGTACGACGTCTGGCAGTCCGACCCCACCGGGGCCAGGCCGCCGGTGGTGCTTACGGATTCGGTGGGGCGGCGCGGGCACGTGCGCTTCCGCGTGGTCGATCTCGACCGCGACGATCCCTTCCTCGACCCCCGTGAGCCGGTGTTGCTCAGCACCTTCAACGAAGACACGAAGGCGGCCGGGTTCGCCTGGCTGCGCCTGGGAGCGCGCCGCGCGCCCGAACAGGTGGTGACGGCCGACGTCGATTACGGCACGCCGCTGCTCGCCAAGCATGCGAAGCGGTTCGTGGTCACCCGCGGCACGTTCGTGGATTTTCCGAATCTGTACACGGGAGAGAAGCTGGCCGACCTCACGCGGATCTCCGACGCGAATCCGCAGCAGGCGGAGTTCAACTGGGGCACCGCCGAACTGGTGCACTGGATCAGCGCCGACGGCATTCCGCTCGAGGGCATTCTCTACAAGCCCGAGAACTTCGATCCGTCCAAGAAGTACCCGATGATCACGTACTTCTACGAGCGGCTGTCCGACAATCTCCACCGCTACGTGCCGCCCGGCGGCCGGAACATCATCAACCCCACACATTACGTCTCCAACGGCTACCTGATCTTCGAGCCCGACATCCCCTACGAGATCGGCTATCCCGGCCCCAGCGCCATGAAGGCCATCGTGTCGGGCGTCGAGTCCCTGCTCACGCGTCCCTACGTGGACCGCGACGCACTCGGCATTCAGGGGCATTCGTGGGGCGGATACCAGACGGCCTACCTCGTCACGCAGACCCATATGTTCAAGGCCGCGATGGCCGGCGCGCCCGTGGCCGACATGTTCAGTGCCTACGGTGGCATCCGTTGGGCGTCGGGGCTCAACCGGTCGTTCCAGTACGAACACACACAGAGCCGGATCGGGGGATCCATCTGGCAGGAGCCGCTCCGCTACATCGAGAACTCGCCGCTGTTCTGGGTGGACCGCATCCAGACGCCGCTGCTCATGATGCACAACGACGGCGACGGGGCCGTGCCCTGGTACCAGGGCATCGAGATGTACGTCGCGCTCCGCCGCATGGGGAAGGAGGTCTACCTCCTGGACTACAACGGGGACGAGCACAACCCCACCAAGCGCGCGAACCAAATGGACATCGCGATGCGCATGCAGCAATTCTTCGACTACCACCTGCGCGGGTTCCCGGAGCCCGACTGGATGATCCACGGCATTCCGTATCTGCAGAAGGGACGGGATCAGCTCGGACATCCGGCCGGTGTGCCCGCGCATCCCGGCGACAACGGACACACCGGCCCGGACGGGTCGCACAACCGGTAACGGAGGAGGGAACGGAATGGCGGACGAGATCAACTATCGGCTGCTCGGGGACGATCTGCAGGCGGTGATCATCACCCTCGATCAGGGGGAACGGGTGGTGGCCGAGGCGGGCGCCATGATGTACATGCAGGACGGCATCGACATGCAGACGACGCTCGATCCGAACGCCGAGGGCGGGAGCATGGTCGGCAAGTTGCTGGGGGGCGCCAAGCGCGCGCTCGGCGGCGACTCGTTCTTCATGACGACGTTCACCAACCAGGCGCGTCCGTCGCGCGACGTGGCGTTCGCCGCCGTCACGCCGGGCAAGATCCATCCCGTCGACCTCAAGGACTGGGGCGGCAAGATCATCGCCCAGCGCGATGCCTTCCTGTGCGCGGCGCGGGGCATCCACGTGTCGGTGGCGTTCTCCAAGCGCCTTGGCGCCGGGTTCTTCGGGGGCGAGGGGTTCATTCTCCAGCGCATCGAGGGCGACGGACTGGTGTTCCTGCACGCGTCGGGCACGTTGCACGAGATGGAGCTGTCGGGCGGCGAGAAGGTCCGGGTGGACACCGGGTGCATCGTCGCGTTCGACGAGCGGGTGAACTACGACATCCAGATGGTGCCGGGGATCAAGACGGCGCTGTTCGGCGGCGAGGGGCTGTTCTTCGCCACCCTCACCGGGCCCGGCCGGGTGATTCTGCAGTCGATGCCGTTCTCGCGCCTCGCCGACAAGATCCTCGCCTCGGCGCCCCGGGCGGGCGGCGCGCACAAGGGAGAGGGCGGCCTGGGCGGCGCCCTCGGGCTCATGGGCGGATTGCTGAACAACAGTGACTAGGGCGCACCGGCCCTCCGCCGCCCCGGCCCGCTTCCAACTCGGGGCCGGCGCCGGATCGTGCCGGCGCGCGCCAACGTTTACCTTTTGGCATGACCCACGTATCGCTGGCGGAGCCCTTCGACCGGTTCCGTGAACTCTTCGACCGGGCGTGTGCCCTCGACCGCGCCCTCCTGCCCGAGCCCACGGCGTTCGCCCTCGGCACGGCCGACGCCGACGGGCGGCCCTCCGTCCGCATTCTGCTGCTCAAGCATTTCGACGAGCAGGGGTTCGTGTTCTACACCAATTTCGAGAGCCGCAAGGGGCGCGAGCTGGAGGCCAATCCCCACGCGGCGCTCTGCTTCCACTGGCAGGCGCTGGAGCGGCAGGTGCGGGTGGAGGGGCCGGCAGTGCCGGTGACCGATGCCGAAGCCGACGCCTACTTCGCCTCGCGCGAACGGGGGAGCCAGATCGGCGCCTGGGCGTCCACGCAGAGCCGCGAGCAGGCCACCGACGGCCTCCTGGCGGTCCGCTACGCGGAGTTCGAGAAGAAGTTCGCGGGGCAGCCGGTTCCCCGGCCGGCCTACTGGTCGGGGTTCAGGGTCACCCCCGAGCGCATCGAGTTCTGGCACGGGATGCCCAGCCGCCTGCACGATCGCGAATTGTACGTGCGCGAGGGTGACGGCTGGTCGATGCGGCCCCTCTTTCCGTAACGCGACCGCTGCCTCCGTGGCACGCGGCACCCTGAGGTTGTAAGATTCCGCCATGGGGACACACACTGCGGATGCGGCTGCGGCCGCCGCGACGGATGTCGCGCCGGTCGCCACCGGCTGGAACATCGATGCCGCCCGTCAGCTCTACAACATCGAGGGCTGGGGCGCGGGGTTCTTCGACATCAACGCCAAGGGACACGTCGTGGTGCGTCCCGACAGGAGTCACCCCGAGCAGGAACTCGATCTGTTCGAACTGGAGCTCGATCTCGAAGAGCAGGGGGTGGCGCTCCCGGTGCTGCTCCGCTTCTCCGACATCCTCCGGTCGCGCATCGACGCGCTGACCGGGCACTTCGAGGCGGCGCGCGCCGAGTTCGGCTACGACGGGGGATACACGACCGTCTACCCGATCAAGGTCAACCAGCAGCGCCACGTGGTGGAGGAGATCGTCCAGTTCGGCGCCGCCCATGGGGTGGGGCTCGAGTGCGGGAGCAAGCCCGAGCTGCAGGCCGTGCTCGGCCTCGCCGAGCACACCGATCACGTGATCGTGTGCAACGGCTACAAGGACGAGGAGTTCATGCGCCTCGCCCTCATGGGACAGAAGCTCGGGCACCAGGTCTTCATCGTCATCGAGCAACTCAGTGAGATCGACGTGCTGCTGCAGGTGGCCGACGAGATGGAGGTGACGCCGACCGCCGGGGTGCGCATCAAGCTGGCGTCGCGCGGCTTCGGCCGGTGGGCCGAGAGCGGCGGCGAGAAGTCGAAGTTCGGCCTCCAGTCGGCGCAGCTCGTCCAGGCCGTGGAGAAGCTGCGGGCGCTCGGCCGGCTCGACATCCTGCGGCTCATCCACTTTCACCTCGGCTCCCAGATCACCGACATCCGGTTCATCAAGTCGGGGCTGCAGGAGATCGCGCGCTTCTACGTGGAGCTGCGCAAGATGGGCGTGAACATCACGCATCTCGACGTGGGCGGCGGTCTCGGCGTGGATTACGACGGCACCAATTCCACGTCCGACGCGAGCGTGAACTACTCGCTACAGGAATACGCCAACGACGTGATGTACACGCTGGGCGAGGCCTGCCGGGAGCACGAGCAGCCGATGCCCCACCTGATCAGCGAGTCGGGCCGCGCGCTCACCGCCCACCACGCGCTGCTGCTGCTCAAGGTGATCGACGTGGAGTCGGTGGCCGAACAGCCGCTGCCGGCGCTCACCGACGAGGACCACCCGCTGCTCCACGAGATGGTGGCCGACCATCGGGACGTCTCGCGCAAGAACGTGTCGCGGCGGCGCGTGAAGGAGGTCTTCCACGACGCCACCTTCGACAAGGACCGCGCCCACGAGTTCTTCAACTCGGGAGTGCTGTCGCTGCGCGAGCGCGCGCTGGCCGAGCAGATCTACTTCTCGACCATCAACGTGATCGCCCGCCTGTGCCGGCAGCACCGCGACGCGTACGACGATATCATCGCCGATCTCGAATCGAATCTCGTGGACCGGTACTTCTGCAACTTCTCGCTCTTCCAGTCGCTGCCGGACAGCTGGGCCATCGACCAGCTCTTCCCCATCATGCCGGTCCACCGGCTCGATGAAGAGCCCACGCGGCGGGGTACGATCCAGGACGTGACCTGCGACTCGGACGGGAAGATCGACCGGTTCGTGGGTGAGAAGAACGGGGCGCCGAGTCTGGAATTGCACGAGTTCCACGACGGGGAACCGTACGTGCTCGGCGTGTTTCTCACCGGCGCCTATCAGGAGATCCTGGGCGACCTGCACAACCTGTTCGGCGACACGAATGCCGTGCATATCCGGCTGGGCCCCAACGGCGGCTACGAGGTGAGCGACCTCGTGCACGGCGATACGGTGACGGAGGTGCTCGACTACGTGCAGTTCCGCGCCTCGGATCTGCTGCAGGTTTTCCGGCGCAAGGTGTCGGGCGCCAAGTACCTCACGCGACAGGAGGCGAACACCTTCATCGCGGACTACGTGGCGGGGCTCGAAGGGTATACGTACCTGGAGGGCGAGGCAGCGCAGTGACGCTGCCTCACGCGCTGCTGCTCGCGGCGTCGGGCGGGGGGGAGGCGCAGACCGCCCACCTCGTCGCGGCGCTCGCCGCGATCTTCGTCGCCACCAAGGCGCTGGGCGAGATCGCGCAGCGCTTCGGCCAGCCCGCCGTCCTCGGCGAACTGATCGCCGGCATTCTGCTCGGCGGCTCGGTGCTCGGCATCGTAGACGCGTCGAACCCCGTGATCAGCGCGATGGCCGAGATCGGCGTCGTGGTGCTGCTGTTCGAGATCGGTCTCGAAACCGACGTGCGGAATCTGATCAAGGTGGGCGGCGTGGCGACCACCGTGGCAATGGCCGGTGTCGTGATGCCGCTGGGGGCCGGGTACATCGGGACCGAGCTGTTGGGGCTGAGCCGCGTGCCGGCCCTCGTCTGCGGGGCGGCCCTCTGCGCCACCTCGGTGGGCATCTCGGCCCGCGTGCTCTCCGAACTGGGGATGCTCGAGACCACGGAAGGGCGCGTCGTGCTCGGAGCCGCCGTCATCGACGACATCATCGGTCTCGTGATCCTCGCCGTGGTCGCCGGGATCGTGGAGGGGGGCAGCGTGTCGGTGTCCCACGTCGGACGGATCACCGGCGTGGCCGTTCTCTTCGTCGTGCTCGCCGTGGTGATCGGGGGGCGCGTGGCGCCGCCGGTGTTCCGCGTCGCCGAGAAGATCCGGGCGTCGGGAACCCTCGGGCTCGTGGGCATCGCGTTCGCGTTCATGCTCGCCTGGCTGGCGCATCTGGCCGGTTCGGCGATGATCATCGGCGCCTTCGCCGCCGGCGTGGTGCTCCATGACCTCCCGCAGGCGGGCGAACTCCGCGAGTCCACGACGCGAACGGGGCACTTCTTCGTGCCGATCTTCTTCGCGAGCGTCGGCGCCGCCGTCAACCTGCCCGCGATGTTCACCGCGCGCGCCATGGAAGTGGGCGTCGTCCTCATCGTCGTGGGCATCGCCGGCAAGGTGCTGGCGGGTTACGTCCCCTGGTGGTTCCGGGGCGACAAGCTGCTGGTCGGCGTGGCCATGGTGCCTCGCGGCGAGGTCGGATTGATCTTCGCCCACATGGGACTCGCCAGCGGTGGCATCGACGACGGACTGTTCGGCGCCATCATGCTGATGGTGCTCGTCACCACGCTCGTCACCCCGCCGGTACTGGGGAGACGGGCGGCGACTCGCGGCCGCCTGCGGGTTTCGGATGAGCACGGCATCGACGATCTGGTGGCCGGTCCCAACCGAACGAAATGAGCGCGCCGCCGCGGATTCCGCGGCGGCGCGCCCGTGTCGGTCGAGAAGAAGCGCTTACATCCGGGCCGCGATCGCGTCCCAGTTCACCACGTTCCACCAGGCCTTGATGTAGTCGGCCCGGCGGTTCTGGTAGTTCAGATAGTAGGCGTGCTCCCACACGTCCAGGCCCATGATCGCGTGCTTGCCGTCCATGGCCGGGTTGTCCTGATTCGGCGTGCTCATGATGGCGAGCTTGCCGCCGTCGTTCACCACCCAGGCCCAGCCGGAGCCGAAGCGCCCGGTGGCCGCGGCGGCGAACTGCTGCTGGAAGGTGGCGAAGTCGCCGAACGCCTTCTTGATGGCGTCGGCCAGCTTGCCGCTGGGCTCACCGCCGCCCTTGGGGCTCATGATCTCCCAGAACATCGAGTGGTTCCAGTGTCCACCGCCGTTGTTGCGCACGGCGGTGCGGACGGCGTCCGGTACGGCGTTGAGATCCTTGAGCAGGGCGTCCAGCGATTTCCCGGCCAGGTTGGGCGCCTTCTCGATGGCCGCATTCAGGTTGTTGACGTATCCGCCGTGGTGCTTGTCGTGATGGATCTCCATCGTGCGCGCGTCGATGTGCGGCTCGAGGGCGTTGGCGGCGTACGGAAGCGCGGGAAGCGTAAAAGCCATATCGGTCTCCTTGGACGTCAGGCGTCCGGTGCAATGTCCGGAGGGGGCACTCGCCGGCGCGCGCGCATCCAGGCGACGGCGCCGGGCATGAGTGACAGCGCGATGACTGCCATGATCACCACGTCGATGTGGCGGTCGATACCCGGAATGTAACGACCCAGGAAATAGCCGATGAACAGCATGCCCCAGATCCACGCCAGCCCGCCGACGACGTTGAAGAAGGTGTAGCGCCGCGGGTTCATGTTCGCGACGCCTGCCACCACCGGGACGAAGGTGCGCACGATCGGCATGAAGCGCGCGATGAGCACCGTCGCCCCGCCGTGGCGTTCGTAGAACTCATGCGCCCGGATCAGATGCTTGCGCTTGAAGAGCAGTGAGTCGGGGCGCGCATACAGCGCCATCCCGGTCACCTTGCCGATGTAGTAGCCCGACGTGTTGCCGGCAATGGACGCGATGGACAGCAGGAGCCCCACCAGATAGACGTCGAACTGTCCAAGCGCGGCGAACAACCCGGCGGTGACGATGAGGGAATCGCCCGGCAGAAAGAACCCCACCAGCAGGCCCGTCTCGGCGAAGATCACCGCGGTGAGGCCCACATACCCGCCCCACGTGATCAGTTCGCGGACGTTGGTCAGGCGATGGAAGAGATCGAGGAGCTCGTGCATGAATCCTCAGGTGATAGGCATCCCGCGAACTTCTGAACTTCGACGGTTCCGGGCGCCGGGTCAACGGGCGGCACGCGGTCGCTTGCCGGTGGGCCGGCCGCGGAGCCAACTTCGCTGCTGACCGCTGACCGCTGACCGCTGACCGCTGACCGCTGACCGCTGACCGCGTGCTCACACTTTACGTCGTCTCTCATACCCACTGGGATCGAGAGTGGTACCACACCGCCGGTCGCTTCCGACAGCGGCTGGCCGCGCTCATGGACGAGATCCTCGACGATCCGCCCTCCGATGACACGAGCTTCCTGCTGGACGGACAGACTGTGGTGCTCAGCGACTATCTGGCGGTCCGTCCGGAGCGGGCGTCCGAACTCTCGACGCAACTTCGGAAAGGCGCCCTGGAGGCCGGCCCCTGGTTCGTGCTCGCCGACGAGTTGATTCCCGGTGCCGAAGCGCTCGTGCGCAACCTCTTCATGGGCCGCCGGACGCTGCACGCCCTCGGGGTGGACGCGCCGCCCGTGCTCTACTGTCCCGACAGCTTCGGCCACCCAGCGGCGCTCCCCGTGTTGGCGCGCGGGTTCGGGTTCGAAGCAGTCGTCGCATGGCGCGGCTACGGCGGGCGCCGGTGGCCGGCGGGCGATGCCTGCTCGTGGGCCGCGCCGTCCGGCGAGCGCGTCCTGCTGTATCACCTGTCGCCAAGCGGATACGAACTTGGTGCCAACCTGCCGTCCGACCCCGACGCCGCCGCGGATCGCTGGCCCGAGGTACGCGACCAACTCTTGCCACGGGCGCGGTTGCCCGCTGCCCTGCTGCTCAATGGGGCCGACCACCATGCGCGCCAACGGAAGCTTGCCGCGGCGGTCGAGGCGCTCGCGGCGGCGGCGCAGCCGGCGGCCGTACGCCGGAGTTCGTTGCGCGAGTTCGTCACCCAGGCCGTGGCGGCGGCTCCGAACGTCGAGTTGCCGGAGATCGCCGGCGAATTGCGCGACTCGTACGGCTATACGTGGACGCTGCAGGGCACCTTCGGCACCAGGGCGGCGCAGAAGCGGCGTAACGCCCACGCGGAGCGACTGCTCGTGCGCGAGGCCGAACCGTGGGCCGCACTCGCGGCCCGGCGCTCCGGTCGTTCCGTCCGCGGGCTGCTCGATGCGGTGTGGCGTACGCTGCTCCTCGCTCACCCGCACGACACGCTGTGCGGCTGCTCCATCGACACCGTGGCCCGGGCCTTCGACGCACGGATGGACGAGGTCGAGGCAGAGGGGTACGGGTTGCGGGACGACGCCGTGGCCGCGCTCCTCGGCCACGATGCCGAGCGCGCGCGGTTGGTGCGCGACGCGTGGCGCCCGCACGTGATCGTGCGGAATCCGGTGCCGCGGCCGCGTGGCGGCGTGGCCATCGTTCGGCTCTCGCGATTCCTGGCCGATGTGCGCGTGGGGCCGGGGTCGGGAGGAGCAGTTGCCGTGCCGCCGGGGCGTCTCGGGCCGGCTCGCGTGCGAGGCGCCGACGCGCTGCAGCTTCTGAGCCGGGCCGCCGTCCACGGGCGCACCGAATCGCCCCGCGCCTACCCGGACGACGATCTGGTGGAGGAAGCCGAGGCGGCCATATGGATTGCCGAACTTCCCGGCTTCGGAATTCGCGCCCTTCCGCTCGAACGGGGCAGAAGCGCGCGCGGTGCCGTGCCGAATCCGGCGCGGGTGGCCGGGCGTTCGATGGCGAACGGCCGGTTGCGCGTCGACGTGGAATCCGACGGTGCGGTGACGCTGCGCGACGAGGCGAGCGGACGGGTCATCGCCGATCTGGTGGGATTCGAGGATCAGGACGACTGCGGCGATCTCTACACACCGTCTCTTCGCGGGCCCGTTCGCGCGGCGCGGCTCGTCGGGGTGCGCCTCGTGGATCGCGGGCCGTTGCGGGCCACGATCGAGATGCGGTGGCGGATCGCGGTGCGGCGCGGGCAGTCGGTCTCCGCTCGCGTCCGGTTCTCGCTCGATGCCGATGCGCCCGTGCTGCGGATCGCCGTGTCGGGCGACAACGGGGCCGACGACCATCGTCTGCGATTGCGTATACGCACCGGTATCTCCGGGCCGGTGGTGCACGCCGACGCGATGTTCGGCCCCGTCGAGCGGGTTCCGGTGACCATCGCGCCCGACGATGCGGCGATGGAGCGCGTGGTGCCCACGGCGCCGCTGCACCGGTACGTCACGCTGTCGGATCAGGCACGGGGAGTGACCGTGATCTCCGACGGGCTCGCCGAGTACGAGGCCAATGCGGATGGCGGCGTGCACGTCACGCTCGTTCGCGCCGTCGGCGAGTTGTCGCGCAACGATCTGCCGGAACGGCCGGGGCACGCCGGATGGCCGTCGCCCACGCCGCAGGCGCAGTGTCGCGGCCCCTTCACCGCGGAGTTCGCGGTGCTCTTGCACGGGCCCTGGGGGAGCGACACGTCGGAGCTGGTGGAGCGGACGGCGGAGGACGTCCTCGTGCCGGTTACGGGCGAGACGCTGCGCTCGATGATCCTGGCGCCGCCCGAATCGCCGACCCTCGAACTCCAGGGTCGCGGGCTGGTCTGCTCGGCGGTCAAGCAGAGCGAGGACGGTGAATGGACGGTACTCCGCTGCGTGAACGTGTTCGATCGTGCCGTCCGGGGAGGTTGGACGCTCGGGGGCGGCATTCGTGAGGCACGAACTTCGCGGCTGGACGAAACACCGGGCGAGGCGCTCGCGGTGGCGGATGGTTCAGTGGAGTTCGAGGCGCCGCCGCGCGGGATCGTCACGGTCCTGGTGCGCTGACCACTACGCCCGGTCGCCGAGCAGTCCCGCCGCCTCCCCCGACATCCGGTCGCGCAGCCAATCGCCGAGCAGCGTGCACGCGAGCACCGTCACGATCAATGCGATCCCGGGCGCCAGCGCGATCCACGGTGCGGTGACGATCGCGTCGCGGCCCCCGGCGATCATGTTCCCCCAACTCGGCGACGGAGGCTGCACGCCGAGTCCGAGAAAGGAGAGGCCGCTCTCGAGCAGGATCGCGTTGCCGACGCCGAGCGCCGTGGCGACGATGGCCGGACCGAGCGCGTTCGGCACCGCGTGCCGCCAGAGCACGCGGCCACTGCGCGCACCGAGCGAGATCGCGGCATCCACATACGGCTGCGCGCGCACCCCGAGCACCTCGGCACGGATCATCCGCGCCACGCCCATCCATCCGGTGGCAATGAGCACGACGACTACGGTGCCCAGTCCCGGCTGCCAGAGCGCCGCGCAGACCAGCAGCAGCACCAGCCGCGGAATCGACAGCATGGCATCCGTAGCGGCCATCAGCACCCGGTCGATGATCCCACCGCTCCACGCTGCGACGGCGCCGACGGCGGTGCCGAGCGCCGCCGCCGCCACCGAGCCGACGACGCCGACCATGAGCGAGATGCGGCCGGCCAGCATCATCCGCACGAACAGGTCGCGCCCGAACCGGTCGGTGCCCAGCAGATGCAGCGTGCCCGATCCGTCGCGCGCGAGCGGAGGCAGGTAGCGCAGCGCCAGCACGTCGCCGATGGCCAGCGGATTCTGACCCGACAGCATCGGGACGACGATCACGCCCACCGCCATCGCCACGAGCAATACCACGGCGGCGGCAGCGAGGGGATCGCGCCGTCCGGCGACGGCGCGCGCGGGCGAACTCATGCCCCCGTCCGGCGCGGATCGAGCAGCGGGAGCACGAGATCGGCGGCCAGGTTGGCCGCGATCACGGCACCCGCGTAGAGCATCGCGCTCGCCATCACGACGGGGTAGTCGCGCGCGGCAATGGCGTTGAGCATCGTGCGCCCCATTCCGGGCCACGCGAACACCGCCTCCACGAAGATCGAACCCGCCACGAGGCCGGGCAGCGCCAACGCCAGCAGCACGACGAGCGGCGGCATGACGTTGGCCAGCACGTGGCGCAGGTACACGCGCACCGGCGCCACCCCCTTGGCGCGCGCGGTCCGCACGAAGTCCTGCCGCGCCACGTCGGCCACGCTGCTGCGCGTGTAGCGCGCGATCCCCGCGGCGCCGATGGCGGCGAGAATCGTCACCGGCAGCACGGCATGCCGGAGAACGTCCCGCAGCGATTCCCATCCCGACAGCATCGCACCGGGGGTGTGAAGCCCGAACGCCGGCAGCCGCAGCCAGGTGGGCAGCCCCATCATGCTCGCGCCGTAGGTGAACACGGCTACCAGCGCCAGCGCGAGCCAGAACGACGGCATGGCGAACACCGTCGTCGTGACCACGGTCAGCGTACGGTCCCAGCCCGTGCCCCGTCGCGCCCCCTGCAGCATGCCGATGGGGACGCCGATCAGGAAGGTGAGCGCCAGCGACGCCAGGCCGAGCCCGAACGAGATCGGGGCGGCGCGGGCCAGCACCCGCGTCACGGGTTCGTGCGTGGCGAAGCTCTCGCCCAGATTCCCCGTGAGCGCGGCCTCCAGCCAGCGTGCATATTGCACCGGGTACGAGGCGTCGAGGCCGAACTCGTGCCGCAGCCGGGCCGCCGCGGCCGGCGGCGCATCCGGTGGCACCAGCATGGTCGCCGGGTCGCCCGGGGCGAGCCGGACGAGCACGAACGTGAGACTCACGACGAGCCAGTAGAGAACGATGGCGTCGCGCAGGCGACGCGCCACGGGGAGGGCGGACACGCGTTGATAATGTCAGTGGTTCGGCGCGCGTCAATCGTCGGCACGGTATTGATGCTCGGGTGCGGGGCGCCGCCGCGTGCCCCCGGGGTGGTCGTCTACGCGTCCGGCACCGACCTCGAGTCGGCCAATCCCCTGGTCACCATCCACCCGCTGTCGCGCCAGGTGCAGCGGTACGCGCTGTTCACCACCCTGGCCCGGTACGACTCGACGCTCGCGCCGGTGCCGTACGCCGCCCGGTCGTGGGATTGGAGCCCCGACCACCGGGCGCTGCGCTTCCATCTGGTCACCGCCCTGCGGTGGGACGACGGCCAACCGACCACCGCCCGCGACGTGGCGTTCACCATTCTCGCGGCGCGCGATCCGGTCACCGGCTACCCGCGCGCGGGGGATCTCGCGAGCATCGACACGGTCGTGGCGCTCGACGATTCAACGGCCGTGGTGCAATTCGTCCGGGCGCCGCCGAGCTTTCCGCTCGTGTTCTGCGAACTCCCCATCCTGCCCGAGCATCTCCTGCGCCACGTCCCGCGCGCCGACATGCGCCGCGCGCCGTTCAACGACGCGCCGGTGGGCAACGGCCCCTTCCGATTCGTGCAACGGGTGCCGAACCAGCGCTGGGTGTTCACCCGCAACGACGACTTTCCCGCCGCGCTCGGCGGGCCGCCGGCCCTGCGCGGGCTCGTCATCGCCGTGGTCGACGAGGCGACCACCAAGTTCGCCGGACTGGCGAGCGGCGAACTCGACGTGGCGGGCGTGTCGCCTTCGATGGCGGCGTTGGTGCGTCGCGATCCCACACTGCGGTTGATCGACTACCCGATTCTCTTCGAGACGGGCCTCGTGCTCAACACGCATCGTCCCCCGTTCGACGACGTCCGGGTGCGGCACGCCATCTCGCTGTCCATCGACCGCAGCCGGCTGGTGCGTGTGGCCCTCGCCGGATTCGGCACGCCGGCGGGCGGCCCGGTGGCGCCCGAGGTGCCGGATGCCGATACCACGCCTCCCGTGTTCGACCCGGCGCGCGCCGACTCCCTGCTCGACGCCGCCGGATGGACGCGTGGTGCCGACGGCCGTCGGCGGCGCAACGGCGAGCCGTTCGCCTTCGAACTGCTCACCGTCGGCACGGCGGACAATGCGCTCGAGCAGCTCATCCAGGCGGATCTGGCGGCGCGCGGAATCTCGATGCGAATCCGGCAGATGGAGCTGGGCGCCTTTCTCACCGAGGCGCGCGCCCGGCCCAAGCGGTTCGACGCATTGGTGACCGGCGTGTCGGGCGATCTCTCGTTGTCCTACCTGCGCGCCATGTTCGAGAGCCGGCAGGCTGGCGGCGCCCTCGACTACGCCGACTTTCACGAACCGCGGCTGGACTCGGCGTTCGCACGCGCCACGGCAGCGCGGTCGGCGGCCGCGCGGGCCGCGGCGTGGCGCGACGTACAGCGCGAACTTCGCCGGCAGGAGCCGGTGGTGTGGTTGTACCACGCGCGTGGGGTACAGGGCGTGACCCGGCGGCTGAGGCGCGTGACGATGGATCTGCGCGGAGAACTCGCCACGCTGGCGCAATGGCGGCTGGTGTCGAGAGATTCCCTGTAATGCCTCTCCTCCTCGATCTCGAAGACCTGTCGCACCGCCGCCCCGTGGCCGGCGGCGCGCTCGGCCCCCTGGCCGATTCACTCGCCGCCGACCTCGAACGCCCGCTCGCCGAACACATCGTCGTGCCGCGGCAGAAGGCGCTGTTGTCGCGCGCCGGTGGGTACTGCGAGCGCGACGGCTCGGCGCTGGCGTTCGATCCGTGGTCGCCGCACGAACATCGCTGTCCGCGGTGCGGGCACGTACATCGTGGCGACTTCCACGACCGGTGGTGGCTGTACCCGTACCAGCTCTGGCTCGCCGAACGCGCCGTGCATGCGGCCACCCTGTTCGCGGTGCGCGGCGACGCGCGGCATGCGGACTTCGCGGCCGATATCCTCACGCAGTATGCTGCCGCGTATCTCGAGTATCCGAATCGCGACAACGTACTCGGTCCCACGCGCCCCTTCTTCAGCACGTACCTCGAATCCATCTGGCTGCTGCAGCTCTGCGTGGCCCTGGATCTGCTCGAGACGGCGGGGCGGGGCGACATCGGCGAAGAGGTGCGCGAGAAGCTCATCGGCCCCAGTGTCGCCCTCATTGCCGAGTATGACGAGGGACCGTCCAACCGCCAGGTGTGGAACAACGCCGCGCTGCTCGCCGGGCATCTGCTGCTCGGGCACGAGCATGCCGTCGAGCCTATCGTATTCGGGCCGTCGGGTCTGCTGCCGCACCTGGAGGATGGGCTGCTGGACGACGGAACCTGGTACGAAGGCGAGAACTACCACCAGTTTGCACATCGTGGCTTGTGGTACGGAATTCACCTCGCCGAGAGGGCCGGCCTCACCCTCCCCGAGGCGGCGGTCGAGCGGTTCGACCGCGGCTTCGCGGCGACGTTCGCCACGGCGTTGCCCGACCTCACCCTTCCGGCGCGCAAGGACTCGCAGTACGCCACCTCGCTCCGCCAGTGGCGCTTCGCCGAATTGTGCGAGTTGGGCCTGGCGCGCGCGGGCACTCCGGCGCTGGCGGCGATGCTCGCCAAGTTGTACGACGAGACGGCTCCGGAAGGCGACTCCGGGCGCGCGACGTCGAGCGCCGAGGTGGAGCGCAATCTTCCGGCGGTCCGCCTTACGCGGGCCGATCTCGGATGGAAGTCGCTGCTCTTCGCCCGTGAAACGTTGCCGGCGGGCGCGCCTGCCGATCTGTCGAGCGTGCTGCTGGCGGGTCAGGGGGTCGCCGTGTTCCGGCGCGACCATGACCGTGTGTACGTGGCCCTCGACTACGGGCAGTCGGGCGGCGGGCACGGCCACCCCGACCGGCTGAATGTGCTCTTCTCCACCGGCGCCGCGCGCTGGCTCGACGACCTGGGCACGGGCTCGTACGTCGATCCATCGCTCCACTGGTATCGGAGCACGCTGGCCCACAACGCACCGATGGTGGACGGCCATTCGCAGTGGCGCGTGGACGGCGTGCTGCAGGCGTTCGACGAGCAGGGCGACTTCGCGTGGGTGAATGCGTCGGCCTTCGTCTGGCCCGACGTCATCGTCCAGCGGACGCTCGTTATAACGCCGGACTACTTCATCGACCGGCTGCGCTGGCGCGCCGGCCACGCCACCGCATTCATGCTGCCCATCCACTGCGCCGCCGAGTTGACCGGGCAGATCAAGGCCACCCGGGCGCGGTTCGCCGGCGCCGGCGGTCTCGAGGATGGCGACCAATTCGTCACCACCGAACGGGCATACAAGGCGGCGCCCGGCGCGCGCGTGTATCTCGTGGCTCGCGACCCGAAATCGGGCGAGGAGATTCGCGGGTTCACCTACTGCCGGTCGCGCTCCGTCTGGTACACGCTGTCGGCTCCCGGGCAACCGCCCACCGAGCGCCGGCGCTTCCACCTGGTCGAATCGGAACGGGAACCGGTGGGGGAGCTCTGTACGGTGTGGGCATGGTCGCCCGATGTGGAATCGGTGGAGTGGAAGGCGGACACCATCGGTGTGAACCTGAGCAGCGAGGGGCGGCACGTCCATTCGTCGGACGACAGCGGATGGCACGTGGAACTCACCGAGCGCGGACGCTTCCGTCAGGTGGTGTTGGGCGGGCTGGTCGAGCTCGAGGAGGTCGAGGCCACGCCGGAGCCGGACGCCGGAACCGCCGAGGAGGCCGGCGTCGAGCAGCGCGTGACCAGCGAGGAGCAGTCGCCCGGTTACAACGGATTGCTCCTCCTGCCCGGCAAGCTTCAGGCCGCATGGTGGTCCGACGCGACTCCCGAGGAACGGATGCGGTATGCCGTCTACCATCTCGGGGAACCGACCTACCGGCGGTCGGAAGAGCGGTGGGCGGAGGCGGGAAGTCCCACGGCGCGCGTGGCGATCGCCGCGTCGGCCAAGGTGCTCACGGTGGACGTGCAGGTGACGACGCCCGAACCGCGATTCGTGCCGGCCGACGCGGTGAATCCGTACGACAACGAACCGGCCGACATCAACGGAGACGGAGTGCAGCTCTACGTGCGCACCCTCGACGATGGCGGGGCCTGGATGCTCGTGCCCGACCCGAAGGCCAAGCCGGGCGTCGTGCGCGCGCGCGCGATCGACGGGTGGGGCAGCCTCAAGCTCGGACGTACCTCGTGGCGCCGCACGCGCGAGGGGTACGAGCTCCGAATCGAGGTGCCGATGCGCGAGCCCCTTCAGGTGGGGAGCGATCTGGCGCTCGACGTGCTCGTCAACGAAACGGCGCCCGGCCGCGAGCGGCGCCGGGGCCAGCTCATCCTGAGCGGCCCCGACGGCGAATTCGTGTACCTGCGCGGTGATCGCCACGATCCGGCCCGGCTGTTGCACTTCACCGTCGTCACGTGACCGCATCGCGCTTGCATCACGTGCGGGTCGTCCTGTACGAGCCGCAGGATCCGGTGAACATCGCCGCCACGGTGCGCGCGATGAAGAACATGGGGGTCGGCACCCTGCATCTGGTGCGCCCGGTGGCCTACGATCCGGTCCGCCTCGAAGGCATCGCGCACAACACCCGCGACGTCATCGACCGGATCGCGCACTTCGACGACTTCGAGGCGGCCATCGCCGGCTGCGTGCGGGTGGTCGGGTTCACCGCGCGTCGCCGCGCGGCACGGTGGGCGGTGACCACGCCGCGCGACGAAGCGGCGGTCTCGCTCGCCGCGGCGGCCGACGGTCCCGTGGCCTACGTGTTCGGCCGCGAGGACAGCGGCCTGCCCAACGACATCCTCGACCGCGTCCACGCGGCCGTCATGATTCCCACCACCGAGCACGCCTCCCTCAATCTGGCGCAGGCCGTCCTGGTGGGCGTCTACGAACTCCATCTGGCCGCCCAGGATGCGACCCGCGAAGTCGCGCCGCCCCGGAAGGCGGCCCCGGCGCCGACGCCGGAACAGTTCGAGCAGTACTTTGCCGATGTCGAGCGCTCGCTCGATGCCGTGGAATTCTTCAAGACGCGCGTGTCGGAACACATCATGCGCACGGTGCGATCGCTCACCTACCGCGCCGCGCCCGATGCCCGCGAACTCTCGCTCGTCCGCGCCATGGCCCTCGAGGTCGTGAACTACCTCCGCCGCATCGGGCGGTCTTGACGCCCGATCCCGGGCCGACATTCTTCATTCCCATGGTCTTCAAACGACTCTTCGATCGCGGCGCGGCCGCTGATCCCGCCCAGACGGACGCCGCCACCGAGGCGGACGATACGCCGGACGACGACACGCTCACCCCCGAAGACGACAGCGAACTCCCCGAGGAAGCGCCCGATCTCGGATGGACGGCGCGGGCCGCCGACGTGATCGCTGGCGGCGCGTCCACCGGCAGCAAGCGCCCGGCCGGACTCTATGGCACCGACACCCCCACGGCGCCGACGCACTTCGTCCATGCGTCGGGCTGCCACGTGGTCGCTGACGACGGCGAGACCTACGTGGACTGCACGATGGCGCTCGGCGCGGTGGCGCTGGGCTATGCCGAGCCCAACGTCACTCGCTCCGTCCTCGACGCCATCGGGGGTGGGCACGTGTCCGGTCTCAACAGCACACTCGAGGTCGCGGTGGCCGAACGGTTGTGCGGCATCATTCCATGCGCCGAACGGGTCCGCTTCGTGAAGACCGGCGCCGACGCCACCTCGGCCGCCGTCCGCATCGCGCGCACGTATACGGGGCGTGATGTGGTGGTGGCGTCGGGCTACCTGGGCTGGCACGACTGGGCGAGCGACGCCGCCGGCGTACCCGAAGGGGCGCGCCGCGACGTGATCCGCGTGCCGTTCGACGACGTCGCGGCACTCGAAGCGGCGGTCGCCACGGCGGGCGACCGATTGGCTGCCGTGATTCTGGAACCGGTCGTCGAGCGGCTGCCGTCCGAGAGTTGGATTGCCCGCGCGCGACAGCTGTGCGACGAGAACGGCGCCGCCCTGATATTCGACGAGATGAAGACGGGCTTTCGGTTGGCGCCCGGCGGCTTCCAGGAAGTGTCGGGGGTGACGCCCGATCTCGCGACCTTCGGCAAGGCGATGGCCAACGGATTTCCGCTGGCCGCGGTCTGCGGGCGACAGGACCTCATGGACGCCGCGAACCGCACCTGGATCTCCTCCACGCTCGCCGGCGAGGCGGGCGCACTCGCCGCCGCGCTCGCGGTCATCGAGTGGCACGTCCAGGCCGACGTGTGCGACGCGCTGGCCACCAACGGCGCCGAGATGCGGCGCGTGGTGTCGGCGGCCATCGCCGCCAGCGGCGTCGAAGGCGTGGCGCTCGACGGGCTCGATCCCATGTGGTTCCTGCGCTTCGACGACCCCGCGGTGGAATCCGACTTCCTTCAGCGCGCCATGGCCCACGGCGTGCTGTTCAAACGCGGGGCCTACAACTACGCATGCGTGGCGCACGACGACGAGGCCGTCCGCGCCATCGAGGCGGCGGCCAGCCGCGCGCTGGTCGAGATGCGAGAGGGCGTGTGACCGCAGGCGTTGACGCCCCGCCGCTTGCCGGACCCCAGCCGCTCATCGACGCCCATGCGCACTTCTGGCACGCGGGCGGCGCCCGGTCCGATTGGGACGCGGTGAACGCCGCACGCCTGCGGGCGGGCGATCGCATCGGCATCTGGTACCACGTGGCATCGGTGCTCGGGAGCTGGGGCTTCTCGTCGCCGGTCTACTTCCCGTCGCCTCGCGACGTGAGCGCCGGCAACGACGCCATGCTCGACTTCGCCGACGCGCATGCCGACCGCGTGCGCGCGTACGCCACCGTCAATCCGAACCACACGGCGCACGCCGTGGAGGAGATCGAACGCTGCGTGGCCCGCGGCGCCGTCGGCGTGAAGCTCGCCGCCAGCCGCCGGGCCAGCGATCCGTTGCTCGATCCGGTGTGCGAGGCGGCGGCCCGCCACGGGCTGCCGGTGCTCCACCACATCTGGCAGCACCGCACCCGCGAGTGGCCGTCGCAGGAGATCTCCGACGGGCTGGACCTCGCCGAACTCGCCCGCCGGCACCCGACGGTGTCCTTCATCCTCGCCCACATCGGTGGGGGCGGCGACTACATGCACACCTTCGCGGCCATCGCCGACGTTCCGAACATCCTCGCGGATCTCTCGGGCAGCGGAGTGGACCGCGGCATGCTCGACGAGGCGATTCTCCAGCTGGGCGCGGATCGGCTCATCTGGGGCGCCGATGTCACCATGGAGACCGGGCTCGCCAAGCTGATGGGCTTCGAAGCCATCCGGTTGTCGCCCGACGACGTGCGCCGGATCCGCGCCGACAATGCGGTCCGCATCTTCCCGCCCGGCAGCTTCGGCCGCGTCGAGCACGCGCCGTCGCACCCCGCGCCGGGGCCCGCATGATCGACGTCAACGCACTCATCGGGCCGTACCCGTTCCGCTACGTGCCGCATCCTGACGCCGACGTCCTCGTCCGGGTGCTGGAGCGTGAACGCTTGGAGGGCGCGTGGGTGGGGCACCTCCCGAGCGCGTTCTATCGCGATCCGTCCGCGGGCAACGCGCAACTCTACACCGCCGTCGCGCCGCACACGCCGGCGCTGCGACCCGTGCCCACCATCCGTCCCGACTGGCCGCGATGGGAGCGCGCGATCGGCGCCGCGGCGGATGCCGGTGCGCCTGCGGTGCGTGTGTACCCGACCATTTGGGAGATGGGACCGCACGATGCCCGGCTCTCCGAGTTCGCGATCGCCTGCGGTGAATCACGCCTCGCACTCCTGCTCACCGTGCGATTCGAGGATCTGCGCCAGCGCCATCCGCTGGATCGGGCTGGCGACCTCAGCGCCGCGGCCATTCGGACGTTGGCCAGGGCGGGGGATCGGGTGCGGCTCGTCGTCACGGCGGCCGGGCGCGAACTGATCGAGGAAGTGCACTGGGGGCTTACCCCGGCGGAGCAGCAGCGCGTCGTCTGGGACATTTCCTGGATCTGGGGTCCCCCCGAAGACCACCTCGCCAAGCTGTTCGACACGATCGGCCCCGGCCGCTTCGTGTACGGAACGCACTGGCCGTTGCGGCTCACGCAGAATCCTCGGGCGAATCTGGCGCTGCTGCCGGACGACCGCGTGGCCGTGGCGCTCGCTGATCCCGAGCAGTTGTTCGGGTGACGTGCTCAGTGCCAAGCGGGTCTGGCCGGGTGAGAGAATGTTTTCGTAGTAATTGTCTCTCAATACTTGCGCGAATTGGCCAACGCAGTGAGATTTTTTCGTCGCCCGCAGACTTGTGAAATAGTTCACAAAGCACTCACCCGCTTCACAAGCCGCCCGTACCCAACGTGATACCCTTCCGCACCACATCGCGATGACCAAGCGAAGGAAGTGGACCGCCATTCCGGGGCTGGTCGCTCTGGCCGCCGGCGCCGTGATCCTCTCCGCCTACAGCGGCGCGTCATCCTCGCAGAACAGTTCGCCGACGCAACCGATCGCATTTCCGCATTCGGTCCATGTCGGGAAGCTCGGCATCAACTGCATCTACTGCCATTACACGGCCAACAAGTCGCCCGACCCCGGATTCCCGGCGGTCTCGACCTGCATGGGCTGTCACTCGCTGATCGGGCCCGATCGGCCCGCCTCCGATCTCGGCCCGAAGCGCAAGAGCGTCGGTATCCAGAAGCTGTGGGATTACGCCGGCTATCCGGGCAAACCCGCCAGCGCCAAGCCGATCCCCTGGATCCGCATCCACAAGCTCCCCGAGTACGTGCACTTCCCGCACATGCGCCACGTCAACGCGGGCGTCACCTGCCAGACCTGCCACGGTCCCATCCAGACCGAGGACAAGGTCTACCAGTATGCGTCGCTGAACATGGGCTGGTGCGTGAACTGCCACGTCAACGGATACGACCCGAAGCAGGGCGAGCAGATGGTGGAGATGGTGCCCAACGGGCACGGTGGCGCCGAGCTTCCGGCGGCTGATCAGAACGTCACGGCCACGCCCGACTCCCTGCGCAAGAAAGCGCGTTACGACTGTTCCGTCTGTCACTACTGATTATGAGCAAGTCCAACGTGAACGAGTCGAAGAAGAGCGGCGTCAAGCGCCGGGACTTCCTGAAGATCCTCGGCGTGTCGGGCGCCGCCGTCGGCGCGGCCGGCTGCAGCCCCGAGAACGCCGGCAAACTGATTCCCTACCTCGTCTCGCCCGACGAGACCGTCCCCGGCGTGTCCACGTACTACGCGACGACCTGTCGCGAGTGCGCGGCGGCCTGCGGGGTGATCGCCGAGACGCGCGACGGCCGGACGATCAAGCTCGAAGGGAATCCGGACCATCCGCTCAGCCGCGGCGCCATCTGCGCCCGCGGACAGTCGGCCCTGCAGGCGCTCTACAATCCCGACCGCCTGCGCACGCCGTTGGTGAAGAAGAACGGCAGCTGGCAGCCCATCGCCTGGAACGACGCCCTCACGATGGTCAGCCAGAAGCTCGGCGAGGTTCGCAGCCGCCAGTCGGCGGGCGACGCCGTCTTCCTCAATCAGCACGAGAGCGGCAGCTTCCCCGAGTTCGTCGACCAGTGGCTTGCGGCCTTCGGCATGAAGCCCCACCTCAGCGTGGACTTCGAGGCGGACCAGGCGGTGCTCGAGGCCAACCGCCGGAGCTACGGGGTGTCGTGGCCGCGCGTCAGCTTCGCCGAGGCGCAGCTCGTCATCTCGTTCGGCGCCGACTACCTCGACGGCTGGGGCGCCTCGGTACCGCAGCAACTCGACTTCGCCGATGCGCGCACCAACTTCGCCACCGCGCCGCGCGTGGTCTACATCGGCCCGCGGCGCTCGCTCACCGGGCTCAACGCCGATCAGTGGATCGCCTGCAAGCCGGGCAGTGAACTCGCCATCGCGCAGGCCCTGCTGGGCGCCGTCGGGCGTGGGAGCACGAGCATCGCGCAGGCCGCCGCCGCGAGCGGCGTGAGCGCCGACGTGCTCGGCGTGCTGGCCCGCGACCTCGCCGCCGCCAAGCCGAGCCTCGTGCTCTCCGGCGTCCGCACCGACAACGCCCTCGACGTGGCGATGACCGTGGCCGAGATCAACAAGGCCGCCGGCAACGTGGGCAAGACGGTGCATCCCGATCAGCCGCTCACGGCGTTCGAAGGCGTCTCGCGCTACTCGGAGCTGGCCGACGCGGTCGACCGCATGCGCAGCGGCGCGGTGCCCGTGGCCATGGTGCGCGGCACGAACCCGGCGTACTACCTGCCCAAGTCGGTCGGATTCGCCGAAGCGTTCGCCAAGGTGCCGTTCAAGGTGGCGTTCGCCACGCAACCCGACGAGACCGTCGAGCTGTGCGACCTGATCCTGCCCGACCTGCACGCGCTCGAGAACTGGGGCGACGCGCAGCCGATCAAGGGCACCCTGTCGCTGCAGCAGCCTGCCATGGATCCGGTGTTCCGCGAGACCCGCGCCGCGGGCGACGTCATGCTGGCGCTGGCGCAGAAGGATCCGGCGGTGGCGTCGCGCTTCCCGCAGAAGGATTACCGCGCGTGGGTCATGGCGCACTTCGCCGGCGGTCCGGCGGCGTTCGCGGCCGGGCTTCCCAAGGGCATCGTGAGCGGTAGCATGCCGGTGCGATCCGTGCGGTCGGCGGCGCCGGGTTCGGCCAAGGCGCCGGCGCTCGAGTCGGCCGCGGGTGAGTTCTATCTGATCACGCACCCGCACCCGCTGTTCGGCGACGGCCGCGGCGCCAACAAGCCGTGGCTGCAGGAGCTCCCCGATCCGGTAGCAAAGATCGTCTGGAGTTCGTGGGTCGAGATGCACCCCGAGACGGCGACCAAGATGGGGATCGAGCGCGGCGACATCGTCGAAGTCCAGACATCCGGCGGGTCGATCAAGGCGCCGGCGTATCTGTACCTCGGCATTCGGCCCGACACGATCGCCGTGGCGTTGGGGCAGGGGCATCGGTCGGCGACGCCCGTACCGAGTTGGGATCCGCTCCATCAGGATGCCACGAAGACCATCCAGTGGGGGTACGGCCGGTACGCGCGCGGCGTCGGGGTGAACCCGTTCGACGTCGTGCCGGGGGCAGCCGATGCCGCTGGCGGCTTCGTCTGGACCTCCATCAAGGCGTCCGTCCGGAAGACCGGCGATAGCGAGGTGATCCCCTCCACTGAGGGATCGGCGCGCCAGCACGGGCGCGGGATCGCGCAGGCGATCACGATCACCGACCTGCTGAGCGGTAAGGTGGAGGAGAAGCCCGAAGCGCCGCTGCCGGGCGACGCGTCGCACGAGTACCTGCCGGGCATGCGGGCGCCGGTCGCGGCCGACGCGCAGGGTGAGATCGGCGCGCCGACGGCCGCCGACTCGGGCACGCACCTCGGGTTGTACGATCCGAAGAATCCGCTGGGCATGGCCAAGCGCCGCTGGGCGATGACGGTCGACCTCGCGCGCTGCACCGGATGCTCGGCGTGCGTCACGGCCTGTTACGCCGAGAACAACATTCCCACCGTGGGGGCCCACTGGCAAAACGCCAGCGTGTACGCGGTGCAGAAGACCGGGTACAACGTGGTGCGCGGCCGCGAAATGAACTGGATCCGCATCGAGCGCTACTTCGAGGGCGACCCCGACGCCAAGTTCGGCGAGGAGTGGGAGGCCCGCGTGGTGCCGATGATGTGCCAGCAGTGCGGCAACGCGCCCTGCGAGCCGGTCTGTCCAGTGTTCGCCACCTACCACTCGCCGGACGGCCTCAACGTGCAGGTCTACAATCGGTGCGTGGGCACGCGCTACTGCTCCAACAACTGTCCGTACAAGGTCCGCTACTTCAACTGGTTCGGGTACGGCGAGAAGGACCGCCGCCAGTACGCGTTCCCCGAGCCGCTCAACTGGCAGCTGAACCCCGACGTCACCGTGCGCGGCAAGGGCGTGATGGAGAAGTGCACGTTCTGCGTGCAGCGCATCCGCGAAGCGGAGAGCCGCGCCACGCTGGAGCACCGCGAACTCATTCCCGACGAGTTCACGACGGCGTGCGCGGCCAGTTGCCCGTCGCGGGCCATCACCTTCGGTGACGCGGCCGATGAACGCTGGTCGGTGAACAAGCTCATCGAGGACAAGCGGGCCTATACCGTTTTCAAGGAAATCAACACCTACCCCGCGGTGGTCTACTTGAAGAAGGTCAACCATCCGACGCCCGGCACGGCGTCCAACAGCTGAGGAGGGCTCGGTAATGGCAACGACTGCTGCGCCCTTCCCATCGGGAGAGGAACTCCGCCCCAACGTCGCGTCGGCGGATGTCCACTTCCCGGCCATCAAGACGTACGAGCAGGTGGACCACGACATCATCAACACGATGCGCCCCTCGCTGGGGTGGTTCGCGCTGCTCACGCTGGCCATTCTCGCCCTGCTCGTGGGGGCCGGGTCGTGGATCTACCAGATCTACGCCGGCCTCGGCGTCGCGGGATACCAGCCGCCCGTCATGTGGGGCGTGTACATCGTCAGCTTCGTCTTCTGGGTCGGTATCGGTCACGCCGGAACGCTGATCTCGGCCATTCTCTACCTGTTCCGCGCCGGATTCCGCACCAGCATCTACCGGGTGTCGGAAGCGATGACCGTGTTCGCGGTCATGACGGCCGGTCTCTTCCCGATCCTCCACCTCGGACGACCCTGGAAGTTCTTCTACCTGGTGCCCTATCCGAACTGGCGGTTGATCTGGCCGAATCCGAAGAGTCCGCTGGTGTGGGACGTGTTCGCGATTCTGACCTACCTCACCGTATCGGCAACCTTCCTGTTCGTGGGGCTCATTCCCGACTTCGCCGTGATGCGCGACCGGGAGAAGAACCCCATCCGGAAGCGGCTGTTCGCCACGCTCTCGCTGGGGTGGCGGAACTCCGACAAAGAATGGCGCCACTTCGCCCGCGCGTACCTGTTCCTGGCCGCGTTCGCCACGCCGCTGGTGCTGTCCGTGCACTCGGTGGTGTCGTTCGACTTCGCCATGGCCAACATGCCGGGCTGGCACGAGACGATCTTTCCGCCGTACTTCGTGGCCGGCGCCATCTACTCCGGCCTCGGAATGGTGTTCACGATCGTCATTCCGATGCGGAAGTTCTTCAAGCTCGAGCACTACATCACGCTGAACGACCTCGACGCGGCGGCCAAGATGTGCCTCTTCGTGTCGATGGTCGTGGGCCTCGCCTACCTCACCGAGTTCCAGATGGGTTGGCTGGCGGGCACGAGCTTCGAGCAGGAGTACTGGTGGCAGCGTGCCTTCGGCCAGTGGGCGTGGGCCGAGTGGATCATCCTGATCTGCAACTGCGTGCTGCCGCTGTCGCTGTTCTCGCAGAAGCTGCGCCGCAACCCGACGTGGCTGTTCATCCTCTCGATCTTCATCAACATCGGCATGTGGTTCGAGCGGTTCGTGATCATCATCCCGTCGCTGTCGCACGAGTTCGAGCCCTGGCAGTGGGGCACGTACCGGCCGACGTGGGTGGACCTCGGCATCCTACTCGGCAGCTTCGGCTGGTTCTTCATGTGGTTCCTGCTGTTCATCAAGCAGATGCCGGTGATGGCGATCTCCGAATTCAAGGAATTGATTCCGGCGCGCCTCAGGCGCCAACCGGCGGAAGGAGGGGCCCACTGATGCCAGGCGTCATCGCGGCCTTTCACGAACTCGACTCCGCCGTGCATGCGGTGGAGGCGCTCAAGAAGGCTCGGTTCGGCGACCTCACGGTCTACACGCCCACGCCGCACCACGAATTCGACGAGGTGCTCGCGCGCCCCGAGAGTCACGTCCGCCGGTGGACGCTCATCGGCGGCATCCTTGGCTGTACGTTCGGCTACTGGATCTGGGTGTGGGTCTCGCGCTACTGGCCGCTCGTCGTGGGCGGCAAGGCGATCGTGGCCTGGGTGCCCTACACGATCTTCGGGTTCGAGGTGATGGTGCTGGTCGGTTCGCTCGCCACGGTGTTCGGCATGTTCGCCAACTCCCGCATTCCGCGGCTCACCACGACGGTGGGCTACGATCCGCGGTTCAGTGGCGGCCACTTCGGCGTCTGGGTCGAGACGACACCCGACAAGGCTGATGCTGCGGCGGCGCTGATGCGCGAGCACGGTGCCGAGGAGGTGCGCAGTGAGCGCTAGTCTCCGGCGGAACCTGGTCCGTGCCGCGGCCTTCGCCTACGTCGCCGCGATGGTGAGCGGCTGTTCCTGGTTCACCGACTTCAAGCGGCAGCCGAGCTGGCACCCGTGGCAGAGCGAGGCCGACACGATTCCGGCGCGGGGCAACCCGCAGAACTCGGTCTCCGTGTACGGATCGGTGGCTCCGGGCTTCATCTACAGCCGTGCCCAGCTGCCGGCGACGATCGACTCGATGTCCGTGCTCAAGAATCCGATCCCGCCCGACGCGCGGTCGCTCGAGAACGGACACAAGTACTTTGCCATCAACTGCTCGGTGTGCCATGGGTACACCGGTGCGGGCAACGGCGTGGCCACCAAGTACGGCATGATCGGGCTGCCGCTCACGTCGGACCGCGCCAAGACGTTCACCGACGGATACATCTTCGGGATGATCCGGAACGGGCGCGGCGCGATGCCGACCTACAACCGCATCGAAGAACCCGACCGCTGGGACATCGTGAACTACATTCGCGCGCTGCAGGGCAAGTTCCCGGGCGTGACCGTTCCCACCGGACCGGTGGGCAAGCCGGGCGAAACCGGTACGACCCTTCCCGGCGTGACGCAGATGGGCCCGACCCGGCCCGCACCCTACTATAAGGAAATCGGTTCCCAGGCCGGCGTGCCGCTCGATTCGGCGCAGCACGCCATGGTCGGCGTGCCGACGGACTCCACGAAGACGGGAGGGACGAAGTGAGCCTCCACCCACCCCGCGTTCCGACGCGCGACGAACTGCTGGCCGCCACCAGCAAGCCGCTGCCCAAGTCGTTGACCACGGTGAGCCTGGTGCTCACGCTCGTGGGCGCCGCGGTGTTCATCGCCGGGCTGTTCATCGCGCCAGACCGGGCATGGCACGCCTGGCACTTCAACTGGCTCTTCTTCGCCGGGCTGTCCTCGGGCGCCATGGCGATCGTCGCCGTTCAGCGCATCACCACGGCGCGCTGGTCGCGGCCGGTGGTCCGTATGCTCGAAGGTTACGTGGCGTTCTTACCCGTCGCCTTCGTGTTCCTGCTCGTCAGCCTGTTTGCCGGCAAGGGCCACATCTTCCCGTGGGCGCACGGGTCGTATCCCAACCCCGAGAAGGCCACGTACTACGGCGCCACCTTCCTGATCATCCGGGACGTCGTCGTCTTCGGCGTGCTCACCGTGCTTCCGCTCTGGTTCGTCTACCGTTCCGTGCGGCTGGACGTCGGCCAGATTCCGGAGGCCGGCGCCAAGTGGGCGGCGGGCATCCGCGACCGCATGCGCCGCGGATTCGGCGAGGAGCGGCGTGAAATCCATTCCACGCACTCCATCCACGGAAAGCTCGCCGTCGCGATCGCCATCACCTACGCCTTCGGCTGGTCGCTGCTGGCATGGGACCTGTCGATGAGCCTGTCGATGCGGTTCCAGAGCGATCTCTACAGCTGGTGGTTCTTCATGGGCGCGTGGCTCTCGGCGCTCATGATGTTCACCATGCTCGTGATGGCCTGGCGCCGTTACCTCGGCGCCGACGATCTGATCACCGAGAAGCAGATCCACGACATCGGGAAGCTCTGCTTCGCGTTCACCGCCTTCTGGGGCTACCTGACCTTCGGTCAGTACCTGGTAATCTGGTACGGGAACATGGGCGAGCAGACGTTCTTCATGCGCCTGCGGCTCATCCATCCGTGGAAGGTGCTCACCGTCGCGTCCATCTGGCTGGTGTTCGTGCTGCCCTTCTTCGGCCTGATCTCGAAGGCCGCCAAGATGTACCTGCCCACGCACATTCTGTTCGCGACGAGCAGCCTCGTGGGCCTCTGGCTCATGCGGTACATCGAGGTCTATCCGTCAGCGTACGGCGTGGCCGCTGCGGCGCCGTTCGGCATCTGGGAACTCGGCGTTGGCGCACTGTACCTCGGCCTCTGGGGACTGTGCTACATCAAGTTCATGGACGCCTTCCCGCGCATGCGCCTCACGGCGATGACGTCGCGCTACCGCGACGAGATCCAGGTCCCAGTGGATCCGAAAACCATGGAGCCGCTTCCGGCGCACGAGTGAGACGTTACACATCGGTAGGTCGGTAGGTCGGTAGGTCGGTACACCAACGTTCCCGGAGCGGCGGGTCGCAGTTTCACGCGACCCGCCGTTTCCTCACTTCCGCTTCCCCGCCGTTTCGCCGCTGCGCCCTTTCGCCCCTGCGCCGTTTCGCCGCTGCGCCGTTTCGCCCCTGCGCCGCTTCGCCCCTGCGCCGTTTCGCCCCTGCGCCGTTTCGCCCCTGCGCCGCTTCGCCCCTGCGCCGCTTCGCCCCTGCGTCGTTTCGGCCCTGCGTAGCTTCGGCCCTGCGTAGCTTCGGTCCTGCGTCGTACCGGCCCTGCGCAGTTTCTCGGTGCCGCCTTATATTTGTCTCGTAGTTTCGGGGCGTTAGCTCAGCTGGGAGAGCACCGCCTTTGCAAGGCGGGGGTCAAGGGTTCGAGCCCCTTACGCTCCACTCCCACCGTTCTCGGGGACCGCCGGCCTTCGTGCCGGCGGTCCCCGCGTTCTATTTCAGTGAGACGTCCTTCCGCTCGCGATCGCACCCGTCGGGTCGGTTCGGTCATCTTGTCCGGCTGTCGGCGGCGCCGTAGTTTCTGACTTCTACCCCGCCGGAGTCGGTTCGCTGCCCCGTCCGCCCAAGTCCTCCACCAAGAAGGCGTCGTCCCATACCCGCCCCCGCCGTGTCGCGCTGGACGGAGGCGATGCCTTCCTTCGAATCGCGCAGGCGTTTGCGCGGGATGCGAATCTCGATCGGGCGATGCCCGCGGGGCTTCGGGCGTTCCGGCAGGCACTCGACGCTGCGGGGTGCAGCATCTGGATCCCCGAGACGTCGGGTATGCGGCGTGCGTGGGGCGTGGGGCGCGACGGGTTCACGGCCGAAGCTGCGGCGCATGCAATGCGTGGGCGGCGTGCGCCCGCGGCCCCGCCCACCGTCGTTCCGCTCCGGGCGGGGCGCCGCGCCGTCGGGCTGCTCGTCGTCGCGTCTGGCCGCCGCTCCGAACCGTGAGGCGCAGGCCCTCATCGCCCGCGTCGCGGCGCTGGTGGCCCCCATTCTGGGGCAGAGCGCCAGACTCCGGGAGCTCGAGGAGACCGTCGCGGCGGGCACGCGCGAGATCGAGAATCAGCGGGCCTTCTTCGAGCGGATTGTGGACACGTTGCCGGTGGGGCTCTACGTAATCGATCGGGACTTCCGTGTGCGCGCCTGGAACCGCAAACGGGAGACGGGGCTGCAGGGCGTGGCCCGCACCCAGGTGCTCGGGCACACCATCTTCGACGTCCTCCATCGGCAGCCGGCTGACATCCTGCGCCGCGAGTTCGAGGAACTGTTCGAAAAGGGCGACATCCAGCAGTTCCAGACCGAGTCGAATGCCACCGGGGAGCCGCGGGTTTACCGGCTCACCAAGATCCCGATGCGCACCGGAGCCGGCGAGATCACGCACGCGATCACCATCGGTGAGGACATCACGGAGTGGAAGAAGGCGGAGGCCCGCATCGCGCAGGCGGAGAAGCTCGCCGCGTTGGGGACGCTTGCGGCCGGCGTGATGCATGAAATCAACAACCCGCTAGCAACGATCGCGGCGGCTGCGGAGTCGCTCGAGATGCGGGTCAACGACGGCCGGCTGACGGGCGGGGATCTCGTGGCGGAGCTGCACGCCGTCCTGCAGTTGATCGGCCATGAGGTCAACCGGTGCAGTGGGATCGTGGCGGGCGTGCTGGACTTCAGCCGGCCGCGGCCGGCGCGTCGGGAACCGGTGCTCGTGAATGCGCTCGTCGAGCGGACGCTGTTCCTGCTCAAGCATCATGCGCGATTCAAGACCCTGCGCGTGGTGACCAGCCTCGACGGCGAGGCGCCGAACATCGTTGGTAACGACGAGCAGCTGATCCAGGTGCTGATGGCGCTGCTCCTGAATGCCATGGACGCCATGGACGCCGACCGTGCCGCGGGCGAGATTCGCGTGCGCACGGGCGCCGCCGGTTCTGGCCAGGTGATGGTCGAGGTGGCGGACGACGGCGTGGGCATCCGGCGCGACGAGATGCCGCGGATCTTCGAACCATTCTTCACCACCAAACCGGTGGGGCGGGGCACCGGCCTCGGCCTTTCGGTGTGCTACTCGATCGTCGCGGATCATGGCGGACGGATCGAGGTGAGTTCCACCTTTGGACGCGGCAGCGTGTTCCGCGTTCTCTTGCCCGCGGAGGAGTCGCGATGAACGAAGCGCCCGCCATCCGCATCCTCATCGCCGAGGACGAGGGGAAGCTGGCTGAGATCCTGGCGTCGTACCTGAGCGGGCGGGGCCACGCGGTGCGCGTGACCTCCGACGGACGGCAGGCGCTCGAGGCCATGCGCACCGAGACCTTCGACGTCGCGCTGCTGGACATCGTGATGCCGGAGCTGGACGGCCTCGAGGTCATGCGCCAGGTCCGTGAGGACCCGTCGCCGCCCGAGATCATCATCATCACCGGCAACGGCACGATCGACAACGCCATCACGGCCATGAAGCTCGGAGCCTACGACTACATGACCAAGCCGTACCGCATGGCGGAGATCGACGTGCTGGTGCACCGGGCCTGGGAGAAGCGGCAGCTGGCGCGCGAGAATCAGTTTCTCCACCAGCGGTTGTCGCGCATCGACGGCGCCCCGGTGGTGCAGACCCGTTACGCGCCCATGCAGGCGGTGCTCGACGTGATCGAGAAGGCGGCACCCAGCGACGCGCCGGTGCTGATCACGGGTGAGTCGGGTACCGGCAAGGACCTGCTGGCGCGCGCCATCCACCATCTCTCGGGCCGCGTGGGACCGTTCGTCGATCTCAACTGCGCCATGCTCTCCGACCAGAATCTCGAGACCGAACTGTTCGGCTACGAGCGCGGGGCGTTCGCCGGCGCTACGGAACGGAAGGTCGGGTTCCTGGAAATGGCCACCAGCGGCACGCTGCACATGGACGAGATCAGCGAACTCGAGCCGCGCATGCAGGGGCGCCTGCTGCGCGCCCTCGAGCACGGGAGCTACTTCCGCGCCGGCGGCATGCAGCGGGTCGAGATCCACACCCGCCTCGTCACGGCGAGCAACCGCGACCTCGATGCGCTGGTGGGGGAGGGCCGATTCCGCGGCGACCTCCTCTATCGCATCAACACGGTGACCGTCGCGCTGCCACCCCTCCGCGAACGCACGGTCGACATCCCGCTGCTGGCCGAGCACTTCCTGGAGCGCTTCCGGGGCTCCGGGGCTCCGACCCTCACGCCCGATGCGGTGGAGATGCTCCAGGCGTACGAATGGCCGGGCAACATCCGCGAGTTGCGCAACGTCATCGAACGGGCGCTGCTACTGCATCGTGGGCCGGTGCTCGGGGCGGCCGATCTGCCCATCGCGCAGGCCCGGCCGGCCAGCGGCTTGCCGGGCAGCCGCGTCTCGCTGGCCGAACTGGAGCGGCGCCACATCGAATCAGTGCTCGCCCACATGGGTTGGCATCAGGGGCAGACGGCCGAAGTCCTCGGCATCTCACCCAAGACCCTCTACCGGAAAATCCGGGAATACGGCCTCTCGCGCCCCGGGCGGACCTGATCCATGCGCATTCTGGTGATCGAAGACGACCCGACCGTCGGCCAGCACGTCAAGCGCGGGCTGGAAGAGCAGCGGTGGGCGGTGGACCTGGTGCCCGACGGTGAGGAAGGTGAGCGCCGCGCCGACTCCGACGCCTACGACCTCGTGATTCTCGACATGCGCCTCCCCGGCAAGAGCGGACTCGAGGTGCTGCAGGCGTTGCGCGCCCGCGGCTTCACGCGGCCGGTGCTCGTGCTCACGGCGCAGGACGCGGTCGACGCCAAGGTCACGACGCTCCGCGCGGGCGCCGACGACTACGTCACCAAGCCGTTCGCGTTCGAGGAACTGCTGGCTCGTGTCGAGGCCCTGTCGCGGCGCCCGCGCGCCATCGCCTCGCCCACGCTCCAGGTGGCGGACCTGGAACTCGATCTCGGAACGCGGGAAGTCCACCGCGGCGGCAAGCCGGTGGACCTGACGCCCAAGGAGTTCACCGTGCTCGAGTACCTCATGCGTCACCAGGGACGCGTCATGAGCCGGACGCTGATCACCGAGTACGCCTGGGGCTATCACTTCGATCCCGGCACGAACATCGTCGACGTCGTCATCAACCACCTGCGCAAGAAGATCGACGCCGGTCGGCGCGAGCGGCTGATCACCACGGTGCGCGGTGTCGGCTACATGATCAAGGCCTGAGGGCCGCCGCCGCGCCATGTACAGCACCCGCACCCGGCTCACCACGGCGTACGCCGGACTGCTGTTCGCGACCATGCTCGCGTTCGGCGGCGCGCTGTACTTCGCCCGACGAGAGTCGGCGATCGAGGAGCTCGGGATCCACGCGCGCCAGGAAGCGCACACGGTGCTCAATACGATCATTGCGGCGCAGGCGAACAACCGCCAGTTGACGATCGTTTCCGAAAATCCGGTGAGCGGGGGCGTCACGCAGCCGACGCCGGCGATGAGTGAGGTGCTCGGCCGGCTCCCCGGGTATTTCCTCGTCCTCGATCCGCAGGACCGGCTGCTCTATTCGTCCACCACGCTCCGCCTGCTCGACCAGGTGGATCAGGACACCGTGTACGCGGTGGGACGGGCCCTGGTCACCGACGGCGCCTCGGCCGTGGTCGCGATCGGCCAGGACGAGGTGATCCGCGACCTCCTGCTCGCCGCCGTCAGCGACACCGCCACCGGCCCCAACATCTCGCGCGTCGTCGCCGGATTGCCCACCGCCACGGCCGAACTCGCGCCGCAGCTGCTCATCGGCACCATGCTGCTGCTCGCGCCGTTGGTGCTCCTGATCTCGTTGGGGGCGGCCTACTACCTGGCCGGCCGCGCGTTCCGGCCGGTGGAACTCCTGATCAACGAGGTCGAAGCGATCACCGACGGGCGCAGTCTGCACCGCCGGCTCCCCACCGACACCGCCGACGACGAACTGGGACGGCTGGCCGAGACGTTGAACCGTATGATCGCCCGCCTGCAGGCGTCGTTCGGCGCGCTCCGCCGGTTCACGGCCGACGCGAGCCACGAACTGAAGACGCCGCTTGCCGTCCTGCGCGCCGACATCGAGCGCGCCACGCACCCCGGCACCGCCGAGGCCGATCGCGGCGTCGCCCTCGAGGAGGCCATGCAGGAGATCACGCGCATGGCCGATCTCGTGGACAGCCTCCTCACGCTGGCCCGCGCCGACGAGGGGCGGTTCGATCTCCACCGCGCACCCGTGCACCTCGAGCCGATCGTGCGCGATGTGGCGGAGACGGCCACGATCCTCGGCGAAGAGTCGGGCAGCGCGGTCACGCTCCCGCTCGTCGAAGACGGGGTCGTGCTCGGCGATGCGGCGCGGCTGCGACAGCTGTTCCTGAATCTCGTGACCAACGCCATCAAGTACACGCCCCGCGGCGGCAAGGTGGAGATGACGTTGAGCCACCGCAACAACAACGCCGTGGCGTTCGCGGTGCGCGACAGTGGAATGGGAATCTCGGCCGCCGACCTCCCCTATGTGTTCGAGCGCTTCTGGCGAGCCGACCGCGTGCGTTCGCGCGCGTCGGAGCGCGGGGGGTTCGGACTCGGCCTGGCCATCGCGCAGTGGATCGTGCAGGCCCACGGGGGCACGCTGACGGTGCAATCACGCCTCGGGCGGGGGAGCGTCTTCACCGTGCTGTTGCCGATGCTCGACGAACCGCCGCAGTTGCCGGAGTTGCGGACCGGAGATGCGGAAGAGGCGTGACGAAGCTGCCATGACTTTCTAACGGCCGCTTCATCGTTTCTTAATCTGGTGACTATTCCGCTCTGCGGCTGAGTTCGTAGGTTACCCCGTGCAAGCTCAGTGTGTTGTCCCTCCCTCAGGCCGGATTTGCGAGGACCATGTTCAACAACCTGATCGAATCCAAAGCGAAACGGCAGCGAACCGCCGGCGGCATGTTCATGAGCTTCGTGATCCACACCCTGCTCATCGGGGGTGCGGTCTACGCGACGGCCAACGCCGCGCAGAAGCTCGAGAAGCCGAAGGCGGAGAAGGTCGATTTCGTCACGGTCCAGAAAAAGGAGCCGCCCCCGCCACCCAAGGAGAAGGCGCCGCCGCCGCAAGCCGTCGTGGCGCCCCCGCCGCCCAAGGGATTCAAGGTGCTGGTGGCTCCGGTCAAGATTCCCGACGTGCTGCCCAAGATCGACCTCTCCAAGAGCGTCACCAACGCCGCCGACTTCAGCGGTAAGGGCGTCGCGGGAGGTATCGCCAAGGGCGTCGTCGGCGGCACTGCTCCGCCGAACGAGAACAACACGTTCTATTCGTTCCAGGTGGAGAAGGTGGCCGATATGGTGCCCGGGCAGGCCGGTCCGCACTACCCGGACATGCTGCGGTCCGCCAACGTCGAGGGTGAAGTCGTCGCGTCGTTCGTGGTCGACACCAACGGCCGGGCCGACATGAGCACCTTCAAGGTGATCAAGTCCACGCACGACCTGTTCACGCAGGCCGTCAAGAACGCGCTGCGGAACTACCGGTACACCCCCGCGGAGATCGGCGGCCACAAGGTGAAGCAGCTCGTCCAACAGCCGTTCCAGTTCAGTCTCGCCGGTCGCTAGTCTCTTCCGACCGCTGCACGTGCGGTCGCTCACCCCGCATCCCTTATCGGAGCTCGACGAATTATGGATGTCTCAATGCTTGGTCTGTGGCGCTCGATGGGCTATTTCGCCAAAGGCATTGTGTTCGTGCTGGCGGCGATGTCCATCTACTCCCTGACGATCATGGTCTCGAAGTGGTGGAGCCTGCGGCGGGCGCAGAAGGAAACCATCAAGTTCGCCCCCGAATTCTCCCAGTTCCTCGAGGAGGACAACCTCACCGAGGCGATCAACCTGGCCGAGAGCTACAAGCGGTCGCACGTGGCCCTCGTGCTCGGCGGCGCGCTCGGTGAAGTGAAGCCCCTCATCCAGGACGGGTCCGTCACCGTCGCCGACATCAACTCGGCGGAGCGCGCGGTGGAGCGGAACATGCTCCTCGAGATCACCAACCTGAAGCGCGGGCTGGCCGTGCTCGCCACGGTGGGCGCCACGGCGCCGTTCGTCGGACTGCTCGGTACCACGATGGGCATCGTGAACGCGTTCCAGGGCATGGCCGTGTCCGGCTCCGGCGGCCTCGCGTCGATCGGCGGCGGTATCTCGGAAGCCCTGATCACGACGGCCTTCGGCCTCATCGTCGCCATCCCGGCCGTGTGGGCGTACAACTACTTCACGACCAAGATCGACAATCTGACGGCGGAAATGACCTACGTGTCGAAGGAGATGATCGACTACCTGATCAAGGGTGTGTCGGGCGAGTTCGGCCGTTCGCGGTTCACGCGCGAGTTCAACGCGTCGACCAGCGCCGGCGCGCCGATCAAGCAGTAGGTTCGCCCCTTCGACTGAGGAGTCTGGCTCATGGCTTTCTCGCCACAAAGCGGGGGCAGCGTTCAGAGCACGCCCAACGTGACGCCGATGATCGACGTCATGTTGGTGCTCCTGATCATCTTCATGGTGGTCACGCCGGCCCTGTTGGCGGGGTTCAACGCGACCCCGCCCGATGCGCAGAACATCAAGGACCATCCCGAAGATTCGAACACCGACCAGGTGCTCGGCATCGACAAGGATGGGAACTACTACTTCAATAAGAAGCCGATTCCCTACGATCAGATCGCCCCGATCCTCAAGGGCATCTATTCGCAGCCCGATCGCGACGACTACATCCTGTACATCAAGGCGGACAAGGACCTGGCCTACGAGAAGGTGCTCGACGCCATGGACCTCGCGGCCAAGAACGGGGTGCGCGTCGTGGCGATGATCGGTGATCAGAAGCCGGGAACGGTGTCCACGGTGCCGGGCGACAGCAAGGACGCTCCACCGGCGCCTGCTGGAGGTAGCAACTAATGGCTATGTCAACCGGCGGGCAGGGCGGGCTCACCAACGAGCCCAACATGACGCCCATGATCGACGTCTTGCTCGTGTTGCTGATCATCTTCATGGCAGCGCTGCCGAGCATGCGGAAGGCCATCGATCTGCAGCTGCCCGATCCCAATCCATCGGTCGCTCCGGCCAACGCCAAGTCTGACCAGATCGTGCTCGAAGTGGGCCTCGACGGCTGCTACGCGATCAACACCAAGATCGTGGCGCACGACCAGTTGGCGCAGGAACTGCACGACATCTACGACCCGCGCCCAGACAAGATCATCTTCATCAAGGGCGACCCCCGCGTGAAGGTTCAGGACGTCATCGACGCCATGGACATCTCGCGCGGTGCGGGGGTGAAGGTCATCGGCGTGCCCCCCAAGGACACCCCGGGCGGAACGTCGACCAGCTCCTGCAAGAGCTGATTTCCGGCAGGAACGGCAATTCGTAATGCGACGGACGAACCCTTCGGGGCTCGTCCGTCGTATTACGTTTTCGGGAGGGCGCGATGCCCCGCGCCCGCGTGCTGCCAATGCCGATGCCATCCACCTCCGATTCGACCCGACGTCCCGCCCGGCCGCCCTATCGCGTGCCCCTGGGGCTTCCCAAGGGGCGCGAGAACCGCCGCCTGGGCACGGTCGTGTCGTTGCTCGTCCATCTGCTCATCCTCTACCTCCTGATCACGCCGTTCATGGTCCACCACCCCATCCACGAGATGGCGCAGGGCGCGGGAGGGCCGGGTCCGGCGGGCGGAGGCGGAGGCGGGCATGGCGGCACCGGGGGCCAGACCAGACGCGCCACCGAGCATCTCGAATTCGTGTCCGTTGCGCCGGCCCCCAAGCCGGCGCCGGCCACCGTGAGGCCGCCCCCGCCCAAGCCGGTTCCCGTGAAGCCGCCCGTGGTGCCCAAGCCCCAGGTCGTGCCCGATGCGGTCACGCCGACCCCCACCATCGCCGCACCGGCGCTCAAGCCGCTCGATGTCTCCCTGATCGCCGGCGTGGGGGGCGGCTCGGGCCGAGACGGCAGCGCCGGCAACGGCCCGGGGCGTGGTGGCGGCGTGGGCTCCGGGGTCGGGACGGGCCGCGGATCCGGGAATGGGCCGGGCACCGGTGGAGGAACCCAGGCCAATTACCCGCCGCGGCCCATCGAGGTCTTTCTGCCGCCCTATCCCATTCCGGACAATGTGAAGGGATTCCATCTCGTGGCGGAGTTCGACGTGGACTCCACGGGACGCGTACTGAGCATGGACTTCACGCCGACCCCCAACCGCGGCTACAACCGCCGTCTGAGCGAGATCTTCCACTCGTTCAAGTTCCGGCCCGGCACAACCCCGGATGGCGTCCCCGTCCGGATGAAGGCGCAGGTCAGCTATATCCTGTGAGCGAACAGAACGGACGTCAGATATCTGCCGCCCACCCCTCACCTGCGCCCCCCTGCCGTAAGCTGTGATCTTCCCCTTACGCCCCCTGCGGACGGGGGGTTATCTTTGGCCGGCTTCCCGCCTCCGGCGCGCCCCCTCTGCGGGCCGACTTCCCAGCTCCAACCGGGATCTGCATGTCGAACGTGACCGCCCCGACCGACGAGTCATCGGCACAGCCACAAAGCGGATTCATCAAGGCCATCACCCTCACCGACGCCACCATGCTCGTGGCGGGGGCGATGATCGGCTCCGGAATCTTCATCGTCTCGGCGGACATGGGGCGGTCCGTGGGTTCTCCGGGCTGGCTCCTGATGGCCTGGCTGCTCACCGGTGTGATGACCTGCTTCGGGGCGCTCACCTGGGGTGAACTGGCGGCCATGTTCCCCCGGGCCGGCGGCCAATACATCTTCCTGCGCGAATCCTACAGCCCGTTGTTGGGCTTTTTGTACGGATGGACCCTGTTTGCCGTGATCCAGACCGGCACGATCGCCGCCGTCGGCGTGGCATTCGGCAAGTTCCTCGGCGTCCTCGCGCCCAGCATCTCGCCCGCGCTGTATGGCTGGTTCCCGCATGCCGCCGCCTGCGTTGGCTGGCTGGGGTGCAGCGACCCGACCCAGGCCATCGAGTTCGGCCTCTCGCCGCAGCGGCTCATCGCCCTCGTCGCCATCGGGATCCTCACCTGGATCAACCTGCGGGGGGTGCGCGAGGGGAAGTTCGTGCAGACCTCGCTGACCATCGTGAAGACGGGAGTGCTCATCCTCCTGATGGGGCTCGGGCTCACGATCGGCCGGAACTCGACGGCGATCGCGGCGAATTTCGGCCACGGCCACTTCTGGGGGCACGTGGACCTCAGCGGCGCCTGGGTCGTGGCATTCGGCGCCGCGTTCGTCGGCTCGCTGTTCTCGAGCGACGCCTGGAACAACGTCACCTTCGCGGCGGCCGAAGTGAAGAATCCGCAGCGCAACCTGCCCCTGGCGCTGATCATGGGTACGGGGCTGGTGACGGGGCTGTACTTCCTGACCAACGTGTCGTACCTGAGCGTGCTCCCGTTTCACGGAGATCCGAACGGCGCGACGGTACTCGCCCGCGGGCTGACGCACGCGACGCAGGATCGGCTCGGCACCGCGGCCATGGAGCAGATGTTCGGCGCGGCGGGCGGCACGATGATGGCCATCGGCATCCTGATCTCGACCTTCGGATGCATGAACGGGCTCATCCTGGCCGGGGCGCGCGTGTACTACGCGATGTCGCGTGACGGCCTGTTCTTCCGGGCGGCCGGCAATCTGAGCGAGCGCGGCGTGCCGGCGGTGGGGCTGGTGCTGCAGTCGGTGTGGACGGCCATCCTCTGCCTCAGCGGCACCTACGGTCAACTGCTCAATTATGTGATCTTCGCGAACCTGGTGTTCTACGTGCTGACGAGCGCCGGGTTGTTCGTTCTGCGACGCAAGCGGCCGGACGCCGAGCGCCCGTATCGGGTGATCGCGTATCCGTTCGTGCCGGCCGTGTACCTCGCCATGGCGGCGGGGGTTATGATTCTTATTCTGATGTCGCCGCATTCACGGACCGAAGCGGTTTCCGGCCTCGTGATCGTGGCCATCGGCATTCCCGTGTACTTCCTCTGGCGCGCCGTGGAGCGACCTTCGGTTTGACCGCGGCGCGCTGTGGTTGGGGCCGTCGTCCGCGGGTGTGGACGGCGGGTCCGATTCGAACGACGACCGTGCGGCATCTCGCCGCGTTCGGCGTCTGCCTGTCACCCTGGAGAATGACAACGATGCATCGGATGGACACCGTGTTGCGCCGTGCCCTACCCCTGCTGTTCGCATTGCTGCTGGCCGTACTGATCACTGGGCTTTCGGCGCCGGCCGCGCATGCGCAGACCCCGTCGGGCGCCGCCGTCGCCGCGACGACGCAGGCCTCGGTGCCTGCCGCACCGCAGGAAGTCGGCGGCGAGGCCAACCTCAAGATTCCCGATCTGTCGGTGGTGAACTTCATCGGCGTACCGGGGCACAAGTTGCTGATGTACGGGCTCATTATCTGCGCCTTCGGCTTCGTGTTCGGCATCACGATCTTCCGGCAACTCAAGCGGCTGCCCGTGCACGAGTCGATGCGCGAGATGTCGGAGCTCATTTACGAGACGTGCAAGACGTATCTGATCACGCAGGGCAAGTTCCTGCTGATTCTCGAGATCTTCATCGGCGCCGTGATCCTGCTGTACTTCGGCGTCCTGCAGCATCTCGAGCCGCTCCGGGTCGCCATCATCCTGGCCTTCAGCGTGCTCGGCATCGCGGGCAGCTACGGCGTGGCCTGGTTCGGCATTCGCGTGAACACGTTCGCCAACTCGCGCACCGCGTTCGCGTCGCTCAAGGGCAAGCCCTATCCCTGCTACTCCATCCCGCTCCGCGCCGGCATGAGCATCGGCATGCTGCTCATCAGCGTCGAGTTGACGATGATGCTGTTCATTCTGCTGTTCGTCCCCGGCGACTACGCGGGTCCGTGCTTCATCGGGTTCGCGATCGGCGAATCGCTGGGCGCCGCGGCACTGCGCATCGCCGGCGGCATCTTCACCAAGATCGCCGACATCGGGTCGGACCTGATGAAGATCGTCTTCAACATCAAGGAAGACGACGCCCGCAACCCGGGCGTGATCGCCGACTGCACCGGTGACAACGCCGGTGACTCGGTGGGCCCGAGCGCCGACGGCTTCGAGACCTACGGCGTGACCGGCGTTGCCCTGATCACGTTCATCCTGCTGGCGGTCAAGGATCCGACGGTCAAGGTCCAGCTCCTGGTGTGGATCTTCGTGATGCGCATTGTGATGATCATCGCCAGCGGTATCTCGTATCTCGTCAATGAGGCGTTCGCCAAGGCCAAGTACGAGCACGCCGACGACATGAACTACGAGCACCCGCTGACCTCGCTGGTGTGGCTCACGTCGATCATCTCGGTGGCCCTGACGTTCCTCGTGTCGTACCTCGTGATCCCGACGCTCAGCGGCAATCCCACGTTCTGGTGGAAGCTGTCGGCCGTGATCACCTGCGGCACGCTCGCCGGCGCCATCATTCCCGAATTCGTGAAGGTCTTCACGTCCACGAGCTCCAAGCACGTGGCCGAGGTCGTGGAGTCGTCCAAGCAGGGCGGGGCGTCGCTGAATATCCTGTCGGGCCTCGTGGCCGGCAATTTCAGCGCCTTCTGGATGGGCATCACGATGGTCATTCTCATGGGGGCGGGCTACGAGGTCAGCCGCCACGGCTTCGACATGCTCATGCTCGCGCCGGCCGTGTTCGCCTTCGGGCTCGTGGCGTTCGGCTTCCTGGGCATGGGGCCGGTCACGATTGCCGTCGACTCGTACGGTCCGGTGACGGACAATGCGCAGTCGATCTTCGAACTCTCGACCATCGAGCAGATTCCGAACATCGCAGCCGAACTCAAGGGCACGTACGGCTTCGACGTCAACTTCGAGCGTGCCAAGCACCTGCTCGAGGAGAATGACGGCGCCGGCAACACGTTCAAGGCCACGGCCAAGCCCGTGCTCATCGGCACCGCCGTGGTCGGGGCCACGACGATGATCTTCTCGATCATCGTGGCGCTCACCAACGGCCTCACGCAGAACCTCGACAAGCTGTCGATGCTGCACCCGCCGTTCCTGCTCGGCCTGATTACCGGCGGGGCGATCATCTACTGGTTCACCGGCGCCAGCACGCAGGCCGTCACCACCGGATCCTACCGTGCCGTGGAGTTCATCAAGGCGAACATCAAGCTCGAGGGCGTCGTCAAGGCGTCGGTGGAAGACTCCAAGAAGGTCGTGGAGATCTGCACCCAGTACGCGCAGAAGGGCATGTGGAACATCTTCATCGCGGTCTTCTTCGCGACGCTCGCCTTCGCCTTTCTGGAGCCGTACTTCTTCATCGGCTACCTGATCTCGATCGCCGTATTCGGGTTGTACCAGGCCATCTTCATGGCCAACGCCGGCGGCGCCTGGGACAACGCCAAGAAGATCGTCGAGGTGAACCTGAAGCAGAAGGGGACGGAGCTGCACAACGCGACGGTGGTGGGCGACACCGTCGGCGACCCATTCAAGGACACGTCGTCGGTGGCGCTCAATCCGATCATCAAGTTCTCGACGCTGTTCGGACTCCTGGCCGTCGAGCTCGCCGTGTCGATGACCGCGACCAAGGGCGCCATGGTCACTGGCCTGCTGTCGGCGGCATTCTTCGTGGTCTCGCTGGTGTTCATCTGGCGTTCGTTCTACCGCATGCGGATCGAGGTGGAGGCGGCGTGACCCACGCCGTCTCCCCGCGGTTCGGGAGGCAAGACACCGCATGAAGGGACTGCTCGCGAGGAAGTCGGTCGCCGATTTCGAGGCCGATGTCGCCGAGCACGGCGGGCTCAAACGCTCGCTCGGCAAGTGGCACCTCACGGCGCTCGGCGTCGGCGCGACCATCGGCGCCGGCATCTTCGCGACCACCGGCACGGCCATCGTGGGCGATCCAGCACGCCCCGGGGCCGGGCCGGCCATCATCTTCTCGTTCCTGCTCACCGCCGTGGCCTGCGGGTTCGCGGCGCTCTGCTATGCCGAGTTCGCCGCCATGGTCCCGGTGGCGGGCTCGGCGTACACGTACGCCTACGCGTCGATCGGCGAGTTCGTCGCCTGGATCATCGGGTGGGATCTGATCATCGAATACGCGGTGGGGAACATCGGCGTGGCCATCGGCTGGGCGGGGTACTTCCGCGAGTTGATCGGCCACTTCGGGCTGAGCCTCCCCGCCTGGCTGGGCACGGATTACCGGTCGGCACACGACGCCTTTCGGTTGCTCGCCGGGGGTGGCACCGGCGACGCCACCACGCAATACCTGGCGTCGGCCTGGACGGGGGCGCCCCACATCGGCGCATTCCCGCTCATCATCAACCTGCCGGCGGTGGCCGTCGTCGCCCTGATCACGGTCATTCTCGTGATCGGTATCAAGGAGTCGGCCGATGCCAACAACGCGATGGTGCTGCTCAAAGTGGCGATCATCCTGTTCTTCATCGCCGTCGGCATCTTCCTGATCCACCCGCACAACTGGACCAACCCCGACACCGGCGGGTTCAATCCCAACGGCATCAAGGGCATCAGTGCCGGCGCCGCGATCATCTTCTTCAGCTACATCGGCTTCGATGCCGTGTCCACGGCCGCGGAGGAGACCAAGAATCCGCCCAAGGACATGCCGTTCGGCATCATCATGAGTCTCCTGATCTGCACGGTGCTCTACATTGCGATCTCGATCGTGATGACGGGCATGGCGCCGTGGAAGAGTCTGGGGACCGCCGAACCGATGATCACCGCCCTCCGCTTCGCCCAGGGACCGTCGGGGCTCATCAACGCGTCGCGCTTCATCGTCTCGCTCGGCGCCGTGATCGCCATGGGCAGCGTGCTCCTGGTGTTCCAGCTCGGTCAGCCGCGCATCTTCTTTTCCATGTCGCGCGACGGGCTGCTCCCGCCCGTGCTGGCCAAGGTGCACCCCAAGTACAAGACGCCGTACGTGGGCACCATCCTCACCGGCATCTTCGTGGCCACCTTCGCAGCCTTCGCCAACATCGCCGAGGTGGTGGACCTCACCAACATCGGCACGCTGTTCGCGTTCGTCCTCGTGTCGGCCGGCGTGATCTTCCTGCGGCGCATCGAGCCCGACCGCCCGCGTCCCTTCCGGGTGCCCTGGGTGCCGCTCACCCCGCTGATCTCGATCGCGGCGTGCTTCTACCTGATGTGGCAGCTGCCCACGGTCACCTGGATCCGGTTCGTCATCTGGCTGATCATCGGGCTGGTGCTGTACTTCACGTACGGATACACGCACTCCACGCTCCGGCAACGGGCGGAAGACCGGAACGCCGCGGCGTGACGGAGCCGCCGGCAACGACTCCGCGCCGGGGAATCCTGCGCCGCATCAGTCTGTCGCAGTGGATCATCATCTCGATGGTGGTCGGCATCTTCATCGGCTGGGCGTTTCCGGAGAGTGCTCGCGCCCAGCATGGGTGGGCCGCCCCGGATCTGAAGATCTGGGCCACGCTGTTCCTGCGCATGATCAAGTCGCTCATCGTGCCCCTGATCTTCGGCACGCTGGTGGTGGGAATCGCCGGCCATGGCGACGACATGAAACGCGTGGGCAAGCTCGCCCTCCGCTCGATCATCTACTTCGAGGTGATCACCACGCTCGCCCTCGTGGTGGGGCTGGCCGTGGTCAACGTCGTGAAGCCGGGGGTGGGGGTCGACCTGGGCAGCGCGACGGCGGCCCAGACGGCCGGGTTGGCGACCACGCACGCGACGTTCAGCGGCGTGATGATGCATACGATCCCGCAGAGCTTCTTCGAGGCCGCCGCCAACAACGAAGTGCTGCAGATCGTCTTCTTCGCCATCATCTTCGCCGTGGCGCTTTCACAGGTGCCCGGAGGCCGGGGCAAGGAGACGATGCTGTCGTTCTGCGAGGGGCTCTCGCAGATCATGTTCAAGTTCACCGGCATCGTGATGTGGTTCGCCCCCATTGGCATCGGCGCGGCAATCGCCGTCACGGTGGGCACGAGCGGCATGGATGTTCTGCGCCGGCTCGCGGTGCTCGTGATCTCGCTGTACGGGGCGCTGGTGATCTTCGCCTTGGCGGTACTGCTCCCCGTCGCCGTGATGTTCAAGGTGCCGATCCGCCGCTTCATCTCGGCGATCAAGGAACCCTGGCTCATCGCCTTCACCACCGCGTCGTCGGAGGCCGCGCTTCCACTGGCCATGGAGCGGATGGAGGAGATGGGCGTACCGCGCCGCATCGTCGCCTTCGTCATCCCCACGGGGTACTCGTTCAACCTCGACGGGACGACGCTCTACCTGGCGCTGGCCTCGGTGTTCGTGGCCCAGGCGGCGGGGATGCACATGCCGCTCGGCACGCAGATCGTCATGATGCTCACGCTCATGCTGACCAGCAAGGGCGTGGCCGGCGTGCCGCGCGCCGCGCTCGTAATCCTCTCCGGGGCACTCACGCAATTCAACCTGCCCCTGGACGGCGTCGCGATCCTGCTCGGCATCGATGCGTTCATGGACATGGCCCGTACGTCGATCAACGTCCTCGGCAACTGCCTGGCGTCGGTCGTCATGGCGCGGATCGAGGGCGAGTTGGCGCCGGCTGACGCCGGCTCGGCGGCCGCCTAACGCCCGTCGGCGAGCGGCGCCGTCAGATCGTATCGCCCAGGAAGTGCAGTGCCGCGCGCACCGCCCCGCGGGCCGGCACCACGTCTTCACTGGCCAGCTGCGCGCCGGGCACGGCGTGCTTGAGCCGTTGCGTGACGCGCTTCCGCAGGGCGCCTCCCCGAGCCAGCAGCCCGCCGCTGAGCGCCATCGCGATCGCCGCGCGTTCGTCGGTGAACAGTTGGCGCGCGAGGGCGCGTACGTGCAGTGACAACTCCTCGGTGGCCAGGTCGAGCAGCGAGTTCGCGCGCAGGTCTCCAGCGTCCGCCACCTGCATCACCACCGGCGCGAGCATGGCCAGTGCGCTCGGCGTCGCGTCGGCCGCCCACGCGATCAGGTCGGCTACCTCGGTGGACTCCGTCGCCGTGAGCACCGCGCCGGTGAGCGCCGTCTCCGGTTCGCGTCCATCCGCGGCCGCGGCCACGACCGACAGCGCGCGACGCCCGATCCACGCGCCGCCGCCCTCGTCTCCGATCACCGGGCCCCACCCGCCGCATCGAGCCATGGCGCCCGTGGGGCCGCGCCCCACGGCCACCGATCCGGTACCGGCGAGCAGCAGAATGCCGGTTCCCTGACCGAACGCGTCGTCGAAGGCGATCGAGTAGTCCGAGTGCACGACGACTTCCTCGGCCAGATCGCGGCTGTTCAGCGCTTCCCACAGCTCGAGCCGCAGTGACTCGCGGCCGACCCCCGCCACGCCCACGCAGATCACGCGTGGCAACTCGTCGATCCCGGCCTGGCTCAGCGCCGCCCGGGCCGTGGCTTCGATGATCGAAGCGCTCTCGTCGACTCCGTCGGCGCGCACCGCGCTCGGGGCGCCGGTGGCCTCGCCGATGGGTGTGCCCTGATCGTCTGCCACGAGCGCCGTGGTCTTGGTGCCGCCGCCGTCGATGCCGATTACGAATGCCGTCATGTCGCGAGTGCGTCGTCCGGGCGCTCACGGCGCGCGAACGACGATAGGGTTCCGGTGAGAAGCGTGAGGGTCGTGCCGATCAGCACGTACCAGGGCCACGCGATCCGGCCCAATGGGCCGAGGGTCGCGGCGAGCGAAGGATAGGCGGTCGTGAGCTGTTTTGCGAATACCACGATCGCCATCGCGGCGATCCCGACCGACATCCCGAGTATGGCGTCGCGCTGGCTGGCCCGGCGCACGAACAGCGCCAGCGAGAATCCGCCCAGCAGTCCACCGTACGTGAACGACGCAATGGACAGCGCGATCACCACCACCGGCGTGCCCTGCTGGCGGTAGAGCAGGGCCCCCAGCGTGAGCGCCAGGCCCCAGAAGAGCGCCAACCGTTTGCCCACCACCAGCGTGCGCGGATCGTCCGCCGAGCGACCGGTGAGCGGGAGGTAGATGTCGTGGGTGGCCGAGGCAGCCAGCGCGTTGATCGTGCCCGACAGGGTGCTCATCGTGGCCGCGATGATCGCCGCGATCACGAGACCGAGCAGGCCGCTCGGCATCGCTTCGAGAATGAAGGTCGGGAAGACGTTGTCGGGTGAGGCGAACGTCCGGCCGGCGAAATGCGCCCACAACCCGATGCCGATGATCAGGAAGAGGGCCATCTGCGCGAGCACGGCGACGCCGCTGCCGATCACGGCCTTCTGCGCGTCGCGCAGCGAGCGGCTCGACAGCAGCCGCTGCACGATGAGCTGATCGGCGCCGTGCGAGGCCATGGAGAGGAAGGCGCCCCCGAGCAGGCCGGCGAGTACGGTGAACGGGCGGTCGAAGCCCGTGTACCAGTCGATCACCTGCAACTTGCCGGCGGCGTGCGCCGAATGGAGAATGGCGCCCCACCCGCCGGGCGCCGAGCGCCCGAGCAGCACCACCGCGACCAGGCCGCCGAAGATGTAGATCCCCGCCTGGATCAGTTCCGTCCACACCACGGCGCGCATACCGCCCTTGTACGTGTAGACCACGGTCAGCAGCCCGAGGATGAGAATCCCCGCCTGCATCGTGTGGCGCGACGAGACGGCCCCCGTCCCGGCCAGGATCAGCGCCACGGGAATGGCGGTGGCGAAGATGCGCACCGAGTCGGCGAGCACCCGGGTGCCCATGAACACGATCGATGTGAACCGCCGCGTGGCCAGGCCGAAGCGGCGTTCGAGCATCGCATACGCGGTCACGATCTCGCCCTGGTAGTAGCGGGGCAGGAGCGTGTAGGCGAGCACGACGCGGCCGAGCAGGTAGCCGGCCACCACCTGCAGAAACCCGAGGTTGCCGATGTAGGCCAGCCCCGGGATGCTGATGAACGTCAGCGCGCTCGTTTCGGTGGCGACCACCGAAAACATCACGGCCGGCCAGGGAATGTTCCGGCCGGCCACGAAGTAGTCGCGCGCATCTTTCTGCCGGCGCCCGAGCCAGACGCCAAACGCCGTCGTCCCCGCCAGGTAGGCGACGAGGACGACGGCGTCGAGAGCGGTGAAGCCGCTACTCAAGCGGTGAAGGAGCTACCGCACCCGCATCCGCCCGTCGCGTTCGGATTCTTGAACGTGAATCCCGAACCCTGCATCGACGACACGTAATCGATCGTGACGCCGTTCAGGTACTGCGCCGAGAAGGGATCCACCAGGACGCGCCATCCACCCTGATCGACCACGAAATCGTCGTCGGCCGCGGCATCCTCGATGAGCAGGCCGTACTTGAATCCGCTGCACCCACCCGGTTGCACGCTCACGCGCAACCCGCCGACCGCGGGATCCACGCCTTCCTGGTCCATGAACTTCTTGACTTCGGCGCCGGCGACGTCGGTGACGGTCACCATGACTTCCGGTTGTTGACTGATGCTCATCAAATCCTCCAAGTCGTTGAGCGGCTTGTACTCCCGCTCATCTACACGGGCGAAATATAGCGCTCCGACCCGGTGCTTCAAGCACGCGTTCCGCCCCGGGTCATTTCCGGCGCTTGGCTCCGGGGACGCCGTTCGAGCCGACCGTCACCGGCGCCCCTCCACGGGCCACGACTCCACCCAGGGCGTCGGCCAGCGCGATACGAACCCCGCCAATCTTGTGGTTGTTCCGGGTCGGGTCCACGCGGTTGGTGAGGAGCACGATGAACAGATCCCGCGCGGGGTCGATCCAGATGGATGTGCCGGTGAACCCCGTGTGCCCGAACGCCGAGGGAGACATCAGGTGGCCGGCGGAGTTGGTGCCGTCCGGCTTCTCCCATCCGATCGCGCGGTCGGAGAGCGACGTGTCCTGCAGCGTGGTGAACTCGATGACCGTCTGCGGCCGGAACAGCCGCACCGACCCGAGCGCCCCGCCATTCAGGTACATCTCGGCGAACCGGGCCAGATCGTGGCCGCTGCTGAACAATCCCGCGTGCGCCGAGATGCCGCCCAGGTAGTACGCCCGCTCGTCGTGCACCCGGCCCCGCAGCTTGCCCCCCCGCCGAGGATCCACCTCGGTAGGTGCGATACGCGGCCGCAGCGAGGCGGGCGGATTGTACATCGTTTCATGCATGCCCAGCGGTCCGAAGACGTGGTCGGCCAGGTAGCGGTCGAGCCGCTGTCCACTGACCCGCTCGACGATCTTCCCGGCCAGATACGCGCCGATGTCGCTGTACACGTAGCGCGTGCCGGGCAATGCTACCAGCGGCTCGGCCATCATCAGCTTGGCGATGCTGTCGGCGTTGGTCGTGATCCGGTCGTACGCCCGGAACGCCGGGAGGCCGGATGTGTGGGTGAGCAGGTTGCGCACGGTGACGTCGGCCTTGTGCGGTCCGGTCCACTCCGGCAGGTAGCGCTGCACCGGGGCGTCCAGCGAGACGCGACCCTGCTCCACCAACTGCATCATGGCCGAGGTCATGCCGATGACTTTGGTCAGCGATGCCAGGTCCCAGATGGTATGGGCGTCGGGGCGGGGAGACGGGGCCCAGTCGAGGTGGCCGGCCCCGTAGCTCGCCAGAATGCCCGCGTGGTCGCCGATCACAGCGTACGCGCCCGGGAACGCATGATCGCGAACGGCGGCATCGAGCACTTCACGCAGTGTGTCGTGGAGTGCGCGGGCGAGCGTGGCGGGGCGCGCACTGGCAGGGCGTCCTGCGTACGGACCCTGGGCCGCGGCCGCGAACGGTGCGGCCGTCGCGACGGCGAACGCGAGCGCCAGACGGCGAGAAAATCGGGGGTGTGGCATCTCCTAGAATACGACCGTCCCCGCCGCGGGGAAACGCCCGGCATCGCGGTTGCTACCTGTTTGCCATCGGGATACTATTAGCCGCCGGGGCGTTGCTCCGGCCGTTTGCTTTGTGCCCCCCGCCCCCGCCTCCAGATCGAGCGGCGCGGCGCCCGCCGAGTGCGTGTCTCGGAGCCGAATGAAGATTCTGCCGGACTGGCTTAAGAACGGTTACCTACGCCTCATCGATCCGGTGGCGGATTGGTGCGTGCGCCACGGTGTGCACCCCAACACCATTACGGTGATCGGGACCTTGTGCACCGTGATCGGCGGGGTGGTTTACGGGACCGGGCACATCAGTGTGGGCGGGTTCTTCCTCGGGCTGACCGCGATCTTCGACGTCCTCGACGGCACGGTGGCCCGGCGGTCCAATCAGGCGTCCACGTTCGGCGCGTTTCTCGACTCCACGCTCGATCGCCTGGCCGACGGCTTCGTGCTGGGCGGGCTCGCGGTGTTCTATGCGTTGAACCAGACGCACCACTCGTGGGCCAGCGTGCCGATGGTGGTCGTTTGTCTCCTCGGCCTCATCGGCGCCTTCCTCACTTCGTACACGCGGGCGCGGGCGGAAGCCCTCGGAATCCACGCCAAGGTGGGGATGCTGCAGCGTCCCGAACGCGTGGTGTTGCTCTCTGTGCCGCAGGCGTTCTTCGGACTGACCCTGCATGGAGTCGTCCTTGCGACCATCATCGTGATCCTGACCGTGACGGCCTGGATTACCGTTTACCAGCGTGTGGCTTTCGTCTATCGAGCCACGACGCCCACGGACGCCTCCGCGTCGGTCGGGGAGGCGGCGGGACAGACGTCCGCGCCATCCCCGGCTGCCTTCGATGCGCGTCCCTTGCTCAAAGGAGATTAACGTCGTGCAGGGTTCGTCTTCCGAAACGCCGCAGGCGCCCCGGCCGGCCACCGGGAAGTTGGGTGTGCTGACCCCCGGACTCGGGGCCGTCGCCACCACCTTCATGGCCGGCGTCGAGAGCATTCGCCGCGGGTACTCCAAGCCCATCGGCTCGCTCACCCAGATGGCCACCATCCGCCTGGGCAAGCGGACCGACAATCGATCGCCGTTGATCAAGGATTTCGCGCCGCTCGCGGAACTCGATGACCTCGTGTTCGGCGCCTGGGATCCGATCCCCGACGACGCCTACACGGCGGCCAAGAAGGCCGGCGTGCTCGAAGCGGCCGATCTGGAGCGCGTCGCCGATTTTCTCAAGGGCATCAAGCCGATGCCCGCCGTGTTCGACAATCACTACGTCACGCGCATCAACGGGAGCAACGTCAAGAAGGGCAAGACGAAGCGCGACCTGGCCGAGCAGTTGCGCCAGGACATGCGCGACTTCAAGGCCAAGCACAAGCTCGACCGCCTGGTGGTCGTGTGGTGCGCGTCCACCGAGATCTTCATTCGCCCGGGGCCGCAGCATGCCAGTCTCGCCGCCTTCGAGAAGGCGATGGACGAGAACGATGAAGCGATCTCGCCCGCCATGCTGTACGCCTACGCGGCGATCATGGAGGGCATCCCGTACGCCAATGGGGCGCCCAACCTCGCCGTGGACACCCAGGCACTGCAGCAGCTCGCCATCGACAAGGGCGTCCCGATCTCGGGGAAGGACTTCAAGACCGGGCAGACGTGGATGAAGACGGTCATCGCGCCGGCCATCAAGGCGCGCATGCTGGGACTCGCCGGCTGGTACTCCACCAACATCCTCGGCAATCGCGACGGGGAGGTCCTCGACGATCCGCAGTCGTTCAAGACCAAGGAGGAGTCCAAGCTCAGCGTGCTGCACACCATCCTGCAGCCTGAGCAGTATCCGGATCTGTACAAGGATTTCTCGCACGTCGTGCGCATCAACTACTATCCGCCGCGCGGCGACAATAAGGAAGGCTGGGACAACATCGACATCGTCGGGTGGATGGGCTACCCGATGCAGATCAAGGTGAACTTCCTGTGCCGCGACTCGATTCTCGCCGCCCCGCTCGTGCTCGACCTCGCGCTGTTCTCCGACTTCGCGCAGCGTGCCGGCATGAAGGGAATCCAGGAATGGTTAAGTTTCTATTACAAGTCGCCCATGGCCGCTGCGGGACTGCAGCCGGAGCATGATCTTTTCATTCAGCAGACCAAGCTGAAGAACACGCTCCGCCACCTCATGGGTGAGGAGCAGATCACGCATCTGGGCCTGGAGTACTATCGATCGTGATGCGATGCGCGCGCGTGTTGGCACTGGGAGGGGCGGTGGCGTTCGTGGCCGCGTGCAGCGGCGAGGCACGACGCCCCGTGCTCCGCCTTCCCTCGAAGAGCTACGAGTTCGTCATCGAGCCCTCCGACATCCCACCGCACGCGCGCGAGACCATTACCTACAAGGTCACCGTGCGCGATCGGAAGACCCAGCAGCCGATCGACAACGGCGAGGGCCAGATCTTCGCCAACATGAGCGCCGGACCCCAGGGCCCTCATACCTGGGACGGCTTCCAGAACGGACCGGAACTCGGCACCTATTACGCCAAGCTGAACTTCGTGATGTCGGGTCAGTGGGCCATGGCCATCCGGTTCCGTCGCGACTCGCTCCACCCGCTCGAGCGAGTGGACTGGATGCAGGACGTGTTCAACGAACGCCCCGATTCGACGCCACCATAATGCGCCACTTCTATCGCAGTCATCTCACGCCGGCGGACGCCGTTGCGGCCGCTGACCAATTCTTTCCGGCCCTGGGCCTGCAAAGCGGTGCCTCCACGGCACGCACGCGGACCTTCAGTGGCCCCCTGGGCTCGCTGCGGCTGACCGTGAAGGCCGAGGGCGGACATTACACCTTCGTCGACGTCGAGACCGATCAGATCGGCGAGAGCCGGCTCGACCGGAACGTCAAACGGTTCTTCCTCTCGCTGCACCGCGAGGAAGACCCTCGCCACGCGCTCCAAGCCGCGTACTGACGCCGGCATGCCCCCGGCCTGCCGTCCCCCCGACGTCGTCGTTCGCGGAGCCCCGGTTTGACCCCCGATGACCAGTCCCCGGTCGAAACCGGGAGCGCATGGGAGTATCTTGGTCTGGGGTGCATCACCTTCGTGGCCGGCCTGTTCGGCGGCGGCATGTTGGGAGTCCTCGTGGCCAAGATCGTCGGATGGGCGCAGCACTGCTCGTCCGATCCCAACACGGGCGCACCCTGTAGTTGGGGAAGCTATTGGTTCTACGGGGCAGTCGCCGGCATGCTCATCTTCCCGGCGACCGTCCTGCTCCTGAGGCGCCGCGGACGCCGCGCGGCTGAAAAATCGGACCGAGGATGATCCCGTGGCACGCATAGACGTCACCATGCCCCAGATGGGCGAGTCGATCGCCGAAGGCACCCTGTCCAAGTGGCTGAAGAAGGTCGGGGACGAGGTCAAACGCGACGAACCGCTGTTCGAGATCTCCACCGATAAGGTTGACGCCGAGATCCCGTCGCCGTCCGCCGGCGTGATCGCCGAGATCCTCGTCAAGGAAGGCGAGACGGTTGCGGTAGACGCCGTCGTCGCCAGACTCGAGTCGGAGAAGGGGGCCGCGGTGCCGGCCCAACCGGCCGCAGCCCCGGCTGCGGCCGCTATTCCGGCGGCGAAGGCCGTGTCCGCCGCCCCGGCCCCGGCCGCTGCGCCTGTCCCGCCGGTGCGTGCTCCGGCGGCAACCGTCGTGTCCGGCAACGGGCATTCGCTCGAGGACCGGCTCCGCACCAAGTCGTCGCCGCTGGTCCGCAAGATCGCCGCCGAGCACGGCGTCGAACTGTCCGGCCTCCAGGGCAGTGGGCTCGCCGGACGGGTCACGAAGCGCGACATCATGCAGTACCTGGATTCCGGGGCGCCGCGGAGCGCGGCGGCTCCGGCGGCGCACACGGCGCCGACGCCCACGGCCTGGCCGGGCGACCGCGTGGAGCCGATGAGCAAGATGCGCGCGCTGATCAGCGAGCACATGGTGGTGTCGCGGCATACCTCGGCGCACGTGACGTCGATCATGGAGATGGACTTCACCCGCGTGGCGCGCATTCGCGCCGCCCAGAAGGCCGCGTTCGAGGCGGCCTACGGGGAGAAGCTCTCGTACATGCCGTTCATCATGAAGGCGACGGTCGATGCGCTGAAGGCGTTCCCCATAGTCAATGCGTCGGTGGCCGGCACCAACGTCATCTATCGGCGTCCCATCAACCTCGGCATTGCCGTGGCGCTCGACTGGGGGCTGATCGTTCCGGTGGTCCGCAACGCGGAAGACCTGTCGCTGGCCGGTTTGACGAAGTCGCTCAACGACCTCGCCGGTCGCGCCCGGGCCAAGAAGCTCGATCCGCGCGAGGTGCAGGACGGCACGTTCACGATCACGAATCCCGGCGTGTTCGGGTCGCTCACCGGCACCCCGATCATCAACCAGCCGCAGGTGGCCATCCTCTGCATCGGCGCCATCGAGAAGCGCGCGAAGGTGCTCACGGGGGCCGACGGCGAGGACACGATCGCCATCCGCACCTGTTCCTATCTCTCCCTCTCGTTCGATCATCGGATCGTCGACGGTGCGGTGGCCGACCAATTCCTCGGCCACATCAAGCGTACGATCGAGAGCTTCCCCGACGCGGCCCTCTGACATGCCTCGCGCGCTCACGGTGCAACGCACCCTCATCCCACCGCAGGAACGAAAGCGCTACGGCGAGCGGCTCGTGCGGCGGCAGGAATACTACGCCAAGGCGGGGTGCCGGTTCTGGGCGTTCGAGGAGGCGGGGCTGCCGGGCGCGTTTCTCGAGTTCTTCGAAGGGCCCGACGCCGAGACGTTGACGCGCGCCCATCGCGACGCGCCCGATCCGATCCTCGATGCCGGGCGCATTTACATTGAAGTGGAGTTGCCCTAGATGCCCATCCGGACGCTGAACGTGAATGGCAAGACCTGGCGCGTGGTGCCTTCGGGCCGCGTCACGCAGCTCGACCACGATGAGTTCGCCCTCCTGTTCATCGCGGGCACCGGTGACGAGCGGGAGGTCCGCGTCAGCCGGTACTCGCCGCACGGTACGCGCTCCCGCGAACTGGCGCTCGCCCAGATGAGCGAGGCCGACCTGCAGCGGGTGTTCGGCCACTCGCAGCCGAGCTTCACGTCGCCGGAAGCCGACTACTCCGCGTGACGGTGCCGGAGGGCGCCCCACCCGTGGTCGAGCGCTCTGCCTACGTCGATCTGCACTCTCATTCCACCGCATCCGACGGGGCGCGGGCGCCGGCGGAGGTGATGGCCGCGGCGCGGGCCGCCGGCCTCGCCGCCATCGCGCTGACCGATCACGATTCCGTGGCCGGCATCGAAGAGGCGCGCGTTGCCGCAGACGCCGCCGGCGTACGGTTGGTGGCGGGCGTGGAACTGAGCGCGGTGGAGGGCGACGTCGAAACACACCTCCTCGGCCTTCACCTGTCACGCCCCGGCGAGATCGAGGCCGGGCTGGCCGGGTTGCGGGAGATGCGTCGTGAACGCGCGGCGCGCATGGTGACGAGGCTCAACGACCTCGGCGTCCGGATCACCTTCGAGGCCGTGTTGGAGCAGGCCGCGGGGGCGGCCATCGGGCGTCCGCACGTGGCCCGCGCCATGGTTCAGGAGGGCTGGGCCACTGACCTTCGCGATGCGTTCGACCGGTATCTCGGGAACGGCCGACCGGCATTCGTCGCCAAGGACAAGCTGACCATGGTCGACGCGATCTCCATGATTCACCGCGCCGGTGGAGTGGCCGTCATGGCACACCCCGGGCACACCGGAACCGTGGCCCGGCTCGAGGCGCTGACCGCCCAGGGGCTGGACGGCGTCGAGATTCTGCACCCCAGCCATGGCGCCGAGGACATCGCACGGCTGCGTACGATCGCCGAGCATCTCGGCCTGTTGCCCAGCGGAGGCTCCGACTGGCACGGTGCCGGCAGCGGCCCGCGCACGCTCGGGTCGATGCACGTGCCGGAAGCGTGGCTGACCCAGCAGGACGCGCGGGTGGCCGAGCGGCGCACGGCCGCGGGAAAGTAGCGACCGCAACGGGAGGCAGCATGGAGTTGCGCGGACGGACGGCGCTGGTGACGGGCGCGGGCAGGCGCGTGGGCCGCGCGATCGCCGTGGGACTCGGCGGCCGCGGCATGCGCGTGGCCGTGCACTACCACGGCTCCGAAGCGGGCGCCGCGGAGACGGCGCGGCTGATCGCAGCCGCCGGGGGGGAAGCGGTGCTCGTCCGCGCCGACCTCGCCGATCCCGACGCGCCCGCGGCCCTCGTTGGCGACGCCGCCGGACAGCTCGGCGGTCTCGACGTGCTCGTCAATTCGGCGGCCGTCATGGAGCGTACGCCGTTCGGGGAGACGTCGCCGGACGCGTGGGACCGCATCTTCGCGCTCAATCTCCGCGCGCCGTACTTCGTGTCGCAGGCGGCGGCGCCGTGGCTGAGGGCCGGCATGGGCGGCGCAATCGTGAACATCGCCGACCTCGCGGCCTTCGAAACGTGGCCCGGCTACATCCCGCACGGATTGTCCAAGTTGGCGGTCGTGCGCCTCACGGAATCGCTTGCCCGCGTGCTCGCGCCCGCCGTGCGCGTGAATGCCGTGGCCCCGGGCACGGTGTTGTTGCCCGAGAGCTGGACGGCGGCCGACGCCGAGCGGCTGCGTGAGACCACGCCGCTCGGCCGGCACGGGACCCCGGACGACGTGGTGCAGGCCGTGCTGTATCTCCTCGACGCCGACTTCGTCACCGGCGAGACCCTCGTCGTGGACGGCGGACGCCGTGTCCGTCGCTAACCCGCGGCTCTCGGCGCCACAGCACTTCGGTCGCATCGTCGTCATCGGCGGGGGGTGCTATGGCGGATACTACGTGCGCCAGCTCCGGCGGGCCGTGGCCGCCGGGGCCGTCCACTGTCACGAAGTGGTGGTCGTCGACCGTGATCCCGCGTGCGCGCTGTCCACGGAGGTCGGGGACCGCGATCCGCTGGTCACCATCGAGGTCGCTGAATGGCGGGACTACCTGGCGCGTTTTCTCGCGTCCGCCGGCTGCACGGATGCCATCGTCCCATCGCCGCTCATGCCGCACCTGTTGCGCGATTGGCTGATGGATGCGGCCCGCGCGCGCTGGCCGGCGCGCGACGTTCGCGTGGCCCCACTGGAGGTGCCACCCGCTGTGCCGTGGGAACGGGCGGCCCCCGACGGGACACACTACGTGAGCTACGCGACGTGGATGTGTCCCATCAACTGCATCGAACCCGATGTATGTCCGCACACGCGCGGCCCGCGCGACTGGAGCCTCGCGCCGGCCCTCCGGGCCTATGCGGCGGGTGGCGGCGGCGGAGGTGCGCCCACCGTGGCGCCCATGCTTTTCCGGTGCGTGCACCGGGCGTACGGCGTTGGGATGATCGACGTCGCGGAGGTGCTGGACGCCGACGCTGCGATCGCGGCGGCCGGCGCCGGAGGAGGGCCGGTGGATGTGCTGGTCGGGACCGTCTCACACTGCCACGGGGCGGTGAGCCGCCTGATCGTGGACCGGGGAACTTCCGACTCCCAAAGTGGTTGACGGTTCGATTAGCGTGAGGGTATTCCGGTTCCCCTCGCCGGTGTTTCTGGCGAGATTCAGGTCAGAGAAACGCTCCGCCGCCAACGGCGCGGAGCCCCGAAAGAGAGAATCCTGTGGCACAGACCCATGAGTTCGAGGTCGTGATCATCGGGGCCGGCCCCGCCGGCTTGTGCGCCGGCATGTACGCCGGCCGTGGAATGCTGAAGACGGTCGTACTCGAGCGCGGCGCCCCCGGCGGCGAGCTGCTCAACACCGAGCTGATCGAGGACTATCCGGGCTTCGAGAGCATTCTCGGCTACGAACTGGCGCAGAAGTTCGCCGATCACGCCACCAAGTTCGGCGCCGATATTCGCACCGGCGTCGTCGTTTCCTCCATCAAGAAGCGCGACGACGGCCTGTTCGAGACCACCACCGAGACCGGCGACACGTACCTCTCCCCGACGGTCATCGTCACGGCCGGCGGTACGCCCATCAAGCTCGGCATCCCCGGCGAACTGGAGTATGCCGGCAAGGGCGTGTCCTACTGCGCGGTGTGCGACGGCGCCTTCTTCCGCGGGCACACCATCGCCGTCGTGGGCGGTGGCGACGCGGCGGTCGAGGAAGCCGACTACCTCACGCGATATGCGGACCGGGTGTACCTGATTCACCGCCGCGAAGACCTGCGTGCGTCGAAGATCATCCAGGAGCGTGCGTTCGAGAATCCGAAGATCCAGATGATCTGGAACACCGTCGTCGAGCGGGCCGTGGGCGATGACGACGGGCTGCTGCACCATCTTGAACTCCGGGACGTCAACACCGGCGAGCGGCGCGAACTGCCGGTCACCGGGATGTTCGTCTTCATCGGATTCAAGCCCAACACCGGGGTGATCGCGGACCACGTGGACCACGACGCGACGGGGTATCTGATCACCGACTGGAGCATGCAGACGTCGACGCCGGGTCTGTTCGCGGCGGGCGACGTACGGGTGCAGGTGACGCGCCAGGTGACGACCGCGGTCGGGGATGCCACGACGGCCGCCATCGCCGCCGAGAAGTACCTGAAGGCGCGGGCCGACGCCGCCAAACCCGTGGGGGCGGCGTGAGCCGGGGCGGGGCGTGATCCGGATCCAGTCCCAGACCGTCGGTCCGTTCCAGGAGAACTGCTACCTGGTCGTGGACGAACCGTCGGCACGGGCGGTCCTGATCGACCCGGGGGATGAGCCGGAGCGCCTGCTCGCGATGGTCGCCGCATCGGGGGCGGCGCTCGAGGCGATCTGGCTCACCCACGCCCACCTGGATCACGTGGGCGGCATCAACGGGGTGCGGCGCGTACATCCGGTCCCGGTGTACCTGCATCCGGCTGACCGCGCCCTCTACGACCGGGCGGCCGACGTCGCCGCGATGTACGGCTTGCCCTTCGACCAGCCCGACCCACCGGATCGCGAACTCGCCGAGGGCGACGTGCTCACCGTCGGCGGCGCCCGGTTCGCGGTGCTCCACACTCCGGGGCACGCCCCCGGCCACGTCGTGTTTCACGCGGACGACCTGCTGCTGGGCGGCGACCTGCTCTTCCGGGGGTCGGTGGGACGTACGGATCTGCCGTTCTGCGACGGGGATGCCATGGAGGCGTCGCTCGCCCGGGTGAGCGCGCTCGTACCTGCGACGCGCGTGTTCCCCGGGCACGGACCGGCGACGACCATCGGCGAGGAACTGGCCGGCAATCCGTTCCTCAACGGTACGGCGTTGCCGGTGCGCCGGTGACGCTCACGTCGCGGGGCGCCGCGCTGGGGCAGATCGTGCTCGGCGCGCTCTGGCTCGGCGCGGCCGTGCTGCTCGCGGCCGTCGTGGCGCCGGCGGCGTTCGCCGTGCTGCCCACGCGCACCCTCGCCGGCGATCTGGTGGGGCGCGTGCTGCCCGTGATCTTCTGGGCGGGGATGGTCGTGTTTGCCGCCGTGATGCTGTTCGGCGTGTGGACCGACGCGAGCACGCGCTTCAAGCCCCGGGTGCTGGCGGCGGCACTCGGCGGCACGGCCTGCATGATCGCGCAGCTGATCGTGGACGCCATGATCGCGCGTGTGCGGGCCCGCATCCCCGGTCCGGTGGATGCCCTCGCCGCCACCGACCCGCTGCGCGTCGCATTCGGACAACTGCATTTGCTGAGCGTCGTGCTGCTCGGCATCGCGATGCTCAGCGCGTTTGCCATTCTCATCATCGCGGTGCGCGGCCTGCGCACGGCGTCCTGACGCTCGTTTCCTTCGGGCGAATCACCCCTCTTCACCGACGGCGATTCTTCCTATGACTTCCGCAACGCGTTCCGAAAAGGATCCTCTCGGCCCACTCGATGTGCCGGCCGATGCGTATTACGGCGTCCAGACCCAGCGTGCCCTTCAGAACTTCCCGATCAGCGGGTTGAAACCGCTCAAGGAATTCGTGCGGGCCGTGGTCTGGATCAAGAAGGCTGCCGCGCTCACCCACAAGGAGACCGGCCGGCTGGACGCCAAGTTGGCCGACGCCATCGTGGCCGCCGCCGACGAAGTACTGGCGGGCAAGTACGACGATCACTTCGTGGTGGACGTGTATCAGGCCGGCGCGGGCACCTCGCACAACATGAACTGCAACGAGGTGCTCGCCAACCGCGCCAACGAGCTCCTGGGCGGCAAGCGGGGCGAGTACAAGCCCGTGCACCCGAACGACCACGTCAACATGGCCCAGTCCACCAACGACGTGATTCCGACGGCCATCCGGCTGGGCGCGCTCGACCTGCTGGCGACGCTGGAAAAGGCCTTCGGCGGTTTGCGCGATGCCTTCGCCGCGAAGGGCAAGGAATTCGACGACATCGTGAAGGCGGGCCGGACCCATCTGCAGGACGCAATGCCGATCCGGCTGGGGCAGGAGTTCACGGCGTACGCCGGCACCATCGATCGGAACCTGTCGAGAATCCGGCAGGCGGCCGACTTCCTCCGCGATCTCGGCATCGGCGGAAGCGCCGTCGGCACCGGGGTGAACGTCGAGCCCGAATACCCGGCGTTGATGAACAAACACCTGAAAGCCATCACCAAGCTCGACCTGCGTGTGGGCAAGAATCGCATCCAGCTCATGCAGAGCATGGGCGACGCCGCGGCGTTCTCGGCGGTGGTGCGGGTGCTGGCCCTCGACCTGAGCAAGATCGCGAACGATCTGCGGCTGCTCGTCAGCGGTCCCCGCACCGGGCTCGACGAGATCGTGCTCCCCGCCGTGCAACCGGGGTCGTCGATCATGCCGGGCAAGATCAATCCCTCTGTGGCCGAGATGGTCAACCAGGTGTGCTTCCAGGTGGTGGGCAACGACGCGTGCGTGGCGGCCGCCGCCGAGCACGGCCAGCTCGAATTGAACGTCATGATGCCCGTCATTGCGCACAATGTGATGTTCTCGATGATCATCCTCTCCAACGCCGCCGTCGTGCTGAACGAACGCTGCGTGGCCGGCATCACCGCCAACCGCGCGCAGTGCGAGTACTGGGTGGAGCGATCGGCGGCGCTCGCCACGGCGCTCGCGCCGCAGATCGGCTACGCCAAGGCCGCCGAGATCAGCAAACGCTCGGTCAAGGAGAACCTGCTGATTCGGGAGTTGGTCGAGCGCGAGAAGGTCCTGCCGCCCGATCAGATTGCCGACGTCCTCGACCTCCGGAAGATGACGGAGATCGGGGTGCCGGGGGGGCGGCACGGGGGCGGCTGAGCCCCCCCGATTTCCGGCTCCCCTTTCCGCCACCGCGCTCGCGCATTAACCTCCAAACGTGCGTATAACTACTTTGGCCGAATACGGCGTGATATGTGCGCTTCATCTTGCGAAGCGCACTGATGATGGACCGATCACTGGTCGCGAAATCGCGGCGACTGAACGGCTGCCGGTGGACTACGTCGAGCAGATCCTGCTCCGGCTCCGCCGGGCCGATATCGTGAAGAGCACCCGGGGGGCACGCGGCGGGTACGCGCTCGCGCGTCCGTCCTCCGAGATCAGCGTGCGGGACGTGATCAATGCGTCCGAGCTGACGACGTTCGATCTCCACTGTGTGTCGCATCCGGTGGAAGAAGAACGCTGTTCGGCGGCGCACGACTGTAGTATCCGCCCGGTGTGGCTGATGCTGCAGCAGCGGATCGATGAGGTGCTCGAAGGGGTCCGGCTCTCCGACCTGCTGCACCAGGAGCATGTGGTGCGGGCGCGGGTGGGGCTGCCCGAGCTGGCCGAGGATGACACGGGCCGCGGGCTGCCCGTGCTCCAGAACGGCTGAACCCGGCGGCGCCGGCCAATTCCGTCCATGCCGATCTTCGGGCGGTGGCGAGCCGAGCGCCAATTGCAGGAGCGGGCCGAGCGCTTCGTCACGGGGTTGCTGACGGAGCCGGCCACGGACGACGTGGCGTGGCTGTCGGGCGCTGCGACGCGCGGCGATGACGACCACGCCGCGTGGGAATTGCGCTACGCCAGGCGGGCGCTGGGGCTGGTGACGGCCCAACGAGACGCGCTCGACGACCGGACCGGGGCGGTCGTCGCGCATGCAATGGCGGCCGCTTTCGAACGCGATTCGCGGATCGGGCGCGACCGCCTCGAACTCGCCCAGGGGCAGTTCAACGCCAGGCTGAGCGCCTATCGGGACGCCCTCGGGGCCCGTGTCTCGGCCGCCACGCCGGCCCGGCTGGGACGCACGCTGCTCGCATTCGCGGGCGGCTCGTTCCGCGAGGTGGATGCGAACGTGGCGCGGGCCGGTGCCCTGTTGGGTCGATATCTGGACGAGGGAAACGAAGCGCTGCGCGCGATCTTCGGAACGGCGTCCCTGCCCGAGCACGTGCCGCCCTCGGCGATCGATCGCCGCTGACGGGCTTCTGAAACGCCTCGAGGGGCGCCTTCCGATCGGAAGGCGCCCCTCGTCGTCCTGTGCAGAGTGCCGAAGGCGGGACTCGAACCCGCACGGGCTTGCGCCCACTGGCTCCTGAAGCCAGCGCGTCTACCAGTTCCACCACTTCGGCGGGAACGCGGATATTATTGACGGCTGACCATGAAGTCAACGAACGAGACCAACGACACCGTCCCGATTGCGCGGAACAAGCGCGCCCGCCACGACTACCACATTCTGGAGACGTGGGAGGCGGGCCTCGTGCTCACCGGCACCGAGGTCAAGTCGCTCCGGGACGGGAAGGCGTCGCTGGTCGATGCCTACGGGATCGTCAAGAATGGGGAGGTCTTCCTCCTCAACCTGCATATTTCGCCCTATAAGCAGGGGAGCTACAACAACCACGAACCGACCCGGACGCGCAAGCTGTTGCTCCACCGGCGTCAAATCCGTCGTTTGATTGGGGCGGTGGAGCGTGAGGGGCTCACGCTCGTCCCGCTCGACCTGTATTTCAAGCACGGAGTGGCGAAGGTGACGTTGGCACTGGGCAAGGGAAAGAAACTGCACGACAAGCGCGAAACGGCCAAGGCGCGTGACGCCGAGCGCGAGATGGCGCGCGTGGGCCGCACCCGATGATCGCGCTGGCGCTGCTCGCGCTCCAGATGCAGGCCGCGGTGCCGACCCGGCCGGTGGCTGATGCGGCGAGCCCGCGGCGCCCGGTGGTGGCGGTGGCTGGGCACCCGACCCTCGCCGGTCCGCCGCGCACCGTCGTCGTCGACGCGGGGCACGGCGGCGTCGACCCCGGCATGAGCGGTCCCATCGGCGCGCGCCACAAGATCTACGAGAAGGACGTGACGCTCGCCGTCGCGCTCAAGCTCGGCGCGGCGCTCAAGGCGCGCGGCGTGAAGGTCGTGTACACGCGGACGACCGATACGCTGATCAACCTGTACGATCGCGGCCCGATCGCGAACCGCGCGCACGGAGACCTGTTCATCTCGATCCACGTCAACGCCGCCAATCCCAGATGGCGGAACGCGGCCGCCGCCCGCGGCTACGAGACGTTCTTCCTGTCCGAGGCGAAGACCGAGGATGCGCGGCGCGTGGAGGCGATGGAAAACTCGGCCGCCCGGTACGACACCGGAACGCCGATGTCCAAGGGCGATCCGCTGAGCTTCATCCTCAGCGACATGCAGCAGAACGAGCATCTGCGCGAGTCGATGAAGCTGGCCGAAGCGGTGCAGGACGAATTGGGTACCGTGGAGCCGGGGCCGGACCGTGGAGTGCAGCAGGCCGGCTTCGTCGTGCTGGGTACGGCGTTCATGCCGGCGGTGCTCGTGGAAATCGGATTCGGGTCCAACCGCGCGGACGCCGCGTTCATGACCAATTCGCGAGACCAGACCAAGCTGGCCGGCGCGATTGCCGACGCGGCCGTGAACTACCTGAACGCGTACTGGGCCGGGGTGAGCGGGGTGGCCGATCGGACGAGCGGCGGCAATCCATGAAATCGCCGTCCGTGCTGCGCGTGGGCGTTGCCGGACTCGATTTTCAGAATCCCATCATTCTCGCCGCCGGAACCGCCGGCTACGGGCGCGAACTCGCCGGCGTCATCGATCTGGACGCGCTCGGTGGCCTCGTCACCAAGGCGGTCAGCCGCGCACCGCGCGCCGGCGCGCCGGCGCCGCGCGTGGCCGAGTTCGAGGGGGGGATGATCAACGCCGTCGGACTGGCCAACCCGGGGGTCGAGGAGGTCTGTCAGTCGCATCTTCCCTGGCTCGCCGAGTCCCTCCCGCGTACGCGAAAGCTGGTGAACGTCGTCGGCTTCGTCGTCGACGAGTTCGCGGACGTGGTGCAGCAGATCGAGGCGAGTCCCCACGCGGCGTCCGCGGTGGACGGGTACGAATTGAACGTGAGCTGCCCGAACACCAAGGCCGGCGGGATGGAATTCGGCGCCGACGACACCGCGCTGTCGGTCCTCGTCGCCCGGGTGCGGGCGGTCACGAAGCGTCCCGTGTTCGCCAAGCTCTCGCCGACGCTCCCCGATATCGCGCGGACGGCGGCCGTGGCCGTCCAGGCCGGCGCGGACGGCATCACCGTGGTCAATACGATCCCGGGCCTGGTGGTGGACGTGGACCGGAGGCGGCCCGCCCTCGGCTTCGGCACCGGGGGGGTGAGTGGACAGGCGCTGCTTCCGGTGGGCGTGCTCGCCACCTGGCGGGTGAGTCGCGCTGTCTCCGTGCCCATCATCGGCCTCGGCGGTGTCCGGAGTGCCCATGATGTGCTGCAGTACATCATCGCCGGGGCGTGGCTCGTCGGTATCGGGACGGCGGCGCTTCGGGATCCCCGTCAACCGGCGCGGGTGGTGCGCGAGCTCGGCCGGTGGTGCGCCCGCGAGCGATTGGCGGACCTGACCTCCCTCCGCGGAACCCTGGAATGGCCCGAATGACGACGACCGCCATCGTGGCACTGGATGTGCCAAGCCTCGAGTCGGCCATGGCGATGGTGAATCGGCTGGACGGACTCTGCGCCTTTTTCAAGGTGGGCCTGGAGCTGTTCACGGCCGAGGGGCCGGGCATCATTCGCGCCTTGCGAGAGCGCGGCGCGGACGTGTTCCTCGATCTCAAGCTGCACGACATCCCGAACACCGTGGCCAAGGCGGTGCTGCGCGCCAGCGCGCACGGCGTCCGGTTGCTCACCGTGCACGCCTCGGGGGGGCGGGAGATGCTCGATGCCGCGCAGCAGTCGGCGGCCGGGGCCGGGGCAGGCGGTTGCCAATTGCTCGCAGTCACGGTCCTGACCTCGCTGGGCCGCGCCGGGCTGGCCGACGCGTGGGGGCGTCCGGAGGCGGGCATCGACGTCGAGGGGGAGGTGCTGCGGCTGGCGGGCGTGGCGGCCGAGGCCGGGGTGCACGGGGTCGTGTGCAGTGGCCGGGAAGCGGGGGCCGTGCGCGATCGATTCGGAATGCGACTGAAGACGCTCGTCCCCGGGGTGCGGCTGGCCGGGAGCGGGGCGAATGACCAGGTCCGAGTCGTGACGCCCGGTGAGGCGGCGGGGGCGGGGGCTCGCTACGTCGTGCTTGGCCGGACGGTGACGGCGGCGCCGGACCCCCGCGAGGCCATGGGCCGGGCGCTGGTGGACCTGCGGAGCGCCGTGTCCGACGCCGCGTCCGACGCCGGGCCAGACGCCGCGCGTTGAGCGGGGGGCGGCGCCCGGCCGGACCGGGAAAGCGGGCAGCCTGCTCGCTTGCGCCAACTTAAGGCCCCGGTTACTGTTAAGGTCTGGCTAGAAATTCATCGGTATCTGTTTTCGTCCGGTCCGGAGCTTCCGTGAAAGTACGCAGCAGCGTGAAGCCGATCTGCGAGCACTGCAAGGTGATCAAGCGGAACGGCGTGATTCGCATCATTTGCAAGCGCAACCCCAAGCATAAGCAGCGGCAGGGCTAATTCATGGCGCGTATCAGTGGCGTCGATCTCCCTCGCGACAAGAAGGTCGAGATCGGCTTGAGCTACATCTTCGGCATCGGGCGCAGGAGCGCCGCCGAGATCATCCTGAAGGCGGGCATCGATGGATCGCTGCGCATCCGCGATCTCTCGGACGCCGACGTCAACAAGTTGCGACAGGTCATCGAGCGCGAGTACAAGGTGGAAGGCGCGCTCCGCACCGAAGTCGCGATGAACGTCAAGCGCCTGATGGACATCGGATCGTACCGCGGCATCCGGCATCGCCGGGGGCTCCCGGTACGGGGACAGCGGACGCACACCAACGCACGGACCAAGAAGGGACCGCGGCGCGCAATCGCCGGCAAGAAGAAGGTAACCAAGTAATCCAATGGCGACTGGCAAGAAATCCAAGCGCGTCGTGGAGGCGGAAGGCATCGCCCACGTCAACGCGACGTTCAACAACACGATGATCACGATCACCGATGCGCACGGGAATGCCGTGTCGTGGGGATCGTCGGGCAAGGCGGGCTTCAAGGGGTCCAAGAAGAGCACCCCGTTCGCCGCCACGGTGGCCTCGGAGCAGTGCGCGCGCGAAGCCCTGAGCATGGGCGTCAAGCGCGTGCACGTCCGCGTGCAGGGCCCCGGCAGCGGGCGCGAGTCGGCCATCCAGGCGCTGGCTTCGGCTGGTCTGCAGGTCAAGTCGATCAAGGACGTGACGCCGATTCCGCACAACGGCTGCCGTCCTCCCAAGCGCCGGAGAGTCTGAGCCATGAGTCGGTATCTGGGAGCCAGTTGCAAGCTGTGCCGTCGCGAGGGGACCAAGCTGTTCCTGAAGGGCACCAAGTGCTTCACGGAAAAGTGCCCGGTCGAACGCCGTCCGTACGCGCCCGGCCAGCATGGGCAGAGCACGGCCCGCCGCCGCAAGGCGTCGGAATACTCCAAGCAGTTGCGCGAGAAGCAGAAGATCAAGCGCATGTACGGCCTCGGCGAGCAGCAGTTCCGGAACATCTTCCTGAAGGTCACCAGTCTGCCGGGTGTGACCGGTCACAACCTGCTCGCGACGCTGGAAAGCCGGCTCGACAATCTCGTCTACCGCATGGGGTTCGCGTCCAGCCGCAAGGCGGCGCGCCAGCTCATCCGGCACCGGCACATCGAAGTCAACGGCAAGACGGTCGACGTGCCCAGCTTCATCGCGCAGCCGGGTCAGGAGATCCGGGTGCGGGAGAAGTCGCGCGAGATCGTGGCCGTGCAGGCGGCGCTGGAGCAGTCGGGTCGTGGCGGCTCGCTCTCCTGGCTCGCCATCGACAAGGAGACGTTCAGCGGCCGGATGCTGGAGCGTCCCACGCGCCCGAACATTCCGATCGCCGCGCAGGAGCAGTTGGTCGTGGAGTTGTACTCGAAGTAGCCGTAGGTCGGCAGGTCCGTAGCGCGGTAGGTCGGGACGACCGAGCGCCTGCGAACGCCGTCACCGACGTGCCGACGAACCGTCCGACCGACGTACGGGGTGGGACGGTAGTGAAGTGGAAAGGTCGGGACCCTAACTCCCATTCGAGCTTGCCGCGCGTTAGGGGCGGGGCAGGGCGATACCGGGGCACTCCGGTAAGACCAGGGAATCAATACTCATGGCAAATACGATCGATCTTCGCGGACTCGTCCGCCCGCAGCTCGTCGAATCGACGACGCGCGATGACAATCCCAACGTCGCCGAGTTCCGCCTGCAGCCGCTGGAGCGTGGCTTCGGCCACACGCTCGGCAACGCGATGCGGCGCATGCTGCTCTCGTCGCTGCGCGGATCCGCCGTCTGGGCGTTCCGCATTGACGGCGTCGTCCACGAGCACCAGACCATCTCCGGTGTGGTCGAGGACGTGCATCAGATCATCGGCAACCTGAAGACGCTCACGGTCATGCTGGACGAGGAGGTCGAAGAGGCCGTCGTCCACATTGCCAAGTCCAAGGCGGGTGTCGTGACCGCGGCCGACATCCAATCGGCCAGTGGCGTGCGCGTCATCGATCCCTCGCACCACATCCTGACGCTTCAGGATGACCGCGACCTGACGATGGATCTCTACGTCAACAAGGGCCGCGGCTACGTGCAGGCCGACCAGCATCCGCTCGATCGCGGGCGGCCGGTGGATCTCGTTCGCATCGACGCCATCTACAACCCGGTGCGCCGGGCCAATTTCCTGGTTTCCGAAACCCGCGTCGGCCAGCGCACCGACTACGATCGCCTCGCCCTCACCGTCGAGACCAACGGCACGATCTCGCCGGCCGAAGCGGTGAGCTACGCCGCCGCGCTGGCGCAGTCGCACTTCCAGTACTTCGTCGACTTCGGCTCGCACACCTCGGCCCCGCTGGGCCAGACCACCGAATCGAGCGACGGCGACGCGGTCCGCCTCGCGCAGCTGCTCAAGACGCCGATCGACGATCTCGAACTCTCGGTGCGTTCGGTGAATTCGCTCAAGAACTCGAGCATCCGCTCGCTGGGCGATCTGGTGCGCCAGACCGAGAGCCAGATTCTGCAGGTGAAGAACTTCGGCAAGAAGTCGCTGCAGGAGATCGCCGATCTCCTCGAGCGTGAAGGACTGAATTTCGGGATGCGGTTCGAAGAGAACGGCGAGGGAGTGCGGGTCCTCGATTGGGGCACGCCGCCGAGCCGGGCCGCCGCGGCGGCGCCCGACGACATGGAGGAGTAGGCAATGCGGCATGCCAATGCCGGGCGGGCGCTGCGCCGGACCGGTGAACAGAAGCGCGCTCTGATGCGCAACCTCGCGACCTCGCTCATCGAGCAGGGCGCGATCGAAACGACCGAGGCGAAGGCCAAGGAACTCCGGCCCTTCGTCGAGAAACTGATCACCAAGGCGAAGACCGGAACGCTGCATGCGCGCCGGCTGGCCGGGCGTGACATTCAGAAGCGGGAAGCGGCGGACAAGCTGTTCCAGGAACTGGGACCGCGGTACGCCAAGCGGCCCGGCGGCTATACGCGCATTCTCAAGACCGGCCACCGCAAGGGTGACGGCGCCGAGATGGCGCGCATCGAACTGATCGAGGGCTGACGCATGGCCATCCAGAGAAACCGCTGCTACGTCTGCGACAAGGGCGTCGCGTTCGGCAACAACGTCTCGCACGCCAACAACAAGACCCGGCGCACCTGGAAGCCGAACCTCCAGGTGGCTCGGATCGTCGATGCCAAGGGCAAGGTCATCAAGGTCAAGGTCTGCACGCGCTGCCTGCACGCCGGGAAGGTCAAGCGGGCGCCCCGCGGGCAAGCCGCCTGACCGTGGCTCCGCCTGGCCGTGATGAGGGGGGAACCGCATGGCGGCTCCCCCTTTTTTTCGTCGGGGATTCCAGATCTGACATCGATAGGGGATGACCCGGGCGCCTTTCGACACCGGGTTGCGACCGCACCACCGCATCGCCTCACTCTCAGCTCGTACCACTCATGCCAACTGCGTTGATCTCCGGCATTACCGGACAGGACGGCTCCTACCTGGCCGAGTTCCTGCTCGACAAGGGCTACCGCGTCGTCGGCATCGTACGTCGCAGTTCGACGACTCCGTACGAACGCATTGCCCACCTCGTCGATCGCGTCGAGCTCGTGTCGGCCGATCTCCTCGACCAGACCTCGCTCACGGACGTCGTGAGCGAGTGCCAGCCGGACGAGGTCTACAACCTCGCCGCGCAGAGTTTCGTACAGACGTCGTGGAGCCAGCCCGTGCTCACCGGAGAGTTCACGGCGCTCGGCGTCACCCGCATGCTCGAAGCCGTGAAGAAGGCCGCGCCCGAGGCGCGCTTCTACCAGGCCAGTTCGAGTGAGATGTTCGGCAAGGTCGTGGAGTCGCCGCAATCCGAGACCACACCGTTCTATCCGCGCAGCCCGTACGGGGTGGCCAAGGTCTACGGCCACTGGATCACGGTGAACTACCGCGAGAGCTTCAACCTGTTCGCGGTGTCGGGCATCCTGTTCAACCACGAGAGCCCGCGGCGCGGGCTGGAGTTCGTGACCCGCAAGGTGACCGACGCGGCGGCGCGCATCAAGCTCGGGCTCGCCCACGAGCTGCGCCTCGGCAATCTGGATTCCCGGCGCGACTGGGGATTCGCCGGCGATTACGTGGACGCCATGTGGCGCATGCTCCAGCGCGAGACACCGGACGACTTCGTGATCGGTACCGGGCACACCTGCTCGGTGCGTCAACTCTGCGACGCCGCGTTCAAATGCGTGGGGTTGGACTACCGAGACTATGTCGTCCAGGACAAGCGCTTCTTCCGCCCCGCCGAGGTGGACCTGCTGGTGGCCGACCCCGGAAAGGCGAAGCGGGAGTTGGGCTGGGAGCCGAGTGTCGGGTTCGAGGAACTCGTCGAGATGATGGTCCGGGCCGACATGGACCGCCACGCGCCACTCGGGCGGAAGTGACCAGGCGCGCGCTCGTCACGGGCGGTGGAGGGTTCGTGGGCCAGTGGATCGCCCGGTCCATGCTGGCCGACGGGTGGGACGTCTTTTCCGCGGGGGTGGGTGCGCCCGCTCCGGGGATCCTGAACGACGAGCAGCGGCGGGCCATCCAGTGGCTCGCCATGGACATCCGTTCCCGAGCCGACGTGGCGACGGCGCTCGATACCAGTCGTCCCGATGCGATCGTCCACCTGGCCGGCATCAGCTACCTTCCCAGCGCCGACGACGCACCGGCCGATGCCTGGGCCGTGAACGTGCTCGGGGCGGTGACGTTGCTGGGCGAGGTCGGGCGCCGCCGGAGCGCCGGCCGGCTGGACCCCCGAATCCTCGTGGCCGGAAGCGCCCAGCAGTACGGCCGGCACGACGCGAGCGAGCTACCGCTGCCCGAAACGGCCGAGCAACGGCCCCTGACCGTCTACGCGGCTTCCAAGGCGGCGCAGGAGATCGCGGCCCTGCAGGCCTTCCGGGCCGACGGGGTGCAGGTCATCGCCACGCGAAGCTTCAACCATTCCGGCGTCGGCCACGACGCGCACTTTCTGCTCCCGGCGCTGGTGCGCCGGGTCCTGGCCCTGCGCGCCCAGGGGGGGGCGACGATCCGGATCGGAAACGCCAACACCGTTCGCGACTATCTTCACGTGGCCGATGTAGTGGACGCCTACCGGGCCCTGCTGGAACGGGGGACGCCCGGGGAGGCGTACAACGTGTGCAGTGGGGAGGGCGTGGGGGTGCGGGCCCTCACCGACCGCGTGCTGGAGCGGGCGGGCGTGCAGGCCGATATTACGAGCGATCCGACACTCCAACGAGCAACCGACGTGCCTGCCCTGATCGGAAGTCCTGAGAAGTTGACCACCGCAACCGGGTGGCGGCCCCGCCGCACCCGGGATGACATCATCGACGATCTGCTCAATGCCCCGACGCTCTGACATCCACCGTATTCTCGTCATCGGCTCCGGTCCCATCGTTATCGGCCAGGGAGCGGAATTCGACTACTCCGGCACCCAGGCGGCGAAGGCCCTGAAGGAAGAGGGCTACGAGGTCCTGCTGGTGAATTCGAATCCGGCCACGATCATGACCGACCCCGAGGTGGCCGACCGGACGTACATCGAGCCGGTCACGCCGGAGTACGTCGAGTTGATCATCGAACGCGAGCAGCCGGACGCGCTGCTCCCGACGATGGGCGGCCAGACGGCGCTGAACGTGGCGATGGCGCTGGCGGAGTCGGGCGTGCTGGAGAAGCACGGCGTGGAGTTGATCGGCGCGAAGCAGCGCGCGATCGCGATTGCCGAGGACCGCAAGCTTTTCGGAGAGGCGATGGCGCGGATCGGGCTGGCGGTGGCGAAGGGCGGCATCGCGACCACGCTGGACGAAGCCCTGGTCATCGTCGAGGACACGGCCTTTCCGGCGATCATCCGGCCGTCGTACACGCTGGGCGGCACGGGAGGCGGCATCGCCTACAATCGCACCGAGTTCGAGGAGATCGTGCGACGCGGGCTCGACGAGTCCCCCACCACGCAGGTGCTCGTCGAGCGCAGCGTGATCGGCTGGAAGGAGTTCGAACTCGAGGTGATGCGCGACCACGCCGACAACGTGGTGATCGTCTGTTCCATCGAGAACCTCGATCCGATGGGCGTGCACACCGGCGATTCGATCACCGTCGCGCCGGCGATGACGCTCACCGACCGTGAGTACCAACTGATGCGCGATGCGGCGGTGGCGATCATCCGTGAAGTCGGCGTCGAAGCCGGCGGCTGCAACATCCAGTTCGCGATCAATCCACGCGACGGCGAGATGCTGGTGATCGAGATGAACCCGCGGGTCTCGCGCTCCTCGGCTCTGGCCTCCAAGGCCACGGGATTCCCCATCGCGCGCATCGGGGCCAAGCTCGCCGTGGGCTACCGGCTGGACGAGATCCCCAACGACATCACGAAGACGACGCCGGCCTCGTTCGAGCCGGTGCTCGATTACGTCGTCGTGAAGATTCCGCGGTTCGCGTTCGAGAAGTTCCCGGCGGCCAATCCCTATCTCACCACCCAGATGAAGTCGGTGGGGGAGGCGATGGCCATCGGGCGGACGTTCAAGGAGGCGCTGCAGAAGGGCCTGCGCGCCCTCGAGACCGGGCGTCCCGGCTGGGCGGTGGCGGCGCGGCCGGTGGACGATCGCCTCCCCGACGAGAGCGAGGCGGCGCTGACCGGTGCGCTCCGCCAGCCGACCCCGGAGCGCATCTACCAGATCAAGCGCGCGTTTCTGCGGGGCATGACGGTGGATGACGTGGCCGATCTGACCGCGATCGACCCGTGGTTCCTGCAGCAGATGCACGAACTCGTCGAGGCCGAGCGCTGGTACGCCGCGCTCGGATCGGTGGGCGCCTTCGAGATGCGGCGCATGAAGCGCATGGGCTTCTCCGACCGGCAGCTCGCCGCCGTCCGCGGCGAGACGGAGGCGGACGTGCGGGCGCACCGGTGGGCGTTGGGCGTGCGGCCGTCATACAAGATGGTCGACACCTGCGCCGGCGAGTTTCCGTCGTCCACGCCGTACCTGTACGGCTGCTATGACGAGGAGACCGAGGCCCCGCGCAGCGGACGCAAGTCCGTGGTCATCCTCGGCAGCGGGCCGAACCGCATCGGGCAGGGGGTCGAATTCGACTACTGCTGCGTGCGGGCCGCGATCGCGCTCCGCGAGCAGGGGTTCGAGACCATCATGATCAACTCGAACCCCGAGACGGTCTCGACGGATTTCGACACGTCCGACAAGCTGTACTTCGAGCCACTGACGCTCGAGGACGTGCTGGAAATCGTGCAGCGAGAGCAACCGGAGGGCGTCATCGTCCAGTTGGGTGGGCAGACGCCGCTGAAGCTCACCCGTCCGCTGGAGGCGGCCGGGGTGAAGATTCTCGGCACGTCTCCCGACGCGATCGACATCGCCGAAGATCGGCGGCGCTTCGAGAAGATCGCCCGCGAGGTGGGGCTCACGCAGCCGCCCAACGGCACGGCGACGAGCGTCGCCGAGGCGTTGGAGGCGGCGTCGCGGATCGGCTACCCGGTGCTCGTCCGGCCGTCGTACGTACTGGGTGGGCGCGCCATGCAGATCGTGTACGACGCGCCTTCGCTGGAGCACTACTTCGAAACCGCCGTGAACGTTTCGGAGGAGCGTCCGGTGCTCATCGACCGCTTCCTCGAGGATGCGTTCGAGGTGGACGTTGACGCCATCTCCGACGGCACGCGGGTGGTGATCGGCGGCATCATGCAGCACATCGAGGACGCCGGCATTCACTCCGGCGATTCGGCGTGCGTGTTGCCGCCGTATCTGGTGACCGAGGACGACATGGAGGTCATGCGCGAGCAGACCGCGGCCATGGCCAGGGCGCTCGGGGTGGTGGGGCTCATGAACGTGCAGTACGCGATCAAGGATCACGTCGTCTACGTGCTGGAGGTGAACCCGCGGGCCAGCCGGACCGTGCCCTTCGTGTCCAAGGCGATCGGCGTGCCGCTCGCCTCACTCGCGGCGCGTGTGATGCTGGGGGAGACGCTGGACGCGATCGGCTTCACGGAGGAGGTCGCGCCGGTCTACGTCTCGGTGAAGGAGGCGGTGTTCCCGTTCACGAAGTTTCCCGGCACCGATCCCGTGCTTGGCCCGGAAATGCGCTCCACCGGCGAGGTCATGGGCATCTCCGACTCGTTCGGTGCCAGCTTTGCCAAGGCGCAACTCGCGGCGGGGAACGGGCTGCCGCTCGAGGGGACGATTCTCGTGACGGTGAACGACTCGGACAAGCCGACCGTGATCCCCATCGCCCGCCGCTTCCAGGAGATGGGATTCCGGCTGGTGGCGACCGCCGGCACGGCACGCTACTTGCGACAGCGGGGCATCGCGGCCGATCCCGTCTTCAAAGTGCACGAGGGGCGTCCCAACTGTCACGATCTGATCCTCAACGGCGAGGTGCAGTTGCTGGTGAACACCCCGTTGGGCAAGCACGCGCAGCGGGACGACTACACGCTCCGGCAGGCGGCCATTCGGAACCACGTGGCGTACACCACCACGATGTCGGCGGCGAGCGCGGCCAGCGATGCCATTCTCTCGCTGCGGTCGCGGCGCTCCCGGGTGAAGTCGCTCCAGGAATGGCAGGCCGAACTCGGAGTTGGAGTATGAGTGAAACGCTATTCATTCACGAATCCGCCTATGTGGACGAGGGTGCCCAGATCGGCCGCGGCACCCGGATCTGGCACTTCTGTCACGTGATGGGCGGCGCCGTGATCGGCGAGCGGTGCAGCCTGGGGCAAAACGTGGTGGTGATGAACGGCGTGCAGATCGGTCACAACGTGAAGATCCAGAACAACGTCTCGATCTACGAAGGCGTGGTCCTCGACGACGATGTGTTCTGCGGACCCTCCATGGTGTTCACCAACGTCGTGAATCCGCGCAGCCACGTGTCGCGCAAGCACGAGTACAGGACGACGCACGTGAAACGCGGCGCCTCGATCGGCGCCAACGCGACCATCGTGTGCGGGGTGACGCTGGGCGAGTACGCGTTCATCGGGGCGGGCGCGGTGGTCACCCGTGACGTGCCCGCGTATGCGCTGATCGCCGGCGTGCCCGGCCGGCGCATCGGCTGGATGTGCCAGTGCGGCGAACGCCTGCCGGACGGCGGTGAGGGCCGGTGTACGGGGTGTGGCGCCGTCTACGAACGACACGGTGACGGGATCCGCCCCGTTGCCGCCCCTGGCGCGTGAGCGGCCGCCCATGACTCAACGGACTTTCGACGTCGCGCTCGTGGGGTGCGGGCGCATCAGCAAGAACCACTTCGACGCCATCGATCAGACGGACGGCCTCCGCCTCTCGGCGGCCTGTGACATCGATGCGGAGCGCGCGCGCGCCGCCGGCGAGGGACACGGGGTGCCGTGGTTCACATCGCTGGAAGAGACGCTGCGCGAGGCGCCCTGCGACATCGTGGCCCTCTGTACGCCGTCGGGCCTGCACGGGCCGCAGGGAGTGCTGGCGGCGCGGGCCGGGAAGCACGTCCTCAGCGAGAAGCCGATGGCGACCACCCTCAAGGCGGCGGACGATCTGGTCGAGGCCTGCGACGCCTCCGGGGTGCGGCTGTTCGTCGTCAAACAGAACCGGCTCAATCCGTCCATCCAGCTGCTGCGCCGGGCCGTGGACAAGGGACGGTTCGGCCGCATCTACATGGCCAACGTGACCGTCCGGTGGCAACGACCGCAGGAGTACTACGACGCCGCGCCCTGGCGCGGCACCTGGGAATTCGACGGCGGGGCGATCATGAACCAGGCCTCGCACTACGTCGATCTGGTCCAGTGGCTGGTGGGCCCCGTAGAGAGCGTCGTCGCGAAGACGGCCACGCAGGCGCGGCGGATCGAAGCGGAGGATTCGGGGGCGGCGGTTCTCAAGTTCCGGTCTGGGGCCCTGGGCGTCATCGAGGTGAACGTGCTCACCTACCCGCGCAACCTCGAAGGGTCGATCACCATCCTCGGTGAGAAGGGATCGGTGAAGATCGGCGGCACGGCGGTGAATAAGGTGGAGCACTGGGCCTTTGCCGAGTACGACGACGACGACAAGCTCGTGGACTCGGTGAGCACGAGTCCGCCCAACGTCTACGGCTTCGGCCACTTGGGCTACTACCAGAACGTGTTGGCGACGCTGCGGGGCGAGGGCACGCCGGACACGGACGGACGGGCGGGCCGGAAGTCGCTGGAACTGATTCTCGCCATCTACGAGTCCGCGAAGACCGGGGAAACGGTTCCCCTGCCGCTGAAGGGAGGGGGGCGTGACTGACGGCCGTCCCCGTGACGAGCGGCCCTTGGGGCGAGTCGTACCATCGCCGATTGACCTCCGCGCGCCTAACGGCGAAGTTTCAGTGGCAGTTACACTTGCGCCACTTTCACGAAGAGAAGACCATGGCCCGCCCGGCGGGCATTTCCCTATTTGACGATGCCAGTTCCTCTGCTTGACCTCAGAGCCCAGCATGCCGCGATCAAGGATGAGATCGTGAAGCCGCTGCTCGAGTTGGTCGATTCCCAACTGTTCATCCTTGGCGCTCCGGTGGAGCGGCTCGAGGCCGAGGTGGCCGAGTTGTCGCACACCGCGTATGCCGTCGGCTGCGCCAGCGGCACGGACGCCCTGCTGTTGGCCCTTCGGGCGCTCGACGTCGGTCCCGGGGACGAAGTCATCACGACGCCGTTCACGTTCTTCGCCACGGCGGGCACCATCCACAACGTCGGCGCCACCCCCGTGTTCGTGGATATCGACCCCGACACGTTCAACATCTCCGTGGATGCGGTCGCGGCCGCCATCACGCCGCGCACGAAGGCGATTGTTCCCGTGGATCTGTTCGGACAGATCGCGGCGATCGAGGCGATCATGAACGTCGCCAAGGGCATCCCGGTGATCGAGGATGCGGCCCAGTCCATCGGCGCGCGCCGGAAGATCGATGGCGAGTGGCGCATGGCGGGTGAGGCCGCGACGATCGGGACGTTCAGCTTCTTCCCATCGAAGAATCTGGGCGGCTACGGCGACGGCGGCATGATGGTGACCCAGGACCAGGCGCTGGCCGAGCGGCTGAAGCGGCTGCGGATGCACGGCGGCTCGCGCCAGTACTTCCATGACGAAGTCGGCTACAACAGCCGCCTCGACGCGCTGCAGGCCGTGATCCTTTCGGCCAAGCTGCCGCACCTGGCCGCGTGGAGCGCGAAGCGTCGTCAGAATGCCGGGCACTACACCAGGGCACTCGCCGACGTGGCAGAGGTGAAGCCCCCGACGGTGACCTCCGAAAACGAGTCGATCTTCAACCAGTACACAATTCGCGCCCGACGGCGGGACGAACTGCAGGCGTACCTCAAGGGCAAGGGGATCGGCACCTCGGTGTACTACCCCCTGCCGCTGCACCTGCAACCGTGCTTCGCGTATCTGGGCTATCAGGCCGGCGCATGTCCGGTGTCCGAGCAGGCATCCCACGAGGTCTTGTCGCTTCCGATCTATCCGGAATTGACGAACGGACAGCTGGATGAAGTGGTGGCGGCGGTCAAATCCTTCTACGCTCACTAACTCACATGTCGAAACGCGCGCTGCTGGACAAGATCGAACGGCGAGAGGCCGTGGTCGGGGTCATCGGGCTGGGATACGTGGGGCTGCCGTTGGCCGTCGAGTTCGCCAAGGCGGGGCTCCGCGTCGTGGGCTATGACGTGAGTGACCGTGTGGTGGCGTTGCTCAACCGCGGGGAGTCCCACATTCAGGACGTGCCCGCGGCGGACGTGGCGGCGCTGGTGAAGGCCGGCACATTCGTCGCGACGACGGACGAGAGCCGCCTGGGTGAGGTCGATGCGATTTCGATCGCCGTGCCGACGCCGCTCGTGAAGACGCGCGATCCGGATATGAGCTACGTGCTGTCGGCCGCCGAGACGATCGGCCGCCACGTCCGGAAGGGGCAGGTGGTGGTGCTCGAGAGCACGACGTATCCAGGCACGACGCGCGAACTGCTGAAGCCGGTGCTCGAACGTACGGGGCTCGTGGTCGGCGAGGACGTGTTCCTGGCGTTCAGCCCGGAGCGCGTGGACCCCGGCAATCCCCGGTATCATACGAGCAACACGCCCAAGGTGGTGGGCGGCGTGACGGCGGCGTGCAGCGAGGTGGCGGCGGCGCTCTACCGCGTCTGCATCGAAACGGTGGTCGAAGTGACCAGCGCCGAGACGGCGGAATTGACGAAGCTGCTCGAGAACACCTTCCGGTCGGTCAACATCGGGCTGGCGAACGAGATGGCGATCGTCTGCGACAAGCTGGGCGTCGATGTGTGGGAGGTGATCGAGGCGGCGGCGACGAAGCCGTTCGGGTTCATGAAGTTCACGCCGGGTCCCGGAATCGGCGGGCACTGCATTCCGCTCGATCCGCACTACCTGGCCTGGAAGATGCGGACGCTGAACTACAAGACTCGGTTCATCGATCTGGCGAGCGAGATCAACAGCCAGATGCCGGCATTCGTGGTCGAGAAGGTCGCCCAGGCCCTCAACGACCGTCGGAAGGCGGTGAACGGCAGCCGCGTCCTGGTGCTCGGGGTGGCGTACAAGAAGGACATCGACGACGTGCGCGAGAGTCCCGCGCTGGATGTGATCCGGCTGCTGCAGTCCAACGGCGCCGACGTGGTGTTCCACGATCCGCACATCAAGATGGTGCGCGAGGACGACCACGAGATGTTCAGCGTGCCCCTCACCGAGCAGGAGCTGGACGCGGCCGATGCCGTCGTGATCGTCACCGATCACAGCGCGGTGGACTATCAGTGGCTCGTGGATCACACGGATCTCGTGGTGGATTCGCGCAACGCGACGGTGCGCACGCGTCCCTCGCGGGCGCGGGTGCTTTCGCTGGCCACCGTGCGGGAGCCAGACGAACCGGCGGCCGCCGGTGCCTGACGCCACGGCGCGCCGGGCGCACTCACCAGGATCGGCATGAACATCACCGTCGTTGGCACGGGATACGTGGGGCTCGTGGTCGGGGCGTGCCTGGCCGAGACCGGAAATAGCGTGCGTTGCGCGGACGTGGATGCCGGGAAGATCGAACGGCTGCAACGCAACGTACTGCCGATCTACGAGCCGGGACTCGACACCTATGTGGCGCGCAACCAGCAGGCGGGACGGTTGGAGTTCACCGCGGACGTGGGGGCGAGCATCGCCGACGCGGATGTGGTGTTCATCGCCGTCGGGACGCCGCCCGATGAGGACGGCTCCGCGGATCTGCGACACGTCCTCGACGTGGCCACCCAGATCGGCAAGCACATGACGCGGGAATTGGTGGTGGTCACCAAGTCCACGGTGCCGGTCGGCACGGCGGCCAAGGTGTCGGCGGCCATCGCGCCGCACGCCCAGTTGCCATACCACATCTGCAGCAACCCCGAGTTCCTCAAGGAAGGCGCGGCGGTGGACGACTTCATGAAGCCGGACCGCGTCGTGATCGGGGTCGATACGGATCATGCCCGCAGCGTGATGGCGGAGTTGTACGCACCGTTCGTGCGCACCGGGAAGCCGATCATCTTCATGGACATTCCGTCCGCCGAGATGACCAAGTACGCTGCCAATGCCATGCTGGCGACGCGCATCTCGTTCATGAACGAGATCGCGAATCTGTGCGAGCGGGTCGGCGCCAATGTGGACCTCGTGCGCAAAGGCATCGGCAGCGACGATCGGATCGGCCCGGCGTTCCTCTTCCCGGGGCCGGGGTACGGCGGATCCTGTTTTCCGAAGGACGTGAAGGCGCTCGTCCGCACCGGACACGACTTCGACGCGCCTCTGGCGATCCTCGAAGCGGTGGAGCAGGTGAACGATCGGCAGAAGCGCCGCCTGTTCGAGAAGCTGGAAGCGCTGCTCGGCGACGATCTGCGCGGCGCGCACGTGGCGGTGTGGGGCCTGGCGTTCAAACCGAACACCGACGACATGCGGGAAGCGCCGGCGCTCGTCCTGATCGAGGCGCTGCTGGACGCCGGAGCCCGGGTGACCGCGCACGATCCGGTGGCGATGGAGGAGGCGCGGCGCCGGATCGGCGACCGCATCGCCTATGCCGAGACCGGATATGCGGCGCTCGCCGGGTGCGATGCCCTGGTCGTCGTGACCGACTGGAACGAGTATCGCCACCCCGACTTCGCGCGCATCAAGCAGGCCCTCAAGCGGCCGATCGTCGTCGACGGCCGCAACCTGTACGACCCCGCCAAGATGCGCGCCCAGGGCTTCTCGTACGCGTCCATCGGGCGGAGGCCGGCGTCGTGAGAATCGTCATCACCGGAGCCGCCGGCTTTCTCGGCTCGCATCTGTCCGACCGGTTCCTTGCCGACGGCCACACCGTGGTGGGCATCGACAACTTCGTGACCGGCCATCCGGACAACATCGCCCATCTGATCGGCAACGACCGGTTCTCGCTCATCCGCCACGATGTGTCGACGTTCGTGTATGTGCCGGGCGACGTCGATGGGGTGCTCCACTTCGCGTCGCCGGCGAGTCCCGTCGACTACCTGGAACTGCCCATCCAGACGCTGAAGGTCGGGTCCCTGGGAACGCACAACGCGCTGGGGCTGGCCAAGGCCAAGGGCGCGCGATTTCTCATCGCCTCCACCTCCGAGGTGTACGGCGACCCCCTGGAGCACCCCCAGAAGGAGACGTACTGGGGAAACGTGAACCCCGTCGGGCCGCGTGGTGTCTATGATGAGGCGAAACGGTTCGCCGAAGCGATGACCATGGCCTATCACACCTACCACGGACTCGACACCCGGATCGTGCGCATCTTCAACACGTACGGTCCGCGCATGCGTCCGCGCGATGGGCGGGTGGTGTCGAATTTCATCGTCCAGGCGCTGAATGGAGAGCCGATCACGGTCTACGGGGAGGGCCGCCAGACGCGCAGCTTCTGCTACGTCGAAGACGAGGTGGAAGGCATCTTCCGGCTGTTCCTGCGCGGGGACCATCAGCCGACCAACATCGGAAATCCCACGGAATACACGGTGACCCAACTCGCTGAGCTGGTGGTGGAACTGACCGGGAGCCGGGCGCCGGTGGTACATGAGCCGCTGCCGAAGGACGACCCGCGCCTCCGCCAGCCCGACATCACGCGGGCCCGCACGATGCTCGAGTGGGAACCGAAGGTCGAACTGCGCGAGGGGCTGTCACGCACGATCGAGTACTTCCGCGCCCTGATGGGCACCACCCGCATGGCGCCGCGGGTACCACGGGCGACCGGGAAATCCGGGGCGTGAGGATGCCCTCCGGGATCGTGCCCCATTATGTTTCTCACTCTATGCATCGACAGACCCGCGGACTGGTGGCGGCGCTGGCGCTGGGGCTCGCCGCCGCGGCCTGCCGGCCTGCCTTCGTCGTCACCAAGTTTCCGACCAACGAAGCGCTGTACAAGGCGTCGCTCACCGAGTTCCGCAAGCATCACTGGGACAATGCGGTCTCCGGATTCGACAAGCTGACGCTCGACCTCGGGATCCGGGACACGTTGCTCGTGCCGTCGTATTGGTACCTGGGGATGGCGCATCTCCGGCAGGGGGACGATCTGCTGGCGGCGCAGGCGTTCTCGCGCCTCGTCGAGTCGTTTCCCGACGATTCGCTGGCGCCGCACGCGGACCTCGCGGCGGGGCGGGCGTACCAGTCCCTCTGGCACAAGCCGTCGCTCGACGAGACGTACGGGCTGACGGCGATGCAGACGTACACGATGCTGCTGCAGCTGTATGCGCAGACCGACACCGCCGTGGCCGATTCGGCCCGGACGCAGATCGCGAAGCTGAACGAGTGGTTCGCGACCAAGGACTACGACTCCGGCATGTTCTACTTCCGGAACAACGCCTGGGATTCGGCGATCCTCTACTTCAAGGACGTCGTCAGCAAGTGGCCGGAGACCGGACACGCCCGGCTGGCGATGCTCCGGCTGGCCGAATCGTACCGCAAGATCCACTACACCGACGACCTGGCCGACATCTGCAACCAGATGCGCTCGCTGTACCCGAACGACGGCAAGGTCCGGGACGACTGCCGCGGGGTGAAGGCTCCCGCCGACACGTCGAAGGCGCCCGGAGCGCCGCTCCCGATCCGCTGAGCCATGCGGCTCGGGATCTTCGGGGGCAGCTTCGACCCGCCCCACGTCGGGCACCTGTTGGCGGCCAGCGACGCCTACGACGAATTGGGGCTCGATCAGCTGGTCTTCGTCCCGGCCGCCGCCCAGCCCCTGAAACAGGGGCAGATGGTGGCATCGCCGGAGCAGCGCCTGGCCATGACGCACTACGCGGTGGACGGCGACCCGCGATTTTCGGTCTCGGCGATCGAAATCGAGCGAAAGGGATTATCTTACACGGTTGATACGTTGGCGACATTTGCGGAACGGTATCCGGACGCGGAGCGGTTCTTCCTCATCGGGGCCGACGCGTTCGCGACCTTCCCGCAGTGGCGGGAACCGGCGCGGATCGCGAGCCTCGCCCGGATCGCGGTGATGCACCGGGCCGGCGACGCCGCCGTGGCGCTGCCGGCGGGCGTTCCGGCGGAGGGCGTCGTCCGGCTGCATACGCGCCGGGTGGACGTGTCGGCTACCGAGATCCGGACGCGGGTCGGGCGGAGCCGGCCGATTCGCGGATTCGTCGCCGCAGCCGTGGCGGACTTCATCGCCACGGCCGGGTTGTACCGACAGGGGACTGCATGATCAAGGGAATGATCTCCGCGGTGATTGGCAATCGCCATGACCGGGAGCGCAAGCGAATCCAGCCGATCGTCGACGCCATCAACGAGCACGACGAGCGGCTGAGCCGCGTGTCCGAGGAGGAACTTCGCGCCCAGACGCAGAAATTCCGGGGCATCATTCGCGAGCGGACGCAGGAACTCGAGGCCACGATCGCCGACCTGCGCGAGCAGAAGCGGACGGCCGCCGACTCCGAGGAGCGCGCGCGCATCGATCGGGAACTGGGCGGCGCCGACGGGACGGGGGGCGTGGAGGGGAAGCTGCGGGAGGCGACCGCCGAACTGCTCGACGAACTCCTGCCCGAGGCCTTCGCGACCGTCCGTGCCGCGTGCCGGCGGCTGCTCGGTACCAAGGTCATGGTCACCGGGCACGAGATCGAGTGGAACATGGTGCCGTACGATGTGCAGCTGATGGGCGGCATCGAGCTGCACCTGGGCCGCATCGCGGAGATGGCGACGGGTGAAGGCAAGACCCTCGTCGCCACCCTGCCGCTGTATCTGAACGCGCTGCCGGGCAAGGGCGCTCACCTGGTGACGGTGAACTCCTACCTGGCGCGGCGCGACGCCCAGTGGATGGGCCACATCTACACGTACCTGGGGCTCACCGTCGGCTGTCTCGACGACACCGAGCCGGGGACCCCGGAGCGGCGCGCGATCTATCACTGCGACATCACGTACGGTACGAACAACGAATTCGGCTTCGACTACCTGCGCGACAACATGGTCGTGCAGATCGACCAGCGCGTGCAGCGTCCCCACGTCTACGCCATCGTCGACGAGGTGGACTCGGTGCTGATCGACGAGGCGCGGACCCCGCTCATCATCTCGGGCCCGGTGGGCAACGAGAACGACGGCCGCTACTTCGAGCACAACGCGGCGGTGGCCCGCCTGGCCCGCAAGCAGACCGAGTTGGTGAACACGCTGGTGGCCGACGCGGAACGCGATCTCGAGAAGGGCGACACGGCCGCCGCCGGCATGAAGCTGTACAAGGCGCAGCTCGGCGGCCCCAAGAACAAGCGACTGCTCAAGGTGCTGCAGGAGACCGGCAACAAGCAGCTCGTGCAGCGCATGGAGCTCGATTACATCGCCGACCGACGGCTGCCGGCCTCGCGGCAGCGGTATCGCGACCTCGAGGAAGACCTCCATTTCGTGCTCGACGAGAAGGGGCACTCGGTCCACCTCACCGACCGCGGCGTCGACTTCCTGTCGCCGAACGACCACGATGCGTTCATCATGCCCGACATCTCGGAGCAGACGCACCGCGTGGATCACGATACGTCGCTGTCGCCGGAGGAGCGCCTCGAACGCCGGCGCCAGCTCGAGGTGGACTTCGCCACGAAGAGCGAGAAGCTGAACATCATCCACCAGCTGCTCCGGGCCCACGGGTTGTACGAGCGCGACGTGAACTACGTCGTCCAGGACGGCGAGGTGCTGATCGTCGATGAGTTCACCGGCCGCACGATGCCCGGGCGCCGGTGGTCGGAGGGGCTGCACCAGGCGGTGGAAGCCAAGGAAGGCGTGCACGTGAAGGGGGAGACGCAGACCCTGGCCACGATCACGATCCAGAACTACTTCCGCATGTACGACAAGCTGGCCGGCATGACCGGTACGGCGGAGACGGAAGAGCGCGAATTCTTCGAGATCTACAAGCTCGAGGTGTCGGTCGTTCAGACGAACAAGCCGGTGATCCGCGACGACCGCCACGATCTCGTCTACAAGACGCGGCGCGAGAAGTACAATGCGATCGTCGAGGAGACGCGGCGGCTGCACAACCTCGGCTATCCGGTGCTGATCGGCACGACGAGCGTGGATGCGTCGGAAACGCTGGCCAAGCTGTTCCAGCGGGCCGGCATCGTCCACAACGTGCTCAACGCGAAGTACCACCAGCGCGAGGCCGAGATCGTCGCCGGCGCCGGCCAGCCCGGCGCCGTGACGATCGCCACGAACATGGCCGGCCGCGGCACCGACATCAAGCTCGGCCCCGGCGTCACGGTGGCGAAGAAGTCCACGGTCAAGGACCTCAATGGGAAGGACGTCGAGATCGAGGAGATCGGCGGCCTGCACATCATCGGCTCCGAGCGCCACGAGTCTCGCCGTATCGACCGCCAGCTGCGCGGGCGCGCGGGCCGTCAGGGCGACCCCGGGTCGTCGCAGTTCTTCCTGTCGCTCGAAGACGACCTGATGCGGCTGTTCGGCTCCGACCGCATTGCCAAGTTGATGGACCGGTTGGGCGCCCAGGACGGCGAGGTGCTCACGCACCCGCTCATCACCCGCTCCATCGAGCAGGCACAGAAGCGCGTCGAACTCCAGCACTTCCAGTCGCGAAAGCGGCTGCTCGAGTACGACGACGTGATGAACCAGCAGCGCGAGGTGATCTATTCGCTGCGCACGTTCGCGCTGGAGGGGGGCGAGGAGCTGAAGGGCGAAGGCCTCCGCATGGTCGAGCGCGCGATCGGCACGCGGGTGGAGACCGCCCTCGCCGAATACGAGCGCGCCGAGGATTGGGACATCCCGCTGATCCAGCAGGATCTCCTGATGCACTACCTGCTGTCGGTGCCGGAGCTGGATACGCCGGACCTGCGGCCGGTCACGGTGTTCGACGCGGCCGAGGCCGCGGTGAACGCCGGCCGCAAGGCCTACGCCGCCAAGTTCGAGAGCCTCAATCAGTACAAGGACGAGCAGGGCGGATTCGCCGACCGTCTGTTGGCGCTGGTGATGTTGAACGTCCTCGACGAGAAGTGGAAGGATCACCTCTACGATCTCGATCAGCTCCGCAACTCGATTCACTATCGGTCGTGGGGACAGAAGGACCCGCTCATCGAGTACAAGGAAGAGGCGTACCTGATGTTCGTGGACCTGATGAACGACATCTATACGACCTTCGCCGAGCGGTTCCTCCGCGCCCAGATCACGTTCACGCCTGGCGCCGGCGACGCGCCGCCGGCACCGGTGCGCCAGGGGCCCGCGAAACCAACCAAACGCTACAACGCGCTGGGCGTTCTGGAAGACGTGCCCGAGGACGACGAGGGCCCGGACGCCGCCGGCGACGGGGCCGCGGACGATTCCGCGCCGATGAGCGAGCCGGCGCCGGCACACCGCGAAGCGGTGGTCGTCGGTGCCGGGCGCACCCGGGCGTTGAACCAGCCGGCAACGGGCGGTGGGGCAGTGGACTGGGCCAACGTGGGGCGGAACGATCCCTGCCCGTGCGGCTCGGGAAAGAAGTACAAGAAGTGTCACGGGGCCGCGGGCTGAGCCCGGACGCCGCCGCGTACTCCCGAGAGGCCCGCGGTCTCCGTCGTTGGTAGGAAGGGCCACGGCCGGCGGGTTTTTGGTGGCGACGCCCGCGCCACCGCGATGCATCCTTCGTCCCGGCAACGGCTTCCGTTGCACCACGGTCGGAGGACCCGTCACATGGCTAGCCAGTCGAAGGCGCGTGCGCTAACTATCCATGAGTTGCCCCGCTCTGAGCGCCCGCGGGAACGGTTGATCGACCTGGGAGCGCGTGCGCTCTCCTCGCCCGAACTGCTGGCCATCGTCCTCGGCTCCGGCAGCGCGGGCCGATCGGCGTTGCGGCTCGGCGAGGACGTGCTGGCCGCCGCCGGTGGGTCGTTGCGACGCATCGCCATGCAGCCCGTGGCGGCTCTACGCGCGGTCGGTGGGGTAGGATTGGTGCGCGCCGTGACGATCCACGCGTCCCTCGAACTGGGACGCCGGATGTCGGCCGAGGTGCGCGAGGATGGGGCGCCGGTGCGGTCGCCCCGGGACGTGGTGGCGGTGTTCGCCCCGCGGTTGGAAGACCTGCCGGTCGAGGAGTTTCACGTGGCGGTACTGGATGCGCAGCATCGGTTGGAACGGGACGTGACGGTCACGCGCGGGATCCTGAACTCCTCGCTCGTGCACCCGCGCGAGGTGTTCCGCGAGGCGATCGCGGAACGCGCCGCATCGGTCATCCTCGTCCACAATCATCCGAGCGGTGATCCCACGCCCTCGCCGGACGATCGGGCGGTGACCGAGCAGTTGGTGGCGGCCGGCCGCCTGCTCGATATTCCGGTGCACGACCACGTCATCATCGGCCGGGGGCGCTACACGAGCTTTGCCGAAGCGGGGCTGCTGTGACCGCTACCGCGTTGCGCGAGGTGATCCCCGGCTGGCCCGACGGCGAGGTCCCGGCCCACGAGCGGCTGGACCGCGATCTCCTGGCGCACGCGTACCGGTTCAGCGCCGAGGCCCACGCGGGCCAGGTGCGGAATTCCGGGGAGCCGTACGTCACGCACTGCGTGGAGGTGGCGAAGATCCTCGCCGACCTGCAGCTGGACTCGGCCACCGTGGCGAGCGGCCTCATCCACGACGTCGTCGAGGACACCACGATGACGGTGGCCGACGTCGAGCGGGAATTCGGCGCCGAGGTGGCCGGCATCGTCGACGGCCTGACCAAGATCGCCAAGCTGCCGACGGGCGCCTCGACGCAGGAACGGCAGGTCGAGAACTATCGCAAGCTGCTGCTCTCGATCGCCAAGGATGCGCGGGTGATCATCATCAAGCTCGCCGACCGGCTGCACAACATGCGGACGCTGGAGTGGCTGCCGCCGGAGAAGCGCCGCCGCATCGCGCAGGAGACGCGCGACCTGTACGCCCCGCTCGCGCATCGGTTCGGCATGGCGAAGATGCGGTGGGAGCTCGAAGACCTGGCGTTCAAGCACCTCGAGCCCGAGGGCTACAAGACGCTGGCCCGCAAGGTCGCGCAGAAGCGCGAGGAGCGCGAGCAGCTCATCCACCAATTCAAGGAGCCGCTGGAGCGGGCGTTGGGCGGCGCCGGCATATCGAACGCCGAGGTCACGGGCCGGCCGAAGCACCTGTGGTCGATCTACAAGAAGATGACCCAGCGGCAGAAGCCGTACGAGGAGATCTACGACCTGCTGGCGATCCGCGTGCTCGTGAACACGGTGCCCGAATGCTATCACGCGCTCGGCATCATCCACGACGGCTGGACGCCGGTGCAGGAGCGAATCAAGGATTACATCGCCCAACCGAAATCGAACGGCTACCAGTCGCTGCACACCACGGTGTTCGGGCCCGGCCGTCAGCTGTACGAGGTGCAGATCCGGACCCGCGACATGCACCGTACGGCCGACTTCGGCATCGCCGCCCACTGGCTGTACAAGGAGGACGCCAAGAGCGCCGACGAACTCGACCGGCACCTGACGTGGTTCCGCCAGATTCTGGAACTCCAACTCGATGCCAAGACGCCCGACGAATTCCTCGAGTTCCTGAAGCTCGACCTGTACCAGGATGAGATCTTCGTGTTCACGCCCACGGGCCACGTGATCCAGCTTCCGAAGGGGGCGACGCCGATCGACTTCGCCTTCGCGGTGCACACGGAGATCGGGCTGCACTGCGCCGGGGCGCGCGTGAACGGGCGCATCGCCCCCCTCTCGCGCCCGCTGCGCAACTCGGAGACGGTCGAGATCATCACGTCGAATGCCGCCCGGCCCACGCGCGACTGGCTGGCACACGTGAACACCGGCCGCGCCCGCCACAAGATCCGGCAGGTGCTGAAGCGCGACGCGCAACAGTCGGCCACGAAGCTGGGGCAGGACATTCTCGACCGCGAGATCAAGCGCCGTCGCCTCTCGCGCCCCTCGGGCGAACAGCTCGCCCGCGCGGCCGAGGCGCTGCATCTCAACGATGAGACGCATCTGCTCGCGTCCATCGGCCAGGGCGACATACAGATCGCCGCCGCGCTCAAGCAGATCTTCCCGGAACTCGAGGGCACGGAGGCCACGAAACCCAGCGCGATCGAGCGGTTGGTGGACCGGATGCGCGGACCGAAGGGCGTGCGCATCCAGGGCGTGGACGGGATCATGGTCCGCTACGCGCAGTGCTGCCAACCGGTGCCCGGCGATCCGGTGGTGGGCTACGTCACGCGGGGGCGCGGCGTCAGCATCCACCGCGGCGATTGTCCCAACCTGCTCCTGCTCGCGCACGAGCCGGAGCGTCGTCTGGAGATCGACTGGCAGGAGGCGGAAGGCGAGCGCTTCGTCGTACGTCTGGCCCTCGAGGGTATCGACCGCCGCGGGATGTACGCCGATCTGACCTCCGCCGTTACGTCGACCGGCACCGACATCCGGAGCCTCGACCTCCGCACCACCGACGGGAAGGTGATGGGATCAGTGGTGGTCGAGGTGGAGAACCTGGCGCACCTGCAGAAGATCGTGAAGGCGATGCGGCGCGTGAAAGGCATCAGCGAGGTCGCGCGGCGGGAGCGGATTCCGGCCGACGATTAAGCAGCAGGCGGCAGTGGACAACGGGCCGACCGACCGAACTGCCGCTTCCCGAACAGACCCCGAAACTATAGATTCCGGCTCCATGGCCGCCGTCTTCGACCTCCAGTCCCCGTTCGCTCCGGCGGGCGATCAGCCCAAGGCGATCGCCGAGCTGTCGGCCGGCCTCGCGCGCGAGGACCGGTTTCAGACGCTGCTCGGCGTCACCGGGTCGGGCAAGACGATGAGCGTGGCCCACGTGATTCGGGATTTCGGCCGCCCGACGCTCGTGCTTTCCCACAACAAGACGCTCGCCGCCCAGCTCTACGGCGAACTGAAGAGCTTCTTCCCGCACAACGCGGTCGAGTACTTCATCTCGTACTACGACTACTACCAGCCGGAAGCGTACGTGCCGACCACGGACACGTACATCGAGAAGGACGCCTCGATCAACGAGGACATCGATCGCCTGCGGCTGCGCGCGACCTCCAGTCTGATGGAGCGCGAAGACGTGATCATCGTCGCGACGGTCTCGGCCATCTACGGACTCGGCGACCCGGTGCAGTACCGGGAGCAGATGCTCACGCTCGCCACCGGGCAGCGGATCGCGCGCGACGACATCCTGCGCGCGCTCGTGAAGATCCAGTACCACCGGAACGACGTGGCGTTCGAACGGGGGACGTTCCGCGTGCGCGGCGACACGGTGGAGGTGCTTCCGGCGTACGAGGAGCAGGGGGTGCGCATCGAGATGTGGGGCGACGAGATCGAGCGGATCTCGAAGATCGACGCGCTCACCGGCGAGACGATCGCGCTGCTCGAACGGGCGGCGGTGTACCCCGCCAAGCACTTCGTGACCCAGCGCTCGACGCTCGAGCGCGCGGTGGGGCTGATTCGCGAGGAACTGTCGCAGCGGCTGGCGGTGCTCCGCGAGGCGGGGAAGCTGCTGGAAGCGCAGCGGCTGGAATCGCGTACCAACTTCGACATCGAGATGATGCTCGAGATCGGCACGTGCGCGGGGATCGAGAACTACTCGCGGCACCTCGCCGGACGCGCGGAGGGCGAACGCCCGGCCTGCCTGTTCGACTACTTCCCCGAGGACTTCCTCGTCGTCGTCGACGAATCGCACGTCTCGCTGCCGCAGATCGGCGGGATGTTCAACGGCGATCGGGCCCGCAAGCTCACCCTGGTGGACTACGGGTTTCGGCTGCCGAGCGCGCTCGACAACCGGCCGCTGATGTTCGACGAATTCCTGTCGCTCACACCGCGCGCGCTGTTCGTCTCGGCAACGCCGGGCGAACTCGAATTGCGGCTCTCCGAGGGGATCGTGGTCGAGCAGATTATCCGTCCGACGGGGCTGCTCGATCCGGAGATCGAGGTCCGTCCCGTGCGCGGCCAGGTGGACGATCTGCTGGGCGAGATCCGCCTCCGGGAACGGCGCGGAGAGCGCGTGCTGGTCACGACCCTGACGAAGCGGATGGCCGAGGACCTCACGGACTATCTCCAGCAGGTCGGGGTCCGGGTGCGCTACATGCACTCGGATATCGATGCCATCGAACGCATGGAGATCGTGCGCGGCCTCCGGCTGGGGGAGTTCGACGTGCTGGTCGGGATCAACCTGCTGCGCGAGGGACTGGATCTGCCCGAAGTCTCGCTGGTGGCCATTCTCGACGCCGACCAGGAGGGGTTCCTCCGCAGCGACCGTTCGCTGATCCAGACGGTGGGGCGCGCGGCGCGGCACTCGTCGGGGCGGGCGATCTTCTACGCCGACCGCGTCACCGGGTCGATGCAGCGTTGCCTGGACGAGACGGGGCGGCGGCGGGAATTGCAGATGGCGTACAACGTGGAGCATGGCATCACGCCCCAGTCGGTGGTGAAGAGCATCGATCAGGTGCGCTTCAGCACCCGCGTGGCGGATGCGCGCGCCGTGCGCGACGACGAACGGAAGGTGGCCGAACCGGAGAGCGGATACGACGTGATGGAGCCGGAGGCGCTGGAGGCGATGCTCGAGGAGCAGATGCGCGTGGCGTCCCGGGAGATGGACTTCGAACTCGCCGCGCAACTGCGCGATCAGTTGTTCGAAGTGCGGGCGCGCCGGTCCCGACAGACGGCGGGCGCCCCGGCATCCCCGGCCCATTCGCGCGGCCGCCGTGCCGCTCGCTGAGCGCCGCGTGCCGTCGTCTCGCTCCGGCGCGGAGGAGCTCCGGCTCACCGAAGCCGAACTAGCCGCCTGGGGCGAGCAGTTTGGGCGCACCTGTCGCGCGCCGCTGGTCGTCGCGCTGGAGGGAGAACTCGGGGCCGGCAAGACGACGCTCGCGCGGGCCATCTGCCGCGGCTTTGGGGTGACGGAGGACGTGACGAGTCCGACGTTCGCCCTCGTCCACCAGTACGAGGCCCCGGATGCGCCGGTCTACCATCTGGACCTCTACCGCCTGTCGGGGCCGCGAGACCTGACCAACCTCGGCTGGGACGACATCCTGAGCGACCGCGCGCTCGTGCTGGTGGAGTGGCCCGACCGGGCGGGGGAGCGGCTCCCGGCGTCCGCCGTGCGGCTGGCGCTGGCGCATCAGCAGGGCTCCCCGGCTGTGCGTGTCCTGCATGTGGGTGGGGCGGGGGCCGGGGCGTGAACGTCCTCGCACTGGACGCGTCGACATACACCGGCACCGTTGCCGTGCTGCGCGACCGGGTCGTGGTGGCTTCGGGCGAGACGGCCATGCGGGGGGCTCGAGTGGAACGGCTCATGCCGGCCGTCGCGGACGTGCTCGCTGCCGCCGGCGTCGGCCCCGGCGATCTCGATCTGGTGGTATGCGGTGCGGGCCCGGGGAGCTTCACCAGCCTGCGCATCGCCGCGTCCATCGCCAAGGGGATCGCCTTCGGACGGGCGGTGCCGCTGCACGCCGTTTCGTCGTTGGTGTTGATGGTGGCGGGGCTGAACCCCCTGCCGGGCGCCGGACGGTACCTCGCCGTGTTGGATGCCCTGCGGGACGAAGCCTACGCGCAACTGGTCGAGGTCGGGGACGCACCGGCTGGGGTCGCCGCAGCGGGGGATCTCATGCTGGTGGCGAACGGGGACGTCGCCGCGGCCGCGGCCGCGGCAGGCGCGGTCATCGTCGGGCGCGGCGGCGAGATCGATGCCGCGCCGCACGCCAGGGGTGTCGCGCGCCTCGCGGCGGTGTATGGCGACGCGGTGGACCTGGCCACGTGGGAGCCAGGCTATGGGCGATTGGCGGAGGCACAGGTGCGCTGGGAGGCGGCTCATGGGCGCCCGCTCTCCGAGGGATGACCGTCCACATCGAAGCGGCGGCGGTCGGGGATGTGCCCCGCGTGGCGGCCATCGAGCGGTTGGCATTCTCCGATCCCTGGCCGGCAACGGCCTTCGCCGGACTGGTGGGTCGTGACCATGTCCTGTTCCTCGTGGTGCGGGAGGATGCCGGGACCCCGGTGGTCGGTTATGTTGTGGCCATCTTGGCTGGTGACGAGGGCGAGATCGCCAACCTGGCCGTGGCGCCGGAATTCCGGACCCGGGGGATCGGGGGCGGACTGGTCGACCGGATTCTCGGCGAGCTGCCGAGGCGGGGGGTGGAGCGGTTGTATCTCGAGGTTCGGGAATCCAATGCGGAGGCCCGCCGCCTTTACGGCTCCCGCGGATTCGAGGAAGTTGGACGCCGTCCGGGGTACTATCGGCGTCCGGCGGAGGACGCGCTGATCCTTCGCCGAATGGTTGGGCCGAGGCTCACGTAGTGTCTCGTGTCTGCAATGGAAGTGTGTGTGCTGTAGCGATTTGGTTATGTAGAGATCAACTGGATTGGACATCATGTGCGGCGAGGAGTTCAACCATGTCTCGCCAGGAGGAATTGTGAGCCGGAGCTTGAACAAGGTGACGCTGATCGGGAACCTCGGCAGCGATCCCGAAGTGCGATCGACCACGGGGGGAAACCGCGTGGCCACCTTCTCATTGGCCACCAGCCGCTCGTGGAGCAGTGCGTCCGGAGAGCGCCAGGAGAAGACCGAGTGGCACCGCTGCGTGGTGTGGAACAGCAAGTCGTCGCAGCTCGCCGACATTGTGGAAAAGTACGTCCACAAGGGTGACAAGCTGTACGTGGAGGGACGCATCGAATACCGCCAGTGGCAGGACAAGGAAGGCCAGACGCGGTACACCACGGAGATCAATGTGCGCGAGCTGATCATGCTCAGTTCGCCGCGCGGTGGCGATTCCGAGGGGAGTAGCGCCCCGCGGGCCAACCGCTCGCAGCCGGCGCCTGCCAAGGCGGCGGCGGGGAATGGGGAGGCCTTCGAGGATTTCCCGGAAGCGCTGCAGGACCAGGACGACGACCTGCCGTTCTAACGCCGGCTCGTCACGCGGGGGCCCCGGGGCATTTGCCGCCCCGGGGCCCCGTTTCCATTTGTGGCGCCAAGTCGTCATCCCCGAGCGGCGGTGCCCTGCATCGCCGATGCCTCGCGCGGGGCACTGGGTGTCCCGGCGCGGATCACGTCACTTCCCTGGAGCTGTTCGCGCGACCCATCGGCCCGCGAGCAGGGAGCACACCATCGGCATCATGCGAAATCCAACCCTTCGCACACTCCTCGTGGCCGCGTCGATCGGCGCGCTCCCCACCGTGCTTGCGGCGCAGCAACCGGCCAAGGCCGACACCGTCGCGCAGACCCACACCGTGGTCAAGGGCGAGACGCTCTGGGGGCTGGCGCAGCAGTATCTCTCGGACCCGTTCCGCTGGCCCGAGATCTACAACCTCAACAAGTCGTTGATTACCGACCCCCACTGGATCTATCCGGGACAGACGTTGCGCATTCCCGGCTCGGGCACGGTCCTTGGCGTCACGGTCACCATGGCGCCCCCTGGCGGGGCACCCGCGGTCGCCGCGGTAGGCGCGGACACCGGGATGAAGGCGGACACGCTTGCCGGCGCGGCCGATACGACCGCCAAGGCTGGAGCCGGCGCGAAACCCGGGCTGACCTCGGAGCAGGAACTCAACGCGATGAACCGTTCGACGGTCTTCACCCCCCGGGAGGCGGCGACGCCGACCCCGGAAGGGGAAGGAACCGCGAAGGCTCCCGTGTTCCCCACGGTGCGTGTCGGTGAGTACGTTCGGGCGCCATACGTCCTGACGGGTCGTGGCACGTCGGGCGTGGGCCGCATCATCAAGTCGGCGGATCTGGACGCGAACGGAGACGTCTCGCCGACCTCGATCTTCCAGGCCTACGACAACGTGCTGATCACGCTGTCCGAAGACGCCGCGGCCAAACCGGGCGACCGCTTCGTGGTCCTGCGGGAGGCGGATGAATTGCCGGGCCAGGGGCGCGTCATGGTGCCCACCGGGGTGGTCGAGGTCAAGCAACCGCCCGCCGGCGGCACCGCGGGCGTCGCGACGGTCGTGCAGTTGTTCGGCGAGATGCACCCCGATCAGGTGCTGGTTCCGCTGGACACGACCGCGGTCGGCACGACCGCGCGGCCGACGCCGGTCGAGGGTGGCCGCTGGGCGACCATCACCTGGATCCTGTCGTCGCCCGTTCTGCCGACCATGCAGAACTACGCCGTGCTGGACATGACGTCGACAGACGGCGTGAAACCGGGCGACGAGTTCGACGTGTTCCGCGCCCGGCAGACGTCGGGGAACTCGAACGAGCCGGCGGATCCGGAGATCCTGATCGGTCGCGCTCAGGCCATCAAGGTGACGCCGTACGGGACCACGGCCTTGATCATCTCCCAGTCGCAGCCGGCGCTCAACGTGGGGATGGTGGCACGTGTTTCGGCGAAGATGCCGTAACGGCCCGCCGTCGATGATGCCCTAACGGCTTCCCGGGATTAGATTTGGGCGAGCGCAATGATCGCGACCGCCCATTTCCTCGCCATCGGTCTGTACCTCGCCGCCGCCGCCCTGGCGGCGACGGCGTTCGCGCGTCCGATGAATGGACTGAAACGCCGCGTGCTGGCGTTGCTCGGCGCCGGCGTTGCCGTGCACCTCGCCGTGCTCATCGCGCTCGCCGTGCAAGCGGGGCATGTGTACGTCGCCGGGCTCGGCCCGTCGCTCTCGCTGGCCGGGCTCGTGCTCGCCGCGACGCTGCTGGTGGTCGAGCTCCTCGCGCACGACGTGAGCCTGACGCTCGTCGCGGCGCCGATGGCAGCGGTGCCGACCGCGATCGCCACGATCATCGGCTTTCACCACGCGACGGAGCCGACGGGAGTGCAGGGGGCGTGGCTCGTGTCACACATCGCGCTCAGCTTCGTGGGGATCGCGGCGTTCGGCACGGCGGCGGTGGCGGGAGTGATGTACCTGATCGAGCGGCGTGAACTGAAGTCCGGGAGATTCGACGCCATGTTTCGCATGTTCCCCCCATTGGCGACGCTGGATCGTGTGAACCATCTCGCGGCGCTGGCCGGCTGGCTCGGCCTGACGGTTGGGGTGGTGCTCGCCGTGGCCTACTCGCTCGAGTACGGCGGCATGCGTCCGGAGCAGTTGGCGTGGGGAATCGCAGCCTGGTTGGGCGTCAGTGCCGTTGCCCTGGGGCGCGCGGTGCGTGGGTGGCAGGCGCATCGGGCCGCGCTCTGGTCGAGCGTCTCGTTCACGATCGTGGTGCTGCTCTACGTCGCCCTGCGGGTGGCCGGCCCGGTCGCGGGGAAGTTCCATTGAGCGGGCTTCCGGTGACCATCAACGCGCGACGCGTTCGCGTGCTGGTCGTCGGTGGCGGGTCGGCGGCGGTGCGGGAGGCGAGCGCGGCGGGTGCGTCCGGGGCCTCCGTCCGCGTCGTGGACCCTCAGCCGGCGGCGCAGATGCGCGCGCTGGTGGAGGGCGCACCGTCGATGACGCTCGAAGTCCGCGGCTACGTGCCCGACGACGTCGCCTGGGCGACGATCGTCTACGCGGCGACCGACGATGCCCTCCTCAACGCACGGATCGCCGAATTGGCGGAGGCGGCGGGCCGCCTGGTGAACGTCGCCGGCGCGCCGGACGCGAGCACGTTCACGAGTCCGGAGACGGTCCGGGCCGGCGCTCTGACCGTCGCGGTGGCCGCCGATGCGCTGGATCCCATGGCCCGCCGTGTGTGCGACCGGCTGGCCGAGCAGATCGGCCCGGCGTACGCGGGCGCCATGGATGGGCTCCTCGCGCTGCGCGGGCGGTTGCTCGCGCGCGGAGACGAGGCGCGTTGGGCCGACGCGGTCGAGTCGCTGCTCGACGACGATGTGTGCCGGTCGATCGAGCGCGGTTCGTTCGCACGGAGGCTGGCCGCGTGGCAGTGATCGTCGCCGGCATCAGCCACCGTACCGCGGCGCTGGACGTGCGCGAACGCCTGACCTTCCGGCCTGCGGACATGGTGCCGGCCCTGGAACGGATGCGCCACGCGTCGGGCGCCGTGGAGGGCGTGATGCTCTCGACGTGCAACCGCACGGAGGTCTACCTCGTGGAGGGGGAGGCGGAGGCCGCCCCCGCGGTGTGGGCCGAATTCAGCGAGCGATTGGGCGCCGATGCCAGCGTCTACGGGTACGTGCGGCGGGACCGCGAGGCGGTCGGCCACCTGTTCCGCGTGGCGTCGGGGCTCGACTCGATGGTCCTTGGCGAGGCGCAGATCCACGGGCAGGTGCGGGATGCATGGGAGCAATGCCGGGGCGAGTCGGGGGTCGCGCTCAACCGGCTGTTCCAGACCGCCCTTTCGGCATCCGGGCGTGTGCGGGAGGAAACCGCCGTGGCCCGCGGCGCCGCGTCGGTGAGCTCCGCCGCCGTCCAGTTGGCCAAACAGATCTTCGGGACGCTTCGTGGCCGGCGGGCGATGGTGCTCGGAGCCGGCGAGATGGCGGCCCTGGCACTCGAATGCCTCGTGGACGAGGGGGTGCACGCGTCCGTCGTGGCCAATCGGACGCATGCGCACGCCATGGAACTGGCGGCCAAGCACCAGGCGCGGGCCATCCATTTCGACGAATGCTGGCGCGAGTTGCCGGACGTGGACCTCGTGCTGTCGTCCACGGCGTCCCCCCATCCGGTAGTGACGGCGGAGCGCGTGCGCGAGGCCGTGGCCAAGCGCGGCGATCGGCCGCTCTGCATTCTCGATATCGCGGTGCCGCGTGACGTGGAACCGGCGGTCGGCACGCTCACCAACGTCTTTCTGTACGATCTCGACAATCTGCAGCAGGTGATCCAGTCGAACCTTGATCGGCGTCGCAGCCAGTTGCCGGCGGCCGAGCAGATCCTGGATGCCGAGATGGACCGCTATTGGGAATGGCTGTCCGGGCTGGAAGCCGTGCCCGTGTTGCGTAGCTTCCGGTCGCGCATGGATGCCGTCCGTGATGCCGAGTTGGCGGCGGCCCTGCGGCGGCTGCGCGACCTCACGCCCGAGCAGCGGGCGGCGATCGAGTACCTGACCAAATCCCTGATGAACAAGTTCATGCACGAACCCTCGGTCCGGTTGCGGGCGGCCGCGTCCAACGGGCGCGGGTTGGGTGTGGTGGACGCGATGCGATACCTGTTCGCGCTGGACGACGAGGCGCCGGCTCCGGCTGCCGCGGATGAACGAGAACCCACGACGAAGGAGTCAGCAACATGAAGCGTGTACTGGTCACCGGCGGTGCCGGATTCATCGGGTCGCACGTGGCGGAGCGGTTCCTGGCCGAAGGGCACACGGTGACGGTGCTGGACAATCTGTCGAGCGGACGGCGGGCGAATCTGCCGGCGCGCGCCGCGTTTCACGAATTGGACATCCGGTCGCCGGAGGCCGCGGAGCTGGTGCGCACCGGCGCGTTCGACGTGATCGCGCATCTCGCGGCGCAGATCGACGTCCGGAAGAGCGTCGAGAACCCGGTGCTGGACGCGGAGATCAACATTCTGGGCACGCTGAACCTGCTCGAAGCGGTGCGGGCGGCCGGGCGGATGCCCACGACGCGGGTCGTCTTCGCCTCCACCGGGGGAGCGATCTACGGCGACGCGGCCGTGCCGCCGCACACGGAGGACGTGCCCAAGGAGCCCGACTCGCCGTACGCGATCGCGAAGCACAGCGTGGAGCAGTACCTGTCGTACTACGGGCGGATTCACGGACTGCGCGCCGTGGCCGTGCGCTTCTCGAACGTCTACGGGCCGCGGCAGGATCCGCACGGCGAGGCGGGGGTGGTGGCGATCTTCTGCGGCCGTCTGCAGGCCGGGAAGCCGCTCACCATCTTCGGCGACGGGAACCAGACGCGCGACTACGTGTACGTGGGCGACGTGGCGGACGCGATGCTGCGCGCCACCCAATACCAGCCGCCGAAGGGTGCCGGCATGAACGCACGCGCCTTCAACATCGGGACGGGCGTCGCAACCTCGGTCGTGGACCTCGCGTCCATTCTGATGACCGCGGCCGGCCGCACGGTGCCCGTCGAGTTTGCCCCGGCGCGTCCCGGCGAGCTCCTGGAATCTTCCCTCACGATCGACAAAGCGGCGGCCGAGCTCGGCTGGCGTCCCTCGGTCTCGCTGGCGCAGGGCCTGGCGAACACCTACGCCTGGTCGACGCAGCAGGTCTCCACCTCCACCCCTTCCCGCGGATGATGCTCGGCACACTGCAACTTGGCGGCGCGACGCCCAATGGCGCGCTCGACCTGATCACGAGCGCCACCATCAGCACGCAGATCGTCCTCGGCGTGCTGGCGGTGCTGTCGCTGCTCAGCTGGGCGGTGATGTTCGGCGCCTGGCGACAACTCGCCAAGGCCGAGAAGGCGGCGCTGAAGTTCCAGCACGCCTTCGAAAACGCGCCGCGGCTCGACGAGGCGGGCGCCCTCGTGAAGCGGTCGCCGGCGGGCGCGCTGCCACGGCTCTTTCTCCGCGCCATGCACTTCGTGTCCGAGACCCGCATCCGGAATCAGCAGGCGTATGAGCTGGCCAATCAGCAGCCGTCGCCGGCGGCGGGTGGGGCGAGCTATCGCCTGTCCGCCACGCAGATCGAGACGCTCCGGTTGCTGCTCGATGCCGAGGCGGCGGAAGAGCGCGACCGGATCGGCCGGTACCTGCCGTGGCTCGCAACGACCGGATCGGCGAGCCCGCTCATCGGTCTATTCGGCACGGTGCTTGGCGTGATCCAGGCCTTCCTCGGCATTGCGAGCAAGGGCTCGGGCAACCTGGGCGCGGTGGCGCCCGGCGTGGCCGAGGCGCTCATCGCCACCGCGGCGGCGCTGGCCGTGGCCATCCCGGCGACGTTCGGGTACAACATCTTCGCGAACAAGCTCAATCGCTTCGACGGAATGATGGAGAACTTCAGCACCGACGTGATCGCGCTGCTGGCGCGCGAAGGGCACATCTAGGTGTCCCGCCGCCGACACCGCCGTCTCGACCTCAACGCCGACATCAACGTCGTCAGTCTGATCGACGTGATGTTGCTGCTGCTCGTGATCTTCATGATCACGGCGCCGATGATGCAGGGTGGCGTGGATATCGCGCTGCCCAAGGCGGAGGCGCGCCCGATCACGTCCAAGAGCGGCATGACCGTCACGGTCCGTCGGGACGGGCAGATCCTCGTGGACGAGGCGTCACCGATGACGTATCCCGAGTTCCGGGCCGCCTTCCAGACGCTGGCCAAGGACCGGGCGCAGCAGGGCCTCTACCTCCGCGCCGACGCCAGCGTGGATTACGGACTCGTGGCCCAGGTGCTGGCGGTCATCCAGGCGGCCGGCGTACACGACATCGGGCTGATCACCGAACAGGAACAGCCCTGACGTGACGGCCCACGCCGCGCGGCCCTCGCTGAAGCTGCCGATCGGCGCGTCGCTGCTCCTGCACGCGGCGGCGGTGACGGCCCTGATCGTCCTGCGCCCGCCGCCGCCGCCGCCGCTTCCGCCGGTGTATCGCGTGCAGCTCATCGCGGCACCGGCGGGGCCGAGGGCGATCGGCGTGGTGCGTGCGACACCATCGGTGCCGCAGACGATCGAGAAGGTCACGCCCCCGCCCAAACCCAAGGTGGCCCCCAAGACGGTGCCCGTGGCGCCCAAGAGGGTGACGAAGGCACCGCCCAAGCCGGCGGTGAAGCCCAAGGAAACGACGCCCGCGCCGCAGGGCGCCAAGACGCAGCGCGTCACGTCGAAGACGCCCACGGCGGGCGGCGGGCCGGAGGGCGGCAAGGGGAGTGACGTCGCGAACGTCTCCACGCCGGGGATCGACTTTCCCTTCCCGGGGTATGTGGACAACATCACGCGCCAGGTCGCGCTGCGCTTCCAGCCGCCCGGCAATTCGTCCCTCACCGCCCAGGTGGTGTTCCTGATTCATCGCGACGGCAGCGTGACGGACTTCCGGTTCCAGAAGAAATCGGGCTCGTATGCGTTCGACCTCGCCGCGCAGGGAGCGATCGATGCCGCCGGCACGGCACGAGCGTTCGGCCCGTTGCCGTCGGGGTATCCCGATGACGTACTCCCCGTGATCTTCACTTTCGACCCGCGAATCATCCACTGATGAAGACGCCGCTCCGCTTTGCCCTGGCCCTTGGCCTGCTGTGCCTCGCCGCTCCGCTGCTGGCCCAGGACTCGACCATGAAGGGCGTGCGGATCACGCTCCAGTACGACGCCGGCGTTCGGCCCGGCGTGGTGGTGTTGCCGGTTCCGGGGGCCAATGGCGACTCGATCCAGGCCATCATCAGCCGCGATCTGGATTACGGGGACGCCGTCAACATGATCGCGATCCCCGATTCGATGGCGGCGGCGTTGCGGCAGGGGGTGGATCCGGCGGGCAACGCCAAGGGGATGAACTACGGGGTGTTCCGCACCATCGGCGCGCTGGCGGTGGTGCAGGCCATCAACACCGACCGGGGCCTCCACGTGGTGCTCCACGACGTGGTGCACCAGCGGGTGATCGACGTCAACGAGTTCCCGCTGCCCCAGGACGCGGCGTCGCGGGCCTGGCGCCTGGCGGTCCACCGTGTGTCGGACGAGGTGTCGCGATGGATCACCGGGGTGCAGGGGGTAGCCGCCACACGGATCGCCTACGTCCGGTCGCATGCCGTCCACATCGTGGATAGCGACGGGGCCGACGATTTCACGATTCCGATGCTGGGGGAGGGGCTGTCGCCGGCCTGGAGCCCCGATGGGAGTTCGCTGGCGTACGCGACGTTCGGCGTGGATTCGCGGATCGTCGTCTTCAACCTCCGCACGGGTCAGTCGCGGGCGTTCGGTGGACGCCGGAACACCAACGTCAGCGCGCCGACGTTTTCCCCGGACGGGTCGACGATTCTGTACACGGTGGCCGGGGAGAACGGCTCGGATCTCTATTCGGCGCCGGTGGCCGGAGGGCTTCCCCAGCGGATCACGGTGGGGAACGGGACGGACAACAGCACGCCGACGTACAGCCCCGATGGGCGCCGGATTGCCTTCACATCCGGGCGAGCGGGCCCGCCCGAGATTTATATTGTCGATGCGGATGGGACGAATGCTGATATGTTCACCACATACAGCTTCAACACCCGGAACTACCGCTCGGACCCCGATTGGTCGCCGGATGGCCTGGCCATCGCGTACCAGGCCTATGTCCCGGACTCGTCGGGGGTATTTCAGATCGTCACGATGTCGTTGCGCGACCGGATCCCGCGGCAGCTCACGAGCGTGGGTGAGAACGAGAAACCGAGTTGGGCGCCGGACGCGCGCCATCTCGTCTTCACGTCGACGCGGAGCGGCACGAAGCAGTTGTGGGTGATCGACACGCAGTCTGGCCGGGTTCGACAACTCACGCACGGGATCGCGACGTCGCGGCTGGCCGCCTGGTCGCCGCGGCTGGCGCCCTGAGCGGGTGGCGCGCCGACCGGTGCGAGTAGCAGTTCGCCGACGTTTCGCCTTCTAACCCCGAGATCAGGAGAAATGAACATGCATGGGAATCGGAGCCTACTCGGAGCGCTCGCCGTGGCCGCAGTCACCATGGCGGCCTGCAAGAAGCCGCCGCAGGTCGCGCCAGCACCGGCACCGGCGCCGGTGGATACCAGCGCCCTACGCCAACAGCACATCCGCGATTCGCTGGCCGCCATCGACGCGGCGAGGCGGGCGGCCGAGGAAGCGCGGCAACGGGCCGCGGCCGACAGCGCGCGGGCGGCGCAGGCGGCCCAGGCGGCGCAGGACGCCATGCGGGCCACGCTCAACCAGACGATCCATTTCGACTTCGACCAGTCCGATCTCCGGGCGGACGCGCAGGCCATTCTCGACGCCAAGCTCCCGATCCTGCTTGCCAATCCCGACCTGACCATCCGGATCGAGGGCAACACCGACTCGCGCGGGTCCACGCAGTACAACCTGGCCCTGGGCCAGCGCCGGGCCGCGACCGCCAAGCGGTATCTCACCGATCACGGCGTGGCGGACTCCCGCATCGAGACGGTGAGCTACGGCGAGGAACGTCCCGTAGCCCAGGGAATGAACGAGGACGCCTGGGCCCAGAACCGGCGCGACGATTTCACGATCACCGGCGGGGGTAACGGCCCGCTCAAGACCCCGAGGATGTAGATGCAGATGCGTTCATTCCTGGCGCCTGTGCTCGCTCTTTGCGCCGCGGGGTGTCTCGCCTCCAAGGGAGACATCCGGCTGCTGCAGGACGACCTCACGTCGATGCGGGCGCAGAGCGCGCAGCAGGCGCAGGCGCAGGAACGGACGCGGGCCCGCGATGATTCGCTGGCCCGGGTCCGGCTGGATTCGGTGGCTCGGGCCGTGGCGACGATCAACGACTCGTTGCGCGTGCTGAGCGCCCACTTCATGACCTATCAGGCGAATGCCAGCCAGAGTCTCTATGCCCTCGGGCAGCAGATCGTGACCCTTCAGAACCGGGCGGGCATCAGCCAGCGGCAGATCCAGGACCTGGCCGCACAAATGGATACGCGTGGTGGGGGAGGCGGAGGGGGAATGGCCGCGGGGACCGTCGGAGATTCGGCCCGGACGGATTCGGGCGCTTCGGAGGCGCCCGGGCCGGCGCGACTCTACCAGTTGGCGCGCGACCAGTACAACAACGGAGCGTTCAGCACGGCGCGCCTCGCCTTCCAACAGATTCTCACGACGTATCCGAACTACGCGAATGCGTCGCTCGTGGCACTCAGCATCGGGAGTTGCTACGAGGGTGAGAACAATCGGGCGGCCGCCGATTCGGTGTACCAGGCGGTGGTGAAGCAGTATCCGAAGAGTCCGGACGCGCCGACGGCCCTGTTCAAGTACGGGGCGTCGCAGCTGGCGCAGGGGAACGCCGCCGCGGCACGGACGGCGTGGCAGCGGGTGGTGAAGGAGTATCCGAACAGCGACGCCGCGACGTTGGCGAGCGATCGACTGAAGACGCTGCCGTCCCGGTAACCGATTCCGCCCGAGGGGTAGATGGCCGCGAAGAAGTCGGATGAGATGCCGTTCCTCGATCACCTCGAGGAGTTGCGGTGGCGCCTGGTCTGGTCCATCGCAGCGCTCGGGGTCGGCGTGGCGATCGGCGTATTCATCGTCGTCCATTTCAACGCGATCCTGTTTCTCGAGAAGCCGATCCTCCCCTACCTGAACGGGCAGAAGCTGGTGATCACCCACCCGGCCGACTCGTTCACGGTGCTGATGTCGGCGTCGCTGGTCATCGGCGGGGTGATCGCGCTGCCGATGATTCTCTACCAATTGTGGGCCTTCCTGTCGCCGGCGCTCTACAAGAAGGAGAAGCGGGTCGTCATCCCGGCGATCTTCATCGGGACGGTGCTGTTCGCCTGTGGCGTGGCGCTGGCCTACGTGTTCGTATTGCCGCTGGCGCTGGCGTACCTGATGACGCTCGAATCTGACGCGTTGACGCCGATGATCATGGCGTCGGAGTACTTCGGGTTCGTCACCACGCTGTGCGTGGCATTCGGCGCGGTGTTCGAGCTGCCGCTGGTCATCACGGGGCTCACGGCGCTCGGCCTCGTGAAACCGCAGTTTCTGAGCAAGTACCGGCGCCACGCCATCGTGGCCTGCTGGGGCGTCGCAGCGATCATCACGCCGGGCGATTTTCTGGGGACGACGTTCGCGCTGGCCATCCCGCTGTATCTGCTCTTCGAAGTGAGCGTGGCCCTCTCGTTCATCATCTACCGGCGGCGCGAGAAGCGCCACGCCACGCTCCTGGCCGAGGCGGAGGCCGACGAGGGCGAGGCCGTTTCATGACGCGATGGTGGCTCGCGCTGAGCATCGCGGCCGCGCTGCCAGCCGCGCTGCCCGGCCAGGGCGTGCCCGTCCGCCGGCCCGTCCAGCGCGTACCCGGTGACACCGCGCAGCGCGATACCACGATTGCCGTGAAGTGGGCGCCCCCCGACTCCGTCATGCAGGCGCTGATGCACCGCAAGGGCTATACGATCACGCGGTACGAAGGCGGTGTCCTCAGCTTCGACGCCGTAACGCAGGCCATCCAGATCGTCGCCGGCGAAGCCGGAACGGCGGCCGTGCAGCGCGGAGACCAGACGGTCGTCACCGACTCCACGATCCGCTACAACAGCGAGAGCCGCGGGATCACCGTGACCAGCCGCGACACCGCGGGGGCGGGGTATCTGATCGTGCCCGGGGGCGGCCAGGCGCCGATCAGGGGGCGCACCACCGCCACGTACAACCTGGCCGAGCGGTCGGGGCGGATCAACGACGCGTCGGTCAGCGTCGACAATTCGGGCAACACCTGGTACGTCAAGCCGAAGGTGGTGATGATCGAGGCCGGGGACTCGGCGAAGCACATTCCGCCGCGCCTGTACGGGACCTCGGCCAGTCTCACGTCCTGCAACGACAGCATCGCGCCGGACTACCACTTCGAAGTGGGCGAGGTGAAGCGCACCAAGAATCTGATGGTGGGCCGCCCGGCCGTGCTCTACATCGGTGATGTACCCGTGATGTGGCTTCCGTTCTTCTTCCAGGACATCCGGAGCGGGCGCCGCAGCGGGATGCTGTCGCCGCGCTTCGGCGTGGCCGACATCGTCCGGAACAGTCCCACCTACCGCCGTGACATCGAGAACCTCGGGTGGTACTGGGCGCTCAACGACTACATGGACGCCTCTACGTGGCTCGATTGGCGCAGCAGCACCGGGGGGTCGGCGACCGGTGATCCGGGGTGGCTGCGATTCAACGGCCAGTGGCGGTACCGGTGGCGGGACCGGTTCCTGAACGGGCAGATCGCGTCGTCGTACACGAGACAGCGCAACGGGCTGACCAATCTTGCCGTGAGTTGGTCGCACACGCAGCAGTTCTCGCGCAACAGCACGCTCACGGCGAACATGAACTACGTCACGAGCACGCAGCTGCAGCGCCAGAACACCTTCAATCCGTATGCGGCGCTGCAGACCATCTCGTCGTCCATCAACTACCAGCAGAAGGTGGGGCCGGCGCAGGTCAGCATCGGCGGCACGCGCACGCAGTATCCCGGACGTCCGCAGGTGGATCAGACGTTCCCGACGGTCAACCTGAGCACGAGCCCCGTGGAACTGGCCTCGTGGCTCACCTGGTCGCCCGGATTCCACTACTCGGCCAGCCAGAGCCTGCACATCGACCAGGCGGGGCCGTTCAGCCAGCGTTACAGCCTCAACGATACGGGCGGCCTCGACTCGTCCACCGTCAAGCGCAGCAGCTACCAGAGCAATCTGGGCTTCGACACCCCGATTCAGATCTTCGGGTTCAACCTCCAGAACTCGTTCACCGTCAACGACCAGCAGAACATCTTCCCGCAGGTCTACACGGTCTACCCGAATCCCGAGGACAGTTCGGTCCACGAAAAGCGTGTGTTCGCCAGCACCTACCGCACCGATGTGGACTGGACCCCGACGTTCAGCCTGCCGCGGCTTGGCGAGAACGTCCTGGGCCTGTCGCCGAGCGTGGGGCTGCAGAACGTCGACCCGGGCGCGTTCTGGGTGCGGAGCCAGTTCACGGCCGGCAAGTTCGTGCACCAGTCGAAGCGGCTGAACTTCGGTCTCAGCATGAGCCCCACGATCTACGGGCTGTTCCCCGGATTCGGGCCCTTCTCCCGCTTCCGGCACACGATCAGCCCCCAGATTTCGTTCAACTACGCGCCGGCCGCGCAGGTGAGCGACGCGTATCTGGCGGCCACCAATCAGACACGCGCCGGGTACCTCGGCGCGTTGGCGGAGAAGGCGATCAGGCTGTCGCTCAACCAGACGTTCGAGGCGAAGCTCAAGGCCAAGGAGGACACGCTGAACAGGGGGGCGCCGGCCAAGCAGACGCCCATTCAGTTGTTGTCGGTCAACCTGTCGTCGGTCACGTACGATTTCGAGCGGGCCTCCAAGACCCACCGGGCGATCGCCGGCATCACGAACAACGACTTCTCCTACAGCCTCACGTCGCAGCTCATTCCCGGGTTCACGCTCAACGTGGGCTATTCGCTGTTCCAGGGCAGTCCGATCAGCGACACCGCGGTGTTCAAGCCGTTCCGCAATCGGGTGTCCGCCAACTTCAGAGTGGATGCCGAGCACAACCCGTTCGCGTTCCTGGGACGGCTCCTGGGCATCTCGCAGGACAGCACGTCCGGCCTGCTGCAGCCGGGTGCGGGCACGGGGGCTGGTGGCGCGGGCTCGGCCGACCAGCAGTACGCCAATCAGATGGCGGCGCGGCCGGTGGCCGGAATGGACTCGCGGAATACGCTCTATCTGGCGGCGCCGGCCCGAACGTGGTCCGCCTCGTTCAACTTCAGTTCCGCGCGCACGCGCCCACCGGTGGGGGGCACGATCATCCACACCGACGCCACGCAGTATTGTCTTCCGTACAAGGACGTGAATCCGCCGGCCTACGAACAGTGCATCCTGCAACAGAGCACGGCCCCAACGCTGGAATCCCCGGTGGGCAACACCTCCGCCGGCGGGCCCACGTACCTCAACCCCCCCACCGCGTCGCTGGGGAGCAACATCTCGTTCCCCCTCACCGACAACTGGTCGGCGGCGTGGCGAACGAACTACAACTTCCAGCAGCACCAGTTCGCGAGTCAGGACGTCCAACTCATTCGCGAGCTCCACGACTGGAGGGCGATCTTCTCGTTCACGCAGTCGCCGAACGGCAACTTCTCGTTCTCGTTCCAGATCGCGCTGAAGGCGGAACCGGACCTCAAGTTCAACTACAACCGCGGCACCTATCGCAGCGGCGGGCAGTACTAGGGAGCCGCGGCGGCCCTTGAATTGTCCGTGGCCGCCGGAGATGTTCCGCCCATGACAACGCAGATCACGCTCGACGGTCAATCGCTCGCCATCGCCGATGTGGCGGCGGTCGCGATCGGCCGGGCACCGGTGGCGCTGGCGGACGCGGCGAGGGCCCGGATCGGCCGCACACAGGCGGTGGTGGCCGGCCTCGTCGAGCGCAATGCCGTGGCCTACGGGGTCACCACGGGGTTCGGCAAGCTCTCCGACGTGGCGATCCCGCACGAGCGGCTGGCGGAGTTGCAGGTGAATCTGGTGCGCAGCCATTCCGCCGGCGTGGGCGCCCTGCTCCCCGAACGGGAAGTGCGGGCGATGATGCTGCTCCGGGCCAATGTGATCAGCAAGGGATACTCGGGGGCGCGGGCCGACCTGGCCGATCTGCTCATCGCGATGCTCAACGCGGGGCTCTACCCGCCGGTGCCGGAGCAGGGCAGCGTCGGCGCGAGCGGCGATCTGGCGGCGCTGGCCCACCTGGCGCTGTCGCTGATCGGCGAGGGCGAACTGCTGCAGGGCGACCGCCGGGGGCCGTCCGCCGACATGCTGCGCGGGGCCGGGCTGGCGCCAGTGGTACTCGGACCGAAGGAAGGGCTGACGCTGATCAACGGTACGCAGGCGCACACGGCGATCGGGGCGCTGGCGCTCACCGATGCTCGACAGCTCTGGCGGGTGGCCCACGCGGCCGGCGCGATGACCGTGGATGCGCTGCTCGCCACGCCGGTGGCGTTCGACGAACGGATCCAGGAGGTGCGCGGCCAGGTGGGGCAGATCGCGTCGGCCCGCCTGCTGCGCGAACTGCTGGCAGGGAGCGAGATTCGCGAGTCGCACCGCACGGGCGATCCGCGCGTGCAGGACGCCTACGCGCTGCGGTGCATCCCGCAGGTGCACGGCCCGGTGCTGGACGCCATGGAGTTCGCGGGCGGGCTGATCGCGCGGGAGCTGAACGCGGCGACGGACAACCCGCTCGTCTTCGAGGATGGCACGCTGCTGAGCGGCGGGAACTTCCACGGGCAGGCGGTGGCCATGGCGCTCGATGTGCTGGCGATCGCCCTCACGAACCTGGCCACGATGTCGGAGCGCCGGATCGACCGCCTCGTGCATCCCGATCTCAACCAGGGGCTGCCACCCTTTCTGTCGCCCGACGCGGGGGTGAATTCCGGCTTCATGATGGCGCAGGTGACCGCGGCGGCGCTGGCCAGCGAGTGCAAGGTGCTGGCGCACCCGGCGAGTGTGGACACGATTCCGACCGACGGGAACAAGGAGGACGTGGTGCCGATGGCGATGACGGCGGCGCTCAAGTTGCGCCGCATCGTCCAGAACGTGCGCTACGTGCTGGCCATCGAGCTCATGTGCGCGGCGCAGGGGTTGGACTATCGGGCACCGTTGAAGCCCGGCCGGGGCGCGGCGGAGGCCCATCGGGCCGTGCGCGCCCTGGTCCCACCGCTCGTCCAGGATCGCGTCCTGGCGGGCGACATCGCGCGGCTGGCCGACGCGATCGCGAACGATCACTTCACCACAACTGCGGAGTGGCCATGACCGCCACGACGACCCACCATCCGAAGCCCGCGGCGGGGCCGCGGCCGGTGCACGCGCCGCGCGGCACCGCGTTGTCCTGCAAGGGGTGGCAGCAGGAGGCGGCGTTGCGGATGCTGATGAACAACCTCGATCCCGACGTGGCCGAGCGCCCCGACGACCTGGTCGTCTACGGCGGCACGGGGCGCGCGGCGCGGAGTTGGGATGCGTTCGATGCCATCGTCCGTTCGCTGCGGGCGCTGGAGGCCGACGAGACGCTACTCGTGCAGAGCGGGAAGCCGGTGGGGGTGTTCCGTACGCACGTGAGCGCGCCGCGCGTGCTGATCGCCAACGCCAACCTCGTGGGCCGGTGGGCCACGTGGGAGCACTTCCGCGAGTTGGAGCGCGCCGGCCTGATGATGTACGGGCAGATGACGGCCGGATCGTGGATCTACATCGGATCGCAGGGCATCCTACAGGGCACGTACGAGACCTTTGGCGCCATGGCGCGGCGCCACTTCGGCGGCACGCTGGCCGGCCGATTCGTGCTCACCGCCGGGCTCGGCGGGATGGGCGGCGCCCAGCCGCTCGCCGCGACGATGCACGGCGCGGCGATCCTCGGCATCGAGGTGGACGAGGCCCGCATCGACAAGCGCCTGGCCACCGGCTACTGCGACCGCAAGGCGCAGACCCTGGACGAGGCGCTGGCGCTCATCGACGAGGCGAAGCGCAACGGGGCCGCGCTGTCGGTGGGTCTCGTGGGCAACGCGGCCGAGGTGCTGCCGGAGCTGGTGCGGCGCGGGGTGGTGCCCGATGCGCTCACCGATCAGACCAGTGCGCACGACACACTCAACGGCTACGTACCGGCGGGGCATACGCTGGCCCAGGCGGCGGCGCTGCGGGCCAACGACCCCAAGCGATACGTCGCGCTGACGGAGGAGTCGATCGCCGTGCACGTGGGCGCGATGTTGGAGTTGCAGCGGCGCGGCGCGGTCACCTTCGACTACGGGAACAACATCCGCACGGTGGCGTTCGACCATGGGGTGGCGAACGCGTTCGACATCCCCGGATTCATTCCGGAGTACATCCGTCCGCTCTTCTGCGACGGGAAGGGGCCGTTCCGCTGGGTCGCCCTGTCCGGCGATCCCAGGGACCTGCACCGCACGGACGAGCTGATTCTCGACCTGTTCCCGAACGACGAGCACCTGCGGCGCTGGATCACCCTGGCGCGCGAGCGGGTGCACTTCCAGGGGCTTCCGGCGCGGATCTGCTGGTTGGGGCAGGGCGAACGCGCGCGGTTCGGCGTGGCGCTCAACGATCTCGTGGCGAGCGGCGAACTTTCGGCGCCGATCGTGATCGGGCGCGACCACCTGGACACGGGATCGGTGGCCTCGCCCTTCCGGGAGACCGAGCGCATGAAGGACGGCAGCGATGCGGTGGCCGACTGGCCGATCCTCAACGCGATGCTGAATGTGGCCAGCGGCGCCTCGTGGGTGTCGTTCCACCACGGCGGCGGCGTGGGCATCGGCAATTCGCTGCACGCCGGGCAGGTGATCGTCGCCGACGGGACGCCCGAGATGCGGGTTCGACTCGAACGCGTGCTCACGAACGATCCCGGGCTCGGTGTGGCGCGGCACGCCGATGCGGGATACGAGCAGGCGGTCGAGACGGCGGAGCGGGAGCATATCAAGCTGCCGATGCGCGAGACGGCGGAATGAGGGCCGGCCGGCTGCCATCGGCCGTTGGCAGTGAATGGAGAACCGCGCGGGGGCAACCCCAGGCGACTGACCGGCGACGGCCGGCTGTTCCCGAATGCTGACCGCTCGCTTCAAGCCGTGGCACGTTCCGCTCTTCATCGGCAAGTACGCGTGGCTCACCGCTCGCCGCATGCCGGTGCTCGTGCACTTCGAGGTGACGCTCCGCTGCAACGCGCGGTGCGGGTTCTGCGACTACTGGAAGACCCATCCGGGTGCCCGGGACCAGGAACTGACGAGCTTCGCCGACGCGGCGCGGTTCTTCAACCCGATGATGATCACCTTCACCGGTGGCGAGCCGCTGATGCGCCGCGATCTGGAAGGAATCGTCCACTCGGTCTCGTCGGCCGTGCGGTTGAAGTACGTGGCGCTGATCACGCACGGGGCAATGTTGACCCCGGAGCGCGCGCGGAGTCTCTGGGACGCCGGGGTGCATCAGTTCAACATCTCCCTCGACTATCCGGATGAACGGCACGACCGGGCGCGGGGTATCCCGGGCCTGAGCGCGCGCATCTTCGCCGCGATTCCCGGGATGCAGGCGCGCGGGATCGACAACATCCGCTTCAACACCGTCATCAAGAACGACAACGTCGATCAGATCCTGCCCCTCGTCCACCGGGCCCGTGAACTCGGCGTCGGTGTCAATCTGAGCGTGTACACCGATGCCAAGAACGGGAATGACGCCCACGTCCTGGGCGAGGCGCACGCCCGCGATCTCGACGAGCTGGTCGCGGCACTCCTCGACTTCAAGCGCCGCCATCGCGGGGTGATCACGAGTTCGGACTACTATCTCCGCCAGATCCCGCGCTACGTGCGGGGCGAGCTTCGCGAGCCGTGCCGGTCGGGGATCCGTACCATCCACATCGACCCCGTGGGACACGTCAAGCGGTGCCCCGATTTTCCGACCAACTTTCACTGGCGGGAATTCCGGCGGTACCAGCCGATCCACTGCGATGCGTGTTACTACGCCTGCCGCGGCGAGGCGCAGGCGCCGCTGGAGTGGTCGCGCGTGCAGGACGTGATGGGCAAGACGAGCGGAGCGCCCGCGGCATGACCAATTTCCTGTTGGTGAATGCGACGCAGGTCGTGACCTGTGCCGGGCCACCTCGAGCGCGGCGCGGCGGGGCCATGGCGGACGCCGCGCCGCGGGACGGCTACGCCGTGGCCGTAGGACACGGGGTGATCGAGGCCGTCGGCCCCGAGGACCAACTGCGGCGCGACTATCCGGATTGGGCGCTCGTGGACTGCGGCGGCGGCGTGCTCGCCCCGGGATTCGTCGACTCGCACACGCACGCGGTGTTCGGGCGCGGGCGTGCGGCCGAGCATGAGATGCGGGCGGCCGGGCTCGACTACATGGAGATCGCGCGGCGCGGCGGAGGCATCCATGCGTCGGTCCGCGACGTGCGCGCGCACACCGAGCAACAGCTGGTGGATCTCGCGCGCGGGCGGCTCCGCCTGCTGGCGGCGAGCGGCGTCACCACCGTCGAGGTCAAGTCGGGATACGGGCTGACGCTGGACGACGAGCTGAAGATGCTGCGTGCCATCCGGCGGTTGCGTGACGAACTACCCATGCGCATCGTGCCGACCTTCCTCGGTGCGCACGAAGTGCCGCTGGAGCATCGGGGCACGTCCGCGGCCCGCCGCGCGTACGTGGACACGGTGATCCACGACATGATTCCCCGGGTGGCGGAGGAGCAGCTGGCACGGTTCGCCGACGTCTTCTGCGAGACCCATGTCTACACCCCGGCGGAATCGCGGGAGATCCTCCTTGCCGCCCGCGGTGCGGGGTTGGCGCTGAAACTCCACGCCGACGAGTTGACGTCGTCGGGCGGCGCGGAGCTGGCGGCCGAACTGAACGCGACGTCGGCCGATCACCTGGCCGCAATCTCGGAGCAGGGCATTGCCGCGCTTGCCAGCGCCAACACGGTGGCCACGCTGCTTCCGGCGACCATGGTCTTTCTCGGGAAATCCAAGCAGGCACCGGCCCGCGCGCTGATCGAGGCGGGGGTCCCGGTGGCCCTCGCCACCGATTTCAACCCGGGAACCTCCCCGACCCTGCATTTCCCGACGGTTCTCACGCTCGGCGTGAGCCAACTACACCTGAGCGCGGCCGAAGCGCTGGTGGCGGCGACCGTCAATGGAGCCGCCGCACTCGGAATCGCGGATCGGGTCGGGCAGATCGCGCCGGGCTTCTCCGCGGACGTTTCGTTGTACGATGCGGCCGACTATCGGGAGTTGCCATACTGGTTTGGCGCCCCCATCTGCAGGCGCAGTTGGGTGAGAGGCAAACCTTGTGACTGGTAGCACTTAGGGATAACTTCCAAAGCTCATTCTCCCCCGACGCTGGCCGTCGTCGGCCCTTCTCTCGAGGCCTTCCGGGCGCTGATGTCGAACATCGCAAAGCTCAAAAAGAAGGCTGCCGAGTTCGAGCTGAAAAAGCAGCCGGACAAGGCGCTCGCCGTCTATATCGATCTCCTCGCTGCGTACGAATCGAGCCCCGAGGAGATGGATGTTGCGCTGTTCAATCGAGTCGGCGACCTGCTGCTCCGGCAGGGGAACGTGGCCGACGCGGTCGACTATTACGAGAGAGCCGTCGATCACTACAGCGATGGCGGTTTCTTCAACAACGCCATCGCGCTGTGCAACAAGATCCTCCGGCAGTCGCCGGGGCGTACGTCGATCTACTACAAGCTCGGGAAGATCAGCGCGCAGAAGGGATTCACCGCCGAGGCGAAGCGGAACTTCCTCGAGTTCGCCGACCGCATGCAGAAGTCGGCCCGGCTGGACGAGGCGTTCCGCGCCCTGAAGGAATTCGCGGATCTCTGTCCGGATCAGGACGACATCCGCCTGATGCTGGCGGACCAGTTGCAGAAGGCAGGCAAGCGTGGGGAGGCGGTGGAGCAGTTGCAGCTCCTGTACCAGCGCTACTCGGCGGAGGATCGTCCCGCCGAGGCAGAGGCGACGGCGGAGCGCATTCGCTCGCTCGATCCGGATGCCGAGGTGCGGGCGGGCGACACGCCGCTCGAGACCAAGGGGCAGGACCTGGTCTTCCTCGATCTGAACGAGGCTCCCAAGCCCCGGCGCGGGACCACGCCGCGGCCGGCGGAACCCCAGCCCGCGTTTCCGGTGGAACCGCCGCCCGAGCAGGCGTCGGAAACCGAGCAGGCGTCGGAAGCCGAGTCGGCGTCGGAAGCCGAGCCGGCGTCGGAAGCCGAGGCCGCTGATGGCGACGAACCCGCGCGTGCGGATGACGTCGAAACGGTGCCGTTGGACGGCGTGACCCGCAGTGTCGAGTTCGACGAGGACGCTCCGGCGATCGACACGAGTACGCCGGTCGAGGGGCTCGTCGCGACGTCGTTCGATGCGGAGGCGGCGGCCGAACCGTCCGCGCCACTGCCCGATATCGAACCCACGTCGATCCCGGGTGCGGACGTCGAGGCGGAAGAGGAGTCGCCGGAGGAGCCGGTGGAGGCCGAAGCCGGGGACATCGAGGCGGCCGATGTGGCCGAGGCGGCGTCGCCGACCGAAGCCCCATCGCAGCAGGAGGCGGACGACGACCTCGAGCTGATGCTCCCGGACGATGTGCTGACGATGCCGGCTGCTGAGACCCCGACGGGCGGCTCGCCGACGCACGGGCTCCCGATGATGGATCTCGGGGGTGAGGACGCCGGGCCGGCCGCCGAGGACGCCGGCGATTCGGCGTCGCCCGTGGGGCGAGCGTCGACGATGCTCGCCGCGCACTCGGTCGAGATGCTGCAGGCGGTGGTGGAGGCGAATCCCGCCGACTGGGGTGCGCACCGTGAACTTGGCGAGGCGATGTTCGATGCGGGCCACCGGGAAGAGGGCCTGCTGGAATTCGAGACGGCGATGAAGGGGTACGAGGTCGAGGGCGATCTCGATGCCGCGGCTTCGATCGCCGACGAACTGGTCCGCGCGGATCCCTCGTCGGTCAAGCACCACCAGAAGCGCGTGGAGTACGCCTTCCGGTCCAACGACAAGCACCGGTTGGTGGACGCCTACCTGGAGTTGGCCGATGCGCTGTTCCGCAGCGACCAGGCCGACAAGGCACGCGTGATCTACCACCGGGTGCTCGAACTGGCGCCGGACAACGCGCGGGCCCAGGGCGCGCTGAGCGCGCTGTCCGATACCCCCGCTGCCGGCATGCCGGGATCGTCGCTGGGGACGCCCTCCAGGCCTCGCATCTCCATCCCCACGCCGGTGCGCGGCGAGTTCGTGAACCTCGGCGATCTGATGCGAGATGACGAGGCGCCGAAGGACACCCGCATGGTGGTGGCCGAGCAGGAGCCGTCTGGCGACGAGGAGGCCGACTTCGCCGACATGTTGCGGAAGTTCAAGCAGGGCGTGGCCGACAACGTCGATGCCGATGACTACCAGAGTCACTATGACCTCGGCATCGCCTACAAGGAAATGGGCCTGCTGGACGAAGCGATCTCCGAATTCCAGAAGTCACTGCGTGGCGTCGACAACCGGGTGCGCACGTACGAGGCAATCGGTCAGTGCTTCATGGAGAAGGAGCAGTACCAGATGGCGAGTACGCTGCTGGGGCGGGCCGTGCACGAGAAGGGAGTGGGGGACGACCAACTCGTCGGCGTGCTCTATCTGCTGGGGCGCGCCTGCGAGGAACTCGGCAAGCCCGCCCAGGCGCTCGAATACTACCAGCGCATCTTCGTCGTCGACGTCCAGTTCCGCGACGTGGGCGACCGGATGAATGCCATTGAGGGAGCGACCCGATGAGTGGAGTGATCGCGCGGCCGCGGACCCCGATGACCGATGCGTTGCGGGGCATTCAGGCCCCCGTGCGCGAGCGCCTGGATCTGGTAACGGCGGCGATGCAGGAGATCGTCAGTTCCGGGGTGCCGATGGTGGAAGAGGTGAGTCACCACCTGCTCGGGATGCGCGGCAAGATGTTCCGGCCCACGTTGACGCTGCTGTCGAGCGAACTGGAGGGGCGGCCGGAGCCGCGGGCGGTGCGGCTTTCGGCCGTCATCGAGTTGATGCATCTGGCGACCCTGGTCCACGACGACTCGGTGGATCACTCGGCGACACGGCGCGGGCTGCCGACCGTGAACTCGATGTTCAGCCATCAGGTGTCGGTCATCATGGGCGACTTCCTGTACTCGCGCGCGCTGCGGGCCCTCGTGGCCATTCGTGACTTCGACGTGGTTCGTGTCGTCACCGACGTGTCAAGCGAGTTGAGCATGGGTGAGATGCGACAGTTGGCGGCAATCGATGCCCTGCACTTCGGCGAGCCCGAGTACGAACTCCTCATCCGGGCCAAGACTGCGTCGCTGATCTCGGCCGCGTGTGAGAGCGGAGCGCTCTGCGGCGCCGCCCGGTACCGCGAGCGCATGGCCCGATTCGGCGACCGGCTCGGCATGGCCTTCCAGGTGGTGGACGACATTCTCGACTACACCGAGGATGAGTCGGTCACGGGGAAACCGTCCGGGAACGACTTGCGGGAGCACAAGGTGACCCTGCCGCTCATCGCCGCCCTGCCTTCGCTGTCGCCCGCGGCCCGCCAACAGGTGGAGCAGTTGTTCGCGGCCGACGCCCCGACCGACGCCGCGATCCAGGACGTGGTGGGTATCGTCGCCGACGCGGGGGGCATCGAGTATGCCCGCCGACGCGGCGAACAGTACGCCCAGGAGGCGGAGGACGCGCTGCTGGGGGTTCCGGACTCACCGGCCCGTACGGCGCTGGTGGAAGCCATCGCGTACGTCACCGACCGGCGCTGGTAATGCCTCCCACGGGTTCCGCCAAGCATCGGCCGGGGTATCACGCGATGGTGCTCTCGATCGGATTCATCGTCGGCGGCGCGTTTACGGAGATTGCCCGGCGCTGGCTGCCGGCCGGAGCGGTCAAGGAGTTTCTGACCACCGGGGTGACGCCCTCCATGGGGCCGTTGCCGATTGATCTCGTCATCATCAAGTTCAGTGTAGGCCCGGTGGCGCTGGATGTGTCGATCCTCGGCCTCGTGGGCGTGTTCGTGGCCTATCTCATCGCGCGGTCGCTCTTCTAGGAGACGGTATGAATTTCGGGAATTTCGGTCCCATGGAGCTGTTCATCATCTTGGTGATCGTGCTCGTGTTGTTCGGTGCGCGGCGCGTGCCGGAAATCGGGGCCTCGCTGGGCAAGGGCATTCGGGAGTTCAAGCGCAGCATCAACGACGTGCAGCGGCAAGTGAGCGAGACCGACGACGATCGGCATATCGACCGGCTGCATCAGGGCGAGCCGGCGGCGCGCACCAAGCAGGAAGAGGAGCCGGCGCGCGAGCCCAAGCGGTTGATGTAGCTCTCGCGCGGCGCTCGACCGGCACACAAAAGCGGCGCCCCGGCCAACCTGGCCGGGGCGCCGTCCTGCATTCGGGTTCCGCGTCGTCGCGGCGGCTAGCTCGAAGTGCGCCGGATGGCCGCGTCGATGGCCTGGCGGCGGTCGTCGATCTTGGCAGAGTCGTGCAGATACTGGAGGTACATCTGCAGGCGAGCCTGCTGCAGTTGGCTGATCCGCTGCTGGCGCTGCGCGGTCTTCTGCTTGAGCCAGGCGGCACTGTCGGCGTTGACTCGGCGATCGACGCGCTCCACGGTGACCTGCGATTCGCCGCGGACGGGGCCGCTCACCGCGTGCAGCGGCAGTCCGAACGCAGCGCCGATGGCGGTCGTGAATTGGCCGCCGAGGCCGGGCACGAAGGCAGTCCGCGTGAACATCGGCGTCTGCGCGACGTGCAGGTTCATCTTCTGGGCGGCGGCGTCGAGACCACTGGCCGCGGCAGCCGAGGCGAACGCCTTGGCGGGCTCCATCATCCGATCCAGATGGTGCTGGGCAGCGACCGTCGCCCGGATCTGTTCGCGCACGGCGCTGAGGTCGCGGAGTCCGCCCCGCGTGAGTGAGTCGAGCCGCGCGAGGTAGTAGCCGTTGTCGTTGTCGAACAGGTCGCTGATGTCCCCTGGCCGCGCGCCGCCGAACGCCCATGCGCTGGCGCTCGGCACCTGCTCGCTACCGAGCATGGCGGGCTGGTTCTCGGTGGCCGTGAGTTTGTAGATCGTGAGGTGCAGCACGGCCGCCGCGGAGTCGAGCTTGCTCGGGAGGTCGGCGGTGGCGGCCATGTTCGCCAGGCTGTCCGCCCGCCGATCGATCCGTGCTTCGTTGGAATCGGTGGGCTGGATGCGCAGCAGGATGTGGCTGACGTCGATCGAATCCCCCTTGCGCGAGTTCACCTTGAGCAGGTGATAGCCGAAGGGGGTGAGCACGGGCCCGGAGAGTTGTCCCGGCTTGAGGGACCAGGCCGCCTTGTCGAACTCCTGGACGAACTGCCCCTTGGCGCTCATTCCGAGGTCGCCGCCGTTGGCCGCGGAGGCCGAGTCCTGCGACTCCCGCTTGGCGACCTCGGCGAAGGTGCTGGTGCCGGACTCGATCTCGGCGCGCAGTTGCATCAGGTGCGCCCGGACGGCGGCGCTGTCGGCCGCCGTGATCACACGAGGAATCTTGACGACGGAGAGGCGGGCCGTGCCCGGTTCCGTGAACTGGTCGTGGTGGCCGTCGTAGTACTGCTGGATCTCTGCGTCGGTCACCGACTTCAGGTCGGCGGAATCGGGCGTGCTGCTCCAGGCGACGTAACTGACCTGCGCGCTGTCGTGCGAGTCCTGCCACGCGCGCCAGAGGTCGGCGTCGGAGACGTAGACGCCGGCCGTGATCTGCTCGAACAGCTTCTGCTTCGGGATCTCGGTGCGATAGTAGTCCTCGAGTTGCACCAGGAGTCCGCTCTCCCGCGCCACCGGACTCTGCAGCAGCCGCTGGTACTTGGCCATGTCGAACTTGCCGTCCGTCTGCATGTCGGGGCTCTGCTGGATCCAGGAGGGTGGGGCGTACTTGGCGTACTCCCGGATCTCGTCGGCCGTGACCGAGATCCCGCGCCGCTTGTACTCGCGGTCGAGCAGGATCTGCGTCACCATCTGGTCGAAGACCGAATTCTGGATCTGGCGGATCTCATCCTGCGTCATGGAGCGGCCGGAGGACTGCTGTTCCGACTGCACCTGGTTGTCTACCTGGCGCGTGTAATCCGCGTAGAGGATCTCCTGGCCATCCACCTTGGCGACGGGGGTACTCGGGGTGACCGAGGCGGCATTGCCGAGGCCGGAAGTTTGATAGAACAGGAAGACGAAGATGAACGGGGCCCCGATCACGAAAATCCAGATATACTTGGCCCAGCTCCGCATGGATTGCAGCACGCGGCGTTACTCCTGAAGCGAGCGATGGTTGCGACTCTGGTGCAGAGCAGGAAAAGCTATCCGGTGGATGGCCCTAAAATCAAGTCGGCGTGTGACTTCTGATTGACTTGAACTGTCTGCGATATGTATTCTTCGCTTTCCTACCGCCCGCCGACGGCTCGAGGCCAGATATGGCGAATTCCGCCCGAATCGACGACCTGCAAAAGAAGTTCGACGAGAACCCTCGTCGGTACTTTGCTCCGCTCGCCAACGAATACCGGAAGGCGGGTGATCCGGAACAGGCCATTGCCATCTGCCGGGAGTTTCTCCCGCAGCAGCCGGGCCATATGAGCGGCCATATCGTATACGGACAGGCGCTGTACGACGCGCAGCAGCTGGACGAAGCCAAGGTCGTGTTCGACACCGCCCTCACCCTCGATCCGGAGAACCTGATCGCGCTTCGGTACCTGGGCGACATCGCGCGGGGCCTGGGCGACCCGGCGTCGGCGCGTCTGTGGTACCAGCGTGTTCTCGATGCCGATCCCCGGAACGCCGAGATCTCGGCCCTGCTGACGGAGCTGGCCAATGCGCCGCAAGCGCCGCCGGCGGAACCGCCCGCCACGGGACCGACCGGGACCGTCGTCATGGAGTCGGTGTCGCTCGAGGGACTCACCGGCTCCACGCCGCCGGAAACCGAAGTTGCCGCCGCCCCGGCGGACGGGCCGGTCGAGCAAGCGGTGCAGCCGACGCCCGCTCCAGAGGCGCCCGCCGCCGAGCCGGTGGTGGTGTCTCCACCACCCCAGCCGCCGGCCACCCCGGAGGCGGCCGCGGAACCGCCCGCGACCACCGCAGCGCCGCCAGAGAGCGTCGCGGCGGGTGCTGGGCAGGAGCCACCGGAGGCCTCGGCGCCTCCCGCAGACGAGTTGCTCGATCTGGATGACCTGGACATTGCGTCCGCCGAGCCGATCCCACCGGGTGGCGACACTCCGCGTCCCTCGTTCGAGACGACGGGATTCGACATCGAGCGGGCAGATGACGGCCTGTTGCTGCCCACGGTGGATGCCGCCGGTGCATACTGGCCGGACGCCTCGTTGGAGCCGGAGGCAGAGGTCGAACCAGAGCCTGTGTCGGCGTCGGAGCCCGAGCCGGAAGCGGAACCCGCCTCGGCGTCCGAGCCCGTCTCGGAATCGCAGGAGGCGGCGGACGGGTTCCCGCTGGACGGTCTCGAACTCGCCACCCAGGAAACCAGTCCACCGTCGGCGCCGACGCCGCCATCGGTGCCGGCCCTGGATCCGTTCGCCACGGAGACGATGGCGGAACTGTACCGCTCGCAGGGGCACCGGGATGAAGCGCTCCGGGTGTACCGGCAACTCCTCGTGCAACGGCCCAACGACGCGGGCCTCGAGGCCCGGATCGCGGAGTTGGAAGCCGCAACGGAGGCAACGCCGGCCGCCGTGCCGCCAGCGCAGGAAGTGCCGGATCTCGATGCATCGGCGTTCACGTTTGAGTCGGGACTCGGTGCCCCGGAGGCCGAACACGCATCCGAGCGCGGGCCGGAGAGTGCGGGAACGAACGAACTCGTGATCGAGCCTCCTGCCGGCCTTTTGACGGACGAGGGGCTCGGGCAGACCATGGAGCAGGCCGCCGCCGCTGCGGCGGAGCCAGCGCCAGAGGCGGTGGCTGAGCCGGAATCGGAGGCTGAGGCCGGGGCAACCAGGCCCGCCGCTCCGACGGGCCCGTCCATTCGCGAGTTCCTCGCGGCGCTGGGCGGCCACGTGGCCGGCGGGAGCCCCATCGGCTTGGAACCGGCGGAGGTAGTCGACCAGGGCAGCGAGGCAGCGGGCCCGGTCGCGGACATCGAGGTCCAGGCGTTCGTGGCCGAAGAGACCGTCATCGAGGTGGAGGCCGAGGCCGTGGAGTTTCCGGTCGCCGACGAATCGGGAGCGGGCGGATTCGACCTCGTCGACGTGGTGGAGGTGGAGCCCCAGCCCGCCGCCGACGAGGGCGCCGGTCAACCTGGGGCGGAGGCGTCCGAAGGGGTCTCCAGCACGGAAGCGGCCCCTGGGGCGGAACCGGAGCCGGCCGGAGGATCCATCGACCTCATGTTCGATTCAGCCGGGGTGTCCGAGGCGGATGAGGCGGCGGCCGAGGGGCTCGCCGGCGCCTACGGGTTGCCCCCTGAGGCCGGCGAAACGCCGCCGCCGACGATGGAGGGCGCACCGGCGCGCCGGGCGACGGAGGAACTGTCGCTCGACAGTGTGTTCCGCGAGCAGCGGTCCTCCTCCGCTCCTTCGGAATCCCGCGGCTTCTCGTTCGACAAGTTCTTCGCGAACCCCACGCCGGCCATGGGGTCGTCGATCATGGAGACGCCTCCGCTGGGCCAGCCGTCCGAGTCTGCGGACGACGACATCGAACAGTTCAACTCGTGGCTCGACGGATTGAAGAAGCGGTGAGAATCGCCGTCCTCAACGGGCCAAATCTGAATCTGCTTGGCACACGCGAACCCCGGTTGTACGGTCACGACACACTGGGCGACGTCGAGCGTCACCTGAGCGAGCTGGGCCACACCATGGGGCTCGAGGTCGAATTTGCGCAGCACAGCGGGGAGGGCGCGTTGGTGGACGCCGTCCATCAGTGGCGGGGCCGGGTGCACGGGGCGCTGGTGAATGCCGGGGCGTACAGCCACACCAGCCTCGCCATTCGTGACGCGCTGGTCGGGGTGGAGGTGCCGTTCGTCGAGGTGCATATCACAAACGTGTTTGCGCGGGAGCCGGAGCGCCGGCATTCGATGCTGGCGCCGGCGGCGGTCGGTGTCGTGTGCGGGCTCGGTGTGCTCGGCTACGAACTGGCGCTGCGTGGACTGGTCTCCCACCTCAACGCGCGTGAGTGACTCTCGCCGGCGGCGCCTGTCCGCGCTTTCCGACGCCGTGGCGGTCGAGGGGCTCGACGGCCTCCTCGTGACGAGCCTGCCGAACATCCGGTATCTGACCGGCTTCTCCGGCTCGAGCGCGTTGGTGGTCGTCACGCCGGCTGAAACGGTATTGATCACGGATTTCCGCTATCAGACGCAGGTGGTGGAGGAGGTCGGGGATCTCGCGCGGGTGGTGATCGACCCGGTCAGCCTGTGGACGTCGCTCTGGCAGCAGTTGAGCGGGACTCGGGGGATGAAGCTCGTCGGGTTCGAAGCGGCGTACATGCCCCACCGGGACTTCCAGCGGCTCCAGGGCGCGGGAAGCCAGTGGCAGTGGCGGCCGACGGCGGATCTGGTGGAGCGGCTCAGGGAGTGCAAGGATGAGTCGGAGGTCGCGCTGATCGAGCGAGCCGCCGGCGTCGCCACCCGCGCGCTGACCCGCACGCTCGAAGGCGTTCGCGCCGGGATGACCGAGTTGGAGGTGGCCGGCGCATTGGAGCATGCGTTGCGGGACGAGGGGAGCGAGGGCTTTCCGTTCGCCACGATCATCGCGTCGGGGGCGCGCGCCGCGCTGCCGCACGCCCAGCCCACGGGCCACCGCGTCCAGACGGGCGACTTCCTGCTGTTCGATTTCGGGGCGGTGGTGGACGGGTATTGCTCCGACGTGACCCGCACCGTGGTGGTCGGCCGGGCGACGGACGAGCAGCGCGAGGTCTACGAAGTGGTGCGCTGCGCGAACGAGGCCGCATCGGCCGCCGTACACGCCGGGATGACGGGGCGGGATGCCGACGCGGTCGCTCGGAGCTACATTGAGCGGCACGGCCTCGGGGAACTGTTCGGCCACAGCCTTGGCCACGGGATCGGGCTGGAGGTGCACGAAGCGCCGCGGCTCGCCCGGACCAACGAGCAGGTGCTTCCCGTTGGTGCGGTGGTGACCATCGAGCCCGGCGTGTACCGGGCGGGGTGGGGTGGAGTACGGATAGAAGATGATGTGTGGCTGGGCCCGGAGAACACTCGTATTCTGACCGAATTTCCGCGCGAGTTGCTCGAGCTGGGGTAGGGCGGACCGTTCGCGCCATTTCCACGATTCTATGATCGACCTTCGCTACGTAAAAAAGCTCATCGACATCATCGACGGTTCCACGGTGGACTCGATCGAGATCTCCTCGGACAAGGGGCTCAAGATCCGGATCTCCAAGTCACCGTCGCAACGGGGCACCGTACAGATGGCGGCGCCGGTGCAGATGCCATCGATGATGGCGAGTTCCAGTGACGTCCGAATGACGCCGCCGCAGGGGATGCCGGCCGTGGCGCCGGAGGCGGAGCCCGCGCCCAAAGCGCCGGCGCCAGCCGGCCTGGAAGTGAAGTCACCGATGGTCGGGACCTACTATCACGCGCCGGAGCCCGGGGCCAAACCCTATGTCGCCGTGGGCACGCGTGTGGCGAAGGGGCAGATCCTCTGCATCATCGAAGCCATGAAGATCATGAACGAGATCGAGTCCGAATATGCCGGTGTGATCAAGGAGATCCTCGTCGAGGACTCGCAGCCGGTGGAGTACGGACAGGCGCTGTTCCGGATCGACCCCAATGGCTAAGCCGGTTGCCTCGAACCAGGCACCGGGCGAGGGTACCAACGCGCCCGCGGCCCCGTTCCACTTCAAGACCGTGCTGGAGCAGCTGGTCCGGCGCGGGGCTTCTGACCTGCATCTCAAGGTGGGGCGCCCGCCGACGTTGCGCGTGAACGGCGATCTCGAGCCGATGGATCAGCCGGCGCTCCGGCCCGAAGATCTCAAGACGCTGGCCGAGCAGCTGATGACGGCCCGGCAGGTGAAACTGTTCTCGGAGGAGAAGGAGTGCGACTTCGCGGTGGGTGTGCCGGGGATCGGGCGCTTCCGCGTGAACGTGTACCAGCAGCGCGGATCGCTCTGCTTCGCCATGCGCGCGATTCCGTACCAGGCGCGCACGATCGAGGAGCTCAACCTGCCGCCGGTGCTCAAGGAGATCGCCCTCAAACCCCGCGGGCTGGTGCTCGTGACCGGGATTACGGGATCCGGGAAATCCACGGCGTTGGCGGCGATGATCCAGCACATCAACGAACATCGCAAGGCGAACATCATCACGATCGAGGACCCGATCGAGTTCCTGCACCGGGACATCAGCTGCCACATCAACCAGCGCGAGGTGGGCACCGACACGTCCAACTTCTCGCAGGCGTTGCGGCGCGTGCTGCGGCAGGATCCCGACGTCATCCTGATCGGCGAGATCCGCGACCTGGACACGCTCGATACCGCGCTGAAGGCGGCCGACACCGGCCACCTGGTGTTCTCCACGCTGCACACCACCGACGCGACGCAGACGATCAACCGCGTATTGTCGTTCTACCCGCCGCACCAGCAGGCCGAGGTGCGATTCTCCCTGGCGAGTGCCCTGCAGGCCGTGATCTCCCTGCGGCTGGTGCCGCGCTCGGACAAGCCGGGGCGCATTCCGGCCGCCGAGGTGCTGATCAATACGGCCACCGTGCGCGATCAGATCCGCGACATGTCCAAGACGCTGAACATTCCCGAATTGATCAAGGAAGGCACGGTGCAGTACGGGATGCAGAGCTTCGACCAGTCGCTGATGCAGCATTACACGCGCGGCATCGTGTCGTACGAGAGCGCTCTCTTCTACGCCACCAGTCCCAGCGAATTCGCGCTGCGCGTGCAGGGGGTGGCGGGGACGAGCGACACCAGCTGGTCGCCCTTCGAGGGCGAGTCGGCGAGCTGATCGCCGGCGGCCCATGACTACCGACGCTCGCCGCAGCCGTCGTCGGACTTCGACTCGAGATATCGGTGTTTAAGAAGGTACTCATCGCCAATCGCGGAGAGATCGCGCTCCGCGTCATTCGCGCCTGCAAGGAACTGGGCGTCGAGACGGTCGCGGTCTACTCCGAAGCGGATCGCGAATCGCTGCACGTGCGGTTCGCCGATGACGACGTGTGCATCGGCCCGGCGCCGGCCCGCGACTCCTATCTGCGCATCCCCCGTCTCATTGCCGCCGCCGAGATCACCGGCGCCGACGCCATCCACCCCGGGTACGGCTTCCTGGCCGAGAACGCGGAGTTCGCCGAGACGTGCGTGGCCTCGAACATCGCGTTCATCGGTCCCACGGCGGAGCAGATCCGCGTGATGGGCGACAAGGCAGCGGCGCGCAAGGCGATGACCGAGGTCGGCGTGCCGATCGTGCCCGGCACGCCCGGGCCGGTGGAGGACGTGGACGAGGCGCTCGAGTTCGCCAAGGAGATCGGGTTCCCGGTCATCATCAAAGCGGCGGCGGGCGGCGGGGGCAAGGGCATGCGCGTGGCCAAGGATGCCGACGACTTCGCGCGGTCGTTCGGGCTCGCGCGCTCCGAAGCCCTGAGCGCGTTCGGCAACGGCGACGTGTACGTGGAGAAGTACCTGGCCCGCCCACGCCACATCGAGTTCCAGATCCTCGGGGACCAGCACGGGCACGTGATCCATCTGGGCGAGCGCGACTGCTCGGTGCAACGGCGCCACCAGAAGTTGATCGAGGAATCACCGAGCCCGGCGGTGACCCCGGAACTCCGTGCGCGCATGGGCGCCGCGGCCGTGGCGGGGGCCAAGGCCATCGATTACGTGGGGGCGGGCACCATCGAGATGCTGCTCGACACCGACGGCTCGTTCTACTTCATGGAGATGAACACGCGCATCCAGGTCGAGCATCCGGTGACCGAGATGATCACCGGCGTGGACCTCGTGAAGGAGCAGATCCGCGTGGCGGCGGGGGAACCGCTGTCCGTGCTCGAATTGCCGCCGCTGCGCGGCCACGTGATCGAAGTGCGCGTGAACGCCGAGGATCCGGCGCGCAACTTCCAGCCGTCGCCGGGTCGCATCGAGGCCTTCCATCCGCCCGGGGGGCCCGGGGTGCGGCTCGATTCGCACGTATACGCTGGGTACAACGTGCCTCCATACTACGACTCGCTGCTGGGCAAGCTGATCTGCCAGGGGCGCGACCGCGCCGAGGCGATCGTCCGCGTGCGGGTCGCGCTCGAAGCGTTCATCATCGAAGGCGTGACGACGACGATCCCCTTTCTGGCGCGCGTCATGAGCAACCCGCGGTTCCAGGCCGGCGAGGTCGACACCAAGTTCCTGGAGCGCGAAACGGACTTGATGAAGGAGCCCACGTAAATGCGCGTCGACGTCTTCTTCACGGCGCGTGAGATCGGGCCGGGAGACGTCGCGGGCCGGGTGGTCGCGGTGCTGGACGTGTTGCGGGCGTCGTCGTCGATCGTGGCCGCGCTGACGAACGGCGCGCGGGCGGTCGTGCCCGGTGAGAGTTCCGACGCGGTGCTGATGCGGGCCAAATCCTTCGAGCGCGACGACGTGCGATTGGCCGGCGAACGCCGCATGCGCAAGATCGAGGGGTTCGACCTCGGCAACTCCCCCGTGGAGTTCACGGCCGAGGCCGTCGAGGGGCGTACGGTGCTGATGACGACGACCAACGGGACCGGTGCGTTCGCGGCGACGCAGGGCGCGCGCGAAGTCCTCGTCGCCGCGTTCGTCAACTTCTCCGCCGTGCTCGAGGTGATGCGGGGCGTGCTGCGCAAGGGCACCGATCTGGCGTTCATCTGCGCCGGGCACGAGGGGCAGTTCTCGCTCGAGGACGCGGCCTGCGCGGGGCGGTTCGTCCATCACGCCACGCGGCGGCTCCCGGACGTGCGCCTGAACGACGCCGCGCTGGCCGCCGTGCAGGTGCATCGGAAGTACGGGGACGACCTGTGGGGGCTGTTCGAGACCTCGCGCCACGGCCAGGCGCTGGCCGAGGCCGGGTTCGCCGCCGACCTCGTGGCCTGCGCCACGCTCGATACCTCCCCGGTGGTGCCGGTGTACCAGGACCGGCAGATCACGCGCCGGACGCCCGCGCGGGGCGGCTGATCGTGCGCGACTCGCTCAGACGCGAGCTGACCGCGATCGCCCTCCTGCTGCTCGGCGTCTTCCTGGCCGGCGCGCTCCTGGTGCTCGGATTGGCGCAACTCCGTTCGGGGGTGGACGTGCGGGCCAACGTGGGCTGGGTCGGCGCGCACCTGGCGCGGCCGCTCGTGCTGCTGCTGGGGTGGCCCGGCGCGTTGCTCGTGCCGTTCGTGCCGATGGTGCATGCCCTGCGCGTGTTCGGCCGCCTGCGTTCGGACACCGACCGCTCGTGGATGATCTTTCTCGCCGGTCTGGTGCTCCTGCTCCCGGCGGTGGTGGCGCTGGGCTCGGGGCTTCGGATGGGGGAAGGATACACGGCGGCGTCGGGGCTCTGGGGGGCCTTCGTCGCCTCGTACTGGCGCGCCTGGTTCGGTGACCTCGGCGCGTGGATCGTGGTGGCGCTCGCCGTCTCCGGGCTGATGGCCGCCACGCTGGCCTGGAATCCGGTCCGGGCGCTGGTCGGCGCGCAGCACGGCACCGACGGTGCGGCGGCGCGGCGGAAGGCCGATCGGGCGCTGGCGTTGGAGCCCTCGCCCGACGAGATGCCGGGCATCGAGCCGTCGGCTCCGGAGCTCGAAGCGAGCATGCCAGCGGCGTCGCGGAAGCGGGGCCGGCGGGGGAGCAAGGGGGAGGCCGCCGCGCGCCGGGAGGAACAGATCCGCGCCGAGATCGACGCCTCGGCCATCTCGCCGGAATCGGCATTGGCCGACGAACTCCCGACGCCCGAGCTGCTCACGCCGCCACCCGAGCGCGTGGGCGACGGGGGTCGGCGCGACCTCGACGAGATGGGGCAGAAGCTCATCGAGGCGCTGCGGACGTTCCGGGTGGACGGAGAGCTGGTCGGCCGCACGACGGGGCCCGTGGTGACGCAGTTCGAGATCGAGCCGGCACCGGGCGTGAAGGTGCGGCAGTTCGCGAATCTGGCCAACGACCTGGCGCTCGCGATGCGGGCGCAGAGCATCCGCATCGTGGCGCCCATTCCGGGCCGCGGGGCCGTGGGCGTCGAGGTCCCGAACCCCACGTCGGAGATCGTTGCCTTCCGCGAGCTGATCGAGGCCCGCGAATTCCAGAACGCGCGGGCCGCGCTGCCGGTGGCGCTGGGCAAGGATCTCGAGGGGAAGCCGGTGATCGCCGATCTCGCCAAGATGCCGCATCTGCTGATCGCCGGCGCGACGGGCTCGGGCAAGTCGGTGTGCGTGAACACGATCATCACCAGTCTGGTGTACCGGCACACGCCTCGCACGCTGCGTCTGCTCATGATCGATCCGAAGATGGTCGAGCTGTCGGTGTACAACACGCTGCCGCACCTGCGGCACAAGGTGGTCACCGACAATCGGGACGCGGCCTCAGTGCTGCACTGGGCCAAGCACGAGATGGAGGACCGGTACCGGCTCCTCGCCGCCAACGGCTGCCGGAACATCCAGGAGTTCAACAAGCGTCTGCAGGACGGCGTGCCGCTCAAGCATCCCAAGCAGGAGGATGTGGCGTTCGAGAATCTCGACTACACGGACGACGTCCTGCCGTACATCGTGATCGTCATCGACGAGATGGCCGACCTGATGATGACGGTCCAGGGCGAGGTCGAGGGGCCGATCGCCATGCTGGCCCAGAAGGCGCGCGCCATCGGCATTCACCTGTTGCTGGCCACGCAACGGCCGAGTGTCAACGTCATCACGGGACTCATCAAGGCGAACTTCCCGAGCCGGATCGCATTTCGGGTCGCCTCGCAGGTGGACAGCCGGACGATCATCGACGGCGCGGGTGCCGAGGCGCTGCTGGGCAACGGGGACATGCTGTTCATTCCACCGGGCAAGTCCGAGCCGGCGCGATTGCAGGGCGCGTTCATCTCGAGCGAGGACACCGAGAACCTCATGAAGTGGTACGAGGCCCGGACGGAAGCGCGTCGGCAGGCGCGACTGGCCCAGGGGCTGGGGCTCGACGAGGCGTCGGAGGAGGACATCATCGCCGCCATCCGCGCGCGCGAGGCGGCCGAGGCGGGGAAGGACGACGAGCCGGCGAACGACGCCGGAGACCGCGACAAGCTCTTCCGGGAGGCGGGGGAAGCCGTGATCCACAACCAGGGCGCGTCGACGTCGCTCCTCCAGCGGCGCCTGGGGATCGGCTACGGCCGGGCGGCGCGGATCATGGATCAGCTCGAAGCGGCAGGCGTTATCGGCAAGTCCGAGCCCGGATCGAGCCGGCCGCGCGACGTGCTGATGGGGCTCGAAGACCTCGAGCGCGTCTGCGGGCCACGCGCATGACGGTGCGCTGGCCGTTGCTGGTGATGGCGGCGCTGGCCCTGGCGGCGGCGCCACGACCGGCCACCGCGCAGGATACGAGCGTGGCGGGCCCTCCGGTGCCTGCCGATACCGCCCCGGCACCGCCCCGGACCCTGCCGGTGAATGGGCTGCTGCTGCGTCCACGACAGCTCACCTACCAGATGCGCGTGGTCTACCCCGACAGCACCCACGTGGTGGGCAGCCGCGACGTCGAGATCGAGCACGCCACCTACGCGGCCTTCCCTGCGTGGTTGATCGCCGAGACGCGCACCGGGAGCGTGCCGTCCACCGATTCGCTGTACATGTCCTACGTGGATCTGCGACCCCTACACTGGACTTCGGTGCTGGGCGGACGGTCGCGAATGGCGATCGAGTTCACGGCGGATTCGCTGTACGGCGGTACGAGTGGACCCACCGGCAATCAGAACATCGTCCTCGCGCACGGCCGCGACCTGCTGGCCGGCGCGTCGATGACCGAAGTGGTGTTGCAGCTCATGCCGCACAGCGTCGGGCGCGTGGATTCGGTGTCGGTGCTCGAGGTGGACCTGGGCGCCAGCCGCATCGTTCCCGGGGCGCTGTCGGTGGACGGAGAGCAGGATCTCGACACCCCACTCGGCCGGTTCCACTGCTGGGTCATCTCGCTCACCACACTCGGCGGCGTCGTGCATTACTGGCTCTCGGAATCCGATCCGGTGGTGGTGCAGACGCGGCAGGAACTGCCGCACCAGCCCGGCGTGGTGTTCGAGCAGCAACTCGTCGACATGCACTAGGCGCGCGGTTCCGGTTCGACCGCGCGCGTTCCGGTGATGATTCGCGGAACGCGGGCCGTAGGTTGGCCCCATGTCAGCGGCGACGCAGGCATTCGGAGAACTCGGAGAGCGCATTGCGGAACGGTGGCTGGCCCGGCGGGGCTGGCGCGTAGTGCACCGCCGATATCGGTTCGGACACCGGGACATCGATCTGGTGGTCGAGCGCGATGGGGTGGTGGCCTTCGTGGAGGTGAAGGCACGATCCAGCGAGCAGTTCGGCGATCCAATAGAAGCGGTTAACTGGCGGAAACGCCGTGATTTGGAGCGCTCAGCCTTAAGTTGGATCTCACGTCATGGCCGGTCCGGCGAGTCGTACCGATTCGACGTCGTGGGTATCTTGGTGGAGGGACGTCGGGTGCGGGTGCGGCACGTGGAGAATGCGTTCAGCATTGGGGTGGTCCCTTGATTCCTCGAAGGGCTTTCGTAGTTTGTTCGGGGTAACGAGAGGGGTGCCAGCCGGGTTACGATTAGCCCGCGTGGCCAGGGGTTCACGCTCAACCAAAGGACTTGCCGATCATGGCCGTCTCCACGATGCAGGACGACAAGAAGAAGGCACTGAACCTGGCCATCGCGCAGATCGAGAAGAGCTGCGGCAAGGGTTCGATCATGCGGCTCGGCACGGACAGCCACGTGCGGGTCGACGCGATTCCCACCGGCGCGCTCAATCTGGACGCGGCCATCGGCGTGGGCGGCATTCCGCGCGGCCGCGTGACCGAGATCTACGGACCGGAGTCGAGCGGCAAGACGACGCTCTGTCTGCACGTGGTGGCCAACGCGCAGCGCACCGGCGGCGTGGCGGCGTTCATCGACGCCGAGCATGCGCTCGACGTGGACTACGCGCGGAAGCTCGGCGTGGACGTCGAGGGTCTGCTGATCTCCCAGCCCGACACGGGCGAGCAGGCGCTGGAGATCTGCGAGATCCTGGTCCGGTCGGGCGCGGTGGACGTGGTGGTGATCGATTCGGTGGCGGCGCTCGTGCCCAAGGCCGAGATCGAGGGCGACATGGGCGACTCACACGTCGGGTTGCAGGCGCGGCTAATGAGCCAGGCGCTGCGCAAACTCACGGGCGCCATCTCTCGGTCGCGCACCTCGGTGGTCTTCATCAACCAGTTGCGTGAGAAGATTGGCGTGATGTTCGGCAATCCGGAGACGACCACCGGCGGCAAGGCGCTCAAGTTCTACGCGTCGCTGCGTCTCGACATCCGGCGCATCGGCGCCGTGAAGGACAAGGACGAGGTGGTGGGCTCGCACGTGCGCGTGAAGGTGGTCAAGAACAAGGTGGCGGCGCCGTTCCGCCAGGCCGAGTTCGACATCATGTACGCCGAGGGGATCAGCCACACGTCGCTGCTCGTGGACATCGGGGCCGAGTCGGGCATCATCGAAAAGTCCGGTGCCTGGTACAGCTACAAGGACCAGAAGATCGGGCAGGGCCGTGAGAACGCGAAGCTGTACCTCAAGGACAACCCGGCGATGATGGCCGAAATCGAGGAGAAGGTGAAGGCGGTGCTCGGTATCACGCCGGCGAGTGCTGAGGAAGAGGGTCCCGCGGAGGCGGCCGAGGAATAGGCGCCCTGGGATCGTCCGGCGGAGGAATCGTGCCGGGGAGACGTAGTCTGGAAGCGACGGGACCCGGAAACTCCCAACGTTACAGAGTGCGGCTCCCCGGCACTTCTTTTCCGGAGGGCTCGTGGGGCTGATCACGGCACTGGTCCCGCACCCGCGGCGCACCGGGCGGGTGGAGGTGGCGGTGGATGGCCGAGGCGTGGGTGCCGTTTCGGTCGAGGCGATTGCGAGCCTGGGACTCCGGGTGGGGCAGGAATTCGAACCGGTGCGCCCGGCTTTCGAAGCGGAGTGCGCGCGGCTGGCGACGTGGGACCGCGCCACCGGGCTCCTCGCGGCGCGCGCGCGCTCGCGGCTCGAATTGCGGCGGCTCCTGCTGCGGAAGGGCGAGCCCGTTGAGCAGGTGGACCGGGTACTCGCCCGGCTCGAGGGCGCGGGCTATCTGGACGACGCCGACTTCGCGCGGCAGTTCGCGCGCACCAAGGCGCTCGGGAGCGGCATGTCGCGGCGGCGCGTGCAGCAGGAACTCGCGCGCCGCGGGGTGGACCGCGCAATCGCCGATGCCGCGATCGCCGAGGTGTTCGCCGAGGAAGCGGTGAACGAGATCGAGACGGTGGAGCGCCTGGCCCGGAAGAAGCTGCGCACGCTGGCTCGACTGGACGAGGCGACGCGTCGTCGCCGGCTGTTCGGATTTCTCGCTCGCCGCGGGTTCGAGAGCGACGAGATCCGGGAGGTGCTGAGCCGTCTGGGCGAGGAGGAGTGGTAGCGCCCCCGGCGCGGCATCCAACCAACTCGCTGTTTCCAGGCCGTAGCCCTTCCGATTCCCCGTTGTGTCGGCCCTGCGCCGTATCGGCCCTGCGTGGTATCGGCCCTGCGTCGTTCCGGCCCTGCGTCGTAATGGGGTTTTCGCCCTTTCTGGGTGATATATTCCCCACCGTATGCCTCACCGCGAAACCCCCACCCTCTCCGCCGCGGAAATCCGCGAGCGGTTCCTGGCCTACTTCGAGCGCCAAGGGCACGTGCGCCGCCCCAGTTCGTCGCTGGTCCCGGCGGACGATCCCACCCTGCTGTTCACGAACGCGGGGATGGTCCAGTTCAAGAAGGTGTTCCTGGGCATGGAGGATCCGCCGGATGGCCGCCGCCGGGCGACCACGGCGCAGAAGTGCGTGCGGGCGGGCGGCAAGCACAACGATCTGGAGCAGGTGGGGCACACGGCGCGGCATCACACCTTCTTCGAGATGCTCGGCAACTTCTCGTTCGGTGACTACTTCAAGGCCGACGCGATCCGGTTCGGCTGGGAGTTCGTGACCGGTGCCCGCGAGCAAGGGAACCTGGGCATCGACCCCGCTCATGTGCGCGTGTCGGTGTTCCGGGAGGACGCGGAGGCGCGCGAGATCTGGAAGGACGTTGCGGGGCTGCCCGACTCGCGCATCTACGGGCTGGGCGAGGAGGATAACTTCTGGCAGATGGCCGACACCGGTCCGTGCGGCCCGTGCTCGGAGATCTACGTCGATCTGGCGCACCTGACCGACGACTGGCGCTTTCCCGACGACGCGTCGGGGGAGTGGACGGAACTCGACCGCGACGAGTTCTCCACTGACGCGTTCGTCGAGGGAGCGGAGGCGGGGCGGTTCCTCGAGATCTGGAACCTGGTGTTCATGCAGTTCGACCGGCAGGCGGACGGCACGCTCGAGCCGCTGCCGCGTCCGTCGGTGGACACGGGCGCCGGGCTGGAGCGCATTGCCGCCGTCATGCAGGGCGTGACGAACAACTACCACACCGACCTATTCGCCCCGCTGATTCGCGCCGTGGAGGACACGGTGGGGCTCCCCTACCGCGGACGCTCGGAACACGCGCCCAGCACGATGACGGTGCACGGCCGCACGGTGATGGTCGATCCGGCGTCGTTCCGCGTGATCGCGGATCATGCGCGCGCCGTGGCGTTTCTGCTCGCCGACGGCGTATTCCCGTCGAACGACGGACGGGGCTACGTGCTGCGCCGCATTCTCCGGCGCGCCGTGCGCCATGCCTGGCTGCTGGGCCGCACCGAGCCGACGCTGGTGCGCGTGGTGGAAGCCGTGATCGAGACGATGGGCGACGCGTATCCGGAGCTGCGGACCCGGTCGGCGCATCTGCTCAAGACCACGCAGGTGGAGGAGGAATCGTTTCTCTCGACCATCGAAGGCGGGCTTGCCCGGTTCGAGCAGATGGCGCCGGAGCGCGGGACGAATCTCGGCGATGCCATTCGCGGTACGATCAGTGGTGACGATGCCTTCCGGTTGTACGACACCTTCGGGTTCCCGATCGATCTCACCGAGTTGATGGCGCGGGAGCGCGGCTACACGGTGGACATTGCCGGATTCAACGCGGCGCTGGATGCGCAGCGGAACCGGTCGAAGGCAGAGCGCAAGTCGCGCAACATTGCAGTCCAGGCCGACGCGCTGGGCGACCTCGCGGAATGGACCACGGCGCCAGGGGCCGAGCCCACCGATGTGTCGTTCGTCGGGTACGACACGGTGGAGATCGAGACCCAGGTGACGGCGGTGCGGCAGCTGGGGGACGGACGGGTGGCGCTCCTGCTGCGCGAGACGCCGTTCTACGCCGAATCGGGCGGGCAGATCTCCGACCACGGAGAGATCGTCGGGTCGGGATGGCGCGTCGACGTGGAGGATGTGCGCAAGGTGGACGGCCGCCCGGCCGCGGTGGGGCGGATCGAGGGGACGTTCGCGTTCGGGCGCGTGACGGCCCGCGTGCCGTCGCTGCGCCGCAGGGACACCGAGCGGAACCACACGGCCACCCATCTGCTGCACGCGGCGCTTCGCCAGGTGTTGGGCGACGCGGTGCATCAGGCCGGATCGCTGGTGGCGCCTGATCGCCTGCGGTTCGACTTCACGCATCACGGCCCGGTGAGCGCGGAACGGCTGGCCCGGATCCAGGAGATCGTGAACGCGCGCATCTGGGAAGCCATCCCCGTCTCGACACGCGAGATGCCCTATCCCGACGCGCGCGCGGCGGGCGCCATGGCGCTGTTCGGGGAGAAGTATGGCGACGTGGTGCGCGTGGTGACGGTGCCCGGATTCTCGATGGAGCTGTGCGGGGGCACGCACGTGCGCAACACGGCGGAGATCGGACTGTTCCAGATCGTCCACGAGACCGGCGTCGCGTCGGGGGTGCGTCGCATCGAGGCGGTGACCGGGCCGGGGGCGTACGCGCTGTTGCACGAGGGCACCGAGGCGCTCGCCCGCGTTGCCGAGTTGCTGCGGGTGACACCTGACGGCGTGGAGAAGCGTGTGCAGGCGTTGCTCGACGAACGGCGCGCGTTGGAGAAGCGGGTGGAGGAGGTGCTGCGCGGCGGCGGCGACCAGATGGCGCAGTGGATTGCCGAGGCGCAGGCGCTGAACGGTGGCGGGGCCCGCTTCGTGGGGCGCGTGGTCCCGGCGGCGGACCTCAAGGAACTGCAGACCCTGGGCGACGCGCTGCGGGAGCAGCTCGGGTCGGGGGTGGGTGTACTGGCGGCCACGCTGGGCGACGGCAAGACGACGATGCTCGCGGTGGTCACCGACGACATGGTGAAGCGCGGCATGAGTGCCGGGGCGCTGGTCAAGCAGTTGGCGGCGCTTGCCGGCGGCCGCGGCGGGGGAAAGCCGCACATGGCGCAGGCGGGCATCCCCGATGCCTCGCGGTTGGACGACGCGCTCCGGCAGGCGCCGGACATCGCGCGGACGTTGATCGGGAAGCGGACGTGACGGTCGGCGAGTGGCTCGGGTCGCGCACGCCCGAGGCGCCGGCGGCGCTGGCGGCGCGGATCCGTCAGGCGCTCGGCGATCGGTGGTCGGACGACGCGTCCCAGACGCACGCGGTGTGCGAGGCGGCGGCCGAGGGGCTGCTTGTGTCGCTGCTGGCGGCGCGGGAAACGGGGCGCGAGACGGCGCTCGACCTGCTGGCCGCCGATGCGCTGGTGACGTATGCGTTCGAACATGCGGCGGAATCCGCGGTGGACCTCGACGCCGAGGCCGGGGCCGTCATGGCGCGGGTGGCGGCCATCGGGTCGCGGTTCTCGGCCACGGCGGAGAGCGCGTGACGCCGGACGGGGGCGCGCGGTGATCGACATTCATTCGCATCTCCTGCCGGGGGTGGACGACGGGTCGCCGTCGATCGAGGTGTCGGCGCCGGTGCTGCGGCGATTCGCGGAGGGCGGAGTCGAGGTGCTCGTGTGCACCCCGCATCTCATGGCGTCCGACGCGGCGCGGGCCCCGTACAACCAGTACCGGCAACTGTTGGGCGATCTGCGAGCCGCCGTCCCCGCGGGCCCTGAACTGAAACTCGGCTGGGAAATCATGCTCGACATGCCCGGGTCGGACCTGCGGCATCCGCAGCTCGGCCTCGGCGGGTCGAAGGCGGTGCTGGTGGAGTTTCCCCGGATGTCGATTCCGCCGCACGCGTCCGACGAACTGTTCCGCCTGCGAACGAGTGGGATCATTCCGGTCCTCGCGCATCCGGAGCGGTATCACGGGTGCACGGTGGAGCAGGTGGAAGAGTGGCGCCGTGTGGGGGCGGTGATCCAGATGGACGGTGCGGCGTTGCTGGGCAGCCACCGGACGGCGGCGTTGGCCCGGGAGATGCTGGCCCGCGGATACGCCGACGTCATTGCCAGCGACAATCACGGCGATTCTCGATCGCTGATGGCCGTGCGCGACTGGCTGCTGGAACACGGGACCGAGGAGCAGGCCCGCCTGCTCACCCGCGATAATGCGCGGCGCCTGCTGGCCAACGAGCCGTTGCAGAACGTGCCCCCGCTCGTGGTGAAGCAGGGGATGCTGGCGCAGCTCAAGCAGATGGTGCTCGGCCGCGGCGGATCGGGCCGCGCGAGTCGTAGCTGACCACACGGCGCGGAGGCGCGTGGCGTGACACAACAGGCGAAGGGCGAATTCGCGGAGGCGCTTCAGGCGCTGGCGGCCACGGCGTCGCGCGTGGCCGAGACGATGGGCGCCGAGCTCGACGATGCCCTGCGCCTCGTGCGCGAGACGGTACGGGGTGGAGGCACGCTCTTCTTTTGCGGGAACGGAGGCAGCGCGGCCGATGCCCAGCACATGGCCACCGAGTACGTGGTGCGCTACGTGCGGAACCGGCGGGCCTACCCGGCGGTGGCGCTCACCACCGATACGTCACTGCTCACCGCGGCGGGCAACGACCTCGGATTCGCCGAGGTGTTCGCCCGCCAGGTGGAAGCGCTGGCGCGACCGGGCGACCTGCTCGTGATCCATTCCACCAGCGGCAACTCGCCCAACGTGCTGCGCGCGGCCGAAGCGGCGCGGGCAGCGGGGGTTCGTGTGCTGGCCTTCTCGGCGCGCGACGGCGGGAAGCTGCGGGCGCTGGCTGACCACTCGGTCGTGATTCCCACGGACCGGACCGATCGCGCACAGGAACTGCACCTGTGCATCGAACACATCATCTGCGACCTGGTGGAGCGGGAACTGTGATCAATCTGTCGGGCAAGTGTGCACTGGTCACCGGCGGCTCGCGGGGCATCGGCGCGGCGACCGTGCTCATGTTGGCCGAGAACGGGGCCGATGTGGTGCTGGGGTACCGCTCGCGGCGCGACGATGCCGAGCGCGTGGCGGCCGAGGCGCGCGCGCTGGGCGTGCGGTCGGCCGCCGTGGCATCGGACATCGCGAAGGCGACGGGCGCGGACGAACTCGTCGCCGCCGCGGTCCGGGAACTGGGCGCGTTGGACCTCTTCGTCGGCAACGCCGGGATATGGCCCGTGGAGGACGAAGCGGTGACGCAGCTGTCGGATGACCGTTGGCGGCGCACGATGGCGCAGAACGTGGATGCGATGTTCTACACCACGCGGGCCGCCGCGCGCGTGTTGCGCGATCACGGCCGCATCGTACTCGTGGCGAGCACGGCAGGGCAGCGCGGCGAGGCCTACCACGCGGACTACGGCGCGTCGAAGGGCGCGATGATCTCGTTCGTGAAATCGCTGGCGCCGGAGCTCGCCCGGCGCGACATCACGGTGAACAGCGTCGCCCCGGGGTGGGTGGACACCGAGATGTGCGAGATTCCCTACGCCAACGGAGGGCGTGAGCGGATTGCCGCCACGATTCCTCTGGGGCGGGTGGCCGACCCCGAGGACATCGCCGGACCCATTGTCTTTCTCTGTTCGCCGCTCGCCCGACACATCACGGGCGAGATCGTGAACGTGAACGGCGGGAGCGTGCTCTGCGGATGATCGTCCTCATCTTCACCGGCGGCACGATCGGCATGCGCCACGATCCCGACCTCGGAGGCGCGGTGCCGGCGCTCACCGGCCGCGATATCCTGGCGCTCGCGCCGGGCATCGATCGATTCGCGGAGCTCGAGGTGGACGACTTCGGCGCCTTCCCCGGTCCCCACATGACGGTCGAGCGGGTCTGGTCGCTCCGTGCCCGCATCGCGTCGCACCTGGCGCGGCCCGAGGTGGACGGCATCGTGCTCACGCACGGCACCGACTCGCTCGAGGAATCGGCGTACCTGATGGCGCGGTCGCTGTCCACGGACAAGCCGATCGTGTTCACTGGCGCGATGCGCACGTCCAGCGATCTTGGCTGGGACGGGCCGGCGAACCTCGGCGCGGCGGTGATCACCGCGGCCAGCGCCGATGCGCGCGGACTCGGCGTGCTGGTGGTGATGGGCGACCGCATCTTCAGCGCGCTCGATGTGACCAAGGTGCACACCCACATGCCCGACGCGTTCGAGAGTCCGGGGCTCGGCCCGTTGGGCGTGGTGGACGATGGCCGGGTGATCGTGCGGCGCAACGCGCACTCCGCGCTGCCCACGCTGGCGCCCGACGCACCGGCCCAACCGGTGGACATCGTGTATACGTGGCAGGGCGCCGATGCCCGCCTGCTCGATGCCTCGCGGGCAACTGCCCCGGGAGTGGTGGTGGCGGCCATGGGGCGGGGCAATGTGCCGCCCCTCATGGCCGACGGCATCGAGCGCTGGATTGCCGACGGCAAACCGGTGGTCATCACCTCGCGCGCCCTGCGCGGGCGGGTGGGACACACGTACGGCTATCCGGGTGGCGGTCGTCGGCTGTTCGAGGCCGGCGCGCTGTTCGCCGGCAGCCGCCGCCCGCAACAAGCGCGCATCGATCTCATGCTGGCGCTCGGCGCCGGCGTCGATCTGCGTACGGTCTTCGATGGCTGATCGGGACGAGCTGAAACTCCTGCGTCCCCCGCGGCCGGTGCTGGAGATCGCCGACCGCCTGGAAAGGGCCGGCCACGAAACCTGGTGCGTGGGAGGCGCGGTGCGCGACGCGCTGCTCGGGCACCCGCATCTCGATTGGGACCTGGCGACGGCGGCCACGCCCGAACAGGTGCGCGCGCTGTTCGGCCACCGGCGGACCATTCCCGTGGGCATCGAATTCGGCACCGTCGGGGTGCTCGACGATCAGAAGACGCTCCATGAAGTGACGACTTTCCGGCGCGACGTGCGCACCGACGGCCGGCACGCCGAGGTGGAATTCGGCGTCTCGCTGGACGACGATCTGGCCCGCCGGGACTTCACGATCAACGCCATCGCCTACTCGCCGCGGCACGAGCGGCTGCACGATCCGTTTGGGGGCCGCGAGGACCTGAAGCGCCGGCTGGTGCGCGCCGTGGGCGATCCCGCGGAACGCATGCGCGAGGATCGTCTGCGCGTGTTGCGCGCCATCCGGTTCGCCGCGCGCTTTGACTTCGAGATCGATGCTCCCACGTGGAACGCGATGGTGGCGAGCGCGCCGTTTCTCGGACGCCTGTCGCCGGAGCGCGTGAAGCAGGAGATCGAGAAGACGATGCAACAGGTGGCCCGGCCGGGCGCCGCGCTCGCGCGGTGGAGGGAAGCCGGCGCGCTGGCCACGCTGGTGCCCGCGCTCGCCGGCGTGAGCGACGAGACACTGCGCGCGCTCGATTGCCTGGCCCGGCCCGGCCTGGCGCAGCGCCCCAACCGGCGCATCCACCGCATGGCAGCGCTGTTCAGCGACGTGCCGGCCGTCGACGGCCGCATCGCCGCGGCGCTCACGGCACTCCGCTGCTCGAAGTTGGAGATGACGTGGATCCAGGCGCTGGTCGAACGGTGGCAGACCATCGGCGCGGCGATCGGTGACGCCTTGATGTCCGGCCCTGCCGTGTCGGACGCGCAGACTCGGCGCTGGGTGGCCGCGGTGGGACGGCTCTATCTGCCCGGCTTCTTCCGGCTGGCCAGCGCGCATTGGGCGGCGCGTCGCGAGCACGGAGGCGCGCCCGATGCGGCGGCGGTGCGCTCCCTCTACCGGCGGGCGTTGCGCGCGGCGTTTCGCGATCCGGTGGACCTGCGCGACCTCGCGGTGGACGGCGACGACCTCCGTCGGGCGGGAGTCCCGCCGGGCCCGGCCATGGGTCGGATTCTGCAGGCGCTCCTCGATTGGGTGCTCGACGACCCGGCGCGTAACACGCCGGCCGCGCTGGAGCGGCGCGCCGCCGAGCTGCAGGCGGAGTCGGGCGCGGAGGTCCGATGAGCGCCCGCGGCAAGGCGTCCGGCGGGGCATCGGAGGCTCGTACGGAATCGTTGTGGGCGAAGCCGGGCGATACGCCGCTGGCGGCGCGCATGCGACCGCGATCGCTGGATGAGTTCGTCGGGCAGCGGCACCTTCTGGCCGAGGGCAAGCCGTTGCGTACGGCGATCGAGTCGGGGACCGTCGGCTCGATGGTCTTCTGGGGGCCGCCGGGCTCCGGCAAAACGACGCTGGCCCGCCTCGTCGCTCGGCACACCGATCGGGCCTTCGTTTCGTTCTCCGCCGTCACCGAAGGGGTCCCTCGCGTTCGCGAGATCGTGGCGCAGGCGGAGGGGCGACGGGCGGCCGGGCAGGGCACCATTCTGTTCGCCGACGAGATCCATCGCTTCAACAAGGCGCAGCAGGACGCCTTCCTGCCGCACGTCGAAGCGGGCACGATCACGCTGATCGGGGCGACGACGGAGAATCCGTCGTTCGAGATCAACGGCGCATTGCTTTCGCGGCTGCGCGTGTTCGTGTTGGAGCCCATTCCGGTGCCGGATCTCGAGGCCGTCCTGCGCACCGCGCTCAGCGACGCCCAACGCGGGCTCGGCGACTGGGCGCTGGAGGTGGACGACGCGGCGGTGACGCTGATCGCGACGCTGGCCGACGGCGACGCCCGGCGAGCGTTGACCGTGCTCGAGGCCGCCGCGGCCCATGTGGGTCGGGGCGGGCACCTGGGCGAGGCGGAGGGGCGGGAGGCGCTGCAACTCCGGTTCGCGCACTTCGACAAGGGCGGCGAAGAGACGTACAACATGCTGAGCGCGTATCACAAGAGTCTGCGGGGGAGCGATCCGCAGGCGGCGCTCTACTGGATGGCGCGGATGCTCGACGGCGGGGCCGATCCCATGGTGCTCTTCCGGCGGGCGATCGCGATGGCCGCCGAGGACATCGGGTTGGCCGATCCCGAGGCGCTGAAACTGGCCGTGGCTGCGCGCGACGCTTTCCACATGCTGGGGCCGCCGGAGGGGTATCTGCCCCTGGCGGAGATGACGGTCTACCTGGCCACCGCCCCCAAGTCGAACAGCACCAAGCGGGCGCTGGACGCGGCCATGGACGCGGCACGGGAGACGCCGGCCGAGCCGGTGCCGTTGCACATCCGGAACGCCCCCACCGGGTTGATGAAGGAACTGGGGTATGGCCAAGGGTATCAGTACGCGCACGCGGTGCCGGAGGCGTACATTCCGCAGGAATACCTGCCGGAGCGCCTCCGCGGCACCGCGTTCTTCGAACCCGGCAATTTCGGGTTCGAGAAGGAGATCGCAAAACGGTTGGCGTGGTGGTCGGACCTCAAACGAAAGGCCCGGGGCGCGGGCGACAAGGAGTGACGAATCCGTGCGCACACAAATTCTGAAGCGGTGGGTCGTGACAGCGGCGGCGCTCGCACTCGTGGGCGGCTGCTCGACGATCGGTCGGCAGATCTTCAAGCAGCCGGCGGTCGAACTGCAGGACGTGCGACTGACGGGGCTCGGCATCGCCGGCGGCAACCTGGACGTCGTGTTGCGGGTGTACAATCCGAACGGATACCGGTTGGATGCCACGCAGATGCACTACCGGGTAAACGTCGACTCGCTACCCGTGGCGGACGGCACGCTGAGCGACCGGAATCAATTCCAGGCCGGTGATACGACCACGGTGCACATTCCGGTGCAGTTCACCTACGCCGGGGTGGGCGCGGCCGCGCGCCAGCTCATGCAGACAGGCGCGGTGAAGTACACGGTGCTCGGCGACCTCACGGTGGACACGCCGGTCGGCAGCCACACCTTTCCCTTCACGACGACCGGCACCTTTTCCACGATCAATTCCCGAATCCGCTGAGCGGAGGTCTGCATCACACGCGATCTGATTACCGTCACTCCGCCTGCTGACCGCGCGCTGCTGGTCGGCGCGCCGATCAAGCGGGCCGGCGCCCGGCGGATGCTGGAAGAACACCTGCGCGAACTCGAGCGCCTGGCCGACACGGCGGGGGCCACCATCGTCGGGGAACTGACGCAACAGATCGACCGTCCCAACCCGGCCACCTATCTCGGGTCGGGAAAGCTCGACGCGCTGCGGGCCAAGGTGATCGAGACCGGGGCGACGCTGGTGATCTTCGACGACGAACTCTCGCCCTCGCAGGGCAAGAACATCGAAGACGCCATCGGGCAGCGCGTGGTGGACCGGGCCGAGTTGATCCTCGACATCTTCGCCACGCGGGCGCGTTCGTCGGAGGCGAAGATGCAGGTGGAGCTGGCGCAGTTGGAATACATGCTCCCGCGGCTCACGCGCATGTGGACGCACCTTGAGAAGTTCCGCGGCGGCATCGGCGTGCGGGGGCCGGGCGAAACGCAGCTCGAGACCGACCGCCGGCTGATCAACCATCGCATCAAGTTGCTGCGCGAGCGGCTCCGCGAGGTCATGAAGGCGCGGGCGGTGCAGCGGCAGTCGCGCCAGGGCGCGTTCAAAGCGTCGCTGGTGGGCTACACCAACGCGGGCAAGTCGTCCATCCTGCGCGGCCTGGCCGACGCGCCGGACGTGTTCGTCGAGGATCGGCTGTTCGCCACGCTCGATCCACTGACGCGCGAAGTGGACCTGGGCGAGAACACGCGGGCGCTGGTCACGGACACGGTGGGGTTCATCCGCAAGTTGCCCCACCATCTGGTGGCGTCGTTCCGCGCAACGCTGGAAGAGACGCGCGACGCCGACCTGCTGCTCCACGTGGTGGACGCGAGCCATCCCATGTGGGACGACCAGCGCCAGGTGGTGGACGAGGTGCTGGAAGAGCTGGGCTTGCAGGAGGCGCCGGTGCTGCTCGTGTTCAACAAGATCGACGCGCTGTCGACCGAGGAGTTGCTCGCGCTGCAGGCGCGCGTGACCGCGATGGAGCGTGACGCCATCTTCGTGTCCGCGAAGGCGGAGGGCGGACTGGCCCCACTGCGCCGGGCGCTGCAGGCGGCCATCCGCGCGCGCCGGCCGCTGTCCGAGATCCGGCTCTCTCCATCCGACGGCCGCCTGCTGGCGTCCATCCATCGCGACGGCGAGGTGGTGGACCAGCGCACGGACGGCGGCTGGATGATCGTGCACGCGCGGGTGGACGACGCGTTGGCCGGCCGGCTGCGGAGCGCCGGTGCCGAGGTGGTGCCCGTATAGACAGGGACGCATGGGGTCCGATAAGTGGCCACGGCCATCCAATTGGCGGTCGCCGTGTTGTCAACGTATGACATCAGTTGACAAACGATGTTATGGGATGGCATACTTCCCGCCATTCCGATTCCGGACGCCGCACTGCCAGACCTCTTCAGCCCGAAGCAGCTCGCCGAATACCTTCAGCTCTCACAGCGGACGGTGTACCGGCTATTGGAACGGGGCGACCTGCCGGCCGTGAAGGTCGGCGGCCAGTGGCGGTTCCGGAAGGCAGCCGTAGACGAATGGCTGGATCTCAACGTGCAGCGGCTGGACGCGGACTCGCTGCAGGCGTTGGAGGGCGATGGGGAGGCGGATCGGAGCATCCCCGTTGTCGCCGATCTGATCGCGCCGGCTAACGGGCGCATCGCCGTGCCGGCGGGGTCCCGCGACGACGTCGTGCGAGCGTTCGTCGGTGGCGTTCGGTTCCCCGAGTCGGTTTCGGCCGACGTCGTGTGCGAACGAGTGCTCGAACGGGAGCGGCTGTGCAGTACGGCACTCACGGGCGGTGTGGCCCTGTTGCACACGGCGCGCAGCCGGCCGCGCGTGCTGGGGAGCCATGATCTGGTGGCGATCGGACGCGTGGAAGTTCCGGTCGAGTTCGGCGCGCTGGATGGCGGGCTGACGGATACGTTGATCCTGTTGCTCGCGCGGAGTGAGCGGATCCAGCTCGCGCTGCTGGCGAAGCTCACGCGCCTGTGCCAGGAACCGGGCTTCCTGCCGGCACTGCGGGCCGCACCGACGGCCGCCGACGTCATCGCGCTCGTCCGGGACACGGCGAGTCGGTTGTTCGTGACCCACGCCTGATCTGCACTCGCCCCGCCGATGCAACTCACCCTTCGCCAGGTCGCGTCGTATCTCGACGTGCCGGAAAGCCGGGCCCGCCGGTGGATCAACACGCGGGGCCTGCCGGCCCACCGCGTCAACGAGCGCCTGTACTGCAATCCGATCGAACTCTGGGAGTGGGCGGTGGAACAGGGGATTCCGGTGTCGCGCAGCCTGCTCGATCAAGCACGGCGGGTACCGGACGCGGTACCGCCGCTATCGACCCTGATCGCCGTCGGGGGCGTGCACCGCGATGTGGGCGGTGCCACCAAGGCCGAGGTCCTCCGGAACGTGGTCATGCTGCTGCCGCTGCCGGACGAGGTCGACCGCGAATTCCTGATCACGGTGCTGGAAGCACGCGAGGCGATGGGGTCCACCGGCATCGGGGACGGCATCGCGATACCGCACGTGCGCAATCCCATCCTCCTCCATGTCGCGCATTCCTTCGTGGCGCTCTGCCTGCTCACGCGACCCGTGGAATTCGAGGCGGTGGACCGCCAACCGGTGCGTGCGTTGTTCCTGGTGGTGAGCCCCAACGTACCCGCGCACCTGCGCATCCTGGCCCAACTGGGATTCGTGCTGCGCGACGTCGAGCTTCGGCGCCTGCTCCGCACGGCGGCGCCGACGGACGATATCCTGGCGCGCATTGCGCAGGTAGAGGCGGGCGCGGCACCGGCCGGGCGGCCGGACGCTGCGCGGGGCGGCGCGTGACCGCGTGATCGCCCTTGGTGTGGCGATGGGATGCTGGGGCCTGGGTGCGCTTGGCGCCCTGGTGGCGCGTCGTCGGCTCGCGGTCGCCGTTGGGGCGGCGGGCGCCGTCGGGGGCGGGCTGGCCGCGGCGGTCTCCGGTGCCGCGGCGCTCGGTGGCGCACCGGGGCTGTGGAGGGCGCCGTGGACCGTGCCCGGCGGCGCGCTCGCCGTGCGCCTCGATCCGCTGGCGGCGGTGTTCCTGCTGCCGATCGCCGTGATCGGCGCGTTGGGGGCCGTGTACGGCGTGGCCTATCAGCGCGAGCATGCCCCCGGGCGTTCGCACGGCGCGTCGTTCGCGGCGTACAACATGCTGCTATTGAGCATGGCGCTCGTGGTGATGGCCGACAATCTGGTGCTGCTCATCGTGGCGTGGGAATTGATGACGCTCAGCTCCTGGGCGCTCGTCGTGGAGGACCATGACGACCGCGGCGTGCGCGTAGCGGGCATGCAATACCTCGTGGCCGGGCATCTCGCCACGGGGGCGCTGCTGCTGATGACGCTGTTGCTGGCGGCGTCCACCCATGGCTTCGCGATCGGGCCGCTCGGCATGCATGCCGCGGCGGCTCCGGGGATGCTGTTCGTACTGGCGCTCATCGGGTTCGGCACGAAGGCGGGGATGGTGCCGCTGCACGTGTGGCTGCCCGACGCGCACGCGTCGGCGCCGTCGCACGTCTCGGCGTTGATGTCGGGCGTAATGATCACGATGGGCTTCTATGGATTGGCGAGGTTTGTCCCGCTGTTCGGCGCGCCGCCACTCTGGTGGGCGTACCTGCTCCTCCTGCTCGGCGCGATCGGCGCCGTGGGCGGCATGTTGTTCTCGCTGTCGCAGCGGGACGTGAAGCGAGCGCTCGCGTACTCCACGGTCGAGAACGCGGGGCTGGTCACGCTCGCGATGGGTGTGGGGCTGCTGGGTACGGCGCTGCACGATCCGCTGTTGGCGGCGCTCGGCTGGACGGCGGCGCTGTTGCATCTGTGGAATCACGCGCTGGTAAAGAGCGCGCTGTTTCTCGGCTTCGGCGTCGTGGCGCTGCGCGCGCACAGTCGCGATCTCGATGCGATGGGCGGCTTCCTGAGCCGTTGGAAGACGGTGGGTGGTGTTCTGGTGATGGGTGCGGCGGCGATCGCAGCATTGCCCGGGCTCAACGTGTTCGTGAGCGAATGGTTGTTGTTGCGCGCTCTCCTCACGGGAATCCTCACGCTCACGGGGCTCGAGCGCGTGGCGCTGGTGGCGGCGCTGGGGGCGCTGGCGTTCGCCGGCGGGCTCGCCCTGGCCGGGTTCACCCGTCTCGTCGGCGTGGGGTTGCTCGGCGTTCCGCGCACGAAGGCGGCGGCCGCGGCGCGCGCGCCGGGCTGGATGGTGCAGGGGCCGCTGATCGTGCTCGGTGCGGCGTGTGTGGTCGTTGCCGCTGCGCCTGCACGGGTGGCCGGGGGGCTGCGCGCCGCGGTGACGAGCGTGGCATCGGGCGCCGACGTGACGGCGGCCGGCACGGCGCTCCATCCGTTGACGCTGCTACTGCCGCTGCTCCTGGCCGCGGTGGGGCTCCTGGTCGTGCTGCGCGCCGTGTGGGCGCGGCGCGGCGTGCGTCGTACGGGTGACACGTGGGGGTGCGGCTACCCGGGCCCAAGGCCGTCCATGCAGTACAGTTCCACGTCGTTCGCGGGCGGGCTGACGACGGTGATGCAGCCAGTGCTGCAGGTCGAGACGCGGCGCCGGGTCGTGCCGGGCGGCATCGGGGCGGCCGCGTTGCTCTGGCCCGCGGCGGCCGAATGGATGTCGTCCACGGGCGATCGTGTGCTCGCGGGCGTGTACCGTCCGCTGTTCGCGCGTGTGGATCGCGGCGCGGCGCGGCTGCGGGCGCTTCACCGCGCCCGCGTGACGACATCGTTGCTGTACATGGTGGCGGCCATGGCCGCGCTGCTGGCGCTGTTGTTCCTGCCGGAGATCAGCCGATGATCTTGGTCGCCTGGAGCATCGGCCTCATGATGGCGGCGGGCGCATTCGGCACGGCGCTCCGGCGGCGCCCCGCGGCGGCTGACCTGGTGTACCGCCTGTGCGTGGGCGGCGCCGTGGTAGCGGGCGGCATTCCGGTGGTGCGGGTGCTCGCCGGCGGTTCGGTGGCCAGCGTGTCGCTCGCCACGGCCATGCCGGGTGGCCCCTGGGTCTTCGGCCTCGATCCGCTGTCGGCGGTGTTCCTGTTGCTGATTCTGGCCGCCGGTTCGGCAAGCGCGTCGTTCGGCGTGACGTATCTGCGCGACGGAGCGACGGCGCGCGCAGCGCGGGCGTCGCACTTCTTCGTCGCCACGCTCATGGCGTCGATGGTGACGGTGGTCGTGGCGCGGGCGGCGCTGCCGTTTCTCATCGCCTGGGAGGCGATGGCGCTCACGTCGTACGCGGCGATCGTGCTCGACCATGGCCGCGCCGAGGTGCGGCGTGCGGGAATGCTCTACCTGGTGGCGATGCACGTGGGCACCCTGGCCCTGTTCGCGCTGTTCGCGGTGTGGGGCAGCGGCGCGCCGGATCTCACGTTCGCATCGCTAACCGGCCGCGCGCTCGGTGGCGTATCGCAGGCGGCGGTGTTCGGCGCGGCGCTGGTCGGGTTCGGGATGAAGGCGGGGCTCGTCCCGCTTCACTTCTGGCTTCCCGAAGCGCATGCGGCCGCGCCGTCGCACGTGTCGGCGCTCATGTCGGGCGTGGTGATCAAGATGGGGATCTACGGACTGCTGCGAACCACGTTCCTGATGGGATCGCCTCCGGCATGGTGGGGATGGTTCCTGCTCACGGCGGGCGCCGTATCGGGCGTGCTCGGTGTGGTCTGGGCGCTGGCGCAGCACGATCTCAAGCGCCTGCTCGCGTTCCACAGCGTGGAGAACATCGGCATCATTCTCATCGGAGTGGGCGCCGGCTGTCTGGGCATCACCTACGGGCATCCGCTGGTCGCCGTGCTCGGCTTTGCGGGGGCCGCGCTGCACGCGCTGAATCACGCGCTGTTCAAGAGTCTGCTCTTTCTGGGGGCGGGGTCGGTGGCGCACGCCACGGGGACGCGCGAGATCGAGCGCCTGGGTGGGGTGATCCGGCGCATGCCGGTCAGCGCGATCACGTTCATGCTCGGCTCGGCGGCCATCGTCGGCCTGCCGCCGCTCAACGGGTTCGTGAGCGAATGGCTGGTGTTCCGGTCGCTGCTCCACGCCGGTCTGGCGACGAGCAGCGCGCGCATGGCGGTGCTCGCGGTCGCCGTGCTGGGATTGATCGGCGCGCTGGCGCTGGCGTGCTTTGCCAAAGTGGTGGGCGTGGTCTTTCTCGGGAGTCCGCGTGACGCCGCGGTGTCGGCCGCGCGCGAGTCGCGGGCCGGCATGACCGGGCCGCTCATCGCGCTCGCGGCGGCGTGCGGGGCCGTCGGGTTGCTGCCCGTGCTCGTGGTGCCGGCGATGCTGCGGGTGGGCGGGCTCGTGGGAGGTACGCCGTTGACGTCGGTCTGGCCGAACGGGGCCGACCCGGCGGTGCTGGTCGCCACCTGGTTCTCCCTGGGGTGCGCCGCCGCGCTCGGCGTCTTCTGGATGGCGCGCGGGCGCCGGCCGGGCGCGCGCATGCGTGGGACGGCCGAGACGTGGGGATGCGCCTTCGCGTCGCCGACGGCGCGGATGCAGTACACCGCGTCTTCGTTCGCGGCGCCACTGCTCACGGCGTATCGCGGCGTGGCCGGCATCCGCACCGAGCGCACGGCGGTGGCGCTGGCGACCCACGCGGCGGACCCGATGCTCGCCGGCGTGGTGGTGCCGGTGTGGCACGGCGTCGAACGGGCCGCGCAACGCATACGTCCGCTGCAGCGCGGGCGGCTTTCGCTGTATCTGCTTTACGTCGTGGCTGCGCTGGTGGCGGTGCTTGGGTACCTGATGCTCGTGGGACGAGCGTCGTGATGCCGTCCGTGAACTGGAGCGCGCTCGCGGCGCTTGCCGTGCTGTTGATCGCGGCGCCGGCGCTTCCGGGCATCGCCGTCAAGGTGAAGTCGCTGCTTACCGGGCGGCGCGGGCCGCCGGTGCTGCAGTTGTATCGCGATCTGGCCAAGCTATCGCGCAAGGGATCGGTCTACAGCACCACGACCACCTGGGTGTTTCGTGCGGGCCCTACGGTGCTGGTGGCGTCGCTCCTCGTGGCCGCGCTGCTCCTGCCGCTCGACGGCCGGGTCGCGCCCCTTCACTTTGGCGGCGACCTCGTGGCCTTCGCCGGGCTGCTCGCGCTGGGGCGATTCGCGCTGGTGCTCGCCGGTCTCGATACGGGATCGAGCTTCGAGGGCATGGGGGCGAGCCGGGAGGTGACGTTCGCGGCCTTCGCGGAGCCGGTGCTGTTCCTCTGCTTCGTGGGACTGGTGCTCGCCACGGGGCATCTGTCGCTCAGCGACATGCTCGGGCCGGCGCTCACGACGGCGTGGCCCCGCGACACGGCGTCGCTGGTGCTCGTGGCGCTGGCACTGTTCGTGCTCCTGCTGGTCGAGAATTCGCGGGTACCGGCGGACGATCCGGCCACGCACCTCGAGCTGACGATGATCCACGAGGTCATCGTGCTCGACCACAGCGGGCCCGACCTGGCGCTGGTCCTGTTCGGCAGCGCGCTCAAGCTGGCGATCTTCGCCGCACTGCTCGTGAACATGACCGTGCCGCGTTCCACGCTCTCGCTGTGGGCGGGGTTGGCCCTGCTGGCGGCGGGCCTCGCGGCGGTCGCGGCGTGGTGGGGGTCGTCGAGGCGGCCATGGCGCGGCTGCGTCTGACGCGCGTGCCGCAGTTGATCGTCGGCGCGGGCGCGCTCGCGCTGTTCGGCATCATCCTCTTGCTTCGCTGACCATGCAGACGACCGCGGAACTATTCCTCCTGCTCGTGGTGCTCACGGATTTCGCCGTGCTCGGCACGTCGCGGCTGCGGACGTGCATCCGTGCGGTGGCGGCGCAGGGACTGCTGCTGGGGCTCCTGCCGCTGGCGCTCGCGTCGGGCCTCACGGTGCACGTCGTCGGCCTCGCGGCGGGCACCTTGCTGGTGAAGGCCGTGATCCTTCCCTGGTTCCTGCTCTGGGCCATTCGTGAGGCGGCCGTCCGGCGGGAGGTGGAACCGGTGGTCGGCTTCATCACCTCGCTGCTGCTGGGGGCGGGGGCGCTGGCGCTCGCGTTCGCCATCGCGGCGCGCCTGCCCGCCGGCGACGTTCGCGAGCCCCTGCTGGTGCCGGTGGCGCTGGCGACCGTCATGATCGGCCTCGTGGTGCTGACTACGCGGCGCAAGGCACTCACCCAGGTAGTGGGCTACCTGATGCTCGAGAACGGCATCTATCTGTTCGGGCTCACGCAGACGGAGAGCGTCCCATTCCTGCTGGAAGTGGGCGTGCTGCTGGACGTGTTCGCCGGCGTGTTCATCATGGGCATCGTCGTCTTCCACATCAACCGCGAGTTCGACTCGCTCGATTCGGCCCGGCTCACCGAGCTCAAGGACTGATGCGCCTGCTCGCGTTGTGCCTGCTTCCCGTGCTCGCGGCGGCCATCACCGGTGCCGCGCCGTCGCCCCGCGTGGGGCGGTGGCGCGTCGCGGTGCTTGTGGGCACGGCGGCGGCGCATCTGGCGATCACGCTCACGCTCTGGGGTCTGCCCGCCCAGCGTGCCGTCAACGGCTGGTTGGGGGACGATGCCCTCGGGCTCATCACGCTGTCGCTGGTCAGCGTGCTGTTCTTCGTCACGGCCGTCTATACGGTAGGCTACCTCCAGCGCGCCACCCCGCGTGGGGGGCGCGTGTTCGTGAGCGGGCTGCTCGGGTTCCTGGCGGCGATGACGGTCGTCTCGCTCAGCCAGCACCTCGCCATGCTGTGGGTGGGGCTCGAAGCGACGACCTTTGCCGTCGCGCCGCTCATCTTCCATCGGCACGACCGGCGGTCGCTCGAAGCGGTCTGGAAGTATCTGGTGATCTCGTCCGTCGGCATCGCGCTGGCGCTGCTCGGCACGTTCTTCCTGGCCAGCGCGCAGCGCGGGGTGGCCGGCGATCCGCTGATCCTTGGCGATCTCATGGGCCATGCGCGGGAATTGCAACCGGCGTGGCTGCGGGCGGCGTTCGTCTTCCTGCTCGTCGGATTCGGGACCAAGATGGGACTCGCCCCGATGCACACCTGGAAGCCCGACACGTACGGCGAGGCCCCGGCACTCGTGGGCGGGCTGATGGCGGGGGCGCTGACCAGCTGCGCGTTTCTCGGCGTGGCGCGCATCACCGAGGTCGCGATGGCCGCCGGCCTCGGATCCTTCATCCAACCCGTTCTCCTGGGGTTCGGCCTGTTGTCGCTCGCCACGGCGGCGACGTTCGTGATCGGGCAGGGGGATCTCAAACGGCTGCTCGCGTATTCCAGCGTCGAGCACATGGGGCTGCTCGTGCTCGGCCTCGGCCTGGGCGGCGTGGGCGCGTACGGCACCGTCTTGCACATGGTGAACAACGGACTGGCCAAGGGCTGGCTCTTTCTCGTGGCCGGCAACGTGGTGCTGGCCACCGGGTCGTCGGCGGCCGCCGGCAATCGCGGCCTCATCCGTACCCTACCGGTGTCGGGCGTGCTGCTCGTAGCCGGACTGTTCGCGGTCACCGGCTCGCCGCCGTTCGGTCTGTTCCTGAGCGAGTTCACCATCCTCCGCGCGGCCGTGAGTGGCGGGCATCTGTGGATTGCCGTCGCCACGCTGCTGCTGCTCGCGACGATCTTCGTCGGCATGGCGGCGCTCATTCTGAAGATGGCGCTCGGAGAGCCGGACCCTGGCGTGGCCGTCGTACGCGAGAGCCCGTGGCTGGTCGCAGGCCCCATTGCGCTGGCCGGCGCCGTGCTGCTCCTCGGCCTGCACATTCCCGCGCCGCTGCAGCGCGCGCTGGTGCACGCGGCCACGGCGCTCGGCGGGAGCGCCCCGTGACCGCGTTCCGCGAGATGGGGCTCCGCAATCGGCGCGCCGTGCCGTTGGGCGCGGTGCCGACCGAGTCGATGGACGACTTTCGCGGCACCGTGATCGGCGCCGTGGGCGACGGGTGGCGCGTGGTTGCGCTCTTCGGCATGCCCGAGGACGCCGACCGAACCCGCCTCGTGGCCGTGCTCGCCGACGACGCGCGCGGCGAACTGGGCGCGACGAGCATGGTGGTGGGCGACCGTTATCCAGCGCTCACGCCGGACTGTCCACAGGTGCATGCCTTCGAGCGGGAGATCGCGGAGCAGTGCGGGGTGCTTCCCGAAGGGCATCCCTGGCTCAAGCCGCTTCGCCGGCATCTTCCGGATCATCGCCCATCGGCGCGGACCGATGTGGTGCTCGATCCCGATCGCTATCCGTTCTTCCGCGTCGAGGGATCGGAAGTACACGAGGTGGCCGTGGGACCTGTGCACGCGGGGATCATCGAGCCGGGGCACTTCCGATTCCAGGCGCACGGCGAGGACGTGCTGTTTCTCGAGATCATGCTCGGGTACCAGCATCGCGGGGTGGAGCGGCTGCTCGAGACGGCCAGCGCGGAGCGGGCCGTGTTGGTGGCCGAGTCCATCGCCGGCGATACCGTGATCGGTCACGTGGGCGCGTGGTGCGGCGCCATCGAAGCGGTCGCCCGGTGCCGCAAGACGCCGCGGGCGCAGGCCATTCGCGGCATCGCACTCGAACTCGAGCGTCTGGCCAATCACATCGGCGACCTCGGAGCGATTGCCGGCGACGTCGCGTATCAGCCGGCCGCGGCGTATTTCGGCGCTATGCGCGGCGAGTGTCTCAACCTGTTGATGACCCTCTCCGGGAACCGGTACGGTCGAGGCCTCGTTCGCCTCGGGGGCACGAATTGGGATCTGCCTCCCGAAATGGCGGCAGAGCTACGAACCCGGCTCGAGCGGTTGCGTGCCGATCTGGAGCCGGTGGCAACACTGATGTTCGGGAGCGCATCGGTGCAGGCGCGTCTGGAAGGCGTGGGCGCGGTGACCCGCGATCAATGTGTCGAATTGGGTTTCGTCGGCCCCGTGGCGCGGGCCTGCGAGGTCGCGCGGGATGTCCGGCACGATCACCCGTACGGCATCTTCCGGTTCGCGCACATCCCGGTGGCCACCGGCTGGGCCGGCGACGTACACGCCCGCACGTTGGTGCGGTGGCATGAAGTCAGGCGGTCGCTGGAGTTCGTCATCGAACAACTGGGCGCGCTGCCGCGCGGGGCCGTGCGCACCGAGTGCGGTGCACTCCGTCCCAATGAGCTCGTCGTCGCGCTGCAGGAGGGCTGGCGTGGCGAACTGGCACACGTACTGATCACCGACGACGGCGGCGGTGTGCGGCGGCACAAGGTGGTGGACGCGTCGTTCCACAACTGGACGGCGGTGGCCACGGCACTGCCCGGCAACCAGATCTCGGACTTTCCGCTCTGCAACAAGAGCTTCAATCTGTCGTATGCCGGCCATGACCTGTAACCCGACGCGGCGCACGAGCGCCGGAGGATCGCCATGCTCGAGTTGTTGAGAGCGCGGCTCAGGCAGGGGATGCGCACGTCGCCCTTTCCGCGGGGAGACGTGGAGTTCCCCGAACGCTTCCGCGCGCTGCCGGTGATCGATCCGGCGCCCGGCGCGCCGCCATTCGACGTCGGCGCGTGCCTGTTCAGTCCGGAGGAGGCGGGAGAGCGGCCAGGCGGCACGGTGCGGTTCTCAAGGGATCATCGGATGGCCGCCTCGACGCGCGAGGGGCTGATCTCGGCGACGGGGCAGGTGGACCTGGCGCAGGCGCTCGGGGAGGAGATGCAGCGGCTCTTCGGCCGGTCGCTCCGGCTACGCTCGGTCGTGGCGGGGAGCTGCGGCGGATGCGAGGCGGAACTCAACGCGCTGAGTAACGTGGTGTTCGACATGGCGCGCTTCGGTGTGCAATTCGTCGCCTCGCCGCGCCATGCCGACGGCCTGGTCGTCACCGGTACGATCAACCGCAACATGCACGATGCGCTGATGAAGACGTACGAAGCCACGCCGAGCCCACGCATCGTGATTGCAGTGGGCGCCTGTGCGATCGCCGGCGGACCGTTCGCGGGAAGCGCGGAGATCGTTGCCCCCGTGGACCTCCCGATCGACCTGTACATTCCCGGCTGCCCGCCGCATCCCCTGACCGTGCTCGACGGACTGCTGCGGCTGCTCGGTCGCTTGCCCGACGACCGGCGGCCCGTGCGGGCGTGACCGGGCGCGGGTAGCGCGGCGCGGGTCGGCGGCGGGAGTCGGCGAGCGTGTCAGGTGCAGGAACGGGGTGCCCAATCGGGCACCCCGTTCCGTGATGGTCGCGCACGGGCTCGAACCGTGGACCTCTGCTGTGTGAAAGCAGCGCTCTAACCAGCTGAGCTACGCGACCTGGTAGCGCCGAGCGGCGCAGAGTGGAAAACCTAACGGCGCCCCGAGGGCGGTGGTAGCCCCGGCAGAGCGGCCGGTTGAGTGGGGCCTGCAGGATTCGAACCTGCGACCGTTGGATTATGAGTCCACTGCTCTAACCGACTGAGCTAAGGCCCCGGATCGCGCGCCTTCTAGTTATCGGCCGAGGCGGGCGTCCGCAAGCGGCACCGCCGTCCCCGACGCGCGGCGCTACCCGACGTGCGCCTGCGCGTTCTGCCGAGCCACGAAGTCGTCGTAAGACGCCACGATCTCGGCCGGCGTCACCGTCGCGGCGCCGAGCTTGCCGACCTCGATGCCCGCCGCGAAGTTCGCGATCACCGCCGCCTCCCTGGCCGTGGCGCCGGCGGCGAGCGTGGCGCCGAGATAGGCGGTCACCGTATCGCCGGCGCCCACCACGTCGTAGACCTCGCGGGCCATGGTCGGAATCCGCACCACCGACCCGTCCTGCGACAGCAACGCCATGCCACGTTCGCCGAGGGTGAGCAGCAGGTGGTCGACGCCCAACCGGGCAAAGGTCGCCGGGAGCGCCTCCGGATGGTCCAGGTTGATGGCGGCCCCGAGCGCGGCTTCGAGTTCGCGTCGGTTTGGCTTGAACACCGTGGCCCCGCGATAGGCGAAGAAGTTGCGGTACTTCGGGTCCACGACGATCGGGATACCGCGTTCGCGCGCCCAGCCGATGGACTTGGCGATCACCTCGGCCACCAGCACGCCCTTGTTGTAGTCCTCGAGCACCAGCGCGTCGGCCTGGGCGATGGCACTGTGCACGGCCTCCAGCAGCTTCTCGATCTCGCCGGCCGAGAAGTCGGCGTCGTCTTCTTCGTCCACGCGGACGAGCTGCTGCGAGCGGGCGAGCACACGGGTCTTGGTGGTCGTCGGCCGGTCCACCTCCACGAGATGGTCCGACTCCACCGACATCTGGTCGAGCATATTGCGCAGGGTGGCGCCGCCGGCGTCGGTGCCCACCGCGCCGACGAGCAGACTCTGCGCGCCCATCGCGGCGACGTTCTGCGCCACGTTGGCGGCACCGCCGAGCGCATATCGTCGCTCGCGCACGCGCACCACGGGCACCGGTGCCTCGGGGGAGATGCGGTCCACGTCCCCCACCAGGTAGACGTCGAGCATCGCGTCGCCGATCACGGCCAGCCGCTGCTGCCTGGCGGCGTCGAGCAGGGCCGTCAGGCGGTCCCGGGTCATGGTCTGGGGCATGGGAAGGAAACCTACCACCGGCGCCAACCGACGGACAACTGATCACTGACGGCTGAGAACTGATAGCTGGTAGTTGGCAGTCTGCATTCCCCGGTTAGCAGTTGGACGCTCAATGCAAATTGCCGCCCGTCCACTGCCAACAATCACCGGGACCGGTCTCACCTGTCGTCCCGTGCTCGGTCCGGCTACCGTTACCCGTCCGCCGTCCACCGCCGTCCCGGGTATCCGTGTCCCCTACCGTCGTTCTCGCCTTCGCCATCTTCGGCATCTCCCTGGCCGGTCCGCTCACGCGGCTGTCCGGGGCGCCGGCGCTGACCGTCGCCGCCGGCCGGTTGGGATTCTCGCTCGTCATCGTGGCCATCGCGCTGGCGCTCACCGGAACCTGGCGCCAGTTGGGCCGGCTGCACCGGCGTGACCTCGGTGTGGCCGTCGGCGCGGGCGCGATGCTCGCCATCCACTTCTGGTCGTGGAACGCGTCGCTCAACCTCACGACCGTCTCGGCATCGGTGGTGCTGGTGGACATGCAGCCGGCGATCGTCGGCGTGCTGTCGATCCTCTGGCTGCACGAGCACCCGACCCGCCGGCAATGGAGCGGCATCGCGATCGCGATGGCGGGCGCCGTGGTCGTCACGCTTCCCGATCTGATACGCGAGGGAGCGGGGCTCGGCGGGCGGGCGCTGCTCGGCGACGGGCTGGCGTTCGTGGGAGCGATTGCCGGGGCCTGCTACTTCGTGGCCGGCCGGAAGCTGCGCGCCACGCTGGATCTGTGGCCATACGTCGCGGTGGTCTACGGCGCGTGTTTCGCCGTGTTGGTGATGGCCGCGGGAGGCACCCACGTGGCGCTCCTCCCGCAGCCCCCGCGCGAATGGGCCATCTTCGCCGCGCTTGCGCTGGGGCCGATGCTGCTGGGGCATACCGGGTTCAACTACGCCCTGCGGTACGTGCCGGCCTACGTGGTGAATCTCGCGCTGCTCGGCGAACCGGTGGGGGCGACGATTCTCGCCGCCGCGCTCCCGGGCATCCGGGAACTGCCGAATTGGGGCACCGTGGTCGGCGGCGCGTTCATCATCTACGGGATCGCCCGCGCGACGCGAGCCGCGCGCGACGTATCGCTGACGGAATGAGCGCGGCCCGCCGGAGGCGGCACGTTATCTTTCGGCGTTCTCTCCCCCCAGTTCCCGAGCGAGTCGAGAGCCTGCCCGCATGAACGAGATGCAGTTGGACGTCGTGGTCACACGCGGCGATAGCGTGGAAGCGGTGCACCGCGTACATGCCGCCGCGGTGGAACCGTCGGGGCGGCTGGTGGGCCGCGCGCGCGAGGCGGCGTGGGTGTCGCACTGGCGCTCGTGCGCCAAGCCGTTCCAGGTGATGCCCTTTGCCGACGCCGGGGGCTTCGATGCGGTGGGATGGAACGACGAACAGGTGGCGCTGAGCTGTGCGTCGCACGGCGGCGAACCAGAACACGTGGCCGTCGCCGCGGCGATGTTGGCAAGCCTCGGGCTCGGCGAGCGCGATCTCGCCTGTGGGCCGCACGAGCCGCTCACGCCCCGCGGCGCCGAGCTGCTGCGCGCGTCGGGCGCCGCACCGACACGGCTGCACAACAACTGCTCGGGCAAACATGCGGCCATGCTCGCCCGGGCCAAGACCGCCGGCTGGCCGACGGAGGGCTATCATCGCGCCGAGCACGAGGTGCAGAAGGGCTGCCTGGGGTCAGTGAGCCGGTGGACCGGACTCGCCGCCGACGAGATCGGCCGCGCGGTGGACGGTTGCGGGGTGGTGGAGTATTCGCTCCCGCTGCGCGCCATGGCGACGAGCTATGCTCGGCTTGGGCAGGCGGCCACCGATGGGGATCCGGGGCCGAGCCGCGTGCTCGGCGCCGTGCAGGCGCACCCGTTTCTCATCGGCGGCACCGATCGGTTCGATACGATTCTGATCGAGGAGACCGACGGCCGCGTGATCTCGAAGGTGGGCGCGGAAGGGGTGCATTCCGCGGTCTGCCTGGAGCAGGGCATCGGCGTCGCCATCAAGGTGGAGGACGGGGCGGCCCGGGCGCAGTACCCGGCACTGCTGCGGGCGCTGCAACTGTTGGACGTGTTGCCGGCCAAGCTCCCGGCGCGCCTCGAGAATCTGCTGCGACGCCAGATCGTGAATACGCGCGGCGAAGTGGTCGGTGAAATCCACCCCGGGAACTGACGAGGCCGCGAAAGTGATGACGCCCGCGTCGCAATCATGACGGACTCCGCCCGTCCGGCCGCTACTCTCCACGCGCTCGACGACGAGACGCGGCTGCTCGTGCGGCTGTCGGCCGTGGTGACCGCGGGCACCGAAGCGGAGCAGCGGGCGGCCATCGCCGCCGCAGCGCCCGTGGTGCCGGCACTCTGGGTGGAGGAACTGCTGCTGCAATCGTACCTGTTCGCCGGGTTTCCGCGTACGCTCAACGCCATGCGCGAGTGGCGCCGGGTCCAGCCGACGCCGGTGGCCCCGCCGGCCGACGGAACGCCGGACAGCTGGCGTGCTGACGGGGAACGTACGTGCGCCGTGGTGTATGGGGCGTTCTACGAGCGGCTGCGGGAGAACATCCGTCATCTGCACGGTGCCCTGGACGCGTGGATGATCATGGAAGGCTACGGCAAGGTGCTCAGCCGGCCGGGTCTCGATCTCCCACGCCGCGAGCTGTGCATCGTGGCGGCCTGCGCGGCCGCCGGACAGGACCGCCAGTTGCACTCCCATCTGCACGGGGCGCTCAATGCGGGCGTCGCACCGGAGGCCGTCTCGGATGCCGTCTCGGCGCTCGCGGGCGTCATTCCGGACCAACGACTCGAAACCGCGCGGCTCCTCTGGGCCCGTGTGCGGGGGAAATAGCCATGTTCGTCGATCGCGCGGTCGTGAAGGTCGAGGCGGGCACCGGCGGGTCGGGGCAGACCTCGTTCCGCCGTGAGAAGTGGGTCCCCCTGGGCGGTCCCGACGGGGGTGACGGGGGACGCGGCGGCGACGTGATGGTGCGCGCCGATTCCAACCTCTCCACGCTCCTCGATTACACGTACCGTGACTTCTGGAAGGCGGAGCGCGGCCAGCACGGTGAAGGCTCCAATCGCACCGGCAAGTCGGGCAGCGACATCACGCTCCCCGTGCCGCCGGGCACGGTGGTTCGGGACAAGGACACCGGCGAATTTCTGGGCGAGGTCCTCGAAGCCGGCGACACCATCGTCGTTGCCAAGGGGGGACGGGGCGGAAAGGGCAATGCGTTCTTCGTCACGGCCACGCACCGCGCGCCGCGTGAATGGCAGCCCGGCGAGGAGGGCCAGGCGCGGACGCTCGAACTGGAGCTGAAGCTCATTGCCGACGTGGGGCTCGTCGGCCAACCGAACGCCGGCAAGTCCACGCTGCTGTCCGTGATCTCGGCGGCCCGGCCGAAGATCGCCGACTATCCGTTCACCACGCTGGCCCCCAACCTGGGCGTCGTGCCGTTGAGTGGGCATCGCACCTTCGTCGTGGCCGACATCCCCGGCATCATCGAGGGCGCGCACGAGGGCAAGGGGCTCGGCCTGCAGTTCCTGCGGCACATCGAGCGGACCCGGGTGCTGGCCTTTCTGATTCCCATCGACGCGATGGACTGGCAGGCCGAATACGACCAACTGCGCGCCGAGATCGCGGCCTACTCGCCCGAACTCGCCGACAAGCCGCACTGCGTGGTCTATACGAAGATGGATCTGTGGGGCGACGATCCGCCGCCCGAGCTGGATGCGCCGGGCTCCTTCGGCGTGTTCGCCATCAGCGCGGCCGCGCGCACGGGACTCGATGCGCTCCTCGCCGGGTGGTGGACGCAGATTCTCGAACTGCGAAAGAGCGTTGAACCGCGCCGGGAACTGTCGGACTTCCCCTGAGGCGCGCGCCGCGCTCGCGCTCTCGATGATCGACGGCATCGGGTGCGCCACCTTCGCGGAATTGTTGGAGCGATTCGGGTCCGCCCAGCGAGCGTTGGATGATGCAGAACGGAATGGAGCCCGAACTGCGGCGCTGGCCGCGGCCGATACCGCGCTCGCCGATGCCGCGCGGCTGCGCATGCGCCTGCTCGCCTGGGGCGATCCGGCGCTCCCGGCGTCGTTGGGCGACCTCGAGGATCGACCGCCGGTGCTCTGGGCGCTGGGCGACCTCGCGCTGCTCGGCGACCTGCCGCGGGTGGCCATCGTCGGCACCCGCCGCGCCACCGCCTACGGCATCCGCGTGGCGCGCGCGCTGGCGGGGGCGTTCGCGCGCGCGGGCGCGTGCGTGGTGAGCGGGATGGCGCGCGGCATCGACTCGGCCGCCCACCGGGCGGCGCTCGACGCCGGCGGCACCACCATCGCCGTGCTGGGCACCGGGGCAGACATCGCATACCCGGCCGCCAACCGGGCCCTCCACGCCGAGATCGGGTCGCGCGGGTTGCTGCTGTCGGAGTACCCGCCCGGCGAGCGGGCGAACGGTGGGTCGTTTCCGCGGCGGAACCGCATCATTGCGGCCCTCGCGCCGTTGACCATCGTCGTCGAAGCGGGAGTGAGGAGCGGGGCCCTGATCACCGCCGCCTACGCCAATACGTTGAATCGGGCCGTCGCCGCAGCGCCGGGGCCCATGGATCAGCCGCAGAGCGAAGGCACGAACCTGTTGATTCGCGATGGGGCCCACATGCTCTGCGACGTGGAGGATGCGCTGGCGCTGTTGGGGCTCACACGCGCGGTGCGGATGCCGGTACTCGAGGCGGGAAGCGACGAGGCAAGGGTGTGGGAGGCGCTCGACGGAGGGGCGGTGCAGATGGACGCCCTGTGTGCGCGTGCGGCGCTGCCGGCCGACCGCTGTCTGGCGGCCGTCACGTCGCTCGAACTGTCCGGCGCGGTGGAGTGCGGCATCAGCGGCGAGGTCCACCGACGCATCGGGTAGATGCGCCGCCGCCGAGACCCGGACCCGTCCCCGTATATTCCATCGTGCCGCCACGCCACCTCTACGTCCACGTGCCGTTCTGCGCCCGGCGCTGCTCGTACTGCGATTTCTCGATCGCCGTGCGCTCGGTGGTCCCGGTGGACGACTACGTCTCCGCCATCGACCGCGAACTGCAACGGCGATACGCGGGCGAGCGGCCGTGGGCACTGGACACGCTCTATCTCGGTGGCGGCACGCCGTCCAAACTCGGCGGCGACGGCGTGGCGCGGCTGCTCGACGTCGTGCGCCGCCGGGCGTCGTTGCCGCTCGAGGCCGAGGTGACGCTCGAGGCCAATCCCGAGGACGTGTCGGCGGAGGCGGCGCGCGCGTGGCGCGAGGCGGGGGTGAACCGGCTGTCGCTCGGCGCGCAGTCGTTCGACGACCGCGTGCTGGCCTGGATGCACCGCACGCACGACGCGGCGGCGATCGGCCGCGCCGTGGACGTTGCCCGTGCGGCCGGCTTCGCGGATCTCTCGCTTGATCTGATCTTCGCGCTTCCCGACGCCCTGGAGCGCGACTGGGCGCGCGATCTGCATGCGGCAATCGCGCTCGCGCCGGAGCACCTCTCGCTGTATGGACTCACCGTCGAGCCGGCCACCCCGGTGGCCCGCTGGCGCGATCGCGGCACCGTGCAGGAGGCGCCCGAGTCGCGGTACGAGCGCGAATTCCTGCAGGCGCACGAGTCGCTGGCCGCAGCCGGATTCGAACACTACGAAGTGTCGAACTACGCCCGGCCGGGTCACGAGGCCCGCCACAACTCCGCCTACTGGCTGGGTGTTCCGTACGCCGCCGTTGGGCCCTCGGCGCATGCGTTCGACGGCCAGACGCGCCGTTGGAATCTGTCGGCCTATTCGGCCTGGCTGGCAGCCGTGGGCGCCGGCGACGATCCCCTGGAGGGCGAGGAACGGCTGACGTCGGAATCCCGGGGGCTGGAGGCCGCGTATCTTGGCTTGCGGACGGCACGTGGCTTGCACCTGCTGCTGGGGGAGGCGGCCAGACTGCAACCGTGGCTGGATGCCGGGTGGGCAACGATCGACACGGAAGGCACGCTGCAGCTGACGCCGCTTGGCTGGTTGCGGCTTGACGCCCTCACACAATACTTGACCGACATTCGAAGTCGTTACTAGATTTGAACTTATGGCCGCTGAACAGCTCACCAACCGCGAACGAACGGTGCTCGAAGCCGTGATCCAAACGTACGTCGAAACTGCCGAACCGGCGGGGTCGCGGACGCTGTCGCGTCGATTCGAGTTGGGCGTGTCGCCGGCGACCATCCGGAACACGATGAGCGACCTCGAAGAGAAGGGCTTCCTGGCGCACCCGCACACGTCGGCCGGGCGCGTACCCACGAACAAGGCGTACCGCGCGTTCGTGGATTCGTTGCTCGCGCGCGGGCCCGCGGTGGTGGCGGAGCATGGGCGGCTGGTCGAGGAGATCGGACGGGCCGACTCGCCCATCGAGACCATTCTCCGCCGCGCGGCCCAGAGCCTCGGCGTGCTGGCGCAGGAACTGGGCGTGGCGCTCGGGCCGGCGCTCGGCAAGACCGTGCTGCGCAGTCTCGATCTCGTGCGGGTGAGCAGCGAGCGGCTGCTCATGGTGCTGCAGCTCGAAGGCGGCGTGGCGCGCACGGTGTTCGTGGAAGTGGCGGGCGAGATCGCCGACGGCGTGCTGGCTGAAGTCACCGCGGTGCTCAACGAGCGGCTGGCCGGGTTGACGCTCGAACAGATCAGCACGTCCGTGGGCGCGCGGCTGCGCGACACGGTGGCGCGCGCCGAAGCGCGCGAATTGCTGAACATCTTCGTGCAGGACGCCGGCGTGCTGTTCGACGCCTCGCTTCCGCTGGCTGAGGGAACGGTGGTGCTGGGCCAGGCCTCGGTGCTCGCCGAACAGCCCGAGTTCTCGGCGGCCGACCGGATGCGCCGTCTGCTCGATTTCACGCAGAGTCCCCAGACGCTGGCCGACGCGCTGCGCGCGCGGCCGCAGGCGCCTGGTCTCACGATCACGATCGGCAAGGAACACGCCGATCCGCGACTCGAGGATTTCACGGTGGTGACGGCCGAGTATCACGCCGGCACGTTGGGCGGCGTGATCGGCGTCATCGGTCCCACGCGCATGCCGTACGACAAGGTCATCGCCCTTGTGTCGCACACTTCCCAGCTGCTCACCGACCTGCTCGACTGAGAACGATCCATGGCTGATTTCTATTCGGTGCTCGAGGTAGCGCGCACCGCCTCCGACGAGGAGATCAAGAAGGCGTACCGGCGGCTGGCGATGAAGTACCATCCCGATCGCAACTCGGGCTCCAAGGAGGCCGAGGAGAGGTTCAAGGCGATCACCGAGGCGTACGATGTGCTGCGCGAGCCGCAGAAGCGCGCCGCGTACGACCGATACGGCGAGGCCGGCCTGCGTGGTGGGGGCCCGGGCGCCGGATTCCACCACGTGGATCTCTCCGAAGCGCTCGGCATCTTCATGCGGGATTTCGGCCTCGGCGGCTTCGAGGAACTGTTCGGCGGCGGCGGTGGCCGGTCCGGCGGAAGCGTGCGCACGGGCGCCGACGTGCGTGTGTCGATTGCGCTCACGCTCGAAGAGGTGGCCACCGGGGTGGAGAAGAAGGTCGTGGCGAAACTGCTCGACGCATGCGATCACTGCGGCGGAACGGGCGCCGAGCCCGGGTCGCGCGTCGAGACCTGTCCGAGCTGCGGAGGGGCGGGCGAAGTGCGGCGCGCGCAGCGATCGTTCTTCGGCCAGTTCCTGACCGTGGTGCCGTGTCCAACGTGCAAGGGCGAGGGGACGATCGTGCAGGCGCCGTGCAAGAAGTGTCGCGGCGAGGGGCGCGTGCGCGGCGAGCGCGAGCTGACGATCCAGGTACCGGCAGGCGTGGCCACCGGGCAGTACATGACGATGCGCGGGGCCGGCAACGCGGGCGCCCGCGGGGGGCAGCGCGGCGACGTGCACGTGGTGTTCGAGGTAGCCGACGATCCGCGCTTCGAACGCGACGGCGAGGACCTGTACACCGAGGTGCTGGTGACGTACGGCCAGCTCGTGCTCGGTGCCGACATCACGGTGCCGACGGTGACGGCGAGCGTCAACCTTCGCATTCCGGCGGGTACGCAGAGCGGGCAGCTGTTCCACCTCAAGTCACGCGGGCTGCCGCGCGTGAACTCCAGCGGCACGGGCGACCTGCACGTGCGCGTGCAGCTGTGGACGCCGGAGCGGCTGACCGTTGATGAGGAGCGGATCATCCGGGAGCTCGCCGAGGTGCAGACGTCGGTGCCGGTGGCCGGGCGCGAGAAGAGTTTCTGGAAGAAGATGAAAGAAGCGCTGGGCGCGTGACCTGGACCACGGTACGGGTGCGCCCCGGCGTGCACCGCGAGGCTGCCCTCGCGGCCATGTTCGCCGGCGGTGTGAAGGGCGTGCAGGAGGATGGGGAGTTCCTGATCACGCACGTGGACGAGGAGGTCGATCTACGCGCCCTCGCCGCGGCCATTGCGCAGAGCGCCCCCGACGCGCTGGTCGCGTTGAGTCCGCTGGCGCCGGTGGATTGGACGGAGGCCTGGAAGCGCGGCGTGACCGCGCATCGCGTCGGCGGGCTCACCGTCATGCCGCCCTGGTTGGCCGCAGGCAGCGATCCGGCGAGGATTGTCGTCATCGAGCCGGCCATGGCGTTCGGAACGGGGGAGCATGCGACCACGCGGGGCGTGCTCGCGCTCATGCAGTCGGTGCTGCGCACCGGTGACCGGGTGGCCGACCTCGGCGCCGGCAGCGCCGTGCTGTCGATCGCAGCGGCGAAGCTCGGGGCCGGACGCGTGGCGGCCATCGAGATGGATCCCGACGCGATCGGAAATGCCGAAGCGAACATCGCGGCGAACGGCGTGTCGGACGCCGTCACGGTGATCCTGGGCGACGCCACGCCGCTGCTCCCGTTGCTGGCGCCGGTGGATCTGGTGCTGGCCAACATTCTGTCGGGCGTCATCCGCAGCCTGCTGCCCGTAATCGAGGCCGCGCTGGCACCGGGCGGCCGGGCGATTTTCAGCGGTATCATGACCAGCGAGGCCGGCGAGATGCGGCGGGCGCTCACGGATGCGGACTGGACGGTCGCCGTCGAGTTGGAGGAGGACGCGTGGTGGAGCGTCGCCGCGGTTCGGGGGTAGCGTCGTTCTTCGTCGAGGCGACGATCGCTCCGGGGACGGCGGTGCCGCTTCCCGACGCGGCCGTCAAGCACGCGCGCGTGCGGCGGTTGGCCGCGGGCGATCCCGTGCGGGTGACCGACGGCGCGGGCACCGTGGGGTGGGGAACGCTCGACCGGCTCAACGCGAGCGGCGCCGAGGCATCCATCGAGGCGTGCGAATCGGTGGATCGCCCGACGCCGCTCGCGCTGCTCGTGCCCGTGGCCGACCGCGACCGGATGCTCTGGCTGGCCGAGAAGGCGGCGGAGTTCGCGGTCACCGAATGGCGGCCGGTGTGGTACGCGCGGTCGCGCAGCGTATCGCCGAGGGGGGAGGGGGAGGCGTTCACGCGGAAGGTCCGCGCGCGAATGATCGGGGCTCTGGAGCAGTCCGGTGGCGCGTGGCTGCCGGTCGTGCACGACGAGTGCGCGCTGGACGAGGCCATCGCGGCGTGCGCGCGCGTGGGCACGCGACTGGTGCTCGATGCCGGCGGTCCCGCGATGTCGTCGTTCGCGCCATTCCACGCGACGGCGGTCGCGGTGGGACCGGAGGGTGGGTTGGAGCCGGACGAGTTGGAGCGGCTGCTCTCCCATGGTTGGCGCGCCGCGGCGCTGGGCGCGACCACCCTACGATTCGAAACGGCGGGTGTCGCGGCGGTCGCGATCGTCCGCACCAGTCAGGGCCGGTGACCGGCTCGGGAGGAGAGGTGTCCGACAACTGCCTGTTCTGCCGCATCGTGCGGCACGAGATCCCGTCGACGATCGTGATGGAGAACGAACATTTCATGGCGTTCCGGGACGTGCATCCGCAGGCGCCGGTGCACATTCTCATCATTCCGAAGGCGCACGTCGAATCGCTCAACGAGATCGGCGATTTCGCGATGGTCGGGAAGATGACGGAGCTGGCCACGGAGATCGCGGAGCGGGAAGGGGTCGCGCAGCGTGGCTACCGCGTGGTGGTGAACACCAATGCCGACGGCGGGCAGACGGTGTTTCACCTGCACCTGCACCTGCTGGGAGGGCGGTCGTTGGGATGGCCGCCGGGGTGAGCGGCAGGAGCCGGGGGGCCGGTGGCCGTATTCACGGCGAAAGGCGTTTCCATTGACACCGGGCGCCGCTATCTGCTAAGCTTAACGGCTACGCACACTTATCCGGCGCCGCAAACGCCACGAAGGGGGGAGAGCACTTTTGTCGGAAGTCATCATCCACGACGATGAAAACTTCGAGCGCGCGCTCAAGCGATTCAAGAAGAAATGCGAGAAGGCGGGCATCCTGTCGGATCTGCGCAAGCATCGTCACTATGAGAAGCCGAGTGAACGCCGCAAGCGCAAGATGAATGCGGCCATTCGCAAGAATCGCCGGAGCCGGTCTTCGTAACATGTCCGACCTGATGGCGCGGTTGCAGGCCGATCTGAATGCGTCGCGCAAGGCGCAGAACAAGCCGGCCACGCTGCTGCTCGGCACGATCATCGCCGACGTGAAGAACCGGGCCATCGAGCTGCGCCGCGATCTGACCGACGAGGACGTGGTCGAAGTCCTCCGCCGCGGCATCAAGAAGCGACGCGAGTCGGTGGAAATGTACGCCACCGCCAAGCGCGACGAACTGGCGGACAAGGAGCGGGCGGAGGTCACCCTGCTCGAGACGTATCTGCCGGCGGCGGTGGACCCGGAGGAGATCCGGGCCGCAGTGCGCGCGGCGATCGCCGGCGGCGCGGCGAACATCGGCGCCGTGATGGGCAAGGTCATGCCGCAATTCAAGGGCAGGGCGGAGGGCGGCACCATCAACGCCATCGTGCGTGAGGAACTGGCCCGCAAGGAGTGACGGTGGACCTCAGCGCGCATCTCGCAACCCGAATGGGCGACTCTCCCCGCCCGTTCGGGTTTTGCGTCCCCACCCGGTAGCCGGCGCATGAACGCCCACGCGCTGGCGGTTCTCGAATTCTCGCGGGTGCTCGACCTCGTGGCCCAGCGGGCGGCGTCGAGCCTGGGGGCCGAGCGGGTGCGCGCGCTCACGCCGGGCACGGACCGCGCGTGGCTGGAGGCCGAGCACGGGCGCGTGGCGGCCGTGCGCGCCATGCGCGAGGGCGACCACCCGTGGCACCCGGAACCGCTTCCCGACGTCACGGCTGCGCTCGCCCGCCTGCGCGTGGCCGGCAGCCGGTGGACGGCCGATGAACTGCGCCAGGGCGGTCAGCTGCTCCGCTCGGCGCGCCTCACCCGCGAGGCGCTGCGCGACGAGAAGCGCCCCGCCGTCGCGCGCGCCGTGCTCGAGCCGTTCGTCGACCGTCTGCTGTCGCACCGCATGGTCGAGGACGCGATCGAGCGCACCTTCGACGACGACGGCCAGGTGCGCGACGACGCGTCGCCGGAGTTGAAGCGCCTGCGCCGCGAACTCCGGAAGTCCGAAGGCGAACTGGTGCGCATTCTGGAGCGCGTGATGGCGAGCCTGCCGGCGCACCAACGGCCGGTGGACCTCTCGATCACCGTGCGCAACGGGCGCTACGTGATCCCCGTCCGCCGCGAGGGGCGCGGCGCCGTGGGCGGGATCGTGCACGACGCATCGGCCAGTGGCGGGACCCTGTTCATCGAGCCCCCCGCCGCCGTCGAATTCGGGAACCGCCTGCGCGAACTCGAAGCCGCCGAGCACGAGGAGATCGAGCGCATCCTGGCGGAGCTGACTGAGCGCGTGCGGCCGCTGCGGGAGCCGATGCTTGCGTCCCTCGACGCGCTGGCCGAGCTCGACAGCCTGTACGCCCGCGCCCGGTTCTCCGACGACTTCGAGTGCGCCAGCGGCACGCTGGCGGCGCCGGGCGGCGGATTCGAGATCGTGCGCGGCCGGCACCCGCTGCTCGTGGCGCAGGGAATTCCCGTGGTGCCGTTCGACCTCGCCATGGATCCCGACGAGCACACGCTGCTGGTGTCGGGACCGAACACCGGTGGCAAGACGGTACTCCTCAAGGCCCTCGGCCTCATCTCGGCGATGACCCAGGCCGGGATCCCGGCGCCCGTGGGCCCCGCGTCTCGGATCGCGGTCGTGGACGACTTCTTCGCCGACGTGGGGGACGAGCAGTCCATCGAGGCAAGCCTGTCCACGTTCAGCGCGCACCTGAAGAACCTGGCCGAGATCGTGCGCGGGGCGACGGCGGACTCGCTCGTACTGATCGACGAATTGGGCTCGGGCACCGATCCGCAGGAAGGAGCGGCGCTCGGATGGGCGATCCTCGAGTCGTTGACGCAGCGGCGCACGACCACCGTCGCCACCACGCACCTCGGCACACTCAAGGAGTTGGCCACCCAGCAGCCCGGCGTGGTGAACGCTTCGCTGCAGTTCGACGCGGCGGCGCTCGCACCCACCTATCGGCTGGTGAAAGGCATCCCGGGCCGGTCGTACGGCATCAGCATCGCGCGGCGGCTGGCGATGCCGGAGGCGATCGTGTCGCGGGCGGAAGAGCGCATTCCGCAGAACGAGCGCGACACCCGCGATCTGCTGGAGCGTCTCGAGGTTCGCGAGCGCGAACTGACGGCGCGCGAAGCCGAGATGACTGCCGTGCTCGACGACGGCCGCCAGCGGCTGGCCGACGTGGTGCGGCGTGAGCGCTCGGTGCGGGAGCGCGAGCGGGAACTGGAGCGCGCCGCCCGGCAGGAGGCGCGCCGCTACGTGCTCGACGCGCGCCACGACATCGAGCGCACGATTCGCGAACTCAAGGCCGCGGGGGCGGAGGCCATCGACAGCGCCGGCCGCGAGGCGCGGCGCCGCGCCGAACGGCTGGCTGCGGAACAGGCGGCGGCGCTGGAAGCGCTCGACGCCGAGACGGAGCGCGTCGCGGCCGAACCCGAAGCGCCGGCGGCGGTCCCGGGCGCGCTGGCGCCGGGCACCCGGGTGGCGGTGGGCACCCTCGACGGCAAACGGGGGCGGATCGTCGACCTGCGGGGCTCCGACGCCGTCGTCGCCGTGGGGTCGCTCAAGCTGACCGTTCCCCTCGACACGTTGACGCGGGTCGAGGAGCCGCGGCCCGAGGAGATGGTCGTGGGCTGGCGCGGCGACCTGCCGGAGGCGCACGTTCCGAGCGAGATTGATCTGCGTGGTCTGCGAGCGGACGAGGCGGAGAGTCTGGTGATGCACGCGATCGATTCGGCGGTCCGGGCCGATCTGCGCATGCTGCGCATCATCCATGGCAAGGGCACGGGAGCCCTGCGTGAACGGGTGGCCGAGATGCTGAAGAAGGATTCCCGCGTGACGAACTTTCGCCTCGGTGCCTGGAACGAGGGCGGCGCCGGCGTGACGGTAGCGGAGCTGGCGTGATTCCCGACGACGTGGTGGAGCGCGTGGCCGATGCGGCCGACATCGTGCAGATCATCGGCGAACACGTGAAGCTCAAGCGCGTCGGTCGGAGCTGGCGCGGGCCCTGTCCGTTCCACCAGGGCACGCACCCCAACTTCTCGGTCACGCCGGGGGGCGGCTACCGGTGCTGGTCATGCGGCGAGAAGGGAAGCGTGTTCACCTTCGTGCAGAAGCGCCTGGGGCTCGATTTCGTGGACGCGGTGAAGTACGTGGGCGAGAAGTCGGGCATCGAGGTGCGGGAGGTTTCGCGCAAGCGCGAGGGGCCCGACCCGCGGGAACCGTTGTGGGAGGTGAACGCCGCGGCGGCGGAGTACTTCAGCCGCATGCTGTGGGAAGGCGAGGTGGGAGCCGCGGCGCGCGAATATCTGGCCCAGCGCGAGGTGACGCAGGAGGACGCCGAGCGGTTCTCGCTCGGCTTCGCCCCGCGGGAGATCGGACTGATGCGGGCCCATCTGCAGACGCTCGGCTTCGACGACGAACGGCAGCTCGAGGCGGGGCTGCTGGTGAAGCGCGAGGACGTCGAGGAGCCGCGGCCGCGCTTCAGAAATCGTCTGATCTTTCCGATCCACGACGTGCGGGGGAACGTGATCGCATTCGGCGGCCGCCTGATCGGGCCGGGCGAGCCGAAGTACCTCAACTCCGCCGAATCGCCGACCTTCGTGAAGGGGCGCACGCTCTATGGGCTGTCGTGGGCCAAGAACGCCATTCGCCGGGCCGACCGGGCGATTCTCGTGGAGGGGTACTTCGACTGCGTGCGGCTGATGATGGCCGGTGTCACCGAGGTCGTGGCCCCGCTGGGCACGGCGCTCGCGGAACCACAGGCGGAGTTGCTCCGCCGCTACACGAAGAATGTGTACCTGCTGTACGACAGCGACACGGCCGGGCTCAAGGCGACCTTCCGCGCCGGCGACGAGCTGCTGCGGCTCGGCGCCTCGGTGCAGGTGGTCACGCTGCCGGAGGGCGAGGATCCGGATACCTTCGTCCGCGCGCACGGCAAAGAGCGGCTCGAGGAACACATCGCGCAGGCGATCGACGTCTTCGAGCGGAAGATCCAACTGCTCGAGCGCCACGGCGCGTTCGCCGATTTGCGGCGCAAGCGGCAGGCGATCGACAAGTTGCTGCCGACGTTGCGGGCGGTGTCGGACCCGTTGACGCGCGATCTGTACGTGGCCCGCACGGCAGAGGCGTCGGGCGTGGGACGCGAACTGCTGGAGCGGGAGATCGGACACGGACCGGAGCCCGTGCGGGCGCGCGGCCCCGAGCCGCCGCCGCCGGAGTATTTCGACGCGCCGCCGGAGGCGGAACCGGCACCGCGTCTGCCGCGCCGTGACCTGCGCCGGACCCCGGGGGTTAGGACTGAGTGGGAGCTGGTGCGTGTAATGTTGCACCAGCCGACGTATGTTGAAGTCGTGGCCGAACACGTGGGACCGCAGGAATTCGCGGAGCCGTCGCTGCGCGCCATCTATGCACGCCTGGCGGCCGCCGTGCCGGACCGTCCGGTGGAGGATCTCGCGGCCGGGCTCGATGAAGAGGCGAATGCCGTGCTGCAGATGCTGCTCGCGGAGGACGGGGGGATGGATACCGCGGAACGCACGGTGCAGGACTGCCTGGCGGCGCTGCAACTGCAGCGGCTGCGCCAGGCGATGTCGGACATCGACCGCCAGCTGCCCTTGGCGACCGGGGCGGAGCAGGATGCGTTGATGGTACGCAAGAAGCAACTGACGGACGAGTGGCGCTCACTGGGCGGGCGCGGCTGGAAGTCGTTCGATCGTTCACGCCCATGACCGGGGAGACTGGCTCGTGCACCAAGACGTGGTGATCCTCTTGGAAGTCCAGCAGGACGATGTGGTGATATTCGAACTCGAAGATCAGTTGGCGGCGCTGTCGCCGCGGATGGCCGCACTCGAAGCCGAAACGAAGCGGGCCGAGGCCTCGTTGGCCGATGCCGCGACCAGTATGGAGGCCGAAAAGAAACGGCAGGGCGATCTGCAGTTCCGCATCGATCAGCATCGCGATCTGCTCAAGCGGCATGAGGAGGTGCTGAACACCGTGACCTCGCCGCGCGAAGCGGCGGCGGCGGTGGCCCAGACGGAACAGGCCCGCCGGATGCTGGCCGACGACGAACGGGAGATGGCCAGCATTCATTCGCGCCTCGACGATCTGCGCAAGTACGTGGCCGAGCGCGAGACGGAGGTGGAGGCCACGCGGGCGGCGCAGACGGAGGCGCGCGAATCCCTCGAGGCCGATCGCAAGGCGATCCAGGACAAGCTCGATGCCGCCCAGGGGGCGCGCGGCGAGAAGGCCCGCCGGGTGCCGCGCAGTCTGTTGGCGCGATACGATCGCATCCAGCAGCGGCAGCGGTCGGTGGCGCTGTTCGCGCTGCGCGGCCAGTCCTGTGGCAACTGCGACACCATGATCCCCATGCAGCGGCGCAATGTGATGGTCGGAACCGGCACGCCCGAGGTGTGCGAGGGGTGCGGCGTCCTGCTGTACGCGGCCGCCGAATGATGGTTGTAGGGGGCAGTCGGGCCCCCTAGCTTCCGGGCGTGACTGCTTCCGACATGCGGCGGCCCGGCCGCAGCCGCTGGATCATGCCCCCCGCGCCCGAGGCGAATGCCGTGAGGGCCCTGGCCGACGCCCTGCGGTTGCCGGAAACCGTGTGCCGGCTGGTCGCGGCCCGCGGGTACGGCGATCCCGAGGCCGCCAAGCGCTTTTTGCGGCCGCGCCTCGAACACCTGCACCCGCCGTCCACCTTGATGGACCTGGACCGCGCCGTCGAGCGTCTGGCGCACGCCATTCGCCACCAGGAGATGATCCTGGTACACGGGGACTACGACGTGGACGGCATGTGCTCCACGACGATCATGCTCCGCACGCTGCGGATGCTCGGCGGGCGCGCCGAACCGTTCATCCCGCAGCGGCTGCGCGACGGCTACGACCTCACGGAGGCCGGCGTTCGCTGGGCGGCTGAGATCGGGGCGCGGGTGGTGGTGACCTGCGACTGCGGCACCAGTGCCATCGAGCCCGTGCGCCATCTGCAGGCGGCGGGCATCGACGTCATCATCACCGACCACCACCTGCCCGGGGGCCCGCTTCCCGAAGCGTTCGCCGTGATCAACCCCAAACGCCCCGGCTGCCCCTCGCCCGACAAGGATCTGGCGGCCGTGGGCGTGGCGTTCAAGCTCGCCCTGGCGCTCGTCCGCGCCTTCGGGGCCAATGAGAACGCGGTGTTCGAGATGCTCGACCTCGTGGCGCTCGCCACGGTGGCCGACATCGCCCCGCTCCGCGGCGAGAACCGGGTGTTCGTGCGGTACGGGCTCCGGCTCATGGCCGAGACGCGCAATGTGGGCCTGCGGGCGCTGATCCGCGCCGCCGGGCTCGACCGGAAGCCGCTGACCGCGGGGCGCGTGGGATACATCCTCGCGCCTCGGCTGAATGCCGTGGGCCGGCTCGACCACGCCCTGCGCGGGGTCGAACTGCTGATGGCCGAGAGTGAGGCCGATGCCAACCGGTTGGCCCGCGACTTCGAGGAACTCAACGCGCGCCGGCAGGAGATCGACCGGCAGACGCTCGACGTCGCGGTGAAGATGGTGGAGGCGATGGACCTCGACGAGACCTACGGCATCGTGCTCGCCGGCGACGGATGGCATCCGGGAGTGATCGGCATCGTCGCCTCGCGCATCGTCGAGCAGTTCGGCCGGCCCACGATCCTCATCGCGCTCGACGGCGACGAGGGCAAGGGCTCCGGGCGCTCGATCACGCCGTTCGACCTCCACGCCGGCATCGGCCAGTGTCGCGACCTGCTGATCCGGTTCGGCGGCCACCGCTCGGCGGCCGGGATCACCATTGCGCGAGATCGGGTGGCGGAGTTCGCGGTCCGGTTCAACGAGGCGGCGCGTTCGGCGCTCACCCCGGAGGACCTGGTGCCCGAGGTCCGCGCCGATCTCGAACTGCCCTTCGACGGCGCCACCGAACAGCTCGAATCGCTGCTCCGCCACATGGAACCGTGCGGCGCGGGTAACCCGTCGCCCGTGCTGGTCTCGCGCGGGGTCGCGCTGGCCGCTCCGCCGCGCACCGTCGGCAAGAACGGGCTCCGGCTGGTGTTGCAGGGCGGGGGGCACACGCTCACCGCCATCGGGTGGGGGATGGCCGAGCGGAAGGGGGAACTCGACCTCGGCCGCCCGATCGACGTGGCGTTCCGGCTCGACCGTGACGAATGGAAGGGCGAATCGCGGCTCCAGGCGCGACTGACGGATTTCCAGGGCTGAGTCCGTGCGCATCATAGCCGGCAAGTGGCGGGGACGGCGCATCAAGGCGCCCGACGACGATCGCGTGCGGCCCACGGGCGATCGGGTCCGCGAGGCGTGGATGAGCATCGTCTCGCCCTGGATTCCCGAAGCCCGGGTGCTGGACCTGTACGCCGGTTCCGGGGCCCTGGGACTGGAGGCGTTGTCGCGCGGCGCGGCGGTGGCCGATCTCCTCGAAATCTCGCCGGCCAGCCTGCGGTGCATCGGCGAGAACGTGAAGGCGCTGGGGGCGGGCGACGCGGCCGTGGTGCACCGGTCGGACGCCCTGCGGTACGTCGGGGAGCTCGAGCCGCACGCGTACGACGTCGCGTTCGCCGATCCCCCCTACGGGCACCATCTGGCCACCCGCATCGCCGAGGCCTGGCTGGCGGTGCCGTTCGCCGACATCCTCGGCGTGGAGCACCGGAAGGACGAGACGCTGCCTGGCGCCGGGGAGCGGCGGGTGTACGGCGACACGGTGATCACGATCTTCCGCGCCGAGTGACGGTGGGCGGCGTGCGCACCGGATGCTATCATTCGCCGGAGTGCGGGGCAGGGATGACTCTCACGTTCGGGGACCCATGACGCGCATCGCCATCTATGCCGGAAGCTTCGATCCGATCACGCGCGGCCACGAAGACCTGATGCTGCGAAGCCTCGGCTTCGTCGATCGGCTGATCGTCGCCGTCACCACCAACCTCGCCAAGCAGCCGCTGTTCGACGTCCGCGAGCGGGTCGCGCTCATCGAGGCGGCGATCGGCACCGAACCGCGCATCGAGGTCCGGGAATTCTCCGGGCTGCTGGTCGACTTCGCGCGGGCGGCCGGCGCCACGATGATCATTCGTGGGTTGCGGGCGGTGAGCGACTTCGAGTACGAATACCAGATGGCGCTCATGAACCGGCATCTGTCGCCCAACCTCGAGACGATCTTCATGGTGCCGTCGCTCGACACCACGTACATCAGTTCGAGCCTGGTGCGGGAGATTGCCAAGTTCGGCGGGGACGTCACGGGACTCGTGCACGGCGCCGTGGTCGAGGCGTTGCGCCGGAAGTACGCGGGCGCATGAGCTTCCTGGCCGACGTGCGCCGGCGCGCGGCGGCGCTCCGCAAACGGATCGTGTTTCCGGAAACGGGCGACCCCAGGACGCTCGACGCGGTGCGGGCGTTGAAGGGTCAGGCGGTGGTGGCGCCCCTGCTGGTGCTGGATCCCGAGCAGCCGGACTCGCACGCCGCGGCTCGCGCCGCGGGGGTGGAGACGTTCGACCCGTCCACCGACCAGCGCGCCGATCAGATCGCGCACCTGCTGCACGCGGCGCGGCACGAGAAGGGGATGACGGAAGCGGAAGCGGCGCGGCTGGCCCGCACGCCGCTCTACTTCGCCGACGGACTGGTGCGCCTGGGCGTGGCCGATGGCTGCGTGGCCGGCGCGTGCCACACCACCGGCGACGTGCTCCGCGCCTCGCTGGCCCTCCTCGGACCGGCGCATGGCGTGCGGACGGTCTCGAGCGCCTTCTACATGGTGGTGCCGCCCTTCCGAGGAACGGAGATGGACGAGGTGCTGACGTTCACCGACTGCGCGGTCATTCCCTATCCGACGGTGGAGCAGCTGGCGGACATCGCGGTCGCCGCGGCGCGCGACCGGCGGCGGATCGTCGGAGACGACCCCGTGGTGGCCTTCCTGTCGTTCAGCACCCGCGGCAGTTCCGGCGGCCCGAGCGTGAACCTGGTGCGCAACGCGCTGCAACTGGCGCGGGCGCGCGCGCCGGAGATCGCAATGGACGGGGAAATGCAGGGCGATGCGGCGCTGGTGGCGTCGGTCGCATCGCGCAAGGTGCCGGGCAGCGCCGTGGGCGGGCGGGCCAACGTGCTCGTCTTTCCGTCGCTGGACGCCGGCAACATCGCGTACAAGCTGGTGCAACGCCTGGCCGAGGGCACGGCCGTGGGGCCCATCGTCCAGGGACTCCGGCGTCCGTGCAGCGATCTCTCGCGCGGCGCGACCAGCGATGACATCTTTCATGTGGCGGCCGTGACCGCCCTTCAGGCCCACGACGGCGCGGCTGCGGCCGCGCCGGTCCCCGAGGAGAAGAAGGCATGAGCTTCACGATTACCAAGCAGGGTGACGTGTCCATCGTGGCGATCGAAGGCCAACTGATCGTCAGTAACCGGCAGGAACTCAAGCAGAAGATGCTCGAGGAACTGGACGGCGGCGCGCGCAAGCTGCTCGTCGACTTCACCCAGACCGGCTACATCGACAGCTCCGGGCTCGGCGTGCTCGTGTCCCTGTCCAAGAAGATTCGCGAGCAGGGCGGCGCGTTGCGGCTGGCCGGCCTGAACGACGACCTGCGGACCTTGTTCGAGCTCACCAAGCTCGATACGCTGTTCCAGATCGCCGATACCCGCGATCAGGCGCTCGCGAGTTTCTGACGCGGGGCCGGTTGCCGATGACGCAGGGACGCCCCGCGGCGTGAGAACGCCGTCGCAATCCCGGGAGGGATCCCGGCTGCTGGAATTCGAGATCCCCAGCGACGTGCGATTCATCGAGCGCGTCGTCGAGGCGGTGCGCACCGAATGCCGGCGGCAGCAGTACGCCGACCACCACCTGTCGCTGAACGTGCCCGTGGCGCTCACCGAAGCACTCTCGAACGCGATTCTGCGCGGCAATCTGGAAGACCGCAGCAAGCCCGTGCTGGTGCGGGCGCGCGTGGACGCGTCGCAGCTCGTGATCGAGGTGGTGGATCAGGGGGCCGGCTTCGACCTGGATGCCTGCTCAGCCGATCCCACCACCCCCGAGCGGTTGCTGCACGAGGATGGCCGCGGGCTGTACCTGATGGTGCAGTTGATGGACCGGGTGGAGCGCCTGGAGGGGGCGGGCGGCAACGTGGTGCGGATGACGCTCTGGCGGGCCTCATGAGCGATCTCACCGCCGTGCTCACCGCGTTCAAGGAGGCCACCCGCTGCGATGCGGCGGTGTGGGTGGAACCGGCCGCGGGCCGACCCCCGGTCTGCGAGGCCGCCACCTACCGCGGGCCACCGCTGGAGCGATGGCCGGGGCCGTCGGAGGGCGCACAGTCCGTGAATACGCCCGGCGGCCCCGCACTCGCGATCGCCGTGCCGGGTCCCTGTCGCGCCTGGCTCGCCGTTGGCCCCTCGCCCTCCAGTCGCGCCGCCCTCGAGACGCATCTCCGGTTCCTCCTTCCCGTCGTCTCGCAGTTCCTCCAAGCCTCGCTCGAAGTCGAACACGCCGCCGGCGAACTCGCCGAACGGTACGAGGAGATCAACCTCCTCTACACCATCGGCGAGATTTTGGGGCGGACGGTGGCGCTGGAGGAAGCCGCCCACACGATTCTCACCGAGATCTGCGAGACGGTGGGTGCGCGGCGCGCCACGGTGCTCGTCTACGACGCGCCGTCGCGAGAGCTCCGCGTGGTGGCGGCGCTCGGCGCGCGGCCGGCCTCGCTGCCGTCGATCAGCGTGGACGACGAGTGCAGCATCACGGCGCGCGTCTTCCGCACCATGTATCCCGAGATCGCGGAGGCCGTCGACGATCCCTGCCCGCAGGAGCGCGAACATCGCGACGGGGCCATGTTGTCGGTGCCCATCATCTGGAGCACGGCACGCGGCCCGCAGCCGCTCGGCGTGGTGAACCTGTCGGGGCGTCGCGGCGGGCAGCCGTTCACGGCCGGTGACCAGAAGCTCATCGCGGCCATCGCCACCCAGATCGGCACGGCGATTCAGAACACGCGCCTCGTGCGCGAGTCGATCGCACAGCAGCGGCTGACGCACGAGATGCAGATGGCGCACGATCTGCAGATGAAGCTGCTGCCCGCGGGCGCCGAACTGGCCCCCGACGCCGACGCGGCGGCGCGCGTGGTGCCGGCGGAGAGTGTGGGCGGCGACCTGTACAACTTCTTCCGCCTGCGGCGGGGCCGCGTCGGCGCGCTGCTGGGTGACGTGTCGGGGCACGGCTATCAGGCCGCGCTCATCATGGCGCTCGTCATGAGCGCGTCGGCCATCCATTCCAAGGCCACGTCGGACCCCGGGGCCATGCTCGATGCCGTGATCGGTTCGTTGCGGGAGGAGCTGGCCGCCACCGAGATGTTCCTGTCGGCGTTCTACGCGGTGATCGACCGCAGCAACGGGTTGCTGCGGTACGCCAATGCCGGCCATGCCTCCGCCTTTCTCGTCCACGGCGACGGCTCGTCGGAACGGCTACCGGCCCTCGATCCGCCGCTCGGGCTCACGGCCGATCCGCCGCGCACCGCCAAACGCCGGTGGGACGCCGCCGGCGACCTGCTCCTGCTGTTCACCGACGGGGTGAGTGACGCTCGCAACCGGAGCGGGGAGCGGTTCGGCGAGCAACGCGTTCTCGATGTCGTGTGCGCACATCGGACGGAGGCGTCCGCCGCCGTGGTGGACCGGGTCTTCCGGGCGGTCGAGTCGTTCCTGGACGGCGCCCGGGCGCCCGACGACCTGACCGTCATCGTCGTGCGCAGTTGACGGCGCTCCATGGCTGACCGACGGCCGCCGCCCCGCCGGCGAAAGCGGTCCGCCGACGCGGGGCTGCCGCCCGTGCGCAAGAGCCTGGGGCAGCATTTCCTGCACGACGCGCGCGCTCTCGACCGGATCGTGGACGCGCTTCAACTCACCGGTCGGGAGACCGTGCTGGAGATTGGACCGGGCCGGGGCGCGCTCACCGATCGCCTGGTGCCCCATTGCCGGCGGCTGGTGGTCATCGAGTACGACCGCGCGCTGGCCGCCCTGCTACGCGACCGATACGCGGAGACCCCCTCGGTGGAGGTGGTGGAGGCGGACGTGCTCGCCACCGATCTGGGGGCGCTCGCGGGCGGCCCGTACGTGCTCGTGGGCAACGTTCCGTACTACATCACGACACCGATTCTCTTCCACGCGTTGCGCACGCCGCGTCCGGAACGCGCGGTATATCTCGTGCAGCGTGAGGTGGCCACGCGGCTCGCGGCTGCGCCGGGCTCGCGCGACTACGGGGCCCTCACCGTCAACGTGCAGGCGGTGGCGAAGGCGGAATTCGTGGCCCCGGTGCCGGCGGGCGCCTTCCGGCCCCCGCCCAGGGTGGAAAGCGCGATCGTCCGCATCTCTCCGCTCGAGACACCGGCGGTGGCGCCGGAGGACGAGGACCGGCTGCGTACGCTCGTGCTGCAGGTGTTCGGCATGCGACGCAAGCAGATGCGGCGCATCGTGCGCTCGGTGGGGGCGCTCAGTCCGGGGGAGGCGGAAGCGGTGCTCGACCGTGCAGAGATCGATCCCGACGCGCGGCCGGAGACGCTTTCCCCCGCGGCGTTCGCGCGGCTGCTCGCCGCCCTTGGCCCTACTCGCGGTTCGTGAGGGCGAACGAGAGCCCTTCGAGCTCCATCGCCATGTTGACCGTCTTCACGGTCACGTCGGCCGGGACGAGGAGTTGGGCGGGCGCGAAGTTGAGGATGGCCTTGATGCCCGTTTTCACCAACCGGTCAGTCATCGGCTGGGCCGCCTCCTCGGGCACGGCGAGCACCGCGATATCCGGGTGTTGCCGGCGGACGTCGGCTTCGAGGCGGGAGATGTCGCGCACCTCGATGCCGTCCAGCATCGCGCCGATGATCTCGGGATCGTTGTCGTAGGCGCCGGTGATGATGAACCCGCGCTGCTGGAAGCCGTGGTGGCGGGCCAGCGCCGCGCCGATCTTGCCGGTGCCGACGATGATCACCCGCCAGTCGCGTCCCAGGCCGAGGATCTGCCGCAGCCGGCCCGCCAACTCGGGGACCGAGTAGCCGAGTCCGCGCTTACCGAACGAGCCGAAGAAGGAGAGGTCCTTCCGCACCTGAGCGGAGGTCGTGCCGCCCCGCTTGGCGAGCTCGTCACTCGAGATCGTGGTCAGGCCGCGACTCTCGAAATCCTCGAGAAATCGGAGGTAGGCGGACAGCCGCCGGACGGTCGAATCGGCAATACGTTTCACGGGGAGCGAGCCGCTTGTGAATTCATTCACAAGATATACCAGGGTACGCCCGGACACCACCCACGGCCCCCCGGTTAGCTTTGGGGATGCCCGTTCACATTTCCTCCGAAATCGGCCGCCTGCGGGGCGTCGTGGTCCACACGCCGGGACGCGAACTGCTCGCCGTAACCCCGAGTACGCGGGAAGACTACCTCTACGACGACATCATCGACGCCGACGCGGCCCAGCGGGAGCACCGGCGGTTCATCGCCCTCCTGGAGCGGTTCGCCACGGTTTACCAGGTGAGCGACCTGCTGGAGCAGGTGCTGGCCAGCTCGGCGGCCCGCGAGCTGCTGATCAGGGCGACGATGGACATCGTGCCCTCCGAACCGCTGGCCCGCGACCTGACGGCATTGGATCCCGCGGCGCTCACGCGGATGCTGATCGAGGGCCGGGAGGAGGTGCCGGGCCCGCTTGCCAAGGCGCTCAACGAGCCCGGATACACGCTGCCCCCGCTCCCCAACCTGTTCTTCACGCGCGACAGCGCGATGGTGGCGGGCGATCACGTGCTCGTGGGCTCCATGCGCTACGGCATCCGGTGGCCGGAAGAACTGATCATGAAGTCGCTGTTCACGCACCACCCGGCGCTGGGCAACGCGGGCATCCTGTTCGACGGCGCGGCCGAGCGCCGGACGAACCACACGCTCGAAGGGGGCGACGTCCACCCGCTGCGCCGCGACCTCGTGGTGATCGGATTCAGCGAGCGCTCCAGTCCGGCGGCCATCGACCAGTTGGCATCGCTGTTCTTCGAGCAGACGCCGGTGACCGACATCATCGTGGTGGTGATGCCCAAGCAGGACACCGCGATCCATCTGGACATGGTGCTGACGCAGGTGGATCGCGACCTGTGCGTGATCTATCCACCGCACTTCATCGGGTCGGAGCGGTTGAGCGTCCTGCACTGGCGCAAGGGACGCGCGCAGCTCCGAGAGATGCCGAACCTGTTCGCGGCGCTCAAGGAGTGCGGCATGCCCATGGAACCGATCTTCTGCGGTGGGGAGAATCGTACGACGCAGGAGCGGGAGCAGTGGGCATCGGGGTGCAACTTCGTGGCTGTATCGCCCGGGGTGGTGCTCTCCTACCAGCGCAACGACGCGACGCTGCGCGAGATGGAGCGCATGGGATTCGAGATCGTCTCCGGGGTTTCGTATCTCACGGGTCAGAGCGCGATCGACGACGGCCAGCGGGCCGTGATCACCTTCGAGGGCTCGGAACTCGTGCGCGCCGGCGGCGGCGCCCGGTGCATGACCTGTCCGGTGCTGCGGGACGACCCGTGGGCGTGATCGAGGGGGCGTCCCGGCTGGCGACGCTCTCCTATGCCGTGGTCGACGTCGAGACCACGGGCACCGCGGCGGGACGCGGCGACCGGATCACCGAGGTGGCGGTCGCCGTCGTGCGCGACGGGAGGGTGGTGGAGACGTTCAGCACCCTCGTGAACCCCGAGCGCCCGATTCCCCGGTACATCACGCAGTTGACCGGGATCTCGTCGGCCATGGTGAAGGATGCGCCGTCGTTTCGCGACGTGAGCGACGAGTTGCGCGCGCTGCTCGCCGGCCACGTGTTCGTGGCGCACAACGCGCCCTTCGATTGGGGGTTCGTGACCATGGAAATGGAGCGGGCCGGCGCGGACGTGCTGGACAGCGAGCGGTTGTGCACGGTTCGATTGGCGCGCCGCCTGCTGTCGCACCTGCCGCGGCGCTCGCTGGATCACGTGACCGCGCACTACGGTATCACGGTGGAGAGCCGTCACCGCGCGCTGGGCGATGCCCTGGCCACGGCGCAGGTGCTGACGCGTCTGCTGGACGATGCGTTCGCCCGCGGATATGACACGTGGGACGACCTCGACCATCTTCTGCACCCGGGAGTCCGCCGCCGGCGACGCTGGTCGGCGCTCCCGCGCTCCGCCACCGACGACCGCACGGCATGACGATGAAACCACACGTAGAGACCCGCACGCTCGGGAAATGGAAGGTCCACGCCATTCAGGCGGGGGGCCAGAAGCTGGACGGGGGCGCGATGTTCGGCGTCGTGCCCAAGCCGCTGTGGGAGAAGCGGATTCCGGCCGACGAACGGAATCGGATTCAGATGGGGATGCGCTGCCTGCTCATCGAACATCCGCGCGGACCCGTGCTCATCGACAACGGGCTGGGCAACAAGGAGACCGACAAGTTCCGCGGCATCTACGGCGTGGAGAACGCCGGCGAAGGGGGGCGGACCTGGCTGGAGGACGGGCTGGCGCAGCTCGGCGTTGCGGCCAACGACGTCGTGCTGATGATCGACACGCACCTCCACTTCGACCATGCGGGCGGCAATACGTATGTGGACGACGAGGGGCAGGTGCGATTGACCTTTCCGCGGGCGCGGTACGTGGTGCAGCGGGCGGAGTACCTGTGGGCCAAGAACACCAACGAGCGCACGACGGCGAGCTACTTTCCGCACAACTTCGAGCCGGTGATGGAGTCGGGGCGGCTGGAACTGGTGCAGGGCGAGGTGGAGATCATTCCGGGCATCACGCTGATGCCCACGCCGGGCCACACGCCGGGGCACCAGTCGGTGCGGTTGGATTCCGGTGGAGAGACGGCACTCTTCATGGCGGATCTGGTGCCCACCGCCGCCCACCTGCCGCTCCCCTGGATCATGGGGTACGACGTGGAGCCACTGGTGACGCTGGAAACCAAGCGCCGCATCCTGAAGTCGGCGGCGGAGCAGGGGTGGCTGGTGGTGTTCGAGCACGACGCCGAAACGCCGTGGGGGCGGGTGGTGCACGACGGGAAGGCGTACGGGCTGAAGGCGCCGTAGCCGGGGGCGCGCCAGTCGGGTCGGCCGGGCGGGCCGGTCCCGGACTTGACGCCTCACCTGAGCCACCCTAAGTTCAAGCTTCACAACTCAGTAAGCGAAACGACGGGCTGTCGTTTCCACCCTCTGGCCCTTCGCCTCGGCGATGGCGTGCTGCAGGAGTCCAGGTCGGTTCGCCGCGTCGCTCCCTTTCGAGCGGCGGCGACGCCACGCGGATTCCCAGTGGGTCCGCATTTTTTTGTCTTCAGAACGAGGGATTTGCTATCCAGGACACAACGAAGCGCGTGCGGGTCAACCGCCAGATCCGCATCAGTCCCCTACGCGTGATCGGCGCCGATGGCTCGCAGTTGGGCATTCTCGAAGTGGACGCGGCGCTCCGCATGGCGGAGGAACTGGGGTTGGACCTGGTCGAGGTGGCCCCCACCGCTCGGCCTCCCGTGGTGCGGATCATGGACTACGGGAAGTACAAGTTCGAGATGGCCAAGCAGGCCCGGGTGGCGAAGAAGAAGCAGCACGTGATCGAACTCAAGGAGGTCAAGTACCGACCGGGGATCGACGATCACGATTTCGACACCAAGACGCGGCACGCGCGCCGGTTCCTGGAAGAGAAGAACAAGGTCAAGGTGACCATGATGTTCCGTGGCCGACAGGTCACGCACCCCGAGCTGGGTCAGGCCGTGCTGGAGCGGGTGGCCACGTCCCTCGCCGACATCGGCAAGATCGAGAGTGCGGGGCGGTTGGAAGGGAAGTCCATGACGATGATTCTCACGCCGAAATAAGCGAGCAGGCAATGCCGAAGATGAAGACGCACCGGGGCGCCGCGAAGCGGTTCAGCGTCACCGGGAGCGGGAAGGTCAAGCGCAACAAGGCGCACAAGAGCCACATCCTCACGAAGAAGACATCCAAGCGGAAGCGCCGCCTGCGCCAATCGGGGCTGATTGCCACGAATGGCGAGGTGAAGCGAATCAAGCGCCTGCTGCAGGACTAAGGAGAGAGACCCATGCCTCGCGCCGTATCGAACGTTCCGCGCCTCAAGCGCAAGAAGCAGATCATGAAGGCCGCCCGCGGCGGCTTTGGTGCCCGCAGCAAGCTCTGGAAGGCCGCCAAGGAGAACGTGGAGCGCGGTTGGAAATACGCGTACCGCGATCGCAAGAACAAGAAACGCGACTTCCGCCGGCTCTGGATCACCCGCATCAACGCGGGCGCACATCAGCACGAGTTGACCTATGCCACGTTCATCAACGGCCTCAAGCTGGCCGGCATCGAGGTCAACCGGAAGATTCTCGCCGATCTCGCCGTGCACGACCCGGCGGCGTTTGCGGCCCTCGCCGACCAGGCGCGCTCCGCATTGAACGCAGCGTAAGTTGTAGTCCTGCGACTCCACGGCGGCAGCGCGACCTCGGTCGTCGCTGCCGCCGTTTTCATTGCACCAACCCCGGCCTCCATGCGCCTTCCCGACACGCCCACGCTCCGCGACTATCAGGATCACATCGGCCGCATGGCCGCCGACGGCCTCGCGGCGCTCGGCGACGCCGGCGACCTCGACGCGCTCGAAGCCGCCCGCGTCGACTTCCTCGGCGACCGGCGTGGCCAGATCCTCGAATTCCAGCGCGCGCTCGGCGCCATCCCGAAAGCCGAGAAGCCCGAGGCCGGCAAGCTCTTCAACACCGTCAAACGCCAGCTCGAACAGGCGCTCGCCGAACGTCGCGAGGAACTGGGACGCGCCACGGGGACCTATCGCGCCCCCGCCGATCTCACGATGCCGGCGCGTCCCCAATGGCATGGCGCCAAGCACCCGGTGACCCTCGTCATCGAGGAGATCGCCGCGATCTTCCGCGAACTCGGCTTCACCATCGCCCTGGGCCCCGAAGTCGAATCGGAGTGGTACAACTTCACGTCGCTCCACTTCCCGGCCAACCACCCGGCCATGGACATGCACGACACGCTGTACGTGCGCGACGACGTGCTGCTGCGGACCCACACCTCGCCCGTGCAGGTGCGCACGCTGCAACGCTACGCGCCACCCGTGCGCATCCTCGCGCCCGGCAACGCCTACCGGCGCGACTTCTTCGACGCCTCGCACGCGCCGATGTTCGCCCAGATCGAAGGGCTGTGCGTGGACGAGGGGATCAGCTTCGTGGACCTCAAGGCAACGCTCGGCCATTTCGCCGAACGCTTCTTCGGTACCGCCCGCGCCCGCTTCCGCCCGAGCTACTTCCCGTTCACCGAACCCTCCGCCGAGATGGATATCGAGTGCCAACTCTGCCACGGCGCCGGATGCGCGGCATGCAAGGGAACGGGCTGGATGGAGATTCTTGGCTCCGGTATGGTGCACCCCGCCGTCCTCGAGGCCGCGGGCGTGGACAGCGAGAAGTACACGGGTTGGGCGTTCGGTATGGGCCCCGCCCGCATCGCGCAGCAGCGCTACGGCGTGGGCGACATCCGCGTGTTCTACGATTCCGACGTCCGCTTCCTGGAGCAGATCGCCGAATGAACGTGTCGTATGAGTGGCTGCGTGCCTTCGTGCCGTTCGACGAATCGCCGGCGCAGCTTCGAGATCTGATCACCGCGCACACGGCGACGGTGGACGACCTGGTGCGCCTGCGCGCCGACCTGGCCGACATCGTGATCGCCCGCGTGGTGGAGGAAGCCCCGCACCCCGACTCCGATCACCTGCACGTCACCAAGGTGGACGACGGGAGCGGCGAGCTGCTCGACGTCGTCTGCGGCGCCGCCAACGTGACCGCCGGCAAGCTGTACCCCTTTGCCCGCGTCGGGACCACGATCCCCACCGGGCTCACGCTCGAGAAGCGGAAGATTCGCGGCAAGCTGTCCAACGGCATGCTCTGCTCGGCCAAGGAGTTGAAGCTGGGTGAGGACCACGAAGGGATCATGGAGTTGAACGTCGACGTGGAGCCGGGGACGCCGCTCCTCCAGGCACTCCCCATCGGGGATACGCAGCTCGTGATCGACGTGCTTCCCAACCGTCCCGACCTGCTCTCGCATCTGGGCGTGGCGCGCGAAGTGAGCGCCGCCACCGGCAAACCGCTCGCGCTCCCCGCGCTGCCCGGCGAGGCGCCGATGTGGGAGGAGCCGCCGCACACCACGGACTCGGGGGAAACAGCCGGCATCACGGTTCGCGTGGACCACGCGCTCGCGCCACGCTACATGGGGCTCGTGATCCGTGGCGTGAAGGTCGGCCCGAGTCCGGACTGGCTCGTGAAGCGCCTGGAGAGCGTCGGGGCAAGGTCGATCAACAACGTGGTGGATGCCAGCAACTACATCCTGCACGAACTCGGCCAGCCGACGCACGCGTTCGATGTGGGGAAGCTGGCGGGGGGCGTGGTGCAGGTGCGCCGGGCAAAGCGGGGCGAGAAGATCGTGACGCTGGACGGCGTGGAACGAGTGCTGGACGAATCGATCACCGTCATTGCCGATGCGGAGCGTCCGTGCGCCGTGGCCGGCGTGATGGGTGGGCGCGACAGCGAGGTGACCGACGCGACCACCGACCTGTTCCTGGAAGTCGCCGTCTTCGATCCGCCGCGGACGCGTGCCGGGCGCCAGCGTCTGGGGCTCAACACCGACGCGAGCTATCGGTTCGAGCGCGGTGTGGACTTCGCGCTGCCCCCGCTGGCGCTCGAGCGGCTGGTGCAGATCATTCTCGCGGTGGCGGGCGGGCAGGTGGCGGGGCGGCCCGCGGACGTGCTCCAGTCGGCACCGATGCCGCGGGCCATTGGCGTGCGCTCGTCCCGCGTGACCAAGGTGCTCGGGGCGCGAGTGCCGAGTGCCGACGCGGCGGGGCGGCTCACGGCCGTCGGGTTCACGGTCGACCCCGAGGACGGCGAGGGCGGGTTGCGCGTGGTGGCACCGTCGTGGCGACCCGACATCGTGGCCGAGATCGACGTCATCGAGGAGATCGCCCGGTTGCGCGGGTACGACTGGTTCCCCACGGAAATCCGGCCGTTCCGCCCCGGCAATGTGCCCGACGATCCGATCTGGGTGCAGTCGGGGCGTGTGCGCGAGGCGCTGGTGAACATGGGGCTCCTCGAAGCGCGTCCCATGCCGTTCACGAAGGGTGCCCAGATCGGTTACGTACGCGTGGCCAACCCGCTGGCTGAGGACGAGCCGTACCTGCGCCGCGATCTGCTGGACACGCTGGCGCGGAGGGCCGAGGCCAACCTGGCGCACATGCAGGGCAACGTGCGGCTGTTCGAGATCGGCTCGGTGTTCGAGCCGGCCGACGGCGCCATGCCGCGCGAGCTGGTGCGCGCGGGCGTGCTCGTCATGGGGCTGCGGCATCCCGAGCACTTCGCCACGCCTGCCGGGCAGCGCTGGGACGAGTGGGATGTGAAGGCGATCGCGGAACGGGTGGCGCGGGCGGCGCATCCGGGCGCCGAGGTGGAGCTGGATCCCGGCGAGGGCGAATGGCTCTGGCGGGTCGAGGTGGACGGTCGCGATGTGGGTGGCGTCCGGCACGTGGCGCTCGACGCGCCCGTGTGGGCCGCGCCCGCGTTCGGCGTGGAGATCCTGCTGGCGGACATGCCCAACGCCCCGGTGGCGGCGCCGGGCAGGAATGCACACCAGGATGCCCCGGCCCGGCCGGGGCGGCACTGGCCCCGCTACGCGCCGGTGCCGGCGACGCCGGCCGCGGAGTTCGACCTGGCGTTGCTGGTGCCGGACGCGGTGACCGCGGCGCAGGTGGAGGCCACGATCCGCGCCACGGCCGGGGAGTTGTTGGAACGAATGCGGCTGTTCGACGAGTATACGGGGAAGGGTATTCCGGACGGCACACGCAGCCTGGCCTGGCGGTTGACCTTCCGGCATCCGGAGCGCACTCTACGCGACAAGGAAATCGAGGGTCGGCGGGCCAAGATCCTCAGCGTCCTCGACAAGGAGCTCCATGTCCGACCGCGAACAAGCTGACGCTGTCGCGTTCCGCGAACTCGAGGCCCTGGTGCACAACCTGGGCGACGAGCTGGCGTCGATGCGACGCCGGGCGCTGCTGGCCGAGGCGCGGCTCAAGGAACTGGAGTCGGTGGGCAGCGGCGGGCCGGTGCAGCCGAAGCTGGCCGATCGGATCGCCCGTCTGGAGCGCGAGAACGCGAAGCTGCGCGACCGGCTGGACAAGGCCAAGGAGCGGTCGAAGGTGATGCTCGATCGCGTGCACTTCCTGCGCCAGCAGGCGCAGACGCGAGGAGATCGATGACCACCAAGCACTCGGTGAAGGTCGCGATTCTCGGGGAGGAGTACACGATCCGCAGCGACGTGCCGCCCGAGATGACGAAGGCCATTGCGCGGTATCTGGACGACGCGATTCGCGACGTGATGCATTCCGGCAAGGTGCTCGACATACAGCGCGCGGCGATTCTGGCCGGGCTGCAGATCACGAACGACTTGTTCGAAGCGCGCGAGAGCGCGCAGCAGACAGCGGAGTCGATGCAGGCGCTCAGTGCCGACGTCCGGCGGTGGCTGCCCCCGGCCAAGCGGGGGGCGTAGCCCCGCACCTCGCGGCTTCCGGACGCTCGACCGGCGATCGCTCCGTTCCCACCGTTCCCAACGGAGGTGCGCATGGTGCCGGTGCTCGCCGCGTTGCAGGCCGGTTCGTCGCCGGTCTCGTCCGGATTCGTCGACTATCTGACCACCATCGGGGCCATCGGCGTGATCACGATGGCGCTCATCCAGACGGCCAAGGACATGTTGCCGCTCCGGCGCTGGTTCCAGCGCCGGCGCTTCCGAACGTGGCTGGCGGAGGGCGTGCAGGAAGCCGGGCGCCCCGATCGGGCGGCGACGCTTGCCGCGCGCGGGGACGAGGGCGCCGTGGTGCCCGACGCCGACGCGGCGGAGCAGCGGATCGTGTCGCTGGCCACGGATGGCGATGCCGACGCGCTGTACACGCTGCCCGTGGAGCAGATGTGCGGCCAGATCAGTGCGGCGCTCCAGGTGGTGCTCGAGTATCCCGCCCGCGACCGGAACGTCGTCGCCATCGTCGCCTCGCAGGCGGTGCCGGGTGATCTGTCCGCGCTGTTCGCGGGAGCGGCCGAGGATGCGCAGGCCCGGCTCGATTTCGCCGGCGCGAAGACGCGCGTGATGCACCAGTTCCAGCGGGCGATCGACGCCTTCCAGATCGCGACGAGCTATCGGTGGAAGCTGCTGATGCAGGTGCTCTCGTTGTTGCTGTGCGGGGTGCTCACCTTCGTGGCCATGCAGATGCAGTTCCACGTCGGCACCAGCTACGTGGGCGCCTGGGGGGCGGTGCTCGTGGGGGCGATCCTGGCCGGGTTCCTCGCGCCCGTGGCGCGCGACCTCACGGCGGCGCTGCAGGGCCTGCGGAAGTAGCGGTGGGCGCCTTCCTTCCCGAGATCAGCGTTCGCGCGCCGGACCGCGACTCCGGCGGCCCTGTGGTGGACGTGCACGGCGCGCCTCCCGCCGGGAATTCCGTGTTGCTGCTCGTGCACGGCTACGCGAATTCGGCCGCGGCCGCGCGCGCATCGTGGAAGGCCTTTCTCGACGGCCTCGCCCGCGTGAGGATCGGTGGATGGCTGCCGCAGAACCCCACGGGGGTGCAGTGGCCGGGCGACGAACCGATCGTCGTCGTGAATCAGGCGGCCTATCCGCAGAAGATCGGCGTGTCGCGCGACTCGGCGCGCAAGATCGATGAGTACCTGCGGGCCTCGGCGGCGGGCCGGTGGGGCCGCCGATCGTGCTCTCCATCGTGGCGCACTCGCTCGGCTGCCGGTTGGTGGCCGAACTGCTGGAGCGGCTGAGCCTGCCGCCGGCGCATCGCGTGATCGTGGACCGCGTGGTGCTGATGGCGGCGGCGGTGCCCACGGCCAAGGTGGACCGCGAAGAGCCGTTGCGGCCCGGGGTCGAGTGGGCGGGCGGCATCCAGGCGCTGCACTCCGAGGGAGACAACGTGCTGAAGCTCGCCTTTCCCATCGGCGAGACGGTGGGCGCCGACGGCTTCTTTCCCCACGGCCGTGGGGCGCCACGGGGGCCCCGGGTCCACCTGGCTCGCGACGGCGCAGATGGCGCACGCCGGCCGTCTGTACGGGCACAGCGACTACTGGCCGGGCGAGGAATCGGCGGCGGCCGCGGCCGCGTTCCTGCGCATTCCCGTGGCGGGGTCGATCCCCACGCGCGCGACCGCGCGCAACACGCCCGCCGGACCCAACGCGATCGGATCGCGCGAGCTCGGCGGGCGGCTCCTGGAACGCCGGGCGCTGCCGGCGTAGCCGATCGGAGCGGCGGGCTAGCGGTAGTCGGCCTGCAACTCCTGCAGCGCGGCGTTACCGGGACAGAGCGCGCTGTACGGAAGCTCCACCAACGGCGTCATGGTCGTACGGTTGACGTCGTGCATGTCCCGGGTCCGCTCGTCGATGTAGAGCAGCCCGGTGACCACCTCGCCGCGTTCCTGGTGCCGGCGCACGTGGGCGTACGCCGCGTCGCGGTCCGTGGGGTCGTAATCGTCGCCGGTCTTGCGGAAGCGCACCACGCTGCCGTCGTGCATGGTGACCGACATCGTGGCGTCGGCGCCTTCCGGCGCCCTGATCTCGCGCTGCAGGGGAACGAAGTCCACGGGCGCCAGCTCCTCGTAGTGCTCGCGGGTGTAGCGATAGCTCTTCGTGGAGCCGACGTGATCGTTGAAGCTCACGCAGGGCGAGATGATGTCGATGAGGGCGAATCCGCTGTGCCGCAGGCCGGCCTTGATGATCGGCACCAGCTGCGCCTTGTCGCCCGAGAAGCCGCGGGCCACGAACGTGGCGCCGAGGCTGAGCGCCAGCAGCACGGGGTCGATGGGCCGCTGTTCGTTGGCCTCCCCCTTCTTCGAGGTGGAACCGACGTCGGCGGACGCCGAGAACTGCCCCTTGGTGAGCCCGTACACGCCGTTGTTCTCGAGCATGTACAGCAGATTCACGTTGCGGCGGATGGCGTGGCTGAGCTGGCCGAGGCCGATCGACAGCGAATCGCCGTCGCCCGAGATCCCGATGAACGCCAGTCCCCGGTTGGCGGCATTGGCGCCGGTGGCCAGGGCGGGCATGCGTCCGTGCACGCCGTTGAATCCGTGCGACTGGCGCATGAAGTACGCCGTGGTTTTGGACGAGCACCCGATGCCGCTCATCTTGGCCGCGCGATGCGGCGGCACGTCCAGTTCCCAGAAGGCGTGGACGATGGCGGCGGTCACCGAGTCGTGGCCGCAGCCGGCGCACAGCGTCGACATCGCGCCCTCGTAATCGCGACGGGTGAGGCCGAGCGCGTTCTTGGGGAGCGACGGGTGCCGGACCGGAGGTTTGGCGATGGACGTCATGCGACCGCTCCCTGAAGGTGGGCCGTCACGGCAGTCACCACGCGTTGCGCCGTGAGTGGCAGTCCGCCGTAGTCGAGAATGGGGATCATGTGATCGCGTGGCACTCCGGTCTCGATGGTGAGCATCGATCGGAGCTGCGCGTCGCGGTTCTGTTCGACGACGAAGACGAGATCGTGTTCGTTGAGGAAGTCGGCGACCGGCGTATCGAACGGGAATCCGCGAATGCGCATGTAGTCCGCCGCCATCCCCTGGGCCTTGAGCCGGTCGACGGCTTCGAGCATTGCCGCGTGGCATCCGCCAATGGACACGAGTCCGATCTCGGCGCCGGCCTGGCGCCGGATTTCGGGTGCCGGGACGGCCGCCGCGGCGCCCGCGATCTTGCGGGCAATGCGGTCCACGACTTCCTGGTAGGCGTCCGCGTCCTCGGTGTAGGCGGCGTTCCGGTCGTGTCCCGATCCCCGCGTGAAGTACGCGCCCTTGGGATGCACCCCGGGGAGCGACCGGGCGGCGATGCCGTCCCCGTCGACGTCGGTGTAGCGGGCGAACTTCTGGATCTTCTCCAGGTCGTCGGCGCTCAGCACCTTGCCGCGGTCCGGCACGTAGGCGTCGTCCCAGGCGAGCCGGGGCACCATCCAGTCGTTCATGCCGATGTCGAGGTCGGAGACGACGAACACCGGGGTCTGGAATCGCTCGGCCAGGTCGAACGCATCGCGGGCCATGTAGAAACACTCGGCCGGATTGCTCGGATAGAGCGCGATGTGCTTGGTGTCGCCATGCGAGGCGTAGGCCACCGCCATCAGGTCGCCCTGCTGGGTGCGCGTGGGCATGCCGGTCGAGGGCCCGGTGCGCTGAACGTCGAAGAACACCGAGGGAACCTCGGCGTAGTAGGCGAGGCCGATGAATTCCTCCATCAGCGAGATGCCCGGGCCCGCGGTGGACGTGAACGCGCGGGCACCCGCCCAACCGGCGCCGATCACCATGCCCGCGGCAGCCAGTTCGTCCTCGGCCTGGATCATGGCGTAGTTCCGCTCGCCGGTCTCCTTGTTCACGCGGAACCGCTCGCAGAACATCTTGTAGCCTTCCATCAGCGACGTGGACGGTGTGATCGGATACCAGGCCCCCACCGTGGCGCCCGCGAACACGGCCCCGAGCGCCGCCGCCGTGTTGCCGTCGATGACGATGGCGTCCGCGGTGGCGTTCATCCGCTCGAGGTGGAAGGAGAGCGGGCACTCGAAGTTGCGCACGGCGTACTCGTGCCCCAGCGCGATGGCGCGGAAGTTGGCATCGAGCAGCGACTTCTTCTTGGAGAACTTCTCGCGGAGCATCTCGCCGATGATGTCCATGTCGATGCCGAGCAGCGCGGCGAGCGTGCCCGTGTACACGATGTTGCGGAGCAGCGTGCGGGTCCGGTCGCCCTCGAAGTTCTCCACGCACAGATGTCCGAACGGCACGCCCAGCAGCGTGATGTCGTCGCGGATGAGATCGGCGTCGAGCGGCCACGACGAATCGTACACCAGATAGCCGCCGGGCCGGACCGCCGCGACGTCCCGGTCGTACGTGGACGTGTTGAGGGCGACGACGAGATCGATGGCTTCGGGCCGGGCCGTGTACCCGTCCCCGCTCACGCGGATCTCGTACCAGGTGGGCAGACCCTGGATGTTGGACGGGAAGATGTTCTTGCCCGTGACCGGGATGCCCATTCGGAAGATGGCCTGCATGAGCAGGCCGTTCGCGCTGGCCGAGCCGGTGCCGTTCACCGTGGCCATCTTGAATGCGAAGTCGTTCACGCCGCTCATGAAGCACTCCGGCCCGCGTAGGCCCGTATCAGATCGAACTTCTGCATGTCCCAG
>CAWFCT010000020.1:0-16574 GCA_963814345.1 uncultured Gemmatimonadaceae bacterium | reverse complement strand
TCACGGGAATGAACATGCAGTCGGAGAAGAGCAGCCCGCCCTCCTCGGGCACCACGAAGCGCAGGTCGAGATTGTCGCCCGCCAATCCCGCGACGTCCCCCGACCAGCCGATGGCGATGGCGATGTTCCCCGAGGCCAGGTCCTCCGCGTACTCGGTGCCCGTGAAGGCCCGGATCTGTCCGTTCTTCCGGTATCGCGTCACGAGGGCGCAGGCGGCGGCCACGTCGGCGTCGGTGGCCCGCTCCGGCGCCACGCCCTGGTACAGCATCACGAGCCCGAGCGTGTCGCGCACCTCGGTCTGCATCGTCACCTGTCCCCTGAACGCCGGGTCGAACAGATCGCGCATACTCGTGAGATCGCGGCCGGTCTTGCTCCGGTTGTAGGCCAGCCCCGTCATGCCCGACATCCACGGCATGGAGTAGCGGCGGCCGGGATCGAACGCGACGTTCCGCAAATCGTCCACCAGCCGGTTCTTGTTGGGAAAGGCGCGGTCGTCCAGCGGCGTGCAGTAGCCCAGCCGGATGAGCCGGGTCACCATCCAGTCGGTGAGCACCACGATGTCGCGGTCGATGCTGTGCCGCTGGGCGAGCGCCGGCGCCACCTTGGCGAAGTAGGCGTTGTTGTCGCTCACGTCCTCGGTGTAGTCCACGTGGATGCCCGTCGCCTTCTCGAACAGCGGCACCGTGGCCGAGTCCACGTAGAGCGGCCAGTTCGAGATCCGCACCGTGCGCGCGGAGGCGCTGTCGCCCGCTGCCCCGGCCCCTGCTCCCGTCCTCTCCCCGGCGCAGGCGGCGAGGAACGATCCGCCAGCGGCCAGCCCGCCGGCGGCGCGCGCGGCCCGCCCCACGAACTGGCGGCGTGAGATCGCGCGCGGCCGGTGCGTCGTGGGATCGTACGTCATCGCGGTGCGACCGGATCCGGGCTCGCGCCGGCCGCGAGCAGGCGGGCGGCGTCGGGATGCCACGCCGCATACGCCGCGGCCCCGGTCTGGAGTCCGTCGATTGCCTGATCGGCGCCGACGTGGGCCACCAGTTCCGTCCCGTCGGCCGCCCGCACGCCAAGACGCAGCACCGGTCCCTGGAAGATCGCGCTCTCCACGGTGACGGGAATCGACGTCACGCCGGCGAACGGCTGCATCGCGACGCGCACCCGTTCGGGGCGCACCATCAACGTGGCGGCGTCGCCCGGCTGCACGCCGGGCGCATCGCCGGCCACCGGCACGGTGAGGTCGCCGATGATCGTGGCCGTGAGTCCGTTGCCGTCGCGCGGCCCGGCGCGCGCCGGATCAGGTTGGCCACGCCGATGAAGTTGGCCACGAACACCGTGGCCGGCTCGCGGTAGATCTGCTGCGGCGTGCCGATCTGTTCCACGCGTCCCTGGTTCATCACCGCGATGCGGTCCGACATCGTGAGCGCTTCTTCCTGGTCGTGCGTCACGTAGACGAACGCGATCTGCACCTCGCGCTGGATCCGCTTGAGCTCGAGCTGCATGGCCTGCCGCAGCTTGAGATCCAGCGCCCCCAACGGTTCGTCCAGCAGCAGCGCGGCGGGGTAGTTGACCAGGGCGCGCGCCAACGCGACGCGCTGCTGCTGGCCGCCCGAGAGCTGGGCCGGCTTGCGGCGCGCCAGCTCGTCGAGCCGCACCACTTCCAGCATCTCACGCACGCGGCGGTCCACTTCCGTGGCGTCCAGGCGCCGGCTGCGCGGGCCGAATGCGACGTTGTCGTAGACCGTCATGTGCGGGAACAGCGCGTACTGCTGGAACACGGTGTTCACGTTCCGCCGGTAGGGCGGCACCCGCGACACGTCGGCGCCGTCCAGCAGCACGCGCCCCGCCGACGGCTGCTCGAAGCCGGCGATCATGCGCAGCGTGGTGGTCTTCCCGCATCCGCTGGGCCCCAGCAGCGAGAAGAACTCGGCCCGGTGGATGGAGAAGTCGGCGTCGTGCACGGCCACCACGTCCCCGAACCGTTTGGCCACGTGATCGAGCGTGATCACGGGTTCGCGGGGGGTGTCGCCGGCGTCAGTCGTCATCCGGAGTGGGCAGTGGACGGAGTGGTCGCGAGTCGGGGCGGGAGGGGCGGAGGCGCGCGTCCGGCCGCCGTCGAGCCTCACGTTAGAGAGCGAGAAAGGGGAGGGCAAGGCGGCGCTCGGGTTGCGGAGCGATCCGTCGGGCCGGGCCCGCGTCCATCTGGCCTGTGGGAATGAGGGGTCCCTGATCGTGACCGTAGTCACCGTTTGGGAGCCCAAAACAGGCCGATTTCTCGGATTTCCGTTGCGCGGAGGCCCGTTCCTGCGTTAGTGGAGAGGAAGGAACGGGCTCCGCGCCGCGGCGGAGTTCGTCGGTCCGGGGACTCGCCGCGAAGCGTCCGCGGTCTCCCGGTACGTCAGTGCGGCAACATCGTCGACCGCCATGGCCGGCCGACTGGGGGAATCCATGCCTATGCGTCTACGTCTGCATCCCGCGATCGCGCTGCTTGGACTCTGCATCGGGGTGGCCGGCATTGCGTCGTGCGATGCCACCGCGCTGATCGGGCAGCCGGGTGCGGGCGGCGGCGGCGGGTCGGCCTCCATGATCGTCTACGGCTCGACCACGTCCGCCACCACCGGGGCGGTGGTGGCCAACCTGACCGTGACGGCCGAAGACAGTTCGTGCTCGGGCACCTCGTACGGCAGCGCCAGCGGCGCCTCGTCGTCCACCGGGACCTACCGTATCGAGGTGACCAGCTCCTCGACGTCGGCCGGGTGCGTGGTGGTCACCGGCACCGTTTCCGGCAACCCGAATCCGGTAACGCTCACCAAGCCGAACCTCGACTTCACCACCGGCGACAGCGTGGTGGTGAACCTCTCCTTCCCGTAAGCATCCGGCAGCTCCGGATCGAGCGGAAAATCGGTTCGGACGGCAGGGCCGGCTGTCCGTGGCAGGCCACGATCGCGCCACCGGCGACATGGACCACCGCGACGCCGTAGCCCTTCTCGGGACGGCGGTCCCCCGCCGCGCCGGCACCTGGGCCGACTTCGGCGCCGGCGACGGCACCTTCACGCGCGCGCTCTCCGAACTGCTCGGTGGCGGCAGCCGAATCTACGCCGTGGACCGCGACCGGAGCGCCATGGCGTCCCTGGAGCATTGGGCGCGCGAGGCCCACGCTCCGATCACCACGGTGGCCGCGGACTTTCACGGCACCGTTCGACCTGCCCGGTCTCGAACGGGGACTCCTCGACGGACTGCTCATCGCGAACGCGCTGCACTACTCCGCAGAGCCCGCGGCGGTGCTCGCCGAACTGGTCGCGTGGCTTCGCCCCGGCGGACGCGTCGTCCTCGTGGAGTACGACCGCCGGAATGCCAATCGCTGGGTTCCCTATCCGATCGCGATCTCGCGGCTCGCGGAACTCGCCGACGCTGCGGAGCTCGGCCCGTTCACCGTGGCCGCGACGCGGCCGTCGGCGTTCAGTGGCGAGATGTACGTTGCCTTCGCGGACCGCGCGTAGCACTGCGACTGGCGTGGTACGCCTTCTCTCGCCATGTTCGCGCCATGCCTGACGCCCTCGCCCGCCTGAGTAATGCCCTCTCTGATCGCTATCGCATAGAGCGCGAGCTGGGCGCGGGCGGCATGGCCACGGTCTATCTGGCCCACGACGTGAAGCACGATCGGGAGGTCGCGGTCAAGGTGCTGCGCCCGGAACTGGCCGCGGTGATCGGCGCCGACCGCTTCCTGTCCGAGATCAAGACCACCGCCAACCTGCAGCACCCCCACATCCTGCCGCTGCACGACTCGGGCGAGGTGGACGGGACGCTGTTCTACGTGATGCCCTACGTGGAGGGGGTCTCGCTCCGCGACCGCATCAGCCACGAGCACCAGCTTCCGGTTGCCGAGGCGGTCCGCATCGCGAGCGAAGTGGCCGACGCGCTGCAGTACGCCCACGACCACGGCGTGATCCATCGCGACATCAAGCCGGAGAACATCCTGCTGCAGGGCGGGCATGCCCTGGTCGCCGACTTCGGCATCGCGCTGGCGGTGAGCACGGCCGGCACCCGCATGACCGAGACCGGTATGTCGCTCGGCACGCCGCACTACATGAGTCCCGAGCAGGCGATGGGCGAGCGGGAGATCACGGCACGCAGCGACGTCTATGCGCTGGGCGCGGTGCTGTACGAGATGCTCGCGGGAGAGCCGCCCTTCACCGGCCCCACCGCGCAGGCGATCGTCGCGAGGGTCGTGACCGAGACCCCGCGGTCGCTGATCCCGAATCGCCACACCGTACCGCCCAATGTGGACGCGGCGGTGCTCACGGCGCTGGAGAAGCTGCCGGCCGACCGGTTCGGTACGGCGCGTGCGTTCGCCGATGCGCTCGCGAGTCCCCAGTTCACGCGCAGCGGCACCGTCGCGGTTTCCGGCGCGGGTGCAGTTCACGCCGCCGGTGCGGGTCCGGCGCGGCGCCGGTCGCGGTTCCGCGACCCCGTCGTCGTGGGCCTCGGCGCCGTGACCGTCGCGTCGCTGGCGTTCGGTGCTTTCATGTGGCGCCACCGGCCGGCGCCCGCCGATACACCGGTGATCCGCTTCCTCTACACCGGCAGCGACAGCGCGCCGATCACGGATCCGCCGCCCTGGCCGGCGGCCATCTCGCCCGACGGCAGCATGCTCGTGTTCTCGGTGCTGCGGCCGGACGGATCCTCGATGCTCGAGCTTCGCCGCAGCGACCAGCTCGACGCGCATCCGATCCCCGGCACGACCAACGCGTCTCAGCCGCTCTTTTCGCCCGATGGGAAGTGGTTGGCGTTCGAGGCGGACAACAAGGAAAAGAAGGTTCTACTCGACGGCAGCGCCCCGGTGACCATCACCGCGGGGGGCTTCGACAACGGCGCCGATTGGACGACCACCGGCGTGCTCGTCGTCGGCTCGACGGGCAACGCCCGCGGGCTGTCCAAGGTCAGCGTGGGCGGCGGAGACCTGACGCCCGTCACGCATCCCGACACCGGGAAGAACGCGGCGGACCATCTGTGGCCCGTCGCATTTCCCGACGGAAAGACGGTGGCATTCGTCATCTGGCACGGCGCGCTCTCCAGTTCCGAGCTGGCGCTCGCGTCGCTGGATGGCGGGGCGGTGACCCCGCTGGGCCTCAAGGGAATTCGTCCACTCGTCGTTCTCGACGGCGCGCTGCTTTACGTCAAGGAAGACGGGACGGTGATGGCGGTCCCGGTGAATGAGCGCGCGCGCAAGGTCACCGGTGCGCCGGTGCCGGTGCACGACCCGGTGCAGGTGACCGGCGTCAACAACGGAAACTCCAGCGTGTTCGTGTCGCGGGGGGGCGCGCTGGTGGTGGGGGAGGGAACGGACAACGCGCAGCTCATGTCGGTCGATCGCAAAGGGCAACGGCACGTGCTGCTCCCCGCCGTTCGGAGCTTTTCGCAGCCCCGCCTTTCACCCGACGGGCGGCGCCTGGCCGTCGAAATCGCCGACGACCAACGAACGGATGTCTGGCTGTTCGATCTCCAGCAGGGCGTGCTGTCGCGATTGACCAACACCCAGACGGTCGCAGCGGCGGAATGGACGGCGGACGGGAAGGCAATCGTCTTTGCGTCGTCGGCCGACTCGATGCGTGGCGGGATCTGGCGGCAGGCGGTGACCCAGGCTCTTCCGCCCCGCCTGCTCCTTGCCTCTCCCAATCTGGTCACCCAGGCGGTGCCCTCGCCCGACGGCAAGTCGCTTCTGTACGGCTTTCTGGGACCGAGCAGCTTCAAGCTCGCTCGCGTGCCACTCGATTCGATCTCTGCCACCCGGCCATTTGCCTCGTCACCCGGCCTACAGGCCGCCCCCGCGTTCTCGCCCGACGGGCACTGGGTGGCGCTCACCAGCGACGAGACGGGGAAGGCGCAGGTCTACATCCGCTCCTATCCGGACCCGACCGTGAAGCTGCAGGCCTCGGTCAGTGGGGGTGCCGCGCCCGAGTGGTCAGCCGACGGGAAGCGCCTCTACTATGTGGCGGGCAATGCCATCATGGAGGCGCGCGTGGAGACCGCACCGACGCTTCGGGTGGTGTCACGTGACACGGCCTTCGCGAACATTCCAACTCCGCAGGCGTACTTCGGCACGCCGAACTACACCGTGACGCGCGACGGGCTCCACGTCATCACACTCCTCCCGAAAGTGAGTACGTACCGCCTGATCGTCGTGCCCAACTGGCTGAGGGAGTTCCGGCAACGGATGGCAACCGCCAAATGAAACGTGTTGCCCTCGCGCTCGCCGCTCTGGTCGTCGTTCCCGCACTCGCACGATCACAACGGGCCGGCCGGGGAGCGCCCGCTGAGAACGCGGCTGCAGGTACCGCGAAGGTCGTCCTCCTCGGGCACCGGCACGCCGATCGCCGATCCCGACCGCTCGGGTCCGTCCACCGCCGTCGTCGTCGGCATGGATTCCTACATCGTCGATGCCGGCGCAGGCGTGGTGCGGCGCGCGGTTGCCGCGGCGCGCAAGGATCACCTGCCCGCCTTGCAGGTGAGGAATCTCAAGCGGCTGTTCCTCACCCATCTCCATTCCGATCACACCATCGGACTGCCCGACATCATCCTCACCCCCGCGGTGCTGCACCGGAACGCACCGCTCGAGGTGTGGGGACCCGAAGGCACGAAGGCGATGGTGGACCACATCCTGAAGGCCTACCGGGAAGACATCCGCCTCCGCGTCTACGGGCTGGAGCACGGGAACTGGGCCGCCTATCACGTGATCGTGCACGAGATCAAGCCGGGCGTGGTCTATCGCGACTCCAACGTCACGGTCACGGCATTTCCCGTGCATCACGGCAGTTGGCCCGAGGCGCTCGGCTACCGCTTCGACGCCCGCGGCCGCAGCATCGTGATCTCGGGCGACGAGGCGCCGCCGCTCGACACCATCGCGCACTACTGCAACGGGTGCGACGTCATGGTGCACGAGGTGTACTCGGCCAAGGGGCTGGCGCGCCTGGGCCCGGAGGACCGGGAGTACCACACGCACTTCCATACATCGGGCATCGAGCTGGGCGAGATGGCGGCCCGCGCGAAGCCCAAACTGCTCGTGCTCACGCACTGGCTGTTCTTCGGGCAGACGGCGGATGAGATCGTCGCCGAGGTGAAGTCGCACTTCCCGGGCAAGGTCGCTGCCGGCGCCGATCTGGACATGTACTGAGCCGGCCGGTCAACTCCCGCCGGCGTTTCCCCCCGCCGCGGGCACCCGCTCGTAGTGCAGCGGTGACTGGGCGATGGAGAGCTTGTTGACCCGACCAAGGGCGTCGACATCGAAGTTCACGTAGGCGGTGCCGTAGAGGTGGTACCGCCAGGTGACCCGAAAGGTCTCGTCGTGCCAGTACGCGAGATCGCCGACGAAATCGGGGTTCCCGAGTCGCAGCACGAGATGCCCGTCTTCCACAGCAATGCGCGCGTCGCCGTCGAAGTCGTCGTGGTAGCGCGCGGCGTAGTCGCTCAACGGATGCGGTGCATGGCCGGCCGGATCGCGGGTCGCAGCCAACTTGTCGTCGGCCGTCTGCCCGGCCTTCAGGGCGCGCTGCATCGAAGCGAGCAGCGTGTCGCTGACGTTACCCTGTGGCAGCCCCAGGTAGGCGTTCAGCACCCGCTGGATGATGCCGAAGCGCGCGTCGTTCCCGTTCATGTTGGACATCACGGCCACGCCGAGCTGCGCGTCCGGTACCAACGCCACGGCCGAGGCCATTCCGTCGATGTCGCCGGCGTGCCAGACGAGCGTGTGTCCCGCATAGTCCTGCACGAAGAGCCCGAGTCCGTAGGTGTAGAAGGTGCCGTTCGGAATCCAGGCGCGGATCTCCCGCCCCACGCCGGAACTGGCCGCCACCACCATCTGCGGCGTCTCCATCTCGCGGAGCGTCGCCGAGTCGAGCACCGTCGTCCCCTCGTACCGGCCGCCGGCCAGGAGCATCAGCAGCCAGTGGCTCATGTCGTCGGCGCTGGAGTTGATGCCGCCCACCGGCGACACGATGTCCATGTTGTGCGGCCAGTAGCGGTGGATCTCGGCGACCTTGCCGTCCACCAGGCCGTGCGGCATCGCAACGTCGCTCGACGCCGCCAGCTCCGCCTCGGTGGTGACCGTGCGCGTCATGCCGAGCGGCGCGAACAGATGCTGCGCCACGTACTGGTTCCACGTCTCACCGGTGACGGCCGGGATGAATCGGGCGGCGGTGAGGTAAAGCATGTTGTTGTAGCAGAACCGCGCTCGGAATCCGTAGTCGGGCTGCTGGTAGCGCAGCCGCGCGATCACGTTCGAGTCGTTGGACATGTACCACATCGGCGGATCGCAGTATCCACTGCGGTGCGTCAGCAGGTCGCGCAGGGTGATCGACTCCGTCACGTACGGACTGCCGAGCCGGAAGGGCTTCACGTAGTCCACGACGCGCGCGTCCCAGGCCAACTTCTTCTCGGCCACGAGCGTTCCGAGCGCGGCCGCGGTGAACGCCTTGGTGTTGGAGCCGATGTCGAAGAGGGTGTTGCCATCCACCGCGCCGGGCTTGCCAAGCTCGCGTACACCGTAGCCGCGGGCCATCACCACCCTGCCGTCCTTCACGATCGCGACGGCGAGCCCCGGTACCTGCCATTGCGCCATGACGTGCTGGACGTAGGCGTCGAAGCCGCTCAGCGGGGCGGAGGCCTGAGCGGGCGCGTCGGTGGCGAGCAGCGCACAGGCGATCGGGATCAGCAGCGAACGCTTCATACTCGGGTGTTCCTCGGAGTTCGGCCGGAATGCGGCGGCGTGAGCGGCGCCCGGTCGCCGGACGTCGGCGAATCCGGAACGCGCGATAACATGCGCCGGTCCAGTGGTGCACGCCACCGCCTGCCTCGCTGGCGCGAATCGCCTGGCGAGCCCATTTTGGCCGTGCCCGTCGTTCCCCCGCCCCCGCCCCCGCCCCCGTCTCCGAGAGAGACCCATGACCCGCAACGTACGACTCCTGTTGTCCAGCGCGGCGGCGCTGCTTCTCGTCGCTCCCGCGCCCGCGGTCCGCGCACAGGATGCGGCCGTCGCGCCCTGGATCACCGACACGCTCCAGTCGACAACGCTGCACACGCCGCGCGTTCTGTTCGTCGCGCTTCCTACGGGCTACAAGGCAAGCACCGACAGCTTTCCCGTGCTCGTGCTGCTCGACGCCGACGACCGCCCGCAGTTCGAGGCGGCGGTGGCCAACGCGAACTTCCTCGCCAGCCGCGGGGAGATTCCCGGCCTCATCATCGTCGGCGTCGTGAATGGCGAGGACCGCTCACACGACATGACGCCGCCGGCCACGGGGGGAACGGCCAAGCTCATCCCCACCGCCGGGGGCGCCGATGCATTCGAGACCTTCATCGTCGACGAGGTGCTTCCCTACGTCCGCGGCAAGTACCGCGCCCGGCGCGTGACGGTGCTTGCCGGCCACTCGCTGGGTGGCCTCTTCGGGCTCTACCTGGCCGCCAAGGGCAAGAACCCGTACCAGGGCATCATCGCCATGAGTCCGTCGCTCTGGTGGAACGACTCGACGGTCGCACACGAGTACGCGGACGGCGTCGCCCGGCTCACCACCGGGCAGCGGATCTTCGTCGCCAGCGGCGCCTTCGAAACTCCCATCGACGTGACCGCACGCCGGTTCATTGCCCGGCTCGACACGCTGAAGCCCCATGGCGTCCACTACGCGTACCAACACTACACGGACGACACGCACGCGCTCACGCCGCAGCCGAGTCTCATCGCCGGATTGCGCTTCGTATTCGAACCCGTTTCGGTCGCCCGGCTCCCCCTCTCGAATCCGAGTATGCAATGGGACTCGGCGGCATGGGTCCATTCCGTGACCGCCTCCGAGACGACGTACGCGAGCGGCGCCCGCACGCTCGGCCTCCCGAGCGCGCTGCCCGAGGCGCTGCTGAACCAGTACGGCTATGGGGTGCTGCAGGAAATGAAGCAGCCCGGGGTCGCGGCCTGGATGTTCAAGGAAAACGTGACCCACTATCCGTCGTCGGCCGACGCCCACGGCAGCTACGGTGACGGACTCCTCGCCGAGGGCGACACGACCGCCGCCATCGCGCAGTACGAGCAGTCGGTGAAGCTGTCGGAGGCCGTGCACGACACGGCCTCGGCGAAGCTCACGCGCGACAAGCTGCAGAAGCTCGAGCAGGCGGTGCACCGGACGGGTGGCAAGCGCGAGAAATAGGGCCGGATGGCCCGATCGGCGAAACCACCTCGCGCGCGGCTCCGTATCGGCACATGTTTCCCAAGCGTTCCACAACCAGGGATCGGCAATCCAGGCCACCTCCCGCCGCCGGCCCGTACACTCTCGCCGGAGTCTCCGCATGTTGTCTCGCACCCGCGTGCTCTCCCTCGCCCTCGTTCTCGGCCTGACCCCCACAGCGCTCCTCGCCCAATCCACGCACCTGCTCCATCAACCCGACGTCAGCGCCAAGTACGTCGCCTTTGCGTACGCCGGCGACATCTGGGTGGCCCCGCGCGACGGCGGCGACGCGCGCCGCGTGACCTCCTCGCCGACGGTCGAGTCCGATCCGCACTTCTCGCCCGACGGCAAGTGGATCGCATTCTCCGGCGAGTACGGCGGCAACCCCGACGTCTACGTCGTGGGTGTGGACGGCGGCACGCCGCGGCGCCTCACCTGGCACCCGGCGCCCGACGCCGTGCGCGGCTGGACCCCGGACGGCGACAGCGTGGTGTTCGAGTCCACGCGCACCGGCATGCCCGACGGCGAGCCGCAGCTATGGACGGTGTCGATCAACGGTGGCCTTCCGCATCGGCTCCCGGTGCCGCGCGCGCTCTACGGTGCCATCTCGCCCGACGGCAAGTCGCTGGCCTACCAGCTCGACCGCCCGTGGGAAACCGAGATGCGGCGCTACCGTGGCGGCCAGAATCAGCCCATCCGCGTGCTCGATCTCAAGTCCTACGCCATGACCAAGCTGCCGTGGACCGACAGCCGCGACCAGCAGCCGGTGTGGCTGGGCAGCACCATCTACTTCATCTCCGACCGCGACTGGACCAACAACCTCTGGTCGTACGACACGAAGACCAAGGCGCTCAAGCAGATCACGCACTACACCGACTATGAAGTGGAGAGCGTGAACACCGGCGCCGGGCTCGTGGCCTACGCGCAGGCCGGCGACGTCCACCTGTACGATCCCGCCACCGGGCGCGACCGCAAGCTCGACATCCGCGCCACCGGCGACTTCCCGTGGGCCATGCCCCACGCCGCCGACGTCTCCAAGGACCTCATCGCGCCGCAACTCTCGCCCACCGGCGTGCGTGCGCTGTTCGAAGCGCGCGGCGACGTGATCACCGTGCCCACCGACAAGGGCACCTGGCGCGACCTCACCAATTCGTCGGGCGTCGCCGACCGCACGCCCGTCTGGTCGCCCGACGGCACGCAGATCGCCTGGTTCAGCGACAGCACGGGCGAGTACCAACTCATGGTGGGCGGGCAGGACGGCCTCACGCCGCCCAAAGCCTACAAACTCGAGCACCCGACGTACTTCTACACCCCCGAGTGGTCGCCCGACGGCAAGAAGATCCTGTTCACCGACGCCGAGATGAATCTCTGGGTGCTGGATCTCGCCACCGGCAAGGAGACGCACGTCGACCAGGGCAACTATACCTGGCCCAATCGCGATCTCGCGCCCTCCTGGTCGCCCGACTCCAAGTGGATCGCCTACCAGAAGCGGCTCATGGGGTCGCAGTTCCACGCGATCTTCGCGTACAACGTGGCCGACAACGCCACGCACCAGCTCACCGACGGCCTTTCCGACGTGATCGATCCCACCTGGGGCAAGAGCGGCAAGTATCTGCTCTTCCTCGCATCCACGGACTTCGCGCTCCACACCGGCTGGCTCGACATGAGCTCGTACAACCAACCCGTCGAGCGCGCCATCTACCTCGCCGTCCTCTCCAAGGCCGACCAGTCGCCGCTGCTCCCCCAGACGGGCGACGAACCCGCCGACACCGGGAAGAAGGCCAAGCCCGACAGCGGCAAGAAGCCGGCCCCGGAACCGGTATCGGTGCACATCGACTTCGACGGCTTCATGCAGCGCATCGTCGCGCTCAACGTGCCCAGCCGCGACTACGCCAACCTGGAGGCCGGGCGCCCGGGCGAGTTCTTCTACGTGGAGCACGTGCCCAACCATGCCGACGTGCTGCACCGCTACGACCTCAAGGAGCGCAAGGCGGTGGACTTCATCGAAGCTTCCGCCGACGACTACGCGCTCTCGTTCGACGGCAAGAAGCTGCTGTATCAGGGCGCGATGCCCAGCGGCCGTCCCAACGGACACTGGGCCGTGGTCGACGCCACCGGCAAGCCGCCGGCCGCCGGCACGGGCGCGCTCAACACGGCAGACCTCAAGATCGACATCGATCCGCCCGCCGAGTGGCGCCAGATCTTCGACGAGGCGTGGCGCATCGAGCGCGACTATCTGTATGTGGCCAACATGAACGGCCAGAACTGGCCGGCCATGAAGCAGAAGTACGCCAAGTTCCTGCCGTACATTCGCCACCGCGCCGATCTCACCACGCTGCTGGCGCAGATGCAGGGCGAACTCACGGTGGGCCACAGCTTCACGGGCGGCGGTGACATGCCCAGGGCCGACGCGCTCCCGGCCGGCCTGCTCGGCGCCGACCTCGCCGTGGAGAACGGCCGCTACCGCATCACCAAGATCTACGACGGCGAGAACTGGAACCCGAATCTCCGCGCGCCGCTCTCGGCGCCCGGCGTGGACGTGCACGCCGGCGACTACATCCTGTCCGTCAACGGCCGCAACCTGGCCCCCACCGACAACCCGTACTCGCTGTTCATCGGCACGGTGGGCAAGCAGGTGCAACTCCGCGTCAACAACCGGCCGACGGTCGACGGCTCGCATCTCATCACCGTGGTTCCCACCGGCAGCGAGATGGGACTGCGCGAGCGCGATTGGATCGAGTCGAACCGCCGCCTGGTTGATTCACTCTCCCACGGCCAGCTCGCCTACGTCTACATCCCCGACACCGGCGAGGGCGGCTACACCAGCTTCAATCGCTACTACTTTGCCCAGCAGGAGAAGAAGGGCGCCGTGATCGACGAGCGGTTCAACCACGGCGGCAGCATTGCCGACTACATGATCGACGTGATGACCCGCCACCTGCACGGTTACTTCAGCCAGCGGCTCGGCAATCGCTACAACGCCGTCACCGCGCCGGCCGCCGCCATCTGGGGGCCCAAGGTGCTGATCATCAACGAGATGAGCGGCTCGGGCGGCGACATGTTCCCGTACATGTTCCACCAGATGAACATCGGACCGCTCATCGGCACCAAGACGTGGGGCGGACTCGTGGGGTGGGGCGGAGAGCCGCCGTTCGTGGACGGCGGGTTCATCAGCGCGCCGAGCACGGGCTTCTACAATCCCGACGGACAGTGGGACGTGGAGAACAAGGGCGTGTCGCCCACCATTCCGGTAGAGCAGGATCCGGCGCAACAGATCGCCGGCCACGATCCGCAGCTCGAGCGCGCCGTCGCCGAGGCGATGAAGCTGCTCCAGGAGCATCCGGTGCAGCTGAAGCCGGTGCCGCCGGGGCCGGATCGGACGAAGGTGGGGGGTGGCGAGTAGGTCGGTAGGTCCGTAGGTCGGTAAGACAGTCGGACAGCGACACAGCAAGACAACGAAACAGCGAAACAGCGTTAGGGGCGGGCCGGGGGTGCGAGAGCGCCGCCGGCCCGTCGCGCGTTCTTCAGCCGATCACGTCACTGAGTGCGCAGCGGAAGCCGGGGAGCACGTCCTCGTCATCCGGACCACGCCGAGGGCCCAGCTAGATCCGTACCGCCGGCAGCAGCGCTCCCGCCGCCAACCCGGCCACGTACAGCCACCCGAACAACCGGTTGTGCACCAGACACACCCGGTGGTACCAGAGCGGCCAGCCCACGTAGCCCGCCGGCGGTTGGCTCGGCGCCGGCGCCGACATCACGCGCACGGCACGCCAGGCGCGCGGCCACGCGAGCAGCACCAACAGCGCGAATGGGGTGAGCGCGCGCAGCGCCACGCCGCCCACGATGACCAGGTACATCGCGATCACCGCACCGCGGTTGAGAATCCGTGCCCGCCGCTCGCCGAGTACCACCGGCAGCGTCCGCTGGTGCTGCCCGGCGTCGAACTGCCGCTGATCGATGTGCTTGCCCACGAGAATCGACATCACGCCGAGTCCGTAGGGAACGGACGCCAGTAGGGCGGCGCGCGATGCATGTCCCGTGATCACGTAGTACCCGCCCGCCACCATCAACGGGCCCCACACGACGAACGAAGCCAGTTCGCCGAGTCCGAGCTCCTTGAGCGCCAGCGGCGCGGCGTCGTACGCCCAGAGCAGCAGCGCGCCGGCGGCCACGAGCAGCACCGCGTCGCGCCCCCGCAGTTCGATGAAGTACACGCCGATCGCCACCGCGATCGCCGCCAGAATGAGCAGCCCCGTGACCAGGAGCCGGGAACTCACCGCGCCACTGAGCAGCGGATGCACCGTGTACCGCCGCCGCGGCGAGTCGTCGGTGTCGTGTCCCCGGCGGGCGCCGAAGTAGTCGTTGGACAGGTTGCTGATCATGTGCAGCACCACGTAGCCAACGAGCACGAGCGCAAAGGGCACCGCCGAGAAGCGGCGGTCGGTGAGCGCGAGCAGCCCGGCCAGCAGCGCCGCCTGGAAGGAGATCACGAGAATCACGCTGCGCGCCGAATACAGGAACCGCGCAACGGGATCGAGGCTGGCCATATCCTCGGCCGTCGGCGGATAGAACCCGGTGAAGGCGCGCGCCCACTCGCGGGGGCCGCGGCTCGTCGGCCGGCGGCCGGAGGGCACGGCGGCGCGTTGTCCGCTGGACGATGCAGTCATGCGATTGAAGTCCGTCGTTGAAGGTGCCGGGCAACGGCGCGTCCACGCACCCATCCGCCCCGGTCCTGATGCTCTATAATACAAATGACTCTCACCCGGTTCCGCACATGGCCAGACCACGCCGCGCCTCATCCGCTGCCCGCAAATCTCCCCGCACGCTCGCCCTCGACATCGGCGGCACGGGGCTCAAGGCCACCGTGCTCGATGCCAGGGGCCGCATGCTGGTGGACCGCGTGCGGGTGAAGACGCCAGATCCGGCGCCCCCCGACGTGATGGTCGATGCGCTCGTGAAGCTGGTGAAGCCGCTGCCGCGCTACGACCGGATCTCGGCGGGCTTCCCGGGCGTGGTGCGCGACGGTCGCGTGCTCACTGCACCGCACTGGGGCAACGACATCTGGAAGGGTTTTCCGTTGGCCGAGACGCTGCGGCGCCGGCTGGGCAAGCCGGCGCGCGTGCTCAACGATGCCGACGTCCAGGGCTACGGCGCCGTGAAGGGGAAGGGACTCGAGTTCGTGATCACGCTGGGCACCGGCATGGGCTCGGCGCTCTTCCGCGACGGCGCGCTGATGCCGCACATGGAGTTCGCGCAGTTCCCCTTCCGCAAGCACAAGACGTTCAACGACTACGTGGGCGATGCCGTGCTGAAGAAGCACAGCAAGAAGAAGTGGAACAAGCACGTGGCCACGGTGATCGATGCCTTCCGCGTGCTGCTCAACTTCGACGTGCTGTACATCGGCGGCGGGAACGCGCGGCACGTGAAGCTCGATCTTCCGGACGACGTGAAGCTGGTGTCGAATGCCGACGGGTTGACGGGCGGGGTGCGGCTCTGGGGGTAGGTCGGTAGGTCGGTAGGTCGGTAGGTCGGTAGGTCGGGGGGCGCGGGCTGGCCGCGTGGCGCATGTGCCACGGATGGGCTACATTGTAACACATGAAAGACTCGCACCTGACGCTGCGACTGCCGGCCGATCTCGCCCGCGCCCTGGACCGGCGCGCCGGCGAGCGTGATCTGGGCCGCTCGCAACTCGTGCGCGAGGCGGTAACGGCGTACCTCTCGGGGGCGGCGGCGACTTCCCGCGCGCGCGTCCTGCCGTCAGGGCGCGAGCTGGCCGAACGCTGGGCCGCACTCCCGCGGCTGAGTGACGACGAGGCGACGGCGCTCGGCAGCGACATCGATGCGGCGCGCCGTGCGCTGCCCGCGCCCGAGGACGGCTGGAAGTGATCCTCGACAGTTCGGTCATCATCGCCGCGGAGCGGGGTGCGTTCGACATGGAGGCACTCCTGCGGTCGGCGGGGGACGAACCGGTGGCCATGGCGGCCATCTCCGCGTCGGAATTGTTGTACGGGTGCCTTCGCGCGACCACGCCGGCCGCTCGCGCGCGACGATTCGCATTCGTCGAGGCCGTCCTCGACCTGGTCCCGTCAATTCCGTTCGGACTCACCGAGGCCCGTCGCCACGCCGAACTGTGGGAGCATCTCTCGCGTCGCGGGCGGATGATCGGGCCGCACGACCTGATGATCGGTGCAACGGCCGTGGCCAACGGGCACCGGCTCGCCACGCTGAACGCGGGCGAATTCCGTCGCGTGCCGGGGCTGACCCTGGTCGCCTTGCGAGCGTTCGCCCGGTGACGCCCGGGGAGGATTGACGCCGGCAGCCGGAACGCCTATATGTAGACCGTCTAACTGTGGACGATCTGACTATGGCCCCCGCTGGTTC
>CAWFCT010000019.1:0-176404 GCA_963814345.1 uncultured Gemmatimonadaceae bacterium | reverse complement strand
CGCCGGCGCTGACCACGGAGCTGGCGCCGCTCTTTGCGGTGTATGCCTCGCTCAACGAGCAAATCGCGGCGGCGGATCGGCGTATCTCCACCGTCGCGGCCAGCGACCCGATCGTGGCGCGCCTCGCGACGGCGCCCGGGGTCGGGCCGGTGACGGCGAGCGCGTTCGTCGCCACGATCGATGACATCACGCGATTTCGCTCGGCGCACGACCTCGAAGCGTATCTCGGCGTGGTGCCGAGGGAGCGCCGCTCCGGGGAGAAGCGCCAGCTCGGACGGATTACCAAAGCGGGCAACGGCCGGATGCGCTGGCTCCTGGTCGAGGCCGGGTGGCAGATCCTGCGGTCGAAGTCGGCGGAGACGGTGGCGCTCCGCGCCTGGACGCGGGCGATCGCGCAGCGGCGCGGCCAGCGGATCGCGGTGGTCGCGCTGGCGCGGCGGCTGGCCGGGATTCTCTACGCGATGTGGCGCGACGGCGTGGCGTATGAGGCGCAGCGAATCCGACCGCTGGCACCGGCGGCGCCCCAGGCCCTAGCCCAACGGGCGGGATAAGAGCGGCCGGACCGTGCGCGAATCGACGTGACTGAATCGGGAGCGGCGAGCGCGTGAAATTCCTTGACGCACCACGGACCATCGACGTCGTGGGATAGTTGGCGCCGTCCGCTCTTTCGTACCACCCAAATGCGCCGGGACCCTCGCGTCCCACCCGAGAGCGCGAACAGAAGGCTGAGCAGCACCTCGAGGATCGCGTGGACAACGGAAGAACGCGCGACGGCAAGCCTGCGAAAGAACTCATTGGGGCTTGACGCGGGCCGCCGCTTCACAGAAGGAATTTGAATCCCGGTCTGGCCTGACGAAGGCAGGCGGTCGGTGGCGGGGCGGGCCTCACCGGGCCGGGCCACGGGCACCCAAACGCCATCGTGGACGTGGAACCCCGCATGCGGCCAGGCGAGCATCGCGCGTGCGTGGTCGACCTCGAAGATCCCGCGGCGCACGAAGAGCCGCAGCACCGCGCGCCGGAACGCTTCGGTCAGGGCCGTCGAGTTGTGCGCGGGCCAGGGGACGAAGGTGCCGTCGGCCCGGAAGGCGCCATCGGTGACCAGCATCTGAAGGTGCGGGGTGATGTCGTCGGTGGCTCATTCGGCCTCGACACTTGAGAGGCGCCGGCAATCGGTGTTTCCAGAAGGCAGGAAGTGGAGACGGAATGGCACCAGGCTCAGGGAAAGAACCGAAGCAATAGTATAGGCGTTAGCGCAAAGGGATCTTGATATTAGCAGACACGGATGTTACCCTGGTCGCGAGTGCCACGGGGCACGCAGTGGCCGGCAAGGGAGAGACGCCGTCAGAACCAGCGCCGTGATTCAGGTGGCGTCGGAGAGTGGGTCATGCCACGCTTCGCGACGGGAGGCAGGAAGACATGGATCGAACGCGATTGAGGTTAGTCGGCTTCGCAGCCGCCGTCATCGCCGTGTGGGGCCTGGCCAGTTGTGCAGATTCGGCGTCCTCGCGACAGAACGCGATTACCGGCCCAAAGCCGACCTTCCTCTACGCCGATACAGATACGACCGCGGGGCCAGATACCGTGCATTGCCTTCCCCTTGATCGGGGTCACTGCCCGTTGAACCGTCCAGAAGGTTCGCAGGCCGATGCGATCCAAGCTGGAATTGACGACATACTCCCTGAATGCAGTGGTATGGAGACGTTTCTCCTACGGTTGAACAGCCATGGGAACATCAACATGTACTCGGGCTTCACGATGAACGGGGACACGACGACCTTTGCCGACAGCCACCGCGATATTACGGGCACGGATACAACGGCGAGAATGCACGTTAATAGCACGGACAACTCCACGTATATTCACTGGATCATCCGTCATGAGGCGGCGCACCTGATGTACAGTTTCCCTGGGACGCCCGAAGGGGAGAGTGAAGCAGATTCTGTCGCAAATGCGTGTGGCGTCGACCAGAAGCCATATTATTGAACAAGGGGCGGCTGAACGCGATCAGAGATGACCCCAGAGTACGGGAGGCAGGATGTTAAGTCTGGTATGGCTAGTTGCCGCCGCCACAACGATTACGGGCGCTCGGCCCAACCCCAATACGCGCCCCGACGTTGAATGGACCGTCGTGGCCCAAGCGCAGGGTGAGCGTCCAACCCCCGACAGTTCAGCCATCCTGCTGGCTGTCGCCAAGTATCTGGCCCCGAAGCTCGATACGACGCTCGTGCTGGATCCGCGTCCCAGCTACAAGCGCGCGAATGCCCACGATCGTGCGATCGCGGGCAAACTGGCGCAGCTACTTCGGCTCCGAGTCGGTCGGTACAACGAAGTCATCCATTGCGGACAGAACTGCCGGTTTCCCGGAGCGCGCGGCGTCATGGCGCTGAACGATCCGGTGATCCATGGCGACACTGCGCGGGTGAATGTCGAAAGGACGTACGACACTGGGGGGCGACTCTCGCGTGGAGGCCAGGAATACATATTGACTCGGATCCAGGGGGTATGGCGCGTGACCAGCCTTGGCATAACCACATTCGATTCATGAGCCGCGGGCCCGAGGCGCGATGAGCGGCGTAGCCCCACGCGATCATTCGAAGCAGGCCTTCGATCCTTCGATGTCCTGGGCCAATCCCACCCCCCGCGCTCGGGTCTGAAGGGAATGTAGAAAGGCGAGGCTGGACAAGGATGCAATGTTGATACGGGAGCGGCGGTCCGGTGCCGACGGAGGAATCCTCCCGATTGCACGCAGTTGATCCCGCCCCGCCTCGGTGATGAAGGCGAGGAGGCGCATCGCGCCGCCGCAGGCCGGACACACGAGTGGGTTCACTTCATAGAGGCGCCGCAGCAACTCGGCCCAGCGCCGCCGGGCCTCGCGGAGTGGGAGCGGCTCCGGCGCGGCCACCGGGACCGGCATGGGCCCGCCGTCGCCCTCGGCGGCCCGGCGCCGGGTGCCCCGCGCGCGGTTGGCATACCACCCGTAGTAGCGCGTCATCACCGCATTCTTCCGTGCGACCATCTCCCGCGCTTCGAACCTCGGCTCCCTCACCTCCCGCGCGAGCTTCACATTCTACCGGCAAACCTCCTGGGAGGTGTGCCGGTATAACCGTATTGAGATTGAATTGGCCACCGGTGGGCGAACTCTCGGCAAGAGAATGAGTTAATCGTCAACGCCGAGTTGCCGTCGGGGGGATGGGATGCGATCCGTATCCCCGGGAGCCAGTCCACGCTCGGCCCGCAGTGCCAGCACGAATTACCAGAGAGGACGATGGCAGTTGTCGCGGAGGCAGCGAGCGAATTAGAATAGCCCATGGTTCAGCGTACGCCCCCCGCCGCCGTCCCCCCAGAACAGGCCCCCCGCTTCTGGATCAACCCGAGTCGGCCGCGACTCCACGTTGACCGGTGGGCAGACTCGTTGGTCGAGGTGGTGCGGGCAGAAGGGTTGAGCGAAGTGAGCATCAACGACGCGTCCATGGAGTCGCTCGACCCGCTCCTGCCACTCGCGGATTGTCTGGAAGGGGTGGCGCTATCAACGCCATTGTCGGACATCTCGGCGATTTCCGCATTGAGTCGCCTTCGCGGGCTCGCGCTCTCTGGCAGCGCGATCCTCCCGGACCTCTCGAGGCTCGGTACGTTGGAATCAGTCTACTTGGAGCGCCCAAGTCGTGAGGCCGTCAGTACGTTGCGAACCGCCCCTGGGCTTGAACGGCTAACCCTTGTTGCCGCAAAGCTGATGAATCTCGAGCCACTGGCAGGGCTCAGCCGGCTACGGCAGCTGGAGCTCCAGGAAACTCCGATCAAAACACTGGATGGGATTGCGATCCTACAGAGCTTGGAGCGCTTCGTGATGCGCCAAGTTCCGATCGGGACCGTCCGCGGCATCGGCGCGGCGAGAGCCTTGACGAGCCTGAGTCTCCTTTTTGTCGGACAGCTCGAAGAGATCGGGCCACTGGCCGAGCTCGAGAGTTTGCAGGGGCTCAGTTTGATGATCCCGCGTCGGTTGCGGGATCTGGCCCGCCTTGGTGAATTGTCGAGGCTTACAAAGTTGGCTCTTCTCGGCGCGGTCGGCCAGGACGTGGCATGGATCGGTGAACTGAAGCGATTGCGATCGCTACGACTCGAGAACATTGGCAAAATCGAGTCGATCGCAGCGATTGCCAAGCTTCCGCACTTGGAAGAGCTGACGATCTACGGACGATCCACCATCGCTGACGGCGATCTGAGCACGGTATTGACCAATCCGCGTCTACGAAACTTTGTGTGCGTGAATCGCAAACACTACCAACCCACGGCGGACGAGATAGAACAGGCGGTCAACGCGCGTTGGGCGCCACGCACGGACGAGTAGAACTTCAACCATCGAGAGAGCCCAGCATGGGCACATGGGACATCGGACCGTTCGACAACGACACCGCGGTTGACTGGACCTACGGCCTCCGAGACTCGGACGGGTTCGGCTATATCGAAGATACGCTAGATCAGGCGCTGGCCATCGACTCCGCCGCGGTCATGGACGCCGACGTCGGTGTGTGTGCAGTCGCGGCGGCGGCGGCGCTCGCCCGGGCGCTGGACGACACTGAGCCCTCGAGCGCGTATATGGAAGCGGTCGACGAGTGGGCTCAGCGGATGACGGGACGACCACCGAGGGCCTTGCTGGAAAAGGCACGGGCCGCCCTGATCCGGGTTGGCACCGCACCGTCGGCACTGCTGGAGTTGTGGGGCGAAGGCGGCGGCGACGGTTGGGTGGCGACGCTCGACGAGATCGCGGCACAACTTGCGTAAAGGGGGAGGGCGCTGGCCGGACGAGAGAGCCGGGCAGGGCCTGAGTCAGTTCGGTGTGCCGACCAGAGCCGCCGCGTTCCGCTTCAGCCCCGCCAGCTTCGCCCGCTTCATCGCCGAGCCCTTGAACGCCGCGCGGAACTCGTCTTCGCTCATGGCGAGGATATCGGTCGCCAGCGTGCTCGCGTCCTTCTCCCCGATCACCGCCCGCGCCTCAAACCTCGGCTCCTTCACCTCCCGCGCGAACTTCACGTTCCAGGGACAGACTTGTTGGGTGGTGTGCCGGCAAAACTGTATTGCGATTCCGTTGGAGACCGGTGGTCGAACCACCGATATGGCAATGAGTTGAGCGACCGTCTCCATTGCGGGTCGTCGGTCCCGAGGCTCCTTCGTCCGTGCCAGTCGTTATCCGCCCTTGGCCGTATCGGCAGGCGTGTCAGTTGCGGTTCGCGTCCACAGGACCACCGTGCCACAGGCCGCGCCGCTCCCGCTCAGTTCGGCCGGGGTGTCACTGGCGCCGACGTAGATTTCCACCCCCATCAGGTCGGTTGTGGCAAGACTATTGATATCAAAAGGCTCCGTCGTATTGCCCGTGTTGTACGCGTAAACCTGCACTCCGTCGACGTACACCTGTACGTAGCACTTGTCTGGCCACGGCTGCGGGTGGTTGCATTGCGTGAGCGTTCCGCAGGGAACGAACGGCGCTGTCTTGTTCGCGAGAGCCACGTGGTTGTCCCCGTATCGCACGAGCGCAAGCCGCGGCGCTTCCGCGAGCAACAAATTGCTCAATTGGAACCCGGCCTTGTCTCGCAACTCGCGGCGGGTCACATAGGTACCCGAGCCGGTCTGTCGCCGCCGGTCAAAGTCACTGCGGGCTGCGCCTCGCGCCCGAGTCTGTACGGCGCCGAGCTGCACCGGGAGCTCCTTCAGCGCCAAGTTCATCAGTAAAGAATCGCCCGCGGCCAGCGTGGCGCGCGCGGTGACGGGTTCGAAACCAGGCTTGCGCACCACCAGTTGGTACTCTCCGCCGTCGAGCGGGCCCAATACGTAGCGACCGGAATCGTCGGTGCGAGCGGAAAGACGCCCTCCTACCAGACTCACCTCAACTCCACTGAGGGGACGCGTGCCATCGGAGGCGTGAACGATTCCAAGAATCGCCCCCGCAGCTCCGGAAATCCCTGTGGTCATGCTTCGCACGACGATGTGTCTTACCGCGACGCCCGTTGCCGCAAGCCGCATACTATCCTGGAAGATCACGACGCGCCCATCCTGCGGATCTCGGACCATCAGGGCGAGCGGATGGTTCACTCGGATTCCGCACAAGAGAAAGCGGCCGGTGGAATCGCTGTGTGCCGAGGCGTGCATTTCCGTGCCGCCAAGGTGGAGCCCTCCCAGCGCGTGCTGGAAATCGACCCAACTGACGGTGATCGGCGCGTTGGCGACTGCAGTCCCCTTTTCGGTGCGAAGCGTGCCCCGCACGATCCCCGTCGCCAGTTTCCCCGAGTCTGGGGAGGTCTGTGTAGCGAACGCAGTACTTGGGCAAAGCTCACGCTCAATACTCCCCAGGCTCGGCGCCCAAAGATCCGTCCGAGTAGCCGTACCACCCGTGACCACGACGAATTGCGCGGGCAGGGGCACACCAGCCGTATCCCACGGCGGAACGACCACTTCCGCGGCGTAGCGACCCGGCGCAATGGAGTCAATCAAGAAGCGCCCCCGCGACCCACTCGTGGCACGATAGGCCGTCCCGCGCAGTTTCACGTCCGCGTTCGCGACGACGCGACCGGTCGCTGAATCGCGCACCACCCCAGTGATCGCTCCGAAGCGCGTTTCACCCAGTGACAGCGGGGTTCCCGCGACCGAGACCACCTCGGCCCCGGACTCGCGAATTGTGTCAATTTCAATCCGCGGCTCCAACCGGGGACTTCCGAAGCCCGGCAATTCCCGCTGCACCCTTCGCTCGCTCAACTCCGGTAGCCGAAGCCACCAGCGCCGCACAATCCAGGCTCCGGAGGGCAACCGCGAAAAATCTACCAGACCGCCGAGCGCATCATGCCCGTCGACACGGTCGAGGGTGGTGTAGTTGAACCGGACATACCGGAGATAATGAGTATTCGAATCCAACCACATCACCCCGCGGATATCCGGGAGGCTTCGTTGCGGTGTCGGCTCGAAAGCCAGGCCAACGACGGATGCCGCATCCGTCTGCTCCTGCTCGGCAAATACTCGCCCTGCAGGATCGCGCGGCACCACCACGGTGAAACAATGCTGTTCTGCGAACGCATTCGAGGTCAATACGGTGGCGTCCGGCGCCCGATACACGACCCTCCCATTCGGCTGGGTAACAACGTATCCCTGTCGAGTCAGTTCAGCGGGCGCGACGCTCACGAACGGCTCGACCGTAGTTCCCGAATCCACCCAACTGCGGCTCCGAATCACCGTCATCTGTCCCGGTTCCAGTACGCGAAGGTCGTGCGTAATGGCTACGCGTATGTTGTGTTGGGAGGAGGTCAGCGCTGCGGCCGTGAGCGCCGTACGCGCGTCGTTCCATAGTTGAGCGGCGAACCCGTCTCCAGGCCCTTCTCCACACGTCCGATCAGCCGTGACTCGTACCGCTGGCGCCAGGAAGACCACCGGCGACATGTCGATCCTAATCGACCGAACTTCCGTCGCCCCAAGATCCGAAACCGTCGCATGCACCGGGCGAGCGCCAATTCGGCGCACGAGCAACGAGTAAGTACCGGGTCCGGGCGGGTGGATCGAGAATCTCCCAAGCCCGTCGGCCAACACCTGCTGGAGCGTTTGGGCCCGGTCTCCGAGCAATGTCACCACTGCGCCTGGAACAGGGGCTTCAGAACCGTGCTCCACCACCCGCCCACGAATGAGCTGGGCCGCGGCGGACTGGGGGGCGCTCGCCATCATGATCATGCCCAGCACTCCGACCACCACCAGCCGCAGAACAGCAGCCGGATACAACGTGCTCTCCCTGCGCCGTGATGGCTTGACGGTGAGACCTCGATGACGCATGGCGCCGCCTCCTCAGCAACTCACTTGAACCACCGTCCCCCGTGTTGTGCGACACTCGGAAGGCAGGGGCGGCAGTCCAGGCTACCGTGTCGGCGCGTGGATTGGCGACAATCCACTGCTACCGCTCGGGACTGGCAATCGCTCCAACGTGGTTGTGATATCGCCCCCACCAACGATCGGCTTCCCATTGATGATCACGGTTGGAGTCCCCGGCAATCCCAACTGCTCAGCGAGAGCCAAGTCCGCCTGCACCTGCTTCTCGAACCTGCGACTCGCGACACACTTGTCAAATGCCACGGTGTCTGGTACCCCTGCCTCTGCCGCGAAGGTTGCCCACGGTTTTACCCCAATTTCCGGCTGCTGGGAGAAGAAGAGTTGACTCAGCTCTTCGAATCGTCCCTGGGCTCCGGCACAGTCTGCCGCCAAGGCGGCCGTAAAAGCGAATGGGTGGCGGGCGCGAATCGGAAAGTGGTGGTAGACCACCGCGACCGCGCTCGGATGCGCATAGCGGAACTGCTCAATGGCCGGATAGACGTATGCACAGTCGCCGGGAAGCCCGTCGTTGGGCTCAGTGCTATCGGGGCAGCGCACGCTACGACAACAAGCGCCGCGAGCCGCACACGCCGTTTCCATCTGGTGGAGCTTTTCATGGGGGACCCCCTCGGAATTTGCGGGGCGCCCTCCACATACGGGGAGGTGGAACGTCCCGCCCACTATATAGACCTCGCCTTCGTTTCGCCAGCGTGTGCCGTTCTCGATGCCAGCGCTTGGTCAAAATTAGAATTGTCGTCTTAATCTTGTTATACGGGTCTGCCAGGCGCTTTTCGACATATGCCGTAGCAAGCTGCCCCTCGAGCTTGACAGCGGCTTGGCATATCCATGTTGGAGCGCCAATTCGACCATGTAGCATATGCAGATTGGTCCCATCCGCGTCTTTCTCGCCGGCTCCGTCCATGAGCCCGCGCAATCGTCGGAGCGCGCCGTCGTTCCATATGACAATCGGACGGTGCTCGCGATCGGTTTAGCGGACATTACGCATACATGATTGACCTAAGCGCCGAGGCGATCCTTCGTCCTCGTCATCTCGAAGCGGCCGAAGGATGGGGATGCCAAATGTCCAAATGTGAAAGACCTCAGATGATACTTGACTGCGGAACAGCCGTAACGGATACTCGGCATGTGGCGGCGCTGCCGACGGCTAGTGAGATACTCGTTACGTTAGAGGCGCCGCAGGAGCTTGGCCTACCGCCGCCGGGCCTCGCGGAGCGGCAGGCGCTCCGGCGCGGCCACCGGGACGGGGGTGGGCGCGCCGTCGACCTCGGCGGCCCGGCGCCGGGTGCCCCGCGACCGGTTGGCATGGCACCCGTAGGAGCACTTCATAACCTGGTGCTTGTTCGGGATGTGCGTGACGACCCGCGACTACGTCGCCCCAGGCCCCCGGTTACCGACCACCACGGTCGCGTTCCGCTTGATCCCTGTCGACTTCGCCCGCTTCATCGCCGAGCCCTTGAAAGCGGCGCGGAAATCGTCTTCGCTCGTCGCCGGGATTTCCACGGCCAACACTATCGCGTCCTTCTTCCCGATCGCCGCACGGGCCTGAAAGCGCGGTTCCTTCACGTCCCGCGCGAATTGACGGTTGAACGGGCACTGCTCCTGGGACGTCTGCCAACCGAACCTCATTCCCATCCCCCTCGCCACCGGCCAGCACATCCGCAAACCACCCGTTGCCGTCGGGCAACCGCCGACAACACGTCGGGAACCTGCCGATCCCGTATACCCGCGTAAACGGGTTTACTCCTCCCAACAGAGGAACCCGACCATGCGACTGCTCAGCCAGACTTTCAAAGCGCTCTCCGAAGACACGCGTCTCGAAATTCTCGCCCTGCTCTTCCGGCACGACGAACTCTGCGTCTGTGACGTGGAAGCGATTCTCGCCGTGACGCAGTCCAAGGCCTCCCGACACCTCCGCTACCTCCAGGCCACCGGACTCGTCGAAGGGCGCCGCGACGGCTTGTGGATGCGATACCGGATCACCCATCGCCCCGGGCCCGAGCAGCAACTGGTGCTCGACACCGCCCGCACGCTGCTCAACGACCTGATCGTCGCCGACGTCGAGGCGCGGTACACCCGCTGGATGGCGGAGAAGGCATGCTGCGTCCCGACGATGTAACGCTCCGGCGCGCCGATTGGCCCGGTGCACATCCTCGGGTCTTCCTCAGCGCCGCGGCGTTCGGCTGGCTGGCGCTCTACCTGGCGCTGGAGCCGACCTCGGGGGCCCTCGTGGCCGCCCTGCCGGTGGACCCCACGAGCCACCTGGGCGGCGCGCTCCAGTTCTTCTTCTTCGACACACCGAAGGTCCTGCTTCTCCTCACCGGCGTCGTCTTCGCGATGGGGATGGTGAACTCGTACTTCACCCCGGAACGCACGCGCGCACTGCTCGCGGGGCGCGCCGAGGGTGTCGCCAACGTCATGGCGGCTGGACTCGGCATCGTGACGCCGTTCTGTTCGTGCTCGGCGGTGCCGCTCTTCATCGGCTTCGTGCAGGCCGGCGTGCCGCTCGGCGTCACCTTCTCCTTCCTGATCTCCGCGCCGATGGTCAACGAGGTGGCGCTCGCGCTCCTGTTCGCCCTGTTCGGATGGAAGATCGCGCTGCTCTATCTCGGGCTCGGCCTGTCGATCGCCATCGTGGCGGGATGGGTGATCGGACGCCTCCACATGGAGTCGTCGCTCGAGGACTGGGTGCGCGACATGCCGCGCGTGCAGGCGGCCGCCGGACACGACCGTCTGGATGCGGCGGCGCGCATCGAGGCGGGATTCGCCGCCGTGCGCGAGATCGTCGGGCGCGTGTGGCCGTACATCCTGGCCGGCATCGCCATCGGCGCCGCCATCCATGGCTACGTGCCCGAGACGTTCATGGCGTCGATCATGGGGCGGAACAGCTGGTGGGCCGTGCCGGCCGCAGTGCTCGCCGGCGTTCCGATGTACACGAACGCCGCGGGCGTGATTCCCATCGTGCAGGCATTGCTCGGCAAGGGGGCCGCGCTGGGCACCGTGCTCGCCTTCATGATGAGCGTGATCGCGCTGTCGTTTCCCGAGATGGTGATCCTGCGCAAGGTGCTGAAGGTGCGACTGATCGCGACGTTCGTCGCGGTCGTCGCCGCCGGCATCCTGCTGGTGGGCTACGTATTCAACGCCGTGTTGTGAGCGGCGCCGAGGAGATCGTCATGAAGAACGTGAAAGTGCTCGGGACGGGCTGCCCGAATTGTCGGAACACGATCCGTCTGCTCGAAACCGTCGCCAGGGAAACCGGCGCCGAGATCGAACTGGAGAAGGTGGAGGAGATCCGGGACATCATGGGATACGGGGTCATGTCCACGCCCGGCGTGGTGATCGACGGCGAGGTGGTGCACGCCGGCGGCGTTCCGAGCCGGACGAAGGTGGAGGGCTGGCTGAAGTAGCCGGGGGCGGGGCCCGAAATCTTCATACGTTGTTTGTGCGGCAGCTTCGGGTGCGTCTCAGCTTCCAGAGGTTGTGCCCGCGATGACGCGGGCCGGACCTCTGCCCGTGGGAGCCGGAACGCTCCTCCCGAATGCCGACGCCGTACCGCCGTTTCAAGACACTACTGTTCGGCCGCCCGCTCCCGAGCGAACGCCTGGAGCATGAGCGGCTCACCAAGAAGACCGCGCTGGCCGTCCTGTCGTCCGACGCCATCTCGTCGGTCGCCTACGCTACCGACCAGTTCCTGTTCGTAGTCGGGGGCGCGCTGGGCGCCGCCGCGCTCAACTACGTCGTCCCGATCTCGGCCGTCATCGTCGGCCTGATCGCGCTCATTGGCCTCTCGTATCGTCAGACGATCTTCGCGTACCCCAATGGCGGCGGGTCGTACACCGTGGCCAGGGAGAATCTGGGCATCGGGGCCGGCCTGGTCGCGGCGGCCGCGCTGCTCACCGACTACATCCTCACGGTCGCCGTGTCGATCTCGGGCGGCGTGGCGGCGATCACCTCCGCATACCCGGATCTGCAACCGCATACGGTCGCCATCTGCGTGCTCTCCGTCGTGGTGCTCACGCTCGTGAACCTCCGCGGCGTGCGGGAGTCGGGCGCCGCGTTCAGCGTCCCGACCTACGTGTTCATCGTCATGATGCTGGCGTTGCTCGGCACCGGCCTCGTCCATGCGCTGCTCGGACACGTCGGCGCTCCCGTTTCCGCCCCGCTCAAAGTCGATCCGGTGTCCGTCCGCCAGCACGCCATGCAACCCGTCACCGGATTCGCCTTTGCCTACCTGCTGCTGCGGGGCTTCGCCGAAGGGCTGCGTCGCCGCCACGGGAACGGAGGCGATCTCCAACGGGGTGCAGGCGTTCCGCCAGCCGGCGCCGCGCAATGCCGCGGCGACGCTCATGTGGATGGTCACCATCCTCGCGACGTTCTTCATCGGGACGTCGTACCTGGCGCATCACTTCGGCGTGATGCCTACCTCGGCGCAGACGGTGCTCTCGCAGCTCGGCCACCGCATGTTCGGGACGTCGATCGCCTACTACCTGCTGCAGTACTCGACGTTCGCGCTGCTCGTGCTCGCGGCCAACACCGCCTTCGCCGATTTCCCGCGGCTGTCCAGCATCCTCGCCCGCGACGGCTACATGCCCCGGCAGTTCGCGGCCCGCGGCGATCGCCTGGCCTTCTCCAACGGGATCCTCGCGCTCGGCGGTGTGGCCATTGCGCTCGTCATCGCCTTCCGCGGCGACACCTCCCGGTTGATTCCCCTGTATGCGATGGGTGTCTTCGTGTGTTTCACGCTTTCGCAGGGCGGGATGGTGCGGCACTGGCGCCAGGTGCGCACCGCGGGGTGGCGCCGCCGCGCCGCGCTCAATGGGCTGGGCGCGGTGGCCACCGCTCTGGTGGCCATCGTCCAGGTGGTGACGAAGTTCACGGAGGGCGGATGGATCATCGTGGTCATCATTCCCATGATCATCCTGACGCTGGTCAAGATTCACCGGCATTACGGCGAGTTCGCCCGGGACATCCGGTTCGAGGGACAGAGTCCGATCCTGCCGCTGCACCACACGGTGGTCGTCCCCGTGAACGGCATCACCAAGGCGGTGGCCGGCGCGCTCGTATACGCGACGACGATCTCCGACGAGGTGGTGGCGGTGTGCGCCGGCACCGACCCCGAGCACGCCGCGCGGCTCGAGCAGCGGTGGAAGGAGTGGGACATCGACGTCCCACTCGTCGTCCTGCCCTCGCCGTACCGCTCGGTGATCCGGCCCATCGTCGACTACGTGGATGCGCTCCGCATGCTCTCGCCCGGTGAATTGGTGACCGTGGTGGTGCCGGAAATCGTGCCCAAGCGCTGGTGGGAGCACTTTCTGCACAACAAGACGGCGCTGTACATCCGTACGGCCTTCATGTTCAAACCCAACGTGGTGGTGGTGGCGGTGCCGTATCTGTTGGGCCATGCGTACCGCCTGCGCGACCTGATGGAGTGCGATCTCAGCCCCGAGGAGCTGGGTGCCGGGGTGGCGCTGGAGGACACGGCCCCAGCACACTGAACACGGACGCGCACAACCGGCGGAAATCGCGGTCGGGCAGAAAGTCCCGCACGAGCATCGCGACGGCGGCGCCGCGCGCTACAGTTGGGCGGCGGGCAGGGTCAGGGTGAAGACGCTGCCGCCCCCGGGACGCGGGCGATATGTGAGCCGCCCCTGCTGGGCTTCGGCAAGGCGCCGCGCGATGGAGAGGCCCAGCCCCGCGCCGCCGATGTCCGGCGGCGATCCGGTGGGGCGATAGAACGGCTCGAACACCCGGTCGGCCTCCGCCTCCGGGATGCCCGGGCCGCGATCCGACACGTCGAGGCGCAGCGCCGCGCCATCCCGGACCGCGGCAATCTCGATCGGTGAGTCGGGCGGCGAGTACTTCGCGGCGTTCTCCACGAGATTCACCAGGATGCGCAGCGTGTGCGCGAGATCGAAGCGTCCCACGAGCACGGGATCGTCCGTCGGGAGTCGCACGTCGAAATGACGATCCGGCAGGGCGGGCTCCACCTGTTGCAGCAGCGAGCCGAACAGATCGTCCACCGCGTTCACCTCCACGCGGATCGCCAGCGCGCCGGCATTGAGCCGCGACAGCTCCAGTAGGTCGGTGACGACGCGGTTCAGCCGGTCGGCCTCGTGCTCGATGATCTCGGCCCGCTCGTCTCCCAGCTGGCCGAGATCGTGAGCCAGGGCCTTGATCGTAGTGAGCGGGGTGCGGAGGTCGTGCGAGACGGAGGCGAGCAGGGCGTCCTTGAGCCGGTCGGCTTCGCGGAGCGCTTCGGCATGTTGGGCTTCGGCGATCAGCCGCACGCGCTCCGCGCTCAGCCGGTCGACTTCCGCGGCGCGGGATTCCGCGGCCAGGGCCTGGGCCTGCGCCCGGGCCAGGAGTTGGGCGGCAACCACGCTCGTGGCGAGGAACACCACGAGTACGATCCAATCGAACGGATCGCGCACGGCGAGTGTGCCGTACGGGGGAATGAACAGGACGTCGAAGACGAGAAAGGAGAGGGTCGCGAGCCAGAGGCCGACCGTGCGGCCGTGCGCGGCCGACCCGAAGAGCACGATCATCAGGAGCAGCAGCGCCACGTGGGCGCTGCCGAGCCGCGGCCGGATCGCGACCATGGCGGCCGCGCACGCGGCAAGGGCCATGGTCCACCCGGCGAGTGGGAGGAGGCGCGACGGTACGCGGGGCACGGTCAGTCCGTCACGAACCGGTAGCCCACGCCAGCTTCGGTCCGGATGTGGCGTGGACGCACGGCGTCCGCCTCCAGCTTGCGCCGCAGGTGCGCCACGTGCACGCGCAGGTATGCCTGCGCATCGCCGTACGACCGGCCGTGCCAGACCTCGTCGAAGAGCTGTTGGTGCGTCAGCGTCCGGTTCGCATGGCTCGTGAGGACGCGCAGCAGTTCCCATTCGATGGGCGTGAGATGCACCTCGCGGCCGCGAAGGCTCACGGTTCGCGCGACGTAGTCGATGGTGATGTCGCCCGCCGAGAACGTGGTCTCCCGCTCCGGCGACTCGCTCCTCACGTGTCGCCGGATGAGCGCGCGCACGCGGGCCTGCAGTTCGACGGTGCTGAACGGCTTGGTGACGTAGTCGTCGGCGCCCGCGTCGAGGAGCATCGCCTTCTCGGTGTCGGAATGCCGCGCCGAGAGAACCAGAATGGGCACGTTGGTCCAGGTCCGGAGGGAGCGGCACACGTCGGCCCCGGACAGGTCGGGGAGTCCGAGGTCCAGCACGATGAGGTCCGGCTGCTCCGCGGCCGCCATGTCGAGTCCCTCGGCGCCGGTGGCCGCGTCGATGACGCGCGATTCGTCGGAGGCGAGCGCGTTGCGCACCACCCGTCGGATCTGCGGCTCGTCGTCGATCACCAGCATGGTGCGTTTGGGCATGCGCAAATGATCGTGTGGCGGCCGATCCGGCGGAAGTACGGTGCTCGAGCGCTACTTCGAGCGCGCCGACGACGGGACGTTGTGCAACACGGTTCGCGCGTTCCGTTCCAGGCCGGCAGCCGGCCGTCTTGACGAAATCGAGAGGAAGCCATACCATGGCCCTGACGAAAACGACAGAAGGCCGCCCGAGCCGCAGTCCACGCGGCTCGACCATCGGCCCGGACCTCGCCGCGAGAACTGGCATATGAGCCTCCTGCACGCGCTCCGCTTTCGACTCCGCGCCCTCACGCACCGACAGAGGATGGATGCCGAGATCGACGAAGAGATGTCGTTCCATGTCGAGGCCCATGCGGCCGACCTGATGGCGCGCGGCATGCCGGAGGCCGAAGCCCATCGTGAAGCCCGGCGTGTATTCGGCGGCCGGTCGGGGCTCCGGGACGACGTGCGGGACGCGGAGGGCTTCCGGCTCTGGGACGGCCTGCGGCAGCACACGGCGTTCGCCGTCCGGAGCCTCCGCCGGTCGCCCGGGTTCACCGCCATGGCCGTGGTCACGCTCGGTCTCGGCATCGGCGCGAATGGCGCCATGTTCGGCATCATCCACGAGCTCATGCTACGCGGCCCCGGCGACGTGGCGGCGCCGAGCCAACTGCGGCGGGCCTATGTCACCACGACCAACGCCGCCTTCGGCCATCTCACGACCGACTTTCAGCCCTACGCATTCTACACGCTCATGCGTGATCACGTCCCGGCGCTTGCTGCCGTTGGGGCATCCACGCCGGCGAGTCGCGAGGCGCTGGGGCGGGATGCGCAGGCGACGCGAGTCGACGTGGCGCACGCGACTTCCGATTTCTTCACCACGCTCGGCGTGCGACCGCTGCTCGGCCGATTCTACGACGCCACGGAGGACCGGCCGGAGCACGCAGCGGCGGTCGGGGTGCTCGGATATGGGTTGTGGTCCGGTGCGTTCGGGGGCGACTCGTCGATCGTGGGACGCACGATCACCCTTGCGGGCCGCCAGATCACGATCGTCGGCATCGCCCCGCGCGGCTTCACGGGCGCGAGGCGCCGCAACGTGGACGTGTGGCTGCCGATGGGTGGCGAGAACATGGGAAAGGACTGGCCGACGAGCTGGAACTGGACCGGCATCCACATCGTCTCCCGGCTAAAGCCCGGCGTCGCGGTGAGCGTCGCGGACGCTCAAGTCGACGGCAGCGCTCCACGCGGGCTACAACGGGCGGAGGACCGAGATGCGTCGCGCCGGCGTGAGCCTGCGCCCCATCAGCTACGACGACAATGGCGTGGAGCCGGCCGAATTCGGGGTGGCCCGTATGCTCTGGGGGATGGCGCTGGTGGTGCTGTTGATCGCGGCCACGAACATCGCCAACCTGCTACTCGCTCGGGCCGCCCGCCGCCGCCGCGAACTCGGCGTTCGGGTCGCCCTCGGCGCCGGTCGTGCGCGCCTGGCGGGCATGCTGTTCGGCGAGGCCGCGATGCTCGCCGTGCTGAGCGGCGTTGCCGGCATCGCCGTCGCCTACTGGGGCGGCGCGCTGATCCGGCGCACCCTTCTGCCCACGGTCGTCTGGGTGGGTCCGCCCGTGGACGCCGGCGTGCTGATCTGTACGGCGGCCGCCGTGTTGGGCACGACGCTCGTGGTCGGGGTAATTCCGGCCCTTCGCGCGACGAAGGGGGACCCCATCGGGGCGCTCCGGAGCGGCACGTCGCAATCCGGCACCGAGCATCGGCGCACGCGCGCCACGCTCCAGATCGCGCAGGCGGCGTTGAGTATCGTGCTGCTGTTCACGGCCGGACTCTTCGTGCGGAACCTGCTCGACGTGCGCGCGCTGGACCTCGGCATGCAGCCCGACCGCGTGCTGGTCGCGAACGTCTTCTACCCCTCCGGGCCGGTGCGGTCGGTTGCCGAGGCCGACTCGGTCACCGCGGTGGAGCACGCGAGGTTCCGGCGCTTGGTGGAACAGGTGCGCCACCTGCCCGGCGTGGAAGACGCCGGGGTCGCCATCGGGCTGCCATTCTACTCGCAGATGGGGGTGAGTCTACGAATTCCGGGTCGCGACTCACTTCTCGCCGCGCCGGGCGGCGGGCCCTGGGTCAATGCCGTGACGCCGGACTACTTCAAGACCGTGGGGACCGCGCTGCTCCGCGGACGGCGCTTCTCGTCGGCGGATCACGAGGGGTCCGAGCCCGTCGTCATCGTGAACGCCGTCATGGCCCGAACGTTTTGGCCCGCGGAGGACCCACTCGGTAAGTGTCTCATCATCGCCGAAGGCCCGGGGTGTGCGCGCGTCGTGGGCGTGGTCGCCGATGTCCACCAGTGGCGGCTGCGCGAAGATCCGCCAATGGAGTACTACGTGCCGATGGGGCAGGAACGCAGGATCGGAGGTCCACTCCTTCTTGTGCGACCGACGGGCAACGCCGACGCGTTCGCCGCCACGCTGCACGTCGCGCTCGCCGGGTACGCGCCCGCCGCACGGGGCATCAGGGTGAAATCGCTTGAAACGAGCCTCGATCCACAGGTCCGGCCATGGCGCGTGGGCGCGCAGATGTTCGGGTTGTTCGGGCTGTTGGCATTGAGCGTGGCTGCCCTCGGGCTGTTCAGCGTCGTGTCCTATCTGGTGGCGCAGCGCACTCACGAGTTGGGGGTGCGGATCGCGCTCGGCGCCGGAAATGGGCAGATCATGACGTTCGTACTGCGCGGCGGGCTCGCCGCGGCAGCTACTGGCATCGCGGTCGGCATCGCGGCGTCGTTCGCGGTGGCCCCCGCGCTGCAGCCATACCTCTTTGACGGAACGGCGCGTGACCCCCGCGTGCTCGCCGTGGTCGCCGGTGTCCTGTTCGCGACCACCCTGCTGGCGGGTCTCGCCCCATCGTGGCGTGCCTGCCGGATCGATCCCACCATCGCCCTGCGGGCGGACTGACCGATGACCAGAAATCAGCCGGACGGCCGCCAGAGCCCGCTCGAGATGCTCATCCTGAAGGCGTTGTCGCTGGAAACGATGCACGGGTGGGGCATCTCGCTCCGGCTCCAGCAACTCTCACGTGATGTGCTGCAGATCAATCAGGGCACGCTGTACCCGGCGCTGCACCGGCTGGAGGCCGCGGGGCTCGTGGTGTCGGAGTGGCGGGCGTCGGACAATAACCGTCGGGCCAAATACTACGAGATCACCAAGTCGGGACGCCGGAAGCTGGTGGTCGAAGAGGAGAACTGGGCGGCATTCGCGAACGCCGTGCGATTGGTAATGCAGTCGGGGTAACGCGATAGGCGCGCGCATCGCCCAACAGGGCGCCAGATCACTGCGTCAGATGACCGTGATTCGTCAGTACGGCACGCGCGTTCCGTTCCAGGCCGGCCCGCTTGGCCCGTTTCATCGCCGAGCCTTTGAAGCCGGCGCGGAACGCCTCGTCATCCATCGCCAGAATCTCCGCCGCCAGCGTCCGCGCGTCTCTGCTGCCAATTACTTTTCGCGCCTCGAACCTCGGCTCCCGCACCGCCCGCGCGAACTTCACGTTCCAGGGGCACACTTCCCCACACACATCGCATCCGTATAGATGCCCGCCGCTTGCGATGGCCTCGTGGAACTCGGCCGGGATCTCGCCCTTCAACTCGATGGTCAGATACGAAATGCACCTGGTGGCATCGAGCACCCCCGGCTCCACGAACGCCTGCGTGGGACAGGCGTCGAGACACGCCCGGCAACTGCCGCAATGCTCGGCGTCGAAGGGCGCGTCGGGCGCCAGCTCCAGATCGAGCAACAGCTCCCCGAGAAAGAAGTACGACCCGAGCTTGGGATTGATCAGGTTCGTGTTCTTCCCGAACCAGCCGAGCCCCGCCTTCCGCGCCAGGTCGCGTTCGAGAATAGGGCCGGTGTCCACGTACGCCTTGCCCGGCACGTCGTGCCCCGTCTCGCGCTCCACCAGCCGGTGCAGTTCGTTCAGCCGCTCGATCATCACGTTGTGGTAGTCGTCGCCGCGGGCGTACCGCGCCACCGGCCCGTCGGGCGCCTTCCCGCCGTAATCGAGCGCAACCACGACTGCCGACCGTGCGCCGCTCACCGGCAGCCGCGTATCACTCCGCTTCCCGGCGCCGCGCTTCAGATACGCCATGTCGCCGTCGTACCCGGCGTCGAGCCAACGCTGGAACGCATCGAACGTCTCGGCCGGCCCCAGCGTCGCGATGCCCGCCAGGTCGAACCCGAGGGCGTAGGCGTGCGCCTTGATGCGCCCCTCGAGCGCGGCCCTCACGACTCGCGCACGGCCCACCGCGCGTAGCGCACCACGTCGGCCGCCGGCGGCACGAAGTCGTAGCTGCCGTACGCGGTGTACATCCGCCAGCGCACGTACTCGCGCGCCGGGAGCGGCAGGAAGGGGACGCGCCGATACCACCCGCGCCGGCGAAAGCGCCACGCGACGCGGAGCAGCGCGACGCCGGTGGCGGGGTTCGCCACCGCCCGCAGCGCCAACTGGAGGGAGAGCCGGGTCCAACCCATGGCGGGAATCTACAGGAACGAGGCGCCGTCCAGCGATGCCGGAATCGGCAGTCCCAGCGCCGCCAGGCTGCTCGGCATCACGTCGGTGGTGCGCCGCGGCACGCGCGCCGGCGGACGGTTCACCAGCAGGGGCACCATCATGTGCTCCCGGTGCAGCGCCCCGTGCGAACTCACGTGCGGAATGGGTTCGTACCGCGCCCGGAGGTCCCAGTTGCGCGACGCCGAGAGAATGATGTCCCCCGCCCTCGGCGACGCCGCCAGATGGGCGATCTGCACGATCGAGTCGGGGTAGTCCGTGGCGGCGGTGGCATCGTGCGCCTCGTCGGCGCACACTCCCTGCAGCGCCTGCCCAACGCCGAGCGGATCGCCAGCGGTGGGGAAGTACGAATAGAAGCCCCCCACGCGCGAGACGATGCCCACCTCGCCGCGCCGCGTCCGCACCTCGCACCGCTCGCTGTCGAGCGGCAGTAGCACGAGGTCCACCGAGGGACGGGACAGGAGCAGCGTGACGAGCCCCTCCCAACGCGAGCCGAGCCCCGGCCACCAGGGTCGTCCCTGGCGGCGCACCTCCAGAAACAGGTGCGCCATGGCGTTCCCGCTCACCATCACCGCCGTCTGCGGCGCCGGCACGAACACCCACGGATGCGCCACCACGCGGTGGCCGTGCACCGTGAGCAGCCCGGCCAGATCCTCGTGCTGCTTCACCGGCGAGTGCCCGTGGTCGCTCACGATCCACAGATGCATGTCCCGCCACCGGCCGTCGCGCTCGGCGTCGGCGCGGATGCGGGCCGCCGCGTCGTCCACGATCCGAAGCGCGTCGGTGACCATCGGGTGCGCGTGGCCGCGCGCGTGCGACACCTTGTCGACGCCGGTGAACGCCGCGTAGGTGTACGCCGGCCGCTCGCCGGCCACGCGGCGTACGACCTCGTCGGCCACCTCGCGGTCGATGTCGAGCCACCCGGCCACGTTGCCGGCAAAGTGTGTGCGCGCGGCGCGGACGGCGGACTTGAGCGTGATGCTGCCGATGCGCTTGTCCGGCGGCAGGCCGCGGGTGATGACGCTCAGCGCGGCCAGACTCGACGGCGCCAACTCGAAGATGGTGGGCGCGTCGGCGGCGATGTCGCGGTCCACGGCCCGCATCTGATACCCGACGTAGCTGCGGGTGTAGTCGGGGAAGGAACAGGCGCTGCGATCGCGGTCGAACCAGCGGAGCCCCGGCAGCCCGACGGGTCCCGGAAAGCGCCCCATGAGAAAGGGCGCGTAGGCCGGACCGGTGACCGAGGGAAAGACGGTGCTCACCGCATGCATGGCGCCCTCGGCGCGCAGGCGCGCGAGGGCGGGCAGAGCCCCGGATTCGATGGCGGCGGCGAGCGTGTCGGGACGCACGCCGTCGGCGAGCAGGACGACGACGGACATCAATACGGCAAGGTCCTCGGCGTGGAGCCGGGGCGTGGGTCGTGCGTGCGCAGGGGGGGCATGGAAAGCAAAGCAAGCGCGGGAGCGCGCTCGGGGCAACCCGCTCGCTGGCGCAGCACGCAGGCCTTGGCGTAAACTCCCTACGCGCGCGCCGCGGGCGCGCGCGTTTCCTTTTACGCCGAGATCCGTGGTATGTCAGCATTCAAGCGAAGCGGCCCTCCCGCTCGCAAGCGGGGCCCTCGGCCGCCGCGGCCGCCGAAAACCGCGTCGGGCAAGCGGGCCGACCTGGAGTTGATGCAGAGCGCGGCGCGCGATGCGCGCGAGGGGTACCGCGAGCGCACCGAAGCCGGTCACATTGCGGCCGGCCGCAAGCCGCCCTCGCGCGTCAAGACGCGCCCCGTGGACGACGCGATTCGCGACGTCATCATGACCGAGGACCAGAAGCTCCTCCAACGACATACCGATCCGGCGGATTTCACCCGCACCGATCCCTGGCGCGTGATGCGCATCATGGGCGAGTTCATCGAGGGCTTCGACTCACTGGCCCACGTGACCAAGGGCGTGACGATCTTCGGCTCCGCGCGCACCCATCCCAACGAGCCGCAGTACGAGGCCGCCAAGGAAACGGCCCGGCTGCTGGCCGAAGCGGGCTTCGCCATCATCACCGGCGGTGGCCCGGGTATCATGGAAGCCGCCAACCACGGCGCCAAGCTCGGCGGCGGCCTCTCCATCGGCTGCAACATCGAGCTGCCCTTCGAGCAGGGCGCCAACCCGTACATCGATACGCTCATCAACTTCCGGTACTTCTTCGTCCGGAAGACGATGTTCATCAAATACTCGGACGCGTTCATTATCTTCCCGGGCGGCTTCGGCACGCTCGACGAAGCGTTCGAGGCGCTGACGCTCATCCAGACCGGCAAGATCTACCAGTTTCCGGTGGTCTTCTTCGGCCGCCACTACTGGGCGGGCTTCATCCGCTGGCTGCAGACGCGCGTACTCACCGAGGGCAAGATCTCGCCGGGCGACATGGATCTGATGATCGTGACCGACGATCCCGCGGAAGCGGCGAGCGTGGTCATCCAGGCCCAGCAGAGCCTGAACCACCAGAGACTCAAAGAGAAAGGGCGGAGCTGACGGCATGGCCAAGAAGAAGGGGACGACAACGAAGGCGACGGGGCGCGAGCGCGGCGGGTTCAAGGCGTCGCGCCACGGTACGGGCGAGCGGGCGTCGGCGGCGGGCCCCAAGGCGGCGCAGAAGAAGGCCGCCGAGCAGCGCGAGGCGGCGGGCGCCCGCCACACCAGCGCCGAGAAGAGCCGCTTCCTGCGCGGCGGCCGGATCGATCCACGCCGCATCGACGGCCGCGAGACCGTCGTCGACCTCGTCGAGGGCACCTTCCTGGCCTACAACGCGGCCCGGCTGCGCGAGGCGTGCCAGCTGTTCACCACGAAGATGCTCGACCACGACGTCACCGTTGGGCTCACGCTCACCGGCGCCCTCACGCCGGCGGGCATCGGCATGTCGGCCATCATCCCGCTCATCGAGTCGGGATTCGTGGACTGGATCATCTCCACGGGCGCCAATCTGTATCACGACACGCACTTCGGCCTCGGCCTGATGATGCACCGGGGCAACGCGCAGGAAAGCGACGTGGTGCTGCGCGAAGAGGGCGTGGTGCGCATCTACGACATCTTCTTCGACTACGATGTCCTGCTCAGCACCGACGCCTTCTTCCGCAAGATCATTCAGGGGAAAGAATTCCAGCACGCGATGTCGAGCGCCGAGTTCCACTATCTGTGCGGCAAGTACGTGCGCGAGCGCGAGAAGGCGCTGGGCATCGGGCAGAAGTCGCTGCTCTCGGCGGCGTACGCCGCGGGCGTGCCCATCTACACCTCGTCGCCCGGCGACTCGTCCATCGGCATGAACGTGGCGGCGCTGGCGCTCGAGGGAAACAAGTGCGTGATCGATCCCAACCTCGACGTCAACGAGACGGCGTCCATCGTGCTGAACGCCAAGCGCAGCGGCGGCAAGTCGGGCGTGTTCATCTGCGGCGGCGGCAGCCCCAAGAACTTCATGCTGCAGACGGAGCCGCAGATCCAGGAAGTGCTGGGCATTGACGAGAAGGGGCACGACTACTTCCTGCAGATCACCGACGCGCGCCCCGATACGGGCGGCCTGTCCGGCGCCACGCCGGCCGAGGCGGTGAGTTGGGGGAAGATCGATCCCGACCGGCTGCCCGACGCGGTGGTGTGCTATCTGGACTCGACGGTGGCGCTGCCGGTGCTCACGTCGTATGCGCACGCCAAGCACGAGAAGCGTCCGCTGAAGCGGCTGTACGACAAGCGCGGCGCGATGATGAAGCGGCTGATCCGCGAGTTCGAGAAGAGCGGGGGCTGACCGGCGACCGTCGCGCTCGCGCCGGGCTCTCGGGTCAGGGCGCGAGCAGCGGCGGCTCCGATTCCTCGCCGGCGGGAAGCTGTTCCACGTCGCGCAGCTTCCGGTCCATGGCGCGGGCGCGCACGGCGATCTGCTCCACGGCGTCCGCGGCCAGGCCGAGCTTCTTCTGCGCCGACGACACGCTCTCACCGAACTTCCCGAACTCGGCGCGCACGGCGCCGAGCAGGCGCCACACCTCTTCCGACCGCTCGGCGAGCGCCATGGACCGGAACCCCATCTGCAGGCAGTTGAGCAGCGTGGCGAAGGTGGTGGGGCCGGCGATCATCACCCGGCACTCGGCGCTCAGCGCCTCCACGAGCCCCGGCAGCCGGACGACCTCGGCGAACAGTCCCTCCGACGGCAGGAAGAGAATCGCGTAGTCGGTGGTGTTGGGCGGGTCGATGTACTTTGCGCGGATGTCGTCGGCCGAGCGCCGCACGGCGTTGCCGAGCGCCTTCTGCGCGGCGGCCACGGCGGGCGCGTCGGCGCGCTCCTGGGCGTCGAACAGCCGAGCGTAGTCCTCGGCCGGATACTTGCTGTCCACCGGCAGCCACATGCCGTGGCCGTTGGCGCCCTGTGCGGGGATGCGGATGGCGAACTCGACGATCGCGTCGCGCAGCGGGTTCGGCTTGACGTTGCGCGCGAACTGGTCGGGGGTGAGCAACTGCTCGAGCAGCGCCTGGAGCTGCCATTCGCCGAGCACGCCGCGCGTCTTCACGTTGGTGAGCACGCGCTTGAGGTCGCCCACCCCCTCGGCGAGCGTCTGCATCTCGCCCAGACCGCGCTGCACCTGCGCCAGCCGCTGATCGAGCGCCTGCGTCACGCGGGCCAGCGAGGCGGCGGTCTCCTCGCGGTTGCGGCCCATCTCCTCGCGCACCACCTGGTCGGCGCGGTCGAGTCCGCGTTGCAGTTCGGCGATGCGCTGCTCCACCGCCGCGCCATTGGCGGGTCGCGTCCGCACCAGGAGCGCCACCAGCAGCCCCAGGGCGGCGGTGAGCAGCACGACGATGGCAACGAGGAGGGGGTTCATGGGGAATGGGGCGTGGGCAGCGGCGAGGCGGCGGAGGCCGCCGCGCCGGTCATCGTCGCGCGGACGCTCCGCACCAGGTTAGCGCGCGCATACTCACCGCGCGAGACGAACCCGGTTCGTTCCTCACCGCCGAGTACGGCCCGTACGATGGCGCGGTCGTCCCAGCCCTCGCGCACGCGGCGTTCGATGACGTCGATGATCCCGGCCAGCCAGTCGGCCTTGGCATCGAGCGCGCGCACCGGATCGCGCACCGGCCCGCGGTGGGCGTCGAACATCCGCTCCGGTCGGAGGGCGGCGGCTGCGCGGAGATCGCGTAGCAGTTGCCGGGGATCCTCCTCCACGTGCATCACCTTGACGTGCACGCCGAGCCAGAGGTCGGCGGAGTAGAGTGTGCCGCGCTCGGCGTCCCAGACGATGTGATGGTCGGGGCAGTGGCCCGGCGTGGAGATGATCCGCAGCGGCCGCGGATCGAAGGGTTCCACCGCGCCGGTGAATGCGCGCGGGCGTCCCCAGGTGAACCGTCGGTAGGCGCGGATGCGGTGGCCGGCCCGCAGTTCGGCCAGGGTTTCGGCAGACATCCAGATGGGGATGCCGAGGCGGGCGAGCAGCGCGATGTTGCCGGCGTGGTCTTCGTGCGCGTGGGTGATGACGGCTCCGGCCGGCCGCAACTGCCGGAGCACCGGTTCGAGCTCGCGGGCCGCGTCGGGGAACCCGCAATCGATGAGCGTCCCGTACGCGCAGTAGGCGCTCACTTCGTAGTCGATGGCCCGGCTGCGCCAGGTGCTCATGCGCAGGCGGGTCACCTCGCCGTGGTGCTCGAGGCGGATCATGAACCGAAGTCTAGCCGAAACGTTTAGAGCCGCACTGCCGCTGGACGAAGGTGCCGGGCCTCGATACTATGAGAGTATGAGTCACGACGCCCGAACGAAGGTTCCACTCTCCACCTGCAGCCGCGAGCGGCCATAGCGGGTGTGCGGGGTTCGTCGCGGTGACGGCGCCCGGCCACTCAGCCGGGCGTCTCCTTTTTTTGTACCCTGTCGGTACGTCCCATGATCGAAGCGCTGAAACAGAAACTGGGCGCGGAAGTCGAGCGGCTGCAGTACGAGCTGAACGTCACGCTTCCCAATGAGATCCGGAAAGCCGTGGAACTCGGCGACCTGCGCGAGAACAGCGAATACAAGGCTGCCCTCGAGCGGCAGCAGTTCGTGCAGGCGCGGCTGGGGCAGTTGCGCCAGCGGCTGAGCAAGCTGTCGTCCATCGACCCGGCGCAGATCCCGACCGACAAGGTGGGGTTGGGCTCCCGCGTGATCGTCGAGGACCGGAAGTCCAAGGAGCGCGAGACGTACTACCTGGTGTTCGGCGACGCGGTGGAGTTCGAGGACGGGCACGTCACCATGGCGTCGCCCATCGGGCGCGCCCTGCTGAACAAGGCGGTGGGCGATGAAGTGATGCTGCGCCTGCCGACGATGACGCGGCAGCTCCTGGTGATCGAGTTGTACACGATCCACGACGAGGTGGCGAGCAAGGGGAAGTAGCCGCCGCTCCTACACCCCGGCGCCCGCGTCGACGCGGAAGATCCGGTCGACCTCCGCGGCGTACTCGTCCACTGCGGCCTGCCGTGCGTCTCCCTGCCACCCCAGCAGCGGCGCCACGTACTCCGCCACCGCGGGCGCCACGCGCATGGCGTGATCCGGCGTTTCGAACGCCAACTTCGTGCGCCGGATGAGCAGGTCGGCCAGCGTGCGCGCGTGCGCCGACTCCACGGCCCAGTGCAGCTCGCCCCAGCGCCACGGGCGGCCTTCCACGATCGATGTGCCCGCGCGCGCATCTCGGGCACAGGCGGCGTCGCGCGCCGGCCCGTCGTCGGGCAGCGGAGCGTGCGCCGTGATGGACGCGCCGCCCGCGCCGATGCGCCGGCAGACCACGTTGACCACCTGCGCGGCCATGATGCGGTACGTGGTGAGCTTGCCGCCGGTGATCGTCACCACGCCGGCCGGCGTGACCGCGATGGCGTGTTCCCGCGAGGCGGCGTTCGGCGAATCCGCCGACGTGGCCACGAGCGGCCGGATGCCGGCCCATGCGCTCACGACGTCGGCCCGCCCGAGGCGCGACGACGGGAAGAACGTGTTCGCCGCGCGCAGCAGATACGCCACGTCGTCCTCCGAGGCCCGCACCTGGTCGGGGCTGGCGCCGGTGAACGTATCGGTGGTGCCGAAGATGGTGAAATCGCCCGCCGGGAGCGCGAACATCACGCGGCCGTCCATCGGCGAGAGCAGGGTGAGGGCGGCATGGTTCCCGACCCGGCCATGCGGCACGAGGATGTGCGCGCCCTTGCTGCCGCGCACGTGCGGCCGGTCGCCGGCGCCCTCGAGCCGCCGCACGTCGTCGCTCCACGGCCCCGTCGCGTTCACGGTCGCGCGCGCGCGGACGTCGACGGCGTCGCCGGAGAGCCCGTCCACCAGGTGCGCGCCCACCACGCGCCCCGCTTCGATGACGAAGCTCCGTACCGCGGTGTGGTTGACCACCACCGCGCCCGCCCGTTCGGCATCGAGCACGTTGGCCAGGGTGAGCCGGGCGTCGTCCGTGGCCGCGTCGAAGTAGGAGACGCCGCCGCGCAGGCCCTCGGACGACAGCGCCGGCTCCTCGGCGAGCACGCCGCGCGCCGACAGGCGGCGGTGGCGCTGGACGTTGCGGAAGGCGGCGAGCGCATCGTACAGCGTGACCCCCGCCGCCACCTTCCAGAGCGGCACGCGGGCGCCCCGGTACACCGGCCAGACGAAGCGCAGCGGATGCACCAGGTGCGGCGCGAGCGCCAGCAGCCGCCGGCGCTCCGCGCTCGCCTCGAACACCAGCTTGAACTGGCCGTGCTCCAGGTAGCGCAATCCGCCGTGGATCAACCGGGAGCTGCGGCTGGACGTCCCACCGGCGAAATCGTCCTTCTCGACCAACAGCACGCGAAGGCCGCGGAGCGCGGCGTCGCGCGCGATGCCGGCGCCCGTGATGCCGCCGCCCACGACGAGCAGGTCGAAGGTGGATCCGGGGGCGGGAAGTCGAGGGAACGAGTCGGGCATGGAGCGTCAAAAGCTGACATGCGGCCGTCCGGGGAACAAGCGGGGCGCGATCCGTGTTGCCTGCCGCGACCGAGCCTCTAAGTTGCAGGCATGCCGAGTATCGGGAACGGGCGCCGGGTGGCTATCGTCGCGGGCGTGCGCACGCCGTTCACGCGCGCGGGCACCGTGCTCCGTTCGTTGAGCGCCATCGACCTCGGGCGCCTCTGCGTCTCGGAGCTGCTGCAGCGCACGGAACTCGAAGGCGAGTTGGTGGAAGGGCTGGTGTACGGCACCGTGGTGCACTCGGTGATCGCGCCCAACATCGCGCGCGAGGTGTCGCTGATGCCGGTGCTGCCCAAGGGCGTGGACGCGTACACCGTGAGCCGGGCCTGCGCGTCGGCCAACCAGGCGATCACCGACGCCGCCGATCAGATCGCGCTCGGGCACCGCGACGTGATGATCGCCGGCGGGGCCGAGTCGCTCTCCAACGTGCCGATCCTCCATTCGCGCGGGATGTCCGACGCGCTGGTCGCCGCGTCGCGCGCCAAATCCCTCGGCGGACGCATCGCGGCGTTGTCGCGCATCACGTTCAAGGACTTCGTGCCGATCACGCCGGCCATCGCCGAGCCCACCACCGGTGAGACGATGGGGCAGAGCGCGGAGAAGATGGCCAAGATCAACCATATCCCGCGTGAGGATCAGGACCAGTTCGCCCTGCGGTCGCACCGGCTGGCCGCGGTGGGCACGCAGGACGGGCGGCTGACGGCGGAGATCGCCACGGTGTGGGTGCCGCCCAGGTACGACGTCGCGGTGTCGAGCGACAACGGCATTCGCACCGATACCAGCATCGAACAGATGCGCAAACTCAAACCCGTGTTCGATCGGCGCTACGGCACCGTGACGGCCGGCAATGCGTCGCCGCTCACCGATGGCGCGAGCGCCGTGCTGCTGATGAGCGAAGAGCGCGCCCGCACGCTCGGGTACGCGCCGCTCGCCTTCATTCGCTCGTACGCCTATGCCGCGCTCGACCCCGCGGAACAGCTACTCATGGGGCCGGTGCTCGCCGCCCCGCTCGCCCTGCAACGCGCCGGCCTCACGCTGGCCGACATGGACCTCGTGGAGATGCATGAGGCGTTCGCGTCGCAGGTGCTGTGCAACCTGCAGGGGTTCGAGTCGCGGGCGTGGGCCGAGCGCGCCGGGTTCAGCCAGCCGGTGGGCGAGGTGGATCGCTCGCGGTTGAACGTGATGGGCGGGTCGATCGCCATCGGGCATCCCTTCGGCGCCACCGGCGGGCGCATTCTCACCACGCTGGCCAACGAGCTGGCGCGGCGGGACGGACAGTTCGGTCTGATGACCGTGTGCGCGGCCGGCGGGCTGGGCCACGCCATGGTCATCGAGCGCGTATGAACGAGGAGACGCCGATGCCCGCCATTCGCCTCGATCGACAGGACGACGTGCTGGTGCTCACGCTCGACGTGCCCGGCGAGCCGGTGAACAAGCTCACGCGCGCGCTCGGCGAGGAGTTGACGCGGGTGATCGCCGACGTGGATGCGGACGCGAGCGTGCGCGCGTGCGTGATCGTGAGCGGCAAGGGCGATTCGTTCATCGTCGGCGCCGACATCGAGCAGTTCCTCGACTTCCGGCGCGAGATCGACGCCGCGGGGGCCAGCCAGCTCGGGCAGGATGCGCTCAATGCGCTGGCCGCGCTGCGCGTGCCCGTGGTGGCGGCCATTCACGGCGCGTGCATGGGCGGCGGACTCGAACTCGCGCTGGCCTGTCGTTACCGCATCTGCACCGACCACGCCAAGACGGTGCTCGCCGTGCCCGAGGTGCAGCTGGGCCTCATCCCCGGCATGGGGGGCACGCAGCGGCTGCCGCGGCTCATCGGGCTGCAGGCGGCGCTCGACATGATCCTCACCGGCAAGAACATCCGGGCCAAGAAGGCGCTGCAACTGGGACTGGTGGACGAAATGGTGCACCCGGCCATCCTGGGCGAGATCGCGCTGGCCCGCGCCCGCGAGTTGGCCGACGGCAGCCGGAAGCCGTCGCGGCGCGGCCACGGGGCCGGCGCCACGGGGCTGCTGCTCGACACCAACTTCGCGGGCCGCAGCGTGGTGTTCCGCAAGGCGCGGGAGAACGTGCTCGCCAAGACGCACGGGCACTTCCCGGCGCCGCTCGCCGCGCTGGACGTGGTGCGCACCGGCCTCGAGCGGGGGATGGCCGCGGGACTGCGCGAGGAGTCGCGCCGGTTCGGCGAACTGGCCATGACCCCGGTGTCGCGCGAGTTGATCTTTCTGTTCTTCGCCACGACCGCGCTCAAGAAGGACATGGGCGTGGATCCGCCGGTACCGCCGCCCATGCCGGTGCACAAGCTGGGCGTGCTCGGCGCGGGGTTCATGGGCGCCGGCATCGCCGGCATTGCCGCGCAGCACGGCACGCCGGTGCGGCTCAAGGACACCGACGCCGGCCGCGTGGGCCGGGGACTGGCCGCCGTGCGCGCGGTGCTCGGCGAGCGGCTGACCCGCCGCCGCATCACCCGGCAGCAGTTCGCCGACCAGTTGATCCTCGTCAGCGGCACCACCGCCTATACCGGCTTCGGAAACGCCGACCTCGTGATCGAGGCCGTGTTCGAGGACCTCGGGCTCAAGCACCAGGTGCTCCAGGAGGTCGAACCGGCGCTCGGGCCCGACGCCGTGTACGCGTCGAACACCAGCACGATTCCGATCACCGAGATCGCCGCCGCCGCGCGGCGGCCGGAACGCGTGCTCGGCATGCACTTCTTCTCGCCCGTGCACCGCATGCCGCTGCTCGAGGTCATCGTCACGGAGCGCACCGCCCGGGACGCCGTGGTCACCGCCGTGGACTACGGGCGCAAGCTCGGGAAGACGGTGATCGTCGTCCGCGACGGACCCGGGTTCTACACCACGCGGACGCTCTCGGCGTACATGAACGAGGCCGGGCTCCTGCTCGACGAGAACGTGGCCATCGAACAGATCGACGGGGCGCTGGTGGAGTTCGGTTTCCCGGTGGGTCCCATCACGCTGCTCGACGAGGTGGGCATCGACGTGGGGGGCAAGGTGGGGCTCGTGCTGTCGGAGGCGTTCGGCCACCGCATGGCGCCCTCGCAGGCCCTGCGCCGGGTGGTCGAGTCGGGGCGGACCGGGCGCAAGGGAGGTTCGGGGTTCTACCGGTACGACAAACGCGGCAAGAAGAGCGGGGTGGACCCCACGATCTACGACCTGATCGGCGAGGGCCGGCAGCGGATGCCCATGCCGGGCGGGGAGATCGTGGAACGCTGCACGCTGGCGATGGTAAATGAGGCGGTCCACTGCCTGCAGGACGGCATCCTGCGGTCGCCGCGGGACGGCGATATCGGGGCGGTGTTCGGGATCGGGTTCCCGCCCTTCCGCGGCGGCCCGTTTCGGTACATTGATAGTCTGGGCGTCGGGGAGGTCGTTCGCCGTCTCGAGGAACTGCACGCCCGGTTCTCGCCACGGTTCGAACCGGCGGAACTCCTGCTCGACATGGCGCGCGACCGCCAGCGGTTCTATCCCGCCGAGGGACGACCGGTCTGACGGCACGAGGGGCGCCGGTCGGGTCAGGTGCTGTGACTCCACTCCTTCTGGAAAGGTCAGATCGTTATGGATGGACGCAGTGACGCGGTGATCGTCGCGCAGGTGCTGGCGGGCGACGTGGATGCGTTCGCGACGCTGGTCGCGCGTTATCGCGACTCGTGCGCCCGGTACGCCATGCACATGCTCGGCAACCGCGAGGATGCGGATGAGGTGCTGCAGGACGCGTTCGTGCGCGCGTATCGCTCGTTGGGACGGTGTGAGGATCCGGAACGGTTCGGCGCCTGGCTGTTTCGCATCCTCGTGAATCGGTGCCGAACCACCGGCGCTCGCCGCGCGCGCCGCGCGCGGACGTTCCTGGCGGACGAGGGTGCGCTGCTCAGCGCGTCGGAGGAGCATCCGGCCGACCAGTGGGCGTGGCGCGAGGAGATCGACCGGGCACTGGCGGAACTGCGTTCCGAACAGCGCGAGGCGTTCCTCCTGAAGTACGTGGAGGGGTTGGGGTACGACGAGATGGCGGAGTTGACCGGGGTCGGCGTTTCGGCGTTGAAGATGCGAGTGATGCGCGCGTGCGACCGGCTGCGCGTGCTGCTGGAGGAGGTGCGCAGTGCCTGACATCGACAGAACGCGACTCGACCGGGTGGTGTCCGAGCTGCGCCGGCCGGCGCCGCTGGACGCGTCGTTCGACCGGCGCGTGATGCGGGCCATCCGGGCCGCCGCCGTGCGACCGCTGCGCCTGATCTCGCCGCTCATGCCCATGCCCCGGTGGCGGGTGTGGTCGGCGTTCGCCGCCGTGGCCGCCGGCATGTTCGGGGTGGCCGTGGTGCCGGCCATGCGGGCGCCGCGCGGCCAACCCGTGCAGTTCGTGCTGGTGGCGCCCGACGCCAAGACGGTCCAGGTGGTCGGCGACTTCAACGGGTGGGACGTCTCCCACGATGCGTACGCCGCCGAGAACCGTGGCGGCGGCGTCTGGTCGCTCACCACGCCCATTCCCCCAGGGCATCATCGCTACGCTTTCCTGGTAGACGACTCCCTGTGGGTTCCCGATCCCGCTGCGCCCCGCGTGGCCGACGAGGATTTCGGCAAGCCCAACTCGGCCCTGGTCGTCGAAGACACGCCCTGATGCGGCCGTCATGGTGCGCGGCGGCGATGCTCTTCATCGCATCGGCCGCCTCGGCTCAGCGCGCGCCGATCTCCCGTCTGAATACCGCCCTCGACGCCCCCACGCGGACCGCCGTGCTGGCGATCATCGACTCAGCGCGCGTGGAGGGGCTGCCCTCCTACGTGCTCGTGAACAAGGCGCTCGAGGGCGCGGGGAAGCGGGCCACCGGCCCCCGTATCGTGGCCGCGGTCCATTCGCTGGCCGGGGAACTGCGGCGCTCGCGCGACGCGCTGGGCCGGGCCTCGAGCGACGCCGAGATCACGGCCGGCGCCCACGCCATCCACGCCGGCGTCACCGGCGCCGAACTCACCCGGCTGCGCCGGGTGGCGGTGGGGCGGCAGCTCACCACGCCGATCATGGTGCTCACCGACCTCGTGGCGCGCGGGGTGCCCGCGGCGACCGCCTCGTCGGCCGTGGCCTCGCTCGAGCGGGCCGGCCTGCGGGACGCGGACTTCACGGCCTACCAGCGCAGCGTCCGGCAGGACATCGATCGCGGTGCCGACCCCTCCGCCGCCACCACGACCCGGGCCAGGGGAGCGGCGTTGCGCCACGGCGGGGTGCCGCTGGCCCGCCAACCCTGAACGGTCCCTAGACCGCCGAGGCGACATCGGGGTACAATTCCCTGTTCCCGGCGCCATTCATTCATCCGTGAGACCAGTCATGGCCCGTTCGCTCGTCCGCGTCCTGACGCCGCTTGCCGCGGCAGCCTTCGCCGTTTCCTGCGGTGGCGGTGCCCCCGCCGGCGGTCCGCCGCCGGGCCAGGGGCCGGGCCCCGCCCGCCGGGACGAGGGCTCGGTGTCGGCGGTGAACATCCACGCCGTCTATCCCACCGACTTCTCCAATCGACGCCCGCTCACGCGCGCCGAGCGCACGAACTTCCAGGAGACGTCGCACTACGCGGACGTGCTCGCGTTCATCGACACGCTGAAGTCGATGGAGAGCGACCAGATCTTCACCGGCGACATCGGCAAGACGAGCGAGGGGCGCGAGATCCCCTACGTCGTGGCGTCGCGCCCGCTCGTCCGGACGCCCGCCGAAGCCCAGCGGCTCAACCGGCCCATCGTCTACATCCAGGCCGACATCCACGCCGGCGAGGTGGAGGGCAAGGAAGCCATGCTCTCCATGCTCCGCGAGCTGACCGACGACAAGACCCCCAACGTGCTCGATTCGCTGGTGCTCGTGGTGGTGCCGATCTACAACGCCGACGGCAACGAGAAATTCGGCCACCAGGAACAGCTGCGGCCGGCGCAGGATGGCCCCGAGATGATCGGGCAGCGGGCCAACGGGCAGGGGCTCGACCTCAACCGCGATTACGTGAAGGCCGACGCGCCGGAAACGCGGGCGTCGCTGCGCATGTTCGACACGTGGGATCCCGATGTCTTCGTGGATCTGCACACCACCGACGGTACCTACCACGGATACGCGCTGACCTACGCGGCCTCGCTCAGCCCCACCGCGATGTACACGGGGCCGTTCACCATGGACACGCTGCTGCCGGCCGTGCGGCGCAACCTGCTGGCCCGCGAGCGCATCCAGACCTTCGACTACGGCAACGTCGAGACGCCGCCCGGCATGCCGCGCGGATGGTACACCTACGACGCGCGGCCGCGATACGGCACCAATTACTACGGACTTCGCGGCCGGATCGGCGTGCTCAGCGAAGCCTACTCGCACGATCCCTTCCGCACCCGCATCGCTTCCACGTACGCGTTCGTGGGCGAGTTGCTGTCGCTCCTGGCCGCCAACAAGGACGAGATCGTCAGTGTGACGCACGAGGCCGACCGCAAGACCATCGAGGGCGGGACCACGCCCGACAAGGCGCCTTACGTATCGCTGCGGTCCACGTACACCCGGCACCCCCGGATGGCCGACATCATCCTCGAGGATCTCGCCAGGCTGCCCGACAGCACCGAGAAGCTGCCCGGCGTGAAGCGCGGGTACCGGCGCGTCGGCAAGTTCCACACCGAACGCATGCCGGTGTACGACCGGTTCGAGTCGACCCTGCAGCGGCGGATGCCGGTGGCCTACGCGTTCGGGCCCGAACAGAAACCGCTCGTGGCCCGGCTGCAGCTGCACGGGGTGTTCGTGGAGCAGTTGGTGGATTCGCTCAACGTCCGCGCCGAACGGTTCGCGATCGATTCCCTGATCCGCGACCCGCAGGAGTACCAGGGGCACCATCAGGAGCGATTGGAGGGCCTCTGGTCGTCGTCCGCCGTGACCCTGCCGCCGGGCACCTACGTGGTGCGCGAGGCCCAGCCGCTGGCGATTCTGGCCATGTACCTGCTGGAACCCGAGAGCGCCGACGGCTTCACCACCTGGGACGTGATGGACGACTGGATCGCCCCGGGCAAGCAGTACCCGGTGCTGCGTATCGTGGAACCGTTCGCCGTGAACGCACCGCTGCGTCCCGTCAATCCCTGAACATGACGGCCCGCGTTTCCGCGCGGGCCGTCTATTTTTCGGGTGGCATTCCGCCCGATACCCCCTGAGGTCGCATGTTTCGTTCGACGCTGCTGTACCTGTCCAATCAACCGCGGGTGTTCCGCTTCGTGCGGAGGAACCGCCTTGCCAAGTCCTTCGCCCGGCGCTTCGTGGCCGGAGAGCGGCTGGACGAGGCCGTGGAAGCCGTGCGCGGGCTCAACGCCAAGGGCATCTCGGCGTCCCTCGACCTGCTCGGCGAGAGCGTGCACAACGAGCAGGAGGCGCGCGCCGCCCGCGACGAGTACCTCACGATTCTCGATCGGATCAACGCCGAAGGGCTCGACTGCAACGTCTCGGTGAAGCTCACCGCGATGGGGCTCGACATCTCCGAGGAACTGTGCATCTCGATCGTGCGCGATATTCTCGAGCGGGCCCAGCGCTACGGCACGTTCGTGCGGGTCGACATGGAGTCGAGCGCCTACACCGAGCGCACACTGCGGCTGTTCGAGGACCGCCTCTATCCCGGCTTCAAGCAGCACGTGGGCATCGTGCTCCAGAGCTACCTGTACCGCACGTTCGCCGACGTGGAGCGCGCGGTGGCGCTCAAGTGCCGGGTGCGGCTGTGCAAGGGCGCCTACAAGGAGCCGGCCGCGGTGGCCTATCCCGACAAGAAGGACGTGGATGCCAACTACGTGAAGTGCATGCACACCCTGCTCGAGAATGCCACCTATCCGGCCATCGCGACGCACGATCCGGCGCTGGTGAGCGAGGCCACGCGCTTCGTCACCGAGCGCGGCATCCCCGCCGACCGGTTCGAGTTCCAGATGCTCTACGGCGTGCGCCGCGATCTGCAGGAACAGCTGGTGCGCGACGGCTACCGCATGCGCGTGTACGTGCCCTTCGGCACGCAGTGGTACCCCTATCTCATGCGGCGCCTGGCCGAGCGGCCGGCGAACGTGGCGTTCATCACCGGCAACGTGCTGCGCGAGATGGTGGGCGGCCGCCGCTGATCATGCCCGGGCAGTTCCTCCCCGCCGATCACTCCAGGGGTGACGCCAACACCCTCGGCGGGTACATGGCGGTGCACGACCGCCCCGCCGCGTTCGAGGGGGCGGACGGGTTCTCGTACAGCGTGGAGATCCTCACCGACGAGACGGGCGACCGCGAGGCACCGGTGGGCGCCTACCTGCTGTTCGTCCAGTGGGCCCGCGTGGGCGCGGCGAGCCCGCAGGGACACCTGGAGTCGGACTTTCTCGCCCGTGCCCCCTCCGAGGCCGAGGCGCGCGCCGCCGTCGGCGCATTGCCGCTGGCCGAGGTCCGGCGCGCGCTCGACGCGCTGATCGCCGAGCGCGCGGGCGGCCGTCCCTCGCGGCGCTGGTGGGACGCCATGCGCGCCGACGACGCCGACGCCGGAGGCCCGTGACCGGGCCCGGCGAGATCGTCGGGGTCGTGACGCAGGGAACCGGCGGCGTCTGGCACGTGCGGGCCGACGACGGCACGCTGCACGAGGCCTCGCTGCGCGGACGGCTCAAGAAGTCGGACACGGGCCGGCGGGCGGGCGGCGGCATCCGCCGCGACACCATCGCCGCGGCCCGCGACCGCGTCAAACTCGCCGTGGGCGACCGGGTGCGGCTGGAGCGAGAGGAACGCGGACATTCCCTGGCCATCGCCGAGATCCTGCCCCGGCGGTCGCGGCTCGCCCGGCGCGCCCCCGGCGGCGCGTACGGCGAGCGGGTGCTCGCCGCGAACGTCGATCAGGTGGTGGCCGTCTTCGCCGCGGCGCGTCCCGATCCGCATCTCCACATGCTCGACCGCTTTCTCGTGATCGCCGAGGCCAACGACCTGCCGTCGCGCATCGTGGTGAACAAGATCGACGTGGTGGGCCCCGAGGCGGCGCGTGCCAAGTTCGCCGACTACGCGCGGGCCGGGTATCCGGTGCACCTCACCAGCGCCAAGCACGGCGAGGGTCTCGACGACCTGCGCCGGGCGCTGGAGGGGCGGACGTCGGTGCTCGCCGGTCCCAGCGGCACGGGCAAGTCGTCCATCATCAACGCACTGTTCCCGGGGCTGGATCTGCGCGTCGGCGAGATCAGCGAATCGGTGAACAAGGGCCGCCATACCACCGTGGGCGCATCGCTCCATGCGCTGCCTGGCGAGCCCGGCAGCTTCGTGGTCGATACGCCGGGGTTGCGCGAGCTGGGGATGTGGGAACTGCCGGTGGCGCGCCTCGACCTGTGCTTTCCGGAGATCCGCGCCCACCGCGAACGGTGCCGCTTCGCCGACTGCCGGCACGGCACGGAACCCGACTGCGAGGTGCGCGCGGCGGTGGACCGGGGCGAGGTGAGCGTGGCCCGCTACGAGAGCTATCTCAAGCTGTCGGAGGAGTTGGGCTCGGAGAAGCCGGTCTGGTAGCGAGGGGGACGCTGAAGCGATCCCGACAACGGAAAACGGCCCACCAGGCATCGCCTGATGGGCCGTTCCGTTTCGCGACCTGTCCCGTCGACTAGTGCTTGATCAGGATCAGGAACCGGGAGGGTTCCCAGAACGCGCGGGGCTGGGTGATGTACAGCCCACCCACGATCTTGCCGTCCTTCACGGTGAACGGCTGGGTGTACTGCGGATCCTGACGGGAGAAGATCGTGTACTCGCCGTCCGGAAGCGCGATGGCCGTGTCCTTCGTGAAGTCGATGCGTGTGAACGCCGTGGTGTCGAGCGAGCGGGCGGGCTCGACGCGGCGGCTGCCGACGAGCCAGAACTGCCGGTGCCCTTCCTCGACCAGGACGCCGTCCTTCACCAGGTCGTCGCGCGTGCCGGCGATGTAGTAGGCCGTGTGGTTCTGCACGGTGAGCTGGCCCACGGTGTCGGCGAGCGCGGCCTTGGCCGTGTTGAGCGTGTCCACCTGCCCCTTGAGCGACGCGATCTGCAGGTTCTGCGAATCGACGATCGCCTGGAACAGCTTCTTCTGGTTCTCGACGGTGGTGCGGAAGTCCGCGATCGTCTGCTCGTACTGCGCGATCTGCCGGGTCAGCGTGGAATCGTGCTTGGCGAGCGACGCCGATTCGTGGCGGAGCCGCCCCAGGCGCGCGTCGGTGGCGTCGAGCCGCTGGACGACCATCTGGATCTTGCTCAGGACATCCTGCCGGTCCTCCTTGATCTTGGCGGCCTCGGCCGGCGTGGCGAGCGCCGTCTGCCGGGTGGCCTTGGGCAGGCTGCGCGCCTTGGCGATCTCGGCATTGATGTCGTTGATGAACTGCGTGGAGACCAGCATGTCGTTCAGTAGCTGGTTCTTCACGTTCAGCAGGGAGTCCTGACGAAGCGAGTCGGCCTTGGCCAACTCCACCAGCTGCTGCTTGGCCTTGGTGTCACAGGCGAAGAGCACCGGAACGAGCAACAACAACAGGGCGAATTTTTTCACGCGTACGGCCCCCCTATGGGGTGATGTGGGGTTACCAGCTTCCACGCTCTCCAACGGTTTCGATGACCTTGGCCAGCCGGTCGGCCGCATGCCGCCAGTTGGTCTCCACCGCACGTTGCGCGGCGTCCGATCGTCCTTCCTCGATCGCGGTGGTGATCGCGTCGTGCTCCTCAACCGACGACCGGATGTCGCCGGTCAGCATGCTGATGTACATCCGGATGTATCGTTCTGCCTGCGGCTTCACGGCATCGTGGAGGGCTATCAACCGCGGACCTTCCCCTGCTTCTACCACGCGCCGGTGAAAACGTTCATCGGCGTCGTATAAACGGCTGTGGTCGACCGGGCTGGTCTTGCCGGCTTTGAAGAATTCCACGTTCAGCGCCCGGAGGTCCTTGACCAGGGGCTTCCGGAGCTCCGGCTGGAGTTCGGCCGCCCGGCGGGCACCCAGGCCCTCCAGCGATCCCACGATGTCGAGGAGCTCGTGTACGTCGTCCCGGGTCAGCGGGGCCACCGTGAGGCGCGACTGCTGCGCCCCCGGAGCCCCCATGACGTAGCCCTCTTGCTGGAGCCGCTGCAGGGCCTCCCGCACGGGGGTTCGGCTCACGCCGAGGCGGCTGGCGATCTCGGTTTCGACGATCCGGCTGCCCGGGGCCACGAGACCCTGGACGATGAGATCCCGAAGACGCGTGTAGACCTGCTCCGGACGCGAGCCGTGGGCCACGGCGGCGCCGCCGGCACGCTTGGCCGGATTCTGCCGGGATCGAGACGATGACTTGCGAGGTGGCATGGGTGGTCGCTTGGTGGTGCGTAGTGATGGGCCAATATACGGATAACGGCCCCGATTGCGGACCCCCTTGCCGCCGAATTCGAAAGCGGGAAGGTGAACCGCGATGTATGCAGCGCCGGCGTGCGGCACCGCCGGCCAGTGGCCCCGGGGGCCCTTGCCTGCCATCTTCAGGCGATGCGACACCGCCTCCATCCCCGCCTCAGCGTGGCCGTCCTCGTGCTTCTGGCCGCCTGCCGCCCTGCGCCGCCCAAGCCGCCGGCCGAATTCGGCGTCCACGTGGCGAGCGCGCGGAACGATTCCGCCCCGGCGCACTTCACGGTGCACGTTTCGGGTACGTTGCAACTGGCCATCCGTTCGCGCATCGTAGCCATGGAACCCGATAGTTCGCTGCTGCTGGCCACACCCGCCGATCTCGTGGTCAACGAGGGACTCGGGTCGGTCGTGGTGACCGCCGCCGACTCCGGTGTGGTACTCGCCGTCACCCCACTCGATCGCGCCGATTCGGCCCACGCCACCGTGCACGCCCACGCCGTCCGCGTGACACGCCTCGGCGATACCCGGCACGTGACGGCCAGCCCCGCTGCCGATCCCCCCACCGCCTCGGAGGTTCTGCCATGACCCCGTCTTCCGCCCTCCCACGCCGCGGATTCCTGGGCCGCCTCGCGGCCGGCGCCGCCGCACTCGCCGCCGCCGGCCTGCCCAGCACCGCCCGTGCCGAGCGGGCCTTCCGGATGCCGTCCGAAGACCCCGACCACTGGCTCGACGCCCTCACCGGCAAGCATCGCCAGATCTACGACGTGCTCTCGCCCGACAAGGCCTCCGACGGCACCGCGTTCGCCCGCAACTTCCTGAACGCGAACAACGACGGCTACGGGCTCGCCGACTCCGAAGTGAACGTCGTGGTGTCGTTCCGCCACGCGGCGTTCGCCATGGGACTCGACGACGCGATGTGGGCCAAGTACGGGCTGGGCGCGCTGCTGGACCATGCCGATCCGAACGGTGGCAAGCCGGCCACCCGCAACACCGTTGCCGGCTCGGCGGACGACACCCGGAAGTCGAGTGCCAGCCTGGCGGCGTTGCATTCGCGTGGCGCCGTCTTCACGGTGTGCGGCATGGCGATGGCGTTCTTTGCCGGGCAGGCGGCCAAGGCCGCCAACGCCGAGGCGGCCACGGTGCTGGCCGACTTCCGGGCCAACCTGGTACCCGGCGCCGTTGAGGTGGTGGCGGGGGTGATCGCGGTGAACCGCGCCCAGGAGCGCGGGCTCAGCTACGTGTACGTGGGGTGAGCGCGCCGCCGCGCCGCATTCTGCTGGCCGATGCCGACGCCTTCTTCGTGGCCGTCGCGCGGCTGGTGGACCCCGAGGGCGCGGGACGGGAGCCGCTGCTCATCGTCGGCGGCACGCGGCAGAGCCGCGGCGTGGTGTGTTCCGCCTCGTACGAGACGCGGGCGTACGGCGTGCGCTCGGCCATGCCGATCGCCCGCGCCCTGAGGCTCTGTCCTCAGGCCGCGTGCGTGCCCGTGCCCCGGAAAGCCTGCCAGCAGAAGAGCGGGGAGATCCGTCAGGTGCTCGAGCGGTTCGCGCCGGTGGTCGAGGGGGCGAGCATCGATGAGTGGTACCTCGATCTGGCCGGCACCGAATCGCTCTACCGGCACGAACCGCTCGCCGAGACCGCGCACCGCATCCGCGACATGATTGGCCGGGAGACCGGGCTCAGCGTCTCCTTCGGCGGGGGCACGTCCAAGCTCGTGGCCAAGCTGGCCGTCGAGCGCGCCAAGCCGAAGCCCGGCACCGACGCCACGGGCGTGCACGTGGTGCCGCCGGGCGCCGAGGCCGAATTTCTCCGGGACGTCGCCCTGGCCGACATCCCGATGATCGGGCCCCGCTTTCAGGAACGACTCGCCAAGCTCGGCATGCGGACGGTACCCGACGTGCTGCAGTACGAGGTGGCCACGCTCACCCGCTGGATCGGCGCCCGCGAGGCCGCGTGGCTGCACGATCGCGTGCGCGGGGTGGACGGGCGCGCCGTGGCGCCGCGCCTCGAGACCAAGAGCATCAGCCGCGACGAGACCTTTCCGCGGGACATTTCGGACGACGCCGCGCTGCGGCGCGAGCTGCTGGCGCTCGTCACGCGGGCGGCGGCCGACCTGCGCGCCGAGGGGCTGGCCGCGCGCACCGTGACCGTGCGCATCCGCGATCACGATTTCCGGACGCGGTCGGCAAGCCGGACGGTGGAGGAGGGCGTGATGAGCGACCGGGTGATTCTCGCGATCGCCCGCCAACTGCTCATGCGCCTGAGGTCCGGACGTTCGGTGCCGGCGCGGCTGCTGGGGGTGGCGCTGACCTCGCTGGCCGAAGACGAGGCGGCCGATCAGTTGGCGCTCTTCGAGCGCGAGCGCGACCCGATCGTGGAGACCGACCGTGACCGCGCGGTGGCGCGCGCCGTGGATCAGGTGCGCGCCCGGTTCGGGCCCGACGGGATCGTGCCCGGCGGCCGGTAGCGTCTCACCGGCCGCTGGTGGAGCCTCAGCTCTCGATCAACCGCTTCGGCGCGCCGCGTTCGGGATCGTACACCACCGACTCCGCCGGCATCGTGCTCGCGGGGAGCGACGCAGCGGGGTGCGTACGTGGTAGATCGTCGTCGTCGACGGATCTGCCGATGTCACTGACGCCGCGCTTGAACTCGCGGATGCCCTTGCCCAACGACGCTCCGATCTCGGGAATGCGTTTACCGCCGAAAAGCACCATCACGATGAGCAGGATCATCGCCAGCTTTTCGATGCCGAATCCTTCCATCTTGCCTCCGTGGCGCGCGGCCGCGCGCCCGCATGCTTGGCGAACGCCACCGGCCCGAGCATCTCGGGCGCGGCGCGATCTGCCGACGCCGGAAATATCGGCGGCAGCGGGGGCAGGGAGGGAGCGACGGCCCCGGGATTAGCGGATTCTTAGCCCGCCAAACGCCCGGGCGGCCGGCTACTGCTGATCGTGGTCGCCGGCGGCGTAGGTGGCAACGGGCGCCGTGGCCGGTTCCGGGGGCTCGATCAGGTACTTGAGCGGGTCCATGTGGCGCCCGTTCACGATCACCTCGAAGTGCACGTGCGGGGCCGTGGAAAGGCCGGTGGAGCCCACGGTCGCGATGGCGCCGCCCACCGCCACGTAGTCGCCCACGTGGACGAGGATCGACTGGCAGTGCGCGTAGAGCGTGCTCACGCCGCCGCCGTGGTTGAGTTCCACCACCAACCCGTAGCCGAGCTTGTGCCCCACGAAGCTCACCCGGCCGTCCGCCGGCGCCCGGATCTTCGTGCCCTCGGGCGCCGAGATGTCCACGCCCTCGTGCGGCCGGAACAGGTGGAGGATCGGCTCCCAGCGCGATTGCGCGAAGGCGCTGGTGATGATCCCCTTCACCGGGAGCACCACGCCGACCGCTGCCGTGCTCACGCCGGCGGGGTTCGCGAACCGGGCCTTCCGCGTGATCAGGGTGGGCCCGCGCGCGACGTTGGCCGTGACGGCCGCCAGCTGCAGCGCCGAATCGGCGCGCTGCTGAGCCGCCAGGAGGCTGTCGTTCAACGACAGCACCAGCCGGTGGACCTCCGCGAGCTGCGACGCGCTGGCGTTCACCTGCATCGCTTCGAGCAACGACCAGCCCGTGTACGACACGAACGCGACCAACGCCGCGCCCACCACCGCGCGCACCTGGCGGCCGTGGATCCGGAACATCCGGGTTTTCGCGGTGGGGTGTGGCGGAACGATCAGGACCGTCCAACGGCGACGGTGCGTGTCCTTCCCTGATTTTGACATTGGGAATCGCCTCAGGCGACGTCACCGCCAAAGGCGGTGCTGACCTGCGGAGTGGCGCGGGGCGCGTTGCTCTCGGCGCTTCGCTGGCTCGACGAGACGGGATGTATCGACATCCGTCCGTCCACCTTGCCCCCTTCCTGAATATTCACCGCCGCAGCCTCGATGTCACCAGAGACGGTGCCGGATTCCTGCAGTTCGATGCGCTCCACGGCCGTCACGTTGCCGTTGATGGTCCCGCCGATGATGACTTCGCGCGCCGACACGCTGCCCGTAATCGAGGCCCCGGTGGCGACGACGACGACATCCGCCCGGCGCACGTTGCCGCGCATATTCCCGTCCACGCGGAGCGTCCCATCGGTTTCGACATCCCCCTCGACGATCATCTGGGTGTCGAACACCGAGTATCCCGTGGGAAGCGGGTTGGGCGGCTCGGGCGGACGTTTGGTGAACATGGCCATGATTTCCCGTGTCGATGGATGCAGGAACTACGTAACCTCGCGTCAGGTTGAATGACGCGCCAGAGCTACGGCGGTGACATGTGATCGCGGTCACGTCGCCCGAAAAATCGCCGAAATGGCGCGCCAAGCGCCGATGGAGGATGTTATCTCGCATGCCCTATCGCTCGCTCTCCAATCCCGACGTTCTCCGCCAGTTCGTCCGCAACCTCGACGAGGGACTGTACATCACGACGCTGGACGGGCGGATTCTCGACGCGAACCCCGCATTCCTCGCGATGATGGGCGTTGCGTCGGTGGCCGAGTTGGAGCCGTACCGCGCGGGCGACCTGATGGTGGATCCGACGCAGCGCGACGCGCAGCGCGAGCTGCTCGCCCGCGACGGCATGGTCCACAACTTCGAACTGGAGCTGCGCCGGCCCGACGGACAGGTGCGCACGGTGCACGATACGAGCTACGTGGTGCGCGATCCCGACTCCGGGGAGACCTTCTACCACGGTGTGCTGGTGGACATCACGCCGCGCAAGCAGCTCGAAGCGGAACTCGTCGAGATGTCCACGCACGATGCGCTCACCGGCGCGCTCAACCGACGGTATCTCGACCGGCTCGACGAGCAATTCCGGCAGGATCCGGCGGGCAAGTGGGCGTGTCTGTTCATCGACATCGATCACTTCAAGCAGTACAACGACGAATTCGGACATCAGGCGGGCGACCGTATTCTCATGCGCATGGCGCGCTTCCTCATGCGGCACGTGCGCGCCGAGGAGGCGGTGGTGCGCGTGGGCGGCGACGAATTCGTGGTGATCCTCGTGGACGCCGACGCGGATCAGGCGGAGGCGATCGCCGACCGGCTGCGCGAGTCGGGCGAGCATTCGGCGCCGGTGCCGTTCTCCCTGGGGTGGGCGGCGCGACAATCGAACGAACCGCTCATGCGAATGATCGACCGCGCCGATCGCGGCCTGCTCGCCGTGCGCGTGGTGCGACGCCAGGCCGATCCGCGCGGCCGGCCCCCGCCGCCCATCTGACCCCCGATTGACCGCCGGCGTGCGGGGCGGCATGCTTGGGCGCATTCCATCACGAGGACCCATCGTGCACGCAATCCGCATCGCCCGTGCGACGGCCGCCGCGGCCGCTCTCCTGGCGGCGACCGTTCTTCCGCGAGCCGCGGCCGCCCAGCAGCCGGCCTATTCCATCGCCTACCGGATCTCGATGCCCGATCCGGCGTCGCATCTGTATCACCTGCAGATCGACGTCGGCCGGCTCAGCGGCGATTCCCTGATTCTCCAGATGCCGGTGTGGTCGCCGGGTCGCTACGCGCCGATGTTCTTCGCCAAGAACGTCCAGCAGTTCGCGGTCACCACGCCCGGTGGGCAACCGGTGGCGTGGGACCGCACCGACGGGTCGCGCTGGCGAATCCACACGCGGGGCCGGACGGCCGTTCGCGTGACGTATCTGGCGTACGCCGACGCGCCGATGTCGGGCACGTTCAGCGTGCTCGATACGATCCACGCTACCTGGAACGGCCCGTCGCTGTTCATGTACGTGGAGCGCCACAAGCCCGATCCGGTCTCCCTGCACGTCGTGCTGCCCCCGGGGTGGCACATCATCAACGGCGACGCGACCACCAACGACCAGGTGGACTACCGCTTCGAGAACTACGACCGGCTGGTGGACACGCCCACCGAAGTGGCCCCGCACTTCATGGTCGACAGCTTCACGGTGGACGGCGTGCTCTACCGCACCATGGTCCACCACAACGGGCCGACCACGCCACAGGAACGGGCGCGGTTCGTGGGCGACGTCAGGAAGATCGTCACGTACGAGAATTCGGTGTTCGGGCCGCCGCCCCTCAAGATGTACACCTTCCTCTTCCACATCGGCTTCCCGGGCGGCGACGGCATGGAGCACCTGTTCTCCACTCAGATCGCCGACCGCAACCGCTGGCAGAGCGACGCCCCGGTGCTCGCCGGCGTCCGCACGGCCGCGCACGAGTACTTCCACGTCTGGAACGTGAAGCGCGTGCGCCCGATGCTGCTCGGACCCTTCGACTACACGAAGGAGCGCTACGAGCCGAGCCTCTGGGTGGCTGAAGGATGGACGCAGTACTACGGCATGATGGCGCTGCACCGCGCCGGCATCACCGATGAGGCGGAGATGCTCGCCGCCGCGGCGCGCATCGTGCAGATGAACCTCACGGCGCCGGGTCGGAAGGAAGTGTCGCCGCGCATGGCGTCGTTCGAAGCGCCGTTCTGGGATCAGGCCGCATCGGCCCAGCCCGTGAACCGCAACGACATCTTCTTCTCGTACTACTACGCCGGCGCCGGGCGTGCGCTCTACCTCGATCTGCTCATCCGCGAGCGCTCGCACAACGCGAAGGCGCTCGGCGACGCGTTCGACAACCTGCGGAAGCGGTCGTGGTACCAGCCGAACGCCTCGTACTACCTCCAGGGGCGCGGCTACACCGAGAACGACGTGGAGCAGGCGGTGAGCGCGGCGGCCGGCATGAACATGCACGACTGGTTCGAGCGCCACGTCGGCGGCACCGACGACGTGGACTTCGACCGGGTGCTGGCCGGCGCCGGTCTGCGCCTCGACCGCCAGGGCGCGCAGTGGACCATCGCGCCGGTGCCCGGCGCCACGGCCGAACAACTGAAGATCCGCGAAGGCTGGCTCACCGGAAAGAAGGGGTAGGGGACTCATGCAACGACGCGATTTTATCCGGACCACACTGGGCGCCGTCGCCGGAGGCGCGCTGCTGCCGCGGCTCGCCGCCGGCGAGTGGGGCGGCCGGCCGGCCGGCAGCCTCGGGCCCATCGGCATCCAGCTCTACACGGTGCGCCGCGAGATGGCGAAGGACGTCGACTCCACGCTGGCGACGATCGCCGGCATCGGCTATCGCGAGGTGGAATTCGCCGGGCTGTTCAACCACTCGGCGGCCGACGTCCGCAAGATGCTCGACCGGCACGGGCTCGTGGCGCCGTCCTCGCACGTCGGGCTCCCCGACGACATGAGCGCCTGGCCGGCGATGCTCGACGACGCGCTCACCCTCGGCCAGTCCTACATCATCTGCCCGTCGTTCCCCAGCCGGGATCTCTCGCCCGACGGCATGAAGCGGATTGCCGCGCGCTTCAACGCCGCCGGCGCTGCGGCCAGGAAGGCGGGGCTGCAGTTCGGCTTCCACAACCATGCCGAGGAATTCAAGCCGGTGGACGGCCAGGTGCCCTACGACCTGCTGCTCGCCGAATGCGATCCGTCGCTCGTGGTGTTCGAGATCGACATCTACTGGATGGTGACCGGCGGGCGCGACCCGCTCGCCTATCTGGCGACGTATCCCGGGCGCTTCCCGATGGTCCACGCCAAGGACCGTACGGCCGACGGACGGATGGCCGACGTGGGGGCCGGCACGATCGACTTCCCGAAGATCCTGGCGGCGTTCAAGCGGGCGGGACTCCAGCACTGCTTCGTGGAGCACGACAACCCGCCCCATCCCTTCGCGTCGGCCCGCGCGAGCTTCAACTATCTGAACGCGCTGACCTTCTGACGCGTCGCGGCCGCGGCCGGCTCAGTCCACGCTCGGTTCGAGCGTCTCGTCCGGGGTCTGCGCCTCGATCGACGCGTCCACGATCCGCTTGAGCAGGTCGGCGGTCGTGACCACCCGCGCGTACTCGTCGGGCACGTAGGCCCGGCCGAGCGTGACGTTCTCGCGGCGGAAGGTCATCTCGCTGTCGCGGCGCTTGCTGGCCCGGACGTGGACCTCGCTCACGCCGGCCTCGTTGATGATGCGGCCCACCGTGTGCTCGGTGATCCCGCCCGCCGCGATGATCGTCCCGCGGCCTTCCGAGCGCCAGGCCAGGGCAGCCAGGGTTTCCAGTCCTTCTATGGCCGTGGCGGCGCCGCCCGAGGTCAGTACGCGGTCCACGCCGAGCGCCATCAGCGTGTCCAGCGCCTCGAACGCGTCGCGCACGAGGTCGAACGCGCGGTGAAAGGTGACCGAGAGCGGCCGCGCCGCCTCCACGAGCAGGCGTGTGCTGCGGTCGTCCACGGCGCCGTTGGCGAACAGCGCGCCGAGCACCACCCCGCTCACCCCCACTTCCTTGGCGAAGGCGATGTCGCCGAGCATCACCCGCACCTCGTCCTCGTCATAGATGAAGTCGCCGCCCCGCGGGCGCACGAGCACGTGGATGGGTATCCCCACGCGCTCCCGGACCACCGCGATCAGCCCCGGACTCGGTGTCGTGCCCCCCTCGTAGAGGTTGTCGCACAGCTCGATACGGCCGGCGCCGCCGGCCTCCGCCGCGCGCGCGGACTCCACGGTGTCGACGCACGCCTCAACGAGCACGTCGTCGGAAATGGTCGGGTTCGACATTGGGGTTGCGGACACGGCCTAACACTTCCCTCCTGAACAGTTTCGCGCAAGGTTCTGGTGGCGAAATTGCACCCGGGCCGTAATTTACGCGGCCGTCCATCGTCGCGTAAATCGCACCCGCCCGTTCCGCGCACCGTCCCGGTTCCCGCCAATTCGGAGGCGAAAACTCGTGAACACCGTCCGCACGAAGCTCTCCGTGATGATGTTCCTCCAGTACTTCATCTGGGGGGCCTGGTTCGTCACGATGGGCACCTACCTGGGTACGACGCTCAAGTTCACCGATTCGCAAATTGGCCTGGCCTACGGCGCCACGGCGATCGCCGCCATCGTCTCGCCCTTCTTCGTCGGCATGGTGGCCGATCGCTTCTTCGATACGGAGAAACTGCTGGCCCTGCTGCATTTCGCGGGAGCCATCGTCATGTGGATCGTCTCCCGCCAGACCGCCTTCTCCACGTTCTACCCGCTGCTCATCCTGTACGCGTTGTGCTTCATGCCGACGCTGTCGCTGACCAATTCCATCTCCTTTCACCACGTGAAGGACGCGGCGCACGACTTCCCCCTCATTCGCGTACTCGGAACGGTGGGGTGGATCGCCGCCGGCTGGCTGATCGGCCGGGAGCTGCGCGCCGATGCACTGGCGCTGCCCATGCAGGTGGCCGCCGGAGCGTCGCTGGTGATGGCCGCCTTCTCGGTGACGCTCCCGCACACCCCGCCCAAGGCGGCGGGGGCGCCGTTCAACGTGCGCGATGCGCTGGGCCTCGATGCCCTCCAGTTGCTCAAGGATCCTGACTTCCTCGTCTTCGTGCTCGGCTCGTTCCTGCTCTGCATCCCGTTGCAATTCTATTACACGTTCGCGAATCCATTCCTCAACGAGATCGGCGCCCCGGAGCCCGCGTTCATCCAGACGTACGGACAGATGTTCGAGGTCGTGTTCCTGCTCATGCTGCCGTTCCTGCTCCGCCGATTCGGGATCAAGGTCATCATGGTGGGCGGCATGCTGGCCTGGGCGGTGCGCTACTTCGCCTTCGCCAACGGGAATGCCGGGTCTGGGATGTGGCTCATCTATCTGGGAATCGTGATCCACGGGGTGTGCTACGACTTCTTCTTCGTGGCCGGCCAGATCTACACCGATGAGAAGGCGGGCCCCAAGATCCGCGCCGCTGCCCAGGGATTCATCAACTTCGTCACCAACGGCCTCGGCTATTTCATCGGCGCGTTCGTGTCGGGCACCGTGGCCAATCACTACGCCACCGTGAACCTGTCGTGCACCGCCGCCGCGGCCGCGGCGGGTCAGTGCGCCCCCACGGTCCACAACTGGCACAACATCTGGCTCATTCCCTCCGTGGGGGCGCTCGCCATCGGCATCATCTTCGCCATCATCTTCCGCCCGCGTGTGGTTCCGCAAACCGAAGCGGCCGCCTGATCCTCCCGGCACGCGGTTTCCGCGCCTCGAGGCGCTGGTCACGCCCATGATCATCGACTTTCACAACCACTTCTATCCGCCCGAGTACATCGACGCCCTCCGCGGCGGCGACAGCGCCGTGCGGGTGACCGACGACGCCGACGGCAATCCCTGCATCCACTATCCGGGCGACTACAACGTGGCGGTGCGCGGCCATCGCGACATCGCCTACCGGCAGCAGGTGCTCGACGCCGAAGGGGTGAGCAAACAGGTGATCACCCTCACCACGCCGGGCACGCACGTCGAGCAGCCGGCGACGGCGGTGAAGTTCGCGCGGCTGGTGAACGACGCCTTCGCGCGCGTGATCGCCGATCGCGGCTCGCACTTCACGGCGCTGGCCACCCTTCCGCTCAACGACCCGGCGGCATCGGTGGCGGAATTGCGGCGCGCGATGACCGAGTTGCACCTGCCCGGCGCGATGCTGTTCAGCAACGTGAACGGCACGGCGCTCGCCGACGCGCGCTACTGGCCCCTGTACGAGGAGGCGAACCGGCTGAACGCCGTGCTGTACATCCACCCCACCGATCCCGTGGGCGTGGAATCGATGACCGACTACTGGTTGATGCCGCTCCTGGGCTTCACCTTCGACACCACGCTGGCGGCCGCCAAACTCGTGTTCAGCGGCGTGGCGGCCCGCTTCCCGAACATCCGGTGGGTGCTGACCCACATGGGCGGCGCCATCCCGTATCTGGCCGAACGGCTTGACCGCGGCTACTTCGCGTTTCAAGAATGCAGGGTCAACATCGACCGTCCGCCCAGCGACTACCTGCGGCGGTTCTACTACGACACCGTGAATTTCAACGTCGACGCGATGAAGCTGGCCCTCGCCTTCGCGGGCCCCGACCATCTGCTCGCGGGGAGCGACTACCCGCACCAGATCGGGAGCATCCCGAAGATGATCGAGAGTCTGCGCGCCCTACCCGTCACCGACGCCGAGCGCGCGGGGATCATGGGAGGGAATGCAGCGGCGTTGTTGGGGATCGGCTGATGATACTCGGACACTATGGGGTCGCGCTGGCGGCCAAGCGCGTGGCACCGCGTACCTCGTTGGGCACTCTCATCCTCGCCGCGCAGTGGGCCGACCTGCTGTGGCCGGCGCTGCTGCTCCTCGGCGTGGAGCGCGTTCGCGTGGCGCCGGGCCTGATGGCGGCCAACTCGCTCGATTTCGTCTCGTACCCGTACTCGCACAGCCTGCTGATGCTGGTGGTGTGGGGGCTGGTGCTCGGCGGGGTCTACTTCGCGGCCCGGCGGTACGTGCGCGGTGCGTGGGTGGTCGGTGCCCTCGTGGTGAGTCACTGGGTGCTCGACCTCGTGGTGCACCGCCCGGATCTGCCGCTCTGGCCCGGATCACCGGTGAAGGTCGGCCTGGGCCTCTGGAATTCGATCGCCGGCACCCTGATCGTCGAGTTCGGATTGCTGGTTCTCGGCACCGTGGTCTACGTGCGCACCACGCGCGCACGCGATCGCATCGGGAGCTGGGGGCTGTGGGCGATGCTCGTTCTGCTCGGCGCCATGCTGCTGAGCGGCCTGGCCGCCCCGCCGCCGCCCGATCCACGGATCATGGCCTACGGCGCGCTGGGGCTCTGGTTGTTCGTGCCGTGGGGATACTGGGTGGATCGGCACCGAGCGGGGAAACAGGAACTGCCAACTACGAGCTGAGAGTGGTCGGTGATCGGTGCGGCCTGCGCGCCGAGGCGAGCCGTTCTATGCGCCGCGGTCGTGATCGGATGACTGATCACTGACTACTGACCACCCCGAGCACGTAGTCCAGCGTCTCCCTCATGGGTTCCACGTCCCCTTCGCCACCTTCGGCACGAACTTGTCGATCCCGCGCGCCGGGAAGGGGAGCGTCCGTCCCTGCTCGGCGCTCTGATACGCCGTCATCAGCATCTTCACCGTCTCCACGCCGTCGGCGAAGGTGAGCGATGGCTTCTTCCCCTGCCGGAAGCACCGGACCATGTGCCGGTCTTCGGCCTCGTAGCCGTACGCGTTGGCCTCGTTGGCCACCACGGGCATGAGCCCCATCTCCGCGTTCTGCTTCTCCACGAGGTCCTCGCCAACCTTGCCCTTGACCTCGCGGCTGAAGAACAGCTTGAGCCCGCTGTCGAGCGTGTTCCACGACATGGAGTACTCGGGCCCCAGCAGCTCGGCGGAGAGCCGGAGCCCGGCGCCGACGTAGCTCCACGAGGTGGTGGCCTCCCCGATCACCGTGAGCCCCTCGCGCGTGCGGAACTCGACGACGACGCTGGCGAAATCCTCGGCGGGGTGGCGGGCATAGTTGACGGCGTTGCCCATCATCTTCTTGAGCCGGCGCACGTATTCCGGGCGCGACCACTTGAGGCTCGCGATGTGCCCGGTGACGCGCGTCGGCCGGAGCGAGTTGCGCGGCTCGCCCGGGCGGGTGAGCAGGTGGCGGACGACTTCCACCGAATGGCACATCATGTCGTTCAGCACCCCGCCGCCCTGCAGCTTGCCCTGCCAGAACCAGGGCATGTGCGGCCCGCTGTGCTCCTCGGCGGCGCGTGCCAGATACGGGCGCCCGGTGAGCGCCGCGCCGCGGGCCCAGATCAGATGCCGCCCGTGCTCCACCTGCGGCGCGAACAGCTGGTTCTCCAGATATCCGGTATTGAGCCGCACGCGCTTCACGAGGGCGAGCACCTGCTTCGCTTCGGCCACGTTGCGGGCCAGCGGCTTCTCGCAGGCGAGCCCCCGCAGCGTTCCGCGCCCCCGCTCGATCGTGCTGACGATCTCCTCGACGTTGTCGATGCGGGCGTGGTTGGGTCCGCACAGCCAGAGGGCGTCGATTTCCGGATCGGCCACCATCGCGGCGATCGATCGGTACGGCTTCGCCTGGCCGATGTCGAGCGTTCGCGCGTACGCGGCGGCCGCACCGGCGCGCTTGGCGTCGGGACTCCAGACGCCCCGGACTTCGGCGTCGCGCACCGCGGTGAAGGCCTGCATGTGGAAGCGGGCGTTGAATCCGCTGCCGACGAATCCGATGCGAAGGGGTGGCTGCGCCATGAAGAATGCGAGGGTGAGAGGGTGAGCGGGTGCGGCGGCTACTTGGTGCGGAAGTTGCCCTGCGCGTCGTAGACCTCGCCGTAATTCACGCCGAGCTTGGTGAGGGCCGCGTCGGGGCAGCCGTGCCACCCGGGCATCACCCGGTTGCCCATGTACTGCAGGTCGGCGATGCCGATCTTCGTCGTCCAGAACCCCGACGAGGTGAGGTCGCGGAACCGATTGAAGAACGCCACGCCCGGGCGCATGGCATCGGCCGCCTTTTCCGGATAGGCGATGTCGTCGAGCACCTGCGTACGCTGTGTGCCGCTGGCACCGAGGAACGTGGTGCCGAACCGCCGCTCGCACTCGAGGTCGAGCCAGGCGAGTCCGCCACGCATCCAGAGCTGGTTGTTCGGCTTGTCGCGCATGATGAAGTCCATGAACTCGGGGACGCCGGCGTCGGTGGCGCTCCCCGACTTTGCGTCGCGCGGAATGACGTAGTCCACGAGCATCCGGACGGTGCGCCATTCGTGCGCCGTGAAGAACTTGGGCGCCGCCGGTGCCTCGCCCGCCTGGACGCGCTCGGCGGCCTGCAAGGCGCGCTGGAAGGCGGGCGGGGTGAACTCGATGGCGCCCGCCAACGGCAGGGCCGCCAGGTAACCGAGCGCCTCCCGCCGGGTGACGCCGCTGGCCGGCTGGCGGCCCGCGGGTTGCGATTCGTCGGCGCCGGCAGCCGCCGAGCGATCGTCTCGTTCGTCCTGCGTGCTCATAGCGCCCCCTGCTTGCGCTGCTGCGCGATGTAGTCGCTGGTCCGCATGGCCAGCGCGAGAATGGTCCAGGTCGGATTCTTGTCGGCCTGGGAGACGAAGGGCCCGCCGTCGGCCACGAACAGGTTCTTCACCTCGTGGGCCTGGCTGTGCGCGTTCACCACCGAGGTGTTGGGGTCGCTGCCCATGCGGGAGCCGCCGAGTTCGTGGATGATCGTACCGCCCGTCGCGAGGCCGTAGCCCTCCTCGCGGGTGGGCATCGGCGAACTGACGGTGCCGCCCATCTGTTCGATGATGGCGCGGAAGGTTTCCTGCATGTGCTTCGACTGGTTGTACTCGTGGTCCGACCACTTCCAGTGGAAGCGGAGGACGGGGATGCCGTACTGGTCCACGACGGTGGAATCGATCTCGCAGTAGGTGTCGTCGTTGGGGATCATCTCGCCGCGGCCGGAGAATCCGACGGTGGCGCCGTAGTAGCGGCGGTAGTCGGCCTTCAACGACTTTCCGTAGCCGCCGCCCGGCGGATACTGCTGGATGCCGCCCATGAAGCCGTACGACGGCATGTGCAGCCCGCCCCACACCTCGATGTGGTAGCCGCGGGGGAAGTCGAGCTTCTTGTTGTCCAGCCACCACGGCATGTAGATGTGTGCGCCCCCCACGCCGTCGTGGTTGTGCGGCACCTGGTCCGTCATGCGTGGAATGAACCCGCCCACGTCGGTGCCCGTGGTGTCGGTGATGTACTTGCCCACGGTGCCGCTGCCGTTGGCGAGCCCATTGGGGAAATGAGTCGACTTCGAGTTGAGCAGCAGCCGCGCCGTCTCGAGCGCGCTGGCGGCGAGCACCACCACCCGGGCGCGCACGTGCTTGTCGGTGCGGGTGTGCTTGTCGATGTACGACACGCCCGTCGCCCGTCCCTGGGCGTCCACGGTGACCTCGCGCGCCATGGCGTTCGCAATCAGGGTCAGCTTGCCGGTGGCCAGCGCCGGCGGGAAGAGCACGTTGGTGGACGAGAAGTTCGACGCCGTCATGCACCCGCGGTTGCACTGCCCGCAGTAGTGGCAGGGCGGCCGGTTGTTCAGCGGCTTGGTGATGATCGAGAGCCGCGACGGAATGCAGGTGATGTCGAGTTTGTCGGCGGCCTGCTTCACCAGCACCTCGTTGCACCGGATCTTCGGCGGCGGCATGAAGATGCCGTCCGGGGCGTTGCGCAGCCCCTCGTTGCTTCCGAACACGCCGATCAGCTTGTCGACCTCGTCGTAGTACGGCTTGACGTCGTCGTAGCTGATGGGCCAGTCGTCGCCGAGGCCGTCGATGCTCTTGCCGCGAAAGTCGTCGGGGCCGAAGCGCAGCGAGATGCGCCCCCAGTGGTTGGTCCGCCCCCCGAGCATGCGCGCACGCCACCACGAGAAGTCGGTGCCCTTGGCCCGGGTATACGGTTCGCCGTCGATCTCCCACCCGCCGATACACCCGTCGAACTCACCGAACGGACGGGCCTTGGTGGACGCGCCGCGGCGCGGCGAATCGTACGGCCACTTCAGCATCGCGCCGTCCTTCACGGGATCCCACATCTGTCCCGCTTCGAGCAGCACGACGTTGGCGCCGGCCTTGGTGAGCATGTACGCGGCCATCCCGCCGCCGGCGCCCGAGCCGACCACGCAGACGTCGTACTGTGTGCGCGCTTTCTTCACCTGCATCTTCAACGCTCCTGCGCCGAGAGTTTACGAATCCAGACGTTGCGGAATCGAACGGGGTAGCTGTGGTCCTGCAGGCCGAGCGGCAGCTCGGCCGGCGTCACGGTGTAGGGGGGGCGGTGCTGATATGCGGTGGGGCCCGTCAGCGGGACGTCGTTCTGCACCAGCACGCCGTTGAAGAACACGGTGATGCGGGCCGGCGACGTCACCGTGCCGTGCGCGTCGAACCGCGGCCGGCGGAAGACGATGTCGTACACGTTCCACTGTCCGGGCGGGCGCGTGGGATTCACCCGCGGCGGATACTGCCCGAATACGGCGCCCGCGTGCCCGTCGGCGTAGGTGACGTTGTGATAGGAGTCGAGGACCTGCACCTCGTACAGGCCCTGCAGGAACACGCCGCTGTTGCCGCGTTCCTGGCCTTCACCGGTGGGCGGGGTCGGCGCGCTCCACTCGATGTGCAACTGCACGTCGCCGAAGCCCTGCGCCGTGTGGATCATTCCGGAACCGGGCTTCACCTCGAAGTAGCCGTCCTTCACGATCCATGGGGCCGGGCCGTCCTTCTCGCTCCGCCACTGCGAGAGGTCGTGTCCGTCGAAGAGCACGATGGCGTCGGAGGGCCGCGAGTCGTCGCGCACGTAGGGGCCGGGATCCACCACCGGCGGCTGCGGGCGATCCATGGAATGCTGCGGCCAGCGGGTATCGACCTGCGCGCCGGCGTGCGGCGCAACGAGCAACAGGGCGGCCGCGACGGCCGCGAGGCGAGCGATTGAGGGGACCGGGAAGGCGGAGATGCGGTGCAATCGTCACTCCTGATGGGTGGGAGCCTACCCGCCCAATATGCACCGTGCGCCGTCGCCCGGTAATCCGTGGACGCCCCGGCGGTGCGAGGCCGCCGGATCAGTCGCCGATTCCCTCCTCGGGCACCGTCGGAATCACGTCCGCGCGCGTGATGGTGATGATGGCCACGCCGGCGACGATCACCGCGGCGGCCGCCATCGTGCGCGTCGTGACCGCCTCGCCGGCGAACGCCCATCCCAGCAACACGGCGATCACGGGGTTCACGTACGCGTACGTCGCCACTCTGGCCGCGGTCGTCGTGCGCAGCAGATAGGCGTAGGCCGTGAACCCGAGCAGCGAGCCGAACACGATCAGGTATCCCCACCCGAGCGCCGACGCCAGCGACACGTGCGCCAGCGAGAACTGGGCCGTCTGTCCGGTGAGGGTGGCCGTCACGAACAGCGCCGAGCCGCCGCACACCATCTGCATGCCGACGGCGAACAGCGGCACGGGCGACCGGGGCTGACGCTGCGCGACGATCGATCCCGCCGCCCAGCTCAACGACCCGAGCAGGAGCGCCGTGGCGCCGAGCGGGTTCACCGCGCCGTGGCCCATCAGCGCGCCCGGCCCGATCAGCGTCACCAACCCCGCGAATCCGAGCGCCAGACCCAGCAACACGCCGCGGCCGGGATGAATGCCGTGCGGCCGCCACCAGTCGATGAGCACCATCCACAACGGCACCGTGGCCACGAGCAACGCCGCCGTGCCCGACGGGACGTACTGCTCCGACCAGGCGACGGTGCCGTTGGCGCCGAGCAGCAGCACACCCACGATCGCCGCGTCGCGCCACTCGGCGGGCGTGGGGCGGCGCTTCATGCGGCGCCACGACCACGCCATCAGCACCGTTCCCGCCACGAGATGTCGCATCGAGGCCATGAACAGCGGCGGGATGGTCTGGATCCCGAACCGCATGGCCAGGAAGGTGGACCCCCACAGCAGGTACACCGCGGCAAAGGCGACGATGAGTCGCCCGCGTTGCGCCTGCGGATGGTCCCCGGACAGGTGAGCGATCATCGACGGTCTGTTGGGTGCGGCGGTGCGGCGGACGAGCTCCGTGCCCGAACGGGAGGCCACCATCCTGCTCCGCGCGCCTCGTGGAACGGGCGGAATCTAGCGACCGCCGGAAGTGGTCAGGAGCCCACTGTGAGCGACAGCCCAACGTAGACGTTCCGTCCCGGTGCGGGCTCGTAATATCGGCCGCGCGTGGCGTTGATGACCACGGAACTCACGTACCGCCGGTCGAACAGGTTGTTCACGGCCACGAAGGGGGACAGCGGCGTTCCGCCGGCAACCCCCCGCCATCCGATGCGCAGCCCGAGCGTCGTCCACGGCGAGGTGCGCGTGGCGAGCGTGTCGTCCACCAGGTAGCCCGATGCGTGCTGCAGCTCGACGTCCGCCCAGGCGGCTCCGGCGCCGGGCCGCGTGTGGAGCACGAGGGCCACCCACTGCGGCGGAATGCCGGGCAGGCGCCGCCCGTCCAGCGAGCGGCCACCCACGTCATAGCGTGCGTAGCGGAAATCGGAGACCGTCCAGTTGGCGGACAGCGAATAGCCGGGGGCCAGTGCCGCGGTCGCGCCCACCTCCACACCCCGGTGGCGCGAGCGGCCGGCGTTGCGGTAGAAGCTGCGTCCGGGCGACGACGGCTCCTCGAAGGCAATCAACTCGCCGCGCACCGCCGCCTCGTACACGGCCACCGAATAGGTCAGACGGCCGGCCGCGCGGCCGCGCACGCCGAGTTCGTACGTGGTGGCGGTCTGCGGGGCGAGCGACGGATTGAAGCCCCCAGTGGTGTCCGGCCGGTTGGCCAGTTCGGTGGTGGTAGGCGTCTCGAACGAACTGCCGACATTCGCGTACAGCGTCGTCGCGTGAGCCGCCTGCCACGCGAGCCCGGCGGAGCCGCTCAGGGCATGCATCAGTCGGTCCCCGGAATCGTCGGGGTTCGTTGGCGTCACAAGACGGTCGTGGACCTGGAACCGGATGCGATCGTATCGCGCACCCAGCGTGGCGGTGATCCGGGGCGTGAGCGCGAGCGCGGTCTGCACGAACGGCCCCACCGACGAGACGTGTTCCAGCTGGTCCAGCGACGGCACGGCGCCGGGGGTTCCGCCGTTGTTGGCGAAGTTGGCGCGGTCGTCCCGTTGCCACTGGGCATCGAATCCCGCCGTGACCGTCTGGGGAACGCCGGCGAGCACCGCCGGCCGGCTCATCGACCCGCGGATCCCGTACGCCCGCCGGGCGAGATCGATGTACGCGTACGTCAGCGGATTCTTCAGCTCGCGCCCGAGCGCGAATGCCGTTAGCGAGGCCTGGCCGCCCCCGGCGAAGTCGCGGCGCAGCGTGAGCCCGCCCTGGACCTGGCGCACCCACTTGCCCGCCTGCGTGGTCTGATAGATGGCGCTGGCGGAGTCGGGGTTGGCGGCGAGTTCGGCGGCGGTGAGCGAGCCGGGATTGTCGGCGCGCGGATCGTCCCCCAACTCGAACACCCCGCTCGTCGTCCAGCCGCCGGCGGTGGGCAGCACCAGCCGGGCGTTCAGCGTCCGCTGGTCGGCCGTGCTGTGCTGCCGCTCGCCGTCGTAGACCAGCCGCGACGCGGTGATCTGCCCGACCCCCCGGCCTACCCGCCACCGCGTGGTGCTGAGCCACTTGTTCCATGTGTGCTGCAGCCCGTCGCCACTGGTACCGCCCGTGACCCGGAGTTCTTCCGTCGTGCGGCGTGGTGGCACCGGATCGCTCCAGACGCTGATCACCCCGCCGGCGGCGTTGCCGAACAGGGCCGACGCTGATCCCCGCAGCACCTCGATGCGGTCGGTCTCGCCGAGTTCGAGGTTCGTGAGTTGTCCCTGGCCATCGGGCAGGGTCTGCGGAATGCCGTCCAGCAGCACGGTGATGCCCCGGACCGCGAATGCCGAACGGGCGCCGAATCCACGAATCGAGATCCGCTCGTCGAGCGAGAAGTTGTAGCGGTTGGCCACGTACACGCCCGGCACGAGGGCCAGCGATTCGTCGAGTCCGATCGTCGCCCGCCCGCGCGTGATCGCCGTCCGGTCGAGCACCGTGGTGGCATTGGGCACGCGGTCGCGCGGCACGTCGGAGCGCGACGCGGACACCGTGATCGGCGCCAGGCGCGCGGCCGCGGCCGAGTCGCGGGCGGTGGTGTCGGGACGTGCCTGCTGCGCCTCGGCGACGGCGGGCGCGAACAAGGCCCAGACGCACAGGAACCGGAGCAGCACTCCACGGCTTGGTCTCACAACGGAGGGGAACACAGCGTATGACGTGTTCTGGGTGTGTACGGATGGATCCTGGAAAGGCGGTCCGGTCGTCGCGGAATTCGGCCCGCGCTGGTCGCGGCGAACTTCGCGATGTTACTTTGGCACGTCAAACCTCTATGCCAGCATCTTCTGCCCACGGGCCTTCCGCCGACGATTCCGCGTTCGAACGCGAAGCGTTGCCGTGGATGGACGACGTCTACCGGTTCGCGCTCTCGCTTACGCGCGATCCGAGCGACGCCGACGACATCGTGCAGGAAACCTACCTCCGGGCGTATCGTTCCTGGCACACCTATGCGCCCGGCAGCGACTGCCGGCGCTGGCTGTTCACGATCTGTCGCAATGCGTTCCTGCGGTCGCTGGAGCGTGAGCGGCCCACCGTCGACATCGAGGACGCCGAGCGCGACGTGATCGGCGCGGGCGAGGTGTACGTGGCGGCGCTGGAGGAGGGGTACACCGACCTGTTCGCCCGCACCGACATCGGGCCGGCCATCGACCGGGCCGTGCAGGAACTCCCCGAACCCTTCCGGACGACGCTGGTGCTGGTCGACGTGCAGGACCAGTCGTACGAATCCGCCGCCGAGGTGCTCGGCGTGCCCATCGGCACCATCCGCTCCCGGCTGTTCCGCGGCCGACGGCTGGTGCAGGAACGGCTGCTGGCGCACGCGCGCGACCTCGGGGTCGCCGGCGACGCGCGTCCGGACGCCAAGGAGACCCCATGAGCGGCTCCAGAATCCCACCGCTGCCGCCGGAATGTCTCGAAGTCCTCAAACACGTCTGGGACTATCTCGACGAGCAGCTCACCGACGAGACGACGGAGCGCCTCCGGGCGCACCTGGAAGAGTGCCAGGGGTGCTTCCAGTACACGACCTTCCAGGAGAATTTCCTCGAAGCCGTGGGAACCCTGCGCATGCGCCCGGGCGCCTCGCCCGAACTGCGCGACAAGGTGCTCGGCTCCCTGCGCCAGGAAGGGTTCGCGCGCTAGCTGGCGCGCCGGGTCAGCGACCCACGATCTGCTTCACGCGCTCGCCCCGCTCGCCGTTGAGCGCGACCACCGTCTGAATCACGATGTCCGGCGCCAGCGACGACGCCACCGAGCAGTAGCGCTCCAGCGACAGCGAGACCGCGCGCTCCGCGTGTGCCTGCTCGATGTCGGCCCCGGTGACGTGGAAGGTCAGGTCGATGGCCAGAAAGCGCCGCGGCGGTGTGGCGTTCCGCTCCCCGACCAACTTCGACTTCCAGCGCCGAGACCGGCGTTCGCCGCTTGGCGAGGATGTCCACGACGTCGATCGCGCTGCACGTCGCGAGGGCGCTCAGCAGGGCATCGGTCGGGCTCTGCCCGGTGGCCGCGCTGCCGTCTATGCGCGCCGTCGGCTGGCCCACGCGGCCGGTGTCGAAGCGGTGCTCGCCCTGCCAGATGGCGCGAATCATGCTGACGGGCTTGGCGGGAGGGGTATCGGTCATGGGCCGTCCTAGGCGATGCGGGTGCCGTCGGGCACCGGGTGGTCGAGGGAGAGCAGTACGACCTCGGTGGGGCCCGGCATGGCGCCGAGTACCAGCACCTGGCTGTCGAACCCGGCGATCCGGCGCGCCCCGAGGTTGACCGCAGCCACCACCTGGCGGCCGACCAGTGACTCGGGCGTGTAGTGCACGGTGAGCTGCGCGCTCGACCGGCGCACACCCAGTTCGGAACCGAAATCGATCGTCAGTTTGATGGCCGGCTTCCGGGCTTCGGGGAACGGTTCGGCCTGCAGGACCGTTCCCACCCGGATGTCGAGCGCGGCGAACTGCTCAGGGGTGGCCATGCCGGTAACTTAGCCCACCCGGAGGACGCGGCCACCGCCCCGTTCACCTGGCCCGCTATCTTGAGGACTCCGATGACCCTTCCCATGGCCCGGCTGTCCGAATTGATGGAACCATACGCCCGGCACGTTCTGGTGTGCACGGGAGGGTTCTGTTCTCCCGACCATGCGGGCCGGGAACTCTACCGGCGGCTGCCCGCACTGCTCGAGCGCGAGGGACTGCTCTACGGTCCGCGGCGCGTGAAGCGCGGGGAGACTCCCTGTCTCGGCGTGTGCACGACGGGGCCGATCGTGGTGGTGTATCCGGAGGGGATCTGGTATGCCGCGGTGACGCCGGCGCTGCTCGAACGAATCGTCGTCGAGCACCTGCGCGACGGTTGCGTGGTGGACGAGGCGGTCTTCCATCGCCTGGCCTCGGGCTGACCGGCAACGCTTGCGGCGGGCATTCCTCCGGCGCACCTTCTTTCGCCCACCTTATCTTTTTCTTTGCGATGGCCGACGAGATCCTGTATCAGCGTTTTCTCTCCCACGGACCCGCCGTGCGCATCCGACGTACCAGCGACGCCGGCAGCGCGCCCGTCACCGCCGTGCTCGAAGTGGATCGTCGGGCCGGCACGTCCCGCGAGCGGGAGGGAGGCGTCTCGCCGGCATTGGTCCACTACGAGGGGGCCTCCGAGGCCGAGGTGCTGTCGGTTCTGGAGCCGACGGCGCGAGACGACCGGCAGATCGCGCAGTTGATGCGGGAAAAGCAGCTACGGTGAACGGGTGACGCCGGCTCGTCCGGCGATTGCTCCCCCGTCGGCGGACGGCTAAGTTGCGCCCCAGCCCGTATCCGGTCCGGTACCGATGTCCGACGAACCGCTGCAATCCCGCCGCATGATGGTAAGCGCCGCCAAGCGGCTGCTCGCCACGCGTAGCGATCCGCGTCGGGCCGACCCCGTCAACGACATTCCCCGACTGACCCTCAGCGCCCTCGAGAAGATCCGTATGTCCCGCTCCCGCGACCGCATCCTGAACAATCTGGACGACATGTACCGTGAGGCGTTCGAGCGCGCCAAAGCGTCCGACGACCCGACGCAGATGACGACCCTCGACTTCGCGTACCGCCGCGAGCAGCTCTATCTGGAGATCCTGCTCGACATTCGCGACGCGATGGAGCGGCGGTAGCGGCACGGCGGTCGGCGGCGCCAGGGTAGCGACGCCCCCCCGGCGCCCTACCGGTGCTCCCCGGTCGCGTGGGTTCGCTTCGGAAAGAGCAGCGACGCGCCCACCGCGGCCGCCAGGACGGCCACGATCACCGTCAACGACACCGAGATCGGCAGCTGGATCCAGTGATCGACGAGCATCTTGACCCCGATGAAGGTCAGGATCACCGAGAGCCCGTACTTCAGCAGGTAGAACCGGTCGATCACGCTCACCAGCAGGAAGAACAGCGAGCGTAGCCCGAGCACGGCGAAGATGTTCGACGTGAACACCAGGAACGGATCGCGGGTCACGCCGAAGATCGCCGGAATGGAATCGATGGCGAACGCGAGGTCGGTGACCTCGACCAGCACCAGCACCAGCAGGAGCGGCGTGGCCAAGCGGCGCGCTCCGTCCCAGGTGAAGAAGCGCGTGCCGTCGTAGTGCGGGCTCATCGGGACGAAGCGCCGGACCAACCGTACCACCCGGTGTTTCTCACCGTCGAACTCGGCCATCTCGTCGTGGAACGCCATGCGCGTGCCGGTGACTACCAGGAGCACGCCGAACAGGTAGAGCACCCAGTGGAAGCGCGCGAGCAGCAGGGCGCCGAGGCCGATGAACGCGCCGCGAAGCACCAACGCCCCCAGGATGCCGTAGAACAGCACGCGGTGGTGCGACCGCTTGGGCACCCCGAAGTACGCGAAGATGAGCGCGATGACGAAGATGTTGTCGGCGCTCAGTGACTCCTCGAGCAGATAGCCGGTGAGGAAGGTGATCGCCGTGCCCCGCGGCTCGAACACGTGGAGCACGCCGGCGAACACCATCGCCAACGACACCCAGGCCAGCGTCCACATCGCCGCTTCCCTGGGGCGCACCTCGTGCGCTTCGCGATGGAAGACGCCCAGGTCGAGCGCCAGCATCGCGAGCACGAACGCGATGAACCCTACCCAGAACCAGATGTTGGTCGCGATCGAGTGCATGGAGTCGGTGGCTGGTGTTCGGAATTCCTGTAAGCTAACGTGCGCCTACTCCAGCGCTTCGCGTGTTCCGCCGCCGATGCCCGACACTCCTCACCGCACCGCGATCACCCGCGTCATCGTCAACGCCCGCGTCCAGACGGGCGACCCGCAGCGTCCGTGGGCCGATGCGGTCGCGCTGGCTGACGATCGCGTGGTGGCGGTCGGATCGAGCGCCGAACTCCGGAAGCGCGCGCCCACCGCCGCCGTGGTCGATGCGCACGGCGCCGTGGTGCGGATCACCGACGGCCGGTTGGCCGGAGGCGCCGGCTGAGCACCGGCCCCCCCCGTGACCCACCCGTGACCCCTCCGGTGGCGAGATCGACGCAGAAAAGTCTTGCGCGATCGGGCGCAACCTCACATTTATGGGCCAGGCGGGCACGGCGCCCGTCTCTCGCCAACCGGAGGCGAATGCACGCACCGCTCCGACAGCGACGAATTGCCTGTCCGATGCGCCCGCGCGAGCGGCGCACGTGCTTCGTCTTCCGAACCCGGCTACCGAGAGCCGGTGCGACACCCCGCAATGGGACTCCTGTCCCGTCGCGGGGTGTCTCCTTTTTCCGCGAGGTGAAATGTCCGGCCGTCGGCACTATCACCACGTCACTCTCCCTCGCGTCCCGCGGGCACCGCGCCGTGCCCGCCGGACCCACCCCGCCAACCAGAAGCGTGCGCTCAAGCGCGCGGCCATGCGCGACTGCGGCCGCCGCTGCGTGTACTGCGGGGCGTGTCTCGACTTCGAGACCGCCACGCTGGACCACGTCTTTCCGCTCGCCAAGGGTGGCACCCACAATCCCGGCAACCTCGTCCTGGCCTGTTGCCGCTGCAATCGTCTGAAGGCCGATCTGCTGCCGAGTGAGTTCTTCGCCCGCTTTCCCTGGGCGGGTCTGAACTTCATTCACTACGCGCGCGCCGTCCATCGGGCGCTCAAGCGTTGTGCGCGGCGGGCGGTCAGTCTGGCCTATGCGGAAGCGGCATAAGGCACAGGTGACCTGAAGTCGAGCGTGCACCGTCGACGGTCCACGGCGGACCGTCGACGCCGAACTCGTCGTTCCGCGGCTTCAGTAATCCACCGGGCGTAGATAGCTCTCCCCGATCGCGGTCGGGCTCACCATCGCGACCGTGGGTAGCTTGCGCTTCCAGTGCGTCCGTGCGACGCGCTTCTGCACGAGCGCGACCTGGGCCGGGTCCAGGCCACGCTGCACGAGGTCCGACTCCGTGTAGCCGCAGAGCAGCCAGTTCAGAATCTGGTCGGCCTTGGCATAGCTGATCCCGAAGTCACCCTCGTCGGTCTGCCCGACGACGAGATCCGCCGTCGGCGGCTTGCTCACGATGGCTTCCGGCACGCCGAGGTGCCGCGCCAGCGCCCATACCTGTGTCTTGAACAGGTCGCCCAGCGGGTTCACCGGCGGCGCGTCGTCGGCATGCCAGGTGAAGTAGCCGAACATCCGCTCCGTCTTGTTCCCGGTGCCCAGCGGGATGGCTCCGTGCTTCGCCGAGAGATCGAACAGCACGATCATACGCATCCGGGCCATGACGTTGCCCCGGCGGGTGGCGTCGGCATCGGCGGCGGTCTGGAGGTAGCCGTCCACGCCGGCGCTGATGTCCACCGTGCGACCCTCGATGCCGAGCGCGTCGATCACGAGTTGGCCGTGGGCGCTGCTCTCGGCGCTCGATGTCCGATACGGCATCCGCACGCCGATCACGTTCTCGGGGCCCAGCGCCCGCGCGGCCAAGTACGCCGTGACGGCCGAGTCCACGCCGCCCGAGACGCCGACGATGGCCTTGCCGTATCCCCGCTGGCGGATCTCGTCGCGCAGGAACTCCACGAGCCACTGCTCGGTGAGCGCCGGGTCGATCTCCAGCGGCACCGGCGGCTTGTCGGTGCGATCGCCGTTGACCACCGGCAGCGCACCGGCTCCGGCGAGTCCCGGCGCGCCGGCGGCGGCCGTCACGGGCGTGGCGCGGCGTGACGGCGGATCGAAGGTCAAGATCGCCGGCTGATGGCGCTCCACGCGTTCCATGGCCGCCCGCAGATGCGGCGCCATCACCTCGAGGTCGGCCAGCAGCGGCTGATCGGCCCTGGCCCGTGCAACGTCCTCGAAGTCGAGCGTATGGACGATGAGCGCCTCCGTCCACAGCGGCCCGCGGGTACGTACTTCACCCTTGGGGCCGGCCACCATGGCGGCCCCCGGGAAGGTGCGGCCGCCCTCGCTCCCGGCCAGGTTGGCGAGGACGACGAACACGCCGTGTTCGTCGGCCATGTCGCGGGCCAGCCGTTCCCATCGGCTCACGCTCGACGGTACACCCGGGGAATCGGCGTCCCGCCACGGCCCGCGGGCCGGCGGCGCGGTGGGAATGAACAGCACCTGCGCGCCATCGAGCGCGGCGACCGTTGCCGTCATGCTGTGCCAGGCGTCCTCGCAGATGAGAATCGCCGCGCGCCCCCACGCGGTGTCGAAGGCGCGAATCTCTCGGCCGCGCTCCACGAACCGCTCCTCGTCGAACAGCCCGTACGTGGGCAGAAACATCTTCCGATGCACGTGCCGGATCACCGGCTCGGCCCCGCCGAGCGTGACGTACAGGCCGCTGTTGTACAACTTCCCGTTCCACGACTCGTAGAAGCCGATCACCACGTCCAGCGTGCTGTCGCCGGGCACGGCCTCGCGGTACACCGCCTGCAGGTCGGCGGCCAGCGTGCCGGCCGTCACGGCGTGCTCGCGAACGCCTCCCTCCAGGAAGTAGCCGGTGAGGGCCGACTCGGGGAAGGCGAGCACGTGGGGGCGCGGCTGCTGCGCGTCGACCTGCGCGAGCAGTGGGCCGAGCCGGGCGAGGTTGCCGGCGTAGTCCCCTTTTCGGGGGTGAAACTGGGCGATGGCCAGGTGCACGGATGCCGTCATGTCGGGTATAAGCATCGCGGGGCGCCGGTCGCCGGGCAACCGTGGACGCCCGATTGGGTACTTTATGTGGAGAGTATGGTGAATTCGGGATTTCGTACCGGGCGTCGGGCCGGTCGGGTGCTGGCACTGGCCGGCGGAATGTGGATGGCGGCCTCGAGCCTCGCGGCGCAGCAGCCTCAGGAGATCGCGTGCGCGCCCCATCTGGGCACCACGCCCACCGAGGCCTGGCAGATCGTGCCCCTGCCGCAGTCGTCGCAGGTGTACGCGAGCGACGGCTCCCTCATCGGCGAGATCGGTGTCGATTGGCGGACCAGCATCTCGCTCGCCACGCTGCCCAAGTATGTCCCCGAGGCGTTCATCGCGGTCGAGGACAAGCGCTTCTACGAGCACGACGGCGTGGATCTCGTCGGCATTGCCGGCGCCCTCAAGGATGCCGTCACCGGCGACGTGCGCGGCGCGAGCACCATTACCCAACTCGTGGTCGGCAACCTCCATCCCGATCTGATCAATCGCCGCGACCGCAGCATCTCGCGCAAACTGCACGAACAGGCGGCGGCGCGAGAGATGGAGAAGCACTACAACAAGGCCCAGATCCTCGAGGCCTTCCTCAATACGATCAACTTCGGGCACCGGTGGTGCGGCATCGAGGAGGCGGCCCGGCACTACTTCGGAAAGCACGCCTCCCAGCTCACGCTCACCGAGGCGGCGTCGCTCGCCGCGCTCCCCAAGTCGCCGGCCGGCTACGATCCGGTGCGCCACCCCGACCGCAACAAAGAGCGGCGCGATCTGATCCTCGGCCTCATGGCCGATCAGGGCTACATCACCCGGCACCAGGCCGACGAGGCCCGAGCCCGGCCGCTCGTCACCGCCCCAAACGCGGGGTTCGCCGTGCACGCGCCGTATTTCGTGGACGCGGTGCAGCAGGCCGCCGACGCGGCCGGCGTACCGTTGAAGAGCGGGGGGTTCCGGATCTACACCACCGACGATCCGGTGCTGCAGCACGACGCCGAGCAGTCGCTCGTGGACGGAATCGCCAAGGTCGAGGCGCGGGCCGGATACCACCATCCGAAGCTCGACCCGGCCCACCCGGCGCGTACCGACTACCTGCAGGGTATGGTCGTGGCCATCGATCCCTACACCGGCGACGTGCGGGCGTTGGTGGGGGGCCGCGACTACGACGCGTCCCCCTTCGACCGGGCCGTGAACGCCGCTCGCCAGCCGGGCTCGGCGTTCAAACCGTTCGTATACGCCAAGGCGCTGCAGGACAGCATCGCCGCCACCACGATCGTTCCCGACACCGCGTTGTCGATCGTGTTGCCGAACGGAGATGTGTACGAGCCGCGCGACGACGACGGACGGTTCATGGGGCCGATGACGATTCGCGAAGGGCTCATCCACTCGCGGAACGCCGTGGCCATCCAGCTCGGCCAGATGGTCGGCATGGACTCGGTGGCGGCGCTCGCGCATCGCATGGGCATCGAGACACCGATCGACCTGGTGCCGTCGAGCGCGATCGGCGCGTCGGTGGTGAAGCCGCTGGATTTCGTCACGGCGTACGCTGCGTTCGCCAACAACGGTCTCGCGGTCACGCCGCGACTCGTCACACGCATCGACGATCGCTACGGACGCACGGTGTACACGGCGCCCGACAGCACGCCGAAGCGGGTGCTCGACCCGGCGGTCGCGTACATCGTGCGTGACATGATGAAGGACGTGACTGACCGGGGGACGGGACGCGTCGCCCGGCGCATGGTACCCGACGACATCCCGATCGCCGGCAAGACGGGGACGACCAACGACAACGTCGACGTCTGGTTCGTCGGCATGACGCCCCACCTCGTGGCCGGTGTCTGGCTGGGGTTCGACCACCCGCAGCCGATCGCCCTGGGCGTGGCCGGTGGATCGCTGGCCGCGCCGGTGTGGGGCGAGATGATCAGCGACTACTATTCCGGCCGGAGCGCCGGCAGCTTCCCCGCGGCGTCCGATCTGGTCTCCGGCGAATACGATCGCGCCACCGGCCAGCCCGCCACCTTCATGACGCCGCTCGACAGCATCTACACGGAATTCTTTCTGCCGGGTACTGGCCCGCTCGCGACGCGCGGCAATCCGTGGAAGGTCCCGCAGTGGGGCGCGCTGCTGACTCACTGACCGCGCCCCGCCGGCCGGCGGCGACCATCACCAGCACTCGAATCGACCGGCGGAAGCGGTCCCTTACGGCCGGCCGGCGCCCACCATCTCGTCGGCCAGGTCTTCGAGGGCGTGCGCCCCCTCGGTGCCGCCCCCCGCGGGCAGCAACGCCACCGCGAACACCTCGTCGAGCGTCGACACCGGATGGAAGGTCATGTGCTCCCGCACGTCCTCGGGAATGTCCTCGAGATCGGCCTCGTTGTCCTTGGGCAGGATGATGTGCGTGATGCCCGCGCGGTGGGCGCCGAGCACCTTCTCCTTGAGTCCGCCGATCGGCATCACCCGGCCCCGCAGCGAGGTCTCGCCGGTCATCGCCACGTCCTTGCGCACCGGGCGATTGGACATCGCGCTCACCAGCGCCGTCGCCATCGTCACACCCGCCGAAGGTCCGTCCTTCGGAATGGCGCCCGCCGGCACGTGGATATGCACCTCGATCGACCCCAGCTTGTCGGCCGGGATGTCGAGGGTGTCGGCGTGCGTGGCGGCGTAGGTCAGGGCGGCGCGCGCGCTCTCCTTCATGACGTCACCGAGCTGGCCGGTCAGGATGAGCGACAGGCTTCCCCATCCACTCACCTGCACCTTGGCGTCCTCGGGCTGCGCCGGCGTGGTGGAGCCGAACATGCGCCGGATGGCCGCCTCGACGAACATGATGTCGCCGCCGGCCGGCGTGTAGTACATCCCCGTCGCCACGCCGACCTCACTCTCCTCGGCGGCGTGCTCCGGATGTACGCGCGGCCGGCCCAGCAGTTCGCGCACCTCGTCGGCGTCCACGGTGTTGTCGGCCAGCACCTTGGTGTCGCCCGTGGCGATCCGCCGCGCCACCTTGCGCGCCACCGCGCCGATCTGGCGCTCGAGCTGGCGCACGCCACTCTCGCGCGTGTACTTGCTGACCACGGCCATCACGGCATCGTCGCTGAACGCGATGCCCTTGTCGGCGAGTCCGTTCTCCTCGAGTTGGCGCGGGATCAGGTACTTCTTGGCGATCTCGGCCTTCTCGCGCTCCGTATAACCGGCGAACTCCACGACCTCCATGCGGTCGAGCAGCGGGCTGGGAATGTTCTGGATGAAATTGGCGGTGGCCACGAAGAGCACTTCGCTGAGGTCGAAGGGCACGCCGAGATAGTGGTCCGTGAAGCTGTCGTTCTGCGCCGGATCGAGCACCTCGAGCAGCGCGCTCGCCGGGTCGCCCTGGAAGCTGACGCCCAGCTTGTCCACTTCGTCGAGCAGGAAGACGGGGTTCTTGGTGCCCGCCTGCTTCATGCCCTGGATGATGCGTCCCGGCATCGCGCCGACGTAGGTGCGGCGGTGCCCGCGGATGTCCGCTTCGTCCCGCGCGCCGCCGAGCGCCGCCCGCACGTACTTGCGGCCGAGCGCCCGCGCCACGGACTTCGCGATCGACGTCTTGCCGACGCCCGGCGGGCCCACGAACAGCAGAATCGGACCCTTGGCCATCGCCCGCGACTTGGCCTCCTTCTCATCGGTGATCGCGCGGTCGTCGTCGGCCTTGGCGAGCGACGGGTTCGCGTCCTCGCGGGTGGCCTGCATCTTCACGATCGGCATCTCCCCGGTCTTCTTCAACTCGTCGGCCAGTTGCTGCGCCCGGAGCTGGCGCACGGCCAGGAACTCGAGCACCCGGTCCTTCACGTCGGGCAGCCCGTAGTGGTCCTCGTCGAGGATCGTGGACGCGTGCTTCAGATCGAGGACGTCGTCGGAGCGTGAGTCCCATGGGAGCTCGGCGATCCACTCCAGGTAGGTGCGGATGACCTGCGCCTCCATCGACTCGCGGCCGGCACGCTCGAGGCGCCCCAACTCCCGCTCCACCTCGGCGCGGGCTTCCTTGGGCAGTTTGAGCGCGTTCAACTTCTCGCGCAGCTCCTCGATCTCCTTCGACGAATCGTCGTCGCCCAGCTCCTTCTGAATCGCCTTCATCTGCTCGCGCAGGAACATCTCGCGCTGCCGTTCGCCGAGTTCCTCCTGCACCTGCGACTTGATTTCCTCCTGCATCTCGATCATCCCGATCTGCTTCTGCACGTGCACGAGCACGCGGCGCAGCCGCTCCTCGACGCTCAGGATCTCCAGGAGTCCCTGCTTCTCGGGCGTCGGAAGGTCGATGTAACCCGCCACCAGGTCGGCGAACCGGCCCGGGTCGGTCACCGAATCGAGCACCTGGTGCACCACCTCTTCCGGCAGGCCACGGCGCTCCCCGAGTTCCCCCGCGCGCTCGCGGATCTCCTTGTAGAGCGCCACGAAGGCCGGGTCGTCCTCGTTGACCGGTGTCATCTCCTCCACGTCCACGACCACGGCGTTCAGATAGCCCTCGTTCGAGCTGTACTGGAGGGCCGTGGCACGCTGCTCGCCCTGCAGCAGCAGCTGCACGCCGCCCAGGCCGCGCTGGATCTGGCCGATGCGGGCCACGACGCCCATGGCGTACAGGATCTCGGGCGCGGGCTCATCGGTGTTGTCGCGCTGGGCGACCGCGAACACGAGGCGGTCGGCCTTGAGCGCGGCCTCGATGGCCCGCAGGGTGCCGGGCCGGCCGGCGGCAATGGGCGCGGTGAGCCCGGGAAAGACGACCGTCCCACGAAGGGGAAGAACCGGCAGTGTGTGGCGCTGTGCCATGCGAAACAGATACTCCGGAAAGAGGTAGTGCCGACAATCGGCAGTACCGCACGATGCAGACTCCGTTCCACATCTGGCCGATGAGGGTAAGTGAGAGCCCGCATACACTTAGTCCCCTCGTCGAGCCAACGCGTTGCCGCGTCGCCCCTTGAGGCTGCCTAGGAGTTACGACACGCTGGCGGGATTTGCAACTTCTACCCGCTACTCTGACGTAGGGATTCTGCCGAACCGGCGCGTCCTTTCCAGATGTATCCCGCAGTGCTAGAATGCCGTATTCAGCCCTAAAACGAGCTCGCCGAGTGTCTGACCCCGTCGTCCCGTCTGCGGACTCCGAGATGCGCGCGCTCGTGGAGCGCGCGCTCAGTGCGCACTACGAGCTGGATGCCGAAATCGGGCGTGGGGGCATGGGCGTCGTCTATCGCGCACGCGATCGCCGTCTCAAGCGAACCGTGGCGATCAAAGTGCTCCCGCCCGAACTCGCGTTCCGCCGAGAGATCAAGACCCGATTCCTGCGCGAAGCCGAAACGGCGGCGCAGCTGAGCCATCCGAACATCGTGCCGATCTACACGGTGGATGAGTCGGAGGGGCTCGTGTTCTTCGAGATGGCGTACATCAGCGGCGACAACCTCGCCAAGCGCCTCCACGACCGCGGGGTGCTGCCGGTGGACGAGGTGCGCCGCATCGTGCGCGACGTGGCCGACGCGCTGGCCTACGCCCATGAGCGCGGCGTCGTGCACCGCGACATCAAACCCGACAACATCCTGCTGGACGCCGAGAACGGACGGCCGATGGTCACCGACTTCGGGATCGCACGCGCCGTGAGCGATGGGGACTCGCGGCTCACGGCCACCGGCATGGCGATCGGCACGCCGGCCTACATGTCGCCCGAACAGGCGGCAGGCGAGCGGGTGATCGATGGCCGCAGCGATCTGTACGCGCTCGGGATCGTGGCCTACCAGATGCTCGCCGGGGAGCCGCCCTTCTCGGCCGGCAGCACTCCCGCGATGCTGGTCAAGCACATCTCGGAAGCGCCGGTGCCGATCACCCAGCGGCGTGCCGACGTGCCGCCGGATCTGGCGCGCGCCGTGATGCTGATGCTCGAGAAGGATCCGGCCAACCGGTTCCCGTCGGCGGGCGACCTGGTGAAGGCGCTCGACGGTGGCCTGATGCCGGCTCCTCCCACGAGTCCCATGCCGGGAACGGTGGGGCGGTCGCCGGCCCCCGATTTGTCCCGCAGTCCGGGTATCGGCGGTGGAGCGCCCCTTGCCGCGGCCGGGTTCGATATGGGGCCGTACGTGCCCACGTCCGACGACATCCGCCGTTGGGACGCGCCGCAGGTCCGCGCGTTCCGGCGGAAGGTGTGGCCGTATCTGTACGTGAATGGCGTCATCATCCTGATGTCGGTGCTGTTCGGCACCGGACTCACCGGCATCACGGTGTTGTGGAGCATCTGGATGGCGTTCCGGTATGCGAAGCTGTGGAGCGACGGGTACGACTGGCGCGACGTGTTCCAGCAACCGCGCGACCGGTCACTCATGGAGGTGTTCGACGACCTCATGGAGCACGTGCGCGCGCTGTTCGACTCCAAGAAGCGGCGCACCCTGCTCGACAAGCGGCGGCAGCGGCGGTTGCAACGCCGTTCGTCGGGAGTCGGCGTGGCCGGCGCGCTGCCCGGCCCCCGCCTGGACGACGGCACCCTCGCCCAGGCCGCGGGGCCCTATGCCGACACGGTGCGGCAGGCGAACGCCGACCGCGACGAGATCGTCAGGCTCATCGAGTCGATGCCCGCGGCTGACCGCGACCGCGTGCCCGACGTGATCCGGTCGGCGGCGGCGCTGCACGAGAAGGTGCAGGGGCTGGCGATCTCGCTCGCCGATCTGGACCACAACACCGTGCCCGGCGGAATGGCCGCCTACGAATCCGAGATCGAACGTCTGGAGAGCGCCGCCAACCCGCTCGACTACCGCGCCAGCGAGGAACGGGTACACCGGTTGGCCTATCTCAAGCGGCAGCGGCGGGCGATCGTGGACCTCGAGCAGAAGCGCGCCGCGACGTCGGCGCGCCTGGAAACGTGTGCGCTGGCCCTCCGCAACATGAAGCTCGACGTGCTGCGGCTGCGCGCCGGCATGCAGACGCACCAGCACATCACTTCGCTCGCCGTGAACGCGCTCAACCTGGCCGACAGCGTGGACAGCGCCGTGTACGTCGCCGATGCCATGAGTCGCGGAGGCGGAGCCGGGGGAGAGGCCGGGTCGGCGGCTGAACGGCGGTGAGCGACTACCTGCAGGATCGACTGGTCGCGGCGGTCGGGGATCACTACCTGGTCGAAGCGGAGATCGGGCGCGGCGGCATGGCGGCGGTGTACCGCGCGCTCGACCTGCGGCTCAACCGGCACGTGGCCATCAAGCTGCTCCCGCCCGATCTCGCCTTCAACGCCGACGTGAAGACGCGCTTCCTGCGCGAAGCCCAGATGGCGGCGCAGTTGAACCACCCGAACATCGTGCCCATCTACTCGGTGGACGAGCGCGATGGGGTGGTGTACTTCGTCATGGCGCTGGTCGAGGGGAAGACGCTCGCCGAGCACCTGCACGACATCGGCCGGTCGTCGTTCGACGAGGTGCGCCGCGTGGTCGGTGACGTGGCCGACGCGCTCGACTACGCGCATAAGAAGGGCGTCGTCCACCGCGACATCAAACCGGACAACATCATGCTCGATCGCGCGAGCGGCCGGACGATGGTGACCGACTTCGGCATCGCGCGCGCGGCGGCCGGCGACTCACGGCTCACGGTGACCGGCGTCGCGGTGGGGACGCCTGCGTACATGTCGCCCGAGCAGGCGCTCGGCGAGCGCGACGTGGACGGACGCAGCGACATCTACTCGCTGGGTGTCGTGGCCTACCAGATGCTCACCGGCGAGCAGCCGTTCACCGCCGTCAACACGCCGGCGATGCTGGTGAAGCACGTGTCGGAAGTGCCCCGCCCGATTCGCGAGAAGCGGCCCGACGCGCCGGCGCCGATCGTGCAGGCTGTCGAGACCGCGTTGGCCAAGGAACCGGCGGCACGGTGGCCCGACGGCGCGGCGTTTCGGGACGCGATTCGCGCGACGACGTCCGCCGACGCGCCGGCCGCGCCGCCACGCCTCGAACAGCTCTCCTCCACCGGCTACGTCCCGTCACCGGTGAACGGTGGATCGCCGGGCGCGCCGCCGCGGTCGTCGGGCATCGGCGTGCACATGATCGGGGGGCCCTCGTTCGTCGTCCCGCCACCACCGGCGAGCTACGACCGCGAGGACTGGCGCGACTGGACCGCCGAACTGCGTGAACGCGCCGCGGATTTCCGCAGCCAGCGCGCCGAGTTGCGGGACCAGGAGCGCGATCATCGGCACGCCATTCGGGAACAGCGCCGTGAGATGCGCGCGGTGGTCCACCACATCCGCGACGACCCGCAACGGCCGCTCGACGAACGCATCGCGGCCTTTCGCCGGCGGCTCGTGGGCAGTCTGACCACACTGCTGTTCCTGTTCGGCATCAACATGATCGTCACCCCGGGATTCTGGTGGTGGTTGATTCCGGCGCTCGCCACCGGCATGAGCATCATCCCGCGCTGGAGCACGCTGTGGGCCGACGGCGCGACGCTCAAACAGCTCTTCCGGCGTGGGCGGCCGAGGGAGCGGGGCGGGCCGGGAACTCCGGGACCGTCGATGCCCGCGCCGGCGCCGGTCCGGCCCGCCCTCCCGCAGCCCGAGTCCCCCCTTGCCGGCGACGCCGTACTCGCCGGCCCGCACGGGGCCGCGGTGCGGCGGGCCGCCGGCGACCGCATCGTCATTCGCGAGGTGCTGGCCAAGCTCACCCCCACCGAGCGGCAGATGCTGCCCGAGATCGAGCCCACGGTCACCGCGCTCGGCGATCGCATCGGATCGCTGGCCACCACGCTGCACACGCTCGACGCCGACGTCTCGGGCGCCAACCTCGGCGTGCTCGACAAACGGATCGCCGAACTGAAGCAGGAACCGGATACGCCGGAACGGGAGCGTCGCCTGTCCCTGCTCGAGCGGCAACGGAGCACGGTGCACGATCTGCTGGAGCGGCGGGCCCGGCTGGTGGACCGCTTCGAGAGCGCCTGTGTGGCCCTGCAGAATCTCAAGCTCGATCTCGTGAAGCTCCGCTCCGCAGGCATCGATGCGGCGCTGGGTGATGTGACGAGCGCCACACAGGAGGCGCGCGCGCTCTCGCGTGACATCGGCCATGTGCTCGAGGCCGCGGACGAGGTGCGCCGGCTCTGAGTCATTAGGTTGCGTCATGCGATTTGAACCCCTTGCCACGGTCCTCCTCGCCGCGGTGGTCGCGGCCTGTGGAGGCGACCAGTCGGGTGCCCGCCGCACGCGGGCCGCCACCGGAACCACCGCCGCCGCGGCGCGGGTGCCAGCCATGCCGCAGGCCGACCGCCGACACGCGGACAGTGTGGCGGCGGCGACGCGGGAGACGGCGTCCACGGCCGACACCGCATCGGCCGCCGACGGGCGCCAACCGGCGCCGGCGCGGCCCGCGCCAGTGCGACACTTGGCGATGCCCAATCCCGTGCGCGGACTCTACGTGAATCGTCTCGTGGCGCAGGGAACGGGCGTCTGGCGGCTCATCGATTTGGCCCGCCGGACCCGCGTCAACGCGCTGGTGTTCGACGTCAAGGACGAGAACGGCCTCCTCCTGTATCCGTCGACCGTTGGACTGGCCCATGTCATCGGCGCCGATACCGTGCGGCCCATGCCGGTACGGCGTCTGCACGCCCTCATGGATTCGTTGCGGAAATACCGGATCTACGCCGTGGCCCGCATCGTGGTCGCGCGCGATCCCGTGCTGGCCGCGCATCGCCCGCAGTGGGCCGTGGTGCATCGCGCCAACGATCCCGAGCGGAATGCATGGCTCGACCCGCGTCGGCGCGAGGTCTGGGCGTACGCCGCCGATCTCGCCTCGGAGGCGGTGGCCCGCGGCTTCAGTGAAGTGCAGTTCGACGACGTACGCTTTCCCACCTCGACTGGGGAGAGCGAGCGCGTGGAACTCACATCGCCCGACGGGCGGACGCTGGGCGAAGTGATTCGTGCACAGCTCGGATTCCTGCGCTCGCGCATGTCGGTCCTCGACGTCCCGATGGCGATCGCGGTGAGCGGGCTCGCGGCGGTCGACTCCTCCGACCTGGGCGTCGGACAGCGGTGGGAGGCCGTCGCCGATCGCGCCGACGTACTCATGCCGAGAGTGTACCCCTCGCTCTTCCCGGCGGGCACGTTCGGCCTGGACGACCCGAACGCCCAGCCGTACGAGACCGTCCGCCGCGCACTCGCTGAGGCGAAGCGCCGCAATGCGGCCATGGCCGGCGCGGCCCGCCTCGTGCCCTGGTACCAGGACTTCACCAGTGGCGTGCCGGCCTACGGCGAGGCACAGGTGCGGGCGCAGATGCGGGCCGGCGAGGAAGACGGGATCCGGAGTTGGATGCTCTGGAACCCCGCCAGCGAGTACACGGATGCAGCGTTGCGCCCGCCGGTCCGCCCCGACAGCGCGCGGGCGAAGCGCGCTAGCGCGCGAGCAGGTGGGCGATCACGGCACTGAGGGCCGCCGGCGTGTCTTCGGGCAGGTAGTGGCGCGCGCTCGGCACCACGTCGAGCGTGGCGCCCGGAATCGCGTCGCGCAGCCGCTCCCCCACCGCGAGCGGGATGAACGGATCCCCCTGTCCCCACACCACGGCCGTCGGCACCGTGATGCGCGATAGCCGCGGCGCGATGGCCGCTGTCTGCGCGGCGTCGAGCGCTCGGAGATGACGGACGAACGCGGCGCGTCCGTCGACGGATGCGAATACGCGCGCGTAGCGCTCGAGGGAGTGCAGACCCTGATCCGCGTTGGCGTAGCCGCGCTGCAGCGAGGTGCGCAACATCGACTGGATCCACGACGGCGGTGTCACGGCGACCAGTGCGTGCAGGCGGCGCCAGATCCGGAATCCACGGGCCGGCCAGGCGTCGAAGGCGGCGCTGTCCACCAGGCAGAGGCGCGAGACGCGGGCCGGAAAGCGTACGGCGAGCGACTGGGCGACGCCGCCCCCCAGCCCATGTCCCACGACGGCGGCCTCGCGGATGCGCAGCGCGTCGAGCATCGCGAGCACGCGATCGGCGTGCGCATCCACGTCCAGACGCTGGGCCCCGGGGCGGTCGCTGCGACCGTAGCCCAGCAGGTCGAGGACCACGACGCGATGCCCGGATGGGAGCAGCGGGACCACCTCGCCCCACAGGTGGCCCGACGTGGGGAAGCCGTGCAGGAGCACCAGCGGTTCGCCGGCGCCGCGCGTACCGGCCGCGTAGTAGTAGAGGCGGACGCCGCCGACGTCGACGAATTCACCGCGCACGGCGCGCGGGGCAGGGCTCGAGGAGCGGAGGCGTGACGGGCATCGCGTGACAAGATCGCCGCGGCACGCATCCGGGTCCAGCAGGTCCCGAATGACGGCGGGCCGCCCCATTCGGAGCGGCCCGCTGTGTCATGCGTAGTTGGAGATGGACTCAGCGCCCCCCGCCCGCGCCCCGCCGCCCGCGCTGCGGCATCGCGGCGAGGTTCTCGTCGAACGTCTTCTGCTGCTCGGGGGTGAGCAGGGCCCGCACGGCATCCATGTACTTCTTGTTGATTCCCTGGAACTTGGCCATCATCGCCTGCCGGTCGTCGCCACCCGCCTCGCGCGCCGAACGCTGCTCTTCGGTCATCGCGGTCTTGAGGCTGTCGACCGTCTTCTGCTGATCCGCCGTCAGCGTGATCGCCGTCGGCTGCGTCAGCACCCGCTCGATCGGCGACATGCGCGGACCACGTCCACCGCCCATGCCACCCTGGGCCGCCGCCACGGAAGCGGTGCCCCCCATGCACAACACTGCCAGTGCCACCATCGCCAGCTTACGCATGAAACGCTCCTGAGAGAATGGGAACCCTGCACTCAAGTGATTGCAATCAGGGCACTTATACTTTGCCCTCTAGCGCATCACCCGAAAACCGCTATGCTTACGCGCCCGTAGTCGAGGATGGTACGACATCGCCCCTCCACCCGATTCCTGCGACGCCGTGACCCTACCGCCTACCACAAACGTTGAACCCGATCTCGTGGCTGACGTTCCCGAGCAGCCCGAGCCTCTACTGCCGCCGCCTCCCCCGCCGCCGCCGCCACCGGTGCGGTTTCCGCTCGGGTGGCTCCTCGAACACGCCTCCACGGCCATCAGGTACCGCGCGATCACCGAAGTCGCGCAGCTCGAACTATCCCCCGAGGCCCGTACCGCGACACTGCCATATACGTACCGATCCGCTCTGTTGTTGGCCGTATCGCAAGCCGCCGATGGGACCTGGTCCCATACGATGCTCACCCTTCCGTCGCCGCGTGCCACGCACTTTGAGGGCGTGGGGACGATCAATGCGGTGGTCCGTCTGCTCGAGTACGGCTGGGACCGCGGCTCTCCGCCTCTGATGCAGGCGCGCCGGATCCTGTTCCGGTTGCTCGCCGAGGACGACGACCCGGAATTCCTGTATGAGTTCGGCGGCAAGGCGGCGCCGGACGACGACATGGTGCACCGGGGCCGTGGGATTCTTCGCGAAGCCGCCGCGGCCGCCCTCGCGCAGGCGGGGTATCAGGGCGATCCCAGACTGCGGGGCGCAGCGCGGCGGATTCTCGATCGGATCAACGACTTCCTGCGCTCCCCGCTGGCCGAGAAGCCATGGATGCGGGTGGGCAACCAGCACGTGCTGGCGCCGGAGGCGGCTCCGCCGTCCATCTACGCACTCAACATGCTGGCGCACATGCCGCTCTTCTGCACGGAGCATGCGGAAGTGATGGACCGCATCTACGCGTGGATCACGCAGCCGCTGCCCCGCCAGGAGGTGGTGCAACTGCTCGGCCGGCGAATCGCGGCCCAGGCGCACCTGGTCATGGGCGACCAGCTGCCGCATCGCAACGCCGCCGATGCGGACGTGGCCAGCGCTCTGGCCTGGCTCGAACTGATGGCCCGGCTCGGCTTCCTGAAGTTGAACGACAACTGGTCGAAGTTGTTCGATCGCTTCCTGGACGACCGTGACGCCGACGGCGTGTGGCACCCCCACAAGGGGTTGCAGGCGGTGAAGACCAACAACCCCTTCGTGTGGCCCATGTATCCGCTCGAGGAGGAGCTGGCCGGCGAGGAACGGTGGACCGACGTGACCTTCCGCCTCGGGCTCATCGCACGTCTGGCGGGGCGCACCATCGACGCGATCTGACCCCGGTGGGCTGGACGCGCCGGGACGGGGGGAGCGTGGGCGCGAGGCCCGCGACGGAACCGCTTGCCGCCGGCGAGATGTACCCGGCGCACGTCGCGGACATCACGACGCGGTTCGTCGAGGTGCGCGACGGTCTGCGGATGCGACTGCTCGAATCGGGGCCGGCGGACGGCCCGCCCGTGGTGCTGCTCCACGGCTGGGGGGCGTCGGCATACTCGTATCGCGGCGCGATCCCCGCCCTGGCGAATGCCGGGCGGCGCACGATCGCCGTCGACCTGCCCGGGCACGGGCTCAGCGACAAGCCGGCCGCGCTGGCGTGGTATTCCCGGGCCGGGATGGTCGAAACGGCGGGAGCGCTGCTCGACACGCTCGACGTTCGGGAAGCGACCGTGGTCGGGGTGAGCATGGGAGGTGGGATCGCCACCGGGCTCGCGGTGGAACGCCATCCCCGGCTGGCGCGCGTGGCGCTCGTGAACCCCGTGGGGTTCGCGCCCGTGCGCTTCACCACCATCGCCCAGATGGTGACCCCGCTCGCCGCGCGCGACTATGCGTCCTACCTCGTGGCCCGTCCGCTGGTGAGTTGGTTTCTGCACCTCGCGTACTGGGATCAGTCGCGCGTCTCCGAGCACGACGTCGATGAGTACTGGGCTTCCGCCAGCCAGCCCGGCGTCGCGGCAGCGCTGGTAGCGTGCCTCCACGAGTTCTCGTGGGACCCGTTCCCGCCCGCGGAGTTGGCGCGGATCCAGGTGCCGGTGCTCCTCCTGCTCGGCACGCACGACCATCTGATCGCGGGCAGCGAAGCAGGCGCGCAGGCGATCGACGGGTTGCGCGTGGTGCGCATCGAGGGCGGGCACGCCGTCAACGAAGAGCGGCCCGACGAGGTGAACGCGGCCCTACTGACCTTCGTGCGCGAGTAGCGACCGCGCGCCGCGGACGTTAGCGTTCACCGCACAATGCCAAGACGGAAGAAGACGAACGCGGAGCCCGCCCGGCCGGAACTCACCTTTGCGGAACTGGGCCTCTCCGATCCCGTGCTGCGCGCCGTGGAAGCCGCCGGCTATCAGACCCCGACCCCGATCCAGGCCGAGGCGATTCCCCTGGTGCTCAAGGGGCGCGACATCATCGGCCTCGCCCAGACCGGGACCGGCAAGACGGCCGCGTTCACGCTCCCCATTGTCGACCGATTGAGTGACGGACCGCGGCGCACCCGGGCCCTGATCCTCACGCCCACCCGCGAACTCTGCGTGCAGGTGGAAGAGAGCGTGCAGAAGTACGCCAAGTTCTCCGAGATCGACGTGGCCCCCGTGTACGGCGGCGTGCCACTGGACCCGCAGCAGAAGGCGCTGCGCGCCGGCGTGGACATCGTGGTCGCGACGCCGGGACGGATGATCGATCACCTGGAACGTCAGAACGTGGTCTTCGACGACCTCGAAGTGCTGGTGCTCGACGAGGCCGATCGGATGCTGGACATGGGCTTCGCCCCGCAGATCAACCGTATCGTCGCGCAGATCCCGTCCTACCGGCAAACGCTGCTGTTCAGCGCCACCATGCCGCCCGAGGTGGAGGCGCTGGCGCGCAAGTACCTCCGCAAACCCGAAGTCGTGCAGATCGGCATCCGGTCGTCAGCGGCGAGCACCGTGTCGCACGCCGTGTATCCGGTGCCGGCCGATCGGAAGACGGCCCTCCTGGCCGAACTCCTCAAGGCCGAGGGAATGGACTCGGTGCTCGTCTTCTGCCGCACGAAGCACGGATCCGACCGCGTCGTGCGCCAACTGGAGCACGAGGGCGTCTCCGCCACGGCGATGCACGCCGACAAGACGCAGGCGCAGCGCACCAAGGCCCTGGCCGATTTCAAACACGGCAAGATCCGGGTGCTCGTGGCCACCGACATCGCGCAGCGCGGGCTGGACATCAACGGCATCTCGCACGTCATCAACTACGACGTGCCCCAGCAGCCCGAGGACTACGTGCACCGCATCGGCCGCACGGGCCGGGCCGACGCCACCGGCGACGCCTTCACGTTCATGGCGCCCGACGAGATCGCGATGGTCCGGACGATCGAACGCATCCTCGGCGAGCCGATTCCGCGGATTTCAGTTCCCGGGTACGATTTCGGCACCGTCGCCGCCGGATGAACGGGACCGCCGCGGCGCGCGGCGGGTGAAGTACGGAAACGGGCCGGCAACCTGCGTTGCCGGCCCGTCGTTCGTTGGCGCTACCGGGACCTACTGATGGATCACCAGGACCCCGACCTCGCCGTTGAATCCGTCGCGCATGGTGGGCGTGTTCGGTGGCGGCTGCCACTTGCCGCCGTCCACGCGCACGTCCAACTGGTGCACGCCGGATGCGATCGGGAGGAGCACCTCCCACAGGTCGCGGCCGCGCTGGACCATGCGCACCGGCTGCCAGTCCGTGAAGTCGCCCATCAGATCGACACTCTCCACGCCCGCGATGTGCACCTGCAGGCGCTGGAGCGAGACACCGGCGGCGGCGATGTCGAACCGGCTGATGGCGCTGGCGCGCGCCTCGATGGGCACGGCACCCTCGGTCATCGAAGGCCAGGCCGCGAACATGACGCCGAGGTTCGCGTAGTTGCGGGCCGGGAGCCCACGCGCGGGATTGGCCGGCTGACGGCCGCCCCCGACGACCATGGCCATGTCGGGTGAGAGCCAGACGATGGCACTGGCCGCGGCCCAGCGGCGCGAATCGGGGGTCACGTCGTTGGCGCTCCCGAAGCGATAGCCCGTCTGCGCGTTGAGCTCGACCGCCGCTTTCTCCCAGTGAACCGTGCCCTGCACGTCACTGAAGTGCGATTGGCGGAGGCAGTTGCTGTTGCTCGCCTGGTTGGTGCAACTCTGCAGCGTGCCACTGGAATCGTTGGCGCTGGCGATCTTGGTGAACGAGAAGTTGGTGTACGTGCCGGTGATGGTCGCGCCGCCCACCTGCGTCCAGGCGCCGGCGCCTGCCACATCCACCGATGACACCACGGCCACGCGCCATGGACGGGCGACGCCGCTCTGCAGCCACATGCCGCCCTTCTGCGAGAAGACCAGATGGACGCGGGCTTCGGCGTCGATCTGGTCGTTCTGGTTCACGCGATCGTAGTAGGCGCGGCTGGCGGTCGCGATGACCTGCGCCGCGAGGTGATGCCGCGTGGGCGTCGACATGGACGCCGTGGCGGCACCGTCGGCGAACTGCCAGGAATTGCCGTCGATCCACGCCGACCCATGGGCGGCCAGCTTGAACAGCCGGCTGTCGTATCGAACGTCGGGTGTGAGGCTGAGTGCATTGGCCGGTACGAGTCCGGGCGTCGCGCTCGTCACGGCGCCCGCCTGCAACCGCGAAGTGAACTGCGCCAACAACCTGCCCTGCGGAACGAGCAGGGCCAGGAGGAGAATCAGTGAGGCGGAGTTTCGCTTCTTCGGCTCGACCATTTGCTACGAGCTCGGTCTTCGGGAAAGCGCGAGCCGCTATTCGGGGACCTTCGCTGGCGGCAGCCGGATCGGGACCTTGCGAGCTCGACTGAGGAGCGCGTCGGCCGGTGCGGCTCCAGATAGTATGTCTTGTCCAACCGATTGGGACAAGCCCATGAGGTCGGCCTCCCCGGCACCCTGCATCCAGAGTTGGAGGATGGCGCGCGACGCGGTATCGCGCGGCACGCCCCGGGAAACGAGGTCGGCCATCACGACCAGCGGCACCGTGATGGACTTCCCGTGCCCGGCCTGGCGGAGGTCGATGATCGCCGTGGCCGGGATTCCTGATTGCAGGGCGGCGGCGCCGGCGGTGAGTTCGTCGCGGTTCGCCTGTGGCCCAAGGACCGCCCGGGCCTCGCGAAGTGAGAGGAACACGGTCCGCACCACGCGGGCGATCAGCGCTCCGGGTTTCTGCTTGCTGACGCCCTCCTGCAACTTGGAAACAAGTGGTTGCGGCGGGAGGCCTTCGGCCGTCGCGGAGTCGATCAGCGACTGCACGACCCGCCGGCTGGCGGTGTCGAGCTTGGTCAGCGGGTCGGTACCCTGGGCCGAGAGCGTCGGTGCGATCACCGACACGGCCAGGAGGGTCGCGATGCCGCGCCGAAACCGTTGGCTGGTCACGTGGACGAGCCCTGTCCGACGAGCACCACGGAACTCGGTCCGAAGCCGTCGTCGGGAGCGCGTAGGGCGCGCGGATCGGGCATGAACTTGGTGCCGCCGGCGTCGTCCACTTCGAATGCATAGACGTGGCGGCCGGCCGGGAGGCGCACCTTGACCATCCACTTGCCGTCGGCCGCGCGCGTCATGGGTGTGGCTTCGGCGTTCCATCCGTTGAAGTCACCCACGAGCGAGACGTGCGCGGCCTTCGGGGCCTGGAGCACGAACTCGTGAACCAACGTTGCGCTCGACGCGGCCTGCTGTGGCGTCGTGGCGACGGTTGCCGACGCCGCGGGGGCGCGGTTGCCATGGGTCACGACGAGTCCGGTGAGCACTCCGATCCCAACGAGGCCGGCGGCCAGCAGCGAGCTGGCGAGCGGGGAGAGGGCCACGGGGCGGGGCGCCACGAGCCATCCCAGGCCGCGGCGCGGGCGCGCCGGAAGCGGCGTGGCCCGGACGGCGTCCATGATTCGCGTGCGCACCCCCGCGGACAGTGCGACCGGCCGTCGTGCTCCACGGACGATCCACTCGATGCTCGGATCCTGGGGGTCCAGATCGGACTCAATCATGCTTGATGCGCTCCCATCTCTCGCGCAACCGATCGGATGCGCGTTTCACTCTCATCTTCAATGCGGAAACGCCAACGCCCGTCAGGGCAGACATCTCCTCGTAGCTCAGTTCTTCGATGTACTTCAGCAGGAAGGCTTCCCGCAATAATGGATCCAACTCACTCAACACACGTTGGACGAACTCTTCGTCCTCGCCCGACCAGCCGACCGACGCCCGGTCGTCCGCGGCATTCAGCAACAGTGCTTCCTCGCGCACGAACACCCGCTCGCGCTGACTGCGGCGCGCTGCCAGGCTCCGACACTGGTTCACCAGGATGCGGTACAACCACGCACTGAACTTGTCCCGCTCCTGGTACTTCGCCAGCGCACGGTACGCCCGCAGGAACGTCGCCTGCAGCGCATCTTCCGCGTCGTCGCGGTTGCCCAGCATCCGGACCGCATACCGGGCGCACTGTTCGTAGTACCGATCTACCAGCGCCGCGTATGCGTCAACGTCACCGCTGAGCACACGTCGGACGTCGGCAGCGTCGTCGGTCATCTCATGAGGAATAACTCACCCCCGGCGGTGCAGCGTCACATTCCTACGTGATGGGGATCACGCCCGAGACCATTTCGTGACCCGGAACGCCAATGGGCCCAATCTAGCGCCGCTGGGCGTCCGGCGGTGCCGAAGTCTCGTCGAAACAAGTGCCGCACCGGCCGGTGGTGGGGGTTACCGCCGCACCCGCCCGAGGCGCGACACCACGAGGGTCGCGCGGGCGCGACCCCGGGTGAGCACCACCGTGAGATTGGCGGCACCGCGCCCGAGACCGCGACCGTCGTAGCTCATGGAATCGCGCGTCGAACGTAACGCAACTCCATACATGGACCCCACGGCACGGGTCCGGGTTCCCCAACCCGGAATCCGGACGCGGGCCGTCGCCGCCGCGCTGTCGAACACCACCCAGACCACCGCATCGCGCGCCAGCGCCTGTTCGCGCGCCGACGCGAACAGGGTCTCGACGTCCCGGGTCGCGGCGCGCACCGCCGCGCCGTCGAGCGCGGCAGCGGCCGGCGGGAGCGCGAGGGCCAACATCGTCCCCAGCACGGCGACCATGAGAAGGAGTTCGACGAGGGTCGTGGCGCGGCGGTGGAGCATGATCCACGATGGCGCCGCCGGGCGCGAAATCCGGTACCATCCCCCCGCTCCCCCCATCGACTCTCGGCACGGACGGCACCGGTCGTGGACGCCCGGTGCTTTGCCGCACATCTTCTCCGGGAACCCTGACCCCGACTCCGCATGCGCCCCCTCCACTTCGTCGCCCCCACCGCGGCTCTGATCGTACTCGGGAGCTGCGTGAACCCTCGCGCGCAGGCCAACATGGCCCAGGCCGTGATCGACATGGGCACCGCCGTTCAGAACATGCAACAGGACCTTCAGGACGCGAACGACCAGATCGATTCGCTGCGCGCCGTCGTGGCGCACCAGGACACGCTGATCGATCGCCTGGCCACGCTCACGCACGTGCCGTGGCCGCCGCCGCGCCAGTAGCTGCCCGCGTCCGCCAATCGGGTTACAATTCGCGTACGATGAACATCTCGATCGAATACTGTACGGTCTGAAACTACGAGCCGAGGGCCGCCGGTCTGGCGGCCGAGCTCAGGGCCAGATTCCCGGCGGCGGCGGTCACGCTGGTGCCCTCGCGCGGGGGGCGGTTCGAGGTCGTGCGAGACGGGGTGCCGGTGTTCGAGAAATCGAAGCTCGGCCGCCATGCGAAGCCGGGCGAGATCGTGAAACTTCTCACGTCGGATTAGCCGGCGCTGCACGAGCGCCGTCGTCCTTGGGGCGGAACTGAACGATGCGCATCGCCATTTCCACCGGAGGCGGCGACGCCCCGGGGCTCAACGCGGTCATCCGGGCCGCCGTCCTCGCCGCGATCCACCGCGGGTGGGAGGTCGTCGGCGTCAAGCGCGGCTACTTCGGTCTGCTGGGGGAGGACGATGTGGTGGCCCTCAACGCCGATTCGGTGCGCGGCATCGCCCACCTGGGCGGCACCATCCTCCGCACCACGAACCGCGGCAACCCGTTCCGCTGGCCCGTGCCCCAGCCCGACGGATCGGTGCTCGAGGTCGACCGCTCGGACGAGTTACTGGAGAATGCGCGGCAACTGGGTATCGACGCCCTGATCTCCATCGGCGGTGACGGGTCGCTGCACCTGGCGCAGCGGCTGTACGAGAAGGGGCTGCACGTGGTGGGCGTGCCGAAGACGATCGACAACGACGTGAGCGGCACCATCAGCACGTTCGGCTTCGACACCGCCGTGAACACTGCCCTCGAGGCGATCGATAAGCTGCACACCACGGCGGAGAGCCACGATCGCGTGATGGTCATAGAAGTGATGGGGCGCCACGCCGGATTCATCGCCCTGCACGCCGGTGTGGCCGGCACGGCGGACGCGATCCTCATTCCGGAGATTCCATACGACATCGAGCGCGTGTGTGAGAAGATCCGCGCGCGCGATCGAGCGGGACGCCACTTCTCCATCGTGGTGGCGGCCGAAGGTGCGTTCCCGCGCGGCGGAACGCCGTACACGGTGCAGCGCGCCGGTGCGAGCTCGGAGGCGCGGTTGGGGGGAGTGGGCGATGCCGTGGCCCGGGCCATCGAGCAGCGCACCGGAAAGGAGACGCGATCGCTGGTGCTGGGCCACCTGCAGCGTGGCGGCCAGCCCACCGGGTACGATCGGCTGTTGGCGACCCGGTTCGGCGGCGCCGCTGTGGTCGCGGTGGCGAACGCCAGGTGGGGTCACATGGTGGCGCTTCAGTCTCCCCATATCGTGGCGATCCCGATCGCCGACGCGCTGCGTCAACCCAAGCGGGTGGCACTCGATCATGACGTGGTCCAGACGGGGCGTGCGACGGGCATCTGCTTCGGCGACTGATTAACCGACGATGAGGCGGGTTGGGCATCCGGAATCGCTCGTCGATTTCAGGCTGTGAACCTCGGCGGGCGCTCCGTGTATGACGTCCAGCGCAATCGGTCGTCGACTGCGTGACGTCCCTTCGCATCGCGGTCCCATTCAGCCATGAAGTCACCCCGAATCTTCGTCATTGCGTGTGGCCTGCTCGTGGCCGCCACCGCCCAGGCCCAGCGGCCGAAGTCGGCCAGCAAGGTCGTGCCCCCCAACCTCCGTCCGCCGGCCGGGATGTGCCGTATCTGGCTGGACGGGGTGCCGCCGGGGCGCCAGCCGGCGCCCACCGATTGCGCCTCGGCGCTCCGGAACCGGCCAGCCAAGGGACAGGTGATCTTCGGCGACGACTACGCCCACGCGGATTCGGATCACGATGCCGACGACGCGCGCGGCGGCGATCAGGCGCTCAAAGGTGTGGCGCCGCTTCCGAAGTCGTTGGAGTCCAAACTGTCCGCGGATTCGACGGCCGCCGGCAGGCAGGCAGACGACCCCACCGGCAAGAAGCTGGACGACACCACCCGCAAAAAGGCGAACGACACGACCGGCAAGAAGGCAGACGACACCACCCACAAGAAGAAGGGTGGCAGCGGTCGGAAGACGGGGGCGCACAGGCCCGACTCCACGAACACCGGCGGCTTGCCGCGACTGCTGCCCCCGACTGGCTGACGCCGCCGGGGTTCCGGCGGAGCGTGCCCGCGTGCACCTTCCGCCACTGTGACACGCGCGGTCCACGATCGATCCCTTCCCCCCGACCACGACGCCTTCGTCCGCGCTGAGCCGCCGACGGGGCGTGTGATCGTCATCGCGCCCACGCGCGCCGCGTGTGAGACGATCGAAATCGCGCTCGGCCTCCACCTCGAGACGTTTCTGGAACAGCACTACGGCGCGCGGGTGCGCGACCTGGCGCGCAACGGCAAGGGGTTCGGGATCGTGGCGGGCACCGGGACGGGCAAGACCCTCGCCATCCGGCCGATCGCCGAACAGGTGCTCGGCACCACCGAGCTGCGCGTGGGCGTGGTGAACCGCGAGCGCGAAGCGACGCCGGAGACCCCGACCTGGAACGTGGTCATCGTGACCACCGGGATCGCACGCCGCTGGTTCGAGGACGGCGACATTCTGGCCTCCGATACACTGGTCGTGGACGAGATCCACCAGACGTCGGCGGAACTCGAGCTCTGCCTCGCGCTCGGCAAGCGCGCGGGGTGCCGCTTCGTGTGGCTCTCGGCCACCGTGGACCCCACGTTCTATTCCCGCTACCTGAACAGCGCCGACGTGCTGCAGGTCCACGCGTTCGATCCCGAGAAGGCGGCCGACGTGCGGGTGGTGAACCGGCGGTCACGCGACTTTCTGGACTACCGGCTGCTCCAGCAGTTCCAGCGCCAGCGGCGCGGTGTGGCGCTGTTCGTCCCCACGCGCCGCGGCGTGGAAGAAGCAGCGGCGCAGGCGCAGGAGCGCGCGCCGCGGATGAACGTGGCGTTCTACCATGGTGGTGAGCCGATCCGTGTAATCCGGCCCTTTCTCGATGGGGGCGAGCGCAAGCCGTTCTTTCTGGCGATGACGGCGGCCGGACAGAGCGCGCTGAACATCCACGGGCTCGACACGGTGATCATCGACGACGTGCGCTACGCCAATCTGATCGACCGTGGGCGCAACGTGCTGACGCAGGTGCATCTGGGGGCGAACCAGATCCTGCAGATGGCGGGGCGGGTCCACGGGCGCGTGGCCGGGGGCCGGGTGTACATCCTGTCGGACCGCGACATCGACTTCGCGTCGCTGCGGCCTACGGAGCCCGAGTTCCAACTCGCCGGCGACTCCGAACGGGTGGCGATGACCTGCGCCGCGCTCGGCGTGCGGGCTGACGAGCTGGAACTGCCGGTGCCGCTGGATCGCACCGCGTATCGCGACGCGGTGGCGCTCCTCGAACGGCGCGGCATCGTGGCCCAGGGGCGTCTCACGGCCTACGGCCGGACGGTCGAGGCGATGCCCGTGGAACGGGCGTGGGCGGAGTTGATCGCCAATGCCGAGGACGACCTGCTGCCGTATCTCGCCGTGATGAGTTCGGTGGAGTCGCTGCATCGCATGACGCGCGACGAACGTGATCTGAGCGGGCTGATACTGCCGGGGAGCGATCACCTCACGGCGTACAACCTCTACGCCGAGGCCTTCGCACGCGCCGGACGGATGGGAGAGGTGTACGGACTGCCGCGCCACCTGTTCGACGAGGAGAGTATCGAACGGTGGGCCGACCGGCGGGGCGTGCTGGTGAAGGCGGTGGAGGACGCCGCGCTGGGCATGGCCAGCGTGTACCGCGCCGTGGGGGTAGCGCTGCCCACCCGCATGCCCCGCGCCGGCGACGCCACGCTGCGCCGGTTCCAGGAACTGCTGGCTCGCTTCATGCCGTTCACGCTCGTGGTCGACGAGCGCACGGCATGGGGGGACGAGGCGCGTGTGTCGAAGACGAGCGTGTGCGGGAGTTGGGGCGCGGTGGCCGGGGAGCTGCGCTACTTCGCCGACAAGTTCGGCGTCCCCCGGGCGGCAATCGAAGGCACGCAGATTCCCACCGACCTGATCCGCGAGTTCGCCACGCGGAGCGAGCCCGAACTGGCATACGACGCGCGCCGCCAGCAGGGCTCGCTGGTGCTGGTGCGCCGCGTGGAGTATTTCGGGTTCGAACTGCAACGCGACAGCGAACCGGTGGAGCGCTTTCCGGCGGAGCTCGCGCCCCGTGCGCGGGCCCTGCTGGCCGAAGCGCTGGCGCGCGGCGAGTCGCGCCACCCCGCGGTGCGGCGCAACCAGCCGGCCATCGAGCACGTGCGCGAGGCCTGGCGCCGTTCCGGCGGCCGGACGGCGCGGCTGGGGCTCGCCGAGTTGACGGCATTCTACGAGCGGGCGCTCGCCTCCGTGCAAACGATGCAGGAATTCCGGAGCACCGCGCTGCGCTTCGATCCCGACGCGTTCGTGCCCGGGGAGGAGCGCACGCGCCTGGGGCGGCTGCCGGTGCGGACCGAGGTGCGCGGGCAGCCGGTGGAGATCCACTACGACGTGGAGGAGACGCCGGAGGGGCCGCGGGGGGTGGCGCGGCTCCGCATTCCCGAGAAGGTGGCGCGGAATCTCGTGGAGGAGGAGTTGCCGGTGCTCGATCGGCCGCTGCGGTTCGTGGTCACTCGCGGCAAACGGGGCGCGGTGCGCGCGGCGACGCTCGCCGAACTGCAGGAACTGCTCGACCGCCCGTACACCCCGGACGAAGCGCGCGACCGGCCGCGAAGTGCGGGGCGGGAGGGCGAACGGCGGCAGCCGCGCCGGGACAGCCCGCGGCCGAAGGGCGGCGGGAAGCGGCGCGGGGGCGGTGGCGGCGGAGGTGGGCGGCGTGGAGGCCCGGGGCGCCGCCGCTAGCGCCGGCGGTCAGCGGCGGTTGCGCGCCCGATGCCGCGCCGCCTTGGCGCGGTTGCCGCAGGTCGCCATGTCGCACCAGCGCCGGCCGCCGTTTCGCGTGACGTCATAGAACACGCGGTGGCAGCGCGGATCGGCGCAGCAACGTACGCGGACCAACTCGTTCCGGATCAGCGCGTCGGCTGCCGACTCGACCAGGGGAATCATCAGTCCGGCGAAGGCGTCGCCCTCGGGCACGAAGGCCCGCGTGAACGAGCCGTCGCTGTGCGCCTCGAGCCGTCGGATGCCGGCACTCCGGCCGAGCACACGATTGATCTCGGCTACGGCGTCTTCGCGGGCCCGCCCATCGGCGGCGCCACGCTCGGCCAGGGCGCGAAGGGCCGTGCGCACGCGGCGCGCGTCGACCACGGCGGCGGACGCGCCGGCGGGCTGTTGTTGGGCGCGCCGGCGCATGCCCATCGCGCGCTCGGTGTCGATCACGCGGGCCACCTCGAGCCACGCGACCAGGGAGTCGAAATCGTGAAGCGCGTCGGCGTCGGCCGGCGACGCCTCGGAGTTCACGAAGTCGAGCCAGAGGCGTTCGCCCAGGAACACGAAGGGGTCGACTTGGGCGGCCGGCACGGCGGGGCGGGAAGTGGGAAGGGTCACGTTCGAGAACGCAGGCGAGGGCCGATTGGGCGGACAAACATGGACGGCGCGCCCGGTCGGGGCAAGCGAGCGCGTGCGCGGCCGGCCGCGGTGCTTGAATCCGACCGGGGTTGTCCGTCAGTTTCTCATAGCCTCTGTCCACTCAGCGCGCGTCCGGATGCCCATGCTCCTGTCCTCGGTTCGCCACGTCGTCGTCGGCTCCACCAACCCCGTGAAGGTCAATGCCGTGCGGGCCGTGCTCGCTCGCGCCGGGTTGGAGGCGGTGGTCGAAGGGCGCGCCGTACCGTCGTCGGTGAGCGACCAGCCCCTGGGCGACGAGGAGACCATTCGCGGGGCGGTGGCGCGGGCGCGCGGCGCCCTGGCGTCGGACGGCGCCGATCTGGGCGTCGGCATCGAGGGCGGCGTGGTGAACGATGCGACGGGCGCGATGCGGACCTGCGCGTGGGCAGCCGTCGTGTCGCCCGACGGCCGGCAGGGGGTGGGCGGGTCGCTGGCCATGCCGCTGCCCGCCGTGGTCGCCGATGCGGTGCGCGGTGGACTGGAACTCGGGCATGCCATGGACCGGCTGACCGGAAGCCACGACACCAAGCGCGGCGCTGGCGCCGTGGGGATTCTCACCGCGGGCCTCGTGGATCGGCAGCAGGCCTACGAGGTGCTGGTCTCGTATGCGCTCGCCCCCTTCCTGACGCCGGCGCACTGGTAGCCGGCCGGCGGGGCGCAGCGCCTCAACTCTCGGCGATCGCCGGGTACGGTCCGCTGGTCGGCAGCCCCTTGGCCCGCGCGTAGCGGCGGGACAGCGCTCGCAGCCCGTCGTACGCCGCGTACTTGTACGCCTCGGCGAGCGAGGGATAGGTGAACACGCACTGGATGAAGTAGTCGAGCGTACCGCCGAAGCTCATGCACGCCGACCCGATGTGAATGAGTTCGCAGGCCGAGTCGCCGACGATCGAGACGCCGAGCAGTCGCTGGTCGTCCGGGCGGAAGAGCAGCTTCACGAAGCCGTCCACGTCGCCGAGGATGAGTCCACGCGCGTTGAGCCGGTACGACGCGCGGCCGATCTCGTAGGGGGTGCCGGCCGCCTTCAGCGCTTCCTCGGTCTCGCCCACGGAGGCGATCTCGGGGATCGTCCAGACGCCGTACGGGAGCAGCGACGCGACCTGCTGCTTGTACTTGAGATCGAAGCCGTGGCAGATGGCGACGCGGGCCTGCTCCATGGAGGTCGACGCGAGGCCGGGGAATCCGATGACGTCGCCGGCCGCGTACACGCCGTCGACACCGGTGGCATAATGCTGATCTACGCGGATGAAGCCGCGGTCATTGGTGGCGACGCCGATCTGGGCGAGGCCGAGGTCGTCGGTGTTGCCGTTGCGCGCGGCGCAGAACAGCACGCACTCGGCGGACAGGGTGGTGCCGTCGGTGAGTGTGACATCGGCGTAGTCGTCATGGGTGTCGACGCGGGCGACCTCACTGTCCACGTGCACCGAGACGCCGAGCCGGGCGGTCATCTGCTGGCGCAGCGCCTCGCTTACCTCGGCGTCCAGGTGCGACATGAGGCGTGAACGGGCGTTGATGATGGTGACGTTCACACCGAGGGCGGCAAAGGTGGAGGCGTATTCGCAGCCGATCATGCCGCCGCCGATGACGATCATCCGCCCCGGAATGCGCTGCACCGCGAGCAGCGAGTCGCTGTCGACCACCACCGTGCCGTCGATGGCGAATCCCTCGGGGCGCTGCGGATGGGAGCCGGTGGCGATGAGGACGACGTCGCCGGTAAGGCGGCGCGTGGGCTGGCCGTAGCGTTCCACGTCGATCGTCCGCGGGCCCACGAACCGGGCCGTTCCCTGCACCGCGTGGATATCGTGCTGTTTGAGGTTCTCGTCGATCTGTTCCCACTCGCTCTGCACCACCGAGCGTTCGCGCCGCATGAAGTCGCCGATGGTGATGTCGTGCTTGACCCGGAGGTCCACGCCGTACAGGCCGCGCTGCCGGAAGCCGCTGAAGTAGAGGGCGGTTTCGCGCAGGGTCTTGGAGGGAATGGTTCCGGTGTTCACGGCCGCCCCGCCGGGTTTCGGGGCGCGTTCGATCACGCAGACGCGCTTGCCGAAGTAGGCCGCCTGCGCGGCGCCCTTCTCGCCGGCGGGGCCGGCGCCGATCACGACGAGATCGAAGTGTTCGCTCATTCCACGGTGGTGCGGGGGACGGCCAGGGAGGGCAGGCGCCGGCGGCGACGGCTGAAGATAGGCCTCCCCACTCGGGGTACGCTAGATTTACCGCATGGCAGCGCGCTCCGAGGTCCCCACGTACTTCCGGAAGGGATTCGGTCTCAAGACCGAGGTCCAGGGAGACCTGGCGTCCGATTACGACGGGCGCCTGGTGGACTACCTGCGTGCCAACGAATACGAATTGGTGGCGGGCAACGTCACGATCAAGCTGGCGCGGGAGTTCGGATTCTGCTACGGCGTGGAACGCGCCGTGGAGTACGCCTACCAGACGCGCCGCAAGTTCCCGGACAAGCGCATCTACCTGGTGGGCGAGATCATCCACAACCCGCACGTCAACGCGCGGCTCGGCCAGATGGGGATCCAGATCCTGATGCCGGGGCCGGAAGGGTTCGATTTCAGCGGTGTACGGGCGGACGACGTCGTGATCATGCCGGCCTTCGGCGTGACGATCGGCGACTTCGAAGCGCTGCGCGCCATCGGGTGCGTGCTCGTGGACACCACCTGTGGCTCGGTGCTGAACGTATGGAAGCGTGTCGAGAGCTACGCGCGCGATGGATTCACGGCGCTCATTCACGGCAAGTACTACCACGAGGAGACGCGGGCCACCGCGTCGCAGGTGCGCAAGTATCCGGGCGGGCAGTATCTCGTGGTGCGGAACATGGAGGAGGCGCAGCTCGTGTGCGGGTACATCGCGGGCACGGTGGCCGCGACCGCGATCACGGAGCACTTCCGCGAGGCGGTGTCCCCGGGGTTCGACCCGGCCCGCCACCTGCAGCGGATCGGCGTGGCCAACCAGACGACGATGCTGGCGCGCGAGTCGCTGGCGATTGCCGAAGCTGTGGGGGCGACGATCGCGCGTGAGCGCGGCGACGCGGCCCGGGCGAGCGACTTCCGGACGTTCGACACGATCTGCAGCGCCACGCAGGAACGGCAGGACGCCGTGATCGAGTTGCTCAAGGAACCCCTGGACGTGATGGTCGTGATCGGCGGATTCAACTCGAGCAACACGATCTCGCTGGCCGCGCTGTGCGGCGAGCGGGTGCCCACGTACCACATCGACTCCGCCACCGGCATCGACCCCGAGCTCCGGTCGGTGCACTACCGCGCCGTCGGCATCGATCACGTGGAAGCCGATCGCGTGGATTGGCTGCCGGCCGGCCCCCTGCGCGTGGGCATCACGGCCGGCGCCAGCACGCCGAACAACAAGATCGGCGAGACGGTGGCCCGCATTCTCGCCACGCGCGGCGTCGTCGCCGACGTCTAACTCCCATCGGCGCCGGTTCGGCGCCTGCAGGGCTGACCGTGGACTTTGAAGAGTACCTCGCCTTCGGCGACTCGTTTTCCGGGGACCTGTATCCGGCGCTCGATGCCGGCGCCACGAGCGTGGCGGTGGCGCTGGAGCGCGAGACGGGGGCCGGCGACATCGCGCCACTCGGCGCGGCCTCGCTGCTGCACGCCAACGACGACGCGCGGTGGCCCGAGTTCGCCGGCCGCGATCTGAAGACGGTGCGGCCGGACATCGCCTTCCGCCGGCTCGTGGAAGAAGGGGCGTCGATCGGCGACCTGTTCGGCGAGCAGATGGCCACCGTGGAGGAGAGCGACGTCCGGGCACTGGTGACGCTCACGGCCGGCGCCACCGAAGTGATGAGTCTGCTCGTACGCCGGCCGACGGCCGAGATCGTGCGCCAGGCGGCGGGCGACATCGCCGATGCCTACGAATTTCTCGTCGACGCCATTCGCCGCCTGCGTCCCAACGCCGTCCTGCTGCTGGCCACGCTGTGCGATCCCTCCGACGGCTCGGCGCTGATGCCCGGCGTGGACGCCGAGAAGAAGCCGGTGCGTCTGGAGGGGCTGGCGCTGGTGAACGACCGGATCCGCGAACTCGCCTCGCGGACGCCTGGCGTTCGCCTGGCCGACCTGCACGCGCACTTTCTCGGACACGGGGTGGCGGCGGAACAGAAGGACCGATGGTACTGGCGGCGGTCGCCGCTCGAACCGAACGCCATGGGTGCCAGCGAGGTGCGGCGCGTGTGGCTCGATGTCCTCCAGCCGGACGACGCGTGAGTCCCGAGGTGCTCGCCCGGTTCCACGCGCTGCGCGAGCGCGAACGGCGCCTGGCAATGGCCACGCTGATCGCGGCGGAGGGGACATCGTCGAGCATCGTCGGCGCCAAGACGTTCGTCGGGGAGACGGGGGGCATCCTGGGTTCGGTCACGATCGGCGGGTGTCTGGACGCCCGGGCAGTGGAGGCGGCGGATCGCGTGCTGGCCACGGACCGTGCCGAAGTGCTCGACGTTGCGCTCGCCGACGAGGACGCGTGGGACCTGGGGCTCGGCTGCGGCGGCACGGTACGGCTGCTGGTGGAGCCGGTGACGGGCGGCACGGAGCGCCACCCGGCATCCGAGGCCTACGCGGCGGCGCAGCGGGTGGTGGACGCCGGACGCCGCGCGCTGGTGGTGCGGGCGCTGGAAGGCGACGGCGCGCGACTGGTGCTCGACGCCGGGGGGGCCGGCACCGGCACGCTGGGCAGCGCCGAGCGCGACGCCCGCGTGGCGGCACTTGTCGGCGCGCATGCCGCCGCGGCACCGGGCGTACTGCGCGACGAGACCGACGGCGCCCTCTACTTCGTGGAACCGTTCGCCCCGCCGCTCACCGTCGCGATCTTCGGCGCCGGGGAGGTGGCCGTGGTGCTCACCCGCATCGCGCACGATCTGGGCATGCGCGTAGTGATCGTGGACGCGCGCGCCCGCTACGCCACCGCGGCCAGGTTTCCCGAGGCCGACGAACTCCGCGTGGGCGACCCCGGCGTCATCGCCGGCGAACTGCCGGCCACCGGCGACACCTTCGTGGTCATCGTCTCGCACGACTACAAGTACGAGCTTCCGGTGCTCCGCCGGGTGCTGCGGGCGCCCCTGGGATACATCGGATTGATGTCGAGCCGCACCCGCGGGGCGAAGCTCCGCGAGTTCCTGGCCGGCGAGGGGTACACGGAGCAGGAGATGGCGCGCGTCCGCACGCCGATCGGCGTGAAGATCGGCGCACGCACGCCGGCACAGGTGGCGGTGAGCATCGCCGCCGAACTGGTGTCGGTCCGGTCGGCGCAGATGGCGCCGGCGTGAGCCGATGATCACGGCGCTCGTACTCGCGGCGGGCGGGGCGCGCCGCTTCGGGTCCCAGAAGTTGCTGCATCCGGTACGCGGCGAACCGCTGGTGCGGGCGAGCGTGGACCGCGTGGTGGCCGCGGGACCCGAGCAGACGATCGTCGTGGTGGGCCACGACGCCGACGCCGTGCGGCATGCGCTCGCCGGACTGCCGGTGACGATCGTCGAGAACCCACACCCCGAGCAGGGACTCAGCTCATCCTTGCGGGCCGGCCTCGCCATGGTGTCGAGCAACGCCGTGGCCGTGCTCGTGGCGCTGGGCGATCAGCCGATCGATCGCGACGAGGTGTTCCCCTCGCTCGTGGCCCGGTTCGGCGGGGACGACGTTCCGATCGTGGCGCCCCGCTATCAGGGAATCCAGGGCCTGCCGGTGCTGTTCGCGCGCGCGGTGTTTCCGGAATTGGAGCGGCTTACGGGCGATCATGGGGCGCGGGGAGTCGTGGACCGCGATCCGACGCGGGTGGCGTACGTGGATTTCGATTTCCCGATGCCCCCCGACGTGGATACGCCCGCGGACCTCGGAAACCTGACCGATTCCTGACGGGAGCAATCTGGTCCCATTTCCGCGGGGCCGGGTATAATTGGCATTGGAGGGCGGCCAGCCGATCGGCGGCCCAGTGCGGCGACAAGCGTTTCCTCTCCCCCAACATCCCGGAGTCTGCCATGCGGAGAAGTGTCCTCATTGCCGGTCTGATCGCGATCGCGATTCCGTTTGCCACCCCGGCCGCGGCGCAGCGCGGCGGCATGAACGCCGATCCCACGACGAAGGTGGCGGGGAGCGGCCAACTGCCCGACGGATGGCAGGTGTATCTCGACCCGAACCGTTTCGACAAGATGACGGTGAAGGATCTGAGCTTCACCGAGTCGGCCGGCACGTTCCATATCACCACCGGTCCGGCCGGTGTCTACTGGACGGGCAAGGACATGGTGCCGAACACCGCCTACACCTACTCGGCGTCGTTCACGCAACTCAAGGCGCCACGCCACAACGAGGCATACGGGTTGATGGTGGCGGGTCGCGATATGGGCAGTGCCGACAAGCAGAGCTACCTGTACTTCGAGGTGCGTGGGTCGGATGACTATCTCATCAATCACCGCGCCGGTGCCGACGTGCACAAACTCGTGAACTGGACCGCCAATCCGGCGATCAAGGCCAAGGACGCGAGTGGGAAGGCGACCAACGAGCTGACCATCCAGGTCGGCGCCGACTCGGTGCGCTTCCTGGCCAACGGTACGCCGGTGACGGCGCTCCCACGCAGCGCGATGGGGGACATGTCGGGCGTGTACGGATTCCGCGTCAATCACAACAGCGACGTGCAGATCAGCGGCGTGAAGTTGACGCGGAAGTAGCCGCGCCGGCGGCGGTGGCCCACGGGCGGCACGTCAGGATGCGTGCCGCCCGTTCTGCATTCCCCGTTCCGCCTGGCCGCGGGCCAGGCCGCCGAGCACGGCGCCGACCAGCCCCACGAGGATGCCGGCGGCCGTGAGCCAGAGCGGCCGCGCCGCCGAGGAAGGGATGAGGCGCACCGGGAGGCTCGGGGCGAACTGGACGGCCAGCAGGTAGAGCACGCCCACGGCGAGACCGTGGGTGGCGGGCCGGCGGCGGGCGATCGCGGCGCCGAGATACCCCCCCGCGAGCGCCGCCAGCGCGTGCATGAGCAGTATCATCACCTCCAGCGGCGCCGGCATCGGCCCGGCCGTGGCCCCGTGGAACACGACGGCGCTCGCCATCGTGCCGAGCAGCGCGACGACGAGCACCCCGAATGCGATGCCGACCACCGATCGAACCACGAGCGTCTCCGGAGGAGTCGACTCAACATAGGAAGCCGACGGACTAACAGAAAGCTGACGTCGCGCCCCTTGCCTCCCGGTCGGCGTTTGGGCATGCTCCGCGACCCCGTAGGCGCCACGAACCACGTTCCCCGCCCCGATCATGCTGCTCACGCTGGTCCTTCCGCTCCTGGCCGCACTCGGCTCCGCCGACACGACGACGACCTACAACGCGCGGAAGGGGGAGATTCACGTCCGCCCGCCGCGCATCGAAGCCGACGCGACGGTGGACGGCGTGCTCGACGAGCCGGCGTGGCGGCAGGCGGCGCGGCTGACGGGCTTCTCGCAGCTCACGCCGGTGGACGGCGTGCCGGCCGACGATTCGACACAGGTGCTGGTCTGGTACTCGCCCACGGCGATCTACTTCGGCGTGCGGGCGTTCGAGTCGCACGGGACGGCGCACGCGACGCTGGCCGACCGCGACCACATCAGCGCCGACGACAACGTGCAGATCGTGCTCAGCACGTTCGACGATGCCCGGCAGGCCCTGGTGTTCGGCGTGAACCCGCTGGGCGTGCAGATGGACGGTACGATGGCCGAGCTCACGTCGTCGGGCGGCGGGTTCGGTACCGGCGTGACGGCCCGCCCGCAGGCCGACCTCAGCCAGGATTTCGTCTTCCAGTCCAAGGGCCGCGTGACGTCGTGGGGGTACGTGGTCGAGATCCGTATTCCGTTCAAGTCGCTCCGCTACCAGTCGCAGGCGGTGCAGAGCTGGGGCATCAACGTGATCCGCGACGTGCGGCATTCCGGCTACGAAGACACATGGACGCCGGTGCGGCTCGCCCAGGCCGGGTTCCTGTCGCAGGAAGGCACGCTGGACGGCCTGCACGATCTGCGCCGCGGGCTGGTGGTGGATGTGAACCCCGAGCTCACGCAGCAGACGCTGGGCGCGCCGAGTGTGCCCTCGGGACGTTGGGGTTACGACGTGCGGGCGCCGAAGGTCGGCGGCAACGTGCGCTGGGGTATCACGAACAACCTGACGCTGAACGCCACGGTTCGCCCCGACTTCTCGCAGGTGGAATCCGACGCCGGCCAGGTGGTCTACGATCCGCGGCAGGCGCTCTATTTTCCCGAGAAGCGCCCGTTCTTTCTCGACGGCATGGAAGCGTTCACCACGCCGAGCAATCTCGTCTACACGCGCCGCATCCAGCAGCCCGCGTTCGCCACGAAGCTCACCGGCAAGGTATCGGGCACGAGCGTGGCCTTCCTGTCGGCGGTCGACGACCGCACGACGTCGGTGAGTTACGATCCCCTCACCGGGCAGGGGGGGCACGGGCCGGTGTACAACATCCTGCGGGTGCAGCGCGACCTCGGCCAACTCTCGCGTGTGGGGGTGACGTATACCGACAAGGAGGACGCCGGCTATTCGAACCGCGTAGCCGACGTGGACGGTCGTGTCGTGCTCGGATCGCTGTATTCGCTGGAGTACCAGGGCGCCGCCAGCCGCACGGCCGATTCCTCCGGCGTGCACGTGGCGCCGCTGTGGTCCGCGCGGTTGCGTCGCACGGGCAAGCGGTACAGCGCGTCCTATCTGTTTTCGGGGTACGACACCGCGTTCGTGGCGGGTGCCGGTTTCATCAGCCGGCCGGGGCTGGCCCACATGAACGTGGACCAGCGGTTCACCTGGTTCGCCGAGCGCGGGCATCTGCTGGAGAGCTTCAGCTTCAACCCCGTGTACGACCTCACCTGGAAGTACGCCTACCTCCTGCACAGCCGTGACGCCATCGAGAAGAAGCTGCACTTCAACGCGAACGTTGGGCTGCGCGGCGGATGGTCGTTGGGGGGCGCGCTGCTGCTCGAGACGTTCGGCTACGATCCGCAACTCTTCCAGAACGTGTACGTGGCGCGTCCACCGGGGTTCGGCGGCGACACGGTGCCGTTCACCGGCACACCGAGGCTTCCCAATCGCGACTGGGTGATCACGGTGAACACCCCGGCCTGGAAGTGGTTCAGCGGGAACCTGCTGTACGTGTGGGGGCAGGACGAGGATTTCGACGAGTGGGCGTCGTCGCGCATCTACCTCACGCAGGCGAGCGCCCTCATCCGCCCCACGGACAAGCTGCGCATCAGCCCGTCATACACCTTCCAGGCCTACGGACGCGCGTCGGACCATAGCTGGGTGCGGTCGGGGCGCATCACCCGGGTGAAGACCGAGTACCAGATCGCGCGGCCGCTCTTCTTCCGCGTGGTGGGCCAGTACACCACCTCGAACGTGCTGGCGCTGGTGGACGAAGGGCGCACCGGAGGCACGCTCCTGCGCGGCCTCGGCAACGGGCTGTACGCGCCGATCGGAGCGTCCCGAGCCAACGACTTCCGCATCGACTGGCTGCTGGCGTACCAGCCGACGCCGGGCACCGTGTTCTACGCCGGCTACGGCAGTTCGTCGGTTCCCGACGCGCTACGCGTCGATCAGCTCACCGAAACGCGCTACCGCGTGAACGACGCGTTCTTTCTGAAGTTGACGTATCTGTTCCGCATGTAGGTGGCGCCGTCGCCGCGTCGGGACCTGGCTGACGCATCCTCCGTTCGATCCCTGGTGCGTGGAAAGCGGTGGCGTACGGTGCTACATTCGCGCGGTCCGCACCCCCTGTCTTCACCGGGAGAGATCATGACCCGCCGCTCGCCATTGCTCGCCACCGTGCTGCTGCTCGGTGCCGCCGTTCTCTTGCCGTGCGTTCCCGCCGTGGTGCGGGCGCAGGCGCCCGGGGCCACCACGCCTGCCCGGCAGATGTCGATCGCCGATCTGCGCGCCTGGAAGTCGATTCGCGGTCCGTCGGTGTCTCCCGACGGCAACTGGCTCGCCTACGCCCTGGCGCCGAACGACGGCGATGCCACGGTGGTGATCCGGTCCACGAGCGGCACGACCCAGTGGACCTTTCCCGTGGGCGACGCGTCGGCGAGCGGACGCGGGCGGGGCCGGGGCGGGGCGTCGGGCGTCGTGACGATCTCGGGGGATTCGAAGTGGGCGATGTTCGAGGTCGCGCCGACGAAGGCCGAGGCCGAGCGCGCGCGCAAGTCGCACAAGCCGGCGGAATCGAAGGTCGCGCTGGTGGACCTCGCCACCGGACACGAGAAGGAGTTCGCGCGCATCGGCCAGTTCGCGTTTGCCGGCGACCACCCGCAGTGGGTGGCGATGCACACGCGGCCCGAGGCGGCCGGGTCGGACGGGCGCGGCGGGAGTGCCACGCCGGCGCCGCGCGCATCGTCGTCCGACCTGCTGCTCTACCGGCTGGCCGACGGCATGATCGTGAACATCGGCAACGTCGGCGAGTTCGGATTCGATCACGACGGACGGTATCTGGCGTACACGGTGGAGACGGGCGATCGCGTGGGCGACGGGATCCAGCTGCGCGACCTCGCCACCGACGTGGTGCGCACGGTGGACGGCGCGCGCGCCGAGTACCGCCGGCTGGCGTGGGCGGACAGCGGACTGGCCCTGGCCGCGCTCCGCGTGACGGCCGACAGTGCGGCGCGCGACACCAACGTCGCCGTCGTTGCCTTCAACGACTTCGGCGCCGGCGGCCCGAAGAAGACGGTGCTCGATCTGGATGGGCGGAGCGACGCGCCCGCCGGCATGGCGATCAGCCCCGACCGCGGGCCCACCTGGTCGGAGGATCTTGGCGCGGTGTACTTCGGGCTGCGCGACGCGCCGAAGCCGGCGCCCAAGGACTCGGGCAGCGGCACGGACCTGCAATCGCTCATCAAGCCCGGCGCCCCCGGCATGGGGGGCACGGTGAATCAGCCGAAGACGCCGGCCGCGTCGGACGAGGACCTGCCGTCGCTCATCCTCTGGCACTGGAACGACCCGCGGCTGCAGTCACAGCAGATCGTGCAGGAGCAACAGGACAAGCGATACAGCTACCTGGCCGAATACCGGCTGGGCGAGAACCGCGTGATCCGCCTGGCCAACGATTCGCTGCGCAACGTGTCCATCGCGCCGCACGACCGCTACGCCTACGCGCTGGGCAACCGGCCGTACGAGCGCGACGAGAGTATCACCGGCCGGGCCTACGTGGACATCTACACGATCGACCTGCGCACGGGCGCGGAGCACCGTCCGGTGCGCAAGGTGATCACGCGCGTGGTGCCGTCGGCCGACGGGACGCACCTGCTGTACTGGGGGATGGACGCCAACTGGCACCTGATCGACATGGCCACGGGGCAGGAGCGGAACCTGACCCGGGGCATGCCGGTGACCTTCGCCAACATGGAGGACGACCACTACAACCTGGTGCAGCCGCCGGAGCCGGTGGTGGGCTGGTCACGGGACGGCGCCTCGGTGCTGCTCTCCGACGGGTGGGACGTGTGGAAGGTGCCGGCTGACGGGGCGCCGGCCGTCGACCTCACGCGCGACGGGCGGCGGACCAAGGTTCGCTACCAGCGCCGGACGCTCGTGCCGGAGGACGAGAAGGGCATCGACCTGTCCAAACCGCTGTACTTCCAGACCTACGGCGAGTGGACGAAGAAGGAGGGTCTGTCGCGGGTCGACGGCGAGAACGGCGGCGCCACGCGGCTGATGTGGGACGACGCGGACCTGAACTTCCTGAAGGCCAAGGACGCGGACGTCGTGCTCTACTCGCGCGGCACGTTCAACGCCTATCCCGACTGGTACCGGGCGAAGGCCGACTTCTCGGGCGGCACGCGGCTCACCGACGCTGACCCGCAGCAGCAGGAGTTCGCCTGGTCGAGCGGCACGCGGCTGATCAACTACACCAGCGCCAAGGGCGACAAGCTGCAGGGGGCGCTGTTCCTGCCGGCCAACTACGAGCCCGGCAAGAAGTATCCGCTGCTCGTCGAGATCTACGAGAAGCGGTCGCAGGAACTGCACAACTACGTGGTGCCCAGCGACACGCGGGCGCCGGATCTCAGCGTCTACACGAGCCGCGGGTACGCGGTGCTGTTGCCGGACATCGTCTATCGCGTGAACGATCCCGGGATGTCGGCGGTGTGGTGCGTGGTGCCGGCGGTCCAGGCGGCGATCGCCACGGGGATCGTCGATCCGGCGCACGTGGGGCTGCACGGCCATTCGTGGGGCGGGTACCAGACGGCGTTCCTGGTGACGCAGACGCACATCTTCGCGGCGGCGGTGGCCGGGGCGCCGCTCACCGACATGGTGAGCATGTACGGTTCGGTGTACTGGAACGCGGGGATCGGCGACGCGCAGATCTTCGAATCGAGCCAGGGCCGGTTCAAGGGCAGCTTCCTGGACAATTGGGACGCCTACGTGCGCAACTCGCCGGCCTTCCACTCCAAGAACGTGACCACGCCCCTCATCATCCTCTCGGACGACAAGGACGGCGCCGTGGACTTCAACCAGGGCATCACCTGGTTCAACGACCTGCGCAACGCCGGGAAGAAGGTGATCCTGCTGACGTACGTGGGCGAGAACCACGGGTTGGCGAAGCCGGTGAACCAGCGCGATTACGCGATGCGGATGCAGCAGTTCTTCGACCACTATCTCAAGGGAGCGCCCGCGCCGGACTGGATGGTGCACGGGATCCCGCGGCTGAAGATGGAGGACGTACTGAAAGCCGAGCGGGCCCGCGTGGACGCCGAACTGCCGAAGCCCAAGGCGGGCGAGGCGGCGGCCGACCGACGGCGTCGCACCCCGTGACCCGTTGCCGCGGAGTGGCGACGTGACCACGGCGCAACCCACACAGCCGGTCGTGCCGGTGGAGGAGCCCAAGGATCTCGGCTTCGGCTCGGTGGTGGGTCAGGCGGACGCGCCGCGGCTGCTCAACCGCGATGGCTCGTTCAACGTCCGGCGCGCCGGGCTTCCCCGGTTCGCCTCGCTGAGCCTGTACCACGCGCTGCTCTCGCTCACCTGGCCGCGGTTCATCGGATTGCTGGTGTCCGGGTACCTGGCCGTGAATCTGTTGTTCGGGGCCGCGTACCTGGCGTGCGGCCCGCGGGCGCTCGGGGGCGCGCCGGCGGCGTCCATGGGCGGCCCCTTCCTGCGCGCGTTCTTCTTCAGTGTGCACACCTTCGCCACCATCGGGTACGGCAACGTGGTGCCGGTGGGACTGGGCGCCAACCTGCTGGTGACGCTCGAGACGATCGTCGGCCTTCTGGGGTTCGCGCTCGGCACCGGCGTGCTGTTCGCCCGGTTCGCCCGCCCCACGGCGCGCATCATCTTCGGCGACCGCGCCGTGGTGGCCCCCTACCGCGGCCGCACGGGGTTCATGTTCCGTCTGGTGAACGGCCGGTCGAGCCAACTCATCGAGCTGAACATGACCGTGCTGTTCAGCCGCATCGAGACGCGCAACGGCAAGCGCAACCGCACCTACGACCAGCTCAAACTGGAGCGAACGCACGTCGTCTTCTTTCCGCTCTCCTGGACGGTGGTGCACCCGATCGACGAGTCGAGCCCGGTGTTCGGACGTTCGCCGGACGATCTCCGGGCGTGCGAGGCCGAATTCCTGATCCTGCTCAGCGGCGTGGACGAGACGTTCGCGCAGACCGTGCATGCGCGGACGTCGTACAAGGCCGACGAGGTCGTATTCGGGGCACGGTTCGTGAACATCTACAAGCCGCGCGCGGCCGACGGCTCGGAGAGCATCGACATCAGCCGGCTGAGCGAGATCGAGATGGTGGCGGACGCGGACGATGGATCGATGTCGGACACCGCGACCTGGCACAACACCGGGCACTTCACCGGGTTCGCCCCGCCGCCGGCGGACGGCGGCAGACGTTAGGCGTTAGGCGGCGGGGTCGTTCGACGCATCGGAGCCGTCGGGCACGTCGCCGAACTCCTCCAGCTCCTGGGCCCGCGCGGCCGAGACCGGCATCTTCTTGAGCACCGCATCGCGGCACGCCGCGAGCACCGCCTCGAGCGCCTCGATGCCGTCGTCGGTGGCCTCGTAGAAGAGGTCGTTGACCGCCGTCTCGGCACGCTCCAACTGCTCCACCAGCGCCTTGGCGTGCCCGCGGCTCGGCATCACGCCGCACACCTTGGGGGTCACGCGATTGCCGCACGGCTTGCGGAGCACGATCACCGCGCCGCGCTTTCCGGGCTGCACGTAGTACGCGGACGCGCTGGTCTTCGGGGCCCGGCCGCGCTTGGTGCTTCGCTTTTTTGCTGAACGGGGGCGTTGTTTGGCCATGTCCGTGGTCACGTTTTCGCGGAGTTCTTGTACAATACTGCGACCGGCCGCACGAACCTAGACCCGGCGGCGGTCAATCGAGGGCTGCCGTCGGCAGGTAGCGCGGCGGCACGCGCATCTTGCTCGCCTGTTCATACGCGTACGCCAGCCGGAGCAACACGCCTTCGGTGTACGCTCGGCCGAAGAACGAGAGCCCCACCGGCACGCCGAACACGTAGCCGCAGGGGACGGTGATGCTGGGATAGCCCGCCACGGCCGCCGGCGACGTGCTCGACCCGCCGCCGCCCGGGTCACCGTTCACCAGGTCGATCAGCGGCGCCGGCCCCATGGTGGGGGCGATGATCGCGTCGAGGCGGAACCGGTCCATCGTGGCGTCGATGCCGTCGGTGCGCGCCATGCGGTGGTTGTGGTCCAGCGCCTTCCGGTACGCGTCGTCGGTGACCGGACCCTTCGCCTGCGCCTGCTCGAAGAGTTCCTGGCCGAAGTACTTCATCTCCTGCTCGCGGTGCTCGCGGTTGAACGCGATGAGGTCGGCCAGCGTCCTGACCGGCGACGAGGGGCCCAGGTCGGCGAGATACGCGTTGACGTCGTGCTTGAAGTCGTAGAGCAGGACGTCGAACTCGGAGTCGCTCAACTTGGCTGCCGTGGCGATGTCGGCGGGATCGACGATCTCGGCGCCGGCGGTCTTCAATACGGCGATCGCCTGCTCGACGAGGGCGTCGGTCCTGGGGCTGTAGCCCATGTACTGCTCGCGGGCGACGCCGATGCGCGCGCCCCTGAGGCCTCCGGCGTCGAGAAAGCGGGTGTAGTCCGCTTCCACGTGTCCGTGATTGGCGGCCGTGTCGGGGTCGCGTGGGTCGGCACCGGCGATGACGCCGAGCAGGATGGCGGCATCGCGCACGGAACGAGCCATCGGGCCGGCGGTGTCCTGGTTGTGCGAGATGGGAATGATGCCGGCACGGCTCACGAGGCCGACCGTAGGCTTGATCCCGACCAGCGAATTGGCGGACGACGGGGCGAGGATGGACCCGTCGGTCTCGGTGCCGATGCCGACGGTGCAGAAGTTGGAGGCCACGGCCACCCCGGTGCCGGAACTCGAGCCAGAGGGCGAGCGGTCGAGCGCGTACGGGTTGCGGCACTGGCCGCCGCGTCCCGTCCAACCGCTCGAGGAGTGGGTGGATCGGAAGTTCGCCCACTCGCTGAGGTTCGTCTTACCAAGAATGATCGCGCCCGCGGCGCGCAGGCGCTGCACCACGAAGGCATCACGTGGCACGGTGGCGCCGACGAGCGCCAGCGAGCCGGCGGTGGTCAACATCTTATCGGCGGTGGCGAGGTTGTCCTTCACGAGGATCGGCACACCGTGCAGCGGGCCGCGCAACTTGCCGGCCCGGCGTTCGGCATCCAGCCGGGAAGCGATGGCGAGCGCGGAGGGATTGGTCTGGAGTACGGCGCGGAGTGCGGGCCCGCGGCGGTCCATGGTATCGATACGCTCCAGGTACCGTTCGGTGAGCGACCGCGAGGTGAAGCGTCCCGACGCGAGGCCGGCCTGTACGTCGTCGATGGACAGTTCGTCGGCCGCCGCCGCGGTCGGCCGGGGAGCGGGGCGCGCGCGACCAGTGAGTGCGGCGGCGGGGCCGAGGTCGCGGTGTACGGCGGCGGCGACGCCGGCCAGCGCCGAGGCACCGACGAATTCGCGGCGGGAGAGGCGGGCGTCGTGTTCGGGGCTGGGTTTGCGGTCGGACATTGATTCCTCGGGGAAAGCCGCGGAGAAACTGTGGCCGTCCGGCCGTTCTGACAACCATCGGCTTTGCGTTAGGTTGAAGCCATGCGAAGGATTTGTGCGCTGGCCGTAGCGATCGGCGCGGCGGTGGGCCCGCTCGCGGCACAACAGGCGGCGCCGGCGGCGTCCGTCTGGGTGACCGGTGGCGCGGTGGTGCCGCCCCCCGTGCCGCGCGAGTTTCGCGGCGCCTGGGTGGCCACGGTGGACAACATCGACTGGCCCTCGGAGCCGGGGCTCTCCACGGCGCGACAGCAGGCCGAGTTGACGGCAATCCTGGACCGCGCGGCCTCGCTGCATCTGAATGCGATCATCTTCCAGGTGCGCCCGTCGGCCGACGCGCTGTACGAGTCGAAGCTCGAGCCGTGGTCCGCCTTCCTGACGGGACGCATGGGGCGCGCGCCGGCGCCGCTCTGGGACCCGCTGGCCTTCGCCGTCCGTGAGGCGCATGCGCGCGGACTCGAATTGCACGCCTGGTTCAATCCGTTCCGCGCGCGCTACCCCGGCGACGACGGACCGGCGGCCAGGAGTCACGTGAGCCGTCGCTCCCCGGGTCTGGTGCACCGCTACGGCCACTACGAATGGATCGATCCGGGGAGCGCGCAGGCCCGGGCCACCGCCATCCGCGTGATTCTGGACGTGGTGAAGCGGTACGACGTGGACGGGGTGCACATTGACGACACGTTCTATCCGTACCCGGTAACACGCGGCGGGCGCGACGTACCCTTTCCCGACGAGGCCACGTATCGCACCTACCGCAAGCGCGGCGGCATGCTGTCGCACGACGACTGGCGGCGGCACAACGTGGATCTGTTCGTGGAGCAGCTCTACCGGGCCGTGAAGCAGGTGAAGCCGTGGGTGAAGGTGGGCATCAGCCCGTTCGGGATCTGGCGGCCCGGCAACCCGCCCAGCGTGCAGGGGTTCGATGCGTACGCCAGGCTGTTTGCGGATTCCCGCAAATGGCTTGCCAAGGGATGGGTGGACTACCTGGCGCCGCAACTGTACTGGCCCATCGGGCAGGCCGGTCAGAGTTACGCCGATCTGCTCTCGTGGTGGGTGCAGCAGAACGACGAGGGCCGCAATCTGTGGGTGGGCAACTACGCGGCCCGCGTGGCGGGCACGCAGGGCAGCGCTCCCCCGTGGCCGGCGGACGAGATTCTCGACCAGATCCGGCTCACGCGCGAGGAACCGGGGGCCACGGGCGACATCTTCTTCAGCATGGGCACGCTGATGAGCGATCCGGACAGCCTGGACGAGCGGCTGCTGGCTGGACCGTATGCGTCGCCGGCGCTGGTGCCAGGATTCCCGTGGTTGGGCAAGACGAAGCCCGCTCGACCCTCCGTCACGCTGTCGTCGGCCGACGGAGGGGCGGCGATCGTGGTGGGGCTGAAGTCCGCGACCGCGACCGCCCCCCACCAGTGGGTGGTGCAGGCACGTGTGGACGGTACGTGGCACACGGTCATCGTGCCGGGGAGTGCCCGCATGCACACCCTGGACGGGACGCTCGGGAACGCCGACGCCGTCAGCGTGATTGCGGTGGATCGGGTGGGCAACGCGAGCGCGCCGGCGGTCGTCGTGCGCGCCGCGGACGCCGACCAGGCGGCGGCCGGTCGGCGCTGAGCAGCGGGTCGTACGACAACCATTTATCGGGGGAATGCCGATGAGCAGGATCGAGCGTCCGGGCGCGGACGAATTCGCGCCGTTCTATGCCAACTACGTCGCGGGGGTGCCGGACGGCGACATTACCGAGGTGCTCGAGTCGCAGGCGCGCGATCTCGTGCAACTGCTGGGCGCCGTCGACGGCGCGCGGGCGGAGTATCGCTACGCGCCGGACAAGTGGAGCGTGAAGGAGGTGATCGGCCACGTCGCCGACACGGAACGCATCTTCACGTACCGCGCCCTCCGGATCTCGCGGGGCGACGCGACGCCGCTGGCCGGATTCGACCAGGACACCTACGTGGCGACCGCCCAGTTCGGACGGCGGGACCTGACCACGCTGCTGACCGAATTCCAGACCGTGCGAGCGGCGACGATCTCGTTGTTCCGCGGGATGACCGAGGAGGAGTCTCGGCGGGCCGGCCAGGCGAACTCGATGCCCGTGACGGCTCGAGCGCTGGCGTTCATCGCCGCGGGACACGAACGGCACCACGCCCGCATTCTGCGGGAGCGGTATCTGTCCGCGTGACAATGAGATAGCCGGAGCCGGCGTGGTGAGCCGCCCAGTCCGCCAAAGGTTCACGAAACCCGTACTTGCCGCTGTTCGTCAGGGGGCGGTAGAGTACGAATGACGTGGAGTGTTGCGTAAGCGAGGCGCGGGAGGGCCTATGATGCGCTTGTGGAAGACTTCGTACGCCGCTCCGCCGGCGATCGGGTCGAGCGCGGTGCTGAGTACGGTGGCTCACGTGGTCGTCATCGCGGCGGCAGTCGCGGCGACGGCCAATGCGCCGCAGCGCCTGAAGGACGCCATCGAGCAGCGCGTACAGTTCCTGCCGCCCCCCGATCGCGTGCCGCAACGGCCCGGCCCGTCGGAGACCCTGCAGTTCGTCGAGTTGCCTCCCACGGGGCAGATGGGTTTCGATCCCACGCCGTTGAATCGCAATCCGCATCCGGCGGCCGTGGTGCCCAAGCAGGGCGAGGGCGACCGGCCGCTCTCGGTGCCGGTGAAGACCGGGCTGGTGGGCGCCGACTCGGTGCTCACCGTGCTGCAGGTGGACTCGGTGGCTACACGCTATCTGGACAGCGCCTCTCCGGCCTATCCGCCGGATCTGCTGAACCAGGACATCGAAGGTGCCGTGTATACGGAGTACATTGTGGACACCACGGGGTATGCCGACACCGCGTCGCTCGTGATCGTGCGGTCCTCGCATCCCGAGTTCACGCAGGCGGTGCGCGAAGCGCTCCCCTACATGCGATTCCGTCCGGCCAAGGTGGGCAACCAGAAAGTGCGCCAGTTGGTGGAGCAGCAGTTCACGTTCAAGATCCGCCGTCCCACGGTGGACACGACCGCCGCCAAGCGGTCGGGTACCGGGTGAGGCCGGGGCGTCCTCCGGCGGCGACGCCTTCCACCGCCACGCGCCATGTGGTGCGGCTGGCCGGCGTCGTGATCGGCTATTCCGACCTCGAGGAGGCCTGGCCCGGTGAGCGGCGGGCGCGCGGCGTCTTCCGTCCCGGCATCGGTTACGAGTTGGTGGAACCCGTGTTCCGCCTGTACACCGAGGCGGTGCCGACGGCGGACGGTGACGTGCGCGACGCGGCGAAGCTGGAACGCTACCACAGTTCGCGCGACGCCCTGGGCCTCACGCTCGAAGAGCCGGACGGCACGGTCGTGAGGACGTCGGCCATCCACGTGGCCGACTACACGCACGACGACCGCGCCGCCGATCGTCTGCTCGACGTGCTGATCTCCGACGACGGCTACTGGGAGCGACGCGCCGCGCGCGACGGCGCGTAGCCGCGCAGCGCAACGCGGGCGCCGGCGGACGGCGCGGCCGCGGGGGGCTCGGGCCCATCTTCCTCCCAGTCGCCGTAGGGCAGACCGTACCGGGCGCAGAGGTCGCGGACGCGCCGCTGCAGACCATCCCGATAGCGCTGGCCCGGCGTGTGTGCCCGGGCGAACGTGGCGCGGTATCGCGGTGCGAGCGCCGGGAACTCCTGCTCGATGAAGGGGAGGTAACGCTGCCGCGCGGTGGAGCGCAGCGAGAGCGAGCCGGCCACGAGCGCATCGGCGCCGGCCTCGGCCACGCGCCGGACCAGGGCGTCGAGTTGATGCGGGGCGTCGGTGATGCCGGGGAGGACCGGCATCGCATTCACCCGGACGTGCACGCCGGCGGTGTGCAGGCGGCTCACCGCGCGCAGCCGCGCCTCGGGCGTGGGCGCCCGCGGTTCGAGTCGCCGCGCCAACTCCCGATCGACGGTGATCAGCGAGACGTGCACCTGTACGCTCGAGTGCCGGGCGATCCGGGCGAGGTGGTCGACGTCGCGCGTGACGAGCGGACTCTTGGTGATGATCACGACCTGCAGGTCCAGGTGCTGCGCCAGCACGTCCAGGATGCCGCGCGTGACGCGGAAGCGGCGCTCGGCTGGCTGATACGGGTCGGTGGCCGTGCCGATCACGATCCGGTGTCCGCGGGCGAGGTCGCGGTATCGGTCGGGACCGTTGCGGAGCGTGCGGGCCAGCACGTCGGGCGCGTTGCGCTTGACCACGATCGCGCGTTCGAAGGCCAACCAGGGCGGCAGGTCGCGCGCGATCTGCCGGAGCTCGGTGTGTTGGGGATCGGCGGCGAGCGCGCGCTCGAGCGCGTAACGGTGTGCGTAGCGCGCGTAGCAGTAGGCGCACCCGAACGCGCACCCCACGTACGGATTGATCGACCAGAAGCCGTCGAATCCGGTGGTCTTCGGGTCGTTGAGCACCCCGCGCGCGCGGGTGGCGAAGTAGCGGATGTCGCGCTGCTCGCCGATGACGGGGAGCACGCGTTCGCGGGTGAGCGCGTCGGGGAAGAGGGCGAGTTGAAGTGCCATGCGCGGATTTCGGTGCTGAAACGAATACCGAACAAATCCCGAAATAGCAAGTAAAACATTCGGCGAATTTCGCTCGTCAGCGTATCTTCGTGCCTGTGAAATTCTTCTTCGGCATGCATCCCGAGGCCACCCGCGTGTGGCGCAGCTCGCTGTTCACCGTGCGCATGTTGTCGCTGGTCATGGCGAGCGTTGCTTTTGCAGGCGTGTTGTGGGTGACGGCTCCCCCGGGTCCGGGCGTGCAGCGCGTCTCGGCCGCCTATCTGGGGGCGGCGCAATCGCTGGTCCAGGGGCACGGCTTCCGGGTGCCCACCGCGGCCTGGAACGCCGGCGACAGCACGAGCCCACTGACCCACTATGCCCCGGGCTTCCCGACGGCCATCGCCCTGCCGGTGGCGATGGGCTTTCCGCCACTGCAGGGCGCGCGGTTGGTGGAGGCGCTCGCCGCGTTCGTGACGATGGCCGTGCTGGTGGCGCTGGCCGGCGACGCGGTCGGCATGGGCACGGCGGCCGGGTTGGCGCTCGCCCTGCTGCTGATGCCGGTGATGGTCGATCTGCACCTCATGGTGCTCAGCGAGCCGTTGTTTCTGGCGTTGATTGCGTTGACCATGGCGACGATGGTCGCGGCGCCCGACACGCCGGTCGCGGCCGGGGTGTGCGCGGCGGGCGCATTGGCGGTTCGGTATTCCGGCATCGGGGTGGTGGCCGGCGTGGCGGTGTGGGCGTTGCTGGGCGGCGGGCCACCGAAGGCACGGCTGCGGCGCGCGGCGGGGGCGCTCGCGCCGACCGTCGTGTTGGGCCTGGCGTGGATCGTCACGGTGCGTTCCGTCGGTGGGGCGGCGATCCGGCATCTCGGGTTCTACGGTGGGCTGCCGGGCGCGCTGGCCGATGGTGGCGAGACGCTGGCGCGCTGGCTGGTGCCGACGGTCCAGCCGGCGGGGTGGGTGTGGTGGGTGGCAGTGCCCGCGGCGGTCGTGGTGGCAGCGGTGTTGACCGCCGGTGGGCGCCGCGCGTACCGGCTCTGGCAACTGCTTCCGCAGGACCTGCCGATGCAGAGTTCGACGAACGTGCCGCAGCTGGTCGCGGCGCGTGCGCTGGGCGCGAGCGCGGTGCTGGCGGGGGCGTATGCGGCGGCTCTCGTCGGGGCGCGCCTGTTCGCCGACGGATCGTTCACGTTCGACGTGCGGCTGGTGTCGCCGCTGATCATGATCGTGTCGTTGGCGTTCGCGGTGGCCGCGGCCACGTGGTGGCGGTCCGCCGGCCGGCTCCCGCGGCTGGGGCTCGCGGTGCTCCTGCTGGTATGGGGTGGGGCGTCACTGGCGGCGACGCGGACTCGCGTGCACGAATCGATGACGTACGGTCTGGATTTCGCGGGCGACGCGTGGCGCGGCTCGCCGGTGCTGGAATGGGTGCGTGCCGACGGCATCCGCCGGCCGATGTACTCCAACTGGCCGTCGCTGCCGTACCTCTATCTCGACCGTCCGGCGCGCGGCGTACCGTCGTCGGGCGACGCGGCGACGCTCCGGGCGTTCGGTGACAGCGTGGCCGCGCACGACGGTGTGGTGCTCGTATTCACCCTCGACAATCCGGCCTACGTCGCCGGCGATTCGCTGGTGGCCGGGGCGGGGCTCCGGGTGCTGGCGTCCTATCCCGGCGGGCGGGTGCTGGGACGCGCGGCCGCCGGGGCGCGCTGACGCTCAGCGGAGGTCGACGCCCACGCGGAGTCCGGCGCGGGCATCGGGGTGGACGAAGAAGTCGGCGAAGCGCCCATCGCGTTCGATCCGGATCACGTGCATGAACGCCACGCCGCCGTAGATGAGGGCGATCTGTGCCGAGGTCAGGCCGGAGGTGCGCCGCATGAAGGCGACGTCGCTCACCGTGCCCGTGCGACCGAGGGTGAGATAGAACGCCGTGGTGGCGATGCCGCCCATGAGCACCCCTCGTTGGAAGGGACCGCCGCCGTGATGGGGATCGTCGAGGATCGCCTCGTCCACCATGGCCTGCACGTCGAGCCCGGCGCTCGAGAACATGAACTGCTTGTGCGGGTGCCGTTCGGGATCGATGCCGGAGAACACCGTCGGCCGGCCGTGGTCGAGCCCGAAGGTGGGCCGGGCGCCCTGGAGCAGCGCGGCGGTGATGTGACCGCCCTCGTGGGCGAGGATGCTGGTGGCGAATCCGGCCCAGAAGCGCTTCCACGAACCGCGGTGGTGCGCCGGCGCCGGCGCCGGCCCGGGCGTCTGCGCCGCCGCGGCGGCGGGGAGCAACATGGCGAGGGTGACGGCGGTCCGGAGGGCGCGACGGGGGCGGACCATTACGGTGCGGACGCGGAACGCATAGTATCCGGGCATGTGATGGCCGCCCCGCCGACGGCGGCGCGGTCGGGCCAGAGGGAGGAACTGCATGCCTGCAAAACTATCGGACGTCGAGATCCAGCGGTCACTGGGCACGCTCTCCGGTTGGGCGAGGCGCGGCGATGCATTGGCCAAGACGTTCACCTTCTCGCGGTTCGCCGACGGTATCGCGTTCGTGGCGAAGGTGGCCGGGATGGCCGACGCCATGGATCACCATCCCGACATCGACATTCGCTACACGAAGGTGACGTTCACGCTGTCCACGCATTCCGCCGGCGGGATCACGCAACTGGATCTCGACCTGGCCGCGAAGATCGAGCAGGGGTTCGGCGCCGCGCCGTAGCGATCAGGCGCCGCCGGCACGAGGTCCGCGCCCTGCCGCTCAACGACGCCGGTCGCCGCCGCTCACCAGGCTCAGGATGAAGAGAAACAGATTGAGCAGGTCGAGGAAGATCGTGACGGCGGCGATCACGTAGTCCTGATCGCCGAACTGTCCCGAGCGTGTGATGCGCCAGGTGTCGAACACCAGCAGCCCCGCGAACACGAACACGCCGCCTCCGGCGAGCCACATCGATCCGCCGGCGCCCATGCTGGGGAAGAAGAATCCGATCAGCATGGTGGCAATGAGCACCCACAGGCCCACCGTGAAGAATCCGCCCCACGCGCTGAAGTCGCGGCGGCTGAACATCGCGTACAGCGTCAGCACGCCGAAGGTGGAGAAGGTGAGCAGTCCCGCTTCGGCCAGCACGCCCGGTTGCATCTTGGCGTAGAACACCAGCATCGGGGCCAGCCAGATGCCGACGATGAAGGTGAACAGCAACGTGAGGATGATGTTGCGCGGGTAGCTCCGCGCCTGCGACTGCGCCATCATCAACGGGATGAACCAGCAGATGGCGGTGATGAACGGATGCGCCGCCACGGCGTACATCAGCGACTGCTGCGTGGTGGTGAAGGCGGCGCCGAAGAGCGTGACGACGACCCCCACGAACACCAGCCCGTAGGTGCGGCGCACCAGCGTCGCGCGCTCCACGCCGGAAAGGACCCGGGGGGCGGTACCGACCGCGTATCGCGAGAAACCCATGATTCGAGCGGACTCCTGAGAGAGAAAAACCCTGCCTCCAATTGTACCCGGCCACGGGGGCCTGGTGCCAGTGGAGGCAGGGGGAGAGCGGAGCGGGGCCGCGCAAATCTTAGTGTTTGCGCAACTCCACGTTGCCGTTGACCGTGCGCAGGCTGATCATCGGCCCGCCCTTGCCCAGGGTGGCGCGCAGGTGGCGCGGGTCGATACGTCCGCTCAACGTGACCGGGAAGTCGGTGGTGAAGCGTCCGTTCACCGTGCTCAACTCGACGTCGGCGTTCACGTCGTTCGGCAGCTCCACGACCACCGAGCCGTTGACGGTGCTGAACCGCATGTCCTGCGTGGGCCGGTAGTGCAGCATGGCGGCGTGGACGGAGCCGTTCACACTGCTGGCCGACACCGGGCCTCCGTCGGTCTCCACGTTCACCCGTCCGTTGACGGTGTGGGCCCGCACCTCCGACGTCACGCCGATGACCGTCACCTCGGAGTTCACGGTGTGCGCCCCGATCTTCACGCCGGCGGGCACGCCGATGTCGAAGTCCACGGCGATCTGGTTGCTCCGGTCGCGCCGGTCGTTGCGCGATTCGTAGTCCGTGGGCGAGCAGCTCGCGTCGTCGCCCCACAGCGCGCACACGAGCACGTTCTGCTTGTCGTCGCCGTAGCGCTGGACGTCATAGCGAACGTAGGCCGGGTCACCGCGCCGCACGCGCTTGGTAGCGGTGACCGTCACGCTGTCGCCTCCGGCGCGGTGGGCGGTCACGCGGCCGTTGAGGTTGCGGATGGTGATCCACCCGCCGGCAGGGATCTTCCATGCCCAGTCGGTGGTGGTCTGCGCGCTGCTCTGCGCACGCGCGGCGGCGCCGGGAATTCCGGCGGCCAGCAGGGCGGTAATGGCGATCATTCGACGCATAACACGAATCCTACTCGAGAGACGTCAAGCTGTCACTTCAGGGCGCGGAGCCGCACGTCGCCGCTCACCGTGGAAACGGAGAACTCGCGGCCCCCCGTGCCGATGCGGGCGTTGATGCTGCGGCGGCCCATGCGGCCGTTGAGGGTGAGCGGGAAGTCGGTGTCGAGGTCCCCGCTCACGGTGGACATCGAGAAGTCGGCATTGAGGCCGGTGGGTACGGACACCGTCACGTCGCCGCTCACGCTGCGGAAGTGCAGGGGGCCGTCGCCGGAGAGCTCGCTGATGCCGGCATCCACGTCGCCGCTCACGGTGGTGGCTCGCACCGCGGTGGCATGGAGATTCCGGAGGGTGACGTCGCCGCTCACGGTGGCGGCGCGCACGTCCCCGTGCGCGCCGTCGATCCGGATGTCGCCGCTCACGGAACCCGCCTCGGCCACCATGCTCGCCGGCAGTTTGACCGTTACGTCCATGCTGCCGTGGTCGCCCCAGCGCCGGTCGTGCGAATGCATGTGCGAGCCGTCCTCGTCGCACGACTCGTCGGTGTCGTGCCAGAGGACGCATACGACCACCTTGCCCGAGTACTCCTTGACCACCGTGTACACGTTGGCATCCGATCCGTGCCGCATGGCGGTGACTTCCACCGTGCTGCCGCTGCCCGGCAGATACGTGATGTCGCCATTGATGTTGTGCACCGAGACGACGGTGCCCACCGCCTCCGACTTGGACCACTGGAAGTCGCTGCGCTGGGCGCCGGCCGTGCTGGCGACGAGGGCGAGAAAGGAGAGTCCGAGCAGTGCGCGCATGGGAGTCGGGAGTTGGAGGTGACCGGGGAATGAGCGATGGGTGGGCGTCATCTCAGCGCCCGCCACGATGACGGATGACGATGTCCCCGCCGAACGATTCGGCGGTGATCCGCGCCTCGCCGCTGCCGATGGTGAAGGTGAAGCGCTTGCTGGTGGCGACGCCGATGTCGTGCTCACCCGGCTGCAGCGTGATCGGGAAGTCGCTGTCGATGGAACCGTTCCAGGTGGAGACCGTGAGTTGGGCGCTGGCGCCCGCCGGGATGTCGAGCGAAACGTCACCCGAGTGGGTGGTGAACTGGTAGCGGCCGGCGGGGTCGATCGAGCCGTCGAAGGTGACGTCGCCGCTCGTGGTCTGGGCGCTCACCGACTGGGACGTGACGTGCCGAAGCGTCAGATCGCCGCTGACCGACGCGACGTCCACGTTCCCGGCGACGCCGGTGAGCGACACGTCGCCGCTCACGCTGTTCGCCGACACCGTGCCCTTGAGCTGCGCGGCCGTGATGTCGCCGGAGAGCGTGTTGAAGTCCACGTGGCCGGAGGCATTCTCGACGGTCACGTCGCCGGTCTGGGTGTGGGCCGAGACGTCGCCCCCGGTGCCGCGGACCGAAACGTCGCCGTTCATGGTCTGCGCGGTCACGCGCGTGCCGGCCGGCACCGTCACCTCGATACGCCCGTCGTCGGCGGCGTCGGAGGCATCCAGCGACACGCGGTTGTCGGAGGCGTCGAAGCGCAGGCGGCCACGTTCGGTGGCGGCGCGCAGGTGCACGGTGTTGCCGGAGCCGGTGGTGACCACGATGTTGCCGCGGCGCGCTGAGAGCGCCACCACGCCACCCGTGGCGATGGTGACGGTGGTGTCGATGCGGTCGGCGCCGCGGCGGATGAACACGCGGCCGTCGTCCCGGCGGTCCTGGGCCGAGGCCGGCGCCGCGACGGCGACGAGGAGCAGAGCAGCGAACAGTGTGTGGCGCATTTGAGGGTCCTAGGTGGCCGACGGCAGTCCGGCCGTCATCCGCATGAGCTGAACCTTGATATCGAGCGACTGGCTGAGCGACTGCATGAGGAATTTGCTGTTCGGATCCTTGGCGAGCGCCGTCTTGCACTGGGCGATGGCCGAATCGATGACCGCGAGATTGCGTTCGAGCACGGCCACGGTGGCCGTGTCGAGCTGGCTGTGCCGCTGGTTGATGATGGCGCGCAGCCCGGCAATCTCGCCGTCGTACGACTTCTCGATACCGGCCGGTGTGGCTTCCGCCGCGCGGTTGGCGGCCAGGCGGGCCCGCGTGCTTTCCGTGGAACGCGGCGCCGGAGCCGGCATTTGCGACGGCGGCACGGCGAGCGCGGTGTCGCCGGGCGGCGCGTTCGTGGCCGCGACGTGGACGGCCGGCGTCGCCGGAGCGACGGGGGACCGGTGCAGCGCGCGGTAGCCCAGCCCCGCCGCCAGCAATAGTGCGGCCGCCGCAGCGAGACCGCCCAGTCGCGGCGATTTCCAGAAGGGCCGGCGATCGGCCAGGCCGACCACCGGGGTTTCGATGCGCTCGGCGATGCCCTGCCAGAGGTCGCGAGACGGCGTGAGCGTGGGGAGCTGCGACGCCACATGGCTCACCGCGCGCAGATCGGCGAGCAGCGCCCCGCACGCGGCGCACCGGCGCGCGTGCGCCTCCAGGGCGGCGCGCGTCGCGCCGTCCAGGTCGCCTTCCAGGAAGTCCATCAACCGGTCGGCGAAGACCTCGCAGGTGATCGTGGGAGTGGTGCCGCTCATCGATTCAATGCCTCTCGCAGGAGGAGCCGGGCCCGGTGCAGCTGAGCCTTGGTGGCTCCGGTGGTCACGCCGAGCATCTCGGCGATCTCTTCGTGTTTGTACCCTTCAACGTCGTGCAGTGTGAACACCCGCCGCGCGCCGGGCGGGAGCCGCGTCATCGCTTCCTCGAGGTCGAGCAGGTCGCCCGGTTGGAGCGTGGAACCCACCGTACCCGCGTGGGCGTCCATCCCCCGCTCCTCGTCCTCCTCCTCGAACCGCGCCTGCCGGCGGGAATCGGTCTTCCGTGCATTCAGCACGACGTTCACGGCCAGCCGGTGCAGCCAGGTGGAGAAGGAACTGTCCCCGCGAAAGAGCTTCAGCTTGTCCCATGCGCGGACGAAGACGTCCTGCGTGAGCTCCTCGGCGCGCGCCCGGTCGGCGACCATGCGTGCACAGAGCGAGAACACCCGGTCGACGTGTTGCCGGTACAGCCGCTCGAACGCCGCCCGATCCCCCGCCGCGGCGCGTGCCGCGTCGGCGTCGGACGGTCGGGGTGTGGGCGATTCGAGTATGGCCACAGCGGTCATGCGTCGTCGGTCTCCGTCCGTACAGCGGATGAGATACTCGACGCGGGCAAAAGGTTGGAACCCCGGTCGGGGTGCGTCTCCGGCCGGCTTGCGGGTGTGTCGGGGCCTACGCCGGGCGCCGCGGTCCGGTTTCGGGGGGTTCCACGGCCAATCCGGCCACCAGCGTGGGGAGATCCCCCACGCGGTCCAGATAGTAGCGGGGGGCGCTGGGGAGCAGGTCCTCCCGTGTGAACGGGCCCCAGAGGGCGGCCACCGTGGCGACGCCCGCCGCGTTGCCGGCGTGCATGTCGTGCACCGAGTCGCCGACGAACACCGCCCGGTCGGGGGTGGCGCCCAGGCGGTCGAGGGCCACCCGCACGGGCTCCGGATCGGGTTTGTGCTTCTGGGTGGAGTCGGCGCCGACGATGGTATCCACGAACTCGAGCAGTCCCACGTGGTCGAGGCCGCGTTCGGAGAGTTCCACTGACTTGCTTGTGACGATGCCGATGGGGTGTCCGGCGTCGCGAAGGACCTCCAGCGTTTCCGAAGCGCCCGCATACGGACGGAGCAACCGGTCGTGGTGCTCGAGCTGGAATTCTCGGTAGGCCGCGATGAACCGGTCCACCTCGGCCGGGGAGTCGGCGAACCGTTGGAACGTGCTCCGGAGCGGCGTGCCCAGCCAGCGGAGCCACTCGGCGTCGGAGGGGGCGGCGAGGCCGCGCGACTCGAAGGCGTACGTCTTGGAGCGCAGGATCAACTCGACGGAATCGATGAGCGTGCCGTCGAGATCGAACAGCATCGTGAGTGGTTTCATGCGTCGGGGTGCGGGTTCTGCGAAGACTAGCCGCACCGGTGGCGGGGCGCGACCGGGCCGGATCAGCGCCGGCCGGGCACCGAATCGGCAGGCACGCTGCCGCGCTTCCAGTCGTAGACGATCCCGGGTTTGAGCGTGATGAACAGCGCGTTCCGTACGCCGAAGCCGGGCATGGAGGTATCGCGGCAGTCGAGGTAGCGCACCTCGGCGACGTCCTGGGGCCTGATATTGGCGAGCACCGACTCGGGATCGAGATGGCGTGGGGCCACGTGCGAGGGTTGGTGCGTGACGTGGCCCTCCATGTCCACCTGCACGCGGCCGATGGGCGCGATGGGGGCGTCCGTCTTGGGCCCGAACTGCTCGTGGACACCATTCACCCATATGTTGGCGGTTGGGCCGCACAGGTGGATGTCGTTGTACAGCATGTTCGGCTTCAGATCGCGAATGGCGTCGTAGATGTTCGTGACCGGCCGGTGGAGGTGCGCGAGCATCGTCGAGTCGATGAGGTAGTCGTCCGAGCGCGCGCGCGCCTCGACGCGGACGGTGTCCAGCGTCGGCGGTATCCGGGCGAGGGGCAGCGCGACGTTCACGGTATCGCCGGGCGCGGCGCGCACGAGGCGCGTGGTGGGGAGGTACCCGACGCGCCGTGCCGTGATGCGGTACAGCCCGCTGTCGATGCGGAAGGTGAACGTGTACCGCCCGGCGCTGTTGGTGACGCCGGCGAGCACGACACTGTCGCGTCCCCATACGATGGCCACGCCGACGTCCGCCATCGGCGCGTGCCCCGTATCGGACACCTGGGCTCGGACCACGACGGGTGCCGGCTTCTGGGCGCGGGTGGCGGCTGGGAGCGCGAGCAGGATCGCGGCGGGGAGGAGGCGTGCGAGCCGGGCGGGCATATGGGGCAGTATGCAGACGAGGCGGGTGCGCGGCAACGCCGGTCGTCCACGGAGATGCGAAACGGCCGGCCCGGGTTTCCCCGAGCCGGCCGCCTTCGTGTGCGCCCGAAGGCGCGGTTGGCCTTAGCGGCCGAGCTTGGTGACGTTCTCCGCCGCGGGGCCCTTCTGGCCCTGGACGACGTCAAACTCGACCCGCTCACCCTCGGCCAGCGACTTGAAGCCGCTGCCCTGGATGGCGGAGTGGTGAACGAAGCAATCTTTCTGCCCGTCCTCCGGCGTGATAAAGCCGAAGCCCTTCGCGTCGTTGAACCACTTCACTGTGCCGGTCGTACGCATTGCGGTACTCCTGTGTGTTGTTGTGGTCGGAGTCCGGATATGGCCGTACGTACCGACTACAATGTTCGTGACCAAAGCCCTCACGATGGGCCGTGTTCCCGCCACGCCGGACACTCGCCGGACGTAACGCGCGACATCGAACAACCGGAATGACCCCAGCGAATGCCAGGTCCCGAGCTGCTCGCGGAACGTGTCGTACCAAGGGTACGAAATCGCTGGCCATAACCTAGGGTGGCGCCAGAACGGGCGCAACGGGGAACCACGGCGGGTATTCTGTCCGCTTAACCCCCACGTGGGTGTCGTGACTTGGAGGATGGCGTACGGCCCCCCATCAGACGCATACTATGAATAACTATGTCCGCTGGCCGGCCCGTGAGTTGGGGGTCGGTGCCCGGGTGGGGTGCCAGCGCGACGGTTGCTCCGGAGGAATGGATGACCGATTACAGGTCCGGACAGAACGCGAGCGACGCCGGCGAGTTCGGGACCGTCGCCGTGCACGATCCCAAGGGGTTCGCGGCGTCAGCGTCCCGGACCATCGGCGCCGAAGTGGAGCGGGTGTTCGCGGCCTGGACGGACGAACGCAAGCGCCGCCAATGGCTGCGCAACGACGAACTCGAAGTGACCGAGTCCACCCCGACCGTCTCGCTGCACGGCACGTGGGCAGCCTCCACGTTGCGCGTGTTCTTCATGCCGCGCGGGCCGTTCCGCACGCACGTGACCGTGGACCAGGAGGACCTGTCCACGGGGCGCAAGGCGGAGCAGATGAAGAAGTTCTGGCAGGCGCGGCTCGCCCGGCTGGCCGCGGGGCTCGAGGCCGCGCGCCGTTGACGGAGCGGCGAACGCGGCCGTTCCTGGTCGCGGCTGTGCAGCTGGGGCCGGAGTTGCTCGACACGGCAGCCACGAGCCGGAAGGTGGACGAGGGTTGACCGGTCCGCCGGGCGCGAGCCCCGAGTTGGCGCGGACGCTGGTCATGCGCTACGGCTGGAACGCGACCAGCTACCAGATCCTGAATCCCGGCATTTCCCACTGGTTCTCCGCGGCCGGCGACGCCGTGCTCGGCTACGCCCGCTTCCACGGCGTCTACGTGGTGGCCGGCGCGCCGATCTGTGCGGCCGACCGGCTGGCGGAGGTGGTGGACGAGTTCGAACACGAGGTGCGAGCCGACGGGTGCCATGTGTGCTACTTCGGCGCCGAGGGGCGTGTGGAGCGGTTGCTGCGTGAGCGGCCCGGACGTGCCTTCGTGATCCTCGGGGGGCAGCCGGTGTGGCATCCCGCGGTCTGGGCGCCGATCGTCGCGCAGCACGCCTCGCTGCGGGCCCAGATCCAGCGGGCGCGGAACAAGGACGTCGAGGTGAGTGAGTGGAACGCGGCCCGCGCCCGCGGGCGGGCGGACCTCTGGCGGTGCCTGCGCGAGTGGGGCGCCACGCGCGGACTCCCACCCATGCACTTTCTGGTGGAGCCGCGCACGCTGGACCGGCTCGAAGACCGTCGCGTCTTCGTGGCTGAGCGCGCGGGCTACGGTGTGGTGGGGTTCCTGCTGGCGTCGCCGGTGCCGGTGCGCCACGGGTGGCTGGTGGAGCAGATCATCCGCGGGCGCGGCGCGCCCAACGGGTGCAACGAGCTCCTCATCGACACCGCGATGCGCGTGTTCGAGGCCGAGGGCTCCGGCTACGTCACGTTGGGGCTGTCGCCGCTGTCGCGTCGCGCCCACCTGGACGAGACGGTCAATCCAGTATGGCTTCGCTACGTGCTGGCGTGGATGCGCGCGCACGGGCGGCGGTTCTACAACTTCGACGGGCTGGACGCCTTCAAGGCAAAGCTCGATCCGGAACGTTGGGAGGCGGTGTACGCCATTGCCGACGGGCGGCGGGTGCTGCCGCGCACGTTGTTCGCGATCGCGGCGGCGTTCAGCGGCGGCTCGCCGATTGCCTTCGTCGCCCGGGCGGTGCTCGGCGCGGCGCGCATGGAAGCGGTGTGGGCGCTGGAGAGTGCTCGGAGTACGATGAGAAGGTGACGGGTGAATGGCGAAAGCTGAGAACCGCTGCCGCTGGACGCAGTCCCCTTCGCGGTGTTGATTTGGCCCGTTCGCACGGCCGCGTCGTTCCTCTCCGCCCCTCCTGCCTCGACCCGCATGCACTTCACGACACTCGACTGGATCATCGTCACGGCGTCGATCGTCGTGTCGTTCCTGCCGGCGCTGTTCTTCATCAAGCGCGCGGGCTCCAGCACCGCCGAATTCTTCACCTCCGGGCGCGCCGCGCCCTGGTGGCTGGTGGGTGTGTCGATGGTGGCCACGACGTTCAGCACCGACACGCCGAATCTGGTGACGAACATGGTTCGCCAGAACGGCGTGGCCGACAACTGGCTGTGGTGGGCGTTCCTGCTCACCGGCATGATGACGGTGTTCTTCTTCGCCCGCATGTGGCGCCGGTCGCGGGTGATGACCGACCTCGAGTTCTACGAGCTGCGCTATTCGGGCAAGGCAGCGAGCTTCGTGCGCGGCTTCCGCGCCGTCTATCTGGGGCTCTTCTTCAACTGCGTCATCATGGCCACGGTGAACCTGGCGGCGGTGAAGATCGCCGGCATCGTGCTCGGGTGGCCCTCGTGGAAGACGCTCACCATCGCCGCCATCATCACCGTGTTCTTCGCCTCGGTGTCCGGCCTGTGGGGCGTGCTGGTCACGGACTTCATCCAGTTCGGGATCATGATGACGGGGACGTTCGCCGTGGCCTACTTCGCGGTGAAGCAGCCGCAGATCGGCGGCATGGCGGGGCTGATCTCCAAGATCGATCCCAAGACGCTGAATCTGCTCCCCGACTTCGGCAACTGGTCGGTGGCGTTGGCGGTGTTCATCATCCCGGTCACCATCCAGTGGTGGTCGGTGTGGTATCCGGGGGCCGAGCCGGGCGGCGGGAGCTACATGGCGCAGCGCATGCTCGCCTCGCGCAGCGAGAAGGACGCGCTCACCGGCACGTTCCTGTTCAACGTGATGCACTATGCGCTTCGTCCCTGGCCCTGGATCATCGTCGCCCTCGCCAGCACGATCATCTACCCCAACCTGGCGTCGATCCAGCACGCCTTCCCGGCGCTCGATCCCAAGCTGCTGGGCGACGACATCGCGTACCCCGCCATGCTGCGCTTCCTGCCGGCCGGGTTCCTCGGCCTCATGGTGGCCGGCATGCTCGCCGCCTACTGCTCCACCATCGAGACGCATCTCAACTGGGGCACGTCGTATCTGGTGCACGACTTCTACCGGCGATTCATCAGCCGTGACCGGTCGGAGAAGCACTACGTGTTCATCGGGCGCGTGGTCACCGCGCTGCTCATGGTGTGCGCCGCGCTGCTCACCTTCGAACTGACCACGGCCAAGGCGGCGTTCGACCTCATTCTCTCCATCGGCGCCGGGACGGGGCTCATCTACCTGCTGCGCTGGTTCTGGTGGCGCGTGAATGCGTGGAGCGAGGTGTCGGCGATGGTGAGTTCGTTCGTCGTCGCCGTCGGGTTCTTCGTCGGCGGGAAGATGGGGCATCCGGTGGACGCCAACGTGTCGCTGGTGATCACGGTGGCCGTGACCACCGTCGTGTGGGTGGCGGTCACCTATCTCACCGAGCCGCACGATCACGCCACGCTGCTGGCCTTCTACCGGCTGGTGCGCCCCGCCGGCCCCGGGTGGAAAGCCATCCGCGCGGAGTCGGGGCTCGGGGCGTCGCCCGACAGCCTGCCCCAGGCGATGCTGGGCTGGACGCTCGGCTGCCTGTTCGTCTATTCGGCGCTGTTCGGCACCGGGAGCTTCCTCTACGGCCGCATGCCGCAGGCGATCATGTGGACCGTGTTCTTCGTGATCAGCGGGATCGGGCTCCTGATGGTGGTCCCGCGGCTGTGGAGCGGCGCGGGCTCGGAGGCAGCGGAGGGCGCATGACGGCACGCCGGCCCGCCGTGAGCAAGGCCGTCGTGCTGGCGCGAGGGCTGGGCACCCGCATGCGCCGTGAGGACGCCGGCGCGGCGCTCGACGACGCCCAGGCCGCGGTGGCAGCCCGTGGCGTGAAGGCCATGATCCCCATCGGGCGTCCCTTCCTGGACTTCGCCCTGAGCGCGCTGGCCGACGCCGGCTGTACCGACGTGTGCATCGTCGTCGCGCCGGGCCCCAACGAAATTCGTGACCATTACACGCGCACGCCGCCCGAGCGGGTGCGCGTTTCGTTTTCCATTCAGGAGGAACCCCGCGGTACCGCCGATGCGCTGCTCGCAGCCGAGGCATTCGCCGCTGGGGACCGGGTGCTGATGGTGAATTCCGACAACTACTACCCGCCCGCCGCGCTCGCGGCGCTGTGCGCCGCGCCCGGTTCGGCGGTGCTCGGCTTCGAGCGCGACGCGCTGATCCGCGAGAGCAACATCGAGGAGGCGCGCGTGCTGCGGTACGCGCTGCTGGCGCTGGGGAGCGATGGCGCGCTGGTGCGGATCGTCGAGAAGCCCGACGAGGCCACAGCCCGTGCCTTCGGTGACGGCGCGCTGGTGAGCATGAACGCGTGGCTGTTCACGCCCGTCATCTTCGACGCCTGCCGGCGGGTGACGCCGTCGCCGCGCGGAGAACTCGAACTGCAGGACGCCGTGCGCATCGCGATCGAGGAGATGGGGGAGCGGATCGACGTGGTGCGCGTGGCGGCGGGCGTGCTCGACCTGTCGAGCCGCGGCGACATTGCCAGCGTGCGTGAACGGCTGGCGGGCGTGGAGGCACGGCCATGAGCGGCACGTTCGCGCGACCGCTGGTGACCGCCGGCATGTCGAGTGCCGCGGCGTCCGCCAAGGACGAACTGTTCACCGCCGCCGTCGACGCCCTGCGCGCCCACGACGTATCGGGGGAATCGCTGGCCGCCTGGTTCTCGCCAGGGCGCATCGAGGTGCTGGGCAAGCATACCGATTACGCGGGCGGGCGCAGCCTGCTCTGCGCCGTGGAACGCGGCGTCTGTCTGGTGGCCTCGCCGCGCGCCGACGGGATGGTGCGGGTGATCGACGCCCGCCTGAACGATGCCGCGGCGTTCCCCTTCGGTCCCGACATCGAACCGCCCATGGGGCACTGGTCCAACTATCCGATGACCGTGGTGCGCCGCGTGGCGCGCAACTTTCCCGATGCGCGCCGCGGGCTCGACATCGGGCTGGCCAGCGATCTACCGCTCAGCGCCGGCGTGAGCAGCTCCAGCGCCCTGGTCGTGGCCATCTTCCTCGCCGTCTCGTACGTCAACGACCTGGAGCACGACGAGGCGTACCGGCGCGAGATCACCGATCGCGAGGCGCTTGCCTCGTACCTCGGCTGCGTGGAGAACGGGCAGAGCTTCGGCACACTGACCGGCGACCGCGGGGTCGGGATCTTCGGGGGCAGCGAGGACCAGACGGCGATCCTGTGCTGCCGGCCGCGCATGCTCAGCCAGTACTCCTTCTGCCCGGTGCGCGCCGAAGGCACGGTGCGCCTGCCCGAGGGGTACACCTTCGCGATCGCCAACAGCGGGGTGCTGGCCGAGAAGGCGGGCGCGGCCCGCGACGCCTACAACCGGGCGTCGGTGGCCACCCGCGTCATCCTGCAGCTATGGACCGAGGCCACGGGGCGCGACGACGATTCGCTGGCCGCGGCGGCGGGCTCGTCGGACGACGCCCCGGACCGCATCCGGCAGTTGATCCGCGGGGCGACGCACGCCGAGTATCCGCCGGGAGTCCTGATGGACCGGTTCGACCAGTTCGTGGAGGAGAGCACGCGGATCATTCCCCGGGCGCGGCAGGCGCTCGACGCCGGCGACCTGGAGCGGTTCGGCGCGTTGGTGGACGAGTCGCAGACCAACGTGGAGCGGTGGCTGGGCAACCAGATCGCGGAGACGATCGCGTTGCAGCGGCAGGCGCGCGCCCTTGGCGCCGCGGCGGCGTCGGCGTTCGGCGCCGGGTTCGGTGGCAGCGTGTGGGCGCTGGTGCGGGAGTCCGACGCGCCCGCGTTCGCGCGGCAATGGGATTCCAGGTATCGTCTAGCGTTCCCCAATGCGGGCCCGGCTGCCGAGGTATTCGTGACCGGGGCTGGCCCGGCGGCACTCCAGTTGGCTCACCCAAGGCCGTGAGGTGCATATGTGGAAGGACTTCAAGGGTTTCCTGATCAAGCAGAACGCCATCGGACTCGCGGTGGCGGTGGTGATCGGCGTGGCGCTCAACGACGTGGTGAAGGCGATCGTGAGCGACGTCATCATGCCGATCGTGGCCGTGGCGCAACCCAGCGGCGAGTGGGCGACGTACGTGCTGCACCTGTGGAAATTCCAATTCCCGCTCGGCCACCTGGTGAATGCGGTGATCAACTTCTTCATCATCGGCTTCGTGGCCTGGCGCATCAGCAAGATCTTCGTGAAGGAGCCGCCCAAGGGAGCGCCGACCACCAAGGTCTGCCAGTTCTGCAAGTCGACCATCGACATCGCCGCCACGCGGTGCGCGCACTGCACCAGCCAACTGTCGGCGGCGTAGGGGCCCTGCATGGCGGCACCACGGAAGCGGGCGGATGTCCCGGGTGCGTCCGGCACGTACGCCCGCATCTACGCCGTGGTGCGCCGCATTCCCCGCGGCCGCGTGGCCACCTACGGACAGGTGGCCCGCGTGGCCGGCCTGCCGGGTCATGCGCGGCAGGTGGGCTACGCCATGGCGGCGCTCAAGGATGGGATGCGCGTGCCCTGGCACCGGGTGATCAACGCGCAGGGGGCGGTGAGCCCGCGGCGCGCGGGCCCCGGGGCCGGTGTGCGGCAGCGCCAACTGCTGGAACGCGAGGGCGTGACGTTCAGTCCGCGCGGGCGGGTGTCGCTGGACCGTTACGGCTGGGAGCCTCGCGGCCGGAGCCGGTGAACACTACAGTGGATGTCGGCGGCACCGCGGGTGCGGTGCGGCGCTGGTCACGGGATTGGAGAACGGAACGATGCGAGAGTACTTCAAGCGGTTGGTCGCGCATCTGCAGTGGGCGGATGCGCGCACCCTGCGGTCCATCGTCGACAGCCAGCACCTGCCGGCGCATGCGCTGGAATTGTTCGCCCACGTGGTGGCGGCCGAGCACGTCTGGCTGAGCCGGATGGCCGGCGTGGCCTCCAAGCTGCCCGTGTGGCCCACATTATCGATTGCCGAATGCGATGCGCTGATGCACGAGAATCATGCGGCGTACACGGAATTCCTGGACGAGTTGGGCGACGACGACCTCGCGCATTCGGTGGCCTATCGCAATTCGGCGGGCCGGGAATTCACGTCCACCATCGAGGAGATGCTCACGCAGGTGGCGACGCACGGCATCTACCACCGCGGCCAGATCGCGGCGCTGGTGCGCGCGGCGGGCGATGAACCGCAGCCCACGGATTACATCGCGTTCGCCCGCGGGGCGCCGTCGGCCACGCGCGGCGGCCAGGACCCGGCCTCGCGATGAGCGCCGACGCCTCCGCCGATCGTCCAGAGCCGCCGCATCCGTCCGGGCCGCGGCGCCACCGGCTGTACAAGCCGATGGTGTCGCGTCAGGTGTACTACCGGCATCTGGTGCGGAACGCGCTCATCGGCGGATCGATGGTGGGGGCGGCGTTGATGGTCGGCGTGGTGGGCTACCACGTGACGGGGAATCTCGGGTGGCTCGACTCGCTGGTGAACGCGAGCATGATCCTGGGCGGCATGGGCCCGGTGGATCCCATCCGGTCGAGCGCCGGCAAGTGGTTCGAGAGCTTCTACGCGCTGTTCAGCGGCGTGGTGTTCATCGGGTCGGTGGGCGTGATGCTGGCGCCGCCGGCCAAGCGGTTCCTGCACCGGTTCCATCTGGACATCGAGGCGGACGACTAGAAGGCCACCTTCACCACGCGCATGCTGTCGGGAACGAGCCCATCGGCGGGTCCGGGCACCAGGCGCCACCAGTAGACGAGGGCTTCCTTCGCGCCGGCGTAGTAGCCGGAGACGGTGGAATACGAGATGCTGGTGTCGGCGCCCGGGCGCAAAATCAGGCAGCCCGGAATGTCGGGGCCGCATGGGGCCCACAGGATCAACGCGGACTCTCCCGCCTCGACGGGGAAGAAGCCGATTGAGAAGCTGCCGCGATTGCTCAGATGGAGCGCGGCGTCTGCCGTCGATACGGTGACGGCGAGATCCGAGCGCGGTGCGGTGGGGCCGCCACAGGCGGCGAGGAGCATCGCAGAGAGGATGGCGGGGACCATTCCGGCGCGCATGGGACCTCCGTGGATGGACGGCGGCAGAGCCAACGGTTTCGCGGGCTGCCCGTCCCTACCAGAGTCAACTCCGTCGCCGCGCCGGCGGTCACTGATCGCGCATCGGGCCCTGGCCGGATGCGGAACCGTTACTTGACAGATCCCCGATCGCCGGTGAAGATTCGCGGCATGACGACGCACCTCTGCGCCTGGTATTCCTACTGGTATTCGACCTCATCCACGGGCCGAAGCTGGAGGCGTGCGCACAGGTAGTCAGGCGCTGGAGTCTTTCCTCAGGCGGTCCGTGAAGTTCACGGACCGCCTTTTTCGTGTTCACCACTACCGAGGTCGCCATGCTGGACGCCGCACAGAAGCTCCCAACCGAAGAGCCGCAGTTCATCGAGCAGCGGTGGAACGAGTACACCAACGAGCAGCACGACGTGTGGGCGCTGCTCTACGAGCGGCGGATGCGCGACCTGGCCGAGCACGGCAGCGAGGTGTATCTGCGGGGCGCCGAACGGATCGGGCTGTGTCCCGACTGCGTGCCCGACCTGCGCGTGGTGAACGAGAAGCTGCGTCCGCTCACCGGGTGGCAGGCGGTGCCGGTGAGCGGGTTCCTGCCGGCGCCGGAGTTCTTCCGCTGCCTGTCGCGGCGCCTGTTCCCCACCACGGTGACCATCCGGCCGCGGGAGCAGCTCGACTACCTGCCGGAGCCCGACATCTTCCACGACGTGTTCGGGCACGTTCCGCTGCACGCGAGCCCGGCGTTCGCGGACTATCTGCAGCGGTTCGGGCAGATTGCCTGCCGGGCGGAGCGGGAGGAGCAGATTGCGGGGATGGCGCGGCTGTTCTGGTTCACCGTGGAGTTCGGGCTGGTGAGGGAGGACGACCGGGTGAAGGTGTACGGGAGCGGGCTCATCTCGTCGCACGGCGACGCGGCGCACGCGCTAGGCCCGGAGTGCGAGCGCCGGCCGTTCAGTGTGGACGCGGTGCTGGCGCAGCCGTTCGAGATCGACCGGATGCAGGACGTGCTGTTCGTGGTGGACACCTTCGGGCTGCTCTTCCACGCGGCGCAGGAGGCGGCGGACAAGTTGGGGATTCCGGACGCCGTGTGAGCGTGGCATCTTGGGCGGGTGAAGACGATCACGGGCAGTAGACGATGGGTGGTAGCCGCCATGCTGGCAGTGGTGGGCATGGCGGCGGCGTGCAAGCAGGGGCCCACGCCGCAGCAGGTGGCGCAGCAGCAGGCCGAGCGCGCGCAGGAAGTGGCGAGTTCGCCCTGTCCGGCCGACGGGTGGTGGAAGGAGTGCAGCCTGACGGCGCGGCTGCTGGCCGCGGGGATGGGCGTGCGGCTGGACAGCGCGCCGGCCAGGGACAGTGCCATTGCCAAGCCGGGGCTGCTGTACCACATCGGGCGTTCGACGCTCGAGGTGTTCCTGTTCGCCGATTCCGCGGAGCGGAAGGCGGCGGCGGCGAAGTTGGACACCACGGGGTTCATCGGGTACGAGGCCACGCAGTCGTATCCGCCCAAGACGTCGATGCTGCAGTCGGCCAACCTGCTGGCGCTGCTGGTGAGCCAGAGCGAGACGCAGCGGCAGCGGATCGGAGACGCGATCACGGCGGGGGCGCCGCAGCCGGCGAAGAAGTAGGGACGAAGAGGAGGACGGCCAGCACGCGCACAGGATGGTCGCTGTCGCCGTGCGCGTGGAGCCGGGCGAAGGTGCGGACGGCGTTGAGCCAGGCTTCGTCGGGCATGCGAGCCTCCGCGAGTTCCTGAAGCACCTGCTCGGCGCCCGCTCCGAAGGCCGTGGTGGCCGCGCGGCGGGCGTCGCGTGTGAGAGGAGCGTATCGGGCGCGCAGGTGTCGCGGGCTTCGAGATGCGATGCCGTCGATGCGGCGGAGCAACCGCCGGCGCGCGACGGCGGTGCCGATGGTCGCCGGCTCGAGCAGTCCGAGCGAATCGAGTTCCTCGCCCCATTCGTGCAGGCGTGCCACGACCTCGTTGGCGAGCGCGGAATCGAAATTCGTTTCAGCGCCGCCGGCCGCTTCGACTGCTTCGAGAACGGAGGCCAGGTCATCGCGGGTTCGCATGAGGTCGCCGCAGACCAACCGTGTTTCGCCCGCGGCCTGAACGACGGCGAGGTAACCGGGTTCTGCCGCATGCGTCGCCGCCACCAGCGTCGGACCGGCAGGACGATCCGGGGTGGGCGCGAGCCAATGCTCCAACGCCTGCGTGAGCCGGCCGGCCGCCGTCAGCGCGGCCGGAGACTCGACGGCGGGGGCCGAGAAGAGGCGCGGCACGATCGCCCCCCGGATGCCAACCGCGCGCGCGGCTTCGCGCAGCTTGCGGCGCAGGTGCGCTTCGAGTTGGAGCAACTTGTTGGCGCCGGCGGGCGGCCGCATGGCGTAGACGAAGACCTCATCGTGCGGCGATCCCATGCGCCGGATCCGGCCGATGCGCTGTTCGCACCGCGCGGGAGTCCACGGCAAGTCGGCATGCACCACCACGTCTGCCGCCTGCAGGTTGACTCCTTCGCTGAAGAGGTCGGTGGTGATGAGCGTCCGGACGCGCCGCGCCACCGGCACGCGATCGCGGCCGCCCGGCGCGAACTGGGCCAGGAGTTCGCGCCGAGTGATCCGGCCGCCGGCGACGGCGCCTCCGCGGCCGGTGAGCATGGCGACCTGGCCGTACGGAGCGAGGCGCCGGTAGAGCGCCTTCACGGTCTCGCCGAACTCGGCGAACACCACGATCTGCGAATCCGCGTGACGGCGCATCACATCCAGCAGCGCCTCGGCACGGGTGTCGTCCGGATCAGGGGCCATGGCCAGGGCGCGCAGCAGCCACTCCACGCCGTCACGGTGAAAGGTCGCTTCGTCGATGAGCGTTGCGTCGTCCGGGATGAGCGAATCGCTGGCGATCTGGGGGAAGGCCAGTTGCAGTGCGCCCTCGGTGTAGCACCAGGCCCGCAGTTGCGCGCGTGTCGGATAGCGATCGGCGTCGAACGCCTCGAGAAGCGCTTCGCACTGCGCCAGCCGCCTGCGGAGCGCCGACACGAGCGCGGCGCGGCTCGAACCCCATTGCCGGACGAGGGAGAGTGTGAGCAGAGCGCCGCCGTCTCCCCCGTCCTCCACCGGCACCGGAGGAGGCAACTCGAGAATCTCGTCGAGAATGCGCTCGTCGGCCCGGATGTCCAGCCATTTCAGATCGGCCACACGGGGGAGCACGGCCCCGCGCTCGCCGGGGTCGACGTTGTCCGCCTCGCGCTTCACCACGCATACCGCCAGACCGTCGGCGTCCAGGGCGCTTGCGCGGCGCCCGAGAAAGAGCGCGAGTTGGGCGCGGAGGTCGTCGATGCGATTGTGAACGGGCGTGGCAGAGAGGAGCAGCACCGGCACACGCGCACAGAGCCGCGCCAGCGCGCGGTAGCGGCGCGTGGACGGGTTGCGAACGTGATGCGACTCATCCGCGATCACGAAGTCCGCGTCGAAGCCGGGCGTGCGTCCGCGGCTGAGCGCCTCGTAGGAGATGAACGTCGCCCGCATTCCAGCTCTGGCCAGCGCATCGGTCCACATCCCGCGCAGCGCCGCGGGGGCCACGACGAGCAGGCGTTCCGCGTGCCGGGCCGCGACGAGCGACGTGTACGTCTTCCCGAACCCCACCGGGTCCGCCAACATCGCGCCGCCGTATCTCGCCACGAGTTCGCGCAGGCGAGCGCCGGCCGCCCGCTGGTACGGGCGCAGTACGATGGTTCCGAGCGTGTCGCGTCCCCGGGCGCCGAGCCACGCGCGCGCGATGGCCGCTCGCACGGTGTCCGCACTGGCGCGCGTCCAGTTCATCGGGTGGTCCACCGAAGCAGCGGCGCCAATTGCCGCCGATCGATGCCGAATGCCTCGAGCACGCTCTCGAGAAGCTGTGCGTCCGGAATCGGGACCGGCGGGTCGCGGCCCTCGAATCGTGTCACCAGCGGGGCGAGCGTTCGACGCGCGCGGTCCCAATCGGCGGGAAGGGGAAGGCGCGCCATGGTCCAACCGAGGTAACGTCGGAAGCCACCTCTTGCGGGCTCGGCGAGCACGTGCGACCACGCGGCCGCCACGGGCGAGTTGAGGATCGCGGCGAGAGTGCGCGCGTCGTCCGCGTCCGCGCAGCGAATGACATAGCAGGTGTTCATCGGCACGGTCGGATCGCCGGCCGGCAGGACGAGCGCCCGCGGCCGCCGCCCGAAGTCGGCCCAGACGACGCGCGGGACGTCGGAGCGAGCGCCGTCCGTGCGGAAGAGCGCCCACCACGGGCACGTGCCGTGCGCATCGGTACGCGCAGCCAGACGATGCCGGTAGCGCGAGAGCCACCGTCGGGTGCGGGGCGGCAACTCCCGAAGCGCTACTCCGCGTTCGTCGCACGGCCAGACGATGCGCTCGCGATCACCGGTGCTCACCCAGGGCCGAAGAGTCTCCCCGCGAACGACCGGCCGAAGGTGGCGGCACTCGAGTTCGCCGGTCTTGCCCCCGGCGGCGCGAACCGTCGCGACCCCGCCACGCGCGTCGAGCAACTCGACCACGAACGCATCGTTGCACCCGCTCTTCACGCCGAGCAGCGGGCGGCCGACGGGTCCGTCGGCGAGCGGGACGCCGATGCGTGTCAGGCGATCGAACGCAGCACGCACTGCCGGCGGGAGTAGCAGCCACGGGCTGCCGGCGGTGTCGTCGAGCGGGAGTCCGCTCGGCGGCAGGCGCCATGCCTCCCGCGTCCCGTGCCGGTGCACGGCGATCGCGATCGGTTGGCGGACAGCGGCGCCGATTGCCGGCGGTTTGCGGGCGACGAGCAGGGACGGGTAGACGGCCGCGTCGAAGAGCGCGGGGGCGTCAGTGTAGTCCTCGACGCGCACCACCCGCGCATGCTCGTCCACCAGACGCCGCACTCCGCCGCCGGCGAGCGACCGCCAGAGCTTGGCGGGAAGGAGCAGGGCGAGCGTTCCGCCGTTGGCAAGCAGCGCGATGCTGCGCTCGACGAACAACGCCGCGAGGTCAACCTGGCCGGCGAACCCCGCCGACGCGTGCGCCGCGGCGGCCCCGGGCTCCCACTGCGCGCGGCGGAAGACGAAGTAATCGGCCTGGAGGCGCGCGCGTTCCCTCGCCGGAATGCGGTGCAGCCGAACCCACGGCGGGTTGCCGATCACGACGTCGAATCCTCCCCGGTCGCCGATGTCGGCGAAGTGCACGGGAAAGGAGAAGGGGAGCGCGCCGCCGTCGGCCAGTCGGCGATGCTCGCGCTGCAGCACCACCACTCGGCGCCGGAGTGCGGTCAGATCCCGGCGGTCAGCGGCCGTGAGGCGATGCCGCTCGCCGAACAGATCGCGCCCACGATGCGCCAGTACCGCTTCACGACGGGCGTGCCGCGCGGCGGTCAACTCGCGCTCCAGCAGACTCAGCGCTCGTGATCGCTCCCGGCGATCGAGCGTCCGGCCGAGCGTCGACTTGCGGGCGCCCGTGGCCCGCGCGTAGCGGCGGTGAAGGAGTGCGAGGCTGGACGAGCCCGCGGCGTGGGGTGCGTCAGCCGCTCCGAAGCCGGGACCGGAGAGCGAGTCGCCGACGCGTACGTTGCGATCGAGATTCGGGAGTGGAGCGACGGCTAGCGGATCGGCGACGTCGCACTCGATGACCACGGCGAGCCAGAGCCGGAGTTCGCACAGCCAGACGGCCGTCGGGTTCCGGTCGACGCCGAACAGCGATGCGGTCAATACGTCCCGGCGCACCGCGCTCACGGGGCGCCGGTCGCCGAGCACGATCCGGAGATCCGCGAGTCGATGCAACGCGTGCACGAGAAAGGCCCCTGAGCCGCACGCCGGGTCGAGCAGGGTGGCGCGCGCGAGACGCCGGCGGAACTCCTCGTGATCAGCGACCGGCGGCGCGCCCTCTACGAGCAGGCGAGCGGCGTCGGACACCGACAATCCGGTCGCGACGAGCAGCTGCTCGAGCGCCTGATCGGTGACGCGTTCGACGAGGCGCTGCGGCGTGAAGAATGCGCCGCTGTCTCGGCGGTCGTGCGATGCCATGAGCGATTCGAACGCCCGGCCGAGCATCTCCGGATCGACGGCGGCGTCGCTCCACGTGGTCGAATCCTCGCGCGCCGTGAACCGATATCGGGAGAAGAGATCGCCGACGATCGCGCCGAGGGCCTGGTCGGCAAAGACGAGGTCGCGGTTGCGTCGTTCGACGGGCGTGGGCGCGAAGAGGCCGCCGTTCAGGAACGGGATGCGGCCGAGGGCGCGGGCGGTCGGGGCGCGCCGTGCCAGCGGGGTGTTGAGCGTGCCGAAGAAGAGCGGGCGAAGCACGCGGGCGTGAAACCGCCCGCCCGCTGCCGCGCAGGCATCGAAGCTCTCGATGAGGTACGTGCGGCGGCCGTCGAGCCACCCCTTGGCTTCGAGGAACGCGAGAAAGAGGAGGCGCGAGGTGTAGAGGAGGGCGAGTGTACGGCGTTCGTCGGGCGGGCAGCGTCCCGATGCCGAGGTAGCGAGATCGGTCACTCGCCGCTCGAGTTCGCGGTAGAACCGCCGGCAGAGTGCGTCGCGACCCAGTACCTCAGTCCATCGGAGGTGCTGGAGACCGGCATCCGTGGTCGCGCTTGATTGAAGGGCGCAGATCGTCTCGGCGTCGCTGACGCGCACCTGCCGGCGATCGACGAGCAGCGATCGGACGCGCGGGGGGCGGCGGTCACCGCTCCAGGCGGCGAGCGCAAGGGTCGCGTCGCGGTTGTCGGCCAGGGCGACCAGGCACAACAGGTGAGGCGCGTGCGATTGGAGGCGCGCGGCGATCCGGGGAAGCTGTTCGCGGAGCGGAGGGCCGGCTCCGATCACCCCCGCGAGCGCGCATCCGCCGTTGCCGACGGGAATGAATTTCAGATCGCGGAATGACTCGGTAAGGCCGATCGCCGAGCGGCGACCCGCGTCGAGCGGTCGGGCGACGCCGTCGATCCCGACCGACGCCAGCAGCGTGGCGATCGCGTGCGGAGAATCCGCGGCGGCCAGAAGGGCGGCCGCGGTACGGGGGGAGAGCACGCGCGCACGCTACCTCGCCCCGCCAACTGCACCGCCATCACCGCACTGCGAACCGGCTCAATTCACGCCGCGCGCCCTACGGCAACCGCTCCGCCGTGAACGACACGATCACCGTCCTCGGCATCCCCGGCTCGTACGCCGCCGGCTGCCCGTTCACCAGATCGGGATTCAGGAACGCCGATCCGATGTACCGCGTGTCGGCCAGGTTCTGCACCGACACGAATCCGCGGATCCCCACGCCGCCGGCGCTCAGCAGCGGCCGCCGCCACTCCAACGTGAAGTTGAGAATGCTGTGCCCCGCCACCCGCACCAGGTTGGCGTCGTCGGCAAAGTACCCGCTCGCATGCTCCAGCCCCAGCTTCACCCGCGGCGCGTATGCGCCGCTGAACTGCGTGCCCACCTCCACGTTGGCCATCAGGTCGGGCACGCCCATCACCTTGTGCCCGCTGAAGTCGGCCGTGGCGCCGGGGCTGCCCAGATACGTGCTGTCCACCACGTAGTCCAGATACCGGTTGCGCGACCAGGTGAACGCCGCGTTGGCGAACACGCCGCGCGGCCCCTGCGCGGTGAGCCCCAACTCCGCCCCGCTGCGACGCCCGCGCGCCGCCGTGAGATAGAACCGGCCGCCGTTGTAGGGGATGATCTCGTTGGACACCTCGATGTCGTACAGCGCCAGGTCCGACGAGATCCAGAACGACGCCGCCTGCAGCCCCACCGTCTTGTAGCCCACCTCGTAGCTGGTGGAACGAATGGGATCGAGCAGCGGGTTGATGCCCACGGGCGGCATGCCCGGCCCCACATCGGTCTCGTTGCCCGCCGGCACCTCGATGCCCCCGCCCACGTTGGCATACGCGTTCGACGTGGCCGAGGTGCGCCAGCTCAGCCCCAGCTTGGGCGTCACGTGCGTGAACGCGCGGCTGTCGTTGAGCGACGGGTCGATGTAGCTGTGCGCGTAGTAGGTCACGTTGTCGAAGCGCGCGCCGGCGGACAGGGTCACACGGTCGCCGAGCGGGAACTCGCCCTGCGCGAAGGCGCCCAGATTGTTGGCGCCCTCGCCCTTGTTGTCGCGCAGATCGGGGCCCCGCTGGCCGTCCACCAGCGAGTAGAAGAGAATCGCCCCGTCCTGAAACGCCTCGTCGGCGCCCGCCGTGACGCGCAACTCGCGCCCCGACGGCAGCACGAAGCTGTGCCGGCCCACCACGTTGCCCCCCACGTGGTAGCGCGTGAAGTCGCGGTAGGTGCCGCGCTCGGAACGCTGCAGGTACTTGGGACTCACGAACACCATCCCCGACAGCGACGTCGCCGAGTCCACCTGGTGCTCCACCGTGGCCCCCAGCCGCGCGATGCGGTTGTACCGGCGCTCGTCGCGCGAGGCGTACGTGGCGTTGGCCTGCCGCGGATCGGCCGTCAGCTCGGCCATGGTGAGCGGCCCCGGAATGCGGAACAGGTTGTTGGCGCCGGACGCGTACACGCCCAGCCGCGTGCGAGCGCCCATCATCCCCACCACCCCCGCGTTCACCAGCGAGCGCCGCGCCCCCGAGTGATCGCGCCAGCCGTCGAACGACGTGTTGGTGAAGTTCACGTACGCCATGCCGCTGCCGGTGGGCGCCGACAGGCGCGTGGAATAGCGGGCCAGTCCGTAGCCGCCGAACATCGGCTGGAAGTCGAACGCCGGCGCGCTGCCCGTGGGCACGGTGCGCACGTTGATCACGCCGCCGGCCGCGTTTCCCCACACCGCCGACGCGTTGGACCGGATCACCTCCACGCCCTCGGCGGCGGCGAGGTCGATCTGGTCGAACGCCGTGCGGCCGTCGGGCTCGGTTTCCGGAAAGCCGTCCACGAGCACGCGCACGCCGCGCGAGGTGCCGGCGTTGGAGCGATCGCCCGCGCCGCGGGCGCCGAAGCCGCGGATCACCAACCGCACGTCGCTGGTTCCGTAGCGCGACTGTGCCACCACGCCCGGCACCATGGTGAGCGCCTCGTCCAGCCCGAAGCCGCGCAGCGAGCGGAGTTCGAGCGCGGGGATGCTGGTGATGGCCAGCGGCGTGGTGAGAATCAGCGAGGGGGCGCGGGTGGCGGTGACGGTCACACCGCGCAGGGCGACGGCGCTGTCGCGCGTGCCGGCGTTCTGCGCCAGCGCAGGAGGGGCGAGCAGGACGCCGAGGACGGCGACGGGGACGACACGGGTACGCATGAGCGGGATGGGTGGATGTTGGGGGACATGCCCATTCGACGGCGATGCGGTGCTGTGTCCGAACCCTAACCGGTGGACCTACTCCACGCTGTAGGACCTTCCCTTCCATTCCAGGCGCCGCCCGCGGGCCAGGGCGGTGACCGCGATGTAGAGCACCGCCAGCAGGCCGAGCGGGTAGGCGAAGGCGTACCAGACGGGGAGCTTCAGAAAGGCGTAGCCCGCCCCCCAGAACGCCACGGCGAACCCCACGGTGACCACGGCCCAGAGCAGCGCGGCCGGCGAGGTGAGTCCGGCCAGTCCGGCAAGGAGCACCACGGGCGGGGCCAGCGCGACGAGCGGAGCCCCGAGCAGGGCCAGCGGAAAGAGTGCCCGCGACAGGCCGTCCGGCATCGCGTCGCGCCCGCCCACGTACACGTTCTTCTGCCATCCGCGCACGATCTCGTCCAGCGACGTGTACATGCGCGTGCTGAGCTGGTCGAGTCCCGCCACGAGCGCCAACCGGCGTCCCTGGCGGACGAAGCGCTGCGCCAGCGCCAGATCCTCCGCCACCTTGTCGCGCACCGCCTCGTGTCCGCCGCTGGCGTCGTACGCCGCGCGCGTGACGAAGATGCACTGGCCGTTGGCGATCGCGTCGGCGGGGCGGCGGGCGTTGCTCACCCGCTCGGTGCCGCCGTAGCGCGCCACCAGCAGCCCGAACATCTGCGGCTGCACTACGCGCTCCCAGAAGGTGCCCAGTTCCTGGGCGCCGGCCACGGTGAGCAGATCGGCGCCGCGCGCCCGCATGGCGTTCACGCTCCGGGCCACGAGATCGGGTGCGTGCACGGTGTCGGCATCGGTGAACAGCAGGACGTCGCCCGTGGCCAGGGCGGCGCCCGCCGCGCACGCCCACTGCTTGCCGAACCAGCCGTCGGGGAGCGGCTCGGGCGTGATCACGCGCACCCTCGGGTCGCCGAGGGCGATCGCCCGCGCCAGCCCGCCGGTCTCGTCGGTGCTGTGGTCGTCCACCACGATCACCTCCAGGTCCGGGTGGCTGCTCGCGAGCACCGAGCGCAGGCAGCGCTCGATGTTCCGCGCCTCGTTGCGCGCGGGAATGACCACCGACACGCGCGGCACCGGAGGCGGCACGACATCCGACCAGTCGTCGAGCGATCTGGAATTCCGGGCCCGCCACACGACGACCAGCGGCGCCAGCACCCAGGGCAGGGCGGCGAGGAGGGCGACGGGAACGGTCACGACGGGGAAGGGGCCGGAGAGCGGTGCACGAACGAAACCTCCACCGGTGATCCGCCACATGGAAGGGCCGCGGCGCGTTGACCGCGCCCGGGGAACCGTCTACGTTCGTGCGCCATGCACGTGCCCGCCGCCCGCTCAACATGAAGCGCCCACCCCCGCTGGGCACGGGCGCGCGCGTGGCGCTGCTCGCGCCGGCCGGCCCGCTCGCCGGCCCCGACGACCTGGCCCGCGCCGAGGCGAACTGCCGCGCCATGGGATGGGAGCCGGTGCCCGGTGCCGCCGTGCTGGCCCGCCACGGCTACCTGGCGGGCACCGACCAGCAGCGGCTGGACGACTTCAACGCCGCCCTGCGCGACGATGCGATCGACGGCATCTGGTGCGTGCGCGGCGGCTACGGCGCCATGCGGCTGCTCGAGGGCATCCAGTACGACGTCCTGCGCCGTCATCCGAAGACGCTCATGGGCTATTCGGACATCACGGCGCTGCACGCCGCCATCGGGATGCGGTGCAACCTGGTGACCTACCACGCCCCGGTGGCGCGCGCCGAGCTGACCCCGTTCTCGCGCGATTCGCTGGAGCGAGCGGTGGTGCAGCGGGTGGATCCGTGCGGCGCGGCGCCCGGCGCGCGGACGCTGCGCGGAGGACGGGCGCAGGGGCGGCTCGTGGGCGGGAACCTGGCGCTGCTCGCGGCGCTGGCCGGCACGGCGTTCGCCCCCGATTACGACAACGCGATCGTCGTGCTCGAGGACGTGAACGAGGACGTGTACCGCGTGGAACGCATGCTCCTCACGCTGCGGTTGGGCGACGCCTTTGCCACCTGCACCGGGCTCGTGTTCGGCGCCTTCACCAACGCGCCCGAACACCGTCCCGACCACGGCGGGTCGCGCTCGCTGGCCGCCGTGCTGCAGGAGCTGGCCGATCTGCTGCGCGTGCCCTGTCTGTCGGGTGTTCCCGTGGGCCACATCGACGACCAGTGGACGGTGCCGCTCGGCATGCACGCGCGGTTGGATGCCGACGAACGCACGCTGTCGGCGGGCTAGTCTTACCCGCCGCGGGGGCCGCGATTAGGTTGCGATCATCCCTCCACATTCGCTCATGAAAACCGGCCAGGAACTTCTCGACGAAGTCAAATCGCGGATTCAGGAAACGTCCGTGGCGAGCGCGCTGGACAGCTACCGGCGGCGCGAGCACATCGTGTTCCTGGATGTACGCGACCCCAACGAGACCGCGCTCGGCCGGATTCCGGGCGCCCTGGTAATCTCACGCGGGAATCTCGAATCGAAGGTCGAGGCGGTGCTGCCGCGCGACGCGATGGTGATCGTCTACTGCACCAACGGGAATCGCTCGGCGTTCGCGGCCGATACGCTGGAGCAGATGGGCTACCGGAACGTCACCTCACTGCGCGAGGGCTATCGCGGCTGGCTGGACGCCGGCGGCGACGTGGAGGATTGACGGCTGGCAGGCAATGAGATGACGCCGCTCGACGAACTGCTGCACCACCCCGAAGTCGCGCGAATCACACGAGCACTGGCGGCCCGTCCGGGGCGGATCGTCCATCCCGACGTCCCGGTTCGCTACGCCGCCACGGCCGCGACGCTGCGCATGGGTGCGGCGGGCCCCGAACTGCTGCTGATCCGGCGAGCCGAGGTGGAGCGCGACCCGTGGAGCGGGCACGTGGCGATGCCGGGGGGGCGCATGGATGCGGGTGATCCGGACCTCGCGGCCACCGCCATCCGCGAGACGCGCGAGGAGACGGGCATCGACCTCGCCGCGGCCGGGCGAATGCTCGGCACGCTCGACGAGATCCATCCCCGCACGCCGTCGCTGCCCCTGATCGTCGTCCGCCCCTACGTGGCGGCCGTGGCCGGCGACATCTCGGTGACCCCCAACCGGGAGATCGCCGGATACACCTGGGTTCCCTTCGCGGCCTTCCTCGACGAACGAAACTGGGGCACGGCGCCGATCGCCGTGCGGACCCTGGGCACGCAGGAGCGCCCGGTGTTCCGCTACGAAGGCTACCAGGTGTGGGGGATGACCGAGTACATGCTCCGGCAACTCGTGACGCGCTACCGGCAAACCGACTGAGCCACCGCTACGGGCGCGGCTTCACCGCCATGATCGCCATGGTGTTGCCGTCGGGATCCTTGAAGAAGGTCATCCAGAGGTCGCCGTTGGGCATCGGCGCCACCATGTGCGGCTGGTCGATGAACTCCACCCCGCGCTCCCGCATCTCCGCGTACGCCGTCTCCACGTCGGGGACGTCGAAGTAGAGGATCGACCCCGGGTGGTCGAACTCCGGCTCGGCGCCGGCGTCCAGCATGAGCCGCGTGCCGCCGGCGTCGAAGAAGGCGAGGCTGGGCGGGGCGGCAAAGAGGAACTTCATGCCGAGGGCGTCGCGGTAGAACGCGGTGGCGCGGTCGATGTCGTGGACGACGACGGCGATCTGGCCGATGTGGGAGAGGTGGGTCACGGGGGGCCGGGAGTCTGTCGGACGGTCGCGCAGTGAGGCCGTCGGTGGAAGAAACGGGATCCCGATGGGTTGCCGGGCGCCCGCCGCGCACGAATATTTAGCTAGGCTAACCAACTATTCATCATGCCCGTGAAACGCGCAACCCCCCGCCACCCGTCCCGCCCGCAACGGGCGCCGGACCTCGAGCCCGCCGAGATCGCCACCCGGCTGGACTCGGCCGCCATCCACCTGCTGCGCCTCCTCCGGCGCGAGGACGACGCGTCGGGTATCTCGGCGCCCCTCCTCTCGGCGCTGAGCGTGCTGGTGTTCGGGGGGCCGCGCACCCTGGGGGAGCTGGCGGCCGCCGAGCAGGTGCGGCCTGCCACGATGAGCCGGGCCGTGGACGCGCTGGCCACGGCCGGGCTGGCCGAGCGGGCGTCCGACCCCAGCGACGGGCGTGTGGCGCGCATCCGGGCCACGCCGGCGGGGCGGCGCATGCTGGAGGCCGGGCGGCGGCGCCGGGTGGCCAGCCTCACCAGCCGGCTGGACGGGCTGACGGCGGCCGACCGGCGAACGCTCGAGACCGCGATCGGGATCCTGGAACGGGTGATCGGCGAGACGCCGGGCTGACCGGCGCCGATTCCGGCTTGCGAGGAAGTTAGTCTGGCCTAATAATTGAGTTAGGTCAGCATATATTTCGCGCCATGGTCATTCCGGGCTTTCCCCGCCGTTCGCACCGTCACGACGTCACGACGTCCACCTCCACGCCGCCACAGGGCGGCGGCGGGTGGCGGCGCGCGCGCGTCGCCCCCAGCCTGTCCGACGCGTACCGGACGATTCCGGTCGATCGGCGGTCCTGGTGGCGCCTGATGCTCGCCTTTGCCGGGCCCGGCTACCTGGTGGCGGTGGGCTACATGGACCCCGGCAACTGGGCCACCGACCTCGCCGGCGGGTCGCAGTTCGGCTACACGCTGCTGAGCGTGATCCTCATGTCGAACCTCATGGCGGTGCTGCTCCAGGGGCTGTCGTCCAAGCTCGGCATCGTCACCGGACGCGACCTGGCGCAGGCGTGCCGCGACCACTACTCCCGCCCGGCGGCGATCTTCAACTGGATCCTGGCCGAGATCGGCATCGCGGCGTGCGATCTGGCCGAGGTGATCGGATCGGCCATCGCGCTGCAGCTGCTGTTCCACATCCCGCTCGCGATCGGCGTGCTGCTGACCGCCTTCGACGTCCTCGTGCTGCTCGTGCTCCAGCATCGCGGGTTCCGCCTGCTCGAGGCGCTGGTCATCGCGCTCATCGCGACCATCGGCGCCTGCTTCCTGTTCGAGATCCTGCTGTCGCGCCCCGACATGGCGGCCGTGTTCGCGGGGTTCATTCCCCAACGCGAAATCGTGGCCAATCCGGAGATGCTCTACATCGCGATCGGAATCCTCGGCGCCACGGTAATGCCGCACAACCTGTACCTGCATTCGTCCATCGTGCAGACGCGGCGCTACGAGGAGAACGCGGCCGGAAAGCGCGAGGCGGTGCGTTTCGCGTTCATCGATTCCACGATCGCGCTCACGCTGGCGCTGTTCGTGAATGCGGCCATCCTCGTCGTGGCGGCGGCCACCTTCCACCGCACGGGCCACACGGAAGTGGCCGAGATCCAGGATGCGTTCAAGCTGCTGACGCCCCTGCTCGGCGGCGGCGCGAGCGCCGTGTTCGCCCTGGCGCTGCTGGCGTCCGGGCAGAATTCCACGCTCACGGGAACGCTCGCCGGCCAGATCGTGATGGAGGGATTCCTGAACATCCGGCTCCGCCCCTGGGTGCGGCGCCTCATCACCCGGCTCATTGCCATTGTGCCGGCGGTCATCGTGGCCATCTTATACGGAGAGTCGGGCACCACGCAGTTGCTCATCTTCAGCCAGGTGATCCTCAGCTTGCAACTCTCCTTTGCCGTGGTGCCGCTGGTGCAGTTCACGTCGGAGCGCGAGAAGATGGGCGAGTTCGTCAACTCGTCGGCGCTCAAGGTCCTGGCCTGGACCACGGCCGGGATCATCGCCGTGCTCAATGCGTGGCTGTTGTTTCAGACCCTCCGTGGGTGGCTCGGCTGATGTTCAAGAAGATCCTGCTGCCCGTCGAACACTCGTCGTACGACGCCGCGATCGTCGAGTACGTGCGCGATCTCGCCAAGTGGTGCGGCGCGTCGGTGCTCGTGATCCACGTGGCCGACGGTTTCGCGGCGCGCAACGTCAAGGAGCTCAGCCTTCGGGAGTCGGAGGAGATGCGCGACGATCGCGAGTACGTGGAGCGCATCGCGGGGGAACTCTCGGCGGCGGGGGTCGTAACGGACTGCATCCTGGCCGGTGGAGAGCCCTCCAAGGAGATCCGCGAGGCCGCCGAGCGCGAGCACTGCGATCTGATCGCCATGGCGACGCACGGCCACCGGTTCTTCAAGGATCTGCTCTTCGGCAGCGTGGCCAACGAGGTGCGGCATACGTCGCGGGTACCGGTGCTGCTGGTGCTCGGCAAGCCGGCCACACCGCCGCGCGCCACACCGCCGCACGTGTCGTCGCTCGCGTGAGGCCGTCGAAGTCGGGCGCGGGAGCGGGAGCGCGGTCCGGAGCGCCGCTCACGGCGCCCGTGGAGGACTACCTCAAGGCGATCTACGAATTGGAGAGCCACGGCACGGCGGCCGGCACCAAGGAACTGGCGGCGGCGCTGCGCATCGCTCCGGCGTCGGTGAGCGGGATGGTACGCCGTCTGGCCGCGCAGGGGCTCATCGCCTACGAGCGCTACCGGGGCGCGCGGCTTACCGACAAGGGGCGCCGGGCCGCGCTCGGCACTCTGCGCCGGCACCGCGTGATCGAGGCTTACCTGGCTGAGGCGCTCGGCTACCCCTGGGATCGGGTGCACGACGAGGCCGAGCTGTTGGAGCACGCCGCCTCGGACGAACTGGTGGACCGCATGGCGGCCGCCATCGGCGAGCCGGAGACCGATCCCCATGGGGCGCCGATCCCCACGCGCGACGGCACCATGGACGAGCGCCGCCTGGCCTCGCTGGACGATCTGCCCCCGGGCGCCGAGGCGCGCATCACGCGCGTGGAGGACGACGACCCCGAGCGGCTGCGCTACCTGGGGCGCATGGGCATCCGCCCCGGCGCGCGGGTACGCATCGTGGAGCGGGCGCCGTACGGCGGCCCCATCACCCTGCGCGTTGCGCGCGCCGAGCGGCACGTGGGATCGGAACTGGCACGCCACGTACTGGTCATACCACCGCCCGGGATAACTTTCAGCCATGCTGCTTCCGCTCCTCCAGCTTCTCCTGATGCAGGCCGCGCCCCCGGTCGCCGCTCCGCGGCCCGTCGTGGGTCAGGCGCAGCGGGCGGCAAGCGCGGCACGTCCGCAGCGGCAGGCAAGCCCCGGCGCCCCCGTTCCCGCCCCCGGCGCAAGAACGATCGCGATTGACGAGCGGCTGGCCGCCGACGCGCACCTGCGCGTGGGCGACCGGCTGGTGGTGCGGTCGCGCGTGGACGGACCCGGAGACACGGTGGTGATCGGGGCGGTGGTGCGCCGCAGCGCCGACCCGTCGGAGGTGGCGCGCGACGAGTACCGCGTGCTGATGCACCTGGACCAGCTTCAATCGCTCATCGGGTACGGCGACCGCGTGGACCGGTTCGCCGTGGCGACGCGCGACTCCGCGGCCACCGACAGCGCGACGGCGGTAATCAACGACGCGGCGTTCGGGTTCCGGGCGTACCGGTCGCGCGACATCGCCGTGGAGACCTCGCAGACCTTTCTCGTGGTGAGCCGCTTCCACCGGGCCATCGGCGTGATCACCATCGTGGCGAGCGCCGTGTTCCTGCTCTGTATCATGCTGCTCAAGGTGGACGAACGGCGGCGCGACGTGGCGGCGCTGCGGCTGATGGGCATCTCGTCAGCCACGGTGCTCAAGGCGGTGGTGCTGGAGGCGACGTTCGTGGCGGCGCTGGGCAGTCTGTTCGGCGTCGGGATCGGGATCGCGACGTCGGCGCTGGTGAACCAACACTACCGCGGCGTCTATCGTACGCCGCTGGCGTTCTCGATCGTGACGCCCGACGTGGTGGCGTTCGCGGTGGCGCTGTCGCTGGCATTGGGCGTGGTGGCCGGGTTCTTCGCGGCGCGGCGGCTCACCCGCGTGAATCCCCTCGTGCTCTTCGGCCGGTGACGCCGTGCTTCTGACCCTCGCCCGGGCCTCGCTGCAGCGCCACCGGCTGCGCACCGCGCTCGCCGTGGTGGGCGTGGCGGTATCGGCGGCGCTGCTGCTCGACATGGTGATGCTGTCGAGCGGCATGCGAGAGTCGTTCCGGTCGCTGCTCGAGTCGACTGGGTTCGAGATCCGCCTCACGCCCAAGGGCACCATGCCCTTCGACACCGAGGCGACGATCGACAGCGCGGGCGCACTGATGGCGCAGCTCCGCGCCAACCCGGACATCGTGGTCGTGAGCCCCGTGCTCGGCGGGCAGGTGCACGTGCAGCTGGCCGGCCGGAACGTCGCGGCGGTGGCCATCGGCATCGACCCGGCCGTGCAGGGCGACTACCAACTGCGCGGCGGACGCGACATCGCGGCACCCGATCAGATGGTGGTGAGCCCCGAGTTCCTCGCCGCCACCGGGGCTCACGTGGGCGACACGCTGCGCGTAGCCGGCGGGTACGACGCGCAGATGCGCACCCCGGTGCGCGAGCGGCGGCTCGTGGTGGCGGGCACGGCGCACTTCGTCTACATGCCGGCCAATCCGCGCGTGGTGGCGATGCCGCTGGCCACCCTGCGCGCGATGACCGGCGCTCGCGACGACCCGGTGTCGATCGTCATGCTGCGCCTGCGGAAGGGGGCCGACGCCTCGGCGGTGCAGCAGTGGGTGGCGCGCAACATTCCGCGCGTGACGCCGATCTCCACGGCGGCGGCGCTGCGGCAGGTGGACCAGCGGCTCAGCTACTTCCGGCAGCTCGCGTTCATTCTCGGATCGGTGAGCCTCACGGTGGGGCTGCTGCTGGTGACCACGCTGGTGACGGTGTCGGTAAACGAACGACTGGGAGAGATCGCGGTGATGCGAGCCATCGGAGTGGCCAGGGGGTCGATCGTGGCGCAGGTGCTGGTGGAGGGGGTGGCGATCATGCTCGCCGGCTCCGTGCTCGGGCTCGGCCTGGGGCTGGTGACGGGGCGGTATCTGAACGGCATCCTGTCGCATTTTCCCGGTCTGCCGGCGGCCATCGACTTCTTCCTCTTCCAGCCGCGCGACGCCTGGGTGTCGCTGGGGCTGCTGGCGGTGTGCGGCGTGCTGGCGGGTGTCTATCCCGCGTGGCGCGGCGCCTCGATGCCGATCGCCGTCACGCTGCGCGAGGAGGCGGTGGCATGACCGAACCCGTGCTGGTGCTGAGCGCGCGCGACCTGCGGCGCGACTATCCCATGGGCGCATCGCCGGTGCACGCGTTGCGCGGCGTATCGCTCGACGTGGCGCCCGGCGAGTACGTGGCGATCGCGGGCCCGTCGGGGTGCGGCAAGTCCACCCTGCTCAACCTGCTCGGCGCCATCGACCGGCCGAGCGCCGGCACGGTGAGCATCCAGGGCCGGCGCGTGGACCAGCTCGGCGACCGCGAACGCACGCGGTTCCGGCTGCTGCACATCGGGTTCGTGTTCCAGCGTTTCTATCTGATGCCGGCGCTCACGGCCCGTGAGAACGTGGAACTGCCGCTGGCCGAGGCGGGCATGGGCCGCGCCGAACGACGGGAACGCGCCCGTGAGCTGCTCACGTACGTCGGGCTCGGCGCGCGCGTGGACCACCGGCCCTCGCAGCTCTCGGGGGGCGAGCAGCAGCGCGTGGCGATCGCGCGGGCGCTGGGCAACCGGCCGGCGCTGCTGCTCTGCGACGAACCCACGGGCGAACTGGACGCGCACACCGGCGCGGAGATGATCGCGCTCTTCCACCGGCTCAACGCCGACGGCACGACGATCGTGGTGGTGACGCACGACGACGAACTCGCCGCCGCGGCGCGGCGCGTGGTGCACATGAAGGACGGCGCCATCGTGTCCGACTCCCGGGTGCGCTGAGCCGTGCTCTCGCTGCTCTCCTTCCGTCACCTGGTGCAGCGCCCATGGCGCACGCTGTTCCTGCTCGCCGGCTACGGCCTCGGCGTGGGGGTGATGGTGGTGCTGCTGTCCATCGGCACGGCGATGCTCACACAGGCTCGCAGCGAGCGGCTGGTGGGTGGGGGCGAGATCACGGTGCTCCCCGAGGGCATCGACGTCGAGGTGATGAAGACGGGCGGGCTGGGCGGGATGTTCCTGTCCATCGACCACGCGCGCTTCATCTACCGGCAGATTCTGGCGTCGCCGCGATTGGCGGGCGACGTGACCGCGGCGGCGCCGCAGGTGGTGGGCAAGCTCGTGTATCTCACGCTGCCCGATGGCCGGCAGCAGGCCGTGCTCGCCACGGGGCAGATTCCGTCTCGCAACGCTGCGGTTGGCGCCGGCGCGCCGATCGTCGACGGGAAGTGGACGGACGATGCGCTCGACCGCGAGTGGACGATGCCGACGCCGTACGAACTGCGCAACGAGATCGATCACTTCCACCTGCCGCCGCCGGCGGTGGCGCGCGATCCGTCGTGGGCGGAATGGCACTACTTCAACGTGGTGTCGGCGGACGGGAAGCAGTGGGCGTTCATCTCGTTCATCGTCGCCGGGCAGGTGCCGAACGGACGGTGGGGCGGGCAGGTGCTGGTGACGCTGCACCAACAGGGGCGGCCGGCGCGGCGCTTCGTCGCCGATGTCCCCTCGTCGCAGGTTCGCTTCTCGACCACGAAGGCCGATCTCCGCATCGGACCGTCATCGGTGACCCTGCTCCCCGACGGGAGCTATCTCCTGCACGCGAGCGCCACCGAGAGCAGCACCGGGGCGCCGCTGACCGTGGATCTCATGGTCAACCCCCAGGCGGGTGCCTACTTCCCCGGCGCCGCAATAGCCACGGACTCGATGGTATCCGGATACGTCGTGCCCGCGCTGCGCGCCACCGCCGACGGCGAGATATGTGCGGGCTCGAAGTGCGAGCGCTACGTGGGCGCGCAGGCATATCACGACCACAACTGGGGCGTATGGCGCGGCGTGAGTTGGGAGTGGGGGGCGGGGAGGGCTGGGGAGTTGGGCGTGTTGTACGGCAGGGTGCAGGAAGCCGGTCGGACAGTCGGACAGTCGGACAGTCGGACAGCGAACGGCGGTGACTGTCGGACTGTCGGACTGTCCGACTGTCAGACTCTTCGCCCGCTGTTCGTCTACCTCACCGACTCCCTGGGCTTTCTGGCCGTCTTCCGCCCGCGCGACATCGCCTACACCGACGGCGACACGATCGTCGTCAATGGCCACCGGGTGGCCGTGCCGTCGCGCGGGGTGATGACCGACGTGCGCGGGGACGACTCGCTGCGTGTGGTGCTCGAGGTGCAGGATGCCGCCGGCACGGACACGCGCACCCCACTCGTCGAGCGCGGCGACACGCGCGCGGCGCGGGCCCTCGCCCGCCCCTACTTCATACAGATGAAGGGGTTGCTTCACGTGACCGGCCGCGTGCACGGCCGGCCGATTACGGGCACCGGCACCGGGTTCTTCGAGACCTATCGCTGAGCGCGCTTGACGGGCTCCGGCGCCGGCCGCCAATTGAGGGCATGGCAGGCTCCGTTCATCTCGGCACGCAGGGCTGGAACTACGACGCCTGGGTGGGTCCCTTCTATCCGCCCAGGACGCGGCCGGCGGAATACCTGACCGTGTACGCGCGGGCGTTCGACACCGTGGAAGTGGATTCGACCTTCTACGCGGTGCCGGCAGCGAAGACGGTACGCGGCTGGGCCCGGCGCACGCCGGAGCACTTCCGCTTCGCGCTCAAGATGCCGCAGGAGGTGACGCACGAGCGGCGGTTGCGCGCCTGCGCCGACGTGGCCCAGGAGTTCTACGATCGCGCGCGCGAACTCGAGGGGAAGCTCGCCGTGATCCTGCTGCAGTTCGGCCCGGATTTCGGCCCCGTCGAGCTGCCGGCGCTCGCCGAGTTCCTGCCCACGCTGCCGCCGGACATCCGGTTCGCCGTCGAGTTCCGACAGCGCGGGTGGATCCATGACGGCGTGCTCGCGCTGCTGTCGGAGCACGGCGTGTCGCTGGCGCTCAACGACGGGAAGTGGATTCCCCGCAAGCAGGTGCTGGCGCTGGCCGAGCGTCCGACGGCCGACCTGATCTACGTGCGATGGCTGGGCAATCGCGACATCGTGGATTTCTCGCGTGTGCAGGTGGACCGCACGCGCGACCTCGACGCATGGAGTGGCGTGCTGGCGCGTCTGGAGAAGGACGGGCGCACCATCTACGGCTACTTCAACAACCACTTCTCGGGGCACAGCCCGGCGTCGGCGCGCGATCTCCAGCGGCTGCTGCATCAGAGTCCGGTGGATCCGGAGACGCTCGGGGAGCAGATGTCGCTGTTCTAGAGTCGGACAGTCGGACAGTCGGACAGTCCGACAGTCGAACAGCGCTGGTGCCGCCATGGGGCGCCGGGATTCGCTACCTTTGGCACCATGTCCCGGCGCATCATCCTGTTCTCGATCATCTCCGTCGCCCTGGCGGCGCTGTTCACCCGCCTCGGCTTCTGGCAGATCAGCCGGATGCATGAACGGCAGGCGCTCAATGCGTACATCGAGTCGCGCATGGATTCCACGCCGGTGCCCTTCTTCTCGCTCTCCGACGACAGCGCGGCGACGCACTTCCGCCGCGTCACGGTGAGCGGGACCCCGGACTTCGACCACGAGTTCTACATCACGGAAGTCTCGCGCAGCGGGTCGCCGGGCGTCTACGTCGTCACGCCGATTCGCGTGCCGGGGCACGACACGGCCGTGCTCGTGAACCGCGGCTGGGTGTACGCACCCGATGCGTCGACCATCGAGCCCGACCGGTGGCACGCGCCGGACAGCACGTTCGAGGGGTACGTCGACGAATTCCAGCATCCGCTCAAGCTCCTGCGGGAACCGCATCATCTCCGCACGATCAACTACGCGCAGATCTCGGAGAAGCTGCCCTACCCGATCGCCGACACGTACGTGGTGGCGCTGGGGAAGGACTCGGTCACGTCGGGCGTGCCGCTTCGCATCGCGCCGCCGCCCCTCGACGAGGGGCCGTTCCGCAGCTATGCCATCCAGTGGTTTGCGTTCGCGCTGGTCTCCATCGGCGGCGCGACGTTCGTGGCGATGAAGGACCGCGAAGCCCGGCGGGCCGCGGCGCAAGGGGAGTCGAAACCGACGGGGGTCTGAGATGCCGGAACAGCCGAAGTCGCTGGCCAGCGAGCAGGAGGCGCGCGATGTCGCCGAAGCGGCGCGTGAAACGGAGTGGTCGGGGCCCAGCTTCGTGCGCGAGTTGTTCCTTGGCCGGTTTCCGCTGAAGCTGATCCATCCCTGCGCGCCGCCCGACGCCGCCGAAGAGGCGCGCGCCCGGCCCTTCCTCGACCGGCTGCAGGCGTTCCTGGAGCGCGTCGACTCCGACATGATCGACCGCACGGGCCAGGTGCCCGAGGAATACGTCCAGCAACTGCGCGAGATGGGCGCCTTCGGGATCAAGATTCCCACCGAATACGGCGGGCTCGGCCTCCACTATTCGAGCTACGTGAAGGCGATCGCGATGGTGACGTCAAAGGACGGATCGCTGGCGGCGCTGCTATCGGCGCACCAGTCCATCGGACTGCCGCAGCCGCTGGAGCTGTTCGGGACCGACGAGCAGAAGGCGAAGTACTTCCCGCGGCTCGCCAAGGGCGCGATCTCCGCGTTCGCGCTCACCGAAGTGGACGTCGGCTCCGACCCGGCCAACCTGGCGTCGCACGCCGAGCCGAGCGACGACGGCACGCACTGGGTGCTGAACGGCGAGAAGCTCTGGTGCACCAACGGAACGCGGGCCGACCTGTTCGTGGTCATGGCGCGGACGCCGGACCGGGTGGTGCACGGCAAACCGCGCCGTCAGATCACGGCGTTCATCGTCGAGGCGGACTGGCCGGGCGTCGAGGTGGAGCACCGCTGCCGGTTCATGGGGCTCAAGGCGATCGAGAACGGGCTGATCAAGTTCACCAACGTGCGCGTGCCGAAGGAGAACATTCTCTGGGCCGAGGGGCGCGGGCTCAAACTCGCGCTGGTGACGCTCAACACCGGGCGCCTCACGCTGCCGGCGAGCACGGTAGGTTCGTGCAAGGCGCAGCTCGAGGTGGCCCGCAAGTGGGCCATGGAGCGCGTACAGTGGGGGCAGCCGGTGGGGAAGCACGAGGCGGTGGCGCAGAAGATCGCGATGATGGCCGCCGATACGTTCGCCATGGATGCCGTGTCGCAATTGACGGTGGAGGTGGCCGAGCGCGGCGGGTACGACATCCGGCTGGAAGCCGCGGTGGCCAAGATGTACAACACCGAGGGCGCGTGGCGTATCGTGGACGACACGCTGCAGATTCGCGGCGGCCGCGGGTACGAGACCGCCGATTCGCTGCGCGCGCGCGGGGAGCGTCCGGTGCCGGTGGAGCGGATGATGCGCGACTCGCGCATCAATCTGATCTTCGAAGGTTCCTCGGAGATCATGCGGCTGTTCATCGCCCGCGAGGCGGTGGACCATCATTTCAAGCTGGCGTTCCCGATCGTGGACCCCAAGTCGAGCTTCGAAACGCGCGTGCGGGCGGCCGTGCGCGCGGCGCCGTTCTACATCGGGTGGTATCCGATGCTCTGGGTGCCGCGCTTTGGAGGATTCGGCGAGTTCGGCCGGTTGACGGGGCACATGCGGTTCGCGGAGCGCCGGGCGCGCAAGCTGGCGCGTGTGCTCTTTCACGCCATGGTACGCTACGGTCCCAAGCTCGAGCGCAAGCAGGCGGTGCTGTTCCGCGGCGTGGACATCGGGGCGGAGTTGTTCGCGATCGCGGCGGCGTGCGTCCGGGCCGACGATGAGGCCCGCCGGGGCAACGCGGCGGCCCTCGAACTGGCGGACGTATTCTGCCGCCAGGCCCGTCGGCGGGTGGACCAGTTGTTCCGCGACTTCTACGGTCCGAACGACGGGGCGATCTATGCCCTGAGCCAGAAGGTACTCAGCGGGGAATATGAATGGATGGAGCGGGGAGTGATCAGCGCATGGGGAGAGTGAGAGATACGACCCGGAGAACCAGCGACACTCAAGACCAGCGCAGGGCCGATACTACGCAGGGCCGATACGGCGCAGGGCCGAGACGGCGCAGGGCCGAGACGGCGGGGAAAAGGTAGGGCCTCCGGCCTACAACAGCGGATACACGACAACGGCGAGAGAATGCGATGACGCTTCTCTCGCCGTTTCCGATTTCATCCGCGGTTGGCGTGCTTCAGCTTCCCCGCCGTCTCGGCCCTGCGCTGTTCATGCCCTGCGTAGTCTCGGCCCTGCGCTGTATGTGCCCTGCGTGGTATCGGCCCTGCGCTGGTTCTCAGTTCGCTCCTTCCAGGAATGCTGTATACCCCTCATCCGCGATCGCTTCCTCGATCTGGTCGATCGTCGCGACCGCGGGATCGTGGTGAATCGTCGCCGACCCGATCTGCACGTCATCCACCGTAACCCCTGGCGTCTTCGCCAGCCGGCTGCTCACGGCGTGCACGCAGTGATTGCAGGTCATGCCTTCGATCTTGAATTTCGCCTGTTCCATATAGTGCTCCGGTAATGGCCTCGAAGAGAAGATAATCCCGGCGCCGGGCGGTGGACCAGTGTATGGTTCGCGCGACTGTCCGACTGTCCGACTGTCCGACTGTCCGACTGTCCGACTGTCCGACTCCTTACTCCACCGTCCCCCTCCGCAACTGCAGCAGCACCACCGCGGTGGCAATCAGGACCCCGCCGCCGAGCGTCGCGGTCGTGAGCCGCTGGCCCAGCACCGAGGCGCCGAGCAGGGCCGTCCAGAAGGGCTCGACGGTGGAGATGATCGCCGTGCGCACCGGCCCCAGCACGCGCAGTCCGCGCAGGAAGGCGATGAAGGCGATGGCGGTGGACCACAGGGCCAGCGCGCCGATGGCCATCCACGCGTGGGGCGACAGGACGACGGTGGCGTGGTTGGTGAACAGGTCGATGAGCACGAGCAACACGCCGGCCCCGAGCGCCGAATACACGGCGGCGATCGACTCCGAAAGCTGCACCTGGTAGTAGCCGATGAGCGGGATGTACATGGCGTAGGCGAACGCCGACACGAGCGCCAGCGCCACCCCCATGGGGTGAAGGATGCCGACGCTCGGCGTGCCGACCATGATCGCGATGCCGGTGAGCGAGAGCACGAGCGCGAGCATACGCGTGGGCGTCATGCGCTCGGTGCCGCGCACGGCAGCGATCACCGCCACCCAGGCCGGATACGTATAGAAGAGGAAGCTGAGCGGTGCCGCGGGGATGTAGTCGAGCGCCGACAGGCTCACGAAGGCGATAAATGCCTGCGCGCCGCCGGCGAACAGGAGTACGGGCAGCAGCCGGCGCAGGGGCGCCCGCAGCGACTTCACGCTGCCGGCCAGGAGCGCCAGCATGACGGTGCCCAGCAGATAGCGCCACGACAGCGCGTTGAGCAGCGAGGCGCCCGATCGCTCGGCGAGCGACGTGAGAATCGGGATCGCGCCGAAGCCGGTGGCGCTGATCACGATCAGTCCGGTGGCGCGCCAACTGGCGCCCCGCGTCGTCGCGGTGGCTTCGGTCATCACTATGCGGGGCGGGGGAGGAAGTGGGGGGCCGGAGTCACGGGCCTCAGAGCAGGGTGCCGCGCAACAGGATCTGCGCCACGTTGAAGAAGATGATCAGTCCCGTGACATCGACCAACGTCGCCACGAACGGAGCCGACGCGCTGGCCGGGTCGAAGCCGAGGCGTTTCATGACGAACGGGAGCATGGCACCGGCGAGCGAGCCCCAGGTCACGATGCCGATGAGCGAGAACCCCACGGTGAGCGCGATGAGGAAATAGTGCAGGCCGTAGTCGTAGAATCCCACCCGTTGCCAGAGCACGATGCGGAAGATGCCCATGAGGCAGAGGCCGGCGCCCATCGCCAGACCGGTCGGAATCTCCCGCAACGCCACGCGCCACCAGTCGCGCAGCCTGATCTCACCGAGCGCGAGCGCCCGGATGATCAATGAAGTCGCCTGGGATCCGGAGTTTCCGCCAGAGCTGGTGACGAGCGGCAGGAACAGCGCCAGCGCCACCACTTTCGTCAGGTCGTCGGAGTAATGGCCCAGCGCGCTGGCGGTGAACATTTCGCTGATGAACAGCGCGCTCAGCCACCCGCCGCGCTTCCACACCATGCGCCAGAAGCCGATCGTCATGTACGGCTCGTCCAGGGCCTCCATGCCGCCCAGCTTCTGGATGTCTTCCGTCTGCTCTTCCTCGATCGCGTCGATCACGTCGTCCACCGTGACCACGCCGAGTACGCGGTTGTTCTCGTCCACCACCGGGACGGCCACGAGGTCGTAGTTCGAGATGGCCCGCGACACGTCTTCGCGGTCGCTCTGCGCCGGCACCGTCACCACCTCGGTCCAGGCGAAGTCGCCCACCTTGCCGCCCTCGGGCGCGGCGAGCAGCTCGCGTAGCGAGAGCACACCGGTCAGCCGTCCGGCATCGTCGGTGACGTAGATCTGGTACATCGCCTCACGGCGCCCACTGCGCGCGATGCTGCGCACGCTCGCCAGGGCGGCCTCGATGGTCATCGACGCGGGCACCGAGACGAACTCGGTGGTCATCAGACCGCCGGCCGTGTCGGGCTCGTACGCCAGGAGCCGCTCGGTTTCGCGCCGCGCCTCGGCGGGGATCGCGGCGAGGATCTCCTCGGCGCGTTCCTCCTCGATCTCCTCCAGCGTGTCGGCGCGATCGTCCGGGGTCATCTCCGAGACGAGGGCGGCGGCCTGGCGCGCGGACATCGCTTCGAGCACCTCGGCGCGGAGCTCCTCGTCGAGATATTCCAGGACGTCGGCGGCGCGCTGCGGCGGCAGCGCGGCCAGAAGGGCGGGGACTTTCTCCCGCGGCAGTAGCTCGGCGACGTCGGCCAGATCGGCGGCGTGCAACTCCTCGGTCTCGGCCGCGACGGCGGTGGGCGAGTCGTCGAGGAGCGCGAGGATGTCGGGCGCGAGCAGTGCCGCGACCGGCCGGTCTTCCGGAGTGTACTGAGGTGGCGTCATATCCCGGCCTCCCTGGAACGCGCAGGGCGTCTTTTCGGCGACGAACGTGGGCAGGGACCGTTCGCCCCCCGCTCAGGTCCCTCCGTAACAGCGCGCGTCAAGTTAGGCCCGCTCGCACAGGGGGACAAGGCACGAGATCATATGCGTTCGGAGCGCCGGTGCTCGTCCGCGCGCCGGCCCGTGCATGCCAACCCTTCGCCGGGACGTGCTGTCAAACGACGTGCAGCCGCGAATCGGCGCCGCCCTCCGATTCCCCCAGTCCCACACCTCGTTTCGTTCATGAATCGTCTTGCACTCGTTACGACCCTGCTGGTCCCGGTCCTCTTGCCGGCCCAGCGGCCCGCGCTGCGCAACGCGTCCACCCGCCAGCCCCCGGTCGCTGACGCGCCGACGCCCACGGCGCTCGCGGCGCCGGTGGCCGCGCCCCCGGTACTCGACGGGCGGGACGACGACCCCGCCTGGAAGAACGCCCGCCTGATCACCGCGTTCCGGGAGTTCGACCCGACCCCCAACGGTGATCCCCGCTTTCGCACCACCGCCCGCATCGCCTACGACGCGCACGATCTGTACTTCTTCGTGCGGGCCTACGATCCGCACCCCGACAGCATCGTCGCCCTGCTCAGCCGCCGCGACGTGAAGACGGCGTCCGACCAGATCAAGGTGATGATCGATTCGTACCACGATCTCCGCACCGGCTACGAATTCGCGGTCAATCCCGCCGGCGTGAAGCGGGACTACTACACGTACAACGACGGCGACGAGGACGTGTCCTGGGACGGCGTCTGGGACGTGGCCACCCGCATCGATTCCCTCGGCTGGACCGCCGAGTTCCGGATCCCGCTGAGCCAGCTCCGGTATCCGTCGGAGCACGAGAACACCTTCGGCATCATGATCGACCGGGACGTGGCGCGGTTCAGCGAGCGGTACAGCTGGCCGCTGTACAGCCGTTCGCGCACGGGAATCGCCTCGCAATTCGCGGCGGTCCCGGGGTTCACGGGCCTGGCCTCGCCCCATCGTCTCGAAGTGTCGCCCTACACGGTGACGAAGACGGAGAACGCGGCCGTCGGCAACGGCTACGCGCAACGCACCTCGGCCACCGCCGGTGCCGACATCAAGTACGGATTGACGTCGAACCTCACCGTGGACGCGACCGTGAATCCCGACTTCGGGCAGGTGGAGGCAGACCCGTCGGTGCTGAACCTCAGTGCCTTCGAGACCTTCTTTCCCGAGAAACGCCCCTTCTTCCTGGAAGGCCAGGGACTGTTCCGCTTCGACGTCAACTGCAACGACGGCGTCTGCTCGGGCCTCTTCTACTCGCGCCGCATCGGCCGCGCGCCGCAGCTCGGGGGCGTGTACACCGGCGATGGGAATCCGGAACAGACCACGATCCTCGGCGCCGGCAAGCTCACCGGACGGCTGGCCAGCGGAGCCTCGATCGGCGTACTCGACGCCGTGACGAGCCGGGAACAGGGGCCGGGTCACGCCACCATCGAGCCGCGAACCAACTACTTCGTCGGCCGGCTGCAGCAGGATTTCCGCAACGGCGCCAGCGGCGTCGGCATCATGGTCACCAGCGTCCGCCGGACCCTCGACCAGTACAGCGTCGACTACCTGCGCAACGACGCGCTGGCCGGGGGCATCGACTTCCGGAACCAGTTCCTCAACCGGCGGTACAGCGTGTCCGGCTACGTGGCGGCCAGCCGCGTGGCCGGCTCCGCCCGGGCGATCGCCGCCACGCAGCAGAGCTTCGTGCACGACTACCAGCGCCCCGACGACAACCTGGCATACGACAGTACCCGCACGTCGCTGGGCGGCACCTCGGCGCAGCTCAACCTCAACAAGATCGGCGGCGGCATCACGCGCTTCAACGTCGGCTACCAGTGGCTCTCGCCCGGCTTCGAGATCAACGACGTCGGCTTCCTGAGCCAGGCCAACGCGCAGAACCAGTACGCCTGGTTCGCGTTCGTGTTCAACACCCCGACCCGCGTCTACCGGCGGTTCCAGGTGAACTTCAACGAGTGGACCAACTTCTCGGCGCAGGGCATGCGGGAGGACGCCGGCGGCAACGTGAACTGGAACACGACGCTGGGGAACAACTGGTTCGTGGGGATGGGCGAGGGGGTCGACGCCGCCGTGCCCTCCCTCTGCGCCACCTGTTCGCGTGGCGGGCCGGCGGTGGCGCAGAGCCGGTCCACGTGGGGGTGGGTGAACGCGACCGGCGACAGCCGGCGGGCGATCGTACCGGGGATCTCCGCGAGCTGGGGGAGCGACGACGAGGGACGCTCCTGGAACTGGAACGCGGGCCCCACGGTCAGCTTCCGCGTGTCGAGCCGGTTCAGCGCCGACGCCGGCGCCAGTTGGAGCCATGCCGTCAGCGCCGCGCAATGGTACGGCAACTACGGCGCGATGGCCAGCGACACCACGCACTACACCTTCGCCCGGCTCGACCAGCACACCCTGTCGATGACCACGCGGCTCAACTTCACCGCGACGCCGAACCTCTCGCTGCAGGTGTACGCCCAGCCGTTCGTCACCAGCGGCAGCTACTCCGATTGGGTGGAGTTGAACGACCCTCGTGCGGCCCAATTCGCCGACCGATACAAGCCGTACAGCAACCCCGCCGGCCTCTCGGGCTTCAACTACAAGCAACTGCGGTCGAACACCGTGGTGCGGTGGGAGTACCGTCCGGGCTCGGTGCTGTACTTCGTCTGGTCGCAGCAGCGGCAGCAGGACGGACTCGATCCCGGCAGCTTTCAGTTCGGCCGCGACTACCGGAACCTGTTCCGGGCACACCCGGGGAATACGTTCCTCATCAAGGGATCGTACTGGCTGAATTTCTGAACGTCGGTAGACGGCGGAACTACAAGCTTGGTGTGGTCTGTGTTCTGTAGACTGTAGTCCGTGCGGATTGCACACCGAGACAGGTCGTCCCGGTGTGTCTGCCGTGCCGGAGCACGGAACACAGACGACAGACCACACCAGCCTTGTAGTCGCGTCGTCTTCCCGCCCCTACGGCCCGACGATCGGCAGCGTCCTCCGCTCCTCCACCACCTCCGCCACGTCGTAGCCCGCCACCGCGATCGCCGAGCGGAGCGCTTCCGCCGTCGCCCGCCCGTCGTGCTCGACCACCGCCGCGCCAATGCTCACGTCCGCGTGCACGATGCCCTCCACCGCCGTGAGCGCGGTGAACACCGCCGTCACGCAGTGATTGCTGCGCATCCCCGGAATCGACAGGCGGGTGTACATGCCCCCCAAGTTAGCATTGGTCCTGTCCGTTGACGCGTCCCGTCGCGTCCGCGAACTTCCGGACGCCCTCACCCAACGCCAATGACCTCTGTCGCATTTCTCGGGCTCGGCGCCATCGGCCGGCCCATGGCCCGGCGCGTGGCCGCCGCCGGCTTCGATCTCACGGTCTGGAACCGCACCGCCGAACGGTCGCGCGAATTCGCCGCCGCCACCAAGGCGCGCGCCGCCGGCACGCCGGCCGACGCCGTGCGCGGCGCGCAGGTCGTCGTCGCCTGCCTCTCCACCTCGCAGAACGTCGCGTCCCTGCTCGACGGGCCCGACGGCATCCTCGCTGGCATCGAGAAGGGCGCGCTGTTCGTGGACTGCACGTCGGGCGACCCCAGTACGTCGGCGCGCATCGCCGAGCGTCTGGCGGAGCACGACGTGGCCTTCATCGATGCCCCGGTGAGCGGGGGCACGAGCGGCGCCGAGAAGGGCATTCTCACCGTGATGGTGGGTGGCGACGCCAGGGCGCTGGAGCGCGCGCGGCCGGTGCTCGAGTCGTTCGGCAAGAAGATCGTGCACTGCGGCGCCGTGGGCGCGGGCGACGCCGTGAAGGCCATGAACAACGCCATGCTGGCCATTCACGTGTGGTCCACCGGTGAGTGCATGGCCGCGCTCGCGCGGGCCGGCGTGAGTCCGCGGGTGGCGCTCGACGTGGTCAACGCGTCCAGCGGCCGGTCGAATACTTCGGAGAACCTGTTCCCCGATCGCGTGCTCACCCGCGCCTTCCCGCGCACCTTCCGGCTGGCCCTGCTCGACAAGGACATCGGCATCGCGGCGCAGGTGGCGCGCGAGCAGAAGATCCCGTCGCCCATTCTCCAGCTCGCCGCCGAACTGTTCCGCATGGCGCACGCAGAACTCGGCGAGGAAGCCGATCACGTGGAAGCGGTGCAGGTGATCGAACGACTCGGCGGCGCCGAGATCAAGTAACCCGACACTCCTGATGCCCAAGACGACCGAACAGCCGACCACGGCGAGCGTGGACACCATCCGCTCGCACTTTCCCGCCCTGCGCCGCACGCACAATGGCCACCCGGTGGCGTACTTCGACGGGCCGGGCGGCACGCAGGTGCCGCAGGTGGTGGTGGACGCGATGGCCGACTATCTGCTCCACCACAACGCCAACACGCACTGGGCCTACCCGACCAGCGAGGAGACCGACGCCATGCTGGCGTCGGCGCGCGCGACGCTGGCCGACTTCCTGAACGGGAACGCCGACGAGATCGCCTTCGGCCAGAACATGACCTCGCTCACCTTCCACCTGGCGCGCGGACTGGGCCGCGCGTGGGGGCCGGGCGACGAGATCGTGATCACCGAACTCGACCATCACGCCAACGTGGCGCCCTGGCAGGCGCTGGCCGTGGACCGCGGGGTCACCGTCCGCACGGCGCGGATGCGGCCGGAGGACGGCACGCTCGACTGGGACGACCTCGAGCGCCAGGTCAACAAGAAGACCAGACTCGTGGCCATCGGCGCGGCGTCCAACGCGCTGGGGACGATCAGCGACGTGCGGGCCGCGTCGGAGCTGGCCCACGCGCACGGCGCGCTGTCGTTCGTGGACGCCGTGCACTACGCCCCCCACCAGCTGGTGGACGTGCAGGCCATCGGGTGCGATTTCCTGGCCTGCTCGGCGTACAAGTTCTACGGACCGCACATCGGCATTCTCTGGGGGCGCCGCGCGCTCATCGAGGCCACGGACGTGCCGCGCCTGGCGCCGGCGCCGCAGGAGTCGCCCGAGCGGCTGGAAACGGGGACGCAGAATCACGAGGCCATCGTGGGCGCGGCGGCGGCAGTGGACTTCCTGGCCGGACTCGCACCCCGCGGAACGCCCGGCGGCCGGCGCGGCGCGCTGGCGGCAGCGTACGGTGAACTGCACCGTCGAGGGATGACGCTGCTGGAGCAGCTCTGGACGGGACTGGAGGCGACGCCGGGCGTCACGCTGTTCGGGCCGCGCCCCGGGCAGCCGCGAACGCCGACGCTGTCGTTCATCAGGCAGGGAGAGGAGACGACGGCGATTGCCCGTCGGCTGGCCAGCGCGGGGCTGTTCGTGTCGAACGGCGATTACTACGCGACCACGGTGATGGAACGATTGGGACGGATACCGGACGGAACGGTCAGAATCGGGATGAGCTGTTACTCGAGCGCGGAGGAAGTGGAGCGGATCAACACCGCGATAGGGCGGAACTGAGTAACTACGCAGGGCCGGTACGACGCAGGGCCGGTACGACGCAGGGCCGAAACCACGCAGGGCCGATACGACGCAACGGCGATACTACGCCAGGGCGATACGACGCAGTACCGATACAGCGCAGGGCCGAAACTACGCAGGGCCGGTACTACGCAGGGCCGGTACCACGCAGGGCCGGTACCACGCAGGGCCGAAGCCACGGGGAAGGGGTAGGGGCCTGCGGCCCTGACAACTGCGAGTTGGGAGGCGCGCCGCCTCAGGGCGCCTCCGCCGAACGGGCGCGACGTTCCATCCCACGCCGTTTCACCACCCACCCGCCGTTTTCACCCTTCCGAATCCCCGCCGTATCGGCCCTGCGTTGTTTCGGTCCTGCGCTGGATGTGCCCTGCGTCGTATCGGCCCTGCGCCGTTTCTCGGTCCCGCTGTATCTTGGTTGAATGCTCCGCCGCCTCCTCCTCCCAGCCCTGCTCCTCGCCGGCTGTACCTTCCACTCTCCCGCCGTCACTCCGCCGCGGGCCGAGTTCCTGCTCGTTTCCGGCGACTCGACGTATTGGGTCACCAGTGGCGACGACGGGCTGACCGTGCGCGGTTCGCCGATCATGCTGGCGGAGTATGGGGGCCGGTTCCACGAGCTGTACGTGGCCGACGATGACCACTCGTACTACGACGCGCTGCTCGTGGGCCAGCTCGTGTTCTCCCGCGACCTCATCACGGGCGATTCCACCGCCGTGTTCACCGATACGCTGGTGGATCGCGTCGCCCGGGACTACGAGCGGTCGCATCCGGACGACGTGCCGCTCGGCCCCGACGATCCGGTGGCCGACCGCCCGCGCGTGGTGGCCACGTCGGACGTCACGCTGCTCGCGGTACACGGGCCCTTCCTGTCCCTCGAGTACCATGCCGACACCCGCACCCGCCCGAACCCCGGCTACCACGCGACCTGGCGCGCCGTGGTCGACATGCGGGTGGGCCATCCCGTGGGCGTCGCCGATCTCGTGGGAGCCGAGCAGGCGCCGCGAACGATTGCCGAGGGGCGAAGATCGTATCAGATCGTGACCGATGCCGCGCGCAACGGCGAGCACGCGTTAGGCGACGTCGTGTCGCTCGTGCTGTCGGAGGTGAGCTTCGACGACCGGAGCTTCGGGCTGACCGACGTCCACGGGCATCCGGCGATCGTCTTCGCCGGACGCATCGCCGGCCGGCGCGACGGGCAGGGCGCGCTCCCGCTGCTCCCCATTCCCATCGATTCCGAATCGTGGTGGGGCGCCGTTCGCCCGACCCTTCCCACCAGCCGCGACAGCGGCCAGGCACGGTGGGTACGGCCGGGCTACAGTGTGGTCGCGCGCATCGATACGGCCGACAGCGTGGCCGACGTGACGCTGGTCGATTCCCTATCGCATCGCAGCTTCAGTGTGGCGCAGGTCCACACGCCGCTCCGGCGCGTGTACTGGCTGGACGAGCCGCCCATCGATTCCACCACGCGGCGGGCGCTGAAACGCGCGTTCAACGACGCGGCCCTGTACGACGACAACGTCCGCGTGGCCGCGCACCATCCGCCGCCGGGTCCCACGCTGCTGCACCCGGCGGTCCTCACCCGGTCCAACCCTCGACCAGCCGCTCGGCGCGATGAACGCCGGCGCCCCGTACAGCCATGAGCCCTTCCGCGCGCGCCACGAAGACCGTCAAGGAGAGCCAACACGAGTCGTCGCAGCTCATGATGCCCGGCGACGCGAACAACCTGGGTCACGTCTTCGGCGGCGTGGTGCTCTCGATGATGGACAAGACGGCGGCCATCGCCGCGCTGCGCCACTGCCGCAACTCCGTCGTCACCGCGTCCATCGACCGCGTGGACTTTCGCGAGCCCATCCACCTGGGCGACCTGCTGGTCATGAAGGCCAGCGTCAACTACGTGGGGCGCACCTCCATGGAGGTGGGCGTGCGGGTGGAGGCCGAGGATCTGCTCACCGGTCTGCGGCGGCACACCAATTCCTGCTACCTCACCTTCGTGGCCGTGGACCGAAACGGGCGCCCGGTGGGCGTCCCGGCGCTCAAGCCGGAGAGTCCCATAGAGTTACGCCGGTACGAGGCCGCCGAGGCCCGCCGCCGCCGGCGGCTGGAGGAACGTGAGGCGGAGCGGCGACAGGAGGAAGAGGCCTGACCCCTGCCGGTGCATTGTTCGGGGTGCGCGCTTCTGGGTATACTCCAGACATGAAGCTATTCACCGTCGATCAGGCAAACGCGACGCTGCCGCTCGTGCGGAAGATCGTCGCTGACGTGGTGCGCGAGCACGCCGTATGGCGCGAGAAGATTCTCGAACTCGACCTCGCGGCCTCCAACGCGCACGCCGAGAGCGAGCGCGCCAACACCGAGCGGTTGGAGCGCGAGGTTCAGGCGCGGGCCCGCGAGATCTCGGGCTTCCAGCGCGAACTCGGCGCCCTCGGCATCGAGATGAAGGATCCGCGGCTTGGTCTCGTGGACTTCCCCAGCGAGATCAACGGCCGCCGGATCCTGCTCTGCTGGCGCCTGGGCGAGCCCGAGATCCAGTTCTGGCACGAGGTGGACGGCGGGTACGCCGGCCGCCAACCGCTGGAGCCCTCGCTGGTCGGCTGACCTCCCGCTCTCGACCTTCCTCACTCTCCCGAACCCCACCCATGCTCACCTACAACGCGCCGGACGGCATTCAGTACACCGTTCAGGTTGCGGTTCCGGCTTCCAGCAACGCCGTGGTGTACTTCCGGCACCCCGACGGGCGGCACACGCGCCTCGACCGGTACAACTGGTACATCAGCCACGGACCCGAGGCGCGCAGCGTCACGGGCCGACTCGACCCGAAGCTCGTGGAACAGTCGCTGGACCAGGACATGCTGGCCCGGCTCTTCCGCCGGTCGATGCCGGTGTCGCGTCCCGATCCGGCGCACGACGTCTGGCGTTCGGAGAGTTCACACGCCGGGCGGAACTGAGCCCTCTCCCGCGTCGCGGTAGGGCACGTCGATCTCCATTCCGTCCTTGCCCACGACCGTGTCGCGGAACACTTCCCGCGCCTCGCGGGCGAGGTCGGACGTGTCGCGCGAATAACGCGCCGAGAGGTGCGTGAGCACGAGCCGGCGCACCCCGGCCTTCGCGGCGACCTCCGCCGCTTCCCTCGCCGTCGAGTGCCCGGTCTCCCGCGCGCGCTCCGCTTCCTCATCCGCGAACGTGGCCTCGTGGAGCAGCAGATCGGCGTCGCGCGACATCTCGACGGTGGCCTCGCAGGGGCGCGTGTCGCCGGTGACTACCACCGTGCGGCCCGGACGCTCGGGGCCCACGAGTTCGCTGGGCTCCACGACGCGACCATCAGGGAGGGTCACCGCCTGGCCGCGGTGGATCTGCCCCCACTGCGGCCCTTCGGGAATGCCGAGTTCGCGCGCCCGCTCCGGGTTGAAGCGTCCCTTGCGGACCTGTTCGATGAGCGCGTAGCCGAACGAGGTCGCCGGGCCGTGGTCCACGGGAAAGGGCACGATCGCGTAGTCGCCGTATTCCACGCGCTGCATCGCGTCCAGTTCGACGATCTCCACCGGGAAGCTGATGCGATCGACGCCGAACTCCTTGGCCCGTTTCAGATGCCGGCCCGCGCCGCGGGGGCCGAACAGGCGCATGGCGTCGGTGCGTCCCTGCAGCGCCATGGTGCGCATGAGGCCGATCACGCCGATCACGTGGTCGGCGTGGAAGTGCGTGAAGTAGATGTCGCGCAGGGAGAACGACACGCCGTAGCGCATCATCTGGCGCTGGGTGCCCTCGCCGCAGTCGAACATGATCGTCTCGCCCTCGCGCACGAGGACCACGGAAGACACGTTGCGCTCCACCGTGGGGCGCGAGGCGGAGGTGCCGAGCAGGCCGAGGGAGAGGGACATGGGGGTGCAATATAGAGACGGTCGGACGGTCAGACAGTCGGACAGTCAGACAGTCGGACAGTCGGACAGTCAGGAAGCGGAGTGGTCCAGCACCGCGCGCCAGCGTGCGTCGTCGATGTTGCCGCCCGAGACGATGACGGCGGCCGGAAATTCGAGCCGCGACTTCTTGAACAGCACCGCGCCGGTGGCGACGGCGCCCGCCCCCTCGACCTTCAGGTCGTGCGCGACGTGCAGCAGCGCGATCGCCTTGCCGATCTCCTCCTCGGTGAGCAGCACGATGTCGTCGAGCGCGTGGAGTCCGATGTCGAGCGCTTCCTCGTCGATCTGGCCGGCCAGTCCGTCGGCGAGGGTCGGCGTCACCGGGATCTCGATCACCCGGCGCGCGGCCACGGACCTGGCCATCGCCGCGGTCTGGTCGCTCTGCGCGCCGACGATGCACACCGACGGCGCTTCGCGGCGCAGTAGCGAGGCGCATCCGCCCAACAGTCCTCCACCGCCCACGCACACCACGAGCGTGCGCAGCTCCGGAAGCTGCTGCATGATTTCCAATGCCACCGTGCCCTGGCCGGCCAGGAGCATGTCGCCGAGGCAGGGGTTGATGAACGTGAGTCCGTGTTCGCGGCCGAACGCCTTGGCCGCCGTCATCGCGGCGTCGTAGTCGGGTTGCGAGTCGTCCAGCGTGGCGCCGAGCGCGCGGATGCCCGACTTCTTGACCTCCGGGGCGTTGGCGGGCACGAAGATCGTGGCCGCGATGCCCAGCGCTCTGGCGGCGTAGGCGACGCCCAGTCCGTGGTTGCCGGCGGACGACGCGACCACGCCGCGCCGCTTCGCCTCGGGTGGGAGTGTCGCGAGCGCGTTGAGCGCGCCGCGCAGCTTGAAGGAGCCCGTGACCTGACGGTTCTCGAGCTTGAGATAGACATCGCCACCGGCGATGTGCGACAGCGCGTCGCTCTTGATCAGCGGGGTGCGGATCGCGTGGGCCGCGATGCGGTCGGCGGCACGGTGCACTTCCAGGGGGCGGAGGTCTTCGAACATGGGGGCATGCTAGGGCGGCCCGGGGTGCCGAGCAAGGGAACATCCGGGTCCCGGGCGGCGCGGCGCGCGGTCGGGGGGCGGACCGGTAGGGGGCATACGGCGTGAGCCCGCGGGTTGTGACCGTACGCACAAGCCGGTCGTCACCTTGACTGTAGGGGGTCGTGAGACTAGGATTCACTCAGTCGAGCGGCCCCGCACGCGGGGCCGTTGCTGTAGGAACCCGGGTGCGAACGGGCAGCGCAGTCTTTCCGGCATCTCGGGCCTTTCGGGGCTGTAGCTCAGCTGGGAGAGCGCTGCAATCGCACTGCAGAGGTCAGGGGTTCGATCCCCCTCAGCTCCATTCGCGAGGCAACTCGCGCAAAAATAATTGCCCGCCGCCGTTCGGTAGGACGGAGAGTTCCAATGACGGCGAGCGTGGCAAACAACAACGGCATCGCCGCGGACCCAAGGTCCGCGGCGATTTGCGTTCAGGGGGGAGCGCAAGCCGCGGGCGGTCCACCGGCAGTTGCGTGCGATCGACCGTGCACCGCCCGCGGCCTTACTTGGTCGGCGTCAGATGCGCGTAGTCCGTTCGGGCCGCATCGAACGCGCGGGCGAACCACGCGTATTCCTGGTCCTCCACCGCGCCGTTCTGGTCGAGCAGCACGCGCGAGACCAGCCCACCGATGAAGCGCATGATTCCGCTCTCGTGGACCTCGGCGTGGGCGCGGCGGGTGAGGATGGTCTGGGCGCCGGCAGTGTCGCGGACGCCGACCTCGTACCAAATCCCCTGTCCCTGGAACGGGCGCGACAGCGCGCTGCCAAGGAAGTGACCGGCGGCGAGTGGCAGTTCCCAGTCCGGTTCCTTGCCGAAGTGCAGCGTCCACACGCGCTCGTGCGCTGAACGGGTGGTCACGAAGTCGGCCGTGAAGTGATGCACGCCGACCCGGAAGAAGCCGACCTTGGTGGAGAAGGAGCCCCAGAGGGTGAGCGAGTCGGGGAGCGGTTGCATGCCTCCGGCCAGCGGAATGAACTCGTCGCCGAGCACGCGCGCGCGGACGACCACCGGAGGTCCCTCGGACTTCGCCGAGAAGTACTCGGCGCCGCCGTGCGACGACATATGGAAAGTCGTAATGGGTGGGTCCGACGTAGCTGCGCATGTATTCGGCGAACTGCGGGTACCTGCTCCTCCAGCCGGTCTGGGTGGAGGGTGAAGTGAGCGTCACGAGCTTCGAGCCGTCGGATTGCGGCTGGCGAGCAGCGAGTCGAGGGAGAAGAGCTGCCGGTGCACGCTCGCCGTGTGGGGGAACGTGGCGCAGTAGTCGGCGCGCAGCGCGCTGTCGCTGCGGACGTCGGCGGCCGTGAGCAGGCCGACGATTCCGTTGGCGACGTCGGCGGCGCTGATGCTGAACCGAAGGCGAAGCGCGACGTCCGTGTCCCAGGCGTAGTCGCCGTCGCCGAGCTTGCGGAGGCGCACGATGTGGCTGGCGTCGCCGAGCGCCACCGGGCCAGGGCGCCGGTCGGCATCATCTTCTGCTCGGTGACGCCCGGCAGTTGTGACGTGTTCGCGGAGTTCGAATTCGCGGGTGAGCGAATCGGGTTCACGCTTCCCAGATGGTCGTGTCGTCGAAGATGTGCGAGGGGACGAGCGCGTGCCGCCGAGCGGTCGTGCGCGTGCGTCGTAGCGCGGGCCGTGGCGGATGTTCGCGTAGCGGTAGTAGAGCGCCGTGAAGGCCTGTTCGACGCGCTGGCGTCCGCCCGGCGCGGTACCGGTCAGGGGCAGGGCCGCCTTCGCGGCAAGCGCCGAGACGCAAGGGCCGCATGCCAGGGCGAGCGCAGCGGCGGTTCGGGAGGCGCCGGCGGGGCGGTGGAGCGGATGGCGTAAGTCTAGAATGTAACCGGCACTAAGCTCGACTTTCGAGGGCGGCGGTGAGGGTTGCCTTTGCGTAGCTCGAAAACTAACTTTGGGGGCCTCGGCGCGCAGTTACCGATCGTGTCGATGTTCGTTGATGCCCCTTGGTGTAACTGGCAACACGCCTGACTCTGGATCAGGAGAGTCCTGGTTCGATCCCAGGAGGGGCAACTGCAATAGCCCGTGGACGTTCCAACGTCTGCGGGCTTTTTGCATGCCCCCCGGAATCGTGGCGCCTCAAGAGTCCCCTCAATAGTCCCGCCGCCAGCCGCGAGTCGAGAAAGGGCCGTGTAGGTCACTGGATATGTGTGAAACACACATCCATTGGCGACCTGCCAGCCGAGTGGCGGGAGCGAGCGGACTACCTCCGCGAGTACGGCGATACCAACTCGGCCAAACTGTGGGAACTCGCCGCCGCTGAACTCGAACGCGCGTGGACCGCATTCGGCGAGGACACGTTGTCCTTGGGCGACGCCGCGCGACAATCCGGCTACACGCCCGGACACCTCGGCGCGCTGGTCAAGCGTGGCCTGATCCCCAATGCCGGGCGTCGTGGCGCCCCGCGCATCCGTCGCAATGATCTGCCGGTGAAGCAGCCCGGCGGTCCTGGCCGCCCCTCCCGACCTCGGGCGGTCCCCAGCCGCGCACACCTTCGGCGCGCGGCCCTTTCCACCCCTCCGCAGGAGACTCCATGAAACGCAAACTGTGGTCCGTCACCCGCATCACGCACCCCAAGCACCCCGGCTTGGTGGTCCGGGTGGGCGAGTATCAATCCGGCGGCACGCTGCACGTGTTCCGCTGGGTGCGCGGCAAGCAAGTCAGCCGCTCATTGAAGTGTCGGCGCGTCGATCTCGGGACCACGACGCGACAGCAGGAACGCGAGGCGCGACGCTTGGGCGCGGAGTTCATTGAAGAACTGGCATCCGCCCCGCCCGAGAGCGGCGACGATGATCCCACGCGCCATCGGCTCCGGGGACCGCTGACGTTGAGCGCACTCGCGGATCGCTATGAGCGGGATGGATTCGCGGGGCGCACGAAGGGGTACAAGCGGGACGCCCTGGCCTCGATACGCCGTGTGGCGGCGGCGCTCGGCGCCGATCTGCCCATCGCCCACATCAAACCCTCCCACCTCGCACGTTACCTCGCGGCGCGGGTGGCCGAGGGGCATGCCCCCGCTGGGCGGCGTGACTTGGTGGCCACGTCCATCGCGCTGAACTGGGCCTGCGGCGAGGAACTGATTGACGCGAACCCGCTGGCGACCAAACGCGCTCGCGACGCCATGCGGATCGACCACGAGCCCCGCCGCCCGGTGGTCACGAAGGCCCGCTACGCGGCGCTCTGCCAGGTGGCCCCGCAACTGCCGCCCGCATTCCTGCCGCTGCTGCATCTGGCGTGGCACACCGGCCATCGGATCAGCGCCATTCTGGGGCTCCGCTGGGAGCATATCGTGTTCACGGCCACGCCCGACGCGCCCCACGGGCGGATCACCTGGTACGCCGGAGCCATTCGGAATCGCAAACGCCACGAGCACACGCTGCCCATGAACAAGCCCGCGCACGACGCCCTCCTCGCGTGGCAGCGGCGGCGGGGCAAACAGGTCGGGGCCGGGTGGGTGTTCCCCGCACTGAAGGACCCCACACAGCCGCTCGACCAATTCCCGCCGCGCACGTGGATGCGGAAGGCCGAACGGCTCGCCAAACTCCCCCACCTCGATGGTGGGAGTTGGCACCCCTTCCGCCGAGGATGGGCCACCGCGCGGAAGGCGCTGCCGTTGAAGGACGTGGCCGCTGGGGGCGGATGGACCGACACCGCGACCGTCCTCAAGTCATACCAGCACGCCGATGCGGAGGCGACCAAGGCGGCGACGACGTTCGTGGCGTAGCGCGCCGAATCCCCACGATTGCTCCGCCGCCATACGGATTAGTAGATTCGCAGTATGAGCAGCGGTTCCCCATGGTCCTTGATCCGCCCGTTTCTCCGCGCGTTGGGCGGACGCTTGTGGGCACTACTGGGTACCGCGCTATTCACGGTCATCGGGATCGTGGCTGCGGTCACCAACCAATCGAACGCGTGGATCGCGCGGGTCTCCCTGGCGGCCGCATGCCTCTGCTTCTTGCTCGCCGCCTACCTCGCGTGGTGCGACGAACACAAGGCCCGCCTCGACGTGGAGGCACGCCTGCCCAGCGTCCTGCCCGATTTCAAGATGCAGGTACCGGAGGCGACCTTCATGGTCTACGACTCCGACCAGGACGCTACTTTCGTGCTGCTCCTCATCGAACTCATGAACGTCGGGGCCGATTCCCCGGCGATTCTCTGGGCTGGCCACGCGAGCGGTCCAGCCGGGGAGGAGGATTTCCGGTTTCAGCCCGTGCCGGATTCCGAACTCTCGCTCGGGATGCCAGACGGCGACCGCCGCTTCCCCCGGGATAAGTTCATCGAGGTTCAGGTGATGCGGACGGTCCCTCGCGGGCACCGGGTGGGGGGCTATGCCTGGTTGCGGTTGAAGGGGAACCAAGCCAGCCCGGACCTCCGCCTCGTCATACATTGCGCTGACTACAGGTTCCGCACCTACACGGCGGAATTCCCTGCGGCCCGGAGCGCCGCCACATGACCCATATCCCGCCTCCGCTGTCCCCGATCCCTCCGGAACTGGACAAGGCGCTTGCCACTCTCGTGACCAAACTCGTCGGCCCCGCCGCCGACCAACTAGGTGCATGGCTCGGGGACCGCATCTTCATCTTTCGGAACCGCAACACCACACGCACGCTTCAGCGGGCACTGAGTATGGTGGAAGCTTCGCGCCGCGAACCATCCTCGGTCCCACTTCGCACGCTCCTTCCGGTGCTCGAAGGCGCCGCCATCGAAGATGACAGCGACCTCGCGGAACTGTGGGCAGCGCTACTCGCCAATGCCGCGCTGGCGGGGGATCCCGGGATTCGGCCGATCTATGCCGCCACGCTGCGACAACTGGCGCCTTCCGAGGCCTTGGCGCTTCGCCGAATTTCTGATCGCGCGGGAGAGCCATTGCCCGAACCCCCGCTCCCTCCGGGCCGAGTGTTGGATGTGCCCCGGTGGGGAGTCCTGCCCGAGGAGATCCAGGTGCCCGGATTGACCGGAGACCAATTGGAGGCGTCGCTGAACGTGTTGGTGGCTCTCGGCCTCATTGAGCACGAGCCCCCGATGCGAACATACGGCGGCAACATGTACGCGAGGGATGGGATGGAGGTGCGGCTCACCGCGCTTGGGCGGCAGTTCATGGTCGCGTGCACGCCGCCTTCCGCCCCCGACTCGTGAAGCAGGAGGGGCGACGCCGGGGGGTAGCCGGTCCCGAACGCCGCCAACTCTTGGCGGATTCTCTTGATCTGGCCGCGCCGAATCGCCGGACCAGTGAGGTGGCAATCAGTTAGCGGCTCGCCACTCCCTGAACAGAAGTCAGGGGCGCCTCGACCGGTCCGCCCACGACGGCGGAAGCCGGGGCAGGCCCGGTCCTCTGTGGCGGTGGCGCTGGGTCCCCGCCAATGCACCCACCCCAGACCACTGTTGCTTCCGACCTCATGCCGGTGTATCTTCGGGTTTGGCGGTGGCGCCTTGGTGTCGCTATTCAGCCGCGAGGAGGGTGGCGACAAGCGCCGTAGGCTGCGCAGGCCTGACCCAACACCTGTCGGAAGGGGGACCCAACATGAGCGCGAAGAGAGGACGGAACGTACACGTCGTTCCGTCGAAGGCACATCCGGGCAAGTTCGTCGTGAAGGCTGAAGGCAGTGCCAAGCCCGTCACTCGACCGGCGACCCAAGCCAAATCCATCACGAAGGCCATCCCGATCGCGAAGCACAACAAAAGCGAAGTAGTGATCCACCGGGCGAACGGACAGATTCGCGACAAGGACAGCTACGGTCCTGATCCATTCCCGCCGCGCGACACGAAGCACTAGCACGCCGATTAAGGCGCGCGTGATGACGAACCTAGGTCGAGTCTGGTATGCCGTGGCGACTTGTAGAGATCAGCGACGAGGAAGTGCGCGAGGCCACCAAAGGTCTGACGGGAAAGAAGGCGCGCTTCCTTGTAGATCACGACGTGGACGCCGAGACGGCCCCGTTCTTGAAATCGAAGGGTTGGAACGTCGTCACCGTGCGTGAGGTCGGCTTGGACGGCAGGCCGGATGATGACGTGTTCAATTTTGCCCATCGCGATGACCGGATCATCCTCACGCATGACACCGACTTCCTGAATGATCGCCGTTTCCCAGAGTACCGCAATCCGGGGATTGTAGTTCTGCCGGGCGGGTCGGGAGATACCGGCGCCTTGGTTGGCGCCCTCCTGCGCATGCTGGCGATCGTCGGGCCGGACCGGGAAGTCTATCGGGGTGTCAAGCTGACATTCAATGCAGATGGGAGTATTCAGAGCAGGCGGAGGCATCGCAGTACCGGCGCGATGACAACTAATCGGTATCGCATCACGGGGGCTGGTCGATTGGAGCAGTGGGCGGATGAGTAGGGAAGGGACCGCTACCCGTTGCCGCCCGTCCTTCCTAGCCATCCCAGAGGATCAGCAGGCCCACGCCATTCAATGACGCCTCTGGCATCTTGCCCACTGATCCCGCACGGGGGCCACCATGACGTTTAGTTGGAGCAAGACGATCATCGACAAGTATATGGCGCCTGGTTTGGTCGAGTTTACAGGTGCCGAGGTGCCCGACCTCACGGCGGATTTCCCCCAAGCGCCCTATTGGTTGGGCAATCAATTCCTCAATGCGATCGGTCGGGCCACGTACCGGGACGGCGTTCGGCAACTGGTCCTCGGCTACGTTCGCCGGACCTACCACGCGTTTCAGGACTACCACTCCGCGCGGGCGTTGACGCTGGCGTATCTGGATGGCAATAACCCCCACAACCCGCGCCTCGTCGATTACTATAAAGCGGTCGCTCAATGGGAAGCGTTTGCCATTCAGGCATCAATGGCGTTCGATCTCATTCTTGGCATGAGACGGAGCGCGGGCCCCGAGGCACACGGCGTCTTTGAGCAGGGGGATGGTTCGCCGGAGGACAGGCTGAACTTGATCGCAAACCAAGTCAAACACCTTGCCAGTTGCGTCAGATCCGGACAGTGCCAGGCGACCGATACGGTGCCCCTTTGGCTTACGAATAACGGACTCGCATCGTTTGGCGTCGAACTCTCGTACGCCGACGCCTCTGCCGTGCTCACGGAGATGGCGAAGCATTCCGAGGATCTGCAGGATCCGTTGAAGTACTTCGAGCGTCTTAGGCAGATGCGTGATGGTCCGGCGGAGAGCCCAGCAGCGCCGTGACTCGAACCGATCCGATCCGATCCTGCCAACCTTCCCCGGGGTTCGCCTACGACGGGCCGCTAGTGCGTCTTCCCTTCCCGCTCCACCGCGTCCGCCAGCGTGACTAGGGCAGCGGCGTGCTGCCGCACTGCCTGCACGAGCTGGGCCCGCGTAGCGGGCTTGGGCGTTGAGGTGCCTTGCCGCCAGGTCATGGCCGCGCTCCGCCCCACCCCCGCCCATCCGCCGATCACCGTCAGCGTGGGGCGCAGGGCATCCAGCAGGGCGGGAAGGTGGTTCTCGGACTTCGGCGGGACCTTCACGAGGTCGCCGGGCCCCCAGGTGAAACGACTGTTGCGTGCCATAGCGTTCCTCCGGTCAGCGGACACGGGGCGGCCAGCACCCGAACTCGACTTCCTCTAACGCCTCGACTCGCGCGGTGGCGGTGGGCAGATCGTGCCAGAGGAACTCTAACGTCACCGCCTCCGCCCGTGCGGGCCAGGTCGCGCGGCAGCGCACGGCGTAACAGTCCGGGACGTGGGGATCGGCCACCGCTTGGACGGCGGTGACGTGTGAGGCGCCGGTGTAGGCGCGAACATCCTTGGTGATCGTGGCGAGCAGCGGTTCCATGCGAGGGCTCCGGTGTGAGAGGTGGGCCATACGACAATGGTCATAATGACCAAGGCCCTCGCCCTGCCCAAGCGCCATGCCGCCCCGTACTCTTGGGGTTCATGCTTGATCCGCCCGCCACCCGCCCGAGAACTCGTGGCCTAGCAACGAGTTCTGTCGTTCACACGCGCTGATGAGGCATCAGGAGAGTCCTGGCTTGATCCCAGGAGGGGCAACTGAAAGCGACTCAACCAGTTCGGTTGGGTCGCATTCTTGTGGTTTCGGGGGGCGCCGCCAGATTGGTCGCTGCCGATTGTGGTCACCGGTTCAACTGGCGACAGACCGGAGGATAGAATTGACCAGCAGCAAGAGGCCGCCGCGACGTGGAGGGCTCTACAGTCGCCCGAGCCATTGGCGCTCTTGGGTTTTGCGAGATGCTTCAGGGGTGGGCGTCGGCGCCGTCGCTATTCTCGCGTCCCTGTTCTACTTCAGCTTCAGCTGGAGGAACGTGGGCGCCGGCGTGGCGGTCTTGGTGATCTCGTACGTCTCGCTGCGCAGCGACCGGGCACGCCTTCGCGCCGTTGAGGCCGAGCAACCTCCGTTACCGCCGCCCGACCCGAATCCCCAGTTCCACTACGTTACGAGCGGCATCGGGATGGACGGCGGCACGTTCGTGTTCGCGCACGAGGGTCCGCTGCCCATCCGGAACCTCGACGTGGCGTGCGCGCAGGGATCGGCGCGCGTGAGCCCGTCATTCGAGTTGGAGCCGGATGCGAGGGTGACGGTGTCGATCCGTGGGCTCCGCGCCATCGGCCCGACGTTTGGCTTCACCCTCACGTACATGGACGCCAACGGGGCTCAGTGCCGTGCAGTGTTCACATCCGTCGCGCGCGACCGCTTCACCATCGAGTACTCCACGGACTGAGCGAGGCGTGCCCGTGATCCAAGGTTGGGTCGCGTTGTATTGTGTCTTCGGGCGGCTCCCCCAGATTGGCGCCTGAAGGTTCCTCGAGGCCGCTTGAGCGGAGAAACAGGCCGCGAGCGCATGCGGGGAATGGCCATCCGCGGAGGGTGATCTCGTTGACGTTGACCCAGAAGAGTGATCTGCCGCGCATTGAATCGCCGCTGGGACAATCATGGGCACATTACTCGGCGTCGTGTTCGGTGGAATCACGGCGATCGGTGCTGCCCACGGTGATTCGACTATTCGTTCCGGCTTGGGCCCAGCGCAAAGTGTCGTGTTGTCACTCGCTGGGTGGACCTCCAGTGCGACTCTCATCGCTGAACTTTGGAAGCATGCCAGGAGTGAGCGTTCGGCCATTTGGGTGAGCATCGGCTCAGTCGTTCCGTTCGTGCTGACTTCGCTGATGATCGCGTCTCCCGGCTCCGAGTTTCTCTTGCCACTCGAGGTGGTCTCCTTCATCGTATGTGAAGCAATTGCCGGAGTCGTAGTCGGGGAACTCGGGTGGAAGTACTTCGGGCCACTGTCCAGCCACGATCAGGAGAACGCTTCCGAAATGCGCGAGTAGCGTCTTTTCGGGCGGATTGGTGCCTGAACATTTTCAGGCCACGCCCGCGGGGTGCCTCACATGGCCGAGTCATCGTTTGCGGGCTCCGGCTAACTCAGATAGGCGGACGTTGCATGCCTCAATCCAAGAAGCGAACTGGGCGTGGTGTTGACCCGCTGACGCTGCTTGCAGGCCTGGTCCTCGGGCTCGACTCTATCTTCGGGCTCCTCATCGCCGCAGGCACGGTCGATACCTATCAGCCGGTTCAAGTCATGTGGGCACTCACTCTCGTGACCGGGTTCCCGATGTACTTGCTCGATCTTTGGCTCAATACGAGGTTGGCGGTTGCGTTGCTGGCACTCTTGATATTTCGCTCAATGGCGGCGTACCTCGTTAATCCCGGCATCGCCGCCAATTGGCGGCTCAGTGCGCTACTCTTCACCGGTTTCTTGCTGGTTCAGACCTCCCGGCTACTCCGACGGCCCCCCTCCGCCGGTGAGACCTAATGTCACGAGTTGTCAGAGCTTGGAACTTACCCTCGCCCTGCGTGCCAGGTACTCAGAGTCTCAGCCGCCGAAGAACGGGCGCCTCAAGGTGAAAGTGGCAGTACGGTCAGACAGCCGTAGCCTTGCAAGTCTCCGATCCCCCCACGGCGCCAGCACATCCGCCTGAGACGCATCGCCCCCTCCGGCCCACTTCGATCCGCCACCCATGATCGAGATCCTTCACACCCCCGACGCCGCGCACGCCGAAATCGTTCGGCTTGCCCTCGAAGCCGCGGGGATCAAGGTCCGGTCGGTCGACGATACCTACGACCCGTACCTGCATCGCCACGTGCTGTCCGTGAGCGAGGCCGACGCCGCGCGGGCGGTCGACATCCGCCGCCGGATCGAGCGGCAGGACGCGGCCGACGCGCCGCGTCATCCGCCCCTACGCAAGTCCGTCGTGGCCGGGATCGTCGCGTTCTGGATCGTGGTCTATCTGCTGCTTCGCTGGTTCGCGACGCGCTAGTCGCGGAT